>CAXBNN010000002.1:0-616291 GCA_963977135.1 uncultured Flavobacteriales bacterium | reverse complement strand
AGCCAAAAGCCAAAAGCCAAAAGCCAAAAGCCAAAAGCCAAAAGCCAAAAGCCAAAAGCCAACAGCCAACAGCCTCTACCTCGCTATCATCTCAAAAACCCTTTCCATTTCCAAATCCCTTTTCCCAAAAGTAGTCGCGTCGTATTCGATTAAAATATCAGGGACAATTCCATTGAAATGAGTCGTTGGGACATCGAAACGAATGTGATGCGTTGCCGTTTGGATTACTATTTCCGATTCAGGGAGTTTCATTAAGGGGTAATTTCCTGGGGCCGCGTTGAGCCAGTATTCGCCTCCGCCTGTCATTTGACCGATTAAAGTGGATTCTCTGTGGTGTCGAGTATAAGAAGAAACAAAGCTAGCGCCAGATGCCGTTAATTCACTCGTAAGAACGTATAACTTTCCCTTGAAATTCAATTCGGAATCTGGAATAATTTGCTGCGTATAGATTTTTGCATCCTCAGTTTTTTCAAAAGAATCGGACTTCATACGGCGGAGAATGAAATTTTGCGTTTTCAGTTTGCGTCTATTTTTCCAAGGCAGGAAAGAGCGCATATTATCATTCGGGTAAGTCATTGTAAATTGGCTCGTATCGGGCAAAAGATAGGAGAGTAGGGCTTTGCAGGTATACAAGTTTCCGCCAGGGTTGTTTCTTAAATCGAGAATGAGCGTTTGCACATTACTGTCCGAAATGCTCTGGAAGACTTTTTCATAGAATTCTCTTTCTGCTCCTTGAAAAGACTTGATGCGCAAATAGCCGATAGAATTATTTAGGATAGAGTAATATTCCTGCTTTCCTTCAATTAAAATTTCTGCATCCGTTTCTATCTTTGGTTTAAAGGCACATGGATAGACAATACTTGCCTTTTCGACACCTGATTTGTCAGTAGCAACCACCTGGAAAAACGGATCGTTAGGAATGACCTTCATTAAACTTTGTGGAAAAAAATTGTTGATGATGTACTTGTTTATTTGTCGCCCGGTGCCGTCATCTGGATGCGTATTGAGCATAATGGGTAAAATACTATCGACTTTGTATCCATTGATGGAAATCAATTCATCGCCAAATTCCAGAGTAGAAGAGATACTATCGTTTACTTTTTCATTGATCCAGATTTTCTCTCCATCGGTAAAGACGAAGTATGGAAAATACGTTTTTGGAATTTCCATTTTTGATTCTTTACCACTCCACCCAGCATAAGACGTGTGCAAACATTTCACCTCCATCAATACTTCTCGAACAGCATTTTCATATTGATTTTTGGTGAGCATTTCAGGCAAACGACTCGCGACTTCTTGAATTTTTGGACGAAAGTCTAATTTTTCACTGAAGGCAAGATTTGATGGATGTCCATATCGAAATGCAGAATCCATGTAATTTAGGTCGAGCAATAAATCCTTTTTCGAATAGCTTTGCGCAAAAAACGTAGTAAAGAATAGTGGAATGAATAAAAAAGCAAATCTTAAAATGTACATACTCTGGTTTTAGGTTGACTAAAGATAAAATAAAATGCGAAATTGACTCCGAGGCGCTACTTTTGACAGTATATTTTTTTATTTTCCGCCAACCGCCAACCGCCAACCGCCAACCGCCAACCGCCAACCGCCAACCGCCAACCGCCAACTTCGCAATAATGCCAACCGCCAACTTCGCAATAATGCCAATATAGTGTGACATAAATTGTGCATCCTTTTCACTATCTTTATTTCGTGAAAAAAAGAGGGACACGTTTTATTCCATATTTTTTGGTAGTTGCATTTTTTGCCATTTCTAGTCTATTGGTCGGATTTGGAAAAAAGAACTATTTCAAAGGACTTCCGGCTGACTTTCCAGAAATGAAAATCCCTGAAGGAAATGAAATCACGAAAGATCGTGTTGCCCTTGGAAAGCGATTGTTCTTCGACAAAAATTTATCTGTCAATGGAGAAGTTGCTTGTATTTCTTGTCACAATCCAGCATTAGCTTTTGCCGATGACCAGTCCATTTCGGGAGGAGTAGAAGGTCGTTTTGCAAAACGAAATGCACCGACTTTAACCAACGTTGGTTACAACCCCGTTTATTTATTCGATGGATTTTTGACCACATTAGAAATGCAAGCGCTCGTCCCAATTCAAGAGCATGAAGAAATGGATTTCAATATGGTGGAGTTAGCCAAACGACTAAATCAAGATCCTTCTTACGTGAAACAAGCTCAAAAAAGTTATGGAAGAAACGCCGTAGATGGATATGTGATTACAAGGGCGTTGGGAACCTATCAGCGGACTTTGATTAGTTACAATTCCAAATACGATTTGTACAAAAAAGGCAAACGGAAACTAAGTGATTCTGAGGAAAAAGGAAGGGATTTATTTTTCAATAAATTGCATTGTGCCCAATGTCATAGTGGCTTTAATTTCACCAATTTTTCGACACAGAATAATGGATTGTATGAAATTTACGCAGATTCTGGTCGCATGCGTGCTACAGAGTTAGAATCGGACCGAGCACTCTTTAAGATTCCCACCTTGCGCAATATTCAGTTGACTGCACCTTACATGCACGACGGCAGTATTTCAAGTTTAAAAGGAGTAATTGCACATTATAAATCGGGCGGAAAAAATCACGCGAACAAAAATGAACTCATAAAACCATTTGAACTTTCTGATTCAGAAACGCAGAATCTTATTGATTTCCTCTACACCTTAACCGATTGGAAGTTCATTAAAAAGCACAAGGTTTAGTCCCAAATCAATTGTAGAATCAAGGATTTAAGGTATAAAAAGCGAATTTTCCGCAATCCGCAATCCGCAATCCGTCATCAAATCAATTAGGATCCTTATAGGCTGGATTGGTCAAAAACGAATTATCGGTCAATGTTTTCAAGAAGTTCACCAAGTCAATTTTATCTTGGGAAGTCAACATCAAACCTGTTGATTGCGTTGCTTGTAAGGCTGGATCCAAGGTATTTGAAGTGCGAATATCATTGTTGTAATGATCCACAACTTCTTCCAAAGTATTGAATCGACCATCGTGCATGTACGGGAATGTAACCTCGACATTTCGCAAAGTAGGCACTTTGAATTTACCTTTGTCAGCAGAGTTCATTGTCGCTTTCATTCGTCCGTTATCCATAATATTGGCTTCCAAATCCAAGCCATTGTTCATGTATTGATCGTTTTCAAAATTGCTTCCAGAATGGCAATGCGCACAATCGGCCCCAGAAAGATTTGGGAACCCCGGATTGTATTCATCAAAAAACAAATCTTTTCCGCGTAATTCACTTGCACTCAAAGTAGCAGTTCCGGCTAAGAATTGATCGTATTTAGAATTTCCTGAAACCAAAGTGTTCATGAATGCTTCCAAAGCCAATGAAATTTTCTCCGTTGTAATTTCTCTTGATCCAAATGCTTTAATAAATTGAACCTTCATTTCTGTATCACCTTTAAGTTTGCTCACTACATTAGGTAAAGTTTCATGCATTTCCAAAGGATCTTGTATCGGTAACAAAGATTGATCTCGCAGCAAATTAGCTCGGCCATCCCAAAAGAATTGATTTGTATTCCAAGCCATATTTACAATAGCCATTGCCTGTCTGCCACCTTTTAAACCTTGAATTCCTGTGGAGAATTGGTCGATATCAGAAAATGCATTTTCTTGTTTGTGACAACCTGCGCATGCCATTGTGCCATCTCCAGAAAGTTTCTTGCTATAAAATAACATACGACCTAATTGAACCTTGGCTTCTGTTAAAGGATTATCTGTTGGAATATTTGGCGCAGAAAGTGTTGTTCCATAATCAATAACATATGGTGTTGGATCGTAAACGACCACTTCACCAGCAGGGTTGTTAAGGATTGTTTTTTTACAGGCGTAAATTAGAGTTAAAAATAAAAAAAGCGTAAAAATTATTTTCATAGTTCTTTATTGAAATTTCATTGCATCCTTTGAAAATCAATGGAATCAGAGCATTACAATTTTATAAATTTCTTAATTTGAGAGGTGTTTTCACCGGATATTGAAAAATAGTAAACACCACTTGAGTAACTACTTACATCAACCGCAAGATAATGATTTTTTATTGAACCTACATTTAACGATTGGATTTCCTTTCCATACTGGTCTCGAACGACAACAGATTTTATGTCAAATGTAGCCTTAGCAAAGTCCAATGTAACACTTTCGTTGCTCGGGTTTGGGTAAATGCTAATTAGATTATTGACATCATTTTCTTGTAGGCCAACAATCTCAGGTCCTATCACAAATTGGCCCATCATTCCACCGTCTTCATGTTTTAACAAATGACAATGGTACATATACGGCACAGAGGAATTGGCGAAATCTTCAAATTTGGTTATGAATCGAACAGTTTCTTGAGGTTTTACTAAAACCACATCTTTTCTGCCTTGTTCATTTAAAGGTGGAGCTACACCATTTCTGGTCAGAATATAAAATTGCACATCGTGAATGTGGAAAGGGTGAGATATTGCTGAATTATTGGTCAATTGCCAAATTTCCGTATTGTTGAATGGAATGGTGTAATTCACAAACATCATGTTGTAGGACAAATTATTGATAAGAAACTCTCCGTTCAACTGATTCATGCCCATAGTTACTGGAGCAAAAGTTAATGCTCGAGTAATATTTGAGTTTACTTCTGGAATTGGTGTTACTGTCGCAAGGGTTGCAGGAACTGTTGTAACAGGTGAGCCAGTTTGTGCGCCAACATTAAATTTGATAATGTTAAAATCCGTTCCATTCAAAGGGTTTGGATTATAGCCAGTCATTGTCAAACCAGCTCCCATTCCAGGAAAAGTTGCACCGTAGATTCCATTTGGTAATTCAGAAGCAAAACTTTCTAAGTAGATAGTTTGTCCGGACATTCCAGTAAAATTCACCAATATTTCAGCTCTTTCACCTGGAGCCAAAAGTAATCTTGTTAAAGGAACTGGAGATGAAAGTAATCCACCATCCGAAGCAATTTGCTGGAAAGTCATATTTGCTGTTAATCCTATATTGAACGCACGCTGAGATGAACCGTTCAATATTCTGTAGCGCACCACTTGTGATGGAACATCCAGATATGGATCGATAGTCGCGTTCACCATTAATACATCATCAGAGTTTGAATGGTGCATAACTTGGTTATTTGCGTCAAAATCTTTTGTTTGAATAATGATTGGAAAATCATCTTGACCATAGGTTCGTGGCAAATTCAAAGCGGCTTCTTCAGCATCTTTTACAATAATTAATCCTGCCAATCCTTTGGAGACTTGCATGTCCGTTTTATGGTGTAAATGCGGGTGATACCAGTAAGTCGCTGCTTTGTCTAAGATTGTAAACGAAGGCGTCCAAGTTGCATTAGGTACAATTGCTGTGTGCGGCCCACCGTCGTTTTCAGGAGCAACATGCAAACCATGCCAATGTATGGTAGTGGAATCTCCCAGTTGATTATTTACTGAAAAATTGACAAAATCTCCTTGGTTCAGAATCAAAGTTGGTGCAAGAATGTCTCCATTTGCACCGTTTGTGTTTGTAATTGCTCCAGGCAAAAACTGGTGTGTGCCATTTTGAAGAGTGAGGTTAATATTCGTTCCGTTTAAAGTGCTAGGAATCACCAATGGATTCTGGCTAAACGATTGATATGAAACGCCTAAAAAGACAAGAAAGGTGACCGTAAAATTTTTCATCATTTTGTTTATATAAAGATATGGAATTCTTAAAACTAATCGATTTTCATAGTATGATATTCCTTGGATTCCTATTTCATCACTCGTGAGTTTATTAAGCGATATTCCACTCAAAATAGAACAATTATCGATTATCAAATAACCAGTTTATTTTGAAATTTCTACCTCTGAAATCGTGTATTTATTTTGACTTTATATTTTGTTCGTCGGTATTAATTTCATTGGATTTTTCTGGTCTTTGGTATTGACAACATCCTGGCAACGAAGAATAAGTTGATTTTTTCGCACGATGTGAATCTGTGTCATATCCAACACTTGCAATCATTTGTTTGATTTTATTCTCATCTAATTTTTTGGCATCATAAGAAACGGAAATCATTTTCGTGTCTTTGTCCCAATCCGCAGTTCCAATACCGTCTTGGCCGTTCAATGAACCTTCTATGGTTTTTTCGCACATTCCACAGTTACCAAAAACCTTAAATTCTGTTGTTTCCATGTTTGCATTTGATTCTTGCGCATATCCACAACTTGTTAATGCAAATGCCCCTAAAAATAGAGCTGCGCTAATTTTTAATTTTGCTTTTTTCATAGTTATTTATATTTAATTGTTAATGATTATGTCCACTCATGGGACTACTGTTATTTGAAACTTTGTTTGATTTAATTTTAAAATCCTTAGTTATTGTCTCTTTATTGGACCCACACGTGAGCATTTCATCACCGTAATATGGATTTTTAATCGACTTGTCAGTACTCAACCAAAAAGCACCTTTATTGTCCTGAGCCATAGGACAAAATTGAACATAGTACTTTCCTTTTTCTACCCCAAAGGCTTTTGTAACATTGATGATGGAGTTTGAAAGCGTAATAAACACGTCTCGCTGTTTTTTTAGGTCTTTGGTTGCCACCAACTTTTCAGTGTTTTGTTTGATTATATCGACTTGACTCATCCAATATATATGCGCTTCGCCTTTTACTAAGCTCATATCTACTTTTCCCAGGTTTGCTATTAATTGTTTTCCATTATCTCTTGTAGTTGAAGTGTTACTGTTAACCAAGCTATTTTTAAGAGCTAGATAATTGTTTAATACGGTTCCCAATTGTTGTTTGAAAGCTAGTGGGGTTTGGGAGGTAAAGTCAGTTAAAGATTCTGCGCCATCTACCGAATTAGTGCTAAGCAAGTTTCGATTCATCATACTGGATTGATTATTCAGCTGAGCTGATGCATCAATCACAAAAGAACCGTTAGTTACAACTTCATCCCCATTGGCTATGCCGTCCAAAACAATATAATTCTTGCCTAATGATTGCCCAAGAGTAACTTCTCTAAACTCAAATGAAGGCATCTTTAAGTCGGGAATTTTAACGTATACAACTGATCTTTCACCGGTCCAAAGTACAGCTGTTTTTGGAACTGAAACCGATTCATTATTGCCATTTTTCTTGAATACAGTACCTTCTAAAAACATTTCAGGTTTTAAGCTATTTCCGCTGTTATATATGCTCGTTCTAATATTAGCAACTCGGGTGCTGGGGTTGATAACGGGATCAATAAAATCAATGGTTGATTTAAAGGTTTTATTCGGTAATGATGGAGTCGAGAAACTGATAGTTATACCCTCTTTTATATTCGCCAAATCCGTTTCATAAACATCAAAAACAGCCCACAATTTATCAAGGTTTTGAATATCAAAAAGCACTTCACCCTCGTTTAAATAGTCACCAACGGAAACCCGCTTTTTTGAAACTACCCCTGAATGCTCGGCGTAAATATTAAATGATTCAATAACGTTGCTCGAATTTATAATCGTTTGAATTTGATTATCGGTTATTTTCCAATATTTCAATTTGTTGACTGTAGCTTCGTATAATTTTGGATTTACATTTTTCACTTTATACGCTTCAAGTAATTCTTTTTGCGCCGTAATTAGTTTTGGAGAATATACAGAAGCAATTTTCTGTCCTCGATTCACTTTTTCGCCCGTATAACTGACAAATAGCTTTTCAATTCGACCAGCAACATGGGAAACGATACTTGCCGACACGGTTTCATCAGCCTTGATCTTACCAGATAATTTTAAAACGTTTTTATCATTCGTACTCGCTCCAATTACCGTGGTTTGAATATTTGCTATTTTCATAGCGTCCTCTGTCATTTCAAAAACCAATGGGTTTGTATTCCCATTTGCTTCCAAAGGAATCAAATCCATTCCGCAAATAGGGCAATCACCAGGTTCTGGTAATCTGATTTGAGGATGCATGGAACAAGTCCAAATTTCTTCTGTTGAATTATTGTTTTTTACTGATTTCGTTTCTTTCGAATCCGAATTATCACCACCGAAAATTAGCCAACCTGCGATTAACCCAACGATTAAAATTGCTATGTATCGAATGTATTTTTTCATTTTATTAATTTATTATTGATTAAACTAAAAATTAGTTATTCGTTCAATATTACTCTGAGCCAAATTACGCTTTAACTCTGCTTGGCTAACGCCTAACTCAAAATCTAACAACTGATTTTGAACCATCAGTAGCTCTTCGAAACCTTTTCCTGAAGAACTATATTCTGCAAGCAAAACATCATATGCCATTTGTATGGTATTCGTTTGATTTTGATACAGCTCACTTTCCAATTGGCCATTGTCAAAATTTGCTTTATAGCTTACCAAAAGCCGCAACATTTTATCTAAAACATTTTCTTTTTTATACCCCAAAGATTCTTGTATTAATCTCTCTTCTTCAATTTTCCCCTTGTATGCTTTTCGATAAATTGGGATAGAAACCATTACTCTTGGCACTAAAATGTCTCGTCCGTTGTATTGTGGGTTGGCATCTGTTCTTTGACCGACTAAGCTGTAATCTAATCCAATTCCTACTGCGGGTTTATTCATATTGGAGTTAACCACAAGTGTTTTGCTTGACTGCTCAATTTGATAGTTAATTTGGGTAATCAATGGATGATTCGATTCAAGTTTACTTCGAAAGGACTCAATGTTAAACTCCATTGCAGGAAGAATTAAATTATCTGAAACTATTATTTTTGAACCAATAGGTTGTTTGGTGATCTCATTGATGGTTGATTCAAAAATGGATTTGTCATTTTCTATCATGAGTATTTGCTGGCGAAGACCTTGCAACCTAGTCTGTATTCTTAGCACATCAGCTAAAGTTGATTGGCCACTTTCAATTTTCGCAAGAGAAACGCTTTCTAAAGATTCAAAAATTTGAATGTTTTTCGCGAGAATTGCAAGCTTTTGGTTAAGGAAATACAATTGAAAATAGGCGCTTTGAACTTCATAGAATAAATCTAATTTGACTATAGCTAGTTGTTCATATTTTACTTTAGACATTGAAACAACAACTGCCTCTTTTGATTTTAAGGTTCCAAACCAAGGGAAAAATTGTGTAGCACTGACCATAACCATTTGTGGGCCTAATCGAGTTTCAGGTCTAAGTACGGGAATTCCAACTCCAAATTGAGGATTCGGCAATTGACTAACTTGACTTTGCTTGGCAAGAATGGATTGATACTCTAGCTCTATCGCTTTTAATTGAGTATTGTTTTCAACGACCAATTGTAACAAGCTATCTAATGACTGGGCATTGAGCTTGCTAAAATTGACTATTGTCAAAATATAGAATAAGAGTAAATATTTAAAAACTTTCATCTTTATTAATTTTTATCGTTTCTTTTCGAGTTTTGTATAACCCCCATTTAAACCTAGATTCCTGCCACATGAAATAAAGAATCGGAACCGTGAACATGGTTATGATATTTAGTACCATTCCGCCAAAAGATGGAATAGCCATTGGAAGCATAATGTCGGATCCTTTACCTGTAGAAGTTAAAATGGGTAAAAGTGCTAGAATGGTTGTTGCAGTTGTCATCATTGCTGGTTTAACTCGTCTTAATCCACCTTCTATAACGGCATCCTTTATTTCGGCTATGGAATTTGGCTTATTATCCTTGAAGCTTTGTTTTAAAAAGGTTGCAACCAAAACGCCATCATCTGTTGCAATTCCGAACAAAGCAAGGAAACCTACCCAAACGGCAACGCTTAAATTAATGGAGCGCATTTGAAACAGATCTCTCATGTTTGTGCCGAAAAAGTCAAAATTCATGAACCAATCTTGTCCGTACAGCCAGATCATTATAAATCCTCCAGAAAAGGCTACGAAAACCCCAGAGAAAACAAATAAAGAGGTCACAACAGATTTGAATTGGAAATAGAGAATAAGAAAAATAAGAACCAGCGAAATTGGTATTACGATTCCCAATCGTTTACTTGCTCTGACTTGTTGCTCATAATTCCCGGCAAATTTGTATGTTACTCCAGTGGGCAACTTTAATGCCCCGTCTTTTATTTTACCATCCAAAAAAGCTTGTGCGTCGTTTACCAACTCCACTTCAGAGAAACCATCCAATTTATCAAATAGCACATACCCTACTAAAAAACCATCTTCACTTTTTATAGATTGTGGACCTTGTTCATACTTTATATTCACTAAATCACCCAGTGGTACTTGCATTCCATCTGGAGTAGCAACATAAATTGCCTTAATTTTTTCCGGGTCATTTCGGGATTCTATTGGGTAACGTAAGCGTATACCATAACGTTCTCTTCCTTCCACAGTAGATGTCATTACCATTCCACCAATTGCTGTTTGAATTTGGTTTTGAACATTAATTATCGATAAACCATATTTACTAATAATATCTCTTCTAATATCGAGCATCATGTAGGGTTTCCCAACAATTCTTTCGGCAAAAACTGCAGATGACTTTACCCCTTTCACCTCTTTTAAAAACATTTCTAACTCTAAGCCAAAAGCTTCGATCGTTTTTAAGTCGGTTCCTTTTACTTTAATACCCATTGGCGCTCTCATTCCTGTCTGCAACATGACAAGTCGAGTTTCGATAGGTTGTAATTTAGGCGCAGAAGTTAAACCAGGTAGTTTTGTAGCATTAACGATTTCATCCCAGATGTCATCTGGGGACTTAATATTATCTCTCCATTGTCTAAAATAATTACCATCAGTGTCTGGGATAAGATCACCATTTTTATCCATAGCAAACTCACCGTCTTCATCAACTCTGTACCTTATGCGACGTCCATCATCATCAAGTTTGTATTCCGACTTGTAAGAGATGATATTTTCGTACATGCTCATCGGTGCAGGGTCCAATGAACTTTCAATTCGACCAGCTTTACCAACCACCATTTCAACTTCCGGTATTGAAGAAACAGACATGTCTAACAGACGTAAATTAGCTTCATTAACCTCCATGCCCGAATGAGGCATAGAAGTTGGCATTAGGAGGAAAGAACCTTCGTTTAGAGATGGCATGAACTCTTGTCCTGTGTTTTTGAATACAGAATACCCACCAAATAGTAACAACAACAACAAACCAACAAAAACATATTTAATTGATATCAAGAACCTCAATATCTTTTCGTAATAGTGAATTACAACATAGAATAGTCCGATAAGAAGTCCGATAATTAGAATTACAAAAATGAAATTGGTAAACTCAGATTTTAATACACCTAATGGCATCCATGTTCTGGATAATAACCAAGCAACTATCAATGCATAAACGATGTTTCTGATTAAATCAAAGCGGCCAAACCACACATCTGACTTTTTGCCTTTGTAATAATTATTAAGAATACCGCCTACTCCTACAGTTAGACCAAATAATCCGAAAAAAGAGTAGGAGGTGAATAAGAGAATTATTGACAGCAAAACCAAACCACCATTTGTAAAATAACTAGACGTTTTCCCCTTACTTTTAAATTTGAATACTTGAACCGCCATGGCAGGAATTACGGTGATGGCCAAAATAATCGAAGCGATCAACGCAAAGGATTTCGTGTAAGCTAAAGGTCTAAACAATTTCCCTTCCGAAGCTTGCATGGTGAAAACAGGTAAAAAACTGACAATTGTAGTCGCTACGGCCGTTATTACGGCAGAAGCGACGTCTACCGTTGCTATGTAGATTGTTTTTTGCAATGGCTGTTCGGGAGGGGCAATTTTCATCTGGGTTATCATACTTTCGGTGAGCACAATTCCCATATCCACCATCGTCCCCACGGCAATAGCAATTCCAGACAAGGCTACAATATTAGCATCGATGCCAAAATAACGCATGGCAATGAAACACATGAAAACGGCAACGGGTAAAGAAGCTGATATTAGCAAAGAAGACTTCAGATTTAACAACATCAGAATAACGACAATTATCGTTATTAAAACCTCCAAAGTCAAGGCTTCCTCTAAGGTTCCTATGGTTTCGTTTATTAATTGTGTTCTGTCATAAAACGGTACTATTGTCACTTTAGATATTGTTCCGTCCTTTAATTTTTTACTGGGTAATCCACTTTTTATTTCTTCAATTTTCTTTTTAACGTTGTTGATTATTTCAAGTGGGTTAGAACCATAACGAGCGACTACAACTCCTCCGACTGCTGGCGTACCTGCTTTGTCTAAAATACCTCTTCGGGTTGCTGGCCCTAAATGGACTACGGCAATATCTTTAATTCTAATGGGTACGTTATTTTCAACGTTTACAACGCTTTGCTCAATGTCTTCAATCGACTTTACATATCCCAGTCCTCTAACGAAATATTCAACCATGTTAATTTCGAGCGTCTGGGCTCCAATATCAAGGTTACTTTCTTTCGTTGCCTTCATCACTTGTGCAAGTGTGACTCCGTAGGCTTTCATTTTTTCAGGATTAACATCAACTTGATATTCTTTTACAAATCCTCCAATCGAAGCTACTTCTGAAACTCCACCTGAAGATTGTAAAGCATTTTTCACATAGAAATCCTGAATGGTTCTTAATTCCTGCAGATCCCATCCACCAGTAGTATTTCCATCTTTATCTTGTCCTTCAAGAGTATACCAATAGATTTGTCCTAAAGCAGTGGCATCAGGGCCCAAGGCAGGCTGAACACCATCAGGAAGTAAATTTGCAGGAAGAGAATTAAGTTTTTCGAGAATTCTACTTCTACTCCAATAAAACTCTATGTCATCCTCAAATATCAAATAGATGCTTGAAAAACCGAACATAGAATTACTTCTAACACTTTTTACTCCAGGGATTCCAAGCAAGGATGAGGTTAAGGGATAGGTTATTTGATCCTCAACATCTTGAGGCGATCGCCCCATCCATTTGGTGAAAATTATTTGTTGATTTTCTCCAATATCAGGGATTGCGTCAACAGCCACAGGATCTCTTGGCAACCAATCGGATTCAAAATTAAACGGAGCAGTAACGAATCCCCAGATAACAAACATACCGAGCATTAACCAAGTAACTAGTTTATTGTCAAGAAAGAATTTGATAATATTATTTAACATTTTAAAATGTGTTTTTTGACCAAATGATTACTAGACTTAATTCATTTTCATGATGTAAGGACTTTTAATTAATAAGTAATATTCACCCCAAAACCAACACCCATATCACTATCATAATGCGTTGATAATGTGAAGAAACGATTGAGAATATATCCTAATCCCACCATATATTCTTTATCGGTATTGACCATAAACCGTCCACGCAATCTTGGTGATAAAGGAATGTCCATGCGACTCAGTTGCAAACGCAAATTGCCGTCCGTGAATACCTCCGCTTGAAATACGAGTAACATGGGTAAAGTGTAATTGAACCCTACACTGAACACAGACCTTTGATCCTTGGTGCTTCTTTGTCCAAATAAATTTTCTTCCGCAACACCATTCTGAACTCTATATCGCCAATCGAAACCTACAAATGGCATGAACCATTGATTTTTGCCAATGTACCGCCCGATGTGTGTTTCTGTTTCGTAACCGTGTCTGTCATGGTAGCCCAATCTCCATTCCGTTCCAAGACTCCATCGTGTATTTTGAAACATCAAGTTACCGTCATTTCCGTTAGTGGCAAAATCATTCGCAAACATAAAATGCAAGCCATTACTTTCTTGCTGTAAATTCCGATATGCTTTTGGTTTGTTAGGCAAATAGGGATTGGGTGCTTGATCTTCGTAAGAGAAAACACGGTTCATTCCAGCCATCATGTGATACAATATATGACAATGGAAAAACCAATCACCCTCCAAATTGGCACTGAATTCGATGACATCCGTTTCCATAGGCATGATGTCTAAAACATTTTTCAAAGGAGAATATTCTCCGTATTTATTGATGACTCTAAAATCATGTCCATGTAAATGCATAGGGTGACGCATCATGGAATTGTTGTAAATCGTTATTCGAACGGTTTCACCTTTTTTAATTAAAATTTTATCAACTTCGGAAAGCACACGGTTGTCCATGCTCCAGACATAGCGATTCATTTTACCTGTAAGCTCAAATCGGATCTCCCGTAAAGGTGCATTTTCGGGAAGCGTAGTTATTTCAGGGGCTTTGAGCATGTTGTAATTTAAGGTGACTATATTGCTCATTTCATTGGCCATTTCTTGTTGAGAATGATCCATTTCCATGGTATCCATTCCTTCTATTTCTGTTTTATTTTTGTTGTGCTCGTGTCTACCTTTCTCTGCTTTTCCAGTAATTTCTGGATACATAACCGTGTTCATATCCATTTTTTGCAAGCTCATGCTCATCCCCATTTCATCCATGCTGCCGTTCAACTTCATCATGTTATTCATCATTTTCATGCCTTCGAAATACTTCAGCTTGGGCATAGGAGTCGCAACTTGTTTTACTCCTTCACCAATGTAAAGTGAAGCAGACTTGGTTCTGTCTTCGGGTGTTGCTAAAAACTCATAGGATAGATTTTCTGTCGGAATGGTTACAATGACATCATAGGTTTCGGAAACACCAATAATTAATCGATCAACCTCAATAGGAACAACGTCATTTCCATCGTTAGCGACAACTGTCATTTTTCCGCCAGCATATTTCAACCAGAAGTAGGAGGAAGCCCCACCATTGGAAATTCGCAGTCGGACTTTATCACCAGCTTTAAACTGAGAAAGTTGTTGCTCTGATGTTCCGTTTATAAAAAATCGATCGTAGTAAATGTCACTAACATCCATCGCCAACATACGTTTCCATTCATTACCAATTTTGGTTTTAAAATGTCCAGCACCTATGGCCTCCGAATAACTTTGGGTGCTCTTCTTTTTAATTGCACTCCAGTCGTTGGTGTTGTGCAGCATTCGGTGAATATTTTCAGGATTTAAATCAGTCCATTCACTCAAAATTATAGGAACTTGAGGAACGTCATCTATTCCTTTCCGAAAAGTTGGATCGTTTTCTTTTTTCTTTAAAATCAAGGAACCGTACATACCTATTTGTTCTTGTAGACCAAAATGACTGTGATACCAGTGTGTTCCACTTTGAATAATTGCAAAACGATAGGTGTGAGTCGTTCCTGGTTTTATTGGTAGCTGTGTTAAATAGGGAACACCGTCTTCTTTGTTCGGAAGGTACAATCCATGCCAATGCAAAGTGGTGCCTTCCTTGAGTTGATTGTGCACAACAATTTCTGCCGTATCACCCTCCGTAAAAGTCAAAGTTGGCATGGGAATTTGTCCATTTACAGCTATTGCTCGTCGTTCTTTACCTGTGAAATTGACAATAGTGTCAGTTACATATAAATCATAATGTACAATGTTTTGCGCAAGTCCATTTGCACTAAACAGCAGCAGACAAATTACTGGAGTTACTATATTCCGTATTGATTTTCTTTTATTAAACATTTTAGTTTTTTTATATCAAATCGTAACAAAACGCAGGCGCAAAGCATTGAAAATGACGGTTACGGAGCTAAAGCTCATGGCTAATGCCGCAATCATTGGCGACAATAACATTCCGAATACTGGATACAAAATTCCAGCTGCAATTGGTACACCAAGTAAATTATAGAAGAAGGCAAAAAACAGATTTTGTTTTATGTTTTTCATCACTGCATGACTCAAGTTCTTTGCTTTTACGATACCAGAAAGTTCACCTTTTACCAAGGTAATTTTCGCACTTTCAATAGCTACATCTGTACCTGTTCCCATGGCAATTCCAATGTCCGCTATTGCCAATGCAGGCGCATCGTTGATACCATCACCGGCCATTGCAACTATTTTCCCTTCGGCTTGCAATTTTTCAATGTATTTTAATTTATCTTCAGGAAGACAACCCGCTTTGAAGGAGGTTAACCCTATTTCTTCCGCAACAGATTTGGCAGTATTTTCATTGTCGCCTGTCAACATAATTACTTCCATTCCTTGAGCCATTAAAGTGCGAATAGCTTCTTTGCTTGACGTTTTTATTGCATCAGTGATCGTAATGAAACCGACGATTATTTTGTTAATGGAAATGTAAGAAACGGTTTTCCCTTTTTTCTGTTCGCTGATAATTTGTGTTTCTATTTCTGGAGAAGAACTTGCTCCAATTTGCTCCATTAGTTTTTTATTGCCAAGAGCAATTTCTTCATTGGAAATATTTCCAATTACACCTTTTCCTGTGATACTTTCGAAGTTGTCAACTTTGGCTAATTTAAGCTCTTTCTTCAATGCTGCATCAACAACGGCTTTTGCCAAAGGGTGTTCACTCGATTGATTAAGAGAAGCAATTTTAACTAGCAAATCATCCTCATTTCCTTCAAATGCAACGATCTTTTCCATGGATGGTTTCCCTACTGTGATTGTTCCGGTTTTGTCTGTAATCAGCACATCAACCTTGTCCATTTTTTCTAAGGCCTCGGCATTTTTGATAAGCACTCCAGACTGAGCTCCTTTTCCAACACCAACCATAACGGACATAGGAGTTGCTAAACCTAAAGCACATGGACAAGCAATAATCAATACCGCAACAGCATTTACGAATCCATAAACGGCTGCAGGATCTGGTCCAAAGAAATACCAGATGAAGAAGGTTATTATCGAAATACCAACAACGATTGGAACGAAATATTTGGCTATAGAATCGGCTAGTTTTTGAATCGGTGCTCTGGAACGACTTGCATCGCTGACCATCTGCACAATTTGAGCAAGTAGCGTATCTGACCCAACTTTCTCGGCCACCATCAAGAATGATTTGTTTCCGTTGATCGTTCCTGAATTTACCAAGTCACCTTCTTTTTTGTCGACAGGAATTGGCTCTCCAGTAATCATGGATTCGTCAATATCTGTTTCACCATCGGTGATTTTTCCATCGACAGGAATTTTCTCTCCTGGTTTTACACGAAGTATGTTTCCAACTTTTATATCATGAATAGAAATCACTTTATCGGCATTGTCCTCGACCAGAGTAGCTTCACTTGGCGCCAACTTCATCAGTTCTTTTATTGCTCCGCTCGTTTTACTATGTGCCCGAGCTTCCAGTAATTGACCTAATAGAACCAAGGTTAAAATTACCGTTGTAGCCTCGAAATAAAGAAAAACATTTCCCTCTTCATTTTTAAATTCTTGTGGAAATACGTCGGGTAAAAACAAACCAAACAAACTAAAAATAAACGCGACCCCAGTTCCAATTCCGATTAAGGTGAACATGTTTAAATTCATGGTTACGATCGATTTGTATGCACGAACGAAAAACATCCAACCTGCATAAAACACAACAGGCAAAGACAGTAAAAACTGCGCCCAATTCCATGAGTTATTACTCATGATTTTATGTAAAGGATTGTTGGGTAACATTTCCATCATCGCAATAATGAAAACAGGGACAGTGAACAGCAGCGCAACTTTCATTTTTTTGGAGAGTTCGCGATACGTGCCATCCTCTTCAGATTCGGTCGGAGCCATTGGCACCAAATCCATCCCACATTTCGGACACGATCCAGGTCCATTTTGAATGATTTCTGGGTGCATAGGACAAGTATATTGTGTTTCACTTGGTCCAAATGAAGGAGCTTTTTCAAGGTTCATTCCACAAACAGGACAATTTCCGGGCTGATCGTAGGTCTTATCGCCTTCGCATTGCATGGGGCAATAATATTTCCCTGATTGTTTGACATGATTGGGAATGTGTGTATGTTTTTCCTCACCACCAACAGAACAGCAAGCTTTGGGTTCGTTTGTATTTTCTGAGAAGACAGATATTTGGTATTTTCCTTCAGCTCCGCCCAAAGCATTTTGCATCTCGTCTATAGAAACATGCTTGCTCATGGTAATTTTGGCCGTCTTATCCTCTTTGGACAAAAGAACTTTCGTAATAGGTTCAAGTGACAACAATTTAGCTCCCACCGTAGCTTCACAGCTGGCACAACTCATTCCTGTTACCGTATATTTATGTTCCATTTTTGATAATATTTATGTCTGTACAAAGGTCCCAAGAAACTTCGCCAAAATGTTATAGAATTTTTGAAACAATTTATAAGATTCAGAGCGTGTCAATTTTGTTTCTTTTCTGTTTTTTTAAATTTTTGAAGTAAGTTGGAGAAAAACCTGTGACATTTTTAAATTGATTACTTAGGTAGGCAACGCTGCTATATTTCAAGAGAAAGGCAATTTCACTTAGATTCATTTCATCGTACATAATCAATTCCTTGACTCTTTCTATTTTTTGGGCTATGAAGTATTTTTCTATCGTCTTGTTTTCTACTTCAGAGAATAGATGACTAATAGCGCCATACTCTTGGTTCATCTGAGACGATAAATAATCTGAAAGATTGATTTTCAAATCGTTGTTTTTTTGGTGAACCAAATCAATGATGAGTGTTTTTATTCTCTCTATTGTTTGGCTTTTTTTATCATCAATCAGTTCAAAACCTAGTTCATTCAGTTCCGCGATTAAATTTTCTTTAAGGCTTGAGATATCCGATTCATTAATGTCAACGTGACCTAGTTCCATAGATGTAATGTGAAGTCCATGTTTTTCGAACACAGACCTCACCATTAGAATACATCTTTGACAAACCATATTTTTCAGATACAGCCTCATTTTTTAATCGTTTCAACTGTTTTTCCGCAACTCAACATTTGCGATCCGTAATAAGGATTTTTAATTTCCTTGTCTGTACTCAACCAATTTGCCCCTTTTCCATCATTCGCCATAGGGCAAAATTGATAGTAAACTGTCGCATCGTATTTTGAAGCTTTCATCAATTTGTAAATACCATTCGATAATGCATCAAAATGATCGCGTTGATGTGATGGATCTTGTGTGTCGAAAATATGTTTTGCGTTAAAAATCAAATCATCTTTGACTCCCATCCAAACTGCATGTTCTTCTACGCCGAGTGTTTCCATTTTAACTGCGTTAAGATTGTCGACAAGAATTTTCGCACTTGCTGAAGCTTTTTTACCGTTTGTGCTAACCAATGCATCTTTTACGGCGAAGTAACTTTCATAAATTGGAACTAATTGATTGATGGTTGGCACATCCACAACTTTCTCATCAACGCTTTCAATTACTGCTACGTCCATTTGATGATCATGTCCGCTATGTTCTTCCAACGCACCCTTTTTCGGTGTGGCGTCACTAATTTCACGAGAATAATGACAGCAACCAGGAAGTGAGTTATAAACTGCATCGTCAGCGCGGAAGCTTTGATTGTCATAACCAGCCAGAGCTACTCTTTTTAATATCTCGTCACGGTTCGTTTTTACAGAATCGTATACCAATACGGCAAGTTTTGTTTCTCTGTTCCAGTCTAAAGTTGCCTCTTTCTTTTTGTTGCCAGCATTCTCAATTGTTGTTTCGCACATACCACAATTTCCATTGATTTGAACGGTTTGGGTTGTTGCATTTTTAAAGCCTGAGGCGCAAGAAGTAATCGAGAGCAAGAAAGCAGCTGCAATCGTTATTTTGCTAAAAAATTTCATATTTATATTTTTTGTGGGATCAAAAAAGATTGTCCCAGATTAGTATTGAGCATATCGAACCGCTTAAGGTGAAATACTTTTAATTAATTTTAAGTTATTGGATATTGTTTTGAATTGGACGCACTTTTGGCTATCCAGTGAAGAGATTATATCTTTGGCGGTTGCCAAATTGCGAGATAAACAGGACTAATTTTTGATTGAGAATAGCTCCATAAATTCTGAACTTCTTCTATAAAAATGATTGGAGTGATTGGAACAAATTCTTCAGAATTTAAATAATAGCTAGAGATAGTTGAAGAATTGCATCCCTTGTGTTTACAACTCCCATCACATTCTTTAGAATCTTTTTTCTGGCTATCGGAATCAGAACAACAGCAGTTTTTTTCCTGACCGGAATTTTCAGATGAGCAACAGCTCTTATTGCTTGCCTTTTCTTTTTTAGTGTCTTTATTTGAATTTCCACAAGCGACAGTATCAAAACTCATAGTGAGACAAGTGAGTACCATTGATATTAAAATCCAATTGCGCATAACACTCAAAGTTACGAATTTTTGAGGAGAAATCAGCCTGTATTAACAATTGATTACATCTCCCAGAATCACAACGGCTGTATAACTATTGCACAAATAACACATTGAAATTAAATTGATTATAACTGCCTTCGGGGATGAAACGCATGGTAGGTTTACAATAATAAATTCCTAATCATCAACTTTTTACGCGAAGATATTGTATCTTTAAAATCAATTAAAATAATAAAACCATGAAAAAATTTACTTTAATCATACTTTCTGTGTGCTTTTTATTCATCGGATTTTTGGCAAATAGTCAAACAGAGGTAACATTAGTAATTGACCATAAATTGGGGGCAAATGATTTTCAAATGAATCAAAATGCTCAAAACAATTTGGGCAATGACTTCAAGTTGTCGAGAATGGAATATTACATCACTCGCTTTTCTGTAATTCACGATGGAGGTCAGGTTTTAGCAGTTGATGATAATGTAATCGCCTTGGTAAATGCAGAAAATTATACATCTATTCCATTGGGATCGTTGAATGTTACGTCAATTGAAGGAATCAAATTTCATATTGGCGTTTACCAACCTGTAAACACAGCAGATCCATCTTTACAACCTTCAAGTTCACCTTTGTCTTTTCAAAACCCTTCAATGCATTGGGGGTGGGCATCAGGTTATAGATTCATTGCTTTGGAAGGACTTTCTGGACCAAGTTTGAATCAAACGACTGAATTACACGGTTTAGGTAACCAAAACTATTTTGAAACAACGGTTATGGCTTCTGGAGAAGCTATCAACGGAGGACAGGTAATTAGTATTAAAGCAGACTACACGGAAGGTTTAAGAGATATTAATATTAGCTCTGGTCTCATCGTTCACGCGACGAATGCACAAGCTGCACAAATGATAGGAAACTTTAGAGATTTTGTTTTCTCGGCAGGACAAAGTGTTGCTGGATTGGAATCTATCTCTCTTGAAAATGTAAAAGTTTACCCAATACCTTCTCAAGGAAAAATATCAATAGAAACTCCTTCTGAATTTATTGGAGGTCAAGCTACTATTATTAATGCACAAGGACAAATTGTTCAAAAAATGGACGTTCAATTAGGAGCAGGTCAATCAAATATTACGCTTGATGAAAGCGGAATTTTTATGTTGATTCTTGAGACAAAAGACAACGAGAAAAAGACTTTTAAAATAGTGAACAACTAATTCAACAAAATACTTTGAGAGTCCGATGGTGAAAACTGTCGGACTTTTTTTATGGCAAAAAATATTCGGACAAAATAATCTTTTATTATTCTGCTTTTCTTATATTTGATAAAAAACCGATAAGTGTTCTCAAAAGCGTGTGAGTATGGAATAAAGGCAACTGTGTATATAGCCCAGCAGATGGATGAACATTCACGAGTAAGTCTTACTGATATTTCGGAAGAAATTGATTCACCAACACCCTATACAGCGAAGATTTTGCAGCAACTGGTTCGAGGTGGAATTTTAAACTCTAAAAAAGGTCCACACGGAGGCTTTTACTTGGAAAAAGCAGGGTTGAAAAAATTGACTTTGGCCAATATTGTTTCAACGATTGACGGAGATTCTATATACACAGGTTGCGGTTTAGGATTAAAAAACTGCGATGAAAAAAAACCTTGTCCCATGCACGATAGTTTTAAAGCTATTCGTCAAGATTTACGGTTTATGTTGGAAAGCACCAAAGTGGATGAGTTATCCAAAGGACTGAGCAACAAACTAACTTTTTTAAAAAATTAGAAATGAGCAATTTAAACGACGACATCAAAAAAAAGTACGACAAACTAGGAGAAAACAGCGAAACCTATATGAAAGGTTTGTTGCACGCAAAACCAATTACCTATTGGGATTACATTGATGTTGACGCCTTGCTTTCTTTACAAAAACCAAGGACTGATTTTAAAGACGAGGAGATTTTTGTCATGTATCACCAAGTAACGGAATTGTTCTTGAAAATGATGGTTCATGAATTGAAACAATTGTTAGAAGGTGAAGTTGTGGAATCAGTTTGGTTGGATAAATTGGAAAGGTTGAATCGTTATACCTTGATGCTCATCAATTCGTTTGACGTAATGAAATACGGAATGAACTACGATGACTACAATACATTCCGAGCTACATTAACACCAGCAAGTGGATTCCAAAGTGCACAGTTTCGTTTCATAGAAATCTATTGTACGAAGTTGGAGAATTTGATCAATGAGGCTGGCAAATCTCGATTGAAGCCGAATCCAACTGTTGAAGATTACTTCGAGCAAATTTATTGGAAAGATGCGGGAACAAACCGTGAAACAGGAGAAAAGTCATTGACCTTGCGTTTGTTTGAAGGAAAATATTTGGAAGATCTAACCGCACTTGCCAAAAAGATGCAGGGAAACACCATACAAGAAAAGGCTGCGGCTGTAAAAAATCCAAGTGCAGAGTTTACGGCAAAATTGAAGGAATTTGATTATTTGTACAACGTTGCATGGCCATTGGTTCATCTGGAAACTGCTCAACATTACCTAGATTCTCGTGGCGATGCAAAAGCAAAAGAAGCTACCGGAGGAAGCGAATGGAAAAAATACTTACATCCGAAATACCAACAACGTAAGTTCTTCCCAAATCTATTGTCAGAAGAAGAGTTGGCAAATTGGGGAAAGAAAAAAGGGGAGTAAAAACAAGAATTTTTCTTTAAAGCACGATTAAATGCCTGCCTTTCGGCAGACAGGGAATAATGGACTACCACGATTTTTTGAATAGGAAATTCGCACAACACAAAGTCTGTAATCCTGGTAATCCGATAATCGTTTAAAATCCCGGTTTTCTTTTTTTATTTCAATTTGAATAATCTTCCAAAATTTTCGTATCTTACTTGTATGAGTGAAGAAGAAAAAACAGAGAGAGTTTATACAGGAACAGATTTCTTAAGCTCTTTATTGAAAGTTGAATTAGAGGAGGCAGGTATTGTAACGAAAGTTCGAAGTGATAAAGATGCCGGTTTACACGCAGGATTTGGATCGTCTGGTTTTGCTCAAATTTATGTCAACACAGATCAATTAGAAGAGGCAAAAAAACTAGTAAAAGCGTTTGAAGAGAAGATGAAATAAGCTATTTATTTCCGATTAATTCGAATACTGTTTCCATTTCCAAATCACGAACACCGTAAGATTCAGCATCGTATTTGATAAGAAAATCAGGCACAATGCCGTTGTAATGATTCGCCTTGAAATCTGTTTTCATGTGCGTTGTAGCACTTTGAATTTTCAGTCCTGATTTTGGTAGTTTGATAGGCGGATAGGTTCCTGCGCTATTCCAAAATTCACCACCACCAGTTTTCTGACCAATAACCACTGCATGTCCATAATGTCGCGCATAAGAGGTAATAAAACTTGCTCCTGAAGCAGTAAATCCATTCGTTAAAATATAAATTTTCCCTCTGTAACCAAGTCGCCCTTTGGGATAAATGTAACTTGTAAAAACAGTGCCTTCATCTGTTTTTTCGTGATCAAATTTCTTGTATAATTTCCAACGGAAGTTGTTCCATCTGCTTTTACGTTTATATTTCCAACTCATGAATGGGCGCAAGTTATTTTTAGGGAAAGTAATTGAGAAGGAGCAAGTATCAGGTGATAAATAGCTGATTAAATCAGCCGAACTAAAAAGCGAACCACCCGTATTATTGCGCAAATCAATGATTAAATAATGTAATTTTCTATCCTCTATTCGCTGAAATACGCGGTCATAAAATTCCTGCTCTTTGGATTGAATCTCTTGAATGCGCAGATAAGCAATGGAATCATTTAGTAAGGAAAGATAAGCTTTTTTTCCTTGCACATCCGCTTCCTTTTCCTCCTCTTTTCTTTTTTCAAAGGGCCAACCTTTTTCAACAGATTTTTGAATTCTTCCGTCTTCATCTTTGTACACCACATTGAAAACTGAATCTCTATCGAAACATTTAGCGTACAAACCAGGGAACATTTCATTTACCATTTGTGTGGAAAGGTCGTACCCACTTCCATCTTGTGGGTGATAATTCTTTAATACAGGCAAAACGCTGTCCATTCTATTCCCGTTGATGGAAATAATTTCATAGCCAGCCTGCAAAGTAGATTGAACACTATCATTCACTTTCGCACTCACCCAAATTTTCTCGCCATTGCTGAAAGCATGAAAGGGAAATAATTTAGTTGGAATCTGTTTTCTAGGAGTTGCTTTACTCCAAGAATCAACATTCGTATGCGAGCATCGAACATCCATCAGAACTTCTCGGACGGCATTTTCGTATTGAATTTTCGTAATCGTATCTGGAAGTTTTTCCGTTACTCGATTTATGGAGTTTGTAAAATCTAAAGGAACAGTTGTAATGGCATTCATCGGATGCCCACATCGGTAGGCTGAATCCATGAAATGAAGGTCAACTAATAAATCGCTCTTCAAGAAATTTTGTCCAAATGCCAAAGAAGAAACGCAAAGACAAATAAAAAAAATGAGCCGCAAAAAGGTGCTTAGCATGTATACTTTTTTTTCATAAAGATAAAAAAGCAATTGATAACAACTTCACCCGTTTACGGCTCTCGCTAAAAACTATTCTTAGTTCCTATAAAATCAAACGTCAATACCTTTTAGCATTTTGTTCCAGTACAGATGTGGTAGAATGTATTTCTTTAAAAACCATAATCTGCGGTGTTCTTTGGAAGAATCTTTAATCAACATACGTTTCAATTTGGGATCGGGTGTAAAGTTGGAATCGTAATCGAATTCCGCCAAAACCATTTTACCGTAACCTGTTACCAGCGGACAAGAAGAATAACCGTTGTATGTTTTTTCGCCCATTTTATTATGGGAAATTAAGTACGATATATTTCCGACTAAAACTGGAACTTGTTTCCGTATTGCTGCGCCGGTTTTTGCCGTAGGAAGAGCAGCGGCATCACCAATTCCGAAAATATTTGGGTATTTATTATGTTGTAAGGTTTGAATATCTACATCTATCCAACCGCCTTCATTGGCAAGAACTGAATTTTTAATGAAATCTGGAGCCGTTTGTGGTGGAGCCAAATGCAACATATCGAAGTGGATTCCGAACATTCCGTCTGCGCGACTAATTTCAACATCTTTGTTATTGAAATTGATTGATTCGTCAATCGTTTTTCCGTCAGAATGGTCTTGCATCACAACGCAACCTCCAGCCTCAGGATCTTTGGTGACTTTGTACCAGGCAATTTGTTTATCGCCATCGACTTCTACCAAAGTATGGTGATAACGAAGATTGATATCCTTCTTTTTCACGACTTTCATCAATGTTTCAGCGATGGGTTTCACACCAAAAATTACACCGCCTGGAAGTGCGAACACAACATTTGTTTTCGCTCGAACCCCCGATTTTTGGAAGTGCTCTTCCGCTAAATACATAATTTTTTGTGGAGCACCACCACATTTTATTGGTGTTGCTGGCAGGGTGAATAGCGCCGTTCCTCCTTTAAAATTTTTAAGAACTTCCCAAGTGAATTTAGGGTCTGTATAGTTGCTACAAACTACACCTTTATCAATCGCTTCTGGCAAACCTTTTACCAAAGAGTTGTCAATTTTGATACCTGGAGAAAGCACCAAGAAATCGTATGTGATTTTCTGGCCATTTTTGGTTGTTAATGTGTTGTTTTCTGGGTCAAAAGTATCGGCGAATTCTTTAATCCATTCTACGCCTTTTGGCATAACGGATGCCATGGTCCGTTTGGTTTTTTCGAAATTATAGGTGTTAGCACCTACCAATGTCCATGCAGGCTGGTAATAATGAAATTCAGCAGGCTCCAAAAGAGTCACCTTTACATTTCCTTTTTTAAGAAATTGAGCTGCAGACATTATTCCGCCAGTCCCACCTCCTACGATTACAATTTTATTCATGTCTAATCTGTTTTAGCATGTTAAAAATGAGACAATTAAACGTGAAACTTTGTAACAAATGTTACAGGTACATAGAAGCAATAAAAAAAGGCCCTGTTTACACAGAACCTTTATCATTTCATTTAGGAAATATCTTTACAAAAGTGTCGTAGGACAAACATATTCCGTCAATTCATATTCGTTGGAATTTTTCATTGCGCTGAAACCGCCCAGCACGTTCACTAAATTTTTGTAACCTCTCGCTTGCAAGATTGAAATAAAAATCACTGAACGATATCCTCCAGCACAGTGAATGTAACTTTTCTCTGTATTGGAAACATCCTTCATGCTTTCGTTGATATAGTCTAAGGGTGCATTTGTTGCTCCAACCACGTGTTCGCTTTTGTATTCACTTTCTTTACGAACATCAACGATTTTTGCGTGTTTCATTTTCGCTAAATCCTCCGGTGAAATTGAAGTGATCGATTCAATAGGCATATCGGCTTTTCTCCAAGCTTCAATTCCGCCTTTTAAAAAACCTTGTGCATTGTCGTAACCCACTCTTGCCATTCTAGTAATTACTTCTTCTTCGCGACCTTCGTCCGCAACGATAAGAATTTCTTGTTTTACATCAGGCACCAAAGTTCCTAACCAAGTTGCAAAGCTTCCGTCTATTCCTATGAAAACCGAACCAGGAATAAAGCCTTTCACGAATTCTTTTTCTGAACGCGTATCGATAACCAAAGCATTTGTTTCGTTTGCAACTACCTCAAATTCAATAGGGTTCAAACCTCTTGTTCCTTGGTTAATCACATTATCCAGA
The DNA here is from genome assembly GCA_963977135.1 of uncultured Flavobacteriales bacterium. GTDB lineage: Bacteria > Bacteroidota > Bacteroidia > Flavobacteriales_D > Crocinitomicaceae > UBA2040. The sequence goes on along the minus strand of CAXBNN010000002.1, from coordinate 589,605 downwards.
CTTTCGTATCCTTGAATATTGATCATAACATTTTGAGGGAAGTAAGATGGAGGCGGCATCAATCCAGTCAACACTTCTTTCTTGAATTCCTCTTTCGTCATATCTGGACGTAAAGCATAATTCGTTTTCTTTTGGTTACCCAAGGTATCAAAACGTTCACTGCTCATGTTCTTTCCACAGGCGCTTCCTTGTCCATGGTTTGGATACACAACAATATCGTCGTTCAAGGGCATGATTTTATTTCGAAGTGAATCGAATAAATGTCCAGCCAATTTATCTTGTGTCAAATCTGCAATTACTTTTTGCGCCAAATCTGGTCGACCAACATCACCGATAAATAAAGTATCGCCAGAGAATAATGCTACTTCTTTTCCGCTTTCATCACGCAGTAAAAGACTTGAGCTTTCCATAGTATGTCCTGGTGTGTGAAGTAATTCCAAAGTGACATCTCCAACTTTAAAGATTTGACCATCCTCAGCAACGATTTTATCGAAGCTTGTTTCCATGGTAGTTGGACCATAAACGATCTTCGCGCCTGTTTTATTTGCTAAATCGATGTGACCCGAAACGAAATCTGCATGAAAATGCGTCTCAAAGATGTATTTGATTTTTGCCTTGTCGTTTGTTGCTCTCTCTAAATAAGGATCAGTATCGCGCATCGGATCGATGATAGCAACCTCGCCATTTGATTCAATGTAATATGCAGCTTCTGCCAAGCATCCTGTATAAATTTGTTCTAATTTCATATGTATTTCTTTTAAATGAGTTTCTATTATGCGCTCTTTTCATTAAGCGTTATACAAAAGTAGAGACTTCATTTCGAATGGTTTGTGACTTGGGTTACATTGAAAGCTGACTTAGGTCATATTAGATATTAGATATCAGACGTTGGACATCAGATGTGCTTTTCCCCTTGGAGTACGAGGTTGTTGTTTATCACGATGCTTCACTAAGTTGATACAGTTGTACAAAGAAAATTCGTGGGTCATTCGTGTGTTCGTGGCATATAAATTATCACAGAGTTTCGCGGAGAGCGCTTAGAGTTTTTAACCGCAGAGACGCAAATACGCGAAGTTGATTTTACCGCTGAGTTTCGCAAAGAAAATTCGTGGGTCATTAACTACGTTGCTGCTTCGCGGTCGTGTGTTCGTGGCATAAATTATCATAGAGTTTCACAGAGAAGGCACAGTGTTACACAAAGAAAAATCCCTGTCTGTCGATAGGCAGGCGTTCAATCAGCGTTTTATTTAACTATGTTTTTTAACACAAACTTAATTGTGGCATCCTATTTGAATTAAATTGGTTTTGGATATTTGAAAACCAGATAATAGAGCATGAACGATTTAAAACAAATGAATATGGCAGTTTTCTCCAAAAAGGTTTCTATTCGATTCCAAATCATCGTTTATTTAGTAATTGCTTGTTGGCTTTTATCGAGTTTGATTTTGCTATTTAAAGGTTGATTTTATTTATCGTACCAATACCAAATGCGACGTTTCAACGCTGTCAACCCAATGCATGACTTCGGGTTCAATTTTCACAAAATCACCTGGCTTTAAGTCTTGTTTTTCACCTTTTTCATTGTCGAAAATTGCGTGTCCTGAAATACAGATTAGCAAAGCTGGAATTTTGGTTATGTGTTTGCTCAATTGAGCTCCTGCATCAATTTTTATAGCGACAGCGGTTCCCGTTGAAGCATCACTTTTGAAAAGCGAAGGCGTTGAAACAGGTTTGTCGGTTGTATGAAGTTCTTTAATGTTCATGTTTTTATTTTTTATCCATTTCCACTACAAAAAGTCCACGGATTTGATTGTCACCATAACCGGTTGCCTGGTCGTTTGGATAGAGTTTTGCTAATTTATTGACTGTTCCTGGTGTTAAATCACTTTGTTTATTTCCGTGGCATTGCAGGCACATTCCATTTGTAAGAATCGGATAATAGCCAACCATTTTCCCATTGATTTCTTGCATCATAGGTTTGTGATTTTCTGCTTTTGCTTTAAGGTTTAAGATGTAATCAAGCTCCTTTTGATTTGCTTTGTTTGATGGATTCCGGGGCAAATCTGAAACTCGTCGAATCGAAGCGTTTAATGCAATTGCCATGCTATCGGTTAATGGAATTGCCCGAGTGTTGCAAAATGTAAGCGCATGTTCTGGACCACCTTCACCTAAAGCTTGAGTTAGGTTTTTCCCGAGTACGTTTTTCGTTTGCAAAGCATAATCTTTTCCTAAAGCCAAATAGTCGATTTCTGGTGTTTCAATTTTTATCTGTGTTTCATTTTCTACTTTTTCAGCAGGCGATTGACATGCAGTAAAAAGAACCAAACTTACGGATACTAAATAGATTAAATTTTTCATTGGAAATATTCATTAAAAGTGATCATGGAAGCTTGTATTTCTTCGTATTTGCTAGAACAATCTTTGTCGTTATTTGCTTTGCTCAATTCATCTACTAACTTAATATGTGGCAACAACCAAAGGTGCAATTGATCGTGAGATTCACCTGTCATGGTGCAACTTGATGTCAATTGGTCAATCTCAACTTTCAGTTCTCGTGCCAACTCACTATAATCACCTTTTCCTTTGATAGAAAAACTATTGATTGTGGTTTCCATTTCACGAACTGGCATTATCATTTCAGAATTTACCTGCCATTTTTTACCGCCGTTTAGACCTAATTCTGCTGATTTATCACTATAGTTATGACCTTCATGACTTTCCATTTGAGAATTATTCATATGATCTTCATGTTCGTTCGAATCACAGCTAGTGAAAAGCATTCCTGCTGCGATTATTGCTATTAAAATGTTTATTTTTTTCATCTTGTTTATTTTTTTGAAATTGAGAAATAGGCGATTAGAGCGAAAACTGCCGTAATAGAAGTTCGGAATAGCATGGCACCAACTGTTTTTGTTTCGTAAATCCCCCCGTTGTTTATATGTAGGAGCAAGCCTAAAAATGCGACTACCAAAATCAGAACAGAAAGTAGTAAAACTTTGTATGTCCAGCTTTTTAATTTAATGAATCCAAACGCTGCTATTAAATAAAGTATACTGCTAAAGAAATTAGCCCACACCACGAAAAGCACATAATTGCCTTCTTTGTCACGGATTCCAAACAAATCAAAAATTACGGATGTGCTTAAGAATAAAGACAACAAGCCGAAACCTGTGAGCAATACTGCAGATATATATGGAAGACGTTTTTTCATCTTATTTCGTTTTTATCAAATTGAGGACAGAATGAACTATTTTGTTGCCAGCTTCATTCAAATCAAATTGATATTCCGCCACTCTCCATTTGAACATTTGTAAACGAATAGCACCCATAGAAATGTGTAAAATATCTTCGATAGGTAGTTCAGATGTGAAAGCACCTGAAGTTTGACCATCTTGAATTATTGGAAAGAGATGTTTATGCTTCATCGTCATGATGCCGAGGATTGCTTCGTTGATTTTATCACTTTCTTCGAGCAAACCATCTGAGAAAACGGCTAAAACGAAATGAGGGTGTTGGGTGAAATAATCGAATTGCAATTGAAATAACTTAATAAATTTCTCATCAGGAGAATCACTTTTAGATATTCCCAGAGTGTATTTTTCATCTAAACTTTCGGCTAAATAATTAAGCATCCCAACGATGATATCTTCCTTACTCGCAAAATGCCGATAAATGGCGCTTTCAGAAGATTGCATTTCCTTACCCAAGTTTTTTGTCGTCAATCCGCCAATTCCACCAACGGATAGAATTTTACCAGCAGCTTCGATGATTTTGAGTTGTTTGTCGGTTATGCTTGCTGTTTCATTCATAATGAGTGTCTTAAATAAAAGAGTGAATGTTCACTCTTCAAATGTATTAAAGTTTTTTAGATTGAAAAAGGAATTAGGGAAAATTAACTTGAGCGGATAAAAATGCTACGTTTATTTTAAAACTTCCCAGAAAAGAGAATGCGAAAAGCGCCTATCACAATTAGTCCGATGTATATTGTATATGAGCCTCTACCAGAGTCGAGAGCATTTGATTCTGAAAACAGAGTTAAACCAATTCCGAGAACGACTAAAATCAAACCAAACACAAGTCCTTTCATGGCATCTGGTCCAGATGAAGTTTTAACGGATTCTCGATTCGGATCTACAGGATTTTCAGCAATGTATTGTCTTGCGTATTTTGATTTTTCCGTTTCTTCGAATATCGGACAAGTTTCATCAAAATCTGGTTTTTGTGCTGTTTGAGCGCATACTACTCCAGACTTCGGGTCGAATATTTTGTGCTTGCAATGATCACAGAATTTGGTAATATTTTCGATTTTCATGAAAATTCAATAGAGAGTAAATATAGAAAAAATGCAATTATCGCTGTTTCATATAGCCAGGTTGTCCCTCGTTCAATTTCAGAATCCAGTCGTAATAACCAATAAAATGCGAATCGAAAAAGCCTTTTTTCTCATACAGATTTTCTGGAAAGAAGACACGAAAAGCAAAGGGCAAACCTAAAGCTCCAGATTGGGGGGCTACACCATCTTGCAAACAAGGCGCATCTGAATTTGGCAAATTAAATCGACTACCATACTGCCAAATTTCTCGCCATTCATTGGTATTTACTTTTCCACTTTTTGCATTTTCAGGAGCAATAATGTAAAATCCGCCAAAGTTGATTTTATCTCGCAGAACTTCTATCATGCCCAGAGCATACGCGTAACCCATGCTATGCGCGACAATGAAAAGGGTGTCGTTTTCTGATTGATTTGGATAAGGATTTATCTCCTGTAAAAGATTCATTCCTGCGATTTTACCTTTCTTTTTTCTATACTCAAATCCTGTCTTGTTGGGCGACATTTTAAGTAGTTTTTCTGTTTTTGTTGTCGGTAAAAAGAAACGTGTAATTTGGTCATTTTTCACAGTAGAGCAAACATGCTTTTTTGGATTACTACAACGTAAAGGATACAATTGTGAAATTCGAGTGAAATTTAAAAGTGATTGATAATCAGATGTTGATACTGAAAAATGGCCGTCTGCATAGAACGTAATGGATGGATTTAAACGATTCTGAAATTGTAAGTTTATTTCTCCCCACGGTTGCCAATAATCGTAACGGTCAAAGTTGTAAATATAGTTTGTTGAGTTTGGGAACTCTAGTCCTTTTGCTTGTATTCCTTTAAATCCTTCACCAACGGTTTGTCCTGTAGAAGTTGGTCGATATCCGTTGACAAAAACTAAAATCCGCTTTGGGACATTTACTTGTTTTTTAAGGTCGCTGACTATTTTACCATCGTAGGTATACACTTCTTGACTTAGGCATTTTCCTTTGGAATCTTTTCGAGTGTAGACCACGTAATGAGTTCGCGCAAAGGTGCGAATAGAATCTTGTTCTAAAATCAAACTATCACTCGTAGAAACAAGTCTTAGCAGGGGAACTTCGCTAGTATCCCTTTCCTGCAATTCAAAATACAGGACTTGGCTTCTTTTTTTAACTTCCCAAGCCCCATTTTTCCGAATTAGAATTTCTGAACAAAGATTCGCTTCGCCTTGTTTGCGAATTTCAGGATCGTTGAACAAAACATGCCGCGCATCTCGATAGGTAAGGTTTTTGAGAGAAGGAATTGGTCCGGAAACCTTTTTAAACTGATCGAGAATGTCATTGCCCCAAGAGAAACTGGAGTAAATGAGAATAAAAGCAAGGATTAAGCTGAGCCAATACAATGAGCGACGGTAAATATTCCTCCAGTTTCTATTTTCCCAAATTTTGAGCATACGTTTTCTGAACCAATATACCAACAGAAGAATTAGAGTGACGAAGCCAAAATTGACCAAAGAGATGTAGTACTTACCAAAACGGAAAAGCGGCCGCATGAGTGAATATTGAACATCAAAACGGTAGGCGAGGAAGTTCTTTTTGAAAGGTTGTCGAGGTACGTTAACCAAGCTTTTTCCATCAATGAAAATATTGCCATCTGCATCTTCTTCCCAAAAATAATAGGCAATGGTTCCATTTCCTGTTTTGATATTTTCATAGGCATCGAATCGAGAATATGTTGACATTTCTCTTTGCAACTCGGTAATTTGAAAATGAGTCAACTCGGTTCCGTAAGTTGTGTCGAGTAAGTTTTTCGAAATTAGATTGGCGTCTCGGATCCATTGGCTATTCAGACCACCCATTCCAGTCGCTAAAGTTCTTGCCAACTGAATACCTAGTTTCTTTTGATTTGACTGAAACGGAACAAATCCAATCGCTTTGTCGGGAACCATAAAGCCAAATGTACTGTTGTTGGAAAATCCAGGAACGACAAATAAGTAAAATGCGTTTTTGTTGACATTTGGGTTTTCTTTGAAATAAAGATCGCGCAACAAACGCATTTGTCCGGAGTACCGATTTTGCAAACTGTCGGGTGAACTAAAAATCGTTTTACTATTGAATACTTTTGAGCTAAAACGCTGACCTATAGATATGTTTAAGTCAATATTTGCCTTTTCGTAAACGCTAATTATTTTTTTACGAATATCCATAAAATCTAGCTTCTGGGAGATTAATGGAACGATAATTAGGTCTTTCTTTTTCTCGGAATAAACCATCGTTTTGAGCTGCCCGATAATCTTTCCGTTGTGAAAAACTAGTAAATCATTAGAAACTTTGGGTCGAATTATGTTGATCGAAATTCCTTTTTCGGTGAGTATTGGATCTAATTTTTCACTACCAAAATAGAATTCTAATTGAGAGAGATCAATTGTGGTATCACCGTGAATTTTAATAGTGACAACATCCGATTTACCGTAGGCTAATATTTTATAGGAAGATTTCCAGGTTTTTCCGTTTTCAAGTGTAAAGTTTGGATAGTCATTGTTGTTACCTCCTTTGCTAGCTGCGTCAAAACCCATTAACTGGGAAGGTGATGGGTGAAATGTAACCCATATCGTACTGTCTTGAGCCCAAAAGACGAAATTAATTAAGAGGAAACAAAAAAGTAGGAGGGACTTCAATTTAGTTTTTAGACAAAGATAAATTGATTTACTGAAATTAGACATGGCCATTTGATTTCATACGAAATAAACGACATACCACTGCCTTTTATAAGAATAATTCTACGATTGAGATAAGTTCTAAGATTGATATAAAGATTCCAAAAAATAAGAACATCACAATTAATATGACTTTGAGTTTAGTGTTATACGAGTTCATATGCATTTCGTCTCTTCATTTTAGCGGTTTATAAAAAATCACGGAAACCACACCCTTTCGGATGCGATTTAAACCGTGCTTTTCAGAACAATTAAATCCAGAACATTTAACTCGTGGATAGAATGGGACATAAGTAGCAGTAGTAAATAATCTCTTTATATCCATTACAAATATGGGTAAATTCAGTTCTGCCTACAAGGTGGGTTTTCACAATGTCCCACGGGAGTTTTCCCATAAAAGATGTGGAAATCCCCAGTACTAAAAAATAGGAATCATGGGCTTTTTCTTGTTTTTTTGTTTAAACTATTAAAACAATGTACTTATGATTACTGCAGCTAACTTGCCATTACCCAATGAAGACACACTAAACCTTGAGCTTGCAGTGGTGAGTCCGAGCGAGGGAAATCAACGTATTGCGAACGGTGAAACCCACCTACAATTGAATGGGAAAATCATTTCTCAAGATGTTGCAACCATTCCTCAAGCGGAATTAGAGATTTTATATAATCAAGTTTCAGGTTATGCCACACCTGACAAAAGATGTTTGACAGCCCTACAAATATTTTACGGGGCCCGAGATGATGGTGGCGAAATTGTCATGGATCTTTTCTATAAGCCTGTGTTTTTAGCGTATGATCATTTTCAAAACAATACGCATTCATATATGTACACCATAGCCCAAGAAGGTGATTTGTACAAATTTAGAAACGGGAGTTTTGAAGCAGCAACGAGCACAGAATATGATGATGCTTTAAATTTATTAAAATCGGAACTCAAAATTAAACATACGCTAAATGCGCCAAACTTTGAACCGTTTAATCTGGGTGTAGATGTTGACAGACTGCTCATTACCTTTCAAACGATTTTCACTTACCTAGTTGAAAACGATAACACTTCTTTGGTTTTAAAAAATAGCATTGAGATAGTTATTCATGAACTGACGAACTCAGTGAAGCAAACCTTACTTTTATATACACCTGAAGTAAATCCAAACGGTCCTTTTTCGGGGCAATTTGCAAATCGTCAAAAATGGATGCCACCTGTAATTGCAGAATATGGCTTTAATTTGGAGTAAGCATAAAAATTGATAACCGTCAACAAAAGAGAAGTTTATGGATTATATTAATATTGATAACTTAATTAGTCTAGCATGCGTAGTTGGAGGACTAATTGGTTTACTTGGTTTTCGATATCAGAATAAATTTCTAAGAATGCTGTTTTATCAGTTACTTGTTAATTGCACGTTTATGTTAATTTCATTTTTATACCTCGAGTATTTAAGGTCGATTAATAATCTGAATGAAAATCGGATGTGGATGATGAACATACAGTTACTTGTTGAAATGGAACTTATTTTCTTCTCCTTATTTTGGGTTCTGAAAACGAAACGGCATAAGATTATAATTAATGCCGCAAATCTCATTTTTTTAGGCGTTTTTGCCTTGCAAGCTGTCTCTGAAGGAATAAGAGGTTATTTGAATTGGGCGGATTTAACAGCATGCATTGGCTTTACTATCCTTTTATATCTTGTATTTTTTGAGCTTTCAAAGACAAAGTCTAAATCATGGTGGAAATCACCAGAAATTATTGCCGTTTTTGGCTTGTTTATTTATTTTGCTTGCAGTGTACCTTTCATTTCAATGCACAATTATTTACTTAAAAATTATCCTGAAACCGCATGGCTTATATATTATAATATCGCGATGTCATTATCGCTAATTCGCTACTTTTTATTCGCTGTAGCACTTTATTTGGTTTATAGAACTTCTGGAAAGGAATTAATAAGACCATGATAGTTATTGAGTCTTCTGAAAGGAAATTTCTCAATTCTTTTAACTTTGGTATGAATTGTCGAACTGATGAATGAAATCGTTTTAAGCATAGTAGCCGGAACCTTACTAATCTTGCTTTTGATAGCGGGAATCGTCATCACCTTTGTTTTGGCAAATCGGCAACGCGCGGAACAAGAAGTTGTTTTGGCAGAAACGAAGTTGAATTTTGAAAAAGAAATCCGGCAAATGGAATCTGAAGTTAGCGAAGATTTAATGGCGCAGTTTTCAAATGAATTACACGACAATGTGGGTCAATTGCTCACAGCCATGCACATTGAAATAGAAAACCAGAAGTTTGATTTTCCTGACAATGAAAAGAAATTTGAATCTCTGGAAACGTATTTAAGTGAAGTAACACAGCAGTTGAGATTACTTGGAAAATCGATGAATACAGATTTCATTGGAGATAGTGGTTTGCTTGCAGCAGTTCAAGTAGAAGTTGAACGATTGAATGCATTGCGCAGATTCAAAATTGAATTAGAGGTAGAAGGAGAAAAATCAGATTTAGAGAAAGATCAAGAATTGATAGTCTTTCGGATTTTTCAGGAAGTAATGCAAAATGCCTTGAAACATTCAGCAGCGAAAACAATTAAAGTGAATCTTAAATTGACAGATTTCTGTTTGGAAATTCAAGATGACGGAAAAGGTTTTGATTATTCTGAGAAGATAGAAAACAACGATATTTCTGGTTTGCGAAACATAAAAAAAAGAGCAAAATTGGCCAATTTGAATTGCGAGATTTCTTCAAAAATAGGCGAAGGAACAAGAACATTTTTGAAAAAGAATCAAACAACGGGTATATAGAAATTAGCACATGGAAAAGAAATCTTTGGTTTTAGTTGATGATCACGTTATTGTTCGAAGTGGTTTGAAAGAGCTTATTCATAAATTGGGTCCGTATAATGTAGTTTCAGAATATGATTCAGCCATAGCATTTTCCGATGATCTGCCATTCGAAACGTCGCCAGACCTAATTCTGATGGATTTGAACATGCCAGGAATGAACGGTGACGAATTGGTCGAAAAATTGCAAAAAACAGGTTTTAATGTCCCGATTCTAATTCTAACACTCAACAGCGATGAATCCACGATTATTCGTTTGTTCCGCAACGGAGTCAAAGGTTTTTTAATGAAAAATTGCAAGGCTGCCGAATTGAAAAATGCAATTGATACGATTATTGGCGGAGGTTATTATCACAACGAATTTCTCACTTTGTCGCTAACAAAAGACGCTACTAAACCACACCAAACAGAGCAAGAAATCATCCTTCAAAACTTGACGGATAGGGAACGAGAGTTTTTAATGCTTGTTTGCGACGAAAAGGAATTCACCTACGAACAAATAGCTGACCGCATGAAAGTTACCGCAAGAACCGTAGATGGTTACAGGGAATCGTTATTTGATAAATGGGGAATCAAATCCAAAACCGGTTTGGTGCTTTTCGTATTGAAGCACGATTTGTTTAGTGAATTAAAAAAATAACGCCATCCAACTATTTCAGGATGACGTTACTTTGTCGATTTAAATCTAGAAATAAGCTGATTTACTGTTTGATAATTTTTTCTCGTTGAACCATCATGCCAATCTGAGTTTCCACAAAGTAGATTCCATTTTGAAAAGACGTCAAGTCAATAGTATTTGAATTTTCTTGTTCTATAATTAGTTTGCCTTCTATATTGAATACTTTCAAATTATCAATTTGGTTATCAGATTTAACTGAAAACAGACCATTAGTTGGATTCGGGTAAATAGACAATACATCTTGATTCATTTCATCTTGACCCAAAAAAGCGGCTGCGCCAAAAATATTGTCGAAATAAATGATGTCGTCTGCAGGTCGAGCAATAAAATCAGGAAAAACCACCAACTGATCATACGTCATACCACCAATGTGAGCAGAAAAGTCGAATGTCAATTGTTCCCATTGATTGATAAGTGTATTGGCAACCTTAATTTCGCCCAAAGAGGCAGATGTACTGGTAACCAATTTGATTCCAACGTCGCTAACCTTCGTTTTCCATACCATGATTCGAATGATTGCATTTGAAGAAGTAATATTGAATGTGCCAATATCTGACCCGTGCATAGTTTCACACCCAGCCCAAGGATTTCCAGTTTGTCGAGCAGTAAACTTTGCCACTTTCGAAGATGGATTTAAACCCGTTGGATCAGGATTGTTGACTATTTCCAAAGGAGGATTGTCGTCATTTTCAAAACATGTCCAGGTCCAATTCGCCCCAAAACCTCCTGCTTCAAAATCCACAGGTGAGTTTTGAGAAAAGCTTAAGCTTGATAGACCCAGAAGTCCAAATAAAAGGCAAATTTTTTTCATAGTTTCTCGTTTTTATTTAACCAAGTTATAAAATAAAACTTATTGTACAAAATACTATAAGGTTATTTTCAATGTTTTGAACATTACGTAAAGTTATCTCTTAACAACTTTTGCATCTATAATTTTCATTTAATGACTTTGCAAGCTTATCTTTGGATATATTTAAAATCAAATAGTTATGAAAAAAATACTCTTTATTTCCTTTATTAGTCTCTCCCTAATAAGCATCGTATCTTATTCTTGCACAAAGAAAACCAAAGGCAATGCAAAACTCAACATTCGAATGATTGATGCACCTGGCGATTTCCAGCAAGTCAATGTTGATGTTCAGCAAGTAGAAGTTCATACCCAAAACGGTGGGTGGGTTTCATTACCAACCAATGCAGGTATTTATGATCTTCTAACTCTTCAAAATGATGTAAGTGCTTCATTGGTGAATCAAGGTGTTTTGCCAGCAGGCCAAATGACTCAATTCAGAATGATTTTGGGTCCAAATAATACGGTAATGGTGGATAGCATCATTCACGATTTAGATACACCTAGTGCACAGCAATCTGGGTTGAAAATAAACGTAAAGACAAATTTTGCACCAAATGAATTGTATGAAATTATTCTTGATTTTGATGCAGAGAAATCTGTAGTTAAAAAAGGCAATGGTGGTTATAATTTAAAGCCAGTTCTTAAATTGGAGGCTGTTAATCAGTTATAATAAAAACCAATAATATTTTGAAAGCCTGCAGGAGTCTGCGGGCTTTTTTTTTGTGAATTATTCAATTTAGGAGAACAATTCCTATTTTTAGAAATAAAAAGTATGTACGTACAGAAACGTTACGGAATGAAAGCCATGATTCGTTGGACTCAGCGAGAACTGATTTTCTTTATAATCTTAGCAACACTTTATACTGTTTTATACGAAGTTTTAGATTTAAAATGGTTACAACTTCCTTTTGCACCAATTGGTATCATTGGCACAGCGGTTGCCTTCATGGTTGGTTTTCAAAACAATGCAGCATACGATAGAATTTGGGAGGCGCGGAAAATTTGGGGTGGAATAGTGAATGCCTCTCGTTCCTTTACCATTACCGTTCGCGATAGTTTTTATATGCACCGAACGGAAGCTAGTAAAGATGAAACAGAAACGGTTCGAACCATCACCAATAGACACATTGCTTGGCTAACCGCACTGCGCTATGCCATGCGCGCACGAAAAGGCTGGGAATCGTATTACGATAATAAACATAGAACCAAATCCTTTGATTACCATGTTCCGGAATACGAAACAACACTAGAAGACGAGTTGAAACCTTATCTGTCGGAAGAAGAATTTATCAAAGTCATGTCGAAAGACAATAAACCAAATGCAATTATCAGTCTACAGTCTCAGCATTTACGCAAACTAACGGATGAAAAGAAACTGTGGGATTTCAGTTTGCTCAATTTACAGCAAATGTTGGCGGAAATGACAACACTACAAGGTCAATCTGAGCGGATTAAAAATTTTCCTTATCCTAAACAATACGCGAGTCTTAGTTACCATTTTGTGCACATCTTTATGTGGTTGTTACCATTAGCTATTATTCCAACCTTCGCTGCGTTAGGAGTGGACGTGGCAGTGAAAAATCCAATTGTCGGAGAAATATTCGTTTGGTTAAACATTCCATTTACGGTTGCGGTAATCTGGGTATTCAACACCATGTTGCGCATCGGATTAGCAGGAGAAAATCCATTCGAAGGCTCTCCAAATGATGTTCCGATTTCCAATATCGCCAGAGGCATTACCCGCGATATTCTGCAAATCATAGACGAAGACACAAACAACATTCCGAAAGCCTTTGAGAATGTTTATGATGTTGAGATGTAGATTAATCGATGATATAAAAAAAGCCTTGCAGATATGCAAGGCTTTTTTTCTGTGGGCGATAGGTCTGAACTATCGAACCAACTGAGCGAGGATATTAAATCGTTTGAAAATATTCGAGGAAAGGAATATAAGCCCAACTTCAATTAAAGTTGGGTTTAATATTGAAATATATGATTTTTAATTGCTCAGTTATTTTTTGGTGTATTGAAAAAGTATTGCAGCTTGTTCTTCTTTCGTAACCGCTTTCTTTAGTAATTTATCGATTGCCTTTGGTTCTGCTGAGTAGTGAGCGATTATTTTATCCAAAGACGAATTAATTGTTGTCAATATTTCAAGTTTTTCAATTATTTCACTCGATTCGGAATAAATCTTTTTAAACGCTTCTAAGAAAGGCAAGTATGTAACATATAACAGTTTTGTACTATTCTCAATGTTAAGAGTTTCTATTTTATTTACTTTCAATTCAAAATCTTGAACCAGTTTCAGAACTGTCTTTAGAGTATCGACATAAGTTTTCCCTCTATCTAATAATACTGTTTTCAATTCATCTTCATTGCAAGAGTAAAAAGTAATTGAGCTCCCATTATTACTTTTTCCTGTTGAAATTTCAAGACTATTATATTTTTGAGTAAAACACTTTTCCGTTTCAAGTTTCCAGAAATAATAGTATTTCTCTAGATACTCCCATACATATTCTTCAAAAGGTCTGTAATATATTTCGTTTTGACTTTCAATTATTGTAAATATATTATTCAAGTCTGTGCCAAAATCATAATTGAACAATTCAGAAATTAGGTTAAAATCGGTTAAAGCAAGAGACTTCGATGTATTATAATTGAAAGAAGAAAATCCATTTTTCAATTTCCTCGATTCGCTTTCATTCATATTAGAAATTCGTTCATGTTCTGTCAACGATAATTTCGTAAAATCTATAGGGTTTATTAAAGGCCTCGAAGAAAATACATTTTTATATTTACTGAAATCGCTTTCAGCTATATAAATTTTACTAAGTGAATCGGCTTTCTTTAAGGAAATTAATATTTTCCTATCTAAATCAATCAATTCCGATTTTCTAAACTTTTTTGTAATATAAGCAGATTTTAAATTTTCTTTAAACCAAAAATATTGATCTGCTGCGTCAATAAATCTACCAGCATTATAGGCTTCCTCCGCACGGATATACTCATAATGATCCGATTTATTCATTTTATCAAATGTAACTTTTTGAACAACAACATTACATCCACCAGGAATTGAATAATTATATGTTAAATCACCTTTTGTATATTCATACAAGAACCAGTCATTCGACATCATGTTTTCATAGTATTCATTAATGTATTTTGTCGCAACATTTTTATTGCCACAATACAATTCCAAATCAAATCCAGCTTCTTCACGTTGCTCTAACGTCATTGCTTTTACATCTGAATATCTTTTGAAATCTTCTGCTGCTTCTTTCGGGTAAAGAGCTGTCGATCCGTCTAATATTTCACCCGCTGCATTTCGGCCAGTGAAATCAATCATGTAATTATCCTTATAAGTTATTTCAAGATTTTGATTCTTAGAAATTAAATCAATTTTCCAAGTACCAATTGTATAGCCTTTATCGTCATAACTTCCTCTCGCTCTAAAATTTACATCTGTTATATCTACATTCCCTGCAATAATTCCTGCTTTAAAATTCATTATTGTTGTAAACGTTTGAGTAGGTTCATAAGCGCCCCAATAATATTGCCCATATTGAATATACTTTTCACGTGCTTTATCAGTATATTTCTCTGTCCAAGTTCCATCGGCTAAACCATTTTTATAATTTGATATCAAAGTAATTGTACCCGTATGGTAATAAGTACCAAGATTAAAATCAACCATTGTAATTTTATATGTCCACGTACCGTCTTTTAGGCCCTTGTTATAATTTCCTGTGATTGTTTGATTGAATCCTGCATAATCTCCTTTACCCACAAAACTATAATTAAAAGGGCCCTGTTTTAAGTACTCTCTTGTTTCAGGATCTTCGTAGTATTTATAAGTTGCATTCCCTTGTTGACTTTTTCCATTAGGAAACAATCCATCGAAAGTTTTCAAGGTTTGTCCATAACTGATTATAGAAATCATGGAGAATAATGAGCTCATACTAAGTCTGCGAAAGCTTCTATTTACACTTGTCGTTTTTAACAACAGATTGCTAGTTAAACTATCATATTTAACTGCGCATCTGTTTATTTTGTTCAATTGTTTAATTACCATCTTTTCTTTGTTTTAAATCTAAGCTGAGTATCTTTTGATGTTGATTAGGCAATTCTAGTTATTAAAATATCAAAAAATGGTACGCAAATAGTACATTTAGACAATGATTGAAACGCTCAAAAAACTAACGTTAAAAAACGCTGGTTTCGAACTAAAAGGAAGAGGTGATTGTGAAGTACTATCGCACTTAATTCTCGAGAAAACAGATGAATTTATCAGTTATAACACTTTAAGAAGAATGTTTGGATTAGTAGCATATGTAAAACCTAGTATTAACACATTAAATACATTAGCCCGTTTTAATGGTTATAAAAATTACGTGGATTTTATAAAAATCACACCAAGTCTTGTGTATTGGACTGAAAAGGAAAAATTATATCAAAATATTAGCAAGAACCAACATGATATATTAGAATATATTCAAAGTAATGATTTTACTAACGAATCCAAACTGGATTTTGTTATTTCATTTTGCAGAGAATTAATTTACACGAAAAAAACTTCGTTATTAAAGGAATTTTTTCAATCAACATTTTTTACGAATAATCAGTTTACCTATTCTGAAATTTTACATTTTGGTAATTCAATTGGCCGCTTATTGATGGATTATCCAGAAATTGGTGCGGAAATTTTACAATATCCAAATTTTCTAAATTTTGTTTATTGTATTTATGTTGATTATAACAACATCAATGGGTATTATGGTGATTGGAATCAGCTGGTTTTGGAAAAATCAAAAGAACTGCATTTGACTGCTTTTTCGGAGTCAATTTATCAATTAAAAAACTATCTAAATGGAAATGAAGTAACATATGAAAATCTTAATGAATTGGATAAATCAACATTACATCCAATTCTTATAGGTCGTATTTATTCAATTAAAATAATAACATCAGGTTATCGATTTGAGGACTTAAATCAATTAATTTTAAAACATTACAAACCAGATGACAATAAGATTTTATACGATTTATTTTATGAACCAATTTTCATAGCCTTAATGACTAAAAATTTCCAACTAATGAAAGATATCATAAAAATTTTATCGAGTCATAAAATGACTTTTGAATATTATCATGAAGAACATAGGAATAACTTTGAATTGATGAGCCTCATCTATCAACAATCTATTTCTAATAATTCACCGAAAAAACCAAAGCAAATTCTAAGCAAAGTAGCGCGGGATCATAAATACAGCTATAGGTATGTTATAACACTTTTTGAATTAATTTTAAGTTATCACCTCGGAAACAAGAATGAACAAAAAATGCTAGTGAATCAATTTAATGAAAGGGCACTAACGTTAAACTATCCATTATTTACAGAGAATTATTTACTTAATTATTTTCAGGAAAATTGACCTGTTAGATTCCCACAAAAAAAAGCCTTCAATAGAAGGCTTTTTTTAGTTGTGGTCCCACCTGGGCTCGAACCAGGGACCACCTGATTATGAGTCAGGTGCTCTAACCAACTGAGCTATAGGACCAAAAGCAATTTACATGCTTTTCTGGCTGCAAATATAGTATTCCGATTTTGAATTTTACAACTTTTTACGAGGGATTACGCATTTTCATTTGAAATTTTTCCTCGAAGAAATGCCATAAACAATATTCCGAGGATAATAGATGCAAACAAAAGGTGCGAAACTTGTACCCAACCCGGTAAGTCAAAATAAGCTAAAACGACACCCGAAGTTAACTCGATGGCCAGTATGACAAAGGCCCAACGGAAAATCCACTCTTTGTTTTGTTTTTCGTTTATGTATGCTAAAACGCCAAGAAGAATCAAAACTAGCCATGAGAAACTGCGGTGAATGAAAAATATCAATCCTAATTTTTCCGACCATGTTTCTCGACCAAATCCTTGACGTGTCAAAGCATCTATGTATTCTCGAACTTGAGTTCCGAGGAACATTTGCCCAACCGTGATGACTAAACTTACGAAAAGCAGTATTTTCAAATAACGAGAAATGGCAATATTCCGATTTTGAGTTGCGCTCACTTTTCGAATGATATAAATTTGAATTCCGATGATAACAAGAGCCACAAGCAAATGAACGGTAATAGTCCAAGGAACTAAATTTGAAGCCACAACGATGGAACCAAACCATCCTTGGAAGGCCATTAGAACTGCGTTGATTGCAGCGAGTAACAGAATTTTTCTGTTTTTTCTATACCTAAGAAAAGTCCATAGAAATAGGATAAGAACTATGTTGCCTGCTAGAAAACCGACTAATCGATTTCCATATTCTGTCCAAGTTCGACGAGCGTTGAATGGCTCTTCAGTAAAAAGATGTGGATCATTTTTTAATTTTTCAGCTGTTTCATTCATGCCCAGTGCATTCAGCAAACGGGTAAATTTTTCAGCTTTCTTAATCCGTTTTTCAAGCAGTGGATCACGATAATTTTCGGGCAGCTGTGCTTCATCAGTTGGAGGAACCCATTGTCCAAAACACTTCGGCCAATCAGGGCAACCCATTCCGCTTCCAGAAGTTCGAACGATGCTCCCGGCGATTACTACTAAATAAATTAGTACGAGAGAAATCCAATTAAGACGGATGTAATTTTTGGAAAAATTCATGTCGTAAAATTAACGAATGAAACGTTTAAAAGTTGAGTAATGCTTAATCAATAGTAAATTTTCCAATGACTTATGTTTGTATTATGCCGCACTAGCTTTGGTTATGCCTATTTATTATTGGGTATTAGCAAAGGTTAAACGGTGTAAATGAACAGTAATGTTTAATAAATGTTAGTAAAATAGTCAAATCAGTGGCAGTTGTTTATTTTCGTTTTATGGAATTGAAGGGTTTACATATTGGGATAATTTCTTTAGGTTGGTTAGGCCAAAAGTTAGCTATGCATTTAGCTGCGAACAAGGCCGAGGTGTGGGGAACTGTTTCAACGGAAGAAAAGTCAAATCGAATAAATGAGAACACGATTATTGAGGCACTCGTTTGGCAAAGTAATGAAGGTATTTCTAACGCGCTAAAATCAAAACTTTCAGCAACAGATATATTGGTTTTGAATCTTCCTCCTAGCGTTTTTAGCAATGAAACCTATGCTCAGGGCTTAAGTCAGTTTCTTCCTTTTTTACATGAAAACGCTAAAGTCATTTTTACAAGTTCAACTTCTGTTTATCCAAATGATTTGGAGGATGCAGTTGAATCCTATGTTTTTAAAGATGGTGAAATCAATAAAATAGGTGAAGCGGAAGCGAAATTATCATCGTTATTAAGCGATAGACTTACAATTTTACGTTTAGCAGGATTGATAGGTGAAGATAGAAACCCCGTTTATTATCTGGCAAAAAAGGAGATGAACGATAATCCTGATAAACCAGTAAATCTTATTCACCGACAGGACATTATTCAAATAATTGAAAAGTTGATTCGTCTTGATAATTTTGGACAGATTCTGAATGTTTGTAATCCTGAACATCCATCGAGAGAGAACTATTATTCTAAGAAGGCAAAACAGTTTAAACTACCTGAGTTAAATTTTAGTCAACAGGTTTTGAATGAAGTAGATAAAGTTGTAAATTGTGCGAAGTTGAAAGATACAATAGGGTATACTAAATTCGTAAAACTTTGATGGAAGAAAATTTAAAATATACGCATCCATTTCGATATATAATCGTCTTAAAGGAACTGTGACAAACCGTTTGCGACATATCATTCTATTATTGGGTTTTGTTTTTTTACAGCAAGGTGATGTAAGTGCCGCGCACATAGTTGGTGGGGATATTTACTATGATTATTTAGGGAACAACAATTATAGATTTTACATCTCAATTTATCGAGATTGTAATACGATAACTGGTGCACCATTTGATAGTCCGATGCCATTGGGTATTTTTTTTACAAATACCAATATTCGTCACTCGGATATAAACGTTTCATTTCCAGGTAGTACAGTGTTGCCAATAATTTTCAACAATCCATGTGTAGTTACCCCTACAGGTGTTTGCACAGAAAGAGCCATTTACATTTCCAGTATTGTAAATCTTCCTCCTGTGAATGGAGGTTATACCATTGCATATCAAAGATGCTGTCGTCAGCCGGCAATTATTAATATTTTGAATGCTGCTGGAACAGGGCTAACTCTAGTAACTAAGATCCCAGGTTTGGAAACGGGTAATTGGGCGAATTCCAGTCCGCGATTTACCAACTATCCACCTTTGGTTATTTGTAATAATGACGATTTGGTATTTAACCATTCGGCAACCGATCCTGACGGCGATGTTTTAACCTACTCTTTGGTTACTCCTTTTGCCGGCGCATCTTCTGGCAATCCTGCTCCAATTCCAATACCTGCTCCTGCGTATCCTTTTGTTCAATGGGAAACCAATCACAGCGTGACTCAACAACTTGGTCCAGGTTCTCTTTTACAGATTAATCCAACAACAGGGGTTCTAACAGCCAGTCCTAATCTCACTGGATTGTACGTGGTTGGTATACGAGTAGATGAATACAGAAATGGTGTTTTAATAGGTGGTAATACGCGTGATTTTCTATTCAAAGTTATTAATTGTGTTATTACTTTACAGGCCATTTTGCCTCTGCAGACTGCCTTGCCAAGCTTCTCAGGCTACTGCGATGGATTGACTGTTGATTTTGTGAACAATAGTTATGGTGCAACAAGTTATGCTTGGGATTTTGGAGTTCCAGGAATCACAACTGACGTAAGTACTGCAACGACTCCATCTTATACTTATCCTTTACCAGGAACATATACAGTACAGTTAGTAGCCAACCCAGGGTCGCCATGCACAGACACAGCATACATGACAGTAGTTTTAGACATTACATTTAACGTTGATTTTACGGCCACCGATTCGATTTGTTTTGAAGGCCACAGTATTGATTTTGCAGGGACGGCTAACGCACCTTTGGTTCCAACCAACACAACATACTCTTGGGATTTTGGCACAAATGCTTCTATTGCAACAGCAAATACCCAAAATGTAAACAACGTAGTTTTCAATCAACCCGGAGTTTATCCTGTTACTTTGTATGGAGTAAGAAACCTTTGCAACGCAGATACGACTATTAATGTCCTAGTTTATCCAACTCCTATTTCAGATTTCGCCCTGCCAGATGATTATGAATGCTTGGGTCAAACGATATCATTTACTAACAATTCAGCGAGTTCTTCCGCTTACATGTGGAATTTTGGTGATCCGACAACCTTGGCGGATACAAGTAATTTAGCAAGTCCCACTTACACTTATCCGAGCGCTGGCACTTATACCGCTCAGCTAATCGCCGGTTCTTCGGGAATTTGTATGGATACTATAGAATATACATTCCAGATTTATGAAGATTTAATCATGTCTGTAGCGCACCAAGATTCGCTTTGCGTTACAGGGAACAGTATTGATTTCGTTGGAACCGTTAGCGGTCCAAGCATAACCCAATATTCGTGGGATTTTGGAAGTACTGGTAATCCTTCTTCTGGAGTTGGAACAACGGTGAATAACGTTGTATTTACTAATCAGGGAAATCATCCGATAGTTTTTACGGGCTCTTATTTGCAATGCTCTCAAGATGTTACTTCAAATGTTTTTTTATACGGTGAGCCATCTATAAATTTTGGAATCGAGCCAGGTTTGCAATGTGCACCATTTATGGCGCAGTTTATTGATTTGAGTATTTCGGACACACCTTTTGATTATTTATGGGATTTTGGAGATGGAACGGGCTCAACTTTGGCAAACCCGAGCCACGTTTTTGAAAATCCTGGAGTTTACCCGATTAGTCTTCAAGTAGCCACAACAGCAGGTTGCATAGCAACTTTAAATATGACGCAAAATCAATTGGTAAATGTTCGCCCAAGACCGGTTTCTTCGTTCACAACTTCTACAGACAAAACGGATATATGTAATCCAGAAGTTATCTTTTATGACCAATCATCAGGAGCTTCAAAAATCTCATATTGGGTAAATGATGGAAACATTTTTGCCAGTGATGTGCCAGCGGTATTCCCATATTTGTATCAATCATCAGGTTATAAAACTGTTCAACAAATCGTGCTGAATGAATACGGATGTGAAGACACGAGTTTTAGACAATTGCTAATAGAACCATTCACTATTTTTATTCCAAATGCTTTCACTCCCGATGCTGATCAATTCAACAACGAATGGAAACCAGAAGTCGCTTTAGAAGCCTCAGAATGGCATTTAGTAATCTACGACCGCTGGGGCGAACGAATCTGGGAAAGCTACGACCAAAATGCTGGTTGGGATGGTTTTTACAATGGATTCAAAGCAGCGCAAGGAATTTACGGCTACAAAGTAGAAGTTACTGCTTGTGGCAAAGAAGAGAAATACCAGACGCTAACTGGGCATTTTAGTTTGTTGAAGTAAAAATCAATTCTCATTACTTACCTTTGAAGGTATGTCCCAGATAAGTGATCAATTTCATTTAATAAAGCACCTGAGTTTTTTTCGTGTCTTAAATATGATGAAGTTGGCTACTGGATTCCAACTTCAGAAGTTGACAAAAAGCGGAAAATCAAATGCTTTACCCTTCTCTCTTTCAATAGAACCAACAACGGCTTGCAACCTCGGTTGTCCAGAATGTCCGAGTGGCTTAAAACAATTCACACGACCAACAGGAAAATTGTCACACGAATTGCATGAAAAGATTCTCGATGAGGTGAAAAATTCGGTTTTCTATATCAACTATTATTTCCAAGGAGAACCTTTTTTGCATCCTGATTTTTTAGAATTGATTCGAGCTGCGAAAAAGCGAAAAATATATACAGCAACTTCTACGAATGCTCATTTTATTGATAAAAAAAAGGCTGAAGAAATTGTAGAATCAGGCTTAGATAGATTGATAATTTCCTTGGATGGTTTAACGCAAAAAAGTTACGAGCAGTATAGAATAAATGGGAATTTAGAAAAAGTCCTAGAAGCGACTAAACTTTTAGTCTTAGCGAAGTCTAAACTAAAAAGCAAAACGCCACATTTGATTTTTCAATTCCTAGCAGTTTCAGCAAATGAACAAGATATCCCACAACTTTTCGAGAAAGCAAAAGAACTAAAAGTTGATGAGGTCCGCGTCAAAACAGCTCAATTTTACTCTTTTGAAAATGGAAATCCACTCATGCCGAAAAACGAAAAATACAGTCGTTATACTTTGGGCTTAGACGGTAAATATCGTTTGAAAAACAAACTCAAAAACGAATGTTGGCGCATGTGGTCGGGTTCTGTTATTACTTGGGATGGCAAAACCGTTCCTTGCTGTTTTGACAAAGATGCTTTGCATCAATTGGGTGATTTGAGCTCTAGTTCTTTCAAAGAAATTTGGCAATCTGAGTCCTATATCAACTTCCGAAAATCAGTTTTCACCAATCGTCAGGATATTGATATTTGTAAAAATTGCACAGAGGGAACGAAGGTTTATTCTTGATAAACAAATAGATTATTTCCAGTACCTTCGAAGCTGATTTCAAATCATTAAAACAAACAACTCATGTTTTTTTCCGCGTTCGGTTTTCCATCTTCCATTCTAAAAGTGTTGCATGAACAAAAATTCAATGAACCAACACCTATTCAAGAGCAAGCGATACCAGCTATTTTAGAGAAAAAAGATGTACTTGGAATCGCAAAAACAGGCTCAGGAAAAACAGCGAGTTATGTTCTCCCGATTTTAACGAATCTCAAGAAATTAAAAACGTTTAACAATCGTTTCGTTCCAGTTTTAGTTGTCGTTCCAACGCGAGAATTAGCCGTGCAAGTCGGCGAAGTTTTTCAACTGTTTGGAAATCGAATGGAAGAACCAATTAAAACAATGTCAGTTTTTGGAGGTGTTTCGATAAATCCACAAATGATAGGCATGAACAAGGTTCAGGTTTTGGTCGCTACACCTGGAAGATTAATCGAATTGGTGGAATCGAAGGCGGTTCATTTATCGGAAGTTTTGACTTTAGTTATGGATGAAGCCGACAAAATGCTCGACCTTGGTTTTAAAGAAGAAGTAGATAAAATCTTGTCTTTACTTCCGAAAAAACGTCAAAATTTATTGTTCTCCGCAACTTTATCCGAGGATTTGGAAGCTATAAATCGATTGATTCTAAACGAACCAGTCACGATTAAGATAGAGTCAAAGGAAACAGATATTGAACTAATTAATCAAATTGCTTACCTCGTTTCAGAAGATAAAAAAGGACCCTTATTGCGAAAGTTAATCGCGGAAAAAGAAATGAATCAAGTACTGATTTTCGCTTCTTCTGTTTTCAGATGCGATGCTGTAGCGAATAAACTATTTGCCAATGGAATTGAAGCCAGAGCCATTCACAGCAAGAAAAGTCAAGGCGCAAGACAAGAAGCGTTGAACCGATTCAAATCAGGGAAATTAAAAGTCTTGGTTGCAACCGACTTATTGGCTAGAGGAATTGATATTGAATTTCTTCCCTTTGTCATCAATTACGAATTGCCGCGCTCACCGAAAGATTACATTCACAGAATAGGAAGAACGGGTAGGGCAGAATCGCCTGGAATGGCCATCTCACTCGTTTCACCAGAAGAAGAACATCATTTTGGGGTTATTCAAAAGAAGATGAAGAAGAAGGTGGAGATGATTGATAGTGAAGAGTAATCCTATTTTTCTGTAAAAGCTGAACTCATCATTAGATTGGCCATAAACTTTTCAATTTTCAGCATTCCATCAAAGTTGATGTATTCAGTATCATCAGTAGTAGCATGATAATCATTGTGTATTCCGGTGGTAAAATTAATACACGGAATGTTGTTTTTTACGAATTCTCTCGTATCCAAATAATACAATTTTTCTACTTCGGTTAGGTTCAATTTTAATCCAAATTGTTCTGGTTTAGAATGTGATAGAAAGGACTCTGCATTTGGAGAAACCATGCATTTTAGTTTTAGTAGATCCGGATCCAAGCGACCGACCATATCAAAATTTATGACCAAAGCAATGTCTTTGAATTTCCGTTTCTTTTTTTGCAAGAAGGTGAAGAATTCAAAAGATCCATACAGTCCAACTTCATGTCCTGAATAGAAAACGATTAAATAATTGTACTTGGGATTTTTTAGGTTTGCTAATTCCTTAGATAACGCCAATACCATAGCGACACCCGAAGCGTTATCATCTGCTCCGTTGTGAATTTGATCATTTACTCTACTTTTTGATAACCTTCCTCCCATGCCAATGTGGTCATAGTGTGCACCTATTATTATTGTCTGTTTTTTATGAAAGTTTAAAAACGAATAACCATTACAGGATTTGATTATAGAAGAATCTAGTTCAAATGATAACTTTTGTTTTTTCAGTTTTTGATTGGTTTCTTCTTGATAAGAATTTGCTATAAAATTATATGCTTCAAGCTCTTCTACAGAACCAACTGCTCGTCCTTTCATCGCATCATCTGCTAATACAGAAACGATATTTTTCATCATGTCATACTTCGCACTATCCGCGCTCAATTGAGCAAGAAAAACGAAAGGATGAACAAATAAGAAAAGGACGAATAGTCTCATAAATAAAAAAAGAAAGGGTTCCAAAAAATTCAGAACCCTTTCAAAAATAAAAAATTAAGCTGATTTATTTAGCATCGCTGCGGTCAACTTTCGTCAATTCTGCAGGTAAAACACCAAATTGAATGGTTGTTCCGTCCCACCAAATTCCAGAACCTTTACCGTCTTTGTTTCCATCGTCGAAAAGAACTTGTTGAACATTGCGATCAAAGTTTGGAGAAGAAACCATAAGAGTTGCTTCTTCCATTTTATTATCGATTCTATTTCCAACTGAAATCCAAGAGATAGTTACGTTGCTCGTTCCATTGTTCATTTCACGAACCGTAAACCCTCTTTTATCAACTGAAGCTATATAAACTCCATTACAGTTTCCATTTGGAGAAACTGTAACAACTGGATTTTCACCAAGTAAAGCATTGTAATTAGCATCAAAAGTCACGTAAGCTTGACCGTTAACCAATTCAACATTTCCTTTAGCGTATATCGTCGCATCTAAACTTGTAACGGAGTAAACTGGAGTTTTAGCAGAATTTGCTTCTCCTACCAACTCGATATTTTTACCTGTTGTATAGGTATTTCCCGAGTTGTAAGAAGAGAATAAATCACCAGAGTTTAACTGACCAATTACATTCCCTTTACTCATAGAACCAACGATTCCACCAAAGAAACCACCACCAATACCAGCTTCTGTAGAGGTAGGTAAAAATCCAGTTCCATTAGCGTAAGCTGAAGTTCCATATACACCATAAGTTGCTGAGGCACTTGATTTATAACCTAAAGAACCCCAATAAGAGCCATTATAACGTGCTCCCAATACACCTCCTGTTCGGTTATAATCATTCCAAGAATAACCACCAAGACCAAATGTGTAATCGTCACCATAATAATTGTAACCTCCTACTGCGGTATTTGATGTGTTGTAACCGTAATTAGTACCGTCATTCTGAGAATCTCGGGTTCTATATCCATATATTGAATGCTGTCCATCTCCGTTGGCAGTAAGTTGTTGTCTGTAAACATAAAGTCCAAAATCAGCCTGTGGTGCAGCACCTATTGAGACTGCCGTCCCATTGTCTCTAATCTGCGAATTTCCACCTGCAGTAGCACCTGTGAATTTCACTACATAGTCAGTTGTACCATTGAAAGTTCCTGGTCCCGCTGGTCCTACTGGTCCTATTGCACCATCATTTCCTGCTGGCCCAGTTGGCCCAGTTGGTCCTGCCGGTCCTATTGGCCCCATAGCTCCTGCTGGTCCAGTGGCACCTACAGCACCTGCTGGTCCCGCTGGTCCGGGTACACCTGGCACACCTGCAGAATCTGCATAAGTCGAATGCATAGCGTAAGGTACACTCATCATTTCTGAAGTTCCAGTTATAGTATAACTTGTTCCACCCGCTGGATCAGTTTCTGTTTTCATAAAATATGGACCAGCACTCCAGTCAATTGCTGCCATAGTACCCGAAACGACAGTTCCAGAACCAATAGTCATGGAAAGTAATCCGTTGGAATTTGTTGAAACACTTTGCGTTTCAACATAAACCGCGGTTCCTGAAGCAGAACCTTGCAAAATGCTAATGCGAACACCAACAGATGAACCAGAAACTAGTGCTCCTGATGCATTTCTTACTACTGCTTGATAACTCATTTTCTGAGGTGCTTGGGCAAGCAGTGATGTACCCATAAATAGCATTCCGATTAATAATATTTTTGTTTTCATGTTGTAAATTTTTAGTTATTCAAAAGAATTAATTCTTAATAATTTGGTAGGAACTAACGATCTTACCCTTTTGACTGAAATTCAGAAAGTAATTCGCACGACTTAACTCCACCATATTAATGGTGATTTGGTCTTTTTGAATTGCTTCCGCCTGAATTAGTCGACCTGTTGCATCTGTTAAAGTGAAACTCAACTGATCCAAAGAAATTCCAGAAAGATCTACATGGAGTTCGGCAACAACTGGGTTTGGATATAAAAGCACAGCGAAATCCAATTGATTCTCGCTAACACTTAAATTAAAAAACTCCAAAGGCTGTTGAACGCCCTGGTTAATGTTTCCTGAACTTCCTGTTGGGGACGAATAGTCTATTTGTCCTACCGTGTAACTGACTGTTCCGCCAGATCCACTCGCTTCACCACCTGTTGCAACAGTGTTATGCTGTGCCACCAGACCACCACTAAAAAATAGTGAAAGCAGAAAAAGCAAAAATTGATTTTTTGTTTTCATATGTATTTGTTTTAAGTTACAGTTCACAAACAATGGCAACAAGCCATTATTTAGAAATAAAAGGAGGTATGCGCAAAGAGTTCGACTCTTCTAGCCGGAGAATTCATAATAGCAATAGCTTAAACTTAATTAAAATTTAAATAACTGCCAAAAAAAGTCAAAGGTAAAACAGTTATTATTAAACAATTACCTTCAATTTCATGTTGTTTAAAAATAAGTAAACTTGGGTAATAGTCAATGCCAATAGGACCATCCTGATATTTTCTATTTCTAGAGTTAGGTAATCGCTTGATTCATTAAAATAAGGGTAAACCCCTATAATTTGAAAGCATCCTTTTTTAAACTTAAAGCGCTTTTTTTTTGGCAAATTATCATTGCAGAACTCGAACAATCTTCCGGTTCCAGCAAATGACTCAATTCTGAAATTAGATTGCATATCCAATTCAATGAAAATCTCTGCCAAGGATTTGGTAAAGATTCCTAAATCAATAATTTTTGATTCCATCGTTCACATTTTTTCCATCCATCAATCACTAATGAATGAAACAAATGTATTTGAGAATAAGGCTATTGTCAATCAACCATTTGTATCATGTAAAATGAATTTCTTTAGTTTTTTTATTATCTGAACGAGTTGTATTCTCGACAATTTCAAATAATAAAAAAATCGTACTTTTGCGCCTTCTAAACAGGGCAAACTTGAAAAATAGACTCAAATATCTTTTACAATCATTACTTGGTTTTTCAAGGTACTTGTACATTTTTTCAAATTTTAAAATCGCAACCTTGCGTTGGGATAAAAAAGAAGGTGATTTTTTCTATTTTCTTTCTTTGATGAAAAAGGACAAAGGATCAATT
The DNA here is from genome assembly GCA_963977135.1 of uncultured Flavobacteriales bacterium. Classification (GTDB taxonomy): domain Bacteria; phylum Bacteroidota; class Bacteroidia; order Flavobacteriales_D; family Crocinitomicaceae; genus UBA2040. The sequence continues at coordinate 561,563 of CAXBNN010000002.1, read as the reverse complement.
CTAGATGTTGGAGCGAACATTGGGATTATGACCGCACATTTGAGTGAAAATTTCCCAAATGATTCCGTTTTTTCAATCGAACCAATGCCTGAAAATTTGTCGGTTTTGAAAAAAATCATTTCAAAACGAAACTTGAAAAATGTAAAAGTTTTTCCAGTAGCTGTTGGGTCTGAATCGGGATCTCTTAAAATGATTATGCCGACGGATGGAAAGGCGAAGTTGCAAGGCTTGAGTCATGTGAAAACAGCTGAGATTACTGAATGGAATGAAGGAGAAGAGTTTGAAGTTGAAGTGAAAACCTTAGATGAATTGTTCGCCAATGAAAAAATTCAAGGTATAAAAATGGATGTGGAGAATTATGAGTTTCACGCTTTAAAAGGAGCAAGAAATATTCTTGAGACCCAACGACCGATAGTTTATACGGAATTATGGGACAATGAAAACCGTAAAAACTGTATTGATCTTATGACAGCATTGAACTACGGAACGCAAGTTGTAGTCAATAAAAAACTAACTGATTTTGATGCGAATGTTCATAGCAATCAAAATTTCTTATTCATTCCCAATTAATTTTTAAAAACAGCGTTAAATAGTTAGAATGCAGAAAAAGTTTTTCTCAAATCTTCTTTTATTGCTGGTTTTGAACCTCTTGGTGAAACCAATTTCCATTTTTTTCATCGATACTGGCGTTCAAAATAGAGTAGGAACAGAGTCCTACGGATTGTATTTCACACTTTTAAATCTATCTTTTCTTTTCAATATTCTTTTGGATGTTGGGATCAACAATTTTACAACCAAAAACGTTGCTCAATATCCACACATCGTTTCGCGATATATGGGCAAAATGCTCAGCTTTCGATTCGTTCTTTTCGCTGTTTATGGCGTAGTTACTTTCTCAGCAGCCCTTTTTCTAGGTTACGACAAAGCCAATTATGGCATGCTTTCTTTACTGGTTTTCAATCAGTTTCTGGCAATATTAATAGCCTACATAAGAAGTCATTTTGCGGGGTGGCTTTATTTTCGTTTGGATGCAATTTTTTCCGTCCTCGATAGATTGCTGCTTATCTTTTTGTGTGGAGCAGTTTTTCTTTGGAGTAATCAAGGTCATGAATTTCAGATAGAATGGTTTGTTTGGCTACAAACGATTTGTTATGGACTTTCTCTTATTACTGCGTTTTTAGTCATGAGTCGAAAAATTGGCCGTCCGAAAATTCAATTCGATTGGTTGTTTTCTATGGCCATCATGCGTAAAAGCTTGCCTTATGCATTGTTAATATTATTGATGATGTTGTACACCAGAATGGATTCTATCATGCTGGAACGCTTACATCCAAATGGAGCTTTCGAAACAGGGTTGTACGCTCAAGGTTTTCGATTGCTAGATGCCTTTTATATGTTTGGGATGCTTTTCGCAGGTTTGTTACTGCCTCTATTTACCTTCCAAATGAAAGATCGAATTGAGAATTTAAAATTGTTACAATTGGCGAGTAAACTGTTGGTAGGTGGCGCAATTTTAGTTGGATTCTTATGTTACTTCAATGCCGAAACCATACTCTCAGCCATTTATAAAAACGATATTCATTCCTCAATCCCGTCCTTCCGATTTTTAATGCTTTCTTTCATTGCGATGGCTGTTTCACTAATTTTTGGGACCTATTTGACTGCCGCGCACGAAATGCGCTATTTGAATAAAGTTGCCTTTTTTGGTGTCGTCATAAGTTTTTGTTTAAACTTTGTTTTGATTCCAAAATATGGAGCAACAGGCGCAGCTATGACGGCACTTACAGTGCAAACCACAATTGCAGTTTTACAAGCCATTTTCGTCATTAGAAATTTCGGTTTTTCAGACTTTAAAAAATACATTTTACAATTTACCGTTTATGTCCTAGGATTGTGGATAGGCGTTCAATTGCTCCATCCTTATTTGCCAAATCCAGTAGTTTTTGAACTTGTAATTGGAATATTCCTACTGATGGTAAGCGGACTATGGAACCCAAAAGAGATTATTCAATTGATTGCCAAACGAGGCGAAATAACCGAAGTAGCAGAATAACAAGTGAATGTTTAACTTTACACGCGAATTAGAAATAACACATGGAACAAAACGATATTAATTTAGAAGAGGAAAGACAAAACTTGTTGGTCTTCATTTGGAAAAACCGAAAGATAATTTTGATGGTTACTGGCGCAGCAGCTGTTGTTTCCTTGGTAATTTCTTTTTTCCTTACACCGCTTTATTTATCACAAGCAGTTGTTTTCCCTGCCGCTACTAGTACGGTTTCATTCTCTGAACAACGAAATGCGAAAGCATCATCAATGGATTTCGGTGAAGAGGAACAAGCAGAACAATTGGTTCAAATATTAAAGTCTTCGAAAATTAGAAACAGACTTGTTGAACGTTTCGAATTATTCAAAAATTACGACATCGATTTAGATGACAAAAACAAAAATTTCAAACTCAACAAAGCGTACGAGCAGCATATTCAATTTAACCGAACACGATATGGTTCTATTGAGATTGATGTTTTAGATAAAAGTCCAGAATTGGCGGCAACGATTGCAAACACAATCGTGGAATTAATTGATACCGTTAAGAACGAAATGGTTCAAGAACGGACGCTTCCAGCTTATCAGATTAATAAGCGGAAGAAAGATATGCTAGAATTTGAAATGCGAAAATTGCAAGGTCAAATGGATTCTCTTTCCAATTTAGGGGTTGTTCCAATTGAAAGTAGAGCGAATTTATTTCAAGCCTATAACGAATCTAAAAGTCCTGCAGATAGAACTTTTTTCAAAGAGCAAATAGATATCAACTTACAAAACGGTGCAGCATATGATGGATTGCAAATGTTGCGTGACGAGGAAATTGTGAAGCTAGCGAAGTTCGAAGATTCGTATGACCAAGCAGAGTCAGATGCAAATACACTTTTCAATCACAAATTTATTGTAGAATCAGCGGTAGTTGCGGATAAAAAAGACAAACCGAAAAAAGCAATAATTGTTATTTTGGCGACTATGGGCGCATTCTTCTTTATGATTTTCGCTTTGTTGATTCGTGACCGTTTGCAAGAATTGAGAAAAATCGATTAATGTCCACTTGGCGTTCCCATATCGGTTTGGGATTGATTGGTCTAATTTACATTGTCCTTTCGTCTTATTTCATCCTTCAAGATCAAGCTTATTTTGCTCTTTTATCGGTTGGATTATTGGTTGTTTTTTTTGCGATTTATTACGTCGAAAAAAGTTTTCTAGCCCTTGCGTTTCTTACTCCTCTAAGTATAAATATCGAAGAATACACGGATAGTTTTGGGCTTTTTCTTCCTACGGAACCATTACTTTTCGGAATGCTCTTGCTCATTCTAATGCAAGAAACAAGAAAGTCATATATTCCAAAACACGTGTGGCGACACCCAATTATTATTACGGTTGGACTTTACGTTATTTGGTTATTAATGAGTACGATTAGTTCGTCTGACGTGCTTGCTTCGGTAAAATTTGTTGTTGCCAAATTGTGGTTTTTCATTCCATTACTTTTATTAGGCCCAATTGTATTTGGGAAAAAGCGAAATATTCAAACTTTCTTATGGCTTTTCGTTATCGGGATGACGGTTGTCGTAACCTATACTGTTCTCTTGCACATGACTTACAGTTTTGGAGAGAAAGAAAGTCACTGGGTAATGTGGCCATTTTTCAAAGATCACACGATTTATGGGGCAATTGTCGCGCTGACTTTAATGTTGGGTTTAGGTTTGTATTTTAGTAAAAAGCACCCGCCACTAACCCAAGTTTTACTGTTAACGATGTTGCTTATTATCCTTGTCGGGTTGTATTTCTCCTACACAAGAGCGGCTTGGTTGAGTGTTGTTGGAGCATTTGCAATTGGATTATTAATCAAACTAAAGATCAAGTTTTCTTATCTCTTGGGAACTGCAGTTTTTCTCGGAGCAATTCTGTTTTTTACTTGGGATAATATCCAAATGGAGCTGGCGAGAAACAAGCAAGACCATACGACAGAAGATTTTGGGGAACGACTGCAAAGTGCTACGAATGTAACGACAGACGCCTCTAATTTGGAACGATTGAATCGTTGGACTTGTGCATTAGATATGTTTCAAGAAAGACCCATTATGGGCTTCGGACCAGGAACCTATGCGTTTGAATATGCGCGTTTTCAGCATCCAGAAAATCTAACAATAATCTCCACTAACTTTAGTGATGGTGGAAATGCCCATAGCGAATATTTGGGTCCATTATCGGAAACGGGAGCACCCGGATTACTGTTCTTTTTGGCAGTTCTTTCGGCATTATTTTACGCGGGAATAAATCTGTACAACAAATGGCCACCCGAAGACAAAGAAACAAGAACGCTGTTATTCTTTATGGTAATGGCGCTGTGTACCTATTTCATCCACGGATTCCTAAATAACTATTTGGATACCGATAAAGCCTGTGTACCAATATGGGGTATTGCAGCTATTTTTATTGCTTTGGATAATAAGTTGAAAAATAAATTAGCGGATTTTGAAAAAGGATAAATTATCTTTTTCGATTTTTTTCTAGATACATCACAACGAATTCCAAAAAAACAATATCTTTGCACCCACCAAAGAAAGAAGGCGTCCCCTTCAATCTAAATGCCCGGGTGGCGGAACTGGTAGACGCGCTGGATTCAAAATCCTGTGCCTTCGGGCGTGCCGGTTCGATTCCGGCCTCGGGTACAAAGCCTCAACGAAAGTTGAGGCTTTTTTTGTAGAGATAATTTTCCGTAAAATTGCAACATGGGAAAACGCTTAATTAAAAACATCAAAGCATTAGTTCAAGTCGGTGAGAATTTGCCGAAAATCCGCAAAGGTGCCGAAATGAAAGAATTGCCAATTCTTGAAAACGCTTATTTGGCGACAGAAGATGGTGTAATTGTAGATTATGGAAGCATGTCGGAATGGGGAGGAATCAACGATTGGCGTGATATTGAAGTAATTGACGCGGAAGGAAAATACGTTCTTCCAGCCTTTTGTGATTCGCATACCCATATCGTTTTTGCGAAAAGCCGCGAAGAAGAATTCGTAGATAGAATCAATGGCTTGTCCTACGAAGAAATCGCGATCAAAGGAGGTGGAATTCTCAATTCAGCGCGAAGATTAGCTGAGATGAGTGAAGATGAATTGTTTGAACAGGCGAAAGTTCGCTTAGAAAGAGTAAAATCATACGGAACTGGAGCGATTGAAATAAAATCGGGATATGGTTTATCAGTTGAGGCAGAATTGAAAATGCTTCGCGTTATCAAACGGTTAAAAGAAACTTCTGACATTTCGATTAAAGCTAATTTCCTAGGCGCCCATGCTTTTCCAGCAGAATATAAGGAAAACCACAAAGGCTATATAGATTTGATTATCAATGAAATGCTTCCGGATATTGCCAAGGAAGGATTGGCAGATTACATTGATATTTTCTGCGAAAGAAATTATTACAATATAGAAGAAATGCACCAAATTTTGGAAGCTGGAGCGAAATATGGCTTGCGACCAAAAGTACACGTGAATCAGTTTTCTGTAATGGGTGGTGTTCAAAAAGCGATAGAATTCAACGCACTTTCAGTTGATCACTTAGAAGAAATATCAGACCAAGATATTGCAGATTTGAAAAACTCAGAAACGATGCCAACACTTTTGCCGAGCTGTTCACATTTTCTAGGAATACCTTATGGCGAGGCTAGAAAAATGATAGATGCAGGTTTACCTATTTCTTTAGCGAGCGATTTTAATCCAGGATCAACACCCAGTGGGAACTTACAATTTGTATGGTCATTAGCTTGCGTAAAAATGAAGTTGTCGCCAGAGGAAGCTTTGAATGCTTTGACAATTAACGCTGCATACGCAATGGGACTTTCAGAAACACACGGAACGATTTCTCTTGGCAAAAAGACACCTCTGATTTTAACAAAGGAAATACCTTCATTGGGTTATATTCCTTATGCTTTTGGAGATACCCATGTGGAGCGGTTACTTGTAGGATAGTCTATTTTTCTTAGTGACATACAATAGGAATTCTATAGAATGCTTTTTCCCAAAATTGGTTTACAAGGCAAAAGAATATTGAACAGTTTATCACACAATTAATTGATTTACTTGGCATTGCCAGAAGCAAACATTAATCATATAAATCTGTGAATAACTTCCGTGATTAACTCGCCAAGTAATAGGCTTAAACTCTTAATTTTCCGCAAAATTTAATTGATTTATTCTATTCTATGGAAGAAACGCTCGTTCAAACAAAAATTACTCGGCAGATAAAAAGTACAGTTATTGAACAAATAAAGGAAGCAAAAGTCCTATTGGTTCAGGGTCCAAAAGGAATAGGTAAAACGGATTTTATACTGGATATTTTATCCGATTTATCTTGGTCATTTTCACTTGTTTCACGCAAGGATTACAAAGACCTACAAGAGGAAAAGGACATTTCAAATTTTCTAAATGAACACATTGGCGAATCGCAAATATTGATTTTAAAGGATGCCGAACACTTTGGTCAATTGCAGACGCTTTTGGAAATGGTCTTAGCCAATGAGAATGCACCGCGTTTGGTTCTGCTTTCTTCCTTCAAAGCACCAATTGACGATTTACTTTTTGAAGCATTGAAAGCAAATGATTTGGTTGTTGAACTTACACCTTTTTCATTTTATGAACTTGCTCAAACGAAAGGAATGGGAAGCTTGGAAAAAGAATTGGAAGATCGTTTGGTTTTTGGTTCCTATCCAGCGGTAATTGAAAATCCTGAGAATGCGGAAGAAATTATTAATGAGTTATTGGATCAAATCCTTACAACCCAACTAGGCGCCAACGACAGAATCAACAAGAAAAAGCAAATGATAGCTGTTCTCAAAACTTTGGCTTTTGAAATGGGTGAAGTGATTTCTTATAACGATATTGGAATACGCTGCGATCTGGACAATGAAACAGTGGAAAGGTACATTGAGCTTTTTGAAAAGGCATTTTTAATCTACAGAATTCCATCGTATTATGGAGGAAACAAATACGAAATGAAAAAGGGCGTCTCTGTTTACTTTGCAGATAATGGTTTCCGAAATGCATTGATAAACAACTTTAATTCTATGGATTGGCGAAACGATGCAACACAGCTTTGGCGGAATTGGTTGCTGGTCGAAAAAATGAAATGGAATCGTAATCTTGGTAAGTCAGTGGACTATTTTACCTGGAAAACACACACCAAACAAAACGTAGATTGTATAGAAATTGAAGGTGATAGAATGCGTGCTTATCAAACCTCATGGACGAAAAAGAAAGTTGTTCGTTTCCCAGCAGGATTCCTAAAATATTACCCACAAGCTGAAACATTTCAATTAAACAAAAGCACGTATTGGGGCTTTTTATCCTCTAAAAAATAATGCAAGGTTCAAAATTTATAACTCGAATAGCCGATTACATCATAGAAAATGGCTGGGCTTTGGAAGACTTGGTGATCATTCTTCCATCTATCCGAGCGCGGAAATATTTGGAAATAGAATTGGCGTCTAAATTCGATAGGCCAATTTTTGCTCCAGAAATGTTGACCATTGATTCTTGGGTAAAAAATGCGAGCAGTTATAAAGTAGTTGACAAGCTGAACATCCTTTTTGAATTGTACCGCGTTCATCTGGAAATTGAAACTGAAATTGAAAATAGAACCTTCGATGCATTTTACAATTGGGCAACTATCCTTTTGGCAGATTTTGAAGAAATAGACAAATATTTGGTCGACCCAAAACAGCTTTTCAAAAACTTGAAAGATGTAAAAGACATTGAAAACTGGAGTTTCAATTCTGAAGAACTAAGTGAAACACAGCAGAAATTTTTAGCGTTTTGGGATCGATTACCTGGCTATTACGACGGACTTCGAGAACGACTAAAAACCAATAATTGGGCATACAGTGGCATGGCTTTTCGCGAAGTTGCCGAAAACATAGAATTGGTTTCTCCACGTGAGGACAAACGAATTTTCATTTTTGCAGGTTTCAATGCTTTGTCGCTCTCGGAAATGACTATCATTCGGAAATTATATACCCGAGGAAGTGCTCACGTTTTGCAAAACGCAGATGAGTTTTACTACAAAGCAAAACATCATGAAGCTGGTCATTTTCAGCGAACGTTGAATGAATTTTTGGGTCGAAAGCCTGTTGATTTCATGGAAAATGACATGTTGACCGAAGCAAAAAATATTGATTTGATTTCCTGTGCACAAGGAATTGCTCAAGTCAAAGTTGCAGCAAGTTTGCTGTCTAAATTGAGTGAAAATGAACTAAACGACACCTTGCTTTTGCTCGCAGACGAAACATTAGCAGGACCAATGATGAAAAATTTACCCATGAATATTGGTCGAGCAAACATCACCATGGGACTTCAATTAAAGGACACTTCAGTCAAATTATGGGTAGATTTAATGTTCTCTATCCAAGAAAATTTCGTTCGATTTAAAACGAAAAGTTTGTACCACAAAGACTTATTTAAGTTGTGGCAACATCCATTTTATCAAGCTTTTACAACGAAAGAAATTATCGGCAAGCAGCGTCAGTTGGAAAATTATATTATTTCCAAAAACAGAATATTTCTTTCACCAAATAGTGTTTCGATTGAAAATCCTGCAATAGAAGAATTGATTAAAACCATTCTTCAACCTTGGAACCATGATTTTGGAAAAGCATTGCAGCAAATGCGAGAATTGAATCGATTAATTTATCCAACTCTAAAGAAGGAAAACGAATTTGAAAAAGCCATTTTGCGGACATTTGATAAAGCTGTAATCACTTTTCAAAATACAATAGGAGTTGATTTTCCAGAAATGAGTATTCGGACTTTCAAGCAATTGTTTCAACAAAATTGGGGCAAAGAGCGAATTGCATACGAAGGAACTCCAACCGAAGGTTTGCAGATGATGGGTTTGCTCGAAACACGGATGTTGGATTTCAAAAACATCATTTGTTTGGGATTAAATGAAGGAACAATGCCGCCTGGAAATCCAATACAGACTTTAATCCCAATGGACTTACGTTTTTATTTCGGGATGCCTGGAACACGAGAAAAACAAGGACTTTTTGCTCATCACTTTTATCGCTTGATGCACAAAATGGAAACCATGACTGTGACTTTTACTGAAGCGCAAGAAAGTTTGAACAGTGGTGAAGCAAGTCGTTACATTCAGCAAATGAGAATGGAGTGGGAACGATTGGCACCGAAAGTAAAAATCCAAGAAAAGACCTACGCGCTTGATGCTTCTGCAGCTAAAAATCAGCGAAATAGAGTAGAGAAATCGCCAGATATTTTCGCGAAGATTGATCGAATTTTAGAGAATTCAATTTCTGCCAGTGCCTTGAACAAATATTTAACTTGTCCGCTCGATTTTTATTACCGCTATGTTCTCGAATACGGAGAAGAAGATGAAGTAGAAGAGGAGATGAACAACAACACACTTGGGACCATTATCCACACGGTTTTAGAGGAATTATACGAACCTTTTGCTCATCGAGATTCTGAAGGAAATAAAAAACCAAACCCCAAAAGTTTGACGCCGTTAGACATAACAAGAATGGAAGGTGAGTATCCGGCGATTGTTTTACGCGAGTTTAAAAAGCATTATGATGATGATGAAAATTCTTTCGCTACTGGAAAAAATCATTTGAGTTATAAAATGGCAATGTCTTTAATTGCACGGTTTTTCAAAGAAGAAAAAAAGTGGTTAATGAACTTAAATCAGCCATTGATTATCCATTCTTTAGAGCAAAAATTAGAAACAACGATAAAACTGAATATTCGTGGTGAGGAAAAAACGATAAATCTAAAAGGCTTCATCGATAGAATGGATGGTTATGGCGACAAGACACGAATTATCGATTACAAAAGCGGAAGTGTAAAGCAAGAAGATATTAGTACAAATAAGACAAAAGTTGCGGATAATTTAAAAAAGGCGGCGTCACAAGGCAAACTACTCCAACTTTGGATTTACGGTTATTTATTCCGCGAAACCTATGGTTACATTCCTGACGAAATCAATATTATTTCATTTATAAAATATCCTGAAACACCTTTAAGTCTTCAAACCGGTGATATGTCCTTGGACGAATTCATCGCCGCATTACCCGAAGTTTTGACAGAAATTTTCGAAGAAATGTACGACCCAGCAATTCCTTTTACGCATAATTCTGAACAGTATATATCTTATTGTCAGTATTGCCAGTAAAAAACGAGATAAATAATTAACCAAGAATCACTTAAAATTTCTGTAAAACGAGTGTGAAAAAGTTGGGCACAAAAAAAAATCCTGACATGCATTCAAAGAGGAGTAAATGCATGGCAGGATTTTGCTTAAATAAAACCTTACTACAATAACGCACAATTATTCGAAATAGTTGCCCAAAACTGAAAGTTTTTTACAATTTATTTTTAATAACCTAGTAAAGCGCTCGTTTTAAGGCACTTCTATAATCTTTTATTTCTTCACGATTTATCTTATGATCGGCTTGAGTCAATAAATTTAACAAGTAAGTTAAGTTTTCTTGATCTTCAATTCCTTCAATCGGGTACTCATTTCCTTCTTCGTCCTCGTCATATTGACCTTCAACATCGAAAGTTTTGTTTTCAGTTAAGTACTCATAAGTCAAACGTAAAACTTTAGTCACCAAAGGATCTTCTTCCTTTTTGGCGATTTCACGAATTTCTTTTAAGTCATCAACAAGTCCTTTGGCAAGAATTCCATCTTTTTCCACCTTCTTGATAACTGCTTCTAATTTTGTATTGGCAACTCCGGTTCTCATTCTATATCATTATTTAAACCAAAATTTTGGCTCAATTTGAGCACAAATGTAAACAATTGGTCAGAAATCTAGTTCATTTCGGACTACTTTAGGTAAAAAAAATACCTTTCACAATCTATCGTTAACAACTGAGTAGTATTAATTTAAAATTTAAGCCATAAAAAAGGTTTGAAACTGTATTTTTGTAAAAAGCCCTTTTTTAATTGGTACAACTTATAACAAAAGCAGTAATTACAGGTTTCATTCTTAGTATAATGATTGGGCCAGTATTTTTTGTGCTTTTGGAAACGAGTATAAAAAAAGGAATTCGAGCAGCAATCGCATTTGATATTGGTGTTCTTTTGAGCGACATGGTTTATATCCTAATCGCATTGAATTTTTATTTTGAAGTTCAGCATTTAACGGAAGGTGAAAATCAACATCTTCTCAAAATCATTGGTGGAGCCTTATTTATGATTTATGGCGTAATTACGTTTTTCAAAAAGGCTAAAGTCTCTAAAAAAGACAGTAAAGGCAATATTGTAAAGGATACGAGCGACTATAAAATGCTTATGCTCAAAGGATTTGTTTTAAACATTGCCAACCCACTCGTAATATTTTATTGGTTTTCAGTTATGACATTGGCCGAAAAGACTGAAGGGGATTCTACAGTGCCAGTCCTATTTTTTCTGGGGATTATCTTAATTACCTTCTTTAGTTTTGATCTTTTAAAAATTATTGGCGCGAAACAATTGCGTCCTTTAATGACTGACAAATTATTGCGTGCGTTAAACCAATTGATTGGTATTGTATTTGCAGGGTTTGGTATATTCCTTCTGATTCAAGGATTTTTAGGAAGAATGTAACTGTTGCGGTGCAATTCCGTTCATAGAAGTAGAAACAAAACAACAATGATTCAAAAACTTTTTCTTGTCCTTTTTCTTGTCCTTTTTCTTTTGCCGTGTTTTTCTTTTTCTCAAGAGATACTGAAAGAAAATCTCAGCAAAAAAATCAATTTATATTACGATTATAATAAGACTCAATCTCAAGCATCTGGTTATTACTATAAAGATGAACTTGGCGAAACAAATGAAAAACATGGCCACTGGAAGTACTTTGACCGAGCCGGAGTTTTAGAAGAAGAGCGCGATTATTATCGAGATGCACTAAACGGAATGGCTAAATTGTATTATCCGAACAAAAAACTGCGTCGAGAAGGATATTTTGTTTTTGATAAGCAAGATTCCGTCTATCGTGAATGGTTTGAAAATGGAAAATTAAACATCGAAGGCGAATATCACATGGATAAACCAGTTGGTAAATGGAAATACTATTACCGAGATGGTCGCTTAAAATCGGTTGAAGAAGTATTGAACGATGTCAATTACTTAAAGTCTTTTTATTTACCAGATTCGCTGCATACCCAAATATTAACAGATGGCACTGGCGAACTCAGAACGTTCTTTACGTCTGGCTCCTTAAAAGAAATCTATAGCTATAAAAACGGCCTAAAAAATGGTGATTTCGAAGAATATAGTCCTTACGGATATTTGATGCTTGTTGGTTCATTTAAAGATGGTGAAAAAGATGGTAAATGGCAGTACGCCTATTACACTGGTCAGATGGAAAAAATTAGTCATTATAAAAATGGCGTTTTGGATGGTGATTACAAATATTTCTACGATAACGGAAAAGTAAACGTCGAAGGTCAATATCTTGAAGGTAAGAAAACAGGAAAATGGGTTTGGTATAACAATACTGGACAGAAAGACCAAGAAGGATATTTCTCTGATGATTTGCAAGATGGAAAATGGACCTATTATTATCCAACTGGAGAATTATCCTATAATGCCGAGTTTAAAAAAGGAAAAGCACACGGATTTTGGTCCTACTTCTACAAAGACGGAAGTAGATTTAAGGAAGGCAGTTTCAATGAAGACCGAAAAGATGGTGAATGGAAAACTTGGTACGAGAACGGAAATTTGTTAATGTCGGGTAAATATACACTCGGCAAGGAAGAAGGTGAGTGGACCAATTTCTGGGAAAATGGCAAGTTGAAAAACAAATCAACTTTCAAAGCCGGTCTTTTAAACGGAACTTGGGAATCGTATCATCAATCCGGCCGAGCTAGTTTGAAAGGGACTTACAAAGACAATAACAAAACTAGCGAATGGACTTCTTATTACGATAATGGAATGCCTAAGGAAATCATTACCTATAAAGTCTTTACCGAAAAATCGAAGATGAATTATAGCATCATGAAAGATTTTGAGCGTACCGATGGCGAACGAAATGGTAAATATTATTCCTTCTCTCAAAAAGACTACAAATTAGTAGAGGAAGGAAGTTATACTCGAGGTGAAAAAGATGGTGAGTGGATAGCTTACCACCCCGGAGGAAAAATGCCAGCAGTAATTTCTAATTACAAAAAAGGTCAACTCCATGGCGTTCAAAAACAATTTGATCGAAGAGGTTTAATCGTTTCAGAATTAGAATACAAAGACGGACTCCGCGATGGCAAACTACTTTTCTATGACAAAAAAGGTAAAGTCGTGAAAGAAGCCAAATATAAAGACGGTTTGCAAGTCATTGAAGGGACAGCCACGGGGTCAGGATTCGGACTTTAAACAATTACGAATGTGTGAATTGCGAATTACGAAATGGCAACGAGCCCAATTCGCAATTAAAAAATTCGTAATTTCCTCTAGAAGGATTTGAAATAAAACATCGTCAAAGTATCTATAACGATTAATTAAACGATGAAAAAACACTTCTTATTCTTGGCTTTCGCCATTGTTGGCGTTCAATCTCAAGCTCAAAATTTCTACGACGAATCAGTCATTCAGACGATAGAAATAACATTTGCTCAAAGTAATTGGGATCAACTTTTGGACAACGCATATTCTTCAACTGGCGATTATATCATGGCGACTTCCGTAATAATTAACGGAACTGTTTTCGATAGTGTAGGAGTGAAGTACAAGGGTAACAGTACCTATCAAGCGAATCAAGTAAAAAACCCTTTTCATATAGAATTGGATACCTACAAAAACCAAGTTTATCAAGGGTTCAAAGACATTAAACTCAGCAACGTAAAAAATGACCCATCATTTGTGCGCGAAGTTTTATCTTACAAAATTGGTCGTCAATATATGGATGCACCGATGTCTAATTATGCAAACGTCAAAGTTAACGGAACACTAATCGGTTTGTATACCAACTCAGAGGCCATCTCAAAAGTTTTCTTAAACAGTCATTTCGACAGCAAAATAAATACTTTCGTAAAATGTAATCCGCCGGCAGGAGCAGGACCAGGAACAACCAATTTACCGCGACTAAAATATTTAGGAACGGATAGTTCTCTGTACTATACAGCCTATGAATTGAAATCTGATTTTGGCTGGGATGAATTGTTGGATCTTTGCGACACATTGAACAATACGCCTTCCGCTATTGCAGATATTTTAGACGTTGATAGAGCACTTTGGATGTTGGCTTTCGATAATGTTCTTGTAAACCTTGACAGTTACATTGGAGCATTCGCTCAAAATTACTATTTGTACCGGGATGATTTTAATCGATTTTTACCAATAATATGGGATATGAACGAATCATTTGGGAAATTCTCTATGCTTGGTTCTGGTTCTTTAAGCAGTACAACGCAAAAACAACAATTGAGTCATTTATTGAATAGTACAGATGCGAATTATCCTCTGGTATCTCAATTATTGAGCATTCCAATTTACAAGCGGATGTATCTTGCTCACATAAAAACTATTCTCTTAGAAAACTTTGATAACAATTCCTATTTCACTTCAGCACAAGCAATGCAATCAACAATTGATGCCGCTGTACAAGCTGATCCAAATAAGTTTTACACTTACGCAAACTTCACGTCTAATTTAACAACCGACATAAGTGGAGGTCCTGGACCAGGCGGAGGCTCAACTCCTGGAATTTCAAATTTAATGAACGGACGATCAACTTACCTTTTGGCTCAAAGTGATTTCACGCAAACTGAACCGACTATTAACAACATTAATACTTCAAATAGCACACCTATGTTGAATGATGTTATCAATTTCACAGCGGATATTGCAAACGGTCCAACAGTTTATTTCGGATACAGAACAGTAAATTATTCACCTTTCCAGAGAATTCAAATGTACGATGATGGCGCTCATAACGACGGAGCGGCAGGTGATGGAACATACGGAGTCAGTGCAACGATGTCAACAGCATTTTTTCAATATTACATATACGCAGAAAATACAGGAATAGGCAAATTCTCACCAGTAAGAGCTGAGCACGAGTATTATACTTTGACTTTGGCAACGGTTCCAGCTGGCGACCTGGTAATCAATGAATTATTAGCATCAAACGGTACAACCCAAGCAGACCAAGACGGAGAATTCGATGATTGGATTGAATTGTACAACAATACCAATGCCGCAATCAATTTGTCCACTTATTATTTAACTGACGATGTTACAAATTTGACCCAATGGGCTTTCCCTGCAGGAACATCTATTCCAGCAAATGGTTACTTAATCATATGGGCAGATAACGACATTGCTCAAACAGGATTGCACGCGAATTTCAAGCTTGCAGCAACAGGAGAAACTTTGTTTTTGATGAACGGAGGCACGATTGTTGACCAAGTTATTTTTGGAACACAAACGACCGATGTTACTTACGGACGTTTCGTAAATGGAACAGGAAATTTCATCGCAATGGTTCCAACATATAATGCACAAAACTCCAATATATTATCCGTGTCAGCAATTAAAAAATTGGAGAACAGAACCTTTATTTTCCCAAATCCAGCAACCGAAACCTTTCAAATAAAAGGTAGCGATGAAAATTGGATAGGTAAGGAAATCAAAGTGTACAGCACAAACGGAATGTTAATTTACTCAGATAAATTTGAAGAAAACTTAATCATAAACATTCGTGATTTGAATCAAGGGATGTACATTGTAAACATTGAACATTTTTACGGAAATCTGATCATTAAATAGCTTTGAACAATTTAACTAATTAATTTGTTTATTGAACAAACATAGTTCAAATAGTAGTAGTAATGGAAAATCCGCAACCTCACTCGAGGTTGTGGATTTTTTAACATTTAACGAAATACTTTTTTTTTTTAAAAAGCTACCAGATACTAATTGATGCAATCACAATTGATCAAACCCCATTAAAAAGGCCAGGAATATTCGAAGTAAATAACTTCACGGCGATTGCTAAAAGAATAATTCCGAATACTTTTTTAAGAATAGCAATTCCACCTTCTCCAAGCATTTTTTCGAGAGGTTTTGTTGAGCGCAGAACAGCATAAACAATAATTATATTGATAAGAATGGCAAGAATAATATTGATAGTTTCAAACTCCGCACGAAGCGTGATGATGGACGTCATTGTTCCAGCGCCGGCAATAATCGGAAATGCCAATGGAACGATACTCGCAGTTTTCCCTGAAGCGGAATCCCGGAAAAATTGAATTCCCAGAATCATTTCCAAGGCCATAATGAAAAGAATAATAGAACCCGCAACGGCAAAACTCCCTATATCCACACCAAAAAGCGCAAGAATATTTTCACCTAAAATCAAGAAACCGATCATGATTCCAAGAGAAACGAGACTTGCCCGCACTTCATGAATATCACCAGTGGATTGTTTTAACTTTAAAATTATTGGAATAGAACCAATTATATCAATTACGGCAAAAAGGACCATAGTGGCTTTAAAAATCTCAGCCCACGAAAATGTTGTAAAAAAATTCATTAGAGTAATTTAATGTAGTTTTCTACTACTGTTGGAAAATAAGCGTGTTCCAATATTTGAACTTTACGAGCAATATCTTTTGGTGTATCAGTGGCTGAAATCGAACAATAAAATTGGGCAATTAGTTGTCCGCCGTCAAAATCTGAATTGACCAAATGAATGCTCATTCCAGAAAGTTTTTCGCCAGCTACTTTCACTGCCTCATGCACACGCATGCCATACATTCCTTCGCCACCATAATTAGGTAAAATGGAAGGATGAATATTCAATATTTGCTTCGGATATTCAGCAATAAAAGCATCAGGTATTTTACGTAAATAGCCTGCAAGCACAACAAAATCAATACCCTGATTTAAACAAATACTTGAGAGTACACTTCCTTGGTTCGCCTTTTCATTGTCTAAAACAAATACATCCAACCCCAACTTTTCGCATGCCTCAACTACCGGCGCATCCTTCTTATTAGAGATAAGAATACCTATCTCTATAGAGGAATGATTAGTAAAATAATTCACTAAATTTATCGCGTTGGTTCCGGAACCTGAAGCAAAAATGGCTAAACGTTTTTTAATCATTTGACAAAGGTAGAAAGGATTTTCCTTAGAATCGAAAATTAACCTTATATTAGGAATTAAATTTAGATAAAACAGAGCCTAAAAAGAGGATAAACACAAAACATTGGTGATAAAATAAACAGAATAATTTTGTTTATTGACTATATGTTTTTTTCTTTGCAGGCTGAATTAATTATTAAAACAAAAACAATGTCTGACATCAAAACAAGAGTAGTATCTATTATCGTAGATAAATTGGGAGTTGAAGAAAGCGAAGTAACGCAAGAGGCAAGCTTCACTAACGATCTAGGGGCTGACTCTCTAGATACAGTTGAGTTGATTATGGAATTCGAAAAAGAATTCAATATCGCAATTCCTGACGATCAAGCTGAAAACATTCAAACAGTAGGTGCTGCCGTTTCTTATATCGAAGAGCACGCTAGCTAAGAATATTTTAGTTTAAAAAAAAATTGAAAATATATGGAGTTAAAACGAGTTGTTGTTACGGGCCTAGGTGCACTTACCCCTATTGGTAATACTCTTTCCGAATTTTGGGAAAGTTTAATAAATGGAAAAAGCGGTGCAGCCCCAATCCAACAATTTGATGCTTCATTATTCAAAACACAATTTGCTTGCGAGGTCAAAAACTTCAATGTTGAAGATTTTATGGACCGTAAAGAGGCAAGGAAAATGGATCAGTTTTCACAGTACGCCATGGTTTCAGCTTCTGAAGCCATGGCCGATTCTGGTTTAATGGAATCGAATCCAGATTTAGATTACATCGGTGTTATTTGGGGATCCGGTATCGGCGGACTCAAAACATTCCAAGACGAATCACAAAATTTCTTTGAAGGAGATGGAACACCAAGATTCAACCCTTTCTTCATCCCTAAAATGATTTCGGATATCGCAGCAGGACATATTTCAATAAAATATGGATTACGCGGACCGAATTATGTTACTGTATCTGCATGCGCGTCGGCTACCAATGCAATTATTGACTCTTTTAACCTTATTCGTTTAGGAAAGGCTAACGCAATTGTTACCGGAGGTTCTGAAGCTGCAGTTAACGAAATGGGAATGGGTGGTTTTAATGCATTGAAAGCATTATCAACTAGAAATGACAGTCCAGAAACAGCATCTCGTCCGTTCGACATGGATCGCGATGGGTTTGTTTTAGGTGAAGGTGCAGGGGCGTTAATTCTTGAAGAATACGAACACGCAATGAAACGTGGAGCTAAAATTTACGCTGAAGTTATTGGAGGCGGAATGTCTGGCGACGCGTATCACATGACTGCACCGCATCCAGAAGGAATTGGTGCAAGAAACGTAATGTTGCGTGCATTGGAAGACGCAGAAATCGATGCTACGGCTATTGATTATGTGAATGTTCATGGAACTTCAACTCCACTTGGGGATGTTGCCGAAGTAAAAGCTATTCAACAAGTATTTGGTGAGCATGCTTATAAACTGAACATATCATCCACAAAATCGATGACAGGTCACTTGTTAGGTGCTGCAGGAGCTATAGAGGCAATTGCTTGTATCATGGCAGTGAAAAACGACATCGTTCCACCAACCATTAATCACTTTACTGACGATCCAGCATTGGACGACAAATTGAATTTAACTTTTCACAAAGCGCAAAAGCGTGTTGTAAATGTTGCTATCTCCAATACCTTTGGATTTGGTGGACACAATACGAGCGTAATCGTGAAGAAATTCGTAGGATAAATTCGTATGGCTTTGTCAATATTTGATAAAGGAAAAACAGACGAAGAAAAATTTCTTTTCAATTTCATACGCTCAAAATTTGGCTACCGCCCCAAAAACATTGATTTGTTTATGAGGGCAGTAACTCATAAATCCCTTCTTTTTGAAGATGAGACTTTGGTTTCAAATGAACGTCTAGAATTTCTTGGAGATGCTGTAATTGACACAGTTATTGCAGAATATTTGTTCGTCAAATTTCCAAATGAAGATGAAGGATATTTAACCAAAGTAAAATCTAAAGTAGTAAGCCGAAAACATCATTCAGAAATTGCAGAGGCAATTGGTATAAATCAGGTAATACGTTTTCAAAAAGGTCGTTCGATTAATATGAGTACGATTGAAGGAAATGCCTACGAAGCAATAATTGGAGCCATATTTTTAGATGGAGGATTTAGAGATGCAAGTTCCGCCATTCAAGATCATATTTTAGTCAAGTATGTTAATATGACTAGAGTGCTAGCAGAAGAAATTGATTTTAAATCCAAACTTTTCATTTGGTGTCAAAAAGGAAAATTGGAATTACAATTCGACACCATTTCTGAAGAAAATCAAGGAGGATTCTGGAAATATACCATGATGGTTCTCATCAATAATAAGAAATACGGAATGGGAACCGGTAGCTCTAAAAAATTAGCCGAACAAGCTGCATCAAAGGAAACTTTGGAGCTAATGGGAGCAATTTAATCCTTAAAAAGTAGTCAAAGAAGAGTTCGAACCCAACTTTTTTTGTATCTTCAGTAGTAACTTATTGAACTACACATGACCAATCAAGAACTTGGCGTCTTTGGCGAAAACTTAGCGACTACCTACTTAAAAAAGCAAGGCCACGAAATTCTAGTACGCAATTTCCGCTTGCAACATCTGGAGATCGACATCGTGACGAAATTTGAAGAAAAAATTCATGTTGTTGAAGTAAAAACAAGACAAACAGCAGAAATTGGAGAACCTTGGCGCGCCGTTACAAGATCGAAGCAAAGACAAATTATAAAAGTCGCAAACCACTACATTCAATCCAAAGACATTGATCTAGAAACTCAATTTGATATTATTTCTATTGTCCACAATGGATTTCGGACAGATTTGGAATATATAGATGATGCTTTCACACCGTTTGTTTAGACCGCTTCGCTGTTGGATTGAGAGTGGACCAAATCCTTGCTCCAGCAGTCTGCTTTAGCAGACGGTCTATACTCCATCAGCGCAGCGGTCCGAATTAAAGTTTCTTTAATTCAATAATCCGAATTATCTTTGCGGAAATAAATAATGCTCGAGATGAACAAAAAAAGAGGTGGTGGCGCAAAGCCTACCCGTAAGACCGGCCCTGCTGGCAAAACGAAGTCAACAACTCGCCCAAAAACGGCGGGAGCACAATCACGAAGTGCAGCTGGTGTAGAACCTGAAAAAAAGACAGTTTCTGCCAGAGATAAAAGAAAATACATTGATTTTAAGCAAAAGCAGAAGAAAGGCGATCCAATGCCGAAATTCGATGAGGATGGAATACGACTAAACAAGTATTTATCCAATGCTGGAATTTGCTCAAGAAGAGAAGCTGACGTTTTTATTGCAAATGGAATCGTTTCTGTGAATGGTGAAATCATTACAGAAATGGGCTATAAAGTTAAAAACACTGATGTCGTTAAATACGGTGATGATTCCGTGCGTTCTGCCACGAAACGATATGTTCTATTGAATAAGCCAAAAGGTTTCATTACTGCTATGGATGATGCCTTAGGGCGGAAAACAGTTATGAGCTTGGTGAAAAAAGCGACTAAGGAGCAATTGTATCCTGTTGGTCGTATGGAAAAAGAAGCAACTGGTTTGATGTTTTTTACCAACGATGGTGACATGATGAAAAAATTGACGCATCCGCGTTACAAAGCGAAGAAAATTTATCATTTGGAATTGGACAAACCAGTTAAAAAAGAAGATTTAGAACGTTTAACGACAGGGATTGATTTGGAAGATGGAAAAACTTTCTTCGACCATGCTGAATACGTCAAAGATAATTCAAGAGAGATTGGAGTTGAACTTACTTCAGGTAAAAATAGTGTAGCTCGTCGAGCGATGGAAAGCATGGGGTATGTTGTATTGAAAGTAGACAGAGTTCAATATGCAGGTCTTACAAAGAAAGATTTACCTCGTGGGCATTATAGAGTATTAAGTGAAAAAGAAGTGAGTTTTTTAAAAATGTCATGAGGGTAGTTTCTATTATTTTCTTGTTGATTTTTGGAATTAGCAGTTGTAAATCTAATGGCAGTTCCAATGAATTAGTCCAATATTTTTATCCAACAGAGGGTGAAGGTCAGGTTTATATTTACCGTGATGTAAAAAACGGTTTAGCTGAAAGATTTCACAGGGTTTATCGAGTAGAGGATTCAAAAGGTAAACATATCGTCGTTGAGATTTATTCGGAAGATATGCGGATAATCGAAGCCTATAATTACAACGAAGACAGTTTGAATTTAGTGGACCATATGGTCGTCGATAGAGATGGAAAAAAGCGTCAATCAGAGCTTTTCAAAAACACTCTTTTTCCGATGGACATGAAAGATGAAACCTATTTCGTTTCTCGTTTTCCAGGTGTTATGGATTCAACTTTGATTCTGGAAGAAAGACAAAGAAAGGTTCGAGAAGTGAAACCAAAACAGGAAATCACTGTTATGGGTAAAAAACAGCAAGCTTTGGTAATAGAAGATAATTACCGCACAACCATCTTTAACCCTATTACCCGACAAGAGAGCGAATTAAATGGAAGAAATTACGCCTATTACGTCGAAGGAATTGGCCTTGTGCGTTGGCATGATATGAACAATAAATCAGATTTTGTGCTACAAGAAATTATTTCTGAAAAGCAATGGATTGCATTAATCAATAATTAAATGAAATTTTTAGTTCTCTTATTAGTATTGTCTATTTTGCCTTTTGAAGGTGCTGCGCAATATGGAAGAAAGAAAAAAGAATCAACGGAGAAGGGAACAATTTTTCTTTTTTGGGGCTACAATCGGACACATTATACCAATTCTAATATACGTTTTGCTGGGCCAGGTTATGATTTTACATTAAATGGCGCAAAAGCGGTTGATAGACCTGAACCTTTTTCAGGAGATAGCTATTTTAATCCTAGAAACATTACAATTCCACAATTCAATGTAAGAGTTGGTTATTATTATAAAAAAGGTTGGGCTTTGAGTTTAGGCTACGATCATTTTAAGTATTATTTGAAAAGCGGGAATAATGTCACGTTGACTGGTCAGATTGATCCTGGTGTTGATACAATTACAAATTGGAGCGGAACCTATACAGGTCAGCCTGTGGTTACCAACTTCAATACGTTCCATTACGAAAACACAAATGGAATGAACTACATCCGAGCGGAATTGATGCGTTCTTATGACATTTATAAACCGAGAAGAGGAAATGGTTATTTCGGGATCACGGGAAATTTAGGTTTAAGTGCGGGAGCAATTATGTCCGTAAATGATTTCAATTTTGCAGGGCAATTTGATAGAGTTACATATTCCATTTCGGGATACGGACTATCCGCTCACTCAGGCATTCGTTTTGAATTTTTCAAGCACCTTTTCCTACAAGCGGATTTGAACACAGGATTTGTCCATCAATTGAAAGTAAGAACTCGACCAAACGACGCTTCTTCCTTCGCAAGACAGACGCTAGGATTCATTGAATACAATGCCGTAATTGGCGGACTATTCTATCTCAAAACGAAAAAGAAATGCGACGATTGCCCTAGTTGGTAATAACTAAAAAAAGAATTTTACTTACTGATCAAAAAGGTTATCTCACGTCTTTATTATTTTTTGAACCTTTTTTCAAAGTCTCTTCGTCTGTTACGATATATCCTTCTGGAGGAATAATAGAGAATATTTCATCCTGGTTCTTTACGAATTCGGTGATGTTTATTGCTGAAAAAGTCATTAACATTCCATTAGAGTATGTTGTAAATTCCATTGGAAATCCTGGTAATTTTGAAGTAACAAGGTCAACTCCCGAAAAATCGAATTTTACTTTGTCGGTATACCAATATACAGTTTCAGATGTATCCGATAAAATAATTGCTTTTTTGCAAGTATATCCTAAAATTTCTTTCGTTTCTTCTTTCAAAATAACCTTTTGACCTTCTTTGCTTTTTTGATCTAATTTAGCTTCTCCTGCAGAACATTCAAGGGCTAATTTAGTTTCTTTTGAACTAAAAAGTCGAATTCCCTTATTCAAAGAATAATCAGCAATAAGGGTAATTAGGAATCCTTTTTCTAAATTTAATTCAAGCCTATTTTTGTTTTTGGTGAAATAAATATTCAAATAACTACCAGGAAACAAATCCACATCTTGAATAATTGTCAGGTCTGAATTCAACATTTTTGTTGTTATTTGATATTCAATTGACCCTTCTGTAGATTGTGAACGCCCAATAAAGGCTGAAAAAATTAATATAATTGATAAATAATAACCCAATTTCATATTTTTAATTTTTAATTATGTTCGTTTTAACAATATTACCTTTATTATCTTGAATATTTAAATGATAGAGCCCATTTGCAAATTCACTTAAATCAATAGTAAACTTATTAATTTGGTTTTCAATTGATAATTCATAGATCTTTCTACCTTGTAAATCAGTAATATAAATGGTTGGATGCATTGATAGAACTGCTCCTTCAATCGTTATTCGATTGCTAAATGGATTTGGATAAACTATGAAATCAGTAGTTTGATTTTCTTCAAGTCCGATTACTCCAAAGCCAAGCTCGTCCGATACGCGTACACATCCATTTGCAAATGTAACTGCAACAGAATAATATCCATTTGCTGTAATATCAATAGATGTTGAATTACTATTTATTATTGGAATACCATTAATAAACCATTGATAGGAAGCCCCAGTTGTTGAGGTAATCATTTGATTGACTAATAGGTTGATTATAGGCTGTGGGGCAGTTGATACATTTATAGCACTGATGGGTGACGAACAATTTGTGTTGTTACCATAAATGAAATGTGAATTTTCTGTACCCGCTGCCATCCTTGTTACTCCCGTTAAATCAACTAATCTTTCAATCGTACTAATTGCCCCAGGAGGAATTGCACCTAGCTGGAAATTATCATTTCTTCCTGCACCCCATATTGATCCATCAATTTTTCTGAATAAAGAATGGTACCCTCCTGCAGCAACTTCTGCAACAGCATTAATTTCTTCAATTAATGTTGGTGAATCTCGATTAATCAAATCACTTGTTGCCAATTGTCCAAAATCATTTTTCCCACTGGCGTATACCTTACCATTTGTTGTAACAATCAAAGTGTGGGCATTACCACCAGAACAAGTTTTCACATTCTCCAATGGAGACAAAGTTGGTTGCATTCTATTTGTTAAATCGTTTAATCCTAATTGGCCATTGGTATTATTACCCCAAACATATAATTGTCCAAGGTTATCAATTGCCATACTATGATAATCACCTGCTTGAATTTGGACAATATTAGTCAAACCTGCAACAGGAATAAAAATAGAGCTAGAGTTTAAGTTTCCTGAACCCAGTTGCCCATAATTATTATTCCCTGATGCTAAAACTGTGCCATTACTTTTTAATATTAGTGAATGGTATTTTCCACAGGCCACTTTGTCAACATTGTTAACTGTCGCGACTAATTGAGGAGTATTGTAGGTAATAATATTATTTAAGCCTAATTGACCGGAGTTGTTTCCTCCCCAGGCATATAAATTCCCAGTTGAGGAAACCGCCATACTAAAATCGTCACCAGCATTTACATCAATGGATGTAGGCAGGGAGATCACTTGAGCAGGGTTATTTGAAGAAGTATATGTTCCTTTTCCTAATTGACCAGACGAATTGTCTCCCCAAGAGTAAACTAATCCTGAGTTATTAATTCCTATTAAATGACCATAGCCAGTTTCAACTTTCAATAAATCTGTAATGCCGATAGCTTCCAACGGTATTGAACTATTGAAATTAGCACCATTACCAAATTCACCATTTGAATTATTACCAAAAGACCACAAATCCTTATTACCTCCAAATGATGTTTGCAAAGAATAATCACCAGTACTAAACACGACATATGTTTGATTGGTTGCACCGGCAATTGGGTTTCCATTCAACAACCATTGGTTTCCATTTAAAGCGTTGCTCATTAAGATAGCGGAATCTCCTTCACAAAAAACCTGATTGCCATCGATGGTAAAATCAACAGGGTTATTGACCTGAACATAAATAGTTTCATCATCTAACTGAACACAACCAGTTGTATTATTGCTTCCTGTAAGTACAATAAAATCACCAGCTGTAAGATTACTTATGACAAAATTACCAGTACTTGAATTTATTGCTGGTGCCATTCCATTTATTAAAATCGAATAATTATCTGAACCAGTAGCCGTAAGCAATAAATCCTCACCAGAACACAAAATATAATTACTAGGTGTAACTTGTGTTTGTATGTCCATTGTATTTACTGTGAAAGTAATTGGATTTGGAGCAGGAGTGGGACATTGATTATTAGAACCAGTTAAAGTTATAACTTGACCATTCTCTATATTTGCTAACGACACCACGCCATTTACGCTAGGAATAGAAATTCCATCTACAAAATATTCATAGTCCATTGCTCCACCTCCAGTGAATGTTACCGTGTCACCAAAACAAATAACATTGTTTGTCGGGCTTGCCGACGAGGATAGAGTCGTTACAGGATAGTTAAATACCTGATAAGTTACAGTTTGAAGTCCATTAGCAACACAAGTGTTGGTCACACCTTGAACAGAAATGACATCACCATTATTTAGTGTTGAATTGAAATTTGAAATTGCGGAAAATGTTCCTTGTGGCAATCCATTAATGAAAAACAAGTAGTTTGAAGATCCTGTTGCCGTTAGATTTGAGTTTTCACCAACACAAAGTGTACTGTCATCATTATTTATTAATTGAACAACAGGATAGGTGCTTACCAAAAACGGACCGTATGAAGCTTGATTGGTACAACCTAATGAAGAACCAACCACACTAACTGTTTGACCATTTGTTAATGAACTAGTAGAAAATATAGATGTAGTTGAAGAAGCTCCCTGAGAAACACCATTCACAAAGAACTGAAAGGATGTCGCACCTGATGCAGTAAAATCTAGTAAATCATTGGTACAAGTTATACTATCATTTAGTGGGTCACTTGAAGTTATTGAAACAATAGGAGTTGGATTAACTGTTAAAGTAATTGCATTTACGTTAACAGAAGGACAAGAGGCAAGATTTTTTCCTATTACTGAAATGACATCACCATTATTAAAGGTACCTGAGAAGTTAGGGCTAGCGAAAAAGCCTCCACTGAAGTCAATCCCGTTTACAAAAAATTTGTACAGACTGGCTCCACTGGCAACGAAACTAGCAGTTTGCCCACTGCAGATAGTTGAGTTTCCTGTAAGGGTTGCAACCGGCAAACTTAATACCGTAATATTCTGACTAGCAGATGCCGTACATCCATTTTGAAAAACATTCAAACCTAAAATATGATTTCCTGCGGTTAAAGATGAGGCGTTAAACATGCTGTCAGCAGAAATCCCTAAACTAGATCCATCTATAATAAACTCATATTGATTTCCTTGAGCCCCTTCAAATAAAGCGTTTGTTCCTTGACAGAATACCGTCGTTCCGGCAATGTTTGCAACAGGATTAGCAATAACAGTTGTGGTTATAGTGTCGGCACTACTTTGAGAACAACTACCATTGTAACCAACTAAAGTTATAACGCTTCCATTGCCCAACGAAGAACTTGTATAGGTATTTAACGCGGATGGCAATCCTAAAGATGTTCCATTTAAAAAGAATTGATAATTTGCAGCATTAGTGCTGGCCATAAATGTCACAGGGATACCCTGACAAACAGTATTTAACACCGCCGAACTTGTCATTGTGACGGCTGGTGTATTTACCATTTCAATGTTCAACAAAGACGTAGGTGTTATACAGCTATTGGCACCAATAACATTTACAAAAATAATGTTATTTCCAGCTAAAAATGTCGTTCCATTTATTATTACAGATGAACCTGCTGGAGTCCCGTAAGGGGATCCGTTAAGATAAAATTGATAGGTAGAACCACCTGTTGCGTCAATTGTTATTGACCCATTTGAACAAATGGAATTATCGATATCATTAGTATAAATTGTAGGTACAGGAGATTGATTTACAGTCATGGTCAAAAAGGCTTCATGTGTGCATGAACCTTGATAGCCAACTACTGAGACGATTGCTCCATCAGGTAATGTACTTGCAGGAGTATAGGTAGCTAGAGCAGATTCGGCTTGAACTGTTACACCATTTACCAAAAATTCAAAACTTGTAGCTAATGCACTACTAGCAGTAAATTGAGGCATTTGTGATGAACAAATGGTCGTTCCAATATTCGAAGTCAATGAGGTTATTGGAAGTGGCAACACGTTCATTAATAATGGCGCAGATGAATTTGGACAGTTATTACCGACTCCGTTCACTACAATTTGATCTCCGTTTGAGATTGCTGAACTAATAAAATAAGACTGACCGGACATAGGTAAAACCTCTGACCCGTTAATTGTAAATTGGTATGTTGTACCTCCTGTTGCAGTGAAGGTGACAGTTTCGCCTTCACAAAATGAGTTAGTGTCTGCTGAAACGGAAATTGTAGGAATCGCATTTACGGTATACAATATACTATTCGAAGTATCAGAATAGCAACCATTGACGTCGCTGACAACAACATTTAGAATATCTCCATCATTTAACAAAGAAGTGGCATATGTAGGAGAAGTATTTAACGCCCATGAACTATCATTTACTATGTAACTGTAGCCAGTAATATTTCCAGGAATCCCAGTAGTACTATTGATGGTAACACTATCCCCTTGACAGATTGTATTTGTAGTTGGATCATTGTCATCTATTGAAACAGTTGGAAGCGCATTCACAGTGTATGTGATAGTATCAGAATTAATTTCACAACCTGTTGCGGGATTTTTTACCACGACAAAGAAACTATCACCATCGACAACATCTATCATACTCAACGATGGAGTCGAACTAAACGCAGTGTAGGCAGCACCATTTTTATAATATTGGTAAATAGAATCACCTGTTGCAACAAGAGTCACGGAATCCCCATCACATATGACGTTAGAATTGTTTGTCGTTAAACTTGGTATCGGTAAAGGATTAACTTTAAAAACAAATTGATTACTTCTAGCAGGACATGCGTCTTGCATTATTTCTACATATATCGTATCTAAATTATTTATTGTAGTTGTCGTTAAGGTGTCGTTAGTAACGTTAGGAACAGAATTGATATAAAACTGATAAGTTATAGAACTTGTATCTGGATTGGGGTTTGCAATGAATGTAACAGATTCTCCAGCACAAATTGTAGTATCCAATACTAATGAAGAATTGAGGATAACAGAAGGGTCTAAAATGCTAATTGTTGTATCCAATTTATTAGAGCATTCGTTTGCATTTATTGCTGTCAACCCAATTGTGTAATCTCCTGGAAATCCGAAATAATGTTGGGTTGTATCTCCGTTTAATTCAGTTCCATCATCAAATGTCCAGATAAATGTTGGCGAGCCAGAAGTTGCAGTTGAACCATTCGTAAACTGTAAAGTATCTCCTAAACAATAATTCGAAATGGAGCTTATGATAGCGTTTGCTGCCGGAGTCGATGGAAACAAAAATGCTCCAATTGAACTATTATTTGTATTTGTTGAATAATTTGCAGTGATAATTTGATCAGTGGATTGGGCATCTGTCATATTAACACATTCTATTGTCGAGGGAGAATTTGTTTTATAGATGACAAATTGTGTGCCCGGGTTACTTGATTTGAAATAGATAGAATCTTTACATGTACCAATTGCGGTAAAAAGATTCGCAACTGTAGTAACATCTCCAGCTTTTACTTTCAATTTAGATCCTTGCCCAATTGTCAAGTTTTTGAAAGTGTTGTTCCCTGTGAAATCACTGAATTTATCAAAATTAAAGTTTAATACAACATCATTAAAAACATGACCAGTACTTATGAAGTAGTTATCATAGACGGAATCAATACCATTATCAAAATTAATGTTGATTGTACAAGAATCAGCATCCAATATTAAACTAGAACCAATACTTTCATCATTGAATCCATACCTTAAGTTTATAATTGAAGAACCTAAATCAGTTGATTTGGCTGTTGGCGATCCAAAGTAAATTGTTCCAGTGGTGATGTTGTAATCCATCGTATTAAGGGAACCACCACCTACAATGATATTTGTAGAATCAGTCATGATTAAATTAGAGGAAAGTTGTAATTCATTTCCAACGTTGTCAGAAAGGAGAACAACTTGCACATCAACTTTGGCGTTTAAAGTATTGAATGTCTTTACTCCATCGGGTTGAAATATCATTTTTGTTACCTTGTTATTTCTGGTTACAAAAACTTGGTCATTCAAACTTACATCTCCTATGAAAGTCATGGATTTATCGAGAAGCAAAATGGCACTATCTTGATCCGTTATTATCCAATTCATAGAGGAAATGTATACTTCTTTATCAACAGTAACTATTTCATTTATGGAGCTAAAAGAGTTGTTGTCGAAAATTACATTATCAGATATAGATGGAGCACAATTTACATAAGTGGCTACACCTGATGTTGTTGACCAATGAGCAGTGTCGGACCAATCCCCACCGTTTCCAATCCAATAATAGGTCATGGGACTTAGCAGAGTTGGTTGAAGCATATAATTTATAGTAATATATGAATCAGTAAGAACAACGTTACCTGAATCGTTCAGATTTGAAAGGACCAAATTGAGGGTAGTATTGTTGTTCGGAGTGGAAGTAGGAAATGAAAAATTCACTCCTGCTTGATCACCCGTTCCATTAAGAGAATCCATAGCCAATATTGGACCAGGCCCACCAGTAACTGCCGACAATTCGTATGTAACAGAATCTAAATCAGTTGAATTCGTGGTATTTAAACCATTTAAATATAAAGTTGAACTTAATACAGTTACAGGATCAAAACCAGATATTGAGCCAGTTAAGGTTTGAGTCGAATTACTATCCACAGACATTGCACCAAATGGAATTGTTAAGGTTGCAAAACCATTAGACAAAATCCAATTTGCCGAGCCATTCAGTATAGTTGAATAATTGGCAAAATAATTTCCAATACCTGCGGCATCTACATTATCAATTATTAAATAATCAATTACGGTATTAACATTTGCAGTTTTGGTTATTAAAGCAGTAGTACCAGTCGAAGATGAGGTTTTTATTGTGATTAAATCTACGCATGTACCGACTGCATTTATACTATCACATATGTAACTTGATCCATTTTGTAAAATGACAGTAGTTCCAGCGTTTATATCCAACAGCGTCAAGCTGACACTCTGAGTCGTATTATCGACGATAAAGTCAATATTGGAAGTTTGAATTCGAACAACATTATAGTTGTGCGAACCACTGGTGAAATTTACGTAATTTCCATTTACGTTTTGGAATTTCAACTCTGTTGGAGCTATAAAGGTGCCGATAGTAGTAGCACCAATTTTAAATGATACACCTGCAACATTTACTAAAGACGTACCAAAATTTATATTTCTAATATTTGCAGTGGAGTCCGCATAGAAGTTCCAAAAATTGATTGCCACACTATTACCAAGCAAAGTACCGTTTGTATGAGAGAAGTTTTTCAAGGATGTAAAACTATCCGCAAATGATAAGGTCGCAGCTCCTGTTTTTATAAGATTACAATTCCAGGATAAGCCGTTAGAGGTAATACTAGTAGAACCTGAAGAAGCTGTCAACAAAATATTTCCTTGCCAATCAAAATCAATAAAATTAGAGCCAATTA
Organism: uncultured Flavobacteriales bacterium; assembly: GCA_963977135.1. Lineage (GTDB taxonomy): Bacteria > Bacteroidota > Bacteroidia > Flavobacteriales_D > Crocinitomicaceae > UBA2040. The sequence continues at coordinate 530,762 of CAXBNN010000002.1, read as the reverse complement.
GGTTTTCTCTTACTTCAATTGCATAGGAAGGATCACCCGATAATACTATTGTAGAAGGAATGGTACTAAAGTCTAAACGACCAATAATAATTTTCTGTTGAATATAAACAGTGTCAGCCAAAATAGAATTTGCGTCAAAAATTGCGATATCATTAGGTCCAGGGAAACAAAGTCCTGAAGTTCCACCACTCATTGTTGACCACATTGAAGGGTCGTAAAAAGAACCTGAGCCACCGACCCAATAATAAGTATTTACACCTGGATCTTCTGTTATCGTCCATGCCGTATTACCACCTAAGTTGAAGCTATTTGTTGCCGTGTATGTACTTGAAGGTAATCCTGAAATGTTTTTAAGGGATGCGTAATTTATGGATAAGGGAGTTCCCAATCCTGAAATTTTAGCCACCCCTTCTTTACAATATAAATGCAGATAGGAACCACAATTGCCAGCAACCAAGAAATTGGGCACCTTTAATGTGTCATTATATTTCAAACGAATTGATTCAGAAGTAGTTGACTGTATGGTGTTAAAATTGGCGCCACTAATAAAATGGGTGTGTTTATTGTTCAGGTTAAGTCTGTGCCATTGCAAACTGTTTTTCCCCATGAAAATTTTCACGGTATCAATTGTAGGGTTTAAAATATTAAAGACTTCATTCGTTCCAGACCGAGTAAGATATGTTGGATTTATATACAAAACAGTATCATTCCCGGCTAAATTGAATATGGCATTGTCGAGAATTAGATTTCTAGGATTGGATTTTCTTGATTTGAAGAATCGAGCGTTTATAGTTCTATTTGAAACTTTAAATCCTCCACGGTTAAAAATCAAACCGCCAAGTGAATTGAAATTGTCTTGAAGAATGATTAAACTATCAAAATGGGATATTTGAAAATCATTTAAAATTAAATTATTACCCGTGTACAATGTATCCATCGCTCCAGCCGTCATGAAGAATTTGCCATTGAACGCATAATTCATGAAATCATCAAGAAACAAGGAGCCTTTAACAGTTATTGAATCTGTAGAGAGTCCAACAAACGTTGGCATATCAAAATTCCCATCCAAACTTGTCTTCCAGGACATTGCTTTTATTGTAATATTGGAAGTATCTATCGTTACTGTTTGTCCAATTCCACTGAATGAATTTGTGTCAAAGAATACTCTCGAAGCAGAAGTAGGTGGAGCAAAATATGATCCTCCAACCCCACCAGAGATGTTTGACCAATGAGAGGTGTCTGTCCAATTTCCAGTTCCTCCGACCCAATAATAATTTTGAGCCATACTAATGTATGCGTTTGATAAAACGAAAAGTAATACTATTGATGTTATTAATCTTTTAGTCATTTAGTAGTTTTTTTGGAATGATCTGTAGTTCGACAAATCGATTTTTCTGATGTTCTTCGTCAGAACATTTAATTCCATTCGTACACGAATTCACAATTCCATTTTCTCCTATTGAAAATGTTTCAATATCGCTTTTAAAAATAAGTTGAGTATTTATATGATTTTGGACATAGTTCGCTCTTCTCATGCCTAAAGCTAAATTGTACTTCTCACTTCCTTGTGAGTCGGTTTGACCAATAAGTTTCAGATTCAAATCATATTTTTCACTGTATATATTTAACCCATCAATTAATCCGGAATTAATTATCGTTACGGAAGAGTCTAACCCAAAGTAGAATTTATAAGATTGCCAAGTTTCTAGCCATTTCTCAAAACCATCATCGGGAACAGGAGGTATAATATCTTCTGGCGTTATGATTAACCCCCAGATGTCATCATCTCCAAAACCATTTGGTCGATTGGAGACAAATTCAGCTGTTAAACTAGAAGTCCATGTGAGATTAAAATCATCCATTGTTGAGTTTATCGGACTCATTAGGTGTTTGATTTCAGTTGGATTTGTAATTTCTGACAAACGCACGGAATATATATCCAGGCCACCATATCCAACTTTACCGTCAGAAGAGAAAGTAAGTAAGCTATCTCCTATTATTACGGGGTAACACTCATTACCTTCTGTATTTAAAGCTTGGAGTAATGCAACTGAACCAAAAACGCCATTTTGTTTTACGGCTCTGTATAAATTACTGTTTTTAAGAGATATTCCTGTAAATACAATGGTATTTCCATCAGATGTTATTGTTGGTTGCCCATTCGAAATCAATTCTTTTTGATTAATGCCATCTATAAGTTTCACGTTAGTTACCACGAAACTGGAAGATAATTGGCCGGAAAATATTTTCGTAGTATAGTTTTCAGATAAAATATCCATTCCGTCGAAAATAACTTCAGTTGAATTAGGAACTTTAATCAATGAGTTAATCACATAATTTTCCATTCCTGGAATTTTAATTTCCACCCAAGACGAATCCACCATAACATATGGCTTCATCATAACGACTTCTGAGAATTTTGGAGACAAACTTGCACGTCCTGTGGGTTTTCCAATTGAATCAACTCCATTTTCAAAGAAAAAAATCTGCTGGTTACCACTAAATTTAGTGCTATTCGCATACCGGTCGTTAATTGGTAAAGGTTTAACAGCTGATCTAGGAATTTCAATCCATTTCGGTATCATTTTGCAGCTTTCAATTTGAATCGTTACATCAACCGTGTTATTTAGATTTTGGAAATTTTCAAAACTTTTGATAGCCGATTCATATTCACCTTTATCTTTTTCCAAAGATGCTTTCCACAACCATAAAAAATCTACTTTTTCATCTTTCTTTATTAAAGAATCGATAAATACAATCCCATTATAATCACCTGTAATATAGTAGCAATAAGCTAATTTTTCTGCTTGTTCCGAGGTCATTTTACCTTTTGCCAAATTCTCTTGATACAAGGTTTTAGCAATGTTGAATTCGTCGTTATCAAAATTTTTATCTGCCGCAGATAAGCCTTGACTAATAACTAAATTGCCGATTGATAAAAAAATGAATATGCAGATAAACTTTGAATTCATAATTGTTTAGTTAGTAGAAGGCGTGTATAGTCTATTTCGTTTTAACCATTGAATATTTCTATTGACACCTTTTTTAGGGAATAACTGTAACTCCAAGAAAATTTCATGAGAACCATTGCTATACTTACCAATATCAGAAAGTGTATAATCATAACTGTATCCAAATTTAAAAACACCCAATTGTACACCTATAAGACCACATACTGCATCTTTATACCTGAATGAAGCTCCAATCCATAACAAGTTGTTGTAAGTTGCTATAGTTGATATGTCAAATTGCATAGCTAATGCATCAATCATCCTTACCATTGCTGTCGGAGTCAAAGTCCACTTTTTCTTCAAGTCAAATTTATACCCACCATATGCGTAATAATTCCTAACTACTGGGTTTACAAAAGTTTGGTTAAAGTCAAATAAATTACGGTTTGACTGAACCATATTTTGTACCGACAAACCGGCAAAACCCTTGTCCTTGAACGTGTAGTATAAACCTGCATTAACGTCAGGTACAAGTTGATTGTTATACGCTTCTGCAACTGCTGGGTCATTAGGTAAAAAAGTTGTCAAACGATTTATGTCTATGAAGTGTTGAGTTAAAGATACACCCATCCCCATCCCGAGTTTGTGATTATTATCTCTAGATAAACGCAGGCGGTAAGCCCCAGAAAGCACAAAGCCTGTTCTTCTACTAGGACCGGTTACATCGTTAAATATAACACCGCCCATTCCAAGGTTATTTCCTAGGTATCCATTTACGGAAAGTTGCTGAGTTGTAGGTGACCCCTGAAAACCAGACCATTGACGCCTACCGTTTAGCTGAATTTGGGTGTAGGGTTTTGAACCAACTGCACCGCTATTAAAAGACGATTCATTGAACATATATTGAGAATTCAATGAAATCTGCTGTGCCATCACAGGTAATGTTAGAATGGCTAAAAATAATGTGAGTAAATTTTTCATAATTATCTTATAATAGTAACCGCACCCATAACAGGTTTGTTTTTTGAACTTAATGTAATCGTGTAATAGTATGTTTCCGAAGGTAATGGCTGACCATTGTGTATGGCATCCCACTCTTCATCAGGATTTGATTGATGATAAATTAACTCTCCCCAACGATTGAAAACCTTAACATCTGCTTCTGGGTATATTCCAATATTTTCCAAATGCCATGTGTCATTATAAAGGTCATTATTTGGGGTGAAGGCATTAGGAGGTTGAATACAATCTTGTGAGTTTGTTGGAACAAATGCGGAGTCAATTTTTTCACAACCTACTATATCAGTTACCAAAACAGAGTAATACCCACCATATAAATCTGTTATGAAATTATCGGCAGATCCTACCTTCCAATTATATGTGAAGTCTCCAGTTCCTCCGCTAGGGTATGCGTAAATCTCACCGTTAAATTGGTCTGCACATGTAACTTCCTTTATATCGAAGGAAATTGTAACTGGCTCAGGCTCATAAATCACGATTGTTAAAGAATCTTGACAATTCTTAGTGTCTGTTACCATAACAGAATATTCACCTGAAGTTAAATTTGTGGCATCTTGATTAGTTGTTCCGTTGCTCCATAAGTATGTGTATCCGGGATTACCTCCTGTGACTTCAACATCAATAGATCCATTCGACTCACCAAAACAAGTTGCATCAATAGTGTTTGCAGTTGCAACCAATTCATCTGGTTCATCCAACAATATAAACACTTCTGTCAAGCAGTTAAATGAATCTCTCAATTCAAGTTGATAAGTATCAAAAGGAAAGTCAACAAGATCTTCTACTTGAGCGCTTAATGCAAAGTTTGAATTATACCATGAATAAGTGTATGGTGAAATTCCCCCAGTTGGAGTAATATCAATCCTTCCATCGCCCAAACCTTTACAAGTCACTGGGGTTACAACATAATTTGCTAATAACAAATCTGGTTGAAATATTTCTAAAGAATCAAATACTAAACAACCGTTGTTATCAGTTAAGTTAAAAGAGTAATACCCGGCTGTCAAATTATTTATATAGAAGTTTGTATCTCCGGTAGTCCATAGAAGAGAATACAATGGCGAACCCCCTGAAGCTATTAAGTTGATTTCTCCATTTGCAAAACCGTGACAGGAAACATCTACTGTTGTAAATTGATAACCTAATGTATCCGATGGTTCAGTTATAGTAATAGCCGCAGAGAACGTACAAAAATTTGCATCGGTAACTATGACCGAATAATCTCCCGCTGGCAATGAACTAATGTCCTCAGTTGTACTTAAATTGTTCCAAAGGAAGTTGTATGGCAATACACCTCCCTGCACAGTAAGGTCGACAGCACCAGTAGCTTCATTTTTACATAAAATATCTGTTCCAATAAGGTTTCCGGTTAATAAAGTGGGCTGAGGAATAAAATAGCTTTCAGTATAAATACAACCATGGTCATCAGTAAGAACAAGGTCGTAAGTGTCACTTGGGTAATTAATTAAATCTTCAAGTGTTACAGAGAGTAAATAACTCGAGTTATTCCATGCAAATGAATATGGAGAAGTACCACCAGAAGAAGTTAAATTTACTGCTCCGGTGGACCCATTGTAACATAAAACAGGAGTTATATTATTACTTACCGCCAATGTATCTGCAGGTTGAACTATTATGTATATTCCAGAAGTAGTGCAATTATTTGCATCAGTAACTAAAAGAGTATATTCTCCCGCTTCAACACCTGCTAAATCCTCGGATAAACCAACATTTATTAAATTGGAATTTTGCCAAGAATAGGTGTAACTTGGAGTTCCACCATACACATTTACATCTACGCTACCAGTATTGAATCCATAACATAGTACCTCATTTACACTATTAGTTATTATTCCCAAAGCCAAAGAGGGTTGAGTTATTTGATATGTTTTTAAGATAGAACAATTATTATTGTCCTTTATAAGAACAGAATAACTTCCCGAAGGGATATTCTGGAGAATATTGGATGTTGCACCAACTATAATTCCTGAACTATTGCTCCATTCATAAATGTATCCGGTTGTTACAGTTCCACCGATTACCGCAAGTTCAATTTTGCCCGTGCTTTCTCCATAACAGTTGATATTCGTAATAATTGCATTTGAAACAGTTATTTGAGTTGGAGTGTTGACGGTATCCGTTTTTTGTGCAATACATCCTTTTGCATCGGTGATGTGTACATTATATATTTCAGATGGAACGTTTGATAGTGTTGGACTGTTCTGTGAAAAAGAGTAGGTCGAATTGCTCCAAGTATAACTATATGGTGAAGTACCTCCACTCGGTAAAACTTGAACAGAGCCATTGCTATATCCATAACAAGTAACAGGGGCAGCTTGAATTGTTGCAGCCAAGACAGTTGGTTGTGTTATTTGTACATTTTTGGGAGAAGTACAATTTTTAGAATCCTTAATAGTAACAGAATAACTTCCTGCATATAAACCTTGAAGATCTTCAGTTAATTGCCCGCCGGGTGACCATACAAAGGTATATGGACCTGTTCCTCCAAATGGTGAAAGATCAATTGACCCAGTATTTCTTCCGAAACAGTCTACATTAATTTTCGTGAATGTGGAACCTAACGGGGACGATGGTTGAGTAATAACAAATGTTTTTTGTTTTTGACAACCTTTTGAATCCGTTACTGTTGCCGTGTATGTTCCAGTACTTAAGTTAGAGATAGTTGTTCCCGAGCCCCCATTGCTCCATGAAACGGAGTATGGAGGTGTTCCCCCACTAATGTTAATTGTAATAAGTCCTGTGTTACCAGCAAAACAATTTACATTTGTTTGAGTAGTTGTGGCAATAGCCAATTGACTAGGAGTATTAACCGTGTAATAGCCCGTTGCGGTGCATCCTGTGCAGGTATTCTTAACGGTAACAGCGTAAGTTCCAGCCTGTAATCCAGAAATAGAAGTCCCGTTAGAACCATCATAGGCCCAATTATATGTTAGGTATGCAGCAGATACGCCAGATACAGTTACCCCTGCTGAACCATTTGAGCCTCCATAGCAAGAAACAGAAGCCCCATTCATAGCAAGTGTTGGGCAACCTGTTGCACCAGCACATTGTGCAATAGCAGCTGAATTAGCAAGTAAAATTCCGATTAATATTATTAATTTCTTTTTCATACTATCTAACAATTGTAATTGTTCCAGTATATTTATTATTCTCATCATTGTTCAAAACAATAACGTAATAGTATACTTCGGAAGGCAGTTTGCTTCCATTAAAAACTCCATCCCAAGGAATGTATTCCCCTTGACTTTCAAATAATAAGTTACCCCATCGATTAAATACTTTAACCTCCGCTTTTGGATATAAATGGATATTGCCAATTACCCATGTATCATTGTAGTCATCGCCATTCGGAGTGAAGGTATTCACTAAGATGAGACACTCAATTGAGCTACTATCAATTATAAAATCATATTTTTTGATACATCCGTTGTAGTCGGAGATGGTAAGTTCGTATAACCCGATTGACAAATCAGTTATATGGTTTGTTGTTTCACCATTTGACCAAATCCAATTATAAGGTTGTGTACCTCCTGCGGTTTGTATATAAATACTCGCATCTTTCTGGTCTACGCAAGTAATGCCATTTATTTCAGAGGCTATTTGTATTTCAGGTGGTTGATATACGATAAGTTCTTCCTTGTAAATACAACCTTGAGCATCTGTCAAGATATATCCATAAATATCGGTTACAAGATTGAATTGGTCTTCATTGTTAGATCCGTTACTCCAGATGTAAGAATAAGGCGTTGTGCCTCCGTTTGAAGTTAAATTTATAGCTCCATCACTTCCTTCGAAACAAGATACATCAGCAATTATATTAGTCACACTCAACGTGTCTGGCTGATCCACAAAAACAAATTGTTCAAATACACAATTATTTACGTCTCGAACACGTAGAAAATAATTTCCAGTTGTTAATTCTGACAGTAGCTCACTTGGGTTATTCAACAAATATTCATTCGTATCCCCCCATTGCATATAGTAAGGTGTTGTGCCACCAGTAATGGCCAGATTAACCGAACCGTCAGAATAAGCATAACATGAAGGATCTATAATTGTGGCTATAACATCTAGTGCCGCCGCTGGTTGAGCAACAAAACCACCAATTGTTTCAAGGCAGCCGTTTGTATCCATGACATTAACAATATAAACTCCAGATGGAATATTTATAAGATTTTGAGGGTCATCAAAATCACCTGTTCCATCATTATCCCAATCGATAGTGTATGGCGCAGTACCACCAATTGTGGTTAAGCTAATTGATCCTGTAGCTTCACCAAAACAAGATGCCTCAACAGAAGTCACAGACAGTTGAATTGGAGCTTGAGGTTGGTCAACAAAATAACTGCTGGTAATCGTGCAACCATTATTGTCGTAAACAATAATTGCATAATTTGTTGACGGTATGTTTAACAAATCTTGAAAATCGTCATTGTCACCAACTCCATCATTGTCCCAGTCATAAATGAATGGACCTGTACCTCCAGTAACAGTTAAATCAATTGAACCAGTGCTACTGTTGTAACAATCAACTTCAATTATTGAAGTCGAGATAGCTAATGGTGCACTTGGTTGATCTATAAAAATTGTCGTTGAAATTGTACAATCATTGGCATCTTGAACAAGTACCGTATAACTATCAGAAGTCAAATTCGTTAGATTTGGTGTAGTTTGAGTCATTAATATTGAGCTTCCATTCGACCAAGTAAATGTGTAAGGTACGGTGCCTCCTGCAAGGTTTAAATTAATTGAACCACTATTACCGGCAAAACAAAGAACATTAGCATGCGTTTCTGTTAATGAAAGAGGTGCTGCAGGTTGAAATATTTGTGAAGTGAATGTTGTCGTGCAGCCTAAAGTATCTTTTACTGTAAGGGTGTACACGCCAGCTGGTATATTCAATAAATTTTGTGGATCATCAAAATCACCAGTTCCATCCGTATCCCAGTCAAAAGTATAGGGCATTGTTCCACCTTCAACATTTACTAGGATACTTCCAGTTGAATTTCCATAACATTTCACATGAGTCAAAGTTGGAACAGCTGATAATGCAGCTGCAGGCTCCGTTATTACGTATGTAAATGTTTTAATACAATTGTTTGCATCTTTAATTTTTACTGTGTAAGTCCCCGCCGACAATCCTATTAAATCTTCTGTGTCATCGTAAGCGCCAAATCCATCATTACTCCAATCATAAGTATATGGAGTAACACCGCCAATAACATCAATTTGAATACTTCCAGTAGAATTACCATAACAATTAACATTTTGAAGGGTCGAGTTTGAGACTGCTACGATATCTGGTTGAACAACAGGACTTACTAGATTTATCATACAACCTTTGGAGTCAAAGACCTCTAAATTGTAATCGTCGGCATAAGCGTTACTTAAAACATTTGTTGTTGAACTTAATAAAACGTTTGCACCATTATACCAGTGATAAGTATAACCTGGAACACCACCAGTTACAGTTCCAACAACATTTCCAGAGTTTCCGCCATTACATAAAACATCCGAAATATTGGAAGTTAGAACTAATTGAGCCGGCTGATTGATGGTGTAAGTATTCGTGATTGAACACATTGAGGTATCCGTAACAGTTAAGGTATAATCACCAGCAAATACATCAATTAAATTATTTGAAGTACTAATTGTCGAGTTGCTAGGTAAGGATTTCCAAACGGTTTGGTAAGGAACCGTACCTCCGCTAAGTGCAATATTTATACTTCCCGTTGCTTCTCCAAAACAATTTACAGGATTATTGGAAACAACTGAAGCGATTAAAGGATTAGGTTGATTAACAATATGAGTTGTGTTATTGACACAACCATGGGAATCGGAAATAGTTAAATTATATTGACCAGGAAGTAAATTGGATATGTTTTGCAATGAACTGTTATATCCAGCCGTACTTCCAGTGCCACTCCATAAGTAAGTATAAGGCATAGTTCCTCCAGATGGCAAAATAGAAATTGATCCATTTCCGGTCAAATCATTACAATTATCATTTACAATAGTTGGGATAACGTTTAATGCTGCACCTGGCTCTCCTACTACGTCTCCTGCAAAAATTATACAGCCATTGGCATCCGTTATTTGAGCAACATGATTTCCAGTCAACAGATTTGGCGAAGTAAAGGTATTTGAATTTACTGTGCTGCTTGGGCCATTATCCCAAGAGACACTAAAAGGTAATTTTCCATTTACAACAGTTACATTAATGGTTCCAAAACCACCAAAACAAAGTGCGTCAACTGCAACAGCTGATACTGACATTTTTCTACCTAGTAGCACAATTGTATCAGCAGGGTATATAGGGTCAAATCCCTGGAACCCCCATTCTTTTTCTCGCCAAATAATATTAAATGCACCTAATGATTCATTAATAAACTCAATGGAACATGTTCCTGATGGTGGAGGTGAAGATCCAGCATAAGGACCCCCTAAATCACAAGTCGACCAGTCTATACTTGGAAAACCAATATAGGGGGTAGAAATGGTCTCGCACCACTCACCACTGCACCAAGAAGGCCAAAAGACATCTCCGCAAGGGTAGCCGTATGGGATACAGAATGACCAACTATACGAATCAAGAATGGTGAACCCTGGGATTTTTAATCCGAACCCTAATCCGTCAAAAACGAAAGCAAAATCCAAAGAATCATATGTTTTACTATTCATTTTTCCATCCATTGAAAAACTTCTTTTTATCTTAAATTCATCATAGAAACATGGGGATTTGATATAAATGGAATCACCAACAGTGTAATTAATTACATTTCCTATGGCAATTGGAGAAACTAAACCAGATTGTGAAACAATTTTGTACTGAACTGGCGTAGGAAGCTGCATTTTACCTTTTACCTTTGGCTTGAATTCGAAACGTTGTTTATTTGTAACTGTTAATTCAAAACGTGCACTAATTATATTGTACCATATTTCCAAGTCTTCATCTAATCCTGGTATACCTTGTTCAATTGAATTTGATAAATTTCCCAAAACTAGCTCGGCTGCCACACAGTAAGGATTTGGTGTTTGCGGCGGCTGTTTTGAAGCTCTGCCTGACCCGCAAGTCATTGCAATAAGACTCGATAACGCTTTAAACAAATCCATTTCAATGGAAATATAGGTTGAATCTCCTCTAGCAATTAAATTCTTCGAAGGTAATACAGTAGTGGGTTTTAAGTTAATATAAGGTAAACTGAAGCTACCGTCAACCAATCCTAAAGAACCTTCGATAGGTAAATCGGGCGTCCAAATCTGTGCAATAGTACATGCACCTGGAATCAATGCCTGAGCACCACCACAAGCAGGAAAGGCTATATCTGGATAACCGCCAGGATAGCCAGGAATAGCACTTATGGTTGGATCTGGCCCTGCTGAAGGAAATGTCCAACCACCGGAACCATTGGGTATACTCGGCACGGCAAATAAGTTTGCTTCTCCGTAATAATAGGAGGTATCTTCATTAACATGAAAAAGGTTGATTGTTGGTAGACCTATTTCTAAACTCAAAAAATCATACGATAAAGTGCCAAAAGGGTCTACTGTAATGGATGCTCCAACATGAGCATTTGCATTAGCACCCATATCGAAATCTACTGAACCACCTTTAGGATATCTTGAATCGATGTACGCTGAATCAGAATTGGTAGTTTCATCAATTACGGTATAATCGGTTTTTATTCCTACCCAATCTCCTACAAAGAAACTATTATTTGCAGGGAAATTTGTAGTGATTTTTGTTGGGTAATTAACTAACAAAGAATCCCCAACAAAATCGTGAATACTTAACCCAATGCCAAAATATCCATCAGTTGTTAGCCAGAAGGAGGCTCCAAATCCAAATCCTGCAAAACTTCCAAATGGTCCTAAGTCCAAACTTCCAGTTGAGAATCCCGGCGCGTTCCATGTAAATCCCTCGTCCCACGAAATTGGGCCTGACGTAGGCAAACCAAAATATTCGTTTACTGTATAGGGGTTTGGGTCGTTCGTTGCATTGAACATTTTTTGCCACCCAGAGTTATATCTAACAGTATCAACTTGCAATTGAGCAAAAAAGGAGCTAAAATTCAATCCGAATAATAAAAGGAATACTATTTTCATTTCGCGTTAAATTTAGTAGTCAGTATACTTCTCAATAATTCTTCTTCGACAACGCTTTTATATTTTTCCATATAATTTGCATTTACCCAAAGAACATTACTTAAGTCGCCCAGAAACAGGGAATATCTGAGCCAATCTTCTCCATTTATTTGAAATTTGAATTTATAGAGAATTCCTTTTTCATGATTAGTAGTTTCAACTTGCTCTTTAGAAACTAAAGTGACCTTCTCTTTTGTAAAATACTCTTCAGACATTGCGGCTTCTGCATCAACTAACGTTTTGTTTTTTACAAGTGATAAAACAATTGAACTTTTTGTCGAGATATTTATGTACCCAGGGAAACCATCTCTTGTCTCAAAACCTTCAGGGGCTGTTAGACATGAAGGGCTATAGTATTCAACATTTACGATTGGTTCTTCTTCCTGTCCGAAAGAAAAATTTATCCCAATAATAAAAAATAAAATAGATGAAATTAAGGGTAGTATTGTTTTCATAATTTAGTCTTATACAAGAAGTAGATTGCAATGTAGTAATAAAAAATGGTGTTTTTTTAACAAAAATTAATATATAAACAGAGAGGTGCTAAAAATCCTACAAATATCGCATCAGTACATTGGTAATTATTTCAACTATCAGTTTTTCTAACGAGGTCATTTCATTCTTTGATTGCAAGGAACATTTTCCCTTTCTTTCTTCATGTAAATGATATCGAATTAGTTGTCATCACTTTTTTAGTGATAAAATAGCTAAACTAAATTCCGAACGTGTCTTTTAGTTTGCCTCATTGCCAATTTAAACGCGCATTTATGGATCTACACAGTAAAAAGGTGATTAAGCTTATTTTGCTTTTTTCATAATCGATGATTAATTGATAGACAACAAAGGTGTGGCGATTCGTTTGTATATAAAATAGGTGCAAACCCTCATTTAACAAGTAAAAACTATAGGAAACAAGGCATAATGCAAATTATTAACCTAATAAATAATCCAAACCAATATTGACTCCAATAATCGTTCAACAATCAAGAATTCAAAATCCTATATGCCAGCCGAAGCTTTTGGCTTTCCTCTAAAGTCTATTTTATAATAGAAAATTGGCAAGAATCCTAGTTGATAACGCTCAGCTATTGGTTCAGCGGATGGATTGGCAACGTTCGGAGCATAGGTAAGTGAAAGCAGATTTTGTGTTCCAAGAACATTTACTAAATCAAGACCTATTTCATGAGTTACTCTGCGCGCGTTCTTTTTCCAATTGATTTTAGCATCCATTCTGAAATACTCGCGGAATTGACGTGAATTAAAAGCAGAATCTCTAAAGATTAGTTCGTTTGCAGTTTGTGTTTTTGCCAGGTCAACATAACCGTATCTCTTCCCTCCAGCATAAGTAACTTTTATTCCGAGGGTAATGCTATTTTTTTCATTTAGCTTAAATTCTTTCCCTGCTAATAAATTGGTCACGTAAGTTCCGTTATAACTCGTATTGCGCAACACTTTATCACTTCCTCGGTAACGTGAGTCGTAAAGTGTTCCAGAGAAAAGAAAGAAAAAGCTTTTATCAAAAAATTTCTGTACCGTAACTTCCAATCCATAATTATATCCGGTTCCTGAATTTTCAAGAGTATCTGGGAAGAAACGCTGAAAGCCACCGCCCATATTCACCATTGAAAAGGCACTTGGGCGGATTTCTACAGGTATATTATATAGGTATTGGTAATATACCTCAGATTTCACATTAAAGCTCTTAGAGAAGGATTTTTCATAACCTATTCCAGTATGTACACTTTTTGTAAAGTCCATATTCACATTATGAGGTTTATCAGCTGGGTTTCCGGGTAAATGATAGGTATAGGTGTATAGAGGTTGCATTTGACTGTGCAAACCAGCACCGGCAGACACACTCTGTCCTTTTTTCATTTTGTATTTCCATCCAACGCGTGGTTCAATAGGACTAATGCTATTGCTTAAAGAATAATACTGCATGTGAAGTCCCGCAGTAAAGTCCATATTTTCAGTAATTCTGTATTTCCATTGAATGAAAGGTTGAATGAGAACAGATGTTCCTTTGTAATCCCAGCGGTTGTTGAAGGTGCTGTAATTCCCAATATTTAGAGAATCTTGATTCAAAACGGAATCTTTTTGGTTGAGATAAATTCCATCCAAATTAATCCCACCTTTTATCAAAACTCTTCTGTTCAATTTATGGTTGAATGCTAAGTAATAAGAAAGCTTAGAAGTTTTGAAATAATACCCCATTAATGGGAAAAGTGAATCAACACGGATTTTTTCTACGTCCGCGTCATTATAAACACTTCGTATTAAAAAATCGTGATGGGATGTTGACTCGTCATGACTATAGGCGAGAGTTGAGGCAACAAATGTTTTTTCATTAAGAGATTTTTTGTAAACTAATCCGGTTGTTAACATTGAAGTTCCAAAATATTGATCGCGATCACCTTCTCCATATAATTCCTCAGTAACTTCTGTTTGGTCCGAAACAAGGATGTCTATTTTGCTTTTTCCTCCAATGGCGAAATAAGACAAAGATCCGCCTTTTTTCAAAGCCCAATTTAATTTTATAGCACCGTCACCGTATACTGGAACGGCATCTGTTCCTAATTTAATACCTAGGGTTTGAAACATGCTTAAGGTCGAATAACGACCCATAACCAAATAGCTAGATTTTTTTGATTTACTCATTGGACCTTCAGCGACCAACTCTGTTCCCAATAAACCAAATTGTCCTGTAAATTCATGATTTTCATTGTTCCCATTTCGGAGCTTTAAATCAAAAATACCGGAAACACTATTTCCAAATTCAGCTGGAAATGCCGACATAAAGAAGTCTGAGTTAGCCAAAACTTTATTATTCAATACGGAAACCGGTCCACCAGAACTGCCAGCAGTAGCAAAGTGGCTAGGGTTTGGAATATCTATTCCTTCAACTTTCCAAACTACACCAAGGGGTGAATTCCCGCGAATAATAATGTCATTTCTAGAATCATCCGCACCTTGAACTCCAGCGAAATTAGAAGCCATACGAGCAGGGTCAGCACGTGAACCAGGATAACGATTCGTTTCTTCTACGCTAAACTGTTGAGCTGAAATGGTTGCCATCTCATTAATAACTTGACCGTTTTTTCTTGCGGAAACCACCACTTCTTCTATTTCCGTGAAGCTTTCCTGAATACCCATATTGACGATAGTTTCTTTTCCTGAGTTAACCTCTATGGTAACTGTTTTACTGTTATAGGTCATCATTTTTGCAACCAAATCATGTTTCCCAACAGGAACGTCTTTGATTGAAAAGCTGCCCGTTTCGTCGGTTATGGCGCGGTATTTCTTAATGGAATCTGAAGTAAAGATTTCTATTTTGACTCCGAAAAGTGGATAATTCGTTTCAAAATCCACAACTTTCCCTCTAACATTTTGCGTAGGCTGAGCCATTGCGAATGGTAAAAATGATAGAAAAGCCAATGCAAGTAGTAATGTTTTCATAGTTCTTGTTTTTTAAGATTTTTTCTTCATGTAATCTCGGTACTCTTTAGGAGTCCACTCCTTGATATAAACTTCCTTAAATATGAACAAATCCAACGGATTAACATTCAAATTTCTCACATGCGAATAAACTATTTCCAACTCTCCGTTATACCAAAGTGGAATAATAGGAGGATCTTTAATTAATTCTAATTCCGCAAGTGCGAAATACTCACGTTTTTTGGTGATTTTAGTTTCTCTTTGTGCCTTTTCCAAATATTGGTCAAAAAGCGAATTACGGTATCGCGATTGGTTGACTATTGATAGTTCATTCGGGTTCTTTGGAACTAGTTTTCCATAAAAATTGATTAGAAATGATTCTTCACTTGGATAATCTGCTGCCCAAGCCGAACGGAAAATGTCACCATTTCCTTTGTCACCATCAATTTGAAGTTGCTCGAAAGTGGAGCCATCAATATTAACATTGATATTTAAAACCCGTTTTATTTGTTTTGCAAACTCATCAGCAACTGCGGAATGAACATCATTTATGTTGAATCGAAGATTTATAGAACCGAATCCTTCTCCATTTGGATAACCAGCCGCAGCCAATAAAGCCTTAGCTTTTATGGGGTCGAAAGCATATCCATTTTTTTCAATAGCATCAAAATCATATCCTCGGAAAATACTTTGAATAGGTGGAATGATTCCATAATTACCCAATTCGTAATATTGATTTTGGAGAAGGTTTTGACCAATTTTCGATTTGTCAACTGCATAATTAAACGCTTGTCGAACACGCTTGTCTTGGAACCTTGGTTCGCTTAAATCAAAAAAGTAATAATTCGTAACGAGCTGAGGATTGTTGTGTAATACGAAAATTGGAGGTTTAGAATTAAAATCGTCCAACCTGCCTTCAAGCATTTTGGTTATGCGACTCGTTGGCAAGCCTAGTATTAGGTCAACCTCATATTTTTCGAACATATCAAGTTGTTGCAATTTTTTTGTATTCAGAATGAATTCTAGTGAGTCGAGGTAGGGTAACGCATTTCCCTTTTTGTCAAATGCGTAATAGTCTTCATTTTTTATGAGCTGAATTCGGTTTTCATCTGTATTTTCAGGCATTAACGTGAATGGTCCGGTACCTATCAATAATTCTCCGCTGTTTGCCAATTTACGCGATTGAACAGCACAACATACCAAACTCAATTTATCCAAAAAGTTATTGTCTTTTCGGATCAAATCTAGGATAACCTTATTCCCTTTAACCCTAACGCCGGAGATCTTCTCAGCTTTTCCTTCGTGAAATTCATCCGCGCCTTTCAGTGTTTGCTGATACGTAATAGAATAAGCAGCAGAAGGAATATTTCCCTCTCTTTTTTTACAGGCTTTTTCTATTGAATAAACAACGTCTTCTGGTGTTAATAATCGGTCAGATTTACTGTCTCCAAAGTCGTGAAAATAAACATTGTCTCGAAGTGTAAACTCATAAGTTTGACCGTCGTTTTTAACATCAATTTTTTTTGCAAGTTGTGGTTTAACAGTTAGTTCTTTAGTGTCTAGTGAAACAAGGCTCTCAAAAACTTGGCTTAACACCATTTGAGTGTTGTAATCGGTTAAGGACTCTGGTTGTTGGTTTAGGTCGATGGACTCTATGCAAAGACTGATTTTTCCGCCAGCGAATGAAGCCTGTTTTTTCTGTTTAGAACAGCCTAAAACTAGTAGCGCAACTAGAAAAGCATACAATCTAAAATTCATAAATGCCATTGTTGTTATACTACAAGAATAAGAAAAAAAATGAGTTTAATGCGTTAAGGCCTGAGCAATGTTTAAAAATAATGTGTTTTATTTCTTTCTAAAATTGCGTATTTAAAATAAGGACTAGCAAATATTTATATTATCTCAAGTGCAAAAAGGCACGATGATTGCTTGGATATTATGAAAATACAACTTAATATTGTGTAACTTAAAATTACCGTTATTAGGTTAGTGGTAATAATGAACACTCTTTATAAAATGGCAAAAATTTCGCTAATATTCTTTGTGTCAATGTTTTATTTGACAAATGCAATGGCTACTCTTTCCATAGAGGGGGTTTATCAGGGAAAAAATTTATATGTTCAAAATCCTATGGATGTGGACGGTTTTGGCTATTGTGGAACCAAAGTTACGGTTAACGGTGATGTTATGCCAGGTGGTACTAACGTCGCGGCTTTCCCTATCGATTTTTCTCAATTTAATATTGCTATTGGTGATCCTGTTTTTATTGTAATAGAGCACAATGACGGTTGTAAGCCAAAAATTTTGAACCCTGAAGTATTATTACCAAAAAGCACCTATAAAGTAAACTCTATTTCAATTTCACCTGATGGCCGATTGGTGTGGGAATCGAGTTTGGAAAAAGGTAAACTTCCTTATATCATTGAACAGTACAGATGGAATAAATGGGTTGCAATCGGTGAGGTTCAGGGTATAGGAACGGAAGGGGCTAATAAATATGAATTCCAAGTTTCTCCGCATTCTGGTGAAAATTCAATCCGTGTTGCTCAATTTGACCATACAGGAAAAGGGCGATATTCGTCAGAAGTTAAATTTAAATCTGTGGTTCCTGTAGTTTCGAAGAAACCGGCAATCGTTAAGGATAAAATTGAATTCTTCACCAATGGAAAACCTGTTGAAACAAGATATGAAATATACGATGCTTATGGAAACATCGTGAAAAAAGGAGTAGGTAGTTTGGTAAATTGTACTAACCTTGTGAAAGGTGTTTACTACATCAACTATGATAATATTAATGAGAAGTTTATTAAAAATTAATCATCTTCTCTAATTAAAATTCAAGCCCTGAAGCATCGCTTTGGGGCTTTTTATTATGATCAGAAAAATCGAACATTTAGGAATTGCGGTAAAGAACATTGAGGAATCTATTGCAATGTATGAATCCTTGTTGGGAACAAACTGTTACAAAACTGAGATTGTTGAATCGGAGTCAGTAAGAACAGCTTTTTTTCATATTGGTGAATCAAAAATTGAATTACTTGAAGCAACTGATCCTAGTTCGCCAATTGCTAAATTTTTAGAGAAAAAAGGCGCAGGATTTCATCATGTGGCCTTTGACGTAGAGGATATAGATAAAGAATTAAAACGTCTTAAGGATTTAGGATTCATGCTTATTCACGAGACAGCAAAATCTGGCGCTGACAATAAACGAATTGCTTTCTTACATCCAAAAAGTACTGATGGTGTGTTAGTGGAATTGTGTCAAGAAAAAGAAGGGTGATTTTCTAGAGGCATTGTCAAATGTATAGTTTGAAAACCAATATTTTTTGCTGATTCAATATGCTGTATACTATCGTCGATAAAAAGTATTTCTTCCGGTGAAACCCCTATTTTTTGAGAAACATATTCAAATACTTCTTTTGTAGGTTTTCGTAACCCAATTTCCTGAGATAGGAAAATAGTGTTAAAGAAATCTTCCAATGCCTTGTTGCTCGTTTTTTTCAATTCACGACGAACTTTTTCCATGTGCAAGTCATTGGTGTTGCTCAAAAGGCAAATAGGGTACTTTTTTGATAAGTTCTCCAGCAGGTCTAATCGATTCATAGGGAAATCAAGAATCATCGCATTCCAAGCACTTACAACTTGATTAGGGTTCGAACCCTGGGGAAGAAGGTCCAATATTCTATTTATAAAGTGAAACGAGGAGATTTTACCTGTTTCAAAATCATCAAAAAGATCATCTTGTTGCGCTTGAGAATAAAGAGTGTCAAAATTTTCGATTCCCATTTTTTCAAAAGCATGAATTGTCTTTTGATAATCTAGGTTTATAAGCACACCGCCTAAATCAAATAATATAGCTTTTACGGATGAATCAATCATTTTGCAAAGAAATAAAAAAGGCGAGTCACATTGGTGACTCGCCTTCATTTTTTATTAACTAATTATTTTATTTCAAAAGTAAATTCAACTCAAATGAAATAATAGGCAAGGCATCTGGTGCTTCTCCACCTTCTTTAGGTTTGAATCCTGCAACGTCTAATGCGCTGAAGTCAACATCAAACTTTCCAGTGATACTGCCTTTTCCATCCTCAAACATTACATTTGCGTCAATGTCTTGTTTGATTTCTTTACCAGACATCATAATTGTAATAGGCAATTTACCATCAACGTATGCGCCACATTTAACTTTCACATTAACGTTGTTTGCAACATCAAAGAATTCAGGTGAAGAAAGATGTCCAATAAGCATAGTTTTTTTCTCATCTGGTAATTCAGCGTCTAATGAAGTCATCGTACTCATGTTTACTGAGAAAGTACCGCTTACAAGATTTCCATCAATGAATTGTGCTTGACCTTCACTGAATTTTACACTTCCTGTGTGAAAATACTCAGGACTTTTACTTCCTTTCCACGCTAATGTTGAGTTTTCAGTGTTAACGTTCAACGTAGCCATTTCAACTTCTACGTTCTCTAATTTTTCACTATCAGCGCCGCCACAAGCGGTCATTGCTAGAGCTGTCCCAGCAGCTAAAAATAAATGTAATGCTTTCATATGATTTATGTTTTTTATCAAATGTATGAAAAATATTTAATTACCATGGTAACTAATTTATTTGTTTTGTTTTTTTGGCATCTCCTTTTTTGAAAAATGGTATTTTTGAATAAATCAAATCCATGAAATTTTATTTAGAAGACGGCAAATCCTACATTGATTCCAACGAAGGGATTGATATATCAATAGTAATTGGTAGTGGTCATCCCAAAGTGAAAGCATGGTATTTAGACGACCCTAAAATTGAACCAGTAAAAGCCGAGGGATTTATAGGTTCTGTGGAAAAGGGAGCTCCAGTTAATTTTAGGAATATTTTTTTTAATCCTCATGCTCATGGAACGCATACAGAAGGACTGGGACATATTACTAAAAAAGTATATTCTGTCAATAAAATAAAGCATCCTTTATTATACAAAGCAAAACTGGTTAGTATTGCCCCAGTGCAAGTTGAAATTGAAAATGGGACTGACGCAATAATTACCACTGATCAAATTAGAAATTTGGGTCTTATTGAGGTGGAGGCTCTTGTTATTAGAACCTTGCCAAATAGCGATACTAAATTGCAGATTGATTACAGCAACACAAATCCTTGTTATTTTGAGGCAGGAGGAGCGGAGATTTTGCGTGAAGCAGGGGTTAAACACCTACTTGTTGATTTACCTTCTGTTGATAAAGAAAATGACAACGGATTATTGCAGTTTCATCATTCGTTTTGGGCAGTTCCTGAATCGCCAGATATGGAAAGAACAATTACCGAATTTGTATTTATTCCTACTGAGGTAGAAGACGGTAATTATTTATTGAATTTACAAGTTGCACCTTTCGAAAATGATGCTTCGCCGAGCAGGCCTATTTTATATAAAATGTTTACCACATAAAAAAAGGTTGCCAGAACTGGCAACCTTTTTTTCCTTCAGTTAAACTGAAGTACCATAGTTTTCACAACCTAGTAGTTGGTTGAATGTCTTACGGTAAATAAAATTCTGGTTATTTGTGAATGTCATTACTTTTTCAAGTCTTTTTTACGTCTTAGATGAAGAAGAACTATAAACTCTTATATCAAACTAGAAAATGAAACTGCCTCTCCAAGCAGCTACATCATCAAAACAAAAAAAGAACATCAAAAATAACCAGAATTTTTCTCCTTATTTCCTTTAGCAAATATACTATTACTGTTTCGTATCGTAAGACAGTATTTATCAAAAAGCACTTATCAACGAACATTTTGACGTTCAGAATTAACTTAGCCTATATTGTTTCCAACATTTTGAAGAACAAATCCCTTTTTGATGGGGACAACGGAATATGTGAACCATCTTTCATTACGACTGATCCTCCCTCTGTTTTATCATATCGTTCAACAAAATCGATATTTATTAAGTGGGATTGCTGAACACGTAAAAAATTGTAATTAGCAAGCAGTAACTCGTATTCTTTCAGCGTTTTAGAAACAAATATTTTGTTACCATTGTCTAAGTAGAAAGTTGTATAATTTCTATCTGCTTCACAACGTAAAATAGAATCTAATTCCACAACATGCACACTTTCAAGGGTTTTCAGGACTAAGCGTCTTTTCGTATGATTCCCCATGTTGAATTGCAAGGTGTCGAACATTTCGGGAGACTTTTTCTCTTTTACAGTTGCAACTGCTTTCGTTATTGCAGCGTTCAATTCTTCTGGATCTACAGGTTTTAATATATAGTCTAAAGCCGAAAACTTAATTGCTCTTATTGCGTACTCCTCGTGTGCAGTGATAAAAATTACATCGAAGTTCTGGTAGGTAACACCTTTAAGGACATCAAATCCGTTTCCATCGGGTAATTGAATATCTAATAAAACGATTCGGGGTTTAAGTCGTTCAATCGCCTGTATACCAGATTCAACACTGCTTCCTTCTGTACTGATTGAAAGATTCAAATCGAATGAGTCTAACATTTTCGCTATTAAATCTCGCGTTCTTTTTTCATCGTCAATTATTAATACGTTTATCATCATAGTTAAAGGCTTTTACGTTGTTACTGAATGCTTATTTACGTAGGGAAGTGATATTAAAACTTTAGTACCAGACTGCTTTTCCTCGTCCGAGTCCATAATAGTGAGCGATCCCGCTGATTTGTATTTTTCATTAATCATATTTATACGATTACGAGTAATATTCAACGCCATACTGTTGTGACCTTTACCGGTATTAAATTCCTCCGATTTCGCCCTTCCAATACCATTATCTTCTATTCGAATATGTAACATTTTATCCTGTTTACTAAATTGAACAGTTATTTTGCCATCAGGTAAAGTATGTAGCTGTC
Organism: uncultured Flavobacteriales bacterium; assembly: GCA_963977135.1. Lineage (GTDB taxonomy): Bacteria > Bacteroidota > Bacteroidia > Flavobacteriales_D > Crocinitomicaceae > UBA2040. Next base: position 508,332 of record CAXBNN010000002.1, on the reverse strand, counting down.
CATGTTCAATTGAATTTTCAACGAAAGGCTGAGTGATCATTGGTGGAATTTGAACATTATCGAAAAACAATGCTTCGGGACATATAATTTCAAAATCAAAGCGATCTTCAAAACGGTGTTTCTGAGTTTCTAAATATTTTTGCAAAATTTCTATTTCTGTTTCTAAATTAATAAATGCTTTTGGGGAGTTTTCTAAAATCAGCCGAATCAATCGTGAAAAGCTAACCAAAAATTTGCTAGAGTTTTTCGTGTCATTTTCAAAAATATAACTTTGAATCACGGACATTGCATTAAAAATGAAATGAGGATTCATTTGAGTTCGAAGTAAAACTTGCGACATTTCCGCTTCGCGTCTTTTCTGTTGTATGGCTGCCTGTCGAATTCTAAAAATACCTATTATAGTTACAAGGATTAAAATTATCACAAAAGCGATAATCACATAAGTCTGCAAAATGTTTCGCAGCGAAACATTTTCCAACTTTGTTTTTGTCAATTCACGTTCGCGTTTCTGGCTTTCAAGAATTTTGTTTTGTTGACTTATAAGCGCGTCTCTTTGTTCCGAACGATATAATTCATTTAGCTCTGCAATTCTTCTAGACGTTTGGTTTCTATTACTTTTTTCAGTGAGTTGAGCATATTTTTCTAAATTCTCTAAAGCCTTTTTATTGTTTCCTTGAGCTTTGTAAATTTCTGCTATTAACGGATAGACTTCAGACGATTCGTTAGAAAAACTCTTTGGCCCATTCTTGTCAATCGACTTTGTTAAGTATTGCAGGGCTTCAGAGTATTGTTTCCGTTCTTTGTAAATTACACCAGTATAGAAGTTTATTTCACGTATTCTTTTCTTATCACCGTTTTCGGTATAGTGTTTTAACGATCTATTTAAATGTACTAATGCTTCTGTAAAGGCCTTTTTGTCAATATAAATTTGTGCGTAGTGAAGCTCTGCTAGTCCTAATTCATTGCTTGAACCAACTTTTTTCAAAATTTGAAAGGCCTTGCGGTTAAGCGACAAACTCTCATCTATTTGATTCATTAAACGCTGAGCATTCGCTTTAGACGTCAAAGCTAAACCTTGAAGTAATGGATCTTGGTAAACAAGAGAATGATCATAAGCTCTTTCGTAATAATAAGAGGCCTCTTTAAAATTTTCTATGTCGATTTGTTTGTCACCAATTTGGTTTGAGATTAGTGCCATCAAAGAATAGTTTTGAGCTTCTTGGGCATATGTATAGGCAGTTAATTCTTTTGAAATAGCAATTTCGGGTTGCCCAAAATAATTGTAGACAAATGATTGAAACAAGTAGGCAAAGGCAAAATCAATCTTTTTCCTGGTTTTTTTCGCAGCTTCTAAAGCTAATTCAAGGTACTCAAGGGCTTTTTCCTTGTTATTGTGGTTCATCTCATTGAACGCTAAATAACAATTAGAACGACCAATTTCTGAGTAGATTTTTTTTGAAGCTGCAAGCGATAACGATTTCTGCAAGAAGATTTTCGCTTGATTATAATCATTAATTAATACATACAGGTATCCCAGGTTTTGTAAGATTTCAATTCTTTTTTCAACAGAATATGATGAGATATTTTTGTCTTTGTATGGAAAAACGCGATTAAAAAAGCCATCAAAATTTCGCTGAAGTTTAAATATTTTCGCGTTGTAAAGATCAATTTCAAAAGTCTTCGTACTTCCTTCATTTTTAGCTAAATAATTGATTCTTTTCCTTAGACTTTCAGCTTTTTTTAGATTTAAATCTGAATAAAATTCTCCAAGCTGAATCATTCGCAAAATCTTCACATCCTTATCTTTCGTTTCGCGCACACCACGAATCAACTCTTTTTCAGATTGTATCTGCGCATAGAGGCCTGAGTTCGAACCCCAAAACAGTGAGATTAGAAAAGCGATATAAACTATTGGAGAAAGCGACTTCATTTCAAGTGCATTAAAGATATAACTTTTTGGGAACAAGATGGCGTTAAAGCTGAAAGGCATTATCTTTGTCCCAAAAATAACAGAAGCACGGCATGGAATACAATTTTGGGAAAATTGAACGCGATTGGCAAAAATATTGGAAGGACAACAAAACCAATGAAACGATTGAGGATAAAACCAAACCAAAATATTATGTTTTGGACATGTTCCCTTATCCTTCCGGAGCAGGTTTACACGTTGGTCACCCACTAGGATATATCGCTTCAGATATTTTCTCACGTTACAAAAAACTGAAGGGTTTTAACGTGCTTCATCCTATGGGTTATGACTCCTTTGGTTTGCCAGCAGAACAATATGCAATTCAAACGGGTCAACATCCAGCAATTACAACAGAAACGAATATTGCGCGCTACCGTGAACAATTAGATAAAATGGGTTTCTGTTTCGACTGGGATAGAGAAGTTCGCACTTCATCTCCAGAATATTACAAATGGACGCAATGGATTTTCAAGCAGTTGTTCAACGCTTGGTTCAATAACGATACGAATAAAGCAGAAAACATTTCGAGCCTAATTGCTCAATTCGAGGAAAATGGAAATGCAGGAATAAACGCTTGCACCGATTTCGAAGAAATCTTCACTGCGGAAAGGTGGAAAAATCTTTCCACCACAGATAAAGAAAATATATTACAAGAATACAGAATGGCTTTCCTAGCCGATTCATGGGTAAACTGGTGTCCGGCTTTAGGAACCGTTTTGGCAAATGATGAGGTTGTAAATGGTGTTTCTGAACGCGGTGGACATCCTGTAGAACAAAAATTGATGCGCCAGTGGTCGATGCGAATCAAAGCATATGCACAACGGCTTTTGGACGGACTAGATAAAGTCGATTGGACAGATTCCATCAAAGAAATTCAAAGAAACTGGATAGGAAAATCCGAAGGATGCTCGGTGAAGTTTAAAGTTGCTTCAACAGATGCCTCCAACTCCGCTCAGTCATCAATTGAGAATTCGAGTGGACTGAGAGGAGTCGAATTCCACGAAATCGAAGTTTTCACAACTCGTCCTGACACCATTTTCGGCGTTTCCTTCATGGTTCTTGCGCCAGAACATGAGTTGGTTGATATTATCACAACTCCTGAGCAAAAATCGGAAATCGAAGAATACAAAAAATCAGCTTCTTTAAAATCGGAGCGCGATCGTCAATCGGATGTGAAAAACATTACGGGTGCGTTCACAGGAGCGTATGCTATCCATCCATTCTCAGGCGAGAAAATTCAGATTTGGATAGGCGATTACGTATTGGCAAGTTACGGAACTGGAGCTGTAATGGCCGTTCCATGTGGCGACCAACGTGATTGGGATTTTGCGAAACATTTTGGAATAGACATCATCAATATTTTTGAGGGAGTAGATATTTCTGAAGAAGCCTATGCTGATAAAGTGGGTAAAATTGCCCACTCTGATTTCCTTTCTGGCTTAGAAATTAAAAAAGCCATGAAATTGGCGATACATAAAATTCAAGAAGCAGGAATAGGGAAAGGAAAAATATTGTACCGTTTGCGAGATGCAATTTTCTCTCGTCAGCGTTATTGGGGTGAACCTTTCCCAGTTTATTTCGAAAACGACTTACCAAAGCTTGTTGAAGACGATAAATTACCAATTCGCCTTCCAGAAGTAGATAAATATTTGCCAACTGAAGAAGGTGAACCGCCATTGGCTCGTGCTACAAGGGAAGCATGGAAAGAACAATTCCAAGGTGACCGCATGGATTACAACACGATGCCAGGTTGGGCAGGAAGTTCTTGGTATTTCTTGCGTTACATGGATCCGAAAAATGATACTGAATTCGTGTCCAAAGAAAAAGTAGACTACTGGAACAATGTAGATTTGTACATTGGTGGAGCAGAACACGCAACCGGTCACTTGTTGTACGCTCGTTTCTGGACGAAATTCCTAAACGACATGGGCTACATTCCTTTCGATGAACCTTTTCAGAAAATGATCAATCAGGGGATGATTTTGGGGAGAAGTAGTTTTGTTTACAGGCTTGATGGAGAGAATAAATTTGTTTCAAACACTAAAAAAGCGGAGTACATAGTTACACCATTGCATGCAGACATTGCTTTCGTCGAAAATGATGTACTTGACATCGAAGCTTTCAAAAAATGGCGTCCAGAATTTAAAGATGCCGAATTCATTCTCGAAGACGATGGAACTTACATCTGTGGTAATGAAGTAGAAAAAATGTCCAAGTCCAAGTACAACGTGCAAACTCCAGACGAGTTAGTAGAAAAATTCGGGGCGGATACTTTGCGTATGTATGAAATGTTCTTGGGACCATTGGAGCAAAGTAAACCTTGGGATACAAAAGGAATCAATGGCGTTCACAATTTCTTGCGCAAGTTTTGGCGTTTGTTCCACGATGCAGAAAACAATTTTGTTTTAAGCGATGGCGAACCAAGCAAAGACAACTTGAAAACTTTACACAAAACCATCAAGAAGATAGGTGAAGATTTGGAACGTTTTTCATTCAATACAGGCGTTTCCACTTTCATGATTTGTGTCAACGAATTGATGGAGCAGAAGTGCAACAATCGAGCTGTTTTAAGTGAATTAGTTGTCTTACTTTCACCTTTCGCACCACACATTTGCGAAGAGTTGTGGAAAGAATTAGGCAACAATGAATCGGTTACAAAAGCAACATTCCCATCCTTCGACGAAAAGCACCTAGTTGAGTCAAGTTTCGAATATCCCGTGTCTTTCAATGGAAAAATGCGATTTAAAGTCAATTTAGACTTAGGAATGAGCGTTCCAGACATGAAAAAAGAGATTTTAGCTTTAGAGCAAACACAGAAATACTTAGAAGGAAAAGAACCGAAAAAGGTGATTATCGTTCCAGGGAAGATTGTGAATTTTGTAGTTTAGGGAGTTGCAAGTTTCGAGTTGTTGCTGCGCAAGACAAAGTTGCAAGTTCTGTGTGGAAATAATCGTTATTTTGAGGATCTTTTTATTCGCCCCTTTGCGCCTCCGCGGTAAAAAAGCCACGACCGCGCAGCAGCAACGCAGTTAATACACGAATAATCACGAATTCATCTCAAAGAACCTTTTCGACATCTCCGCAAACCTCTTTGTCAAACCGTCTTTGCGTTTAAAAAGACTTTACTCTAGATACTAAATCATGCAATTCCCACGTTAAATAATGGAGTAAGCGAATATTCTTCTAGTTTGGCACAGCATTTGAATATACTCTATCAACTAATAACAAGTAAAATGAAAAAGTTAATTTATATATGCACAGCCTTAGTTGGTTTCGGATTGATGAGCAGCACTGCGGTCGATTATCCTGAAAGAAAAAACTCTGCTTTTGGAGTTGGCGAAAAATTGCGTTACCGAATTACTTATGGATTCATGGATGCTGGTGAGGCAGTTCTTGAAGTGAAAAACACTTCCAAAAAAGGAAATGGAAGAGAGTTGATTCAAGCAACTGGAACTGGTAGAACGCTCGGAGGATTCAACGCCTTCTATAAAGTGGATGATACATACGAAACGTATTTAGATAAAGACGGAATTTTCCCTTGGTACTTTAAAAGAAGAGTAGACGAAGGTGGATATACAATCAACCAAAATTACACATTCAAGCACCATCAATATAAAGTGGATAATGGCGAAGGGAAAGAATTTAAAATTCCAATGGGTATTCAAGATATGATTTCTTCATTCTATTATGCTAGAACGATTCGAATGGAATACATGAAAGTTGGACAAGTTTTCTCTTTCAACTGTTTCATGGACGATGAGGTTTGGCCTTTGAAAGTGAAATATGTTGGTGATGAGGAAATCCGAATCCGTAAAGGGAAATTTAAAGTTCACAAGTTTGTTCCCGTTGTTCAAACAGGAAGATATTTTAAAAGTGAGGAAGATGTAAATTTCTGGGTAACAGCGGATGACAATAAAATTCCAATTTTGGTGAAAGCAAAAATTCCGGTAGGAACGGTGAAAATGCATCTTGTAGAATGGGAAAATTTGAAAAATCCATTAACTTCAAAAATATAGATTTCAAAAAAAAATGAATAAAAAGGGAGACTTCGGTTTCCCTTTTTTGTTTTTTGTATATTTTAGTCCAGAAGAATATTTGTTTTTTCTTTCTAAAAAAGATTTGCAAATGATGAATTCGGTTATTTTTGTTTTTAAACATTCGATGTTATGGTATTGGAAGGATTTAAGCTGGTGCAGAAAGAGGAAGTTGCTGATTATCATTTTCCAGCTGACGAAGTTTTGAAGAAGGAAAGCGAAATAGCAAATCGGAATAAAAGTTTGTCAAGAGCCATCGCTCTTGGAAATCTGGAGCACCAAAAAGTCAGAATTTATTTTGCTGATGAGGAAGGTGAAAAATACGTTGAAACAACGATTTGGGGATTAACGGATCATGAAATCTTGCTGAAGAAGAATGTGATGTTGCCCATTCATAGGATTATTAAATTGGAAATATAAAAATCAGCAATGACGAAAAAGCGGGCTATTATAAGCTATGACAAACTCGAAATCGAGCAAAAGAAAGGTATTTTAAAAGAATACCCAGATGGTTATATGAATCATCTTACTCAAATAAAAACCCCAATGGGTGAAATCCATGATGCGTTAATTTGGGAAACCGAAGAAACAATCTATTTGGTGAAATTCCCTAAAGTGGCAAAAGCTATTATTTTGGATGATGATGACGACGAAGATGACGACATGGACGAAATCGAAACCAAAGATGTTAAAGGTGACGACGATGACATTGACGATGACGATGATGAAGAATCATTTGATAAACCAGAAGATGACACAGATGACGATGAAGATTAATCGAACGAAAAGAATATAAAAAAAACGCCCTTCCACTGCTGGAAGGGCGTTTTTTGTGAGTATAATTTTTTTATTTGGCCTTGTAGATATTACCTTCTTTAATTTGAGTGCCATTACTTAATGTCAAACTAAAAGTAGCAATGATTCCATCGGTTACATTGTTTTTCTTTATTAGCATGCTTCCACTTGTTGCCTCAATAATGCCCGTAGTAAGGGAAGAATAACTCGCTTGAAAATTTTTGCTATTGCCCACTGCACCAATTTCAAGTTTGTCCTGAGTTCCTGTTGGAAATTCTATCCATAAATCTGAATAACTTGGAGCATTTGCGTCTGGTCCGCTTTCCCAAATTAATCGAGTAATTGCAGCTGTAGGTTGAGAAACAGTAGCTGTTCCTGTTTTTTTAATACCGTTGATTTCCATGCAAAATGAAATTCCTTCACCACAAATTCCTTCACCGTTGTATTGGCATTTTCGGTCTTGGGCCTTTTTGACTTTTTTCACGTAATTGTCGGCAGTTGGGTCTGAACAACCTTTTTTGTTGCATGACACTAGAAGAAATAATACCAAAATTGGAGCGAAGAATATTTTATATTTTTTCATGGCGTATTTTTCTCAAAGTAAGACAAAATTCGTTCCAAAGTCAAAATCAATTCCGAAAAAAATATGAAAAACTAGTCGTTTAACTTCAAAACAGCTAAAAAGGCTTCTTGTGGAACCTCAACTCGACCAATTTGGCGCATTCGTTTTTTACCTGCTTTTTGTTTTTCCAACAATTTACGTTTTCGAGAAATATCTCCACCGTAACATTTGGCAGTAACATCTTTACGCAAAGCCTTTATTGTTTCTCGAGCAATAATTTTTGCGCCAATAGCAGCTTGGATTGGAATCTCAAATTGTTGTCTAGGGATAAGTTCTTTTAATTTCAGACAAATACGTTTTCCTAAATCAAAAGCGTTACTTCTGTGCACCAAAGCAGATAAGGCATCAACTTGTTCTGAGTTTAACATCAAATCCATTTTGATCAAATCGGATGCGCGGTAATCGATTGGGTGGTAATCGAAAGAGGCATACCCTCTTGATACACTTTTCAATCGATCGTAGAAATCGAATACAATTTCAGCCAAAGGCATTTCAAAAGTAATTTCAACACGATCTTGCGTTAAATAAACTTGATTTTTAAGTTCACCACGTTTTTCAATACAAAGCGTCATTATCTGACCTACATATTCTGATTTCGTGATTATTTGAGCTTTGATATATGGCTCTTCGATTCTTTCCATTCCTGAAGGATCTGGAAGTTCAGAAGGGTTGTTAACGATTAATCTTTCGTCAGGGTTTTTGCGCATGTACGCATAATAAGATACGTTGGGAACAGTTGTAATAACGGTCATGTTGAACTCACGTTCCAAACGTTCTTGGATAATTTCCATGTGCAACATTCCTAGGAAACCACAGCGGAAGCCAAATCCTAATGCTGCAGAAGATTCAGGTTCGAAAACTAACGAAGAGTCATTCAACTGCAATTTCTCCATTGAGTAACGCAATTCCTCATAATCTTCAGTATCAACAGGATAAATTCCAGCGAATACCATAGGTTTCACATCTTCAAAACCTTTTATCGCTGTTGTGCAGGGATCAATGAAGTTGGTAATGGTATCTCCTACTTTCACCTCGTTTGCGGCTTTAATTCCAGAGATGAGGTAGCCTACATCGCCAGCTTTAACTTCTTTACGAGGTTGTAAATCCATTTTTAGAATTCCAATCTCATCAGCATGGTAGGTTTTTCCTGTATTAAAAAATTTAATTTTTTCACCTTTTCTGATAGTACCGTTTGTAACACGATAATATGCAATAATTCCGCGGAACGGATTAAAAACAGAATCGAAAATCATCGCTTGGAGGGGAGCATTTTCGTCTCCTTTCGGTGCGGGAACTTTATCTATAACAGCTTTTAAAATGGCATCCACACCCAAACCAGTTTTACCTGATGCTTGGATAATATCTTCCATTTCGCAGCCAATAAGGTCAATAATTTGGTCTGAAACTTCTTCTGGCATTGCACCGGGCAAGTCCATTTTGTTCAAAATAGGAATGATTTCTAAATCGTGCTCTAGAGCCAAATACAAATTAGAAATAGTTTGTGCTTCAATACCTTGTGATGCATCAACAATTAACAGAGCACCTTCGCAAGCTGCAATTGAACGTGATACTTCATAAGAGAAGTCAACGTGTCCGGGAGTGTCTATCAAATTTAAAATATAGTCTTCACCCTCAAATTTATAGTTCATTTGAATGGCGTGACTTTTTATCGTAATTCCACGTTCGCGCTCAATATCCATGTCATCCAAAGCTTGCGCTTTCATGTCCCGGTCAGATATTGTTCCAGTTGTTTGCAACAATCGGTCAGCCAAGGTGCTTTTACCATGGTCGATGTGAGCAATAATACAAAAATTACGAATGTTTTTCATCATGATTGATTCCCGTATTTAGGGGTGCAAAACTACGGTAAAAAATCCATATTAGCCGCATAATTGACGCAGAATGAAGGAACAATAAATGCGAGAAAAAATAATTTAATAAAAGCTAGTTGGTTCAATACTAACATTACTAGAGTTGTTCTAAAATATTTGGCAAAAAATAAAGGAGAACGGGCGTCCTCCTTTATTTGTACCTAAACCTAAACTACTACTACTTATGAAAACTAAATCTTAAATCTTTTTTGAGTGTCGACATATAGATATTTCGACTGAGTCCTACAAAGATACAAATATTTTATTTGAAATAACAACTTTACATGGTAAGTTTTAACATTATTTTTCTTTACAAGAATAGTATTATTGGATTCCTAAATGATATTAGGCGCGCATAGTAAATTAATTTTCCCTATGCAAAGCAGTTAATATTTTATCGGCTAACACGTCGCTGAGTTTAAGATAGCTCTGACCAGACCATCCACCCACGTGAGGTGAGAGTATGAGGTTTTTGTTTTTGACTAAATCGATAAAATCCATTGGCAATTCACTTTCGAAGAAATTTTCGAAACTTTTATCCTCGTATTCTAAAACATCTAATCCAGCGCCTAATATTTGATCATTATTAAACCCTTTTACCAAATCTTTGATGCAAATAATCTTTCCACGAGATAAATTCAATAGGTAAATTGGTTTTTCGCACTTATTCAAAAAGGCTTCGTTGAAAAAATATACAGTTTCTTCATTTTGAGGAATGTGAAAGCTAATTACATCAGCCTGGCTTTGAATTGCTTCAAGTGTACTTTCCATGACAAAATGATCCCCAAAGTCGGTTTTGTACTTATCGTAAGCGAGAACTTTTACATCAAAACCTCTTAACTTTTTAGCAAACGCAGACCCATTATTTCCGTAGCCAATTATACCTACAGTTTTTCCATCCAATTCATCCCCACGGTTTCCTTCCCTATCCCAAACACCGTTTAAGATTTCTTGATGACCTGTGTGTAAATGATTCATTAATGATAGAAGCATGCCCAAAGCATGTTCGCCAACGGCATTTCTGTTTCCTTCAGGACTATTGAAAAGTTGAATTCCTTTTTTAGCACAGTACTCGACATCAATATTCTCCATTCCCGCTCCAGATCGAGCTATGAATTTTAAATTGGCGCACATTTTTAATCGATTTTCGTCAAGTGGAAAACGAGAACGAATTACAAGTCCATCACATGTTTTTAATTTCTCGAAAATTTCCTCGTTTGTTTCTTGCTCAAAATGCATACAATTGAGTCCAGCACTTGTAAGTCTTTGGCTTAAAATAGGGTGAACGGTATCAACAAAAAGAATATTCATTTACATATTGAATAACAGCATACCAACGCTGAAGTAGATGAATAGGCCTAAAACATCGTTTAGGGTGGTAACGAAAGGACCTGTTGCAAGGGCAGGATCGATATTGTACTTGTCTAATATTAGTGGAATTAATGTGCCGAATATGGCGGCAAAGAATATGACAATAAACAATGAAATACTTACTACCATACCCAATTGAGCGTTTCCAAAAATATAAGCGATTCCGTATATTAAAACCGCGAGTAGAGTTCCATTGATTAACCCAACAATCGCTTCTTTGGCTAATCTTTTAGCTATGGTGCCAAATAAATCCTGACCTTTTGCTAAAGATTGAACAACAATGGCCGAAGATTGAACTCCTACGTTTCCACCCATCGCTGTAATTAATGGAATAAAAAATGCCAAAGCCGGGATTTTTGAAATGCCAGTTTCAAAACCTGAAATTACTTGAGCACCCAGAATCCCACCCAACATTCCAATCAATAACCAGGGCAAACGGGCTCGTGAAATTTTCCAAACTGTAGAGTTTGATTCAATTTTCTCAGAGATACCCGACGCTAATTGAAAGTCCTTATCAGCTTCTTCTTTGATAAAATCGACGATATCATCAATTGTAATTCTACCGACTAGTTTTCCTTGTAAATCAACAACAGGAACCGCAACTAAGTCATATTTCTCCATAACTTTTGCAACTTGCTCGTCGCTATCGTTTGTTTTTACAGAGATTATATTTTTATCCTTGCATAGGTCACGAATTTTTTGTTTCGGATCAGCAAATAGTAATCGTTTTAATGAAAGCAAGCCCACCAGACGATTCATTTCGTCCACTACATAAATGGTAAACACTTGCTCAACGTCTTCAGCTTGTCGACGCAATTCGACTAAACATCGGTTAACTGGCCAATCCAACCGCGCTTGAATGAACTCTTTCTGCATCAGTCCACCCGCAGTGTCCTCGTCATAGTTAAGCAAATCAACAATGTCTTCAGCAGCATCGTCATCTTCCATATGGGAAATGACTTCTTGAATTTTATCTTCCGAAAAGTCTCCAAGGATATCGGCAGCATCATCAGAGTCCAAATTCTCCAATTGATCGGCCATTTCTTTGGAAGAAAGTGAAGCTAGGAATCTATCCCTAACATCTTCTTCCAATTCCATAAGCACATCAGACTGCGTATCTTCCGACAGGCAATAATAGACGTGTTTCGCTTCGTGAAGATCGAGTTGATCTAATATTTCGGCAATATCGGCATAGTGCAATTCGAGTATGTTAACCGAAATCCACGAGCGATCATCACGTGCTACTGCATCGTTTAAATCCTCAAGAAAGAGTTTAGTTAATTCAAATTGCATTGTTCAATTTTTTGGCAAAGATAACACAAACGGAAAGAAAGAAATAATCTATAATTCTTCTTCCTCCAAATCAACTTTTTGCTGGTCAAATAAAAACAGGCCAAAGAATAATGAAAAGAGTGTAACACCTGTTTGAGTTTCCAAAGTGTCTTCAATGAAAAATGAAACAATTATAACACCAAAAAGACAAACTGCCAGAATGTTGCGTTGATCATAGTTTTTGCGAAGGAAGGACAGTAAGAATAATAGAAAGAGTATGGAACCTAGAATTCCAAAACTTATTTGAACAGTTAAAAACATATTGTGTGCTCTAAACCAATACTCAGGTTGAAGTATAGTTTTGTTTCGAAGATATTGTTCGTTAAAAGCATCTTGAACATCACCTGTTCCCACTCCTATAATCGGGTTTTCTTTAATAATAGATGTTCCTGTTTTCCAATATTCAATTCTTTGCAGAAGTGATTGCCCATTTGGATTGTTGGCGTTTTCAATTTGATAGCGAATAGTTGTTAATCTGGATAACAAACCTTTTTTCAACAAGAGTGGAGAAGGTACGCCATTTTCAATATTGCGAATGTCTTTTTTTGAAAGCTTGCTCAAACCTTCTGCATCTTTCTTCAGATCTTTTGCAGTCATATAGCGAAACAGGGTTTCTTTCAATGTATGATTTTTCCTGTCCTTTCCGTTGTAGTCTAATTTGGAATATTTAGGCCATTCTTTTTCCAACTCTTCGTCGCTAATATGAATATAAATATAACGGCCTTGCTCAAAAACTGGGTGAACTGTATCGTGGTAATAAACATGACCTTGTGCTGTCAGTTTTTCTAAGTTTACCGAGCTATTTTTTAGGTTTCCATTTCCAAGCGATTGAATAAAAGAAATACTTAAAAAGATACTTGTTATCATTAAAGTTATGGACGCAAAGCGAACCAATTTATATTTCCAGCCCAAATAAAGGAGTAAAAATAGAAGTGCCCCGAATAAAGAAAGCATTCCCGATATAACCTGACTATAAAAAGTATAGACGAGAAACCAAAAAGTAAGGACAATAAATAGAATACGAAATTTTGGAACTTTCCAAGCGAAATAAAAGCTTATTACGGCACCGATAACAATTAAAACAGCAAATCGAATGTGAGAGCCAAAAAGCGACATTTCTCTAAATTTCTCTGGTGAATCAACCGAAATAGAATCAAGGAAATAATTGAAATTAAACCCAGAACAAATGAGTAAACTGGATAGAAAAGTCAAAAGAATAAGGTGGATTTCTTTTTTACTGGAAATAGGATGTGCAACAAGTGCTAAGGGTACAGCAAAAATTGGAAGTTTTATTCTTAAATCATGCAAGCCGTAGGATAGATTATCCGACCAAAAAAGAGCAATGATGTGAAGGAGAAAAAATCCAAGTAAAAGAAGGTAAGTCCTGTTGCTTTTTATATTTTGCCAGTAAGACGCAAATTTTGCTTCAAGAACTAAATTGCTGATTCCCCAAATTGCTCCAATTGACATTAGAACTTTGTTCATAGGTAAACCAAAAGCTAAAACCATCATGCCGAGCACATGAAGATAATGGTGAACTTTCACACCAAACCATCTATCCAGCATGGGTTTACGTTTATGGTTTTAAAACTTTAGAATATTCCGACGGGTTGTTAAGAATTTCAATCGCCTTCTCAACAAAATCATCGTAATGGAAAGAGTTTATCACCCGACCTTTCTGATAGTAATATCTGGAAACAATTTCATTCTCAAGCAATTCTATTATCTCTGATTTGAATTTTTCTAAATCTCGCTCTTTCGATGGAACTACTTTTGCCATTAATTTAGCATACTCGTCCGATGCATCAGAATAATATCCTTCTTCTTCGGCTGTTGTTTTCATTTTTTTAAGCATTTCTTCAGACGCTGTCGAATAAGTGAATTCTTGTTCAAGCACACATTTTTTGAAATCGGCATAATCGCTTTCGGTCAACTTAAACGTTTTTGGGTCGGCGATGGATTCATGTGCTTTTGCATATTTAGTAGCATAATCAAAAATGATATTATCTACATAGAGTGTGCCCGTCAATCGACTCAATTCATTTTTGTCAATTGCAATATCTGGCTCGATGCCTCGTCCGTCAATAACTTCACGGCCGTTAGCTGTTTTAAATTTTTTCAAAAGTGAATCCGCAATTTCTGTTGGTTTACTGCCATCGGCTTTGTCGTAGTATTCTAATTTTTGGACGCAGCGGCCAGAAGGTGTATAATATTTTGCAACAGTCAATTTCATTTTTGAACCGTATTTCAAATCGTAAATACGTTGTACTAATCCTTTTCCATAAGATGTAGTTCCAATAATTACTGCTCGATCCAAATCTTGTAAACTTCCTGCAACAATTTCACTTGCTGAGGCGCTATTTTCATCAACTAATACGGTTAGTGGAATATTTAAATCAGTAGGATTAGCCATAGTTTTGTAGGTTCGATTTTCTTCTTCAACCCTACCTTTCGTTGTAACAATAGTTTGTCCTCTTTTAACGAAAAGGTTAACAATTTTCACTGCCTCAATTAAAAGTCCACCGCCGTTTCCGCGAAGGTCAAGAATTAATTCCTTCATGCCTTCCGCCTTTAACTCATTAAACGCTTTTTCGACATCTGATGCAGCGGTTTGCGTGAAACTATTTAATTTGATGTAACCAATGCCATCTTTAACAATACCAGAATAAGGTACATCTGGTAATTTAATCTCATCTCGAGTTATAGGAATCATTAGCGTTTTTCCATCCCGCTGAATTTCCAATTGGATTGTTGTTCCTTTCGGACCTTTTAATGAAGTTGAAACTTCCTCAGAATTTTTATCTTTCATATTTTTCCCATCAATGGACAGGATTTGATCGCCAGCTTTTAAACCAGCTTTTGCCGAGGGGCTGTTTTCATATGGTTCTATGATATAGGTGTTCCCCTTAATTTTTCGAATTGTGGAACCAATGCCTCCGTATTGACCTGTTGTCATCAAACGATAATCTTCCATATCGTTTTCGTGGTAATAAACTGTGTAAGGATCTAGTTCCTTTAGCATGGCATCAATACCGACTTTTGATAATTTCCCAGGTTGTGGGTCGTCTACAAAGTACATGTCAAGATTTTGATAGATTAAATCCATCAATTCCATGTTTTTTATAACTTCAAATCCATTTGATTGCGCGCGAAGAGAAGTTAAAGAAAAGCTTAATGCTACAAAAAGTAAAAGAGACTTATATTTAGTTTGATAATTTTTCATTTTTAATATTTTCTATCAGGAAAGAAATAAAATGTTCTGTTTTTTTAGAAAGGTCATCGAATTTCAATTCTTCCTTGTGTGAATACAAGATAAAAACAGATAATTGAAGTTTTTCATTTATTAGAAACGTTTCCAAATTTAATTTATTCTTTCGAATCGCTTCTTTGATCTGTCGTTTTATTCTATTTCGGTCGTGAGCTTTCTTGAAATTTCTTTTTGGGACAGATATTACCATTTGAAACGGTGTGATTCTATCTTCCTCAATTAACATGTAATGGACGCTAAAAGGGAATTTATGTGTTTTTACACCACCTTTGAAAAGTAAAGAAATCTCTTTTTCTTTACAAAGCTTGTATGATTTGCCGAATTTCTCGTTGACTTGAATTTTTCGGGTAGCCGAAATCATAAGCAGAATTCCTTTGTTGCGATTAGTCTAGTTTTGGAACTTTTATCATTTCACGAACGATAAAAGATCCTGGAAACGAACGGCGGACAGCGTCACGAATTTTTTCTGCATCATTATAAGTTCGGCAATCGCCGGCTTTTAATAAGTAGTTAGGCGCATTGTAAACCACGTAAGTTTCAACATTCGGGTTCGTATTAATAAATCGTGCACGCATCTCATCTACCTTTTTCTTATCAGCATCAAAAATCAATTGAACGCGGTAACCAGGAATTTGAGGCATACCATCTGCACCAAGTGGGAATGCCTGTTTTCGGATCAACCCGTCAATTCGAGGGTC
Organism: uncultured Flavobacteriales bacterium; assembly: GCA_963977135.1. Classification (GTDB taxonomy): domain Bacteria; phylum Bacteroidota; class Bacteroidia; order Flavobacteriales_D; family Crocinitomicaceae; genus UBA2040. The sequence goes on along the minus strand of CAXBNN010000002.1, from coordinate 492,372 downwards.
TTTGATTATTTCAATTCCACTAGTAGGCGCAGGTGTTTTTTCATCGACTACTTTTTTAATTTCCTCCTTCGTTTGACCCAGAGAATACATAGAAAAGCAAAGCGTTATTAATATGACTACAATTTTCATTCTTACGAATAATTTATTTTAATGATACAAATGTAAGCAATTCAAGATTTAATAGATTTAATATTTTGAATTACTACCTTATCATTTGTTTGCTTTTCAAGAATCATTCCAAAAACTTGAAACCTAGCGTTATTCGTAAATCTTGTTAATAAATCTTAAATACAATTCCTTTAATGGATATGAAATGTTTTTTAATTAGAATGACGATTGCTTATTTAGAATCATTTTAAATTAGCAAAAAAGCCTTTAAAAATTGTCATAAAAGTGTCAGTAGGTATGGCTATTCTGCTAAATTTGCAATCGTTGTAAAAACCGATTTTGGATTACAATAACAGTTTTTTAAATGAAAATATCTATCAGTCAGATGTTTAGAAACTTTAACAAATGGTGTTTAGGACTATTAACGGTTGCGTTAACGGCCTTCACTTTCAATTCCTCGGCACAAGGAGAGGCACTTTTCAAAGCGAAATGTGCAAGTTGCCACCAACCTCATAAAAATGGTACTGGACCAAAACTTTTCGAAGTCCGCAAGAAGTGGGCCGACGGAGGTGCAAAGGAAGGTTCTATTTACCAATGGGTAAATAATTGGCAAACTGCTGCTGCTAGTGATCCATATGCAAAAAGCGTTTCTGCATGGTCGCCAACAGCAATGACTGCCTTTCCAGAATTAAAGGTTGATGATATTAATGCAATCATGGATTGGGTTGATGCACAGCCAGACCCTGCGACTGTCGTTGCTGGTGCTGCTGGTGCTGCAGGAGCAACTGAACCAGGAATGGTCGAAGAAGAATCTTCTAAAACCTGGATTTGGATTTTACTAGCAGTAATATTCTTTATTATTATATCAGCTGTTGGAGGAGTTCGTCGTCAATTGAAACAAGCAACAACACTTTCTGAAGGAGGTGAAATTCAAGATGCTCCAACTTACATGGGAGAATTTAAATCTTGGGCTTATCATAATAAAGCAGTGGTTGGTGTTTCTACGTTAATTGTGTTCATTACCCTCTTAGTGTGGGGAATGCAAGGCCTTGGAAACATCGGTGTAGTTCAAGGTTACCAGCCATCTCAACCTATTCAATTTCCACATGCTATTCATACAGGAATTAATGGAATTGATTGTAAGTATTGTCATAACTCAGTTGACAAGTCAAAATCTGCTGGTCTACCTACTGTAAATGTTTGTATGAATTGTCACAAACAAATTAACGGAGTGACACCTGTGCAGCAAGAGAAAATTGCTAAAATTTATGAAGCAGCAGGATGGGATCCAACTGGTGCTGGAAAGTATACTGGTAAAACAAAAGAAATTGTTTGGAATAAAGTTCACGCTTTGCCTGACCACGTATATTTCCCTCACTCACAGCACGTAGTAGTTGCTGGGATTGATTGCAAGCAATGTCATGGTGATATGACCAAGCAAGTTGAAAATGCGAAAATTCAACCGGTGGAGGAATTGAACAAAATCGAAGGAAATGTTCAATTGACACGACCAACATTAACCATGGGTTGGTGTATTGAATGTCATGGAGAAAAAGAAATTTCTACTGGATCTCTAGATTCAAAAAGCAGTGGATACTACAATGAAATTCACAAGCGCTTATTGAATAATGATAAGAAACTGTATTCAGAGTACCTGAAAGATGGTAAAGTGACAGTGAAAGAATTAGGCGGTTGGGAATGTGCTAAGTGCCACTATTAATAATATTAAGAATCGATAGTACTCGAATATAGATTATGGGAATGACTAGAAAATATTGGAAAGGTCTCGAAGAATTAAGAGAGACACCAGAATTCCTCAAGAGCAGAGACGAAGAGTTTCCAAAAGAAACAACAGTTGAAGACTTTTTAAGTGATGACAGTCTAGCGGAATCTTCTACAGCTAGAAGAGACTTCTTGAAATTCTTAGGATTTAGCGTTGCCGCTGCAACAGTTGCTGCTTGTGAAGCACCAGTTGTTAAAGCGATTCCTTACGTTAATAAACCTGAAAATGTAACGCCAGGTATGCCAACATGGTATGCTTCAACATACTATGATGGTAATTCTTACGCAAGTATTTTAGTGAAAACCAGAGAAGGTCGTCCAATTTTCATAAAAGGAAATAGAGATCATGGTATCACGAAAGGAGCGACTAATCCACAAATTATCGCATCTGTCTTAGGTTTATATGACAGTGCGCGTTTGACTACTCCAACAAAAGGTGGTGAGTCTTCAACTTGGGCTGCTGTTGACAAAGACGTTAAAGCAGCAATAGCAAAAGTAAAAGCGAAAAACGGCAAAGTTGTTTTGGTGTCGAATTCTATAATCAGTCCATCAACATTCAATGCAATTGCTTCATTGGCTGCGGCTTCTGGATCAACTCCCGAAAATGAAACTTTCCAACACATTCAGTACGATGCTCAGTCTTATGCTGGTATTCGTAAAGCGAATATGGAATCTTTCGGAGAAGCATTTATTCCGGATTACGATTTTTCTAAAGCTAAAACCATAGTTAGTGTTGGGGCAGATTTTATGAATTCTTGGTTATTGCCAACGCAATTTGCTCCTCAATACATGGCAGGACGCAATCCTGACGGAGAATGGATGTCTAAACACTTCCAGTTTGAATCTAACATGTCAATCACTGGTTCAAATGCTGACGAACGTGGTATGATCAAACCATCTCAACAAGCAAATGTTTTAGCATACATATTAAAAGGAATGGGGACATCAGTAAATGGTGTTTCAACTGAATTGTCTGCACAAGCGAAAAAAGTTGCTGATATGGCAATCAAATCTTTGAAAGCTTCAAAAGGATCTTCATTGGTTGTTGCAGGATCAAATAATGCAGCCGTTCAAGTTTTAGCGAATAAGTTGAACATGGTTTTAGGGTCGTACAACACTTGTATCCACCCAGCGAATAAAATCAATATGTTCCAGTCTCAGGACGACAAAATGAACGCATTTGTAAATGACGTTGTTTCTGGAAAAGGTCCTGATATGGTTTTATTCTACGGAGTAAATCCAGTATACAATTTACCTAACGGAAAAGCTTTCGGGGAGGCATTGAAAAAAATGCCAAACACGATTTCATTCGCAGGTCATGCTGACGAGACTGCAGTTAACTGTTCTTTTGTTTGTCCAGATCACCACGCTTTAGAAGCTTGGAATGATTTTAATCCAAAATCGAGTCATTACGCGATTGCTCAGCCGACAATCCGTCCATTACATAATACATCTCAAGCTCAAGAATCAATGATGGTTTGGGGTGGAGTAGCTAGCCGTGGTGGTAAAGACTCAAAAGTATATTATGATGTTATTGCGAAAAATTGGGATTCATTCGGATTTCAAACGCAAACTGAAATAGCAGATTTAGCAACTTACTGGGGACTTACAGTTCACAATAGTGTTGGTAAAGACATGCCGGTTGAAGCTGTAGCTGTTTCTTTTAATGAAGCTGCCTTAACTGGATTAGCGGGTAAATTGCCAAAAACTTCTGCTTTAGAAGTTGAAATGTACCAAAAAGCTGGTTTAGGAGTTGGAGATCACGCAAACAATCCTTGGTTGCAAGAACTTCCAGATCCAATTACTAAAGTAACTTGGGACAATTACATTACCATGAACCCTGTTGAAATGAACGGGACTTATGCTACAACGTATGACCAAGAACACGGTTTAGATTTAGCAACTGTTACTGTAAATGGTAAATCTGTGACTCTTCCAGTTTATCCGACACCAGGTCAAGCTCCAGGAACGATCGGAATAGCCTTAGGTTATGGTCGTGGTGCTAATGGAGAGAACATTGGTCGTGCAGCTTTCCAAACAAAAGAGTACGGCGGTTACGCTGAAGATGCAAATGGCAAACTGGTTCCAATTGGAGCAAATGCTTTTGCTTTTGTTGGAAAAGAGAATGGAACAATGAGTTATGCTCAACCTGCTTCGATTAAGAAAGTTGGTGAAACATACTTAATAGCGGCAACTCAAATTCACCACACGGTGATGGGAAGACATTCAATTGTTCGCGAAACGACTTTAGATACATATAATAATAAAGACAAAGAAGCTTACAATCCAAGCTATACTTTACAGAAATTAGATGAGCATGGTCATCACGTTGAGGCTCCAATGAGTGAGTTCGATTTGTGGGATGCGCATCCAGTTGAGAAAATTGGTCACCGTTGGGCAATGACTATCGACTTGAGCTCTTGCTATGGTTGCGGTTCTTGTTTGATTGCTTGTCAATCAGAAAACAACGTTCCAGTAGTTGGTAAAGACGAAGTACGAAGAGGTCGTGAAATGCACTGGATAAGAATTGACCGGTATTTCTCTTCTGATGAAGAAGCAGCTGTAGGAACAAGAAAAGACAAAGATACTTTCTCTTATGATAAAGCGGAAATCGCTGCTGAGAATCCGAAAGTAGTTCATATGCCAATGATGTGTCATCATTGTAACCATGCTCCATGTGAGACGGTTTGTCCAGTAGCGGCAACAACGCATAGTAATGAAGGTTTAAACCAAATGACATACAACAGATGTATTGGTACAAGGTATTGTGCTAACAACTGTCCTTATAAAGTGCGTCGTTTCAACTGGTTCAACTACCCATCTTACAAGAAATTTACGGAAATCAATCCAGCACAAGACGATTTAGGTCGTATGGTTTTGAATCCCGACGTTACAGTAAGAACACGAGGTGTTATGGAAAAATGTTCTTTCTGTGTTCAACGTATTCAAGCAGGTAAATTAGTTGCAAAAACAGAAGATCGCCCTGTAGTAGATGGAGACGTTACAACTGCCTGTGCTGATGCATGTCCTGCGAATGCAATCATCGTTGGAGACTGGAATGACTTGAAATCAATGGTTCGTACGAGTTCAGACAATAAACGTTCTTACCAAGCATTAGAAGAAGTTGGAGTGAAACCAAACATGTGGTACAAAACGAAAGTCCGTAACGAAGAGAATAAAGAATTGGCTCACCTTCAAGTAGAACCTGTTGCACATGGTGGTCATGGTAACGGAGGACACGAAGAAAAAGCTCATCATTAATTAAGAAATAAATTAGACTGTAATGCATAAGGAAGCAGCAATTAGAGAACCCCTCATATTAGGTCACAAGTCCTTTCATGATGTTACTGAGGATGTATGCCGTCCGATCGAAGACAAAGCGCCAAAAATGTGGTATATTTTGTTCGGTATCGCCGCAATCATTGGTTTGTATGGAGTAGGATGTATCCTTTACCTTCTGGGAACAGGAGTTGGAGTTTGGGGATTGAACAAAACCATTGGATGGGCTTGGGATATTACAAACTTCGTATGGTGGGTAGGTATTGGTCACGCCGGGACCTTGATTTCTGCCGTGTTGTTACTTTTCCGTCAAAAATGGAGAATGGCGATTAACCGCTCTGCAGAAGCGATGACAATTTTCGCCGTATTTATGGCAGGTCTCTTCCCTTTAATACACATGGGTCGTTTATGGTTAGGATACTGGGTTCTTCCTCTGCCAAATCAATTCGGTTCCCTATGGGTTAACTTTAATTCTCCTTTGCTTTGGGATGTATTCGCGATTTCAACTTACCTTTCTGTGTCATTGGTATTCTGGTACATTGGTTTGATTCCTGATTTTGCAACTATCCGAGATAGAGCTAAAAAGCCTATTGCTAAAAAAATGTACGGTATACTTTCTTTCGGTTGGTCTGGAAGAGCGAAACATTGGAATCGTTTTGAATTAGTATCATTGGTCTTGGCTGGTTTGGCAACACCATTGGTATTCTCAGTTCACTCTATTGTATCCTTTGACTTTGCCACTTCGGTAATTCCAGGATGGCACACCACGATTTTCCCTCCGTATTTCGTTGCGGGAGCGGTATTCTCTGGATTTGCGATGGTACAAACCTTGATGTTGGTAATGCGTAAGGCAATGGGTCTTGAAGCGTATATCCACACTAAGCACGTTGAATATATGAACATTGTAATCATGGTTACCGGTTCTATAGTGGGAACGGCCTATATTACTGAGTTATTTATATCTTGGTATTCAGGTGTTGAGTACGAAGCATATGCATTCATTAACAGAGCAACAGGTCCTTACTGGTGGGCATATGCAAGTATGATGACTTGTAACGTTGTCTCTCCACAGTTGATGTGGTTCAAAAAATTGAGAACAAGTTTGGTATTTACTTTTATCATTTCTATCGTAGTAAATATCGGTATGTGGTTTGAACGTTATGTGATTATCGTAACATCTTTGCACAGAGATTATTTACCATCATCTTGGAGTATGCACTACCCAAGTCACATCGATATAGGTGTATATGTAGGTACAATCGGATTATTCTTTGTTTTCTTCTTATTGTTTGCCCGTTTCTTCCCGGTATTGGCGTTGAATGAAGTAAAAACAATTTTGAAGAGTTCAGGAGAATCTTATAAAAATGCACCTGATACACATCATGGTCATTCAGCTAACGAAAACAATAACGAACATTAAGACAAATCATGGCAGAGAGAATATTTTATGCAATGTACGATGATGACGATGTCCTTAAAGATGGGGCAAAGCATTTGGTGTCAAAAGGAGTGAAAGTATCAGAGGTATTTTCTCCATTTCCTATCCATGGAATTGATCCAATCATCGGAATTAAAAACACACGATTAGGCATTATGGCCTTTATCTATGGTTTGACAGGTTTATTGTTGGCAACAATTGGAATGCGTTATTTCATGGTTGTGGATTGGCCTATGAACATAGGTGGTAAACCAAATTTCACTTATTTGGATAACATTTTGGCTTTCATCCCTATTACATTTGAGTTCACTGTATTATGTGCGGCTCACGGTATGGCGATTACTTATATGTTAAGAAACAGAACACTTCCTGGAATTCCACCACAGAATCCTGACCCAAGAACGACGGATGACCGTTTTGTAATAGAAATCAGATTGTCTGAGAATAGCAAATTCTCTGCAGATGATTTACAAGGGATGTTGAAAGAAACAGGAATCGTAGAATTAGATCAAAAAGAATTAAAATAATTTGCCAAGAATCTACTTCGGTAGATGTGTCTGACAAAATAAAAAGAAAAGACAGATGAAAATGAATGTAAAGGCAATCGTGAAAGGAACACTAGGAATAGCAACAGTTTTGTTGATGTCTTCTTGTGTAAGTGATCCTGATAGCTCTGGACTGGAATATATGCCAGATATGTATCGTTCACCAGCCATTGAACCATATGTAGATTATGGTGAAATTAGAGGCCGTGAGAATTCTGAGATCAAGATGAAAGTATCTGCATTGGTTCCACCAATGAATACTATTCCTTATGTTGGAACCGACAAAGAAAATGTATTATTGATGCTTCCATATTTCCGAAAAGCGAATGTTACGTTCAAGGAAACTCATGGCATGTATGGAAGTGAATTAACTACTGTAGATGAGTATGCTTTGGCTGTGAATGATAAAAATCCTTTAAAGTTAACTGCTGAGAACCAAGAGGCAATGTTCAAGAAAGGTAAAGAACTATATGCTTCAAAGTGTATGCATTGCCATGGAGAAAAAGGAGATGGAAATGGTCCTATGATGGCTAGCGGCGCATATGCGGGGGTTCCTAATTATTTAGACCGCGCATCAATTGGTGATGGTCAAATATTCTATTCAATTTATTATGGTTTGAATGCAATGGGTGGTCATTCTTCAATTTTGAACAAAAGAGAGATTTGGACTTTGGTACATTATGTCCGCCAATTTATGAATCCAGATTATGGTAAATTCAATGCTGATGGTTCTGCAACCGCAGTTGCAGCTGCAGTTTCTGACTCAACAAAAACTATTTAAATAAAACGCTTTTAACTCTATAAAAATGGAATTCAAAATAGCAAATAAAGCAAAAATGGTAACCTTAATTCTGATGGCAATTGGTTTATTGAGCCTCTTGATCGGAGTTATCGTTAACATGGGAGAGCATAATTTGGGTCAGCGTTTGTTGGCAAACGGATTGGTAAATGGATTTTACTTTTTCGCAATTGGATTGGGTGCTTTGTTTTTCTTAGCTCTACAATATGCTACTGAAACAGGATGGTACGCATCTGTTAAAAGAATAATCGAAGCGCAAGCTGGTTTTTTACCTTACGGAATGGGATTGTTAGCAGTCGTTATGCTAATTATTACCTTCATGGATGGAGCTCACATTTATATTTGGATGGATAAAGAAGTTGTTGCTTCAGATCCAATTATTGCAGGAAAATCGGCATATTTAAACAAAGCATTCTTTTGGATAAGAACCTTGATTTATATGGCAACTTATTTCATTTTCTTGAGAGGTTTCAAAAAGAGATCTTTAGAAGAAGATAGAGTTGGAGGTACGGAAATTCACTTCACCAACTATAGAAAAGGTGCAGTTTTCTTAGTATTCTTTGCTGTGTTTAGTTCAACTTCTGCGTGGGATTGGTTAATGTCAATTGACGTTCACTGGTTCTCAACTTTATTTGGATGGTATGTATTCGCAGGTATGTGGTGTTCTGCAATGGTGGTTATGGTATTAACGACATTGTATTTAAAGAAATTAGGTTATATGCCTAAAGTAAATGAAAGTCATATTCACGATTTAGGGAAATGGGTATTCGCTACTTCATTCTTATGGTCGTATTTATTCTTCTCTCAGTACATGTTGATTTGGTATGCGAATATTCCAGAAGAAACAACTTATTACCTGGCGAGAATAGCAGATTTTAAATTCATTTATTTCTTCATGTTTATAATCAATTTCGCTTTTCCGATGTTAATATTAATGTCACGTGATGCAAAACGTCATTATGGTATTTTGACTTTCGTTGGTTTAGTGATTTTAGCTGGACACTGGTTAGATGTTTGGATTATGGTAACTGCAGGTTCTATGGGAGCAACGGCTCATATTGGTTGGATAGAAATAGGAATGGTATTGTTAGTAACAGGATTCTTTATCCGAACAGTACTGACCAATTTATCAAAAGCACCTCTTACACCGGTGAATCACCCGTTCTTGGACGAAAGTATTCATCACGAGATTTAATTTAGAAGTAGATTAGCGAAAAAGAAGTTTAGAAAATGGGAACAAAATTGATAATAATAGTAGCACTTGTCCTTGGAGGAATCGCCATCGCGCAGTTGATGCGTTTGTATGAGTTATCCTCGAAAATGAGCAAGTCAGATGAGTCTGAAGTAGGAACGCAAGACAACAACTTGAATGGTAAGTTGATGTTAGCCTTCATGGCTTTCTTGTTTTTAGGATTCATTTGGTTGATGATGGAATTTGGATGGACAGGTCGCGGTGAAGCAGCTTCTGTTCATGGAAAAGAATATGATTGGTTGTTAGACCTAAATTTGTGGATTATTATTTTTGTGTTTTTCGTTACCAATGCATTGTTGTTTGGCTTTGCTTGGAAATACACGAAGAAACCAGGAGTAAAGGCCTTCTATTTCCCACACAGTAATAAATTGGAGATGATTTGGACTATTGTTCCTGCAGTAGTTTTAGCTGTCATCATTATCTTAGGATTAAGAACTTGGAGTGACATTACTGCGCAATCTGGAAAAGAAGCTATTCATGTTGAGTTGTTTTCAAAACAATTTGACTGGACTGCGCGTTACTCTGGAGATGACAATAAATTAGGCAAGTTCGATTACAAATTGACAACTGATGCAAACGAACTAGGTTTGATGACAACTGCTTCTATCGATACAGCAATTGCACACATGGAAACAGGTGTTAATGGAATCAAAACTATTGAATCTAAGCTGAATGATAAAAACTTAATCATGGTTCCTGATGATCGTGAGAAAATGGTTGTAGATTTGAGCAGAAAGCAACGTTTGATTCGTTTATTACATCAAATGCGTGAAAAGCATAATAGTAAAATTGATGCAATGGCGTATGACGATGTCATTCAAAAAGATACTCTGTATTTGTGTGAGAATCAACCTTATGAGTTTTCATTCAGAGCGAAAGACGTAATTCACTCAGCATACTTCCCGCATTTTAGAGCTCAAATGAATACTGTTCCTGGAGTTGTCACTCGTTTCAAATTCACGCCAGATATTACAACGAAAGCAATGCGTGAGAAAATGAACAACCCAGCGTTCAATTACATATTAATGTGTAACAAAATTTGCGGTGGAGCACACTACAAAATGAAAATGATTGTTGTTGTTTTACCAAAAGGAGAATATGACGCATGGATGAATGCGAAAAAAGGACCAGGTTCTTTTAAATCGATTTTTCAACCGGTTGTTGCACCAGCAGCACCAGCAGCGGACAAAACAGTAACAGCGGATAGCACAGCTGTAACACCAGTAGTTTAAATAGAATTTATCAATTAAATAGGAATAAAAATGGCGGCAGTAGCGCACGAAGCACACGGACATCATGACTCACACGGACACGATGATCATGGACACCACGAAGAAGGTTTCGTTTCTAAATATATTTTTAGTCAGGACCATAAAATGATTGGTAAGCAGTTTTTGATGACTGCTGTCTTCATGGGAATTGTGGCGATGATTTTGTCTATCCTTTTCAGAATTCAATTGGCTTGGCCAGGTGAAGCTTCTGATTTCGTTTCTTTCTTCTTAGGAGAAGAATGGGCACCAGGAGGAGTGATGAAAGAGGATATGTACTTGGGATTGGTGACTATCCACGGTACAATCATGGTATTCTTCCTTTTAACAGGTGGATTATCAGGCACATTTTCTAATATGCTTATTCCATTACAGTTGGGAGCTAGGGATATGGCGTCTGGATTCTTGAACATGTTATCTTACTGGTTCTTTTTGATTTCATCAGTAATCATGTTATGTTCTATGTTTGTTGAATCAGGACCAGCAATGGCCGGTTGGACAATTTACCCTCCATTATCAGCGCTTCCTCAGGCAGTAAGTGGATCAGGAACAGGTATGACTTTGTGGTTGGTTTCTATGACGATATTCATTGCATCTTCATTAATTGGATCTTTAAATTACATCGTTACAGTATTGAACTTGCGTACAAAAGGAATGAAAATGACCAGAATGCCATTAACAATATGGGCGTTCTTTGTAACAGCTATCTTAGGTGTGCTTTCTTTCCCAGTTTTGTTGTCAGCAGCATTATTGTTGATGATGGACCGTTTAGCAGGAACAAGTTTTTACTTATCTGACATTATTGTTGGAGGTGAAATGTTGACCAATCACGGTGGTTCTCCTTTGTTGTATCAGCATTTGTTCTGGTTCCTTGGTCACCCTGAAGTTTATATTGTATTACTTCCGGCATTAGGATTATCTTCAGAAATTATTTCAACCAATGCACGTAAACCGATCTTTGGTTACCGAGCAATGATTGGTTCTATTTTGGCAATTGGTTTCCTTTCGTTTATCGTATGGGGTCACCACATGTTCGTTACAGGGATGAATCCATTCTTAGGTTCAGTCTTCGTATTTACAACCTTATTGATAGCGATTCCGTCTGCAGTAAAAGTGTTTAATTACTTAACTACTCTTTGGAAAGGTTCTTTGCACTTGACGCCAGCAATGATGTTTGCGATTGGATTGGTTTCAACGTTCATCACAGGTGGTGTAACTGGAATTATCCTTGCCGATTCGGCTTTGGATATTGCAGTTCATGATACTTATTTTGTTGTTGCTCACTTCCACATTGTAATGGGTATGTCGGCAGTATTAGGTATGTTCGCTGGTGTTTATCATTGGTTCCCAAAAATGTTTGGTAGAATGATGAACTTGCGTTTAGGTTATGCTCATTTCTGGGTAACTATCGTTGGAGCATATGGAGTATTCTTCCCAATGCACTTTGTTGGATTAGCAGGAGCACCAAGACGTTACTATGATTATTCAGCATATAATGAATTCGACACAAATGCTTTGGATATGATTATGGACTTGAATGTCATCATTACATTCTTCGCAATAATAGCAGCAATTGGTCAATTGTTGTTCTTGTTCAATTTCTTCTACTCGATTTACAGAGGGCCAAAAGCACCTCAAAATCCATGGAGGTCAAATACTTTGGAGTGGACAACACCTGTAGAACATATCCACGGTAACTGGCCAGGAGAATTGCCAACTGTTTACAGATGGCCTTATGACTATTCTAAACCAGGATCGGAGGTTGACTTTATTCCTCAGATTGTTCCATTGGCTGAAGGCGAAGAAGAACATTAAAAACATTTAAAACTTTCAAAAGCCTTTCCTTCCGACGTTTATCGGGATGGAAAGGTTTTTGTATTTTTGAGCAAATAATTTCAAGTGGAAGAATCATTCGATTATCGCGAAGAAGCCGAACAAAATGGCGATCAGGACTATGATAAAGTCTTGCGACCAAAACGTTTGAATGATTTTGCCGGTCAACCGAGCATCGTTGAGAATCTAGAAATTTTTGTAAAAGCAGCAACCTTAAGGAATGAACCTCTAGACCATGTCCTTTTGCATGGGCCTCCTGGACTAGGTAAAACAACTTTAGCAAATATCATTGCGAATGAGCTCAATGTGGGGTTTAAGGTTACTAGCGGTCCTGTTTTGGATAAACCAGGTGATTTAGCTGGATTGTTAACCAATCTTGAAACCGGGGATGTTTTGTTTATTGACGAAATTCATCGATTGTCGCCAGTAGTTGAAGAATACTTGTATTCAGCAATGGAGGATTATAGCATTGACATTATGATCGATAGTGGTCCAAATGCAAGAACGGTGCAAATTAGTTTAAATCCTTTCACTTTAATAGGCGCTACTACGCGTTCAGGTCTTTTAACATCACCTCTTCGCGCGAGATTTGGAATCAATTCAAGATTAAATTATTACGACACGAAAACCTTGACGAACATCGTTGAACGTTCGGCTGGATTATTGAATATAGAAATTGAAGAAACAGCTGCCTACCAAATAGCAAGTCGAAGCAGAGGTACACCAAGAATTGCAAATGCTTTATTGCGACGAGTTAGAGATTTTGCTCAAATTAAAGGAAATGGAACCATTACTTTAGATATCACAGAATATGGATTAGAGGCCTTGAACGTTGACAAGAACGGGCTTGATGAAATGGACAATAGAATGCTTTCTGCGATTATAGAAAAATTCAATGGGGGTCCAGTTGGCTTAACCACAATTGCAACTGCAATAGGTGAAAATGCTGGAACCTTGGAAGAAGTTTATGAACCGTTTTTAATTCAAGAAGGTTTTTTAATGCGAACTCCGCGAGGAAGAAAGGCTACCGAAAAAGCATTTAAGCATTTAGGCTTCGATAAAGGCTGGAGTCAAGGCGGTTTATTTTAAAAGTATTTTGAATACCGAGAAAAATACACGATTTATAAAACAAAAGGCCCAGGAATTGGGCTTTTTCTTTTGTGGGATATCTAAGGCAGAATTTCTTGAAGAAGAAGCACCACGTTTAGAAGATTGGTTAAAACGATCTTTCCATGGAAAAATGAGTTACATGGAAAACCATTTCGACAAGCGATTGGATCCAACAAAACTTGTAGAAGGAGCGAAATCTGTAGTTTCGTTATTACTTAATTATTTTCCTGAAGAAAACCAAAATCCAGAAGCACCGCAAATTTCCAAATATGCTTACGGTGAAGATTATCATTTTGTCATCAAGGATAAATTGAAGGAATTTATGCAAGCCATTCAGGATGAAATTGGAGAAGTTGGAGGTAGAGTTTTTGTTGATTCAGCTCCCGTTTTGGATAAAGCCTGGGCGAAAAAGAGTGGTTTAGGTTGGGTAGGGAAGAATGCCAATTTAATTAACCCAAAACACGGATCATTTTTTTTCATAGCCGAATTGATTATTGATTTAGAATTAGAACCCGATGGTCCAATCCGAGATTATTGTGGCACTTGCACAAAATGTATCGATGATTGTCCTACAGATGCAATTGTTGAACCTTATGTTGTTGATGGGTCAAAATGTATTTCTTATTTAACAATTGAACTTAAGGATCAAATACTACCTTCAGAATTCAATGGAAAAATGGAGAACTGGATGTTTGGCTGTGATATTTGCCAGGACGTTTGCCCTTGGAATAGATTCTCCAAACCACATCAAGAAAATCGTTTTCGGCCTTCCGCTGAACTAATGGAAATGAATAAATCAGATTGGCAAGATTTGACACAAGAGGTTTTTTCTAATCTATTCAAAAATAGCGCAGTTAAGCGAACTAAATTTGAAGGACTTAAAAGAAATTTTAATTTTCTAGACAAATAGTTGTAAATTCCAGATTCAATTTAGATTATGATTGAAGATATAATTGTTAGTCAACCCATTTCTTTAAGCATGAATCCATATACTGGAGCATGGACTGCTGCTGAGGCTGCACATTTGTTGCGAAGAACCATGTTCGGACCAACTTTTCAGCAAATCCAAAATGCAGTGAGCAATGGAATGGATAATACTGTGGCGACTTTGTTGACCATCCCAGCGCTAACATCACAACCCTTAGCTTACGATCCTGACGAGGCTGTGGCACCTTTTGGAACTACTTGGGTGAATACCGTTTATGACTTAATTGATCCACAGACAACTGAAAATGCAAGATACCGGTCGTTGAAAGCTTGGACGAATCAAAGATTAAATTCTACTGCTTTCGATATATCTGAGAAAATGTGTTTGTTCTGGCAAAATCATTTTGCGCTATACAGCGTTGGAGATTCGCGGGCTACATATAACTATTTGATGTTATTACGTTCGCATGCTTTAGGTAATTTCCGTCAGTTGATAAAAGACATGACGATAGATCCTGCCATGTTAATTTTCTTGAATGGTAAATCAAATACTGGCAATTCACCTAATGAAAATTATTCTCGCGAATTGTTGGAGTTATATACTTTAGGTAAGGGCGTTCAAATCGGACCAGGAGACTATTCGACTTATACTGAAGATGATGTAGCGGCTGGGGCAAAAATATTATCAGGTTGGCAAATAACCGGATATCGAAGCGACACATTAACGACCACAGCATCTATCTTTACTCCTAGTAGACACGATACATCTTTAAAAACTTTATCCAACCATTTTGCTTTTGCAACAGTTCCTGACTTAGGAGCCGCTGAGTACGAATATTACATTGACACTATTTTTCAGCATCCAGCTTGCGCCACATTTATTTGTAAAAAACTCTACCGGTTTTTTGTAAATTATGATTTGACGACCAATGTGTTGAACACAATAATACCTATAATGGCACAAACATTATTGGTGAATAATTTCAATATTTTGCCAGTCATGACTCAGCTATTAAAAAGTCAACATTTTTATGATATAGCCGTTCGTGGTGCAGTGATAAAAAGCCCTATTGACAATATCTATTCGTGGCTGAATGCTTCTGAGAGTGCACCTTTATTTGACTTAGATACAGATTATAAGCAATACATTAGAATTAACTCCTATTGCGATGCTCTGGGTCAAGAATATCTACGTCCACCGAGTGTTGGTGGCTGGACGTCATATTATCAAGCACCATCCTATTATAAGCTTTGGTTGAATTCAACAAGTTTGAATAATCGTTTTGAAATAGCGTCGAAATACACTCAACAATCAGGCGTGACCTATAACGGAAATTCATTCAAATTAAATGCTTTAACCCTTGTTGATGGTTTGTCAATACCAAATGATGCCATTTCAGTAATAGATGATTTATGCGTAGTTTTTTGTCCGAAACCTGTTAGCCAAGCTGAAAAGGATAACCTTAAATCCATCCTTACAAATGGTTTGCCAGACTTTGAATGGACGATACAGTACAACGATTATATAGCCAATCCAGGTGTTACAGGTTTTTCTGGTCCTGTTCGAATTCGAGTTGAATTGGTCGTGTCTTCATTGTTTAAAATGGCTCAAAGTTTAACCGCATAGAATTGAAAAAACTTATGAAGTGAATAAGGTTTTAAACATAAACCTATTAATAATGAGTCCATTATTTTTTTCGAATAAAAAAATAAAATTGTACATTTCCAGTAAAATACACTTATATGACTCCAGATGTAATTGTTGACCAACCTGTTTCCTTAAACATGAATCCTTATACAGGAGCTTGGACAAAAGCGGAAGCAGCTCATTTGCTTCGCAGATGCATGTTCGGCCCAACCTTCCCTCAAATTCAAGACGCAGTAACGAATGGAATGAATGCTACCGTAGCATCTTTATTAACCATTCCTGCCGTTGCACCTCCATTGGCATATGATCCTGATGAAGCGGTTGCTCCAATTGGCACTACATGGGTAAATAGCCCATATAATTCAGGTCCAAATACACAGCCTACCGAAAATGCTCGTTATAAATCATTAGCGGCATGGACAATGGAAACAATGAATTCCAATGACCTCAGCATTTCGGCAAAAATGAATTTGTTTTGGCAAAATCACTTTGCCGTTGAAGGAGTATTTGATTCACGAGCAACGTACAACTATTTAAATATTCTAAGAACACATGCCTTGGGCAATTTTAAGCAGATGGTGAAGGATGTAACAATCGATCCTGCTATGTTACTTTTTCTTAATGGAGCATCAAACAATGTTTATTCGCCAAATGAGAATTTTTCAAGGGAATTATTAGAATTATATACTTTAGGAAAAGGACCTCAAATTGGTCCAGGAGATTATTCCACATATACTGAAGATGATGTGGCAGAAGGGGCTAAAATATTTACAGGTTATTTAGTTGATGGGCTTCGGAGTGCTACTCTAGGTTCACCTGTTTCTGTGTTTTTCTCAAGTTTTCATGATGGAACAACAAAGCAACTATCTTACCATTTTGGAAATGCAACAGTTGCCGGCGCAGGAGCAAATGAATATTCTAATTACATAGATATCATTTTCCAACAGCCATCTTGTGCTACATATATTTGCAAGAAACTATATCGCTATTTTGTTAATTATGATTTGACAACGAGCGTTTTAAATAATGTTATTGCCGAAATGGCTCAAACGTTGACGGCAAATAATTTCAACATTCTTCCAGTAATGGACCAGTTATTAAAAAGCGAACATTTCTATGATGTTACTGCACGTGGCGCGCTTATTAAAAGTCCAATGGAAACAGTTTTTTCATGGTTTAATGCATCCTCATCGGCACCATCCTATACGGTTCCTACTAATTACGAGATGTATTTGAATCTTTACTGGTTCGCGGGAGTTTTAGGTCAAAGTTATATGGCACCTCCAAGCGTTGGTGGTTGGACGGCTTATTATCAAGCACCCTCATATTACAAATTGTGGTTGAATTCAACATACTTAAAAGGACGATTCGACCTTGCAACATGGTTGACTCAATATGGTGGAATCGATGTAGGTGGAGATTTTTATAAGGTAAATGCATTGAATGTGGTGAATGGTTTGTCCATTCCTAACGATGCGCCTAGTGTAATCGATGATATTGCCGATATGTTTTGCCCAAAATCTTTGGGGACAGCCGACAAGATTATCTTAAAAGCGATTTTAACAAATGGTCTTCCAGACTTCGAATGGACGATACAATACAATGATTATACAGCAGATCCGAACAATCTTACAGTTGCGGATCCAGTTCGAATTCGAGTAGAGTTAGTATTATCAAGATTATTTAAAATGGCTGAATTTCAAACCATTTAATTATCTGAAAAGAGGAAATTATGAAAAGAAGACATTTTGTAAAAAACGTATCATTAGCCGGAGTAGCAACTCCATTACTAGTGAACAATATGAAAATGCAAGCCGTAAACAAGAAGTTATTCGGTTATGCAAAAGTAGCAGAGAACAGAGTTTTGGTTATTATTCGATTGAATGGAGGAAATGATGGATTGAACACAGTAATTCCAAGAGATCAATATTCTAACTTATCAGTTCAACGTTCAAATATATTAATTCCAGAAACCCAAGTTCTTCCTTTGACTTCAGCTGTTGGTTTGCACCCAGCCATGACAGGAATGAAGAGCATGTTTGATGCAGGACGATTATCTGTAATTCAAAATGTTGGTTATCCAGAGCAGAATCGCTCCCATTTCCGGTCTATGGATATTTGGACGTCAGGAATGATGGATCCAGCAAATACTACAGGTTGGATTGGTCGACCATTTGATAATGCTTATCCAAATTTTCCTGATGCTTATCCAAATTCAACTTATGAAGATCCGTTTGCGATTACAATGGGTTACGAAGTATCGGCAACCTGTCAAGGAATAATGGGAAATTTCTCGCATTCCGTAGAAAATCCTTTTGATACTTTTTCCTTGCAAACCTCCGCAGCCTTGAACGATGGAACCTATTATGGTGCCAATATGGAGTTCATAACAACGATGATTGGACAAGCGAATGCATACGGAAGTCAGGTAAATGCCGCGGCTAACGCAGGAACCACCCTTTCAACTTTATACGATCCAAATAACCCTTTAGCGAAACAACTTCAATATGTTGCGCAAATGATTTCGGGTGGGTTAGAAACGAAAGTTTATGTATTAAACATAAATGGATTTGACACCCATGATGGTCAAGCTGTGGATATGGCAACCACAACAGGTGATCATGCCAATTTATTAAAAACATTATCAGATGCAATTGCAGCATTCCAGGATGATTTGCAACTTTTAGGTCTTTCAAACCGAGTTGCAGGTATGACTTTCTCTGAGTTTGGAAGACAAATAGCTTCGAATGCAAGTTTTGGAACTGATCACGGCGATGCGGCTCCATTGTTTTTATTTGGGTCTTGTTTAAATGCTCAAATTATTGGTGCAAACCCAACTATTCCAAATGTTTTACAAGGACAAGCAGGCGTTCCAATGCAAATTGATTTTAGAGATGTTTATGCATCAGTTTTGAAGGATTGGTTCGTTGTTGACCCGGTTGAAATTCAAACCTTGTTTGAACACACCGTAACTTTCTATCCAGTTTTAGGCTCATGTAATCTTGGAATTGATGAAAATGAGAAAGATGAGAAAGCGAAATTATTGCTTTATCCAAATCCAAGTGTTAATCAAACTACGATAAGATTAATGGTTGAAAACGAATGGGTAAAAATTGTGGCTTACGATATGACAGGAGCTGAATCAATTGTTTTGTTCGATAACAATCTATCAGCTGGAGAACACAATATCCCTTTGAATATTAGTGATTTATCGACTGGGCAATACGTTGTTCGAGTAATCAAAGAATCAGGAATAACAGAAACGAAATTCTCGAAATTGAAATAATTTTAAACAGTAAATAAAAAAAGCGTCTCGGTTAATTCAAGACGCTTTTTTTGTTCAAACCTTTTTTTTACTGACCTCCCATTTTGTTTAATTCATCAAGGGATGTAATGTCATATCCATTCGGAACGGACAAATCAAATAAGCCTTTAGAACTCAATGATTTTTCAATGTTTGTAGCTGTTACTTTCAATCCAAGGCCATTCATATCCATTTCAAATTCCAAGGGTGCTCCAGGTATTTGTTCTTGCATGAAATTAATCCCTTTTTTGTATACATTAAACTCATCGGTATACCATGCTGTCATCTCGGTACCGTCTTGTTTATTTGTCAAAATTGCTTTTTTACAAGTGTAACCAATTATAGTTTTCGTTTCGTTAACGAGTTTAATCTCATAATCCAATTCCTCATCTTTATTCCCTAAATCATCATCATTGATATTGGCTTGAATAGCTTTTTTACCAAATAATCCAGACATCAATGTAAGTGTATTTCCTGATTCAGCCTCAACCACAACGACCATTTTCATCATTTTACCCATCTGAATTTCAGAACGAGAATTTTGATTCTGGAAATAGATATCTAATGTAGATCCTTCCATCATAGTGGACATCATTTCTGCCGATGGATCATCAGGGTCCATATTAATTTCTAAATCATATTTTATATGACCTTCTTTAAATTGACCGAAAGAGGTAAAAAGTACCGTAAGGCATGCTAATGCCGAAAAAATAAGTTTTTTCATGATGCAAGTTTTAAGTTTTTGGATAACCAATGTACTACAACTATGCCAGATTTACAAGAGAAAAATACGATCTATGCCGCGCTAAGACTTAGCTGCCAAAAATAGCTTTGTAGATATCGTTTCCATTTGCGTAGACCATGAGCGTCAACAAAATAGCAAATCCAACGTACTGTGCATATTCAAGAACTTTTTGAGGTGCCTCCTTACCAGTAACAATTTCATAGAGTAAGAAAACGACGTGGCCACCATCCAAAGCTGGAATTGGTAAAATATTCATGAAAGCTAAGATGATAGAAATTAATGCCGTATTCAACCAAAAGATTTGCCAATCCCAAGTTGGAGGGAAGAGTTTTCCAATAGCTCCAAATCCACCAATAGAACTCGCTCCTTTTTTGGTGAAGATATATTTCAATTGGGACGCATAATCTTTTAAAGTTTGAATCCCATATGAGGTTCCTTCAGAAATACTTTGTCCGAAACTATAATTAACTAGTTGTAGTTTATTCGTGTCAAGATCGTAGTTTGCATCTTTTGGCGCAAAACCAATTGTGCCTTCTTTAGATACCATTATGTTTTTGACCAGGGTGTCATTTCCGCGGGCAATGGTAATATCTACCTTTTTACCTTTGTTTTCATAAAGAGCAGAGACAGTTTGATCAAAATACTCAATATCGTGAGACCCAATATTAAGCAGTATATCGCCTTTCTTTAAAATCCCATTTGCATTCGATTTCGATTTTGGTAAAATAGAATCAACGACATTGCTTTTCATTCGGAAATTAAAGGGAACCATTGCTCCTGACTTGAATAAATTGTAGTCGATGTCTTCAGGCAAGGTTAAATTTTCTGTCTTCCCATCTTGATGTTTCACAACGAAGGTTCTTGCTCCACGAAGCATAATTTCCTTGTTCACATCTTTAGCATTGTCTATTACTTTGTCTCCAGCTTTTAGAACGACATCTCCAGTTTGAAATCCGTATTTTTCCAGCATTGGAGTTACCGAAAGACCAGCAGTAACATCGTTTGGATTCATTTTCTCCACACCATAAGTAAAGATGACCAAAATGTATATCAAGCAACCAAGGATTAGATTTACAGTTACACCACCAAGCATAATAATCAAACGCTGCCAAGCTGGTTTTGCCCGAAATTCCCATGGTTGAGCTGGCTGAGCCATTTGTTCAGTGTCCATTGACTCATCTACCATTCCGGAAATTTTCACATAACCGCCCAAAGGCAACCAACCAATTCCCCATTCCGTTTCACCGATTTTTTTCTTAAAAATTGAAAATTTCCAATCAAAGAAAAGGTAGAATTTTTCAACTCGTGTTTTGAATATTTTAGCAGGTATAAAGTGACCGAACTCGTGCAATACTACTAAAATAGATAGTGAAAGTAAAAGTTGTGCGGCTTGAATAAGGATGTCCATTCTAAATTTTAATAAATAAAGGTGTAAAGATAAGTTTTCAGTTTGAATTCAATTCTTCCTTATAAATTCCATTTGCAATGAAGTAATCTAGCATAGCTTCTTTCATAAGATGCTGCTGTTCTCTATCATTTAATGGAGGAAGTGGTTTGATTAATTTGAAATGTGGCCAATTTTCGGCATCACGTTCGATGAATTCATAATAACCCATAGGCTCCAGCAAAGTGCATATCGCAATGTGTAGCAAGTCTGTTTTTTCCTGTTTGGAAAAAGTGCGATGTCCAGAACCAAATTCATCAACTCCAATAAGGAATAGAATTGCTTGAACATCCATTCCTTCCCCAAATTGGGTTTCCAAATGGGTTTTTAATTTCTGAAAGCGTATTTCAATTTCGTAATCCACGGCGTAAAAGTACACATTCCACTTGTCAGAAGGATTGTTAAAAACACGCTTTCTTCACAAATATTCTTAAGGATTTCGAACAGGAGAAGCAATATACTTGTTAACTTAGTAGAAAACGTATGATCATGAAAAAATTTAAAAATATTGCAATTGCTTTTTCTGCAGCGATTTTGCTAGTAGGATGTGCAGATGAAACAACACCAACAGTAGAAACCGAGGATGAGAGCCCAACTTGTTTTTACTCTTATAATCCGGGTTCAACAACAATGGAGTGGACGGCATTTAAATTCACTGAAAAGGCACCTGTCAAGGGAACTTTTGCTGAAATCAATGTTGACGGGACATTAGAGTCGGACGATGCGATGATGTTATTATCAAGTTTAAGTTTTTCTATTCCTATTTCTTCAATAAACTCGCAAAATGAGGAAAGAGATGGTAAAATTATGAAACACTTCTTCGGAACTATTTCTACTGAGCAATTGACAGGTAAAGTTGTGAGTTTAGGTGAAAATGGAGATGCAGTACTTGATGTTACGATGAACGGAATGACGAAGCCGGTAAATGGAAAATATACCTTTGAAGATGGTAAATTTGATTTTACATCGACAATTGATGTAGCGGCTTGGGACGCTATTCCAGCAATCAACGCTTTGAATACAATTTGCAAAGACCTTCACACAAGTACTGATGGGAAGTCTAAATTATGGTCAGAAGTTGATTTGATGTTTAGTACTACATTGAAATCTGATTGTGATTAATTAGCATAGAACACATTAACAAAAACGGCTTTAGAACTTTTTTCTAAAGCCGTTTTTTTGTGAACTTCTTTACGTATTCTTGTACATGAATTTTATCGACATCGTTTTGCTTGTTCCTTTAGCTTACGCTGCATGGAAAGGCTTTAAGAAAGGATTTATTATTGAGATATTTACTCTCTTGGCTTTTTTTGTAGGAATATATGCTGGAGTTCACTTCTCTGATTATGCTTCAGAAAAATTGTCAACGAGTTTTGAGGCAGATAGTCCTTACTTATCTCCTGCGGCATTTACAATTACATTTCTGGTAATTGGGGCAATTGTTTTCTTTGCTGGAAAGGCAATTGAGCAAGTTGTAAAAATCACCGCTCTAAGTCCGATGAATAAAATGGGTGGATTAGTATTTGGCGCGATTAAAATGTTGCTAATTCTAAGTGTTCTATTATCGGTTGTAGAATCGTATTCCGAAAAAAATGATTTAATTTCTCAAGAATCCAGAGATGATTCGATGTTGTACAAACCAGTTAAAGCCGTAGGACTTTATACTGTGCCAGGACTTCGAACAAGTACTATTTTTATAGAAAATGCGTTAAAGCCTGAATCGGATAGTACAGGCTTGACAGTTCAACAAGTTTTCCGAGCAAAAGAAATTGCAGATAGTTTGGGCATGGAGCCAAAAGATGCAATTGAATTGTACGATATCTATAAAAAATATGAGTAAGATTCTCGTTTCACTTTTTTGTTTTTTGTCAGCCTTTGTCTGGTCTCAGAAAGAAGTTTTTGATGTCGTTAGGATTCAACCTCTCGACAATATTTTCAATATCAAAAAAGTGAATGTCACCAAATCTGGACCATATATTGGTGTGCAAAGAGGTAAATTCATGGTTTTGGAAATTGGTGGCGAGAAACAATGGAAACGGGTAACTTGGAAAAAACCAAAAACACACGCAGTTCGTTTAGGCGCCAATTATAATTTTTTAGAAAATGTACTTGGCTACGATGTCGGTTATTGGTTTAAATTGGGTCGTTTGGATTTAACCTATGGTGCGAACATTGTTTGCCGAACTGATTTTTATAATTATCGTTTTGGGGTCGCTCCAGTAATTGGATATAAACTTCAACAGTTTCATTTACAAACAGGATTTCATTTTTTATCTGATCCACAGTTTGATTTTCCAACCAATACACTTTTCATTTCTCTTCGGTACGTAATGATCAATGAAAGCAAATGGAATGTTTCAAAAAACCAAAAGAAGAAAAAAGAGGAAGGCGGAATTTTCCGTCGAAATAAAAATTAATAGCACTCAGACTAACTTTGGAAAACAAACACGTTTTACTTTCATCGCCATTGCAAGGCTTCACAGATTTTCGATTTCGGAATGCTTTGAATCGGCATTTTGGAGGTATTGATACGTATTACTCACCGTACATTCGTTTGAATGGAAAGTTGGAAATTAAATCAGCCTACGAAAGAGATATTTTACCGACAAATAATAATATGCTCAACGTAATTCCTCAAATCATGACGAACGATGCAGATGAGTTTCTATTCGTTGCCAAGTACGTTCAATCTTTGGGTTATAAAGAGCTTAATTGGAACTTAGGATGTCCGTATCCAATGGTAACAAAGCGTTGCATGGGTTCTGGATTAATAGCCGATGCCAATAGAATCGATGGTATTTTGGAAAAAGTTCATGCAGAATCAGACATAATTGTGTCGATGAAAATGCGAATGGGTTATGAGAATCCAACCGAGATTTTAGATGTTTTTCCTTTATTAGAAAAATATCCTATTAAGAATATTGCTATCCACGCTAGAATTGGAAAACAACTTTACAAGGGTCCAGTTGATTTGGATTCATTTGAGAATTGTCTTAAGTCCACAAGTCACAAGATTTATTACAATGGCGACATTACTTCAGTAGAGGCATATGAGGCTTTGGTGGAAAGATTCCCAACTTTAGATCATTGGATGATTGGTCGAGGATTGATTGCAGATCCATTTTTACCCAGTAAAATCAAAAATAAGAGTTCAAAATTGCCCGATAATAAAAACGAAATTTTTAGATCCTTTCATGATGAATTGTTCCAAGAATTTTCGGCAGCTCTTTCGGGTTCAACGAATGTTTTATTAAAGATGTATTCCTACTGGGAGTATTTCTCTATTCTTTTTGAAGACATAAAAAAGCCACTAAAAAAGATAAAAAAAGCGAGGACTTTAGAAGATTATCAAGATGCGGTGGATGAAATTTTAGAACACGAAATTATTTCAGAATAAACTTCCTTGCTCGAAACGAGTAATTATAAACTCTTGTTGAATCTCTGGCGTATTGCGGTTTGCGCTTTTCAAAAGTTTCGGATCGATCGTATGCCCCGCAAATAGTTCGTTCGGAGTTTTTTCAAAGAATTGTTTCACTTCATTTTCTGAAGCATGGAGCCAACCATCAATTTGCTCATCGTTTAGCATTATCGGCATTCGTTTTTTCGAATTGTGTATTTCTGACATGAATTCATTTGCCTCTGAGGTTATGATGGAGAATGAGTATTTTTTTTCTCCAGTTTTGGTATCCAGATGTTCATCGTAAATTCCAGCCATTGAAAACAATTTGTCTTTTTTTGGATAGACAAAATAGGGTACTTTTTCTTTTCCTCTTGTTTGATATTCAAAAAATCCAGTTGATGGAATAATACAATGATTTCTGCCAATTAATTGTTTAAAAGAAGCTTTTTCAAGTACCGTTTCACTCCTAGCATTTAAAGTTTTGGAAGCAATTTCAGTCCAATTTCCACCCGTAAACCAATGCGGAATGAGCCCCCAGTTCATTACAGAAATGTGGGGTTCTTTCGTTACGACTCGCCATTCTGGAAATGAAAATCCACTTGCATGAAATAGAGGCTCCTCAGCTATTTCTGATGGTATTTCTTTCTTGTACTTTTTAGAAAGATCGACGTTTTTTGAGGTGAGGGAGTTACTGTAACACATATTTATTGGATGAGTATTGTACCGGTTATTTGAAGTGCTGCGTACATTGAAAGTGGTTTTTGACCGCTATTTGAAGTGCTCCGCACATTTTTTAATGCCGAAGGCTTCAAATAACTCCACACAGTTCATCCAATGCCGAAGGCTTCAAATAACTCAATAAACAACGCCCAATTTTTGTATTGTAATGATAATTCTCACTAAATTAATAGTAAAAAGTTAAAAAATGGCTACTTATTCTACTTTTGAAGAACTTAAAGTTTGGCAAACTTCCAGACTCTTGAACAAAGATTTGTATCAACTTTTAATGGAAAAAGACGATAGAAAATTCGGATTCTTAGTCAATCATATTTTCAAAACTGCTGGAAGTGTGATGGATAATATTGCAGAAGGTCATGGTCGACAAGGAACTAAGGAGTTTATTTTGTTTTTATCTTATTCTTCTGGCAGTGCCGACGAGTTAAGGTCGCAATTATACCGAGCGATGGATTTGGAATTGATCACAAATACTGAATTTGAAAAAATGCGGCGTCATTGCGTGGATATAGTTTCACAACTAAATTATTTTTCAAACTACCTCAAGCAAACCGAACATAGAGGAAATAAATTCAAGCGATAAGTCCTGTGGAGATTGGATGAGCTTTGTGTCGGTTATTTGAAGTGCTGCGCACATTGGACGTACATTGTACCAGTTATTTGAAGAGCTTTGGTCATTGCGGAATTTATTAATGTGCGAAGCACTTCAAATTTAAGCGTTGTATACGTCCAATGCCGAAGGTTTCAAATAACTTACACCACACACATCCAATTCCAAAGCCTTCAAATAACTCCACAATATGCATCCGTTTTATTTCCGATATTCAGATAGTTAACTTATCTTTGCACCCTCAAAAGAGATAGGCATGTCGATCGGAGTAAAAATATTTTCAGGAAGAGCATCAAATGGTTTAGCAGAGCAAATTGCTAAAAAGTACGGTATTTCTTTAGGAGATGTAAAAGTTGTAGACTTTAGCGATGGGGAATTCCAACCGTCATTCGAAGAAACTGTGCGTGGACAAGATGTATTTATTGTTCAAAGTACAATGCCTCCAACCGAGAATTTATTTGAATTGCTTTTAATGATCGATGCGGCTCGAAGAGCTTCTGCTAGAAAAATCATTGCTGTTATTCCATATTTTGGATTTGCTCGTCAGGACAGAAAAGACAAACCACGTGTTGCAATTGGTGCTAAATTAGTAGCAAACATGTTAATGTCGGCTGGAGTAGATCGAGTTATGACAATGGACTTGCATGCTGATCAAATTCAAGGGTTCTTTGAAGTGCCAGTTGATCACTTATTTGCTTCAACTATCTTTTTGGAAGAAATTAAAAATTTAAATACTGGAAACCTTATCATGGCAGCGCCAGATGCAGGTGGAGCGAAAAGAGCAAATTCTTACGCGAAGAAATTAGAAATAGGTTTGGCACTTTGTCACAAACAAAGAAGAAAACCAAATGAAGTTGCCGAAATGACCGTGATTGGTGATGTGAAAGGCAAAGATGTTATCTTGGTAGATGATATGTGTGATACAGCAGGAACATTAACAGCAGCAGCTGATTTGTTTATGTCGCAGGGCGCTTTGAGCGTTCGAGCATTTTGTACACATGCTGTTTTATCAGGCCCAGCATACGAACGCATCGAAAAATCAAAATTGACGGAATTGATCGTTACCGATACCATTCCTTTGAAACAAAAAAGTGATAAAATCAGAGTATGTACAGTCTCTGATTTATTCGCTGATGTAATTCGAAGAATGGTTAATAATCAATCCATCAGTTCACATTTTGTAATATCTTAAACATAAATAATGAAAAAAGTACAATTGAGCGGTTCGCTTAGAGCGAACGTAGGGAAAAAAGGAGCGAAAGCGACGAGAGACGCAGGTTTAGTTCCTTGTGTGCTTTACGGTCAAGGAGAACAAACTGCCTTCGCTGTAAAAGCAAATGACATTGAGAAAATTGTTTACTCACCAGATGTATTCCAAGTAGAATTGGACGTTGATGGTAAAAAGGCAGTTGGTATCATTCAGGAATTGCAACAGCATCCAGTTAAAGGTACAATCCAACACGTTGATTTCTTAGAATTAAATGATAAGAAAGAAGTGAAAGTTGGTTTACCAGTTCGTTTGACAGGAAATTCAAGAGGTGTTTTGAACGGTGGACGTTTGATGCAAATCTTCCGTCGTTTGAGCATTCAAGCTTTACCGGCAGATTTACCAGAAGCAATTGTTGTTGACATTACAAACTTGCGTATTGGTCAAGCAATCCGTATCAAAGATATCGCTAATGATAAAGTGAAATTCTTAGATGCTGCAAATGCAGTTATCGTTTCAGTTGCTCGTTCTAGAGTATCTGTTGATGAAGAAGAAGAAGCGGAAGCAGAAGAAGCAGCGGCGGAAGCAGCTGAAGGTTCTGATTCAGAAGCAGGAGAATAATCGAAATCTATTAAAATACAAACGGGCGATCCATATGGGTCGCCCGTTTTTTTGTTATCTGATTTTCTTACTCTCCCAAAAACAATTTCTTCAACTCAGTTGCCTCAGAAGGCTTCATTTTTCCGGCTAGGATTAAACTCAATTGTTTTCTTCTTAATGCACCTTCAAAGCGTTGAATCTCTTCTTCTGTTTCAGGGATTAATTCTGGAACTGGGATGCTTCCTCCGTTTTGATCAACCGCAACAAAAGTATAAATGGCTTCATTGCATTTAATGCGTTCGCCAGTTACAAAATCTTCAACAAAAACATCGATGAAAATTTCCATAGAAGTATTGAAAGCACGTGAAACCTTTGCCTCTAATGTTACAATAGATGAATGTGCAATAGGGTGATTAAAAGAAACATTATTTACGGATGCTGTTACAACAACTCGTTTACAATGCCTATGTGCTGCTATACTTGCGATAACGTCCATCCAAGCCAAAAGCTGACCTCCAAAAAGGTTGTTGTGTGTATTCGTATCATTTGGTAAAACAACTTTTGTAGTTATTGCTTTACTTTCTGATGCTTTTTTTGATTTTACCGCCATTTTTTTTGGACAAAATTAATTAATTATTTGATGTGTAACATTGAGTTATTTGAAGTGCTGCGAGGATTGATGCGTATTGTGTCGGTTATTTGAGGTGCTTCGCACATTGATGTGTATTGTGCCAGCTATTTAAAGTGCTACGCACATTAAAGAATTTTTCAATGTGCGTAGCACTTCAAATTTAAGCGTTGTATACGTCCAATGCCGTTAGGCTTCAAATAGCCGGCACACAGCTCCTCCAATTACTTAAGTAGTTCCGGGAATTTTGCTTTAAAAGCATTCAACCTTGGAATAGAAACTGCTCTAACATATCCTTGATTTGGATTCAGTCTTTCGTAATTTTGATGATATTCTTCCGCGATGTAGAATTTCTCATAAGGGACTAATTCCGTCGTTATTCTCGAGAATTTCTTTTCTTTTAAAAGCTGAGCAATGTACTCATCGGCCAATTGTTTTTCTTGATCATTTTGATAGAATATTGCTGAACGGTATTGTGTCCCTCGGTCGGGACCTTGTTGATTTATTGTAG
Organism: uncultured Flavobacteriales bacterium; assembly: GCA_963977135.1. Taxonomy (GTDB): domain Bacteria; phylum Bacteroidota; class Bacteroidia; order Flavobacteriales_D; family Crocinitomicaceae; genus UBA2040. The sequence goes on along the minus strand of CAXBNN010000002.1, from coordinate 463,199 downwards.
ATGGGTCATGTGAACCAAAAAACACTTTAAGCAAGGTGGAATAAGAAACAACAGTTGAATCGTAATACACTTTTACAACTTCGGCATGTTTGGTTGTTCCGCTACTTACGGATTGATAATCAGCATCTTTTGCACTTCCGCCAGAATAACCGGATTCTACTTCACCAACTCCTTTTACGGATTCGAAAACCGCCTCAACACACCAAAAACATCCGCTAGCAAAATAGGCTACAGCGTTGGTTTCTATTGGTTCTTGAGAAAGATTTTCTGTGGATTTGTCTGACGATTCTGCTGATACATTCGCAGTTGTATTTTGACAGGCCATTGCCCCAAATACAATTAATGATAGAATAATTGATTTCATACTGAATAAACGTTTAATGAGTGAGTTTGGTTTTGTGAAACCTACAATTCGTCATCGCTTATTTTATCGCCTCGGAGAATTCTGAAACGTTTTCTCGCTTCTATTGTGTATAAACTTCCTTTATAGTCAAAGAGAATTTTGCGGTAATATTCCGAAGCTTTTTCGCTGTCATTCAATTGATTCTGGTAAATATCACCCAATTGGAAAACGGCATCATCAGCTAAAATGTCGAACTGGTAGTATTTCAACAACTCGTTCAAATATTGGACGGCTTCAGTCCACTTTCCTTGCATTTGCATGGCATAGGATTTCTTTAAAAGAATATCGTCGCCAAGGGAATGGTAATTGTAGACAGTTTGAATACTGTCGAAATAGACAAAAGCTTCGTCGTATTTATGTTGTTCTATCAGCAAATCACCTTTCGCAAACCAGTACATTGCTTCATAATTACTATCCAAACCGTAATTTTCAGTTATCAATAAGGACAATTGCATGGCATCATTAGCAATCAACTTTGTAGTGGATTGTTTTAGAACATCAAGTTGAGATTGAGCGAAATCAAATTCACCGTCGTAATAATAAATACGTGCATTTTTAAATTTCGCCTCTTGACCTATCGGTTCGTATTTGAAATCTTTATCAATCTGCATGTAGTAGATAGAAGCTTCCCAAATGTCGGCATTCAAAACATCAATGTCAGCCAACTGCATTTTGGTTTCAGCTCTTTGCATGTCTGTTAATCCAGGAATCTCAAGAGCTTTGCTTAGCCTATCAATTGCAGATAGCGGCTTTCCCCCATAAAACGCTTCAATATGTGCTAATTCCAGGATCAAATCCAGCGTATTTCTCTTGTAGCCTAAACGAGTTAAAGTTCCTTCATATTCCAAAATCGCGTCTTGAACATCTTGTGGAGAATAGTTTCTGTTTGTAGTGACTTCGACGTAACGAGTATTTAACAGGGCAATTTCTGCTGGATAAAATAAACGTTTGTCGCTACCTAAATCGATAACATATTTAAATGCTTTACGAGCAACAACATACTCCTTGTTTTCAAGACACATTTTCCCAAGATCAAAGACTCTTGAACCTTCTCCAACTTCTCGTAAGTCCATCGCTTGAACTTGAACCAAAGCGGCATTAAAGTTTCTTTTTTGGATAAAAAGCCAAATCAACATATTGTTATACGTGATATTCTCGGGTTCTTTCTGAACTTTCTCAAGCAATGCCGTTTTAAGAAAATTATATTCTTCGCTTTCGTCATTTGAGAATTCTATTTTTCGAGCCAAAACATTCTGAACATACGAAATGTAAGATGGATATTTATCTAATAAATCCATGTAGGATTCCATCATCTTCTTTGTTTGGCCTGTTGCGCCATATAGATCAGCAAATTGAATTTGAAGAGGGTAGCTTGTTTTTAATATTTTCAACCCTTTTTCCAAGGTTTGAAGAGCTAGATCATTTTTATTTTTGGTTCGAAAAGCGTTGTAAATATTTATTATGGCGCTTGGGTTATTTGGCAAGTCATCGATTAGTTTTTCGTAGATTTTATCTGCTTTAGAAACCTCGTTATTGTCTTCGTAAAACTGACCCAACATGACCGGGTAGTCATAATCAAACCGCATATCACTTACTTGACGTTTGAGGAGTTTTTCAGCATCTTTCAGCTGTTTCGTTTGGTTGTAGCAATCGAGCAAACGAAGAAAATTTGCCTTTGAAGGATCGCGATCAAAAACCTTTTCGCTGTATGGCATGGCTTTTTCATATTCGCCTCTTGCATAATAAGCATCTGCCAATTGCGCATCATTTCCCTGAGCATATGTCAAGGAACTGATCAAAAGAAGTAAAAAGCAAAAGATAGTTTTCATTAATGAGTTAACGATTATTTTCCTTTCTTATTTTCGTCCTGAAGTTTAAAAGAAAAATCTTCAAGCTCCTTATGCAGTTCTTCATAAGTAGCCATATTCACTTTTTTCGATTCAAGATATTCTTTAGAAAGTACTTCTAGTTGTTCAAATTTCGTTTTTTCGTAATTTAAATATTCAGCATATTTGGCTCGGTCACCATCCCCGTTTTCTATATCGTGATGCAACTGACGCAAAGATTCAGTCATTTCATCACATCCAGAAATAACGTCGGCATATCTGGTTTTCAATTTTGCAAGCGCTTTACGCATGCTTTTATGTCTATCCATTTTTGAGCCGAATTTCATATCGATAGTATCGAGGAAATAATTATGTTTAATCCTCAATTCAATTTGCTCGGATTTGTCAGCGTAGCTGCTAGCCGAATCAGCTCTGTTTTCGACAACTTCTTGTTTGATGCTTTGAATTTTTTGAGTTAGGTCCTCAATTGTTGCCAATTGACTAGATTTTTTGACGTCCGAACAAGAGGCTAGAATAATAAATGAGAGGAAAAGAATAGATATTGATTTCACTTTTTTTAATGTAAATATAAAGTAAAATCGACGCTTTACCATCAATTTAAGATTAATTAAGGAACCAAATTCTTTTTAAGAAATAGTATCGAAACCAGTAAATGAGTGCAGAGCTTCTGGAATTTTGATATCGTCTTCAGTTTGATTGTTTTCCAAAAGTGCAGCGACTATTCTAGGCAATGCTAGTGCAGATCCATTTAATGTATGACAAAGTTGTGTTTTCTTGTCCTCACCTTTAAATCTCAATTTCAATCTTGTAGATTGGAAAGTATCAAAACGAGAAACAGAACTTACTTCCAACCATTTTTTCTGGGCTGCAGAATAAACCTCAAAATCATAGGTCATAGCTGAAGCGAATCCGGTGTCCCCGCCACAAAGGCGTAAAATACGGAATTGAAGTCCTAATTTTGTCAATAACCCTTTCACATGCTCCATCATTTCTTCCAAAGCAGCAGCTGAATTATCGGGATGTTCTATGCGTACAATCTCAACTTTATCGAATTGATGAAGTCGGTTTAATCCACGCACATCGCTTCCGTAAGACCCAGCTTCTCTTCTGAAACAAGGAGTGTATCCTGTCATTTTGATAGAGAAATTTGCGTCAGGTAAAATTACGTCACGGTAGATGTTTGTCAAAGGAACTTCAGCTGTAGGTATCAAATATAAATCATCAATTGTACTATGATACATTTGGCCTTCCTTGTCTGGTAATTGTCCAGTACCAATACCTGACGCTTCATTGACCATCAGTGGAACTTGGTATTCTTCATAACCGGCTTTACTAGCTTCCAAGAGAAAGAAATTGATCAATGCGCGTTGTAACTTTGCACCTTTTCCCTTGTAAACTGGGAAACCAGCACCAGTAATCTTTACACCCATTTCAAAATCGATGATGTCATATTTTTTGGTCAGCTCCCAATGAGGAATAGGTTCAAAGCTGTAATTTGGTTCAACTCCAGCTTCATAAACTGTTTCGTTATCCAATTCACTTTTACCGGCTTTTACTAGTTCATTTGGAACGTTTGGCAGAGTATAAAGCAAAGTTTGAATTTGTGCTTCTAAACTTTCAACCTCTGTTTTCAAGGCAGATTCTTTCTCTTTTAAACTTGATGTTTTTTCTTTTGCTTGATTTGCTTCGGCAGCTTTTCCTTGTTTGAAAAGTTCGCCAATTTCTTTAGCAACCACATTCAATTCAGCCGCGATGGATTCCATTTCAGTTCGTTTTGATCGCCATTCGGTATCGGCGGTCAAAATTTCATCTAGAATGGCAGAAGCATCTATATTTCTTTTCTTCAAGCCTTCCAAAATGGCTTCCTTTTCGTTACGGATTCTTGTAATTTCAAGCATGGTGATTCAATTCTTTTCGAGCGCGAATTTAATAAATTGCCCTTGAATAATTATTTTAAAAGTAATACGATTTTAAAAATCGCTAAACAAAAAAAAGCGTCTCAGTTCAACCGAGACGCTTTTCAATTTCTATCGAAGATTGTTATGCTTCAGCTGTTTCAAATGGAACAACCGATACAAACGAACGATTATCTTTTTTTCTACGGAATTCTACAACACCGTCTGTCAAAGCAAATAACGTATGGTCTTTTCCAATTCCAACGTTAGTACCTGGATGATGTTGTGTTCCTCTTTGGCGAATGATAATGTTTCCTGCAATAGCTGCTTGTCCTCCGAAGATTTTCACTCCCAGACGCTTGCTAGCTGATTCACGACCATTTCTTGAACTACCTGCTCCTTTTTTATGTGCCATTGTCTTATCTTTTTATTTCGCCGGAGCGAAAAATTTAAACTTTCTTTTTAATTAAGCTTGAATGCTTTTAATTGCAATAGAAGTAAAAGACTGACGGTGACCATTTTTCTTGCGGTACCCTTTTCTTCTCTTCTTGCGGAAAACGATTACTTTGTCTCCTTTAACATGGCCAAGTACCTCTGCGGTAACTTTAGCTCCTTCTATAGCCGGGGCGCCAAGTGTAATCTTTCCATCGTTGTCTACTAGTAAAACTTTGTCGAATTCTAATTTCGCTCCTGTTTCTTCTTGCAAACGATGAACATACAACTTTTGGTCTTTTTGCACTTTAAACTGCTGCCCTGCTATCTCTACAATTGCGTACATATAGCTGTTTTTAATTAAATTGTGTTCTTAATTTGGACGGCAAAGATACATTTTTCTTTTGAGAGCACAAACAAAGCGTCATTTTTTTTTAATTGACTTGGTTTGTGTCGGTTATTTGAAGTGCTTTGCACATTTGAAAAAAAATGCCGTTAGAACCAAATGTGCAAAAGCACTTCAAATAACTCCATCTTTTACGTCCAATGCGAAGGCTTCAAATAGCTCCATCTAGCAGTTCCATTCCCAAGCTTCAAATAACCCCGCCACGCTTTTTCAATTCACGAGCCTTTCGTTTCAGCTGAAGTTGCGGCCAATAATTCACAAAAAATACGCCCATTAATACTATAAACATTGATCCAATTTGGCTTAAATTGATACTTTCATTAAAACCAAAACCAATGAAAACTGCCACTATTGGGATAAAGTAGGTGACGCTACTGGCAAAAAGAGCGTCTCGCATTGCTATAATTTGATTGAAAATTATTACTGCAAATGCTGTCCCAACGATTCCGAGAATGGCGATATAAATTATCCCCTCAAAAGCATGTTCATTTGTACGAATCGTTTGAATGGTTCCAAAATATCCGTTTGTAATTAGTGCAGGAATTAACACCAGTAAAAGTGCCACAGAAGTTATTTCAACGGCAGTAAAATGTCCTAATTTATGTTTTATAGTATTTAAACTAACGCCATACAAGAATGTAGCCAAAACGATTGCCAAAACATGGATTAATCCTCCGTTATTCGGCTCTAAATGGCCAAAATACATAAGTAAAATCATGCCCAAGGTTCCTATGGCGAGACCAATTATTTGTACTGTGTTGAGACGTATTTTGAAAACAAAAAAACCAATGATTACTGTAAAAATAGGAGTGAAGCTGTTCAGCATTCCAGCATATCCAGACGAAATCGACGTTTCTGCATAGGTGAAGAGAAACGCAGGTATGAAATTGCCACAGAAGCCAACTATGAAAAGAAAAAGAATATCTCGCCCCTTTTTAATTTTCCTTAAAGCTTTTATGGAAAAGGGTAAAAGTATTGAACCAGCAAAAAACATACGTAAAGCCCCAACTTGCATGTCGGTAAAAATCGGTTCGCCATCTACAGTCTGCATACCCCTTTTCATAAGTATGAACGATGACCCCCAAATACAAGCTAAGAGCACTAAGGTTAACCAACTTTTTGTTTCCGATTTCATGCTGCAAAAATAAGGGTAATTCCTTGTGAAAACTATTGCCGGATTTTGTTTATATTGAGACAAGGTTAAATTTTGACAATTCTTTTAGGATAAAAATTGATTCAAATATCGTTTGAGTTCAAAAAGCGTAAATTTGCACCGAATATGGCAAAGGTCAAAAAATACAATCTTACACTGGAACCGGAATACGATTTCGATATGATTGGAATCTGTTCGCACCACAGCGATTATCGTTTGGCATGGGGAATCAATGAGGTGATGGGTTTGCATTTGTCAAAAGCTGATGAAGAATTTGCAACCGACAAAGTGAAGAAACACCAAAGTTCTTTTCATAGTTTTTACGAATTTTATGATGAAGAAAATATGTGCTCGTATTTTTTGATTAAAAATGTATCGGGAACGCGTTTCTTGGTTTCTGAGCAACCTAAAATTGATTATTTACTTTTCATAAAAGAACCTAATTCAGTGGACGTTAGTGTTTGGTTAGAGAAATTAAATGCAGTTTCTGGCGTACTAGCAGCCTATTCATTCGACCCAGAAGAATTCGAGTCGATAAGAAATATTAGTTTATAAGTATTAAAAATATATGTTGAATAAAAAAACAAAAATCGTAGCGACATTAGGACCTGCGAGTAATAAACCTGAAGTTTTGAAAGAAATGTTCTTTCAAGGGGTGAATGTTTGTCGTTTAAACTTTTCTCATGGCTCACACAAAGACCATTTAGAAAACATAAAATTAATCCGAAAGATAAATAAAGAAACGGGTCTAAACGTTGCCATATTAGCTGATTTACAAGGTCCGAAAATTAGAACTCACGAAATAGAAAATAATGGAGTTGAGTTAATTGAAGGTGCTGAAGTAAGTATTGTTTCAGAAAAGGTTTTGGGAACAAAAGATTTATTTTCTATCAGTTATGAGAGACTTCCAAAGGATATTAAACCGAAGGAAAGAATTTTGTTGGATGACGGTAAGATCATTTTAGAAACCGTATCTACAGACGGAACAACCATAAAAGCTAAAGTTATTAATGGTGGGATATTATCTTCTAAAAAAGGAGTTAATTTACCCAACACGAAAATTTCTATGCCTTCATTAACGGTAAAAGACAAGGAAGATTTGGATTTCGCTCTTGTTCACAACGTAGATTGGATAGCACTTTCTTTTGTCAGATCTGCACGGGATATAATCGAGCTTAAACACATTATTTCAAATGCCAAAGCAATGGCAAAAGTGATTTCTAAAATTGAGAAACCTGAAGCACTGAACGATATTGATGATATCATTGAGCAAAGTGATGCAGTTATGGTAGCCAGAGGAGATTTGGGAGTTGAAATTCCTTATCAGAATGTTCCGTTAATTCAAAAAATGTTGATTAACAAATGTCGATTGAATGCGAAGCCTATCATTGTTGCGACGCAGATGATGGAAAGTATGATTGAAAACATTACACCTTCAAGGGCTGAAGTAAATGATGTTGCGAATGCTGTTTTGGATGGTGCTGATGCTGTTATGCTTTCGGGAGAGACTTCCGTAGGAAAGCATCCAATTGAAGTCATTAAGACAATGACGAACATCATCCGTGAAATGGAAACATTTGAAGGTATTTATAACAAAGAAGAGTTGCCTGAAAAAAATCAAGATCGTTTTATTACCGATTCCATTTGTTTTAATGCCGTTCGTTTAGCTCAACGTACAGATACAGACGCTATTATTACGATGTCTTTTTCAGGTTATACAGCGTACAAAATTGCCTCCCAAAGGCCGACAGCCCCAGTATTCGTGTTTACTAGTAATCGTAATATATTGACTCAGTTAAATTTAGTATGGGGAGTTCATGCATACTTTTACGATAAAACGGTATCCACGGATCATACCATTGCTGACATCAAATATCTTATGAAAAAACAAGGTTTATTGAAACTTGGTGATTTGGTCATTAATATTGCGTCAATACCTCTTGAAGAAAGTGGAAGATCCAACATGTTAAAGTTGAGCTACGTAGAGTAGGATTAAGATTTAGACTATTGATTGACCACTTTTTATGAGTGGATGTGTATCGTCTAAAATAAAGTCAGAAATGCTGCGAACAATTCCAGACAATTGCTGTTTCAATAAAGTCAAAATCATGTATATTTGCACCCTCAAAAAGACAAGCATAAAATGAACAAGTTTTCTAAAAGACATATCGGTCCAAATGAGGCTGAAAAAACAGAAATGTTAGCCAAAATTGGAGTTTCAACTGTTGCTGAATTAATTGATAAAACCATTCCAGCTCACATCCGTTTAGGTCGTGAATTGAATGTTGATTCCGCTATGACAGAGCAGGAATACCTGAATCATATAACTGAACTTGGAAACAAGAATATAGTGAACAAATCATTTATTGGTTTGGGTTATTCAGAGACAATTGTTCCGCCTGTTATATTGAGAAACGTATTGGAAAATCCAGGTTGGTATACGGCATATACGCCTTATCAAGCAGAGATTTCACAAGGAAGGCTTGAAGCTTTGTTGAATTTCCAGACTATGGTTTTGGAATTAACAGGAATGGAGATTGCCAACGCATCACTTCTGGATGAATCAACAGCAGGGGCTGAAGCTATGCTTATGTTCTGGAATTCTCGTTCTAGAGGTGAAGTAAAAACAGGAAGAAATAAGTTTTTTGTTTCAGAATTTGCTTACCCACAAACAATAGAGGTGATCGCCGGTCGCGCTAAAAATTTGGGAATTGAAATGGTTACTGGAAATCCTGAGACTTTTGAAGGAGATTCTACATTCTTTGGTTCGTTGGTTCAATACCCTGATTCTTTTGGTCGAGTTAAGGACATTGAAGGATTCATTTCAAAAATGAAATCTAACGGAATACGTGTTGCTGTTGCAGCAGATATTTTGGCTTTGGTAGTTTTGAAAGCGCCAGGTCATTTAGGAGCAGATGTTGTCTTGGGTTCAACACAACGTTTTGGTGTTCCAATGGGTTACGGTGGCCCGCATGCAGCATATTTCGCTGCTAAGGATGAATACAAACGAAACATGCCTGGTCGAATCATCGGAGTATCAAAGGATGATGACGGAAATATGGCTTTGCGAATGGCTTTACAAACGCGTGAGCAGCATATTAAACGAGACAAAGCAACGTCAAATATTTGTACAGCTCAAGCTCTTCTAGCAGTTATGGCTAGTATGTATACTGTTTATCACGGACCAGAAGGAATGCGTGAAATAGCATTGCACGTTCATGGATTAGCAGCACATACAGCTGAAGGATTAGAGAAAATGGGTGTTGAGTTGGGCGGAAAAGCCTTTTTCGATACGCTTTGGATAAAAGGTGTTCCTTCTTTTGAAATTCAATCGGCTGCAGAAGCTGCAGGAATGAATTTCAACTACATCAATAAAAACGAATTGAGTATTTCTTTCGGGGAGCCTCATACTAATGAAGATGTTCAAACCATTTTGGATATTTTCGCGCAGGCCTTGGCAAAAGATACTCCAACGCCAAATAAAGAGCTGAATGTAATGTTAGCTCCTAATTACTTGCGAACAGATGCAGTATTTTCTCATCCAACCTTTAGCAAATACCATTCAGAATCAAAAATGATGCGCTATTTGAAGCGTTTGGAAAACAAAGATCTTTCTTTGGTTCACTCGATGATACCGCTGGGTTCTTGCACAATGAAATTGAATGCAGCAGCGGAATTAATGCCAATTACTAATCCTCAATTTGCGAATATTCACCCATTTGCTCCAGTTAATCAGGCTGAAGGGTATCATGAAATGTTCCGTCAATTGGAATTGGACCTATCAGAATGTACTGGATTTGCAGGAGTTTCTCTTCAACCAAATTCTGGAGCGCAAGGCGAATATGCTGGATTAATGGTCATTAAAGCTTTCCATTTATCAAATGGAGACAAGCAACGTACGAAAATGATAATTCCTTCTTCTGCGCATGGGACGAATCCTGCGTCTGCGGTAATGGCTGGATTTGAAGTGGTTGTTACAGGCTGTGACGAAAATGGAAATATAGATATTGATCAACTAAGAACCGCTGCCAATGAAATTGGAAATGAATTAGCTGGTATCATGGTTACTTACCCTTCTACTCACGGAGTGTATGAAGAAGGAATCAAAGAAATTACAAGTATCATCCATGAAAATGGAGGTCAAGTATATATGGATGGTGCGAATATGAACGCTCAAGTTGGTTTAACTAACCCAGGAAACATTGGTGCAGACGTTTGTCACTTGAATTTACATAAAACGTTCGCAATTCCTCATGGTGGTGGAGGACCAGGAATGGGACCTATTGGTGTTGCGGCACATTTAATACCATTTTTACCTGGTAATCCAGTAATTAAATCTGGAGGTGAGCATGCAATAGAAGCAATTTCTGCAGCTCCTTACGGAAGTGCGCTGATATTATTGATTTCATACGCATACATAAAAATGCTAGGAGCAATAGGTTTAAGAGAATCAACAGAAATGGCAATTTTAAATGCGAATTATATCGGAGCTGGATTGAAAGGGCATTACGAAATATTGTATGCCGGTAAAAACGGGACTGTAGCTCACGAAATGATTTTAGATTGCCGAGATTTCAAGAAAACAGCTGATGTTGAAGTTGCTGATATCGCAAAACGATTAATTGATTTCGGATTCCATGCGCCAACTGTTTCTTTCCCGGTCGCTGGAACACTGATGATAGAACCAACTGAAAGCGAAGACAAAGAAGAATTGGATAGATTTATTGAAGCGATGATTAAAATCCGTCAGGAAATAAAAGAAATCGAAAATGGTCACGCTGATAAAGCGAACAACTTATTGAAAAACGCTCCGCATACTGCGGATTGCATAATCAATCAAGATTGGAATTATCCTTATTCGCCACAGGAAGCAGCATTCCCAGTTTCGTACTTGAAAGAATTTAAATATTGGGTTCCTGTTCGAAGAGTAGATAATGCATACGGAGATAGAAATTTAATCTGTTCGTGTCCATCTGTTGAGAGTTATGCGAATTTCGCAGAATAGAAAAAAAAGTTAAAACTAAGTCCCCTTATCCCTGAAATTATGGAATAAGGGGATTTTTATTTTCTTATATTTATAAAAAAAAGCTATGAAAAGTTCGCTACTGATATTGACATTTGCACTATTAAGCTCGAATTTGAATTCTCAAATCATTTGGGGGAATGAGGTTGAAATCGGCGATGCAGCTAGTAATGGAATCGTGAGGCCAAGACTAGCGCTGACAGATGATAATCGGGCTATGGTAATAATGACTAGAATTCAAAATGGTCAAATATACTTTACACAAGAGGTTGCCGGTAATTTTACAACCCCAATTCCGCTTCTTCCGTCAACAATGCAAAGTTATATTGCAAACTGGACAGGGCCAGATACGGATGTTCGTGGTGATACTATTGTTGTTGTTTTTAAAGCAATGCCATTCGAACAAGGGCATGTTTATTCCATAAGGTCAGCAGATGGTGGATTAACTTTTTCAGATACAATCAGAGTTGATAATCATATGATAGGAAGAGCGTGGATGCCTTCCATGGCAATGGATAATGATGGAAACCCGCTAGTTACATATATGGTTCATGATGCAAACAGCACGAACCCAAGATACGTATATTCTCGATCAACAGATGCTGGTTTAACTTATACAAATGAACAAGAAATTGCCTCAAACATAAACGGTGAAGCATGTGATTGTTGCCCTGCTGAAATGGTTTCAAGTGGAAACAAACAAGTCCTTTTGTTTAGAAATAATGAAACTAACGTCCGAGATATTTATGGAGTTTATTCTAATGATAATGGTGCAACTTTTGGATCAAATGACAATATTGATGAAACCAACTGGCTGATAAGCTCATGTCCAGCATCTGGTCCGCATGCAACGTTTATTGATACGAGCCTTTACACTATTTATATGAGTGCAGCCAGCGGAACAAACACAATTTATCTTTCTAAAAGTAAGGCGAATAATCTATTAACATTTGAAAATAGACAAACGGTATCAGCATCTCCTAACTCTCCACAAAATTTCCCTCGGATAGCCTCAGAGAACAATGTTATGGTTGCTGCATGGTCCGAATATGTTTCCAACAACTATGAAATTGTTACAGCGATTTCATTAAATGAAAATTTAGCTCAATTTAGTACTACTAATCAACAAGCAAATTCTAATTCCACAGGAACTCAAACGAATCCAGATATTCAGATAAAAAATGGCGTTATTCACCTTGTTTATCAGGATTTGGGCAGTCAAAAAGTGATTTATAAAAAGGGTTTAATTGGTCTAATTGGTTTGGAAGAAGAATCAAGTATTACCGATATCATTTATCCAAACCCCATTTCCGCTAATCAAGAAATAAGTTTGCCAAAAGAACTTTCTAATTCAAATTATCACTTATTTGATATGTCTGGAAAAGAAGTTCACCTTTTTAGCAATCCAGAGGGAAAATTAATCATTCCGTTAATAGACAATGGAATGTATCTTTTGTATTGTGAGAAAAACTCAAAAACGTACCAATTGATAATTCAATAAACTTAAAAGCAATGATAGTCACAACGACAGAAACAATTCCAAATCGAGAAATAGAAAGTATTCTAGGTGTTTGCCGCGGAAGTACCGTAAGAGCTAGAAATATCGGTCGAGATATTTTCGCAGGATTAAAAAATATTGTCGGTGGCGAGATTGAAGAATATACTAAACTTCAGGCTCAATCTAGAGAGCAAGCCTTGGAAAGAATGATAAGCGATGCGGCACGATTGGGTGCAGACGCCGTTTTAAATGTTCGGTTTACTACAAGTATGATAACACAAGGTGCATCAGAGGTAATGGCTTATGGTACTGCCGTAAAACTAAGATAATGGATTGGGTAGCATATATGATTCTCAGTATAGAAGGATTTGTATTTTTTGGACTACTTGTTTTAGTAATAATACTTGCAGTAAGAAGATTCCGTATTAAAAAGGAAGAAACCTTTGAAGATAGAGACAACTAAAGTCATTTTTCCGCTCCAATAAATAATCTTTTGTAATCACAGTATTGGAAGTTAATTTCAAAATGAAATTTAAAGTTTAGTTTCAATAAATTATATCCCAATATCCTAGAACTTATTCATTGCATTGGAAATTTTGCTCATTTCAATCAGGAAAATGATTTAAAATTTAAACAAAATTGAGTAATAGGTGTTTTTAGTCATAGTTAACAAGGACTTCAATGTGCGCAGTGGTTAAGATAGACCTTTCTAGTGGTGTATTTCACAAATGTTGCATATTCAGTCGTTGCGGTATAGAAAAAAGTTCATAACTTTGAAGCAGAATAATTGACATGAAAAATATAAGTTTTATAGCAGATGATGCGCAAGAAAAGGATTTCGTAAAAGCCTTAAAGAAAAATGTAAAAGAGTATTTTTCTTCTAACGGAATTTCGATAAAATCTAATTGGAAAATGGTTGTTAAAACCATTGTTTTATTGTCCCTTTACATTGCACCATTTATAGTTCTCCTTACCGTACCTGTTCCGGCATGGTTAGCATTTGTACTAGTAGTATTGAGCGGATTTGGTATTGCTGGTGTTGGAATGAGTGTTATGCATGACGCATGCCACGGAGCCTATTCCAAGAAAAAATGGGTAAATGATTTGTTAAGTGGCACTAATTATCTATTGGGCGCAAACTCATTGAATTGGATATTGCAACATAATGTCTTGCATCACACGTACACGAACATTTCGGGCATGGATGAGGATATTGACGAAAAAGCAATCATTCGTCTTTCAGAAAACTCACCTTTGAAGAAGTACCACCGTTTTCAGCATTTCTATGCAGGATTTCTATATGGACTAATGACTTTGACTATGTTGATAAAAGACTTCTCTAAGTTGAAAGAATATCAAGAAAAAGGACTTCTTGAGGGTCAAAATAAAAAAATGAAAAGTGAGTATATAAAAATGATCATTCGTAAGGCCTTGTATGTTGGAGTCGTTATAATTCTTCCAATATTAATTACGGATTACACATGGTATCAGGTTCTTTTCGGATTTTTTCTTTCACATTGGGTAGCTAGTGTAATATTGAGTTTCATTTTCCAATTAGCCCACCTTGTTGAAGGACCTGAGCAAAGTGAAATGGCAGATGTCGTGCACAACGATTGGTACGTTCACCAACTTCACACGACCGCAAATTTTGCACGTAACAATAAGATCTTAGGTTGGTATGTTGGCGGACTTAATTTTCAAGTTGAGCACCACTTATTCCCGTCTATTTGTCATATACACTACCCACAAATTGCACCAATAATTGAGGCAACGGCAAAAGAATACGGCATTCCTTATCACGTTAATAGAACTTTGGGAATCGCTTTGGTTTCGCATTTGCGACACTTGAGAGACTTAGGAAGAAATCAAAGAATTAGCGTAGCAGGTTAGTAGGCTTTTGGTTTTTCCACTCTAGATAACTGATTACATATCTTCTATCGAAGCATTGGTATTCCTCTGACCAATACTCATGTGAAAAGCGCATAGTTTTTTCCAATATTTTTACGGAGCCAATATTTGATATACTGCAATCTGCTGTAATAATATCGTATTTCATTTCCTCAAAACCATAGTCAATAAGTGCTCGAGCGATTTCCGTTCCATAACCTACTTTCCAGAATTGTTCACGTAAGCGATATCCTATTTCCGGATCACCTTCGTCGTTTGTTAGATAAGCGGCAACACCGATGAATTCATTGGTCTCTTTTGTAATAGCAGCAAGAATAATTTTGTCTGAAACAACAAAGTCAGCAATTTTATGTTTCTCAAAATTTGCATCACTTTCTACCCTTGACATTACAAGCGTTGGAACAGGATTCATCACATTCGGATTGCTCATCATGTCAAAATAAGCTTCACGATCGCTTTCTTGAAGTCGTCTTAAAGTCAATCTTTCAGTTTGAATTTCCATTGTAATTCTTTTATGCAAAAAAAACGCTTCCCGAAAGGAGAAGCGTTTTCAAATATATTGTTTTGAATTTATTTTACAATCCAAAAGCGCTTTTCACTTGATCTACGAAGTCTAACTTCTCCCATGTAAACAATTCTACCTCTTTAGTGATAGTTGTTCCGTCTGGGGATGTAAATGTCTTCTTAACTATTTCATTCTTTCTTCCCATGTGACCATAAGCCGCAGTTTCAGAATAAATAGGATTACGCAATTTCAAACGTTGTTCGATGAAGTATGGACGTAAATCGAAAATACCTTCAATTTTACGAGCAATTTCACCATCTGTCAAGTCAACTTTTGCCGTTCCGTATGTGTTAACGAAAACACCACAAGGTTCAGCTACACCAATTGCGTAAGAAACTTGTACCAAAACCTCGTCGCACAAACCTGCAGCAACCATGTTTTTAGCAATATGACGTGTAGCGTATGCTCCGGAACGGTCAACTTTACTTGGATCTTTTCCTGAGAAGGCTCCACCACCGTGAGCACCTTTACCACCGTAAGTATCAACGATAATTTTTCTACCTGTCAAACCAGTATCTCCGTGCGGCCCACCAATAACGAATTTGCCAGTTGGGTTAATGTGGTATTGAATTTTATCTGTGAATAAAGCTTGGATGCTCGCTGGCAATTTTGCTTTAACACGTGGTATTACGATTTCAATTATATCTTTTTTGATTTTCGCCAACATTTCTGGCTCAGAAGCGAAATCATCGTGTTGTGTAGAAACTACGATAGTATCAATTCTTTGAGGAACGTTGTCATCAGAGTATTCGATAGTTACTTGAGACTTAGCATCTGGGCGCAAATAAGAAATTACATTCGACTCATTGTGACGAATCGCCGCCATTTCTCGCAAAATTGCATGAGATAAATCCAACGCCAAAGGCATGTAATTTTCTGTCTCTTTCGTTGCGTAACCGAACATCATACCTTGGTCACCAGCACCTTGTTCTTCTGGATTTGAACGATCAACTCCTTGGTTGATATCAGAAGATTGTTCGTGTATTGCAGATAAAATTCCGCAAGAATTTGCTTCGAACATGTACTCAGACTTCGTATATCCAATTTTACGAATTACTTCGCGAGCAATTGATTGCACATCCAAATAGGTGTTTGTATTTACTTCTCCAGCTAAAATTACCTGTCCAGTCGTAACTAATGTTTCACATGCCACTTTCGAAGATGGATCAAAAGCCATGAAATTATCAATCAATGCATCAGAAATCTGATCAGCAACTTTATCTGGGTGTCCTTCAGAAACTGATTCTGAGGTAAACAAATATGACATTCTTATTTACTTTAGTTATTAAAAACGAGTTGCAAAATTAATGAAAAAAAGAGAGAAATGGTGAAAGAAAAAAATTACAAATTCTAATCAAAGGTTTGATATAAAAAAAGGACTAAAATTTTAAAATTCGAGAATTCTAAAATTTTAGTCCTAGTGCTGTTAATCAGCTACTTACCTTGAAAATTGAACTTTGAGAGCTATTTCCCTTCAATATGTTCCATTCCGTTTACCTTACAACATTGTGGCAAAGCTTCGTATGCTTCGGCATTTGCTTTTAAGTCGTCGGCATCATAACCAAGGTCTGTAATGATTTTCATTACTTCTTCCTTTGAAATCTTTTTTGTACTGTACTTAACTGTGAGTTTTTTGCTTGGAACATCCAAATCGGCAAATTTGATTCCTTTGGTATAATTTAATTTACCTTCTATTCGCTCTTTGCAAGAACCGCATTCTGCTGAAGTTAGAATAACTATTTCTTCAACTTTTTTCTGACCGAAAGCAGTCAAGGTGAAAAGTGCAAAAACCAATACTAGTATATTTTTCATAATTGTAAATTTATTTATTTTTTTTATGCTCAATGGCGAAACGAAATCCACCGTATATCATTGTTCCCATTACAGGCGCCCATACTCTTGTAGCATCAAAAGTCGTGCTAAAAGGGTTGGAAGCGTCTAAAATAGGATTGTTTTGTGTGTAATTCCCTAAGTTTTCTCCACCAATGTAAAATTCCCATTGCTTAAATACGTGAGTAATTTGTCCACTTATCATTGGGAAAACAAAGCTTTCGTTTTGCAATGTCAAGAGTCCGTTTGATAAAATAGTAACTGGCAAACGAGATTTTCCAAAAACGGATCCAGTTGCATCAATTAACCAACGTTTGTTGCGAGAATGGTAACCTAAATTTAAAAACCCTCTGTGTTTTGGCACCATTACTTTTGATTGCAATTCACCGTTAAATTCAGCTTGCACATCTAAGTATTTGTAGGCTGCTCTTACATCGAGTGATTTCGACAAAGCAAACGAAAGTTCAGCTTGGAAACTGTGCGAGTAGGACTTATCTGCAAGGTTGGTAAAAACAATTTGCGTTTTAGAAACATCTCTGTCAACAATCAATTGATTTTCGAAGAAAGTGTAATAATAATCTAAAACGATAGAGGCTTTCTGTTTTAAAAATTTAAATTCTTGCACAACCGACCCACCAATATTCCAGGAAATCTCTGGTTTAATTTCAGTTGGTGCAACCCAATCTCTACCTGTCGCTAACAAAGATAAATTGTCGACCATATAGTTCGGCACTCTCCAGCCACGTCCTGCGGTGAAACGCAAGTCAGTTTTTTCCGTTAGGGTATATTTTGAATGCAAGCGAGGAGAAAAGATGGCACCGTATAAATTGTGATAATCCAAACGAGCTCCAATTACATTCACTAATCGAATTCCTGTATAGGTGTATTCACCAAAAATTCCAGGAACAATTTCCAAGCGATCATCGCGAATACTGTCTTGATTTTGCGAAAAATCGGCATAAACGTTACTTAAACCTAGTCTTGTTTTGTGCAATGTGCTACCGATTATATCGTCATAAATAGCATTAACGTATGCGCGTTTTTCCACTCCTGAAAAACTTCGCAAACCGAAAACCGCATCCGTTTCTTGGTATTTTACATTATAAAGTACACCAATAGAGCGAAATGGTTTTCCTTCGAAAAGGAAACCTGTCTTAGCAAACACATCGATGTGGTTGGTATTATTGGTAACTCCATAATCGGGTTGTGAATCAGCTGATATTGATCGTGTGTAATTCAATTGTCCACCGATTTTTTCATCGGAATAAGCATTGACGCCAAACTGAGTTTCAAATCGAGGGCCATGATATGACCACCGATTCATGAATGCCGCATTGTATCCTGTTGGAATATCTTTGAAACCGTCATTGTTTTGATCCAATTTGGATTGAAAAGTTGATCCATGAGCGAAGATTCCAGTACTCCATCTTTTGGTTTTACCAACATGAAGTCCAGTATGAACATTTAATTCGCCGCGTCCAAATATATTTCCGTAACCGTTGACAAACAGTTTTTCCATTTCATCGGGTTTCCGGATTTCGATATTGATTAAACCAGCCATGGATTCGTAGCCATTAACAACTGTTCCAGTTCCTTTTGTAATTTGAATAGAATTTACCCATGTTCCGGGTATACTATTTAATCCAAAAGCACTTTCTAATCCACGTAAATATGGAATATTCTCCATTTGAATTTGAGTATAAACACCGGCTAAACCCATCATTTGGATTTGCTTTGCGCCAGAGACAGCATCGGAAATACTAACATCCACAGACGCATTGGTCTCAAAAGATTCAGATAGATTACAGCAAGCTGCTTTTTTCAATTCATCCGATGAAATTTCTTCAACTAAAAGACTTCTAAGTTTCGAAACGCTTTTGGTGCCTTTTCTGTATGAGACAACCACTTCTGGAATCAATTGCACCGAATAAAGGACGATTTGAAAGTTTGAAAAGCGGTCTTCTTTCGAAAGAATTACCGTATCTGGATAAAAGCCCATTGCACGAATGACCATTGTGTCAGGTAATTCTTTTGGAAGCACAAATTCAAATTTTCCGTCTTCGTCGGATATCAATTGAATGTCGTTTTGAAGCAACGTAATTCGTGCTCCAAAAATTTTACTTTTTTGCAGGGTATCGCTCCCGTATACAATTCCACGAACTTGTGCGGTACTTAAAAAAGAAAAAAGTATAAAACTTATAAAAAGGTAATGTTTCATTGTGATATAAAAATTAAGATGATTAATCAAAATAGATTAAACCCTTATTCTATATCAGAAACACTTGATTTTGAATGATAATATCTCGACCTGAGAGTTTGGGCGGCGGATTAGCCAAATTACATTTATCGACAACTTCAGCAATTTTATAACCTTCTAAAACTTCATAAACGGTAGAAGGAACAATAAAAGGAGTAAAGATAAATGTTGAAATTTGTTGGAAATAATCCAAGTTAATTTGAACGATTTGAACTTGATCAGAACAACAATCGCTTTTTAATTCTTCTTTTGAATCGTGTTTACAACAAGAAGGCACGACCACCTCTTCTTCATCGCAATGATGGGCTTGTCGAACGAAATAACTTTGTTCTAAGCCATCTTTGGAACAGAAATGTGAATATACCCCAACACCAATACTACCTACGAAAGTAAAGAGCGTAAAAGCTAAAAAGAAAATATTTCGAATTACATTCACACGGCAAATTTAAGCCTTATTAACGAAAGGAAAAACAAATAGACTGTCCATTCTTGGAAGTTTAACGTAAATTTGTAGTTCAAAAATCAATTTCTATGAAAGTTCCAGTTACTGTTTACGCTGAAATGACGCCGAATCCCCGAACAATGAAATTTGTAGCCAATAAGTATTTATTGGTTCCAGGTGATTCAGTTGAATTTACATCTATGGCAGAAGCAAAGGGTTTTTCTCCTATGGCCGAAACATTGTTTAACTTTCCATTTGTAAAGGGTGTTTTCATCGCTGCAAATTTTGTAACAATTACCATTTCTGATGATTTATCTTGGGATTATGTGCAAATGGAATTACGTGAATTTTTGAAAGATTGGCTGCAAGATGGAAAAGATGTTCTAATCCAAATGCCTCAACCCAAACCAGTAGAAACAAAATCTTCTGTTGAAGGAAAAGAATACGCTCCATCTGAATATGATGATGCAATTAAGGATTTATTAGATGAATTTGTAAGACCAGCAGTTGAAAATGATGGTGGAGCAATAGATTTTAGAAGCTTTGAAGAAGGAACCGTTACTGTTGTTTTAAGAGGAGCGTGTTCAGGTTGTCCATCGTCTACAGCTACGCTTAAAGGAGGAATCGAAACTTTATTGAAATCACATTTACCGGCTGTGAAGGAAGTTGTTGCTGAAGAAGCTTAGAAAGTAAGAAATTTGAAATAAGATTTTAGAAAGGGGTCTAACTTCTTATTTCTTCCCTCATATTTCTATTTTCCTCTAAAGCCAACGGAACATTTCGTCGTACATTCTTTTCGCCCATTCCGAACCGCCCATTTCTTTTTCAAATTTCTCTTTCAGACTTTCAGGGGTATAAACATCTTTCTTTTTTGTGTTAACCACAAAGGATTCGGCTTTCGGCTCATTAAACTCGACACTTTTCGCGAAATAAATAATGCCGCCATCTTCTGTAGCTAAACCGAGAATTGCTCCAGGTAATCCCCCAAAACCTTCTGGTCCGATAGAAGGAACAATATCAACAGCATACCATGCATATAGGCGAGTAGAGTCATTCTTTTCATAGACAGCTTTTCTACATCTGTATTTATCGATTGTTCTTTTGCTATCTGTAATTTTCCATTCACGTGGTGTGATTGTATCTTTTACGAAGATTTGCTGACCAGCTACATCAAGAAGGAAAAGCTTTTCGTTCAACGTTGTATTCTGCAACACTGTGCTTTTACTAGTGGCCCAGGAAAGTCGATCTACTTCATCTGTTTCTATTGGCTTAAAAATTGAAATAGTATCATTGAAGAGTAATTCGAATTGATCAACCTTATCCTTCTTTCCATTCAGCCAATCCTTCATACGGGCGTCGTTGAATTTCTTTTCAAGATTCGTTTTTCTTTCAAAGACAATTCGTCCCGAAGTTATTATTTGGGCATGTGAAAAACCAAAGGTCATCAACATTCCCATTATTATCAGAAATCTAGTGCCAACGCCCATGTCCATCTTCTTCAGTAGTTTTATTATTGTTAAATCTATACGTCAGTTTCAACAAGAAATAACGAGAAATAATTTTAGTATTGTTATCCGTTACGACGTTCTGATTTATAACTCGTGTATTCGAAATATTTTGATTTAATATATCGTTAGCCAGTAAAGACAATTCTAAGTTTCTTGTTTTTAAGAATGTTTTACTCAGTGCGGCATTAACAACGAAGAAATTGGTATTGTAACCAACTGCTCGCTGACCATTTAGTGTATAGCTCGTATTTGCTTCGATTTTGAACCCATGTTTCAATCGCCAAGTTGCTCCGAAGTAATAAAGTTGCGTTGTATAAGCCTGAGTATTAAAGGTAGACAAAGTGTTTTTTGGTTGATTGTAGTTTAAATCGTATTTAACTTCAAGCTCCAATGAATCTGTATTGTATCGAATTCCAAGACTTGGAGAGAAGCTAATATTAGTTGCTATGTTTTCAGCACCATTTAAATAACTAGTGAATTTCGAAACTCCTCCAGAAATATTAGGTTGAAGCGTTAATTTTCTACTAAACATTGGAATTCCAGATCCCATCCAGAAACTCATGTTTGACGCATTTTTCACATTAACACGTTTGCTTATCTGTTGACCAATTGAATTTATTTCTGTAGAATCGCCAAAGGCATTCTGAGTTACATTTCCAAAAGCTCCTGCATAAATGTATCGTCCACTAAGCGCATTCCAACTATTGAAATTCAAATTGACTTGATGCGAGTAATCAGGTCTCAAATTTGGGTTTCCAGTTCTAATACGGTTTGGATTTGTGTTGTCCGGAACTGGCAATAAATCTGTAACTGAAGGTTGTCGAGAATTGGTATTGTAATTCAAACTAAATCTAGTGCTTCTTGAAGGATTAAATCGGAAACTAAAAATAGGGAGGTAATTGGTGAAATTTTGATGAATCAACGTATCAGTAACTCGATTCGTATTGTCTAGATTTATATTACGAATCCGAAGACCGCCGTGCATGGTAATCTTCTTTGTTTCATACCACAACTGACCACCAACCCTGTGTTGTGTTCGAAGATTGTCGAAGGAATTTGAGAAAATGGTATTTACCAAATCATATCTATCTGTAAGGGTATTATAATCTCGTGTTTCTTTGATTTGACCTGAGTTTCCTTGGTCAAACGTATATTCGGCTTGTACTTTAAATTTTTTCCCAATTGGTTCAAAATAACTCATCCTCGCCGAATTATCGGTAGAAGATTTATTATTTACTTTTTCTTGATCAAAACTTTGGGGTGGTGCGATTGTATCGCTAAAAATATTTGTCGAGTTCAATAAACCATTCGCCTTGTTATCGCTCATGGAAATATCATAATTTATAGATAGTTGACGCCGTGGCTTCATGAAATTCCGATTGAAACGCACTTCGTTGGTAAATGAAATTTCTTTCGCATCGTTTGTGTTTGTCACATTGTTCGATCTAGAGAAAATATTTTCAGCATCCCTCCATGTTGAATAATCTAAATTATTTTGTGTTCCTTCATTTACCCTAATACTTGGTCGGATTTCTAATGTTGTTAATGAATCCAATTTAAACTTTGTCCTTAAATTGAAGTTATGGGATTCATTTTGTGTAATCAGACGGGTTGAATCATCTGAAAAGAATGTTGAATCTTGTATGAAATACTGGGATCTACTTCCACTCAGTGAGTTGTTTTTTGAATTGTAATAAGAATAATTGAAACCAATTTCAGACTGTTTTTTCTTGCCAAATTTATCTGAAAAATAAATACCTGCTTTTAAAGTTTGAGGAATACCTGCTTGGTTTGCTGAACTTGAGTAAGAAATATCGCCATCATCAGAAAAACTTGCATTTCCCCCTTCATTATCCAATCCAAATTTATTGATGTCTCCAAACCCAAATTGACTTTTTGGCGTGTTGGCGGCAAGTACAAAAACTGATATTTTTTGTGTTTTATTGAAATTGTTCAGTAGCAATTCACCTTCGTAAAACTGTGTGAAGTCGGTGGCGCCAGAGACTCGACCAAAATATCCTTTTTTCGCGTCATCCTTGAGGCGGAGATCGAGAATTTGGAGGGTTTCTTCTCCATCGGCGGCATTTTCCTGTTTCTTTTCATAAACCTGAACGGTTTTAACACCTTTGGCGCCAAGATTTTTAGTTGCAATGGTAGGGTCTGATCCGAAGAACTCATCTCCATCAACTAAAACTTGATCAATAGCTTTTCCTTGAGATTTTATTTTTCCATCCTTGTCAATCTCAAGTCCGGGAAGCTTTTTCAAAAGGTCTTCAACAACAGCGTGCTCCGCAACCTGAAAAGAATCAGCCACATAAACTAGCGTATCTCCGTTGTAGTATATCGGATTCTTGTTGGCATAAATGATTACTTCGTCTAATTCTTGCGCTTTTGATGGCATTGTAATCTTTGGAATCAATATTTCATAATTGTCCTCGTGGCCAAAAACATAATATGTTTTATCATCAAAACTTGGGTGACTAATGATTAGTGAAAAAGTATCTAGCGGAAACTCCTTCAGTTTAAAGTAACCTTCACTATCTGTTCTAGCAAAGCCTAGCATTAATGAATCTCGTACTCGTATAGCAACAGCTACGGCATTTTTCAGCGGTTTTATCCCCGTTGTATCGTAAACAGTACCTTCAACTTTCATTTCTTGAGCAAAAGAGGAGGATACTAAAAAAAGAGTGATAAAAACAAAGATTGCTTTAAAATACGTCATTCATAGTCATTTAATTGGATACAATATTAAGACAAATTAAGGTTTTCATTGACCAAAAAAATGTTAAAGGAACAATAAATAGGTAAACGGTCTATATTTATGGGTGAACGATTCCAAATTACTCATTATCAATTTGTACTCGAGTAAGAACTTGAAACTCTAGTTTACGTTCGTCCATCATTTTTTCAAATTCAACCGTCAGTGGAGCGTTGATTAATCGTTCTTGATTTGCCTTTAGATAATTTATTTGACTATCAGAATATTGAATTCCCAGTGCAGACGCAAAACCAGTTTTACCCGGACCGCCAACAATTAAATAGTCAATGGGTCCATCAGAGGCAAAACCTTGAAAAGTCGTTGAGAAAACCCCTTTTTGGTTCAATACATTTTCGGCCGTTTCCATTGAGCTATTGTATGGTTTTACGGCTGCGAACTCGACTTTTTCTAGATCTTCTTCATACATCGTTTTGCGTTCCTTCGTGTGAAAAGGCTTTCCAGATTTATCATAATAACTTACTCTTTCCCGAAATTGCCCTTTAGCTTTCACAACATCAATAAATCGTTCTTCGCTCGCTATTCTTTTTCCATTCTCGAAATAGAAGAATCGAACACCTGAATTGCTGTTCTTACCATTTTTAAATTTTTCTTCGAGTTTTACAATTTCTTGTTTATCATTTAAATAGGCAAAAACCTCTTCTGAGGAGCCATCATTGTGTTGATAAGACAAACTATTGGCAACCGTTAATTCTCCTGTTTTTGAGTTTATATTTTCTATAATAGATTGAATTTCATCAACTTTAGGATTTGAGGTAGTTTCTACACTATTCTCGGTTGGACTTTCGGCAGTGTTTTGACAGGAAGCGACTAAAATGAGACATATAAAAAAGGCAAATTTCTTTATCATGGTTTCTTTTTTTCTATATAAGTGAAATCTAAACAAAAGTAACAAGTAAAATTGTGAAGTGCGTGAAAAGTGTCTTTAACCTTTGAAAATGAAACCAATTTCAACGAAACTCGTAAAGGAAAAGAAAAACATATTATGACACCAGCTCATTTGCATCTCGTTCTTAACCACATGCCTATTTTGGGGACATTGTTCGGTTTAATCTTATTGTTTTTAGGACTTTCCAGAGGAAATAAAACACTACAAAAAGTGGGCTTGGCAACATTCGCCCTGGTTGCCCTAATTACAATTCCGGCGTTTTTAACCGGTGAACCAGCTGAACATATGGTCGATAAGTTTCCAGGATTCTCGCATGATATGGCACACGAGCATGAGGAATTAGCCGAAAAAGGATTAATCCTAGCTATAGTTTTAGGTGTTTTTTCAGTATTGATGTTATTTCTCATGAATCGAAATAAGCATTTGAATTACAAAAAAGGATTATGGGGAACATTAGTGCTTTCAGTGATTTCATTTTTATTGATGGTTTTAATTGGAAATCACGGAGGACAAATCCGTCGACCAGAATTACGTGGTGAGAAGATAGAATTGATTGATAACAATGATAATCACAAAGAAATTGATGAAGATTAACAATTTTTTGATTTGATATCAGAAAAAAGTCTGTATCTTTGCACACGCATTTGAAAACGATCAAGTGTTTTGAAATAAGAAATAAGCAATAAAGATATATTGCGGGGTGGAGCAGTTGGTAGCTCGTCGGGCTCATAACCCGAAGGTCGCACGTTCGAGTCGTGTCCCCGCTACCATTGAAAAGAGGAGTTCGAAAGAGCTCCTCTTTTTTTGTGTTTAAAAAGTTCTTTTAAAATTCACTGGGAGCTTCAATCACAAGTAGTTCCTCTGAAATAGGATGAATGAACTCCAAGCTTTCCGCATGCAAATAAAGTCGTTCAGCTTTCTTGCCGTATAAGTCATCGCCCAAAATTGGCACGCTGAGCCCGTCTTTATGAGCTGAATGAACACGTAATTGATGCGTTCGACCAGTTATTGGACTTAACTGCACTTTCGTTTTACCATCTTTGCGCTCAATTACTTTCCATTGAGTTCGAGAACTTTTTCCGTGTTCAAAACAAACCATTTGTCGAGGTCGGTCATCGATGTCAAGTCTTAATGGAAGATTAATAAACCCTTCATCCCCATCAATTTCTCCATCTAAAATAGCAACATATCGTTTTTTTAAACTTCGTTTGATGAAAAGACTTTGCAATGATTTATGAACTTCTTTGGTAAGGGCTATTATCATTAAACCAGATGTAGACATGTCCAATCGATGAACTATAAGAGGGCCAGTTGCATCTGGATATTTTTCTTTCATTCGGGTCTGAACAGAATCAGTCAAATGAACTCCGGGAACAGAAAGAAACTCATTCGGCTTATTCACGACCAATAGATGTTCATCTTCATAAACTATCTCTATCGTTTTCCCATAAGATGGATTTGAAAGTAATGGATTTACATCAACTTCCAAACCTTCAAGCATGTGACTCAAAATAGGTTCGCATTTACTTTTGCAAGCCGGATAATAATTTTTGTGTTGTCGAATCTCAGAACTTGGAGATTGTCCCCACCAAAATTCGGCTAAAGCAATTGGTTCAAAGTTGTTTTGATAAGCATAATGAAGCAATTTTGGAGCAGCGCATTCACCCGAACCAGCCGGGGGAAATAATGGGTCGAGGAACGAGAATATATCTAGTAGCGATTTTGATTCACCTTTTTTATTGAGGAATGAATACGCTTTGAAAATCTTTTTCTGCAATTCAGCGGAGCGTTTGCCTCGTTTCGATTTCAGTTCAGCTATCTTTTTCTCCTCAAGTTCCAACTCAAATTTTGCCTTTTCAAGTTCCGCCTTCCAACGTTTGGTCAAATCTTTCAAAAAGAAATGTTCTTGGCTACTTTGTTTGTCGAGTTCTTTATTTAGCGTCAATAATTCATCTCCAGAAAGTGTCGATTGAGCTTCGAAACGTCGCTGTTTTCTCAATTTCTTATTCTCGGAGTTATAAAGTTTACATGCTTTAATTTCTCCTTCGCTTTCTTGTTGAACTTTCAAAAAAGTTTCTCGTTTAGCCAATAAAGTTGAATCTTCCATACCAACTTCAAGTTGACGATTCAATTCATTTACTTCTTGCTCTTCAATTTTGTAAAAACCATCCTTTTCGAGGATATCAAAAACTGGTGGAACGAACCCAGGTAAATGATTACTATCTGCAACTTTTCCAGAAAATGCAGACAAATAGCCTAATTCTCCGTCTGAATTTTTCACGACCAAAACTCCAAACATTTTACCCAAAGCTTTTTCATCTTTGGAGTTATCGTCCCCAAAATTGTGCGTAAAATCTGCTTGTTTTTCTAAATAAGCTTGCAATTCTTTAGCAGCAATTAATGCTAGAGAATGAGGTTCGTAATAAAAAGGGAAGGTAAATTTTTCGGGCAAGCCAATTCCTTCTATCGGGGTTTGAAATAATCTGAAGAAATTTATCGCTTTCAAGCTTGAATAATTTTTGCGAAGATACGGAATAGAATTACCTTAGTTAAATGAAAAAGTTCCTCTATTCAATAATCCTTTGTCTTGGTTTTATTGGAACGGGAATTTGTCAGGATGAACAAAGACCGAAGGACAAATTCTTTTTCAACGAGTTTTATTTCAACGCAAATACAAGTTTACCAGAGCATGGAAACAACAATTGGGGGGTTGGTGGAGGAATAGGTTTCGTCCATGTTGCCTTCAAAGAGGAGTATCAAAACCTAGTGTTCGGATTAGAATTAAATTCTTTTGAAACCTACTCTTCAATCTATTCTGATGACAAATATACCTCGTATAAAAATGTGCAAGCCTCAATTTTGGCGATTAACATTCCTCTTTCCATAAGGTTCAATTTTGGAGAGGTAAAACGTTTTTATATTCAAGGTGGGTTTTCTGCAGATTTAAACTTATTTTCGGGTGGAAGAGGTCTTTATTCAAGCTATGGACCTACCTTGCAATACCCAACAATTACCGATCAACCAACGGATACAATTTCTTTGAGGCCAAAAACATCCTATTCTGCAAGAGTAGGAATTGGTTATAAAACAATCGTTAAAAAACGAAATTTAGCCATCCAATTGGAATATTTGTACAATTTGTCACCAGTGATCCAAGGTGAGATGGGCGGAACATTTCAGAGTCAATACTTTAGGTTAAATTTGGTTATGAGTTCGAAGAATTGAACGGACAAACAACAAATCAAAAGCGCTTAAATTAAACCTATGTACAAACGGATTTTCTTTTTGTGATATAATAACACAAACCCATATCACTCAATTCACTATTTCTTAACCATTTCTATGATGAATTCCCTATCTTTGCACCCTGAAATAAAGAAATGGCACACAAAGCAGGTTTTGTAAATATAGTTGGTAGTCCAAATGTGGGTAAATCGACCTTGATGAATAAGTTGATGGGCGAGAAAATGTCTATCGTGACTTCGAAAGCGCAGACAACTCGTCACCGTATTTTGGGTATGTTGAATGAAGATGATTACCAAATCGTTTTCTCGGATACGCCTGGAGTTGTGAATTCTGCCTACAAATTGCACGATCACATGATGAAATACGTGAACACTTCATTGCAAGATGCGGATGTATTGTTGTTCATCACAGATATTTACGAAAATGAAATGAATCATGAGGAAACCCTTATGAAAATTTCAAAAATGAAAGTTCCTGTATTGGTTTTGGTCAACAAAATGGATTTGGGGGATCAAGAAAAAGTTGCTGAACGTTTGGCTTATTGGGCTGAAAAGTTACCCAATGCAGATGTTTTTCCAATTTCAGCTTTGCACGGCTTCAATATGGAGGGAATAATTGAGAAATTGGTTTCTTTGTTACCTGAAAGTCCTGCTTATTATGATAAAGAGGAATTATCTGATCGCCCTATGCGATTCTTTATTTCTGAAATTATAAGAGAAAAGATTTTCATCCACACCAAAAAAGAAGTTCCATACGCAACACAAGTTGAAATTGAGGAATATATCGAAGAACCTGAAATCACTAAAATCAGAGCGGTAATTATCGTTGAGCGGGATACGCAAAAAGGTATTTTAATTGGTAAAGGTGGTGAAATGTTGAAAAGAATAGGTCGTGAATCTAGACTTGAAATTCAAAAATTCATCGATCAAAAAGTGTTTTTGGATACCTTCGTGAAAGTCGATAAAGATTGGCGAACATCCGACTCAAAATTAAAAAAATACGGTTACTAGGGACGAAAAATTTTTCGTCCGAACTGTGGGGAAAATTTTACGCCCTAAATAATTATAAAAAATAATGGGAAATATTGTAGCAATAGTAGGTCGTCCGAATGTAGGGAAATCAACCTTATTCAATCGTTTGACAGAATCAAGAAGAGCTATTGTAAAAGAAATTAGCGGAGTTACGCGGGATCGATTATACGGTCGTGGTGAATGGAATGGCGTTCAATTTTCAGTTATCGATACTGGAGGTTATGTAAAAGGTTCTGATGACATCTTTGAAGGCGAAATTCGTAAGCAAGTTGAAATTGCAATCGACGAAGCCAAAGTAATTGTTTTCGTTGTTGACGTGATGGCTGGCATCGTAGATTTGGATGAGGTTGTCGCGAAAATGCTACGCAAGAGTAAAAAGAAAGTTTATATCGTTGCAAACAAGGTTGACAGTGCAGATCGTTTTGGTTTGTCTTCAGAGTTCTACCAGTTGGGTTTGGGCGATGTTTATGATATGTCGGCAACGAATGGGAGTGGAACAGGTGAGTTATTAGATGACTTGGTTAAAGATTTCGATCCAGAAGACACTTCAAGTAGAATCGAAGATGATTTGCCGAAAATCGCTGTTATTGGAAAACCAAATGTTGGTAAGTCTTCATTGGTGAATGCATTGACAGGTAAAGAAGGCAACATTGTAACAGATATTTCAGGAACAACAAGAGATACGGTCAATACAAGGTATAACGCCTTTGGATTTGATTTCGTTTTGATTGATACGGCTGGTATTCGGAAGAAAGCAAAAGTACATGAGGACATTGAGTATTATTCAGTTCTTCGTTCCATAAATGCAATTGAAAATTCGGATGTATGTATTTTTATGATTGATGCTGAAGAAGGAATTCAGAAGCAGGATTTGCAAATCTTTTACATGGCCGAAAAGAATTCGAAAGGGATAGTTGTTTTGGTTAACAAATGGGACAAGGTTGAGAAAGACCACAAAACCATGTTGGCTTATGAAGAGAAATTGATTGAGCAATTGGCCCCATTTAATGATGTTCCAATTATATTCACTTCTGTCGTTAACAAACAACGTATTCACAAAGCTTTGGAAAAAGCGATGGAAGTTTATCACAGTCGAATTCAAAAGATTCCAACTTCAGAATTGAATGACGTGATGTTGGATATAATTACAGCCAACCCGCCGCCAGCGTTGAAAGGGAAGTATGTGAAGATTAAATTCGTCACACAATTACCAACTCATGCACCGGCATTTGCATTTTTTTGTAATTTACCACAGTATATTCCAGATAGTTACAAGCGATTCTTGGAGAATAGAATGCGTGAAAAATTCAACTTTCAAGGAGTTCCTATCAAGATATTCTTTAGAAGAAAATAGAAATTTCATCTGCAATTGTTAAATTTAAGTCACTAAACTAAGACAAGAACCAAAGAGTTTGAGATACGCAGCAATTGATATTGGTACCAACGCCGCCCGTTTATTAGTCGGAGAATTGACGAAAGAGGAAGGCGTGACCTTTATTAAAAAAGTATCGTATACTCGAATTCCATTAAGGTTGGGCGACGAAGTTTTTGGTTCAGGAACAATTTCCAAAAAGAAGTCCATTGAATTTGTGAAAACCATTCAGGCATTTCGATTGATATCAGAGATTTTCGAAGTTAAAGATTTGCGCGCATGCGCTACTTCGGCCATGCGTGAGGCGAAAAATGGCGAAGAAATAAGACAACTTATTGAAAAAGAAACCGGTGTAAAAATTGAAACTATTTCTGGCGATGAAGAGGCAGAATTGATTTTCGGCACTTTCACTTTGTTCAAAATAGACAAGGACACTCCGTATGTTGTTATTGATGTTGGGGGAGGAAGCACAGAAGTTAGTGTTTTTGAAAACGGTAAAAAAGTTGCTTCAAAATCATTTGAGATAGGAACGCTCCGTATTTTGAACGAAAAAATTCTCCCAAATGCTTGGAGTGAAATGACAGATTGGTTGAAAACCAATGTTGAGTTATCTTCACACCACGTCGTTTATGGAACGGGTGGGAATATCAATAAAGCGCACAAACTAGTAGGTGGTTATCAAAACACGCCATTATCACTAAAGAAAATTGAAGATTTACGGGATGAACTTTCACCTTTAACTTTAGCTCAGAGAGTTGAGCGATTCCAGTTAAAGCCGGATAGAGCGGACGTTTTGGTGCCAGCAATGGACATTTTCGCTAGAATAATGCGAGATTTGAAGTGTCGTCAGATATTGGTTCCAAAGATTGGTCTTTCCGATGGAATTATCTATGATTTGGATAAGAAAAATAGAAATAGAAAAATATGACAAGAGCAGAATTAATCCATGAAATTAAAAGTAAAAAGTCCTTTTTGTGTATTGGTCTTGATACGGATATGGAAAAAATTCCGGCGCATTTTCTTCAAATGGAAGATCCAATTTTTGAATTCAATAAAGCAATTATTGATGCCACAAAGGACTTCTGCGTTGCCTATAAACCCAATATTGCTTTTTACGAATGTTACGGAGTAAAAGGCTGGGAATCTCTTCAAAAAACGATTGATTATATTCCAAAGAACATTTTCACGATAGCTGATGCAAAGCGCGGAGATATAGGCAATACATCATTATATTATGCCAAAACATTTTTCGATCACTATAATTTCGATTCTGTAACAATAGCTCCATACATGGGTGAAGACAGTGTGACGCCGTTTCTTACTCATCAAAACAAATGGGCGATTCTCTTGGCTCTGACCTCAAACAAAGGAGCATTAGATTTCCAAATGACCCAAGACGCTGAAGGAGAAAAGCTTTTTGAAAAAGTTCTTCTTAAATCATCTGAATGGGGAACCCCAGAAAACTTAATGTATGTGGTTGGTGCAACGCGTGCTGAAGGCATAGGTGAAGTTAGAAAGCTTGCCCCTGATTATTTTTTCTTGGTGCCAGGTGTTGGCGCTCAAGGTGGCTCATTAGAAGATGTCGTAAATTACGGTTGGAACGATGACTGCGGATTGTTGGTGAATTCGTCGAGAGGAATACTTTATGCCTCTAATGGGGGTGATTTTGCAGAAAAAGCAAGATACGAAGCAGAGAAATTGCAGCTAGAAATGGCGAGACTTCTTAAAGCCAAAGGGTTTATTTAAACTCCTTTCTTCATAGCAAGTTAGTAAACAACCAGAAAACCTCGGGTAGGTGACTAAACGAAAAGAAAATTTTTAAATGGACTTACCCTTTAGATAAAGGTTGGATTCCTTTGAAAAAAGAAAGTAAATAGAGATTCCTCTGAATAGGTAAGAAAATAATATCAAAGCACCTAAAAGAGTGGCAAAATTCAATTCTTGCGAAAGGTAACTTGGGGAAATAATTAACTGTACAATTCCAAGAAGATATAAAGCAACGGAAACGTATCTAACCCAATTCAAGCCTTTTTTGATTAAAAAGAAACCAATGAAAACAACAATTACTAAAATTGTGAAAACAACAGGGTTCCAATAATAAAAGTCAGGCTTTAATTCAAAATAGAACTTGTATAGGATATCGCGAACTAAACCAAAACACATACCTATAAGGTATAGTGTCGCTGCGATTTTAAAGGAGACAGGTTTTTTCATTTAAAGGAGATTCGAACTACATTTACGTAAGAAAAAGAAGAAAGTTGCTTTTCTTAAATAAAGGTTGTTTCGAAAAATAAGATTAGAGAGCAGCGAAATTAAGCTTCTGGCTCTTCTTCATCTTTATCCTCAAAGATTCTTTTTGGCTGTAATTGCTGAAAAACACCCAATGTAATCCAGTATGGAAGAATGAAACCCATTAGAAAAACTAGCATCCAAAATGCCATTCCGCCGAAAAAAAGAAACGCTGCTAATCCTAAAAAACTCATTAGATGTATTATTTTTGTGTCTAAACTAAAAGATAAAATTAGTAAATAATTTTCATATACAATACAAAATGGAATTCAGAATAGAAAAAGATACAATGGGGGAAGTTAAAGTTCCCTCAAATCGTTATTGGGGAGCCCAAACCGAACGTTCAAGAAACAACTTTAAAATAGGGCCAGAAGGCTCAATGCCAAAGGAAATCGTTCATGCTTTTGCCTACTTAAAAAAGGCTGCTGCTCATGCAAATTGTGAATTGGGTGTTCTCTCTGAAGACAAAAAAGTGTTGATTTCAAAAGTATGTGATGAAATATTGACAGGTCAGCATGACGATGAGTTTCCGTTGGTTATTTGGCAAACAGGTTCTGGAACTCAATCTAACATGAATTGTAACGAGGTTGTCGCGAATAGAGCACACGTATTGAATGGCGGTAGTTTGAATGATGAGGAAAAGGTTTTGAATCCAAATGACGATGTAAATAAATCGCAGTCATCTAACGACACATACCCAACAGCTATGCACATTGCAGCATACAAAATGACCGTTGATATTACCTTACCAGGAATTAAAAAGCTACGCGATACACTTCAAGCTAAAGTTGAGGAATTTAAAGATATCGTGAAAACAGGTCGTACGCACATGATGGATGCCACGCCTTTGACACTAGGACAAGAATTTAGTGGTTATGTTTCTCAACTGGATCATAGTATTCGTTGTATAAATAATGCATTGGTACCAGTTGCAGAATTGGCTTTAGGAGGAACAGCAGTTGGAACTGGATTGAACACGCCTAAAGGTTATGATGTATTAGTAGCTAAGAAAATAGCGGAACTTACCAACTTACCTTTTATCACCTCACCGAATAAATTTGAATCACTTGCTGCACATGATGCCATGGTAGAATTGTCTGGTGCACTGAAAAGAGCGGCCGTTTCATTAATGAAAATAGGAAATGATGTACGTCTATTGTCTTCTGGGCCTAGATGTGGAATCGGTGAAATTATCATTCCAGATAACGAACCAGGATCTTCAATAATGCCAGGGAAAGTAAATCCTACTCAACCCGAGGCATTAACAATGGTTTGCGCTCAAGTAATGGGGAACGATGTCACGGTATCTATCGCTGGATCAAACGGACATTTTGAATTGAATGTATTCAAACCAGTTATTGCTGCAAACGTTCTACAATCAGCACGATTAATTGGTGATGCTTGCGTTTCGTTTACAGACAAATGCGCAGTTGGAATTGAGGCGAATCGTCCTAATATTGAAAAGCACTTGAATAATTCTTTAATGCTAGTTACCGCTTTGAATACGAAAATAGGTTACTACAAAGCAGCTGAAATCGCAAAATATGCGCATAAAAACGGAACGACTTTGAAAGAAGCAGCTGTTGGATTGGGTCATGTTACTTCAGAGGAATATGATTTAATCGTTGATCCTTCGAAGATGATAGGGTCGATGAGTTAAAAAAGATGAAACCAATTAAATGATTGATAATCAGATTGATAAAATTCGCGAATTTTAAAATTCGAAAAGACTAAAATTTTAGTCCTTGTATTGATTACCAGCTTGTTATAAAATAGGATAATTGCTTTCAAAAAAAGGTCGCCTTTCATCAATAGAAAGGCGACCTTTATTTTTGCTAGAAAACGATCAATTATTCAAAACGAAGTTAATTGGCAGACGAACTCGAGTTCTTACTTTCTGCATTTTAATTTCGCCAGGAATCCATTCTGGGAATGATTTGATGATACGTTTTGCTTCGCGATCCAAAGAATTGCTAACGCCTCGTTCAACAACTACGTTTGAAATACTTCCATCTTTTTCAACTACGAAAGACATAAAAACTTTGCCTTGTTCATTAAACTCAATGGCTTCTTGAGGATAATTAATGTTGGAACCAATAAACTTTTGAAGCTCTGGATATCCACCTACAAAAGAAGCTTCAAGGTCAACAATATCTAAGATTGGCTCCGGTGTTATGTCAATTATTCCGCCACCAACTACTGTAATTGGACCGATCGGAACACCTGTGCTTCCAACGCCTACATTTGGATCAATGGTTACATCTGTATTACCTGTAGCTCCGCTGTTTTCGTCTGGAAGTTCACCTCCAGTTACGGTCGATTGTTGTGGGTCATCTACTCGATCAATAGGAACAGTTATCACTTCCTCAGGCTTATCCTTTGGTTGTTCCACTTCGTTCCAAGTTACGGCTACAAGTTCTCGTGGAACTTCTCTTCCAGAATCAGCCCGCATCATAGGGTCTGAGTAACTAAATGCTGCAAGGGTGATTGAACCCGTTACGAAAAGTCCCAGTTGAAAAAAGGCACTTCTTTTGCTCTCCAGGTCGTACCTAGAATTTTTTTTCGCGATCATAATATTATATTTTAAATGATTATTAAATATAGAATTCAAATGCTGTGCCAAAAATTCAAAATATTGAATATCAATTAATTAAATTTAAAAAATAGTTAAGATTTTGTTAAGTTTCACAACTTGGTTAATATTTAAAATGTGAATTTCAGATCAAAATGAATTAACTAATGGTTGAATCCGCTAAAATGAAAAAAGGTCGAAATTGTTTTCTTATCTTCGAGAGGTAAAGATATTTTCCATGATAAAAAAACTACTTCCCGTATTTATAATTAGCTTTTTAGTAATCGCAGCAATATTGTTTCTTTTCCCAATAAATCTGTTTGATGGAGAAATAATTTATGAGTCGGGACTACAGGTAGCCACTGTAAAAGCGCCATTAAGCCTTTCTTACTTTATAGGAATGGGATATGATTCCGCGGATTTAGTAGGTGTTAAATCTTTTCGACTTCTACCAGTTGGATATTTAATTGCCTTTTTAATCCTTTTCGGCTTGCCGGCTTTGGTGTCCTATCGAATTTATTTAGGTCGAATGAAAAAAGACACAAATGAAAAAAACTAGTAAGATAAGTTTAAGCCTTTTGACACTATTGTTTGGGTTGATGACTTTCGCACAAAGTTTTCCGCCAATCGACAATAAAATCATTTACGCAAAACATGATTTTAAAAAGGTAGAAAAACTCTTAGAAGATGGCTTGCCAAATAAAGCAATCGAGGAGCTTTTGGCGATTCAGGAAAAATCTATTCAAGAGAATAACTTGTTCAACTTCAATCAAAGTTTAACCAGGATTATTGCCTCCCTCTATTATTCAGGCATGGAACCGAAGGAGGTGCAAAATTTATTTTACAAGCACCACGAACTTCTTGTTAAAGTGAAAGGACCGATTCAAAACATTTTGGCTTTAAACCTCGATAATTGGTATCAAAACATACGTTATCGTAACATATTTTCATTTGATGACGAGAGCTTGAATTGGACAATAAAAGGGAAGAAGACACAGTTGAAAAACTATGATCCGTCGCCTTTAATTCAAGAGTATCAAACTTATTTTTTAAAAAATGAGGTTGATTTAATGCAAATAGCTTCTGATCAAATCTTCGATTCAACTGAATTGAAGTATAAACCAACCTTATACGACGTTCTTGCCGAAAGATCACTAAGTTCAGATTCTTATGACGAAATGAACGATTCTTGTCATTGGGAAAGCACTATAGATTTCACCCAAGAAAGTCTTTCAAAAAACAACCTGATTTTCGCCAATTTAGAGCAGCTACATCAAACAAATCAACGCTGGGATACTTACGCTTATTGGCTGGAAAGAAGATTGAATAATTGTGATAATGACCAATTGACAAAAGAGAATCTTTTACCTGTTTATGAAAAATTTCAAAAAGAATTAATTGGTTTTCCTGCCTCCAATCGCTTCGCCTATCGACGAGCACAGATTTTTGCAGAGAAGGCTAGTCAATACGATTGGCGGATAAAAAATACTGATGAATTCGGATTTCAAGTTGCACTTATAATTATCGAAGAGGCCTTTTCCGTGCACCCAAAATCAGAATTTGACAAGGATCTAAAAGCCTTGAAAGAACAAATTATGGCGCCAAGTTTGGATTTGGTTTTTGACAATGATATTAGACCATCCAGTCATAATTTTATTAACGTGAAGTTTAGAAATCTTCCTTCGGCTGAGATGATAATTTATAAAATTGAAAGTCGATTTGATGAGAATATTTACACTGAAAACATACTAAAAAATCTTGAGTTGAAGGATTTAGGAATGTATCATTTGAAACTTTATGAAGATCCTAAACATCTTAATCATGATAAAGATTTTTTATTGGAAGAACTTTCTGAGCCGGGTAAATACTTAATTATTGCCGCCGCCACTTTACAAGATTGTGAAAAAGCCCTGAAAGTTGATGTTTTGCAGCAAGTTGAGAATGTAACTTTTGAAATTTTATATCTCACCAATTTGGTTTTAAGAAAAAGTAATGAAAGCGACGGCGTAAGGATTTTGGTTAATTCTATTGAAACAGGAAAACCTGTAAAAAAGGCAAAAGTAATTGTTGATCAAACACAAGGAACAAACAAAACCGTTGCACAAAAAGAATACAAAACTGACAAAAATGGAAGTGTAAAATTGGAGGGTAATCGACGATCTAAAGTGACGGTTTATCAAAAGCAAGATTCGATAACCGATTATATTTATTTCTATACAAACAATCAAAATAATCCAGTTCAAAGAAGAGTATTTACGGACAGAAGTATTTATAGACCGGGTCAATCAGTCTTTTATAAAACGCTTTCATATAGTGAAAATGCGAATGGACATGAAACCAGTTCTGGAATTACAACAAAAATTGTTTTTAAAGACGTGAACAACCAGATTTTGTATGAAAGAGCTGAGAATGTGAACGAATATGGTTCAACTAGCGGATCATTTGTGTTGCCAAAAAAAGGTTTGCCGCTCGGAAACATTCAGATTTACATGGATGACGTATATGCCGAAAGTATTCAAGTTGAAGAGTATAAAAGACCAACTTTTACCGTTTCCTACGATCAGCCGAAGGAAAAAATAGCTTTGGGCACACCAGTAAAAATGGAAGGAAAAGTGTCAGCTTTTGCGGGCTATCCGATTACGAATGCCGAGGTGGAAGTGAATATTTCTGAAATTCGATATTTCCCCAGATGGTGCATAGTTTTGGAAGAAGACCGAATTCATGACACAACAATTGTGGTGAAAACAGACGACAAAGGGATTTTTAAGATCGAATTCACTCCTCAAAATCCGAAAGAAACATACGGAGTTTTTTATTCTTTCGAAGCTTTAGTGGTTGATCTGACAGGAGAAACGCAATCCGCGTATTATTCTATGTTTATTGGCAAAAGTGCTTTATCTATTTCAGCAAATGTAAAGGCGAAATATAAAGTTGATGAATTGGGAACACTCATTTGTAAAGTCGAAAACTCTCAAGGAATAAAACAGGAAGGTGTATCAGTAAAATGTGAGATTCTTAAAAAAGAAAATGAAAACTGGTTTAGAAAAACTCGAAATGAGGCAGAATTCAAAGATTTTTCTGAAAAAGAACTAAAAGATTGGAAGCCAGAATTAGCTTATTATAAGGGTGATATACTTCAAAAACACACTTCGCTTTTAAATGTGGACATATTAAGCGGGGCTGAATTAAATCTGCAATCCATTCTCGATGGAAAAGTCGGCGATTTTGAAATTCGTTTTTCTATTAATGATGGATCAGGAGATTCGGCATCGTTAATAAAATCATTTGTTGTTTGGAATCCAGAATCTAAAAAAGATCAACATCAAGAAGAATTCTGGATGGAAGTTTTAAACCCTTCCCCTATCCTGGGTGACGAAGTAGAAATATGCATAGGAACTTCGCATAAAAAGGCTAAACTACTCTTAGCAACTTACAATGATAAAGGATTGATTTCAGCCAATTACAAGAAAATTAAAAAGAGGCGAAATATTAAAATCGACATGGATGAATCGTTAAAAAATGGTGTCGCTTTGTATGCGAGCATCATTAAAAAAGGAGTGGTGTCTGAACGAAACACTCAAATCTTCCCAATAGATTCCAGCCGTATTTTGAATATGAAATTGAAAAGTATTCAGGAACCTCTTCGCCCAGGTTCTGAGCAAACTTGGGTTATGGAAGTGACGCAAAAAGGGAACAAAGTCAACAATTGTGAAATGCTGACAGGCATGTATGACGCTTCTTTGGACGATATTTTGGGTCATTCCTGGCAACATGATTTAATACCTAGAAAATACATAAACGCATACTGGAACCGGACGTACAATCGCTCGCAATTGCAACAAGGAACCACTTGGCCAAGCGTTTATTTTTATTTAGAAAAGATTTATTCGTATCGCGGAGATTACGGCATGTATGACGCCCAACCTATGATCTCGCGGCAGAAAGCAGTTCCAGGTGGGATGCCTTCGCCTGAAATTGCTATGGATGCCGTAAGTAATGGAAAAGTATTAGAGGATGAAATCGCTGCTGAGAGTTCAGTTGAAAAAGATGGAGGGAAATCAGTTAACATTCGAGAGAACTTCAATGAAACCGCTTTCTTTTTACCTCAAATTCATGCCAATGAAAAAGGAGATTATCAATGGACATTTACTTTGCCAGACGCACTTACGAAGTGGCGGATGATGTCAATGGTGCATACCAAAGATGTAAAATATGCTTATTTCACACAGTCTTTTGAAGCAAGAAAAGAGTTAATGCTCGAAACTTTCGAACCGCGTTTCTGGCGAAAAGGCGATAGTTTGGTTTGGGCTGGGAAAGTCACCAATTTGACGGAAAAGGAGCAAATCGTTGATGTGAAATTAAAGTTCACCAACCCAATGACTGAAGAAGATATTTCAGCTGAATTTGGAAATTTTGTTTCCCAAAAAATTACCCTTGCGCCAAATGAAAGCAAAGCTGTTGAATGGGATATGTTCGTCCCAGAAAGTGCACCTCTTGTTGTCAATTTTGAAGCCGAAGCTTCCAATGAAGATTTTGCAGATGTAGTTCGAAAACCAACGCCTGTATTGAATGGTTCTGAAACAGTTACAATGGCGGAAAATTTCACCTTTGATGAAAAAGGAATACACGAAATGAAGCTAGGAGATATAGAAAAGATATCTAACGAAGCTAAATTGATTTCTTATTCGGTTCAGGTTCAACCTCAACCAC
Organism: uncultured Flavobacteriales bacterium; assembly: GCA_963977135.1. Lineage (GTDB taxonomy): Bacteria > Bacteroidota > Bacteroidia > Flavobacteriales_D > Crocinitomicaceae > UBA2040. The sequence continues at coordinate 423,147 of CAXBNN010000002.1, read as the reverse complement.
TTTGGAGTACTATCTTAAGTTTGGCGGTTTTAATGGAGCCTAAAAATGAGTTGACGGAGTCCTATTTCACGCAGTATTTCTCCACTCAACTCGCAATAAAAATTCTGCAAGAAAATCCAGAAATGAAGCGTGCATTAAAAACCTGGCAATTGGCAGATGAAGACGCGATGACAAGTTTATTGGAGCAAAATGAGGAATTGAAAAGCTTAGTTCTGTCTGAAACAGTGTGGTTTGCCGATGCAAAAAATGAATCTCAAAATTTGCGTCGTTTAGGACAGTTGTTGGATGATGATAATTTAAAAAGAGTTTCCAATGAGAGCTGGGCAAAGTTAAAAAAACTGCAATTGGCTGATGGAACATGGTCTTGGATTGGTCAAGAAAGATGCAGTTGGTACATCACACAATATATCGTCAATGGATTAGCTTGGCTCAAAGAAAGCAATATCAAAGTTGATGAGACGACCTTTTCTCAAACGGTAAATGCTTTGGATAATCACTATCGTCAGCAATATGCTAAACTCACAAAACTAGAAAGAGAGAAAGAATATGGCTTAAATACATCGGTGATTCAATGGTTATATATACGATCATTTTTACCGAGTAAAGAAGATTCAGCAACAATATATTATTCGTCTTTAATTCCAAAGCAATGGAAAAACTATTCCTTATCAACCGAAGCGATAATTGGGCTGTGGGCGCTAAGAAAAAATGATAAAGATTTTGCAGATAAATTAAAAGCGTCTTTAAATGATCGCGCAAGAAGAGACAAAAAATTGGGCATGTATTGGAACGAAAATTTGTGTGGATATGGCTGGTTCGAAAACAATATCGAAACGCATGCTATGCTGACTCAATTTTTAGAAAAAGCAGGTCAAGCGAAGAAAGATGTTCAAGCGATGCAGATGTGGTTGTTGCAACAGAAAAGAACACAAATGTGGGACACACCAAAATCTACTGCAATGGCTTGTTATGCATTGCAATCTTCTGGGAATGAAGGAACAAAAACGCAAAAAGTTACGCTTCAGATTCCCAACCAAGAGAGCGTGATTGTTCCAAACGAAAAAGTAATATCTACCTACAAACCAAATAACCAAGATTGGACGAATGTCAGAAAAACAGCTACCATAGAATTAACTTCGGATGCTCCAGTTTTCGCTAATGCTCAGATTACTTATTCCGATAAAGCGGAAAATATTCAAAAAACGACGGGTGACTTCAGAGTTGAACGAATTTATTATTTGGTAAAAAATGGAGAAGAGATAGCTATTTCTCCAAAAGATGAAATGCAACTTGGAGATGTAATTCGCGTGAAAATTAAATTGGTAAGTGATAGAAATTTAGATTTCGTTTTTATCGAAGATCCAAAAGCATCTGGCTGGGAACCAATGAATGCTTTGTCTGGTTATCAATATGGAAACAACATTTATTATCTTTCGAACCATGACAGCAAAACGGAATTCTTCATTGAAAACATGAACAAAGGAACGCACACCTATGTTTATGATTTGAAAATTACAGCAAAAGGAGTTTTCCAAGTTGGACCTTCGAAAGCGATGTGTTATTATGCGCCAACTTTTGTTGCCAATACGCAAGGAAAAAAATTCAAAGTGAAGTGATGTGTCACATTTGATACAAATTGAAAATTGAAGATGAACTAACTTTGCAATCAATACTTCACGCATGTAAAAAATGGAAATACTGAATAAAATTATAACGGCTTATACCAACGAGGCAAAGTACCTTTTCAAGATGATAGCTCATCCTTTTGAAACAGGTTTGAACAGTTTTTATTTCTTGATTTTAGTATCACTCTTGGTTTGGGGATTAGAGATTGTTTGGCCTTGGCGAAAAAATCAAAAAATCATCCGAAAGGATTTTTGGTTAGATGGATTCTACATGTTTTTCAACTATTTCTTTTTCAATTTATTGATTTACGCAGCACTTTCCACGACGACTCAGCATTTATTTGCTGGAGCAATGAGCTCAATAGGTTTGCCAAAAAATTACGTTTTCGATTTTATGGGTAGTTCACCTGAATGGTTGAGAATTGTTGTGTTCTTTTTACTCTATGATTTCATTCAATGGTCCGTGCACAATTTGCTTCATCGCGTACCATTTTTATGGCGTTTTCACCGCGTGCATCATTCTGTTACAGAAATGGGTTTTGCCGCTCACTTGCGTTACCATTTCATGGAAAATATCGTTTACCGATTGTTTCTCTATACTTCCCTTTCCTATTTATTGCATTTTGAATTGCCGAATTTATTCTTGCTATACGCTGCAACTACTCTTATCGGACACTTAAATCATGCAAACATGGCGATGCCTTATGGTCCGTTGAAATACATTTTAAACAATCAACGATTGCACATTTGGCATCACGCAAAAGATCTTCCGAAAAGTCATCCTAAAGGAATGAATTTCGCTATTTCTTTGAGTATTTGGGATTATCTTTTTGGAACTATGTACATGCCATATGACGGTCGCGATATAGAATTGGGTTTCGAAGATGTTGAAAATTTCCCTTCAGATTTCATACATCAGCAAACTGAAGCGTTTACAAAAAGAACGTAATTAACAGTAGGAATCCCCCTTTGTTATTAAGTTTTTACGTAGAAAAGTTTTGAAAATCATACCAACAAACTTATATTCGTATCGTCTTTCGTTCACGACAGATTAAGAATTGATTATACTACGGGTGAAAAAAATAAAAAAGCATATCAAAAAATTGCAATTTGTCAAGGTTTACATAAGTGACAAAGCGGATCAAAGTTTGACTCATTTTGAAGGAATTATTTTCGACCAAAATGATGATTTCGTTGTGATGTGCGACCTATCTGATTTCAATTACGACGGATTTGTTGTGTTGCGTAAAGCGGATATTTCTGCTATCAAGCGTAGTGAAAACGAGAAGTTTTTCAATAAGATTTTAAAGAAAGAAAAAATTATCAAAGAGATTCGTTGGCGAAATGAAGATCTTGATTTTCAATTGGGCAACATGAAACAGATGTTCCGCCAGTTGAAAAAAATGGAAGTCGCAACGATCATTGAATGTCTATACGAAAGTGAAGAAGCATTTCAAATTGGACCTATTGTTAAAGTAAAAGGGGAAAAATTGAAAATGGATTATTTCAATTCTCGAGGCGAATACGATCAATATCCGGTGACAATAAATTACGATCACATTACTTTTTTCCGTTTTGATTCTCCTTATGCAAATTTGTTTTTCAAATATGCTGAAAGACCTGAATTGGTGATGGAAGAGACTGTTGAGGTTGAAATCAAGAAAAAGAAAAAAACCAAAACGAAGAAGTCTAAGGTAAAATCGAAAGACAAATCTGAAGATAAGCCGAAAAAAGAAAAATCAAAAAAGAGCAAAAAAGTTAAGGCTGACAAAAACATCATTGAGGATAAAATCCCTAAAGTGAAAAAAGCCAAGAAAATCAAAGAATACAAGCGCCCAAAAACGGAACGGTTGATGTTGGTTGTGTAAGTTTCTTTTTCGAAAAAATTAAAATCCTATCTAAACCTTGTTCGTAAATTTGGGAATTAGCAAATTTTCATAATCAAGTTTGCCTTACTAATTTTTAAATCAATAATTTAAGTCTTCTATTTGTATAGAAACCTTGTTCGTAAATTTGGGAATTCCCAAATTTTAAATTCGTCATCCGTCATTCGTCATCAGCAATCCGCCATTTTCACCCCAACAAAGTCTTCATAGAAACCTTCTCGCGAATAACGCCATCCAATTCGGATACTTTCACGCGAATCTGTTCCATCGTATCAATGTCACGAACTGTTACTGTATCGTCTTCTAAAGTTTGGTGATCAACCATTACACAATACGGCGTTCCAATCGCATCCTGACGTCTGTATCGTTTCCCTGGAGAATCTTTCTCATCATACTGGCAGTTGAAATCGAACTTCAATTCGTCGATAATTGCTCTTGCTTTTTCTGGCAAACCATCTTTTTTCGTCAACGGCATAACCGCAACTTTATAAGGCGCCAAAGCAGGTGGTAATTTCAAGAACGTTCTATCTGAGCCATCTTCTAACACTTCTTTTTTCAAAGAGGCACTTAAAATAGCTAAGAACATTCTATCCAAACCGATGGAAGTTTCAACTACATAAGGAACATAATTCTTATTCAATTCAGGATCGAAATATTGTAATTTTTTACCTGAGAATTGTTCGTGTTGTTTTAAATCAAAATCCGTTCTTGAGTGAATACCTTCTAATTCCTTGAAACCCATTGGGAAATTGAACTCAATATCAGCAGCTGCATTGGCGTAATGTGCCAATTTAATATGATCATGGAAACGGTAATTTTCATCACCTAAACCAAGTGCTTTGTGCCATTTTATACGGTAATCTTTCCAGTATTCGTACCATTTCATTTCCTCACCTGGTCGAACGAAGAATTGCATCTCCATTTGTTCGAACTCACGCATACGGAAGATAAATTGGCGTGCGATAATTTCATTTCTAAACGCTTTACCAATTTGCGCAATTCCAAAAGGAATCTTCATTCGTCCAGATTTTTGAACGTTCAAGAAATTAACGAAAATCCCTTGTGCCGTTTCAGGTCTTAGGTAAATCGTTGAGGCATCTCCAGCAACAGAACCCATTTCAGTTGAGAACATCAAATTGAATTGACGAACTTCTGTCCAGTTTTTAGAACCTGAAACAGGACAAGCAATTTCTAAATCTTCGATTAATTTTTTAACGCCTTCCAAATCATTGGCTCCCAGGGTTTCGCGCATACGATCTTCGATTTCAGTAATCTTCGTTGCGTTGCGCAATACATTTGGGTTCGTAGCACGAAATTCTGTTTCGTTAAAGTCAGCTCCAAAACGCTTAAGTCCTTTCGCTACTTCTTTATCAATTTTCTGACGAATTTTCTCGATATGGTCTTCGATCAAAACATCAGCTCTGTATCTTTTTTTGGAATCTTTGTTGTCAATCAATGGATCATTGAAGGCATCAACGTGTCCAGAAGCTTTCCAAGTCGTAGGATGCATGAAAATGGAAGCGTCCAAACCAACGATATTCTCGTTCATTTGCACCATAGATGTCCACCAGTAATTTTTGATATTGTTTTTCAACTCCACACCCAATTGACCGTAATCGTATGTAGCACTCAATCCGTCATAAATTTCCGATGAGGGAAAAACAAATCCATACTCCTTCGCGTGCGAAATTACTTCCTTCAAAAAATCATCCTTTTGTTCCATGGCTGCAAAGGTAATTTTAAAAAGTGAAATAGGGGATAGTGCCTGTTCAATAATTCCTTTTGAGAATAGAGAACCGAGAGCAGAGAATAGAGATATTTTCGAGAATAAGTCTCTACTCGCTATTCTCGACTCTCTGTTCTATTTAAAACGAATATTCTGATAAAAATCAGACAAAAAAATCCTGCTCGGCGAACCAAACAGGATTTAATAGTCTAATATCTAAGGTCTAAAATCTAGAAGTCTTATTACATATTTCCGTTTCCACTTTCTTTGGCCATTTTTTCTTTACGAATAGCTTCTTTTTTGGCTTCTTCGCGTTTTTTCGAATCTTTGGCTTCCTCTTTTTCCAATTCAGCCATTTTCTTTTCTGCGGCAGCGCCTTTGAATATTTCTTCTTTTGTTACACCATTTTCAGTTGTCGTGATTGTCAAAACTTTTTCACCTTTTTCTTCAATCATTTTAACCTCCTTGCGGATCTCAACGCTTTCAACGTTTTCACTTTTAATTTCTTTTTTAACCACTTCTTTTTCTTTCACAACCTTTTTTTCTTGCGCCATAACGCTAGTTCCGAGTATCGTTGCGAAAAGAAATAATGCTAGCTTTTTCATAATCATCTGTTTTTTAGTGTTCAACAAGTTTACCACAAAATAAGAGATTGCACAAAAATATTTCAGTTTATTGGCATAAGGACTTTTAAAAAGAAGGAACCACGATTAAAGGCCTGCCTGCCGGCAGACAGGGATTTATGGATAGCCGCGATTTGTTTTGATTGGGAAATTGCGTAGGCAGAAAGTCTGAAGTCCCGGCAATCTTGGTAATCATTCTAATCCCGGTTTCTTTTTTTAACCACTATTACTTTGATTTTTTACTGATTACCGCGATTTTTTTGTTTGGGAAATTCTGGAAATACAAAGTCTGAAATCCCGGTTTCTCTATAATCCTGTCTGCCGATAGGCAGGCTTGAAATCCAAGTTTTTTATTTCCCTTTCGCCTCTTTAAACGCTTCGTTGATCGTATCGATGTAATTTAATACCTTTTCTTTTCCAAATGCAGACTCACTAGAAGTGGTAAAAACAGGTGGTAAAGCATCCCAATATTTCAACATTTCCTTTTTGTATTTCGCTAAGTTCTTTTGAAGCGATGTACTGGATAATTTGTCGATTTTGGTAAAGACCATGGCAAAAGGTATTCCTTTTTCACCGCACCAGTTCATAAATTCAATGTCAATTTTTTGAGGTTCCAAGCGACTGTCCAACAAAACGAAGAGGTTCATGAGTTGCTCACTCTTGGTTAAATAGTCTACAATAAACTTTTCCCAATTTGCACGAGCAGATTTTGAAACTTTAGCATAACCATAACCTGGTAAATCGACCACATACCATTCATTGTTAATGATGAAATGATTGATTAACTGTGTTTTACCTGGTCTACCTGAGGTTTTAGCTAATTTCTTATTTCCCATTAACATGTTGATCAGAGAGGATTTTCCAACATTTGATCGTCCAATAAATGCATATTCCGCTTTGCCGTCTTTCGGACATTTGGTGGGGTCGGAATTGGAAATAACAAAAGAAGCCTCTTTGATGATCATGAATTCAATTTTGACAAAGTTACGAAACCACGGCAGAAAAAGGAGTAAGCCTTTCAAGAATTCTAAGTTTTCATCAGAGAAAAGCTTTTATTTCCCATGAAAAAATTGTAATATTTGTATCACTAAAAATCAACCGTATGAAAGTTCTTCAAATCATTTTTGTCACCGCAATTTTACTCGTTTCTTGTGGACAAAATGAAAAACAATTAGCCAAGGAAAAACAAGAAAAAGCATCAAAAGAAAAAGTAGTAGCGAATAAGCAGTTGACATTCGAGATTGAAGGAATGGTCTGTGTTATGGGCTGTGGCGGAAGCATTAAATCTAAATTGGCAGAAACGAATGCTGTTGAGAAATGTGAATTTGATTTTGAAGAGGGTCGCGAAAAAAATAAGGTTACCGTTTCATTTGATAAAAACAAAACGACTCCTGAGCAGATTATAAAAATTGTTACGGATATGAACGATGGTCAATTTAAAGTTGGTACTAGCGAATCAGGTGATATTTCGTATAATATAAAAACGACAATTCAAGACGTTCCAAATTCTATAGACGAACAAAAAACCAAAGGACACATCTAAATTGAAAATCCATCATAGAATACTTGGCGAAGGTAAACCTCTCGTCATTCTTCACGGTCTATTTGGCTATTCCGACAATTGGCAAACACATGCCAAAAAACTAGCCGAATACTATCAAGTTATTTTAGTCGATCAACGCAATCACGGACATTCACCTTGGAGTGAAGAATTCACCTACGATCTTTTGGTTGATGATTTGAAAGAATTAGTCGAGGATTTGAATTTGGAAGAATTCATTCTTCTCGGTCATTCCATGGGTGGAAAAACAGCCATGCGATATGCTCAACGATATCCAGAGGATATAGAAAAATTGATTGTTGTAGATATTGGTGTTAAAACCTATCCTGCTCACCACGACCAGATTTTAGAAGGATTACATGCCGTTGACACGACCAATTTGTCAAGTCGGTCGGTAGCTGAAGAGCAAATGGAACCTTTTATTTCTTCTTATGGAATTCGTCAATTTCTTTTGAAAAATTTGTATTGGAAAGAAAAAGGAAAGCTAAAATGGCGCATGAATATTCCAGTTTTAGAGCGAGAAATGGGGAATATCCTTTTGGGCTTACCTGATGAGGAAGTTTTTATACCAACTCTGTTTATCCGAGGTTTACTTTCAGATTATATTCTGGATGACGATATAGAAGTTCTAGAAAATCGATTTCCGGACATGCAGTTGGTTAGCATAGAAAACGCTGGACATTGGGTTCACGCTGAAGCTCCAGAACCTTTTATTGAAGCTGTTTTATCCTTTTGTTTAAGGTAAAACAATATTTCGGCAGGCATTTTGTTATCATAAGAATATGAAGAACATTCTCCTATTTCTTTTTATTACTTCTTTCAGTTTCCTATTCGGTCAAACTGAGTTCAGCACACGTTCGCATGATTTTGGTGAATTAGAAGAGTATTCAGATCGCTTTGTGGACATTAAAATCACCAATAAAGGAATCAAAAAAGAATATATACTCAGTGTCAAAAAGCCAGCTGATGTTGTTTATATCGTCAATGGGCAATTTATGGATAAAGACAGTAGCCTTATTGTTCGCCTTCAAGTAAATCCCAAGGAAAAAGGACGTTTCAATTACTCCATAGACATTTTTACGAGCGACAAAAACGAAGCAACAAAAATTGTTTTGAAAGGAAATTTATTAAACCCACCGAGAGAGAATTTAAGCGCTTTTCAAAGTTGCCCAACTTTTGGACAGCGATCTTCAAGTAATCCATTGGATTTTGAATTAACAGTCGTAACAATAGACAAAGAAACGAAAGAACCGTTGAGTAAATCGTTGGTTACATTACTTCAAAATGGACGAGCGATAGGTGCTTACAAAACGAACCGTTCGGGTAAAATTGTTGAAAAAACTCCTTTGGGTTACACGTATTTTTATGGAAAACATGAAGGATATTATCCTGTGGAATATGGGACTTATGTGAATTTCAAGCGAAATTATATTGTTCTAGAATTGGAAAAAGACAAGACTATTCCAGTTGAAATACCTGATATTCCTATTGAGATAGCCGAGTTGCCAAAAGAAGAACCAGTCGAAGTTGAAGAGCCGAAAAAGCCTTCGAAAGAAATTGTAATTGAGATAGAGAAAGAATTGGAACAGGAAGTTGTGTTACCAAAAGAAGCACCAGTTGAATTGGCAAAATTGGATCCGAATGATTTCTCAAACGAAAATTTCAAACCAGTGAATGTGGTATTTGTTTTGGATATTTCTTCTTCAATGAATCAGGGTGATAAAATTGAATTGATGAAGTTTGCCCTGTATGAAATGGTGGACATGATGCGACCACAAGATAAGATTTCTCTAGTAACCTATTCTACTCAAGCTAGAGTTTTACTCGACGCAGCTAAGGGTAATGAAAAAACGGAAGCCAATGAAAAGGTGGAAGAATTAAAAGCTTCTGGAATGACAGCTGGAGGGGAAGGAATTAAATTGGGCTACAAACAAAACCTGAAAAGTTATTTGGATGGAGGCGTAAATCAAGTTATCGTCATTACGGATGGAGCATTCAATCGCAATTCTGATGACTATATGAAATACGTCCGTAAATACCAGAAGAAAGGAGTTAACTTGTCTATTGTTGGGGTCAAGAACTCTGAAAATGATGCTGTTAAAATGACAGAAGCTGCTGAAAAAGGTGGTGGACATTATATTCCAATTCAGAAATTAGCAGACGCTAAAAACAACTTGAAACAAGAAATACGGATTTTGAGTTATAAATATTAGAGCACAAAAAAGGTCAGATTTAGTCTGACCTTTTTGATTTTTATTTAAACTTTCTTCAAGCGAAATTAGTGTAAATAGCTTACCTTATTTTTCGTTAAGTACTTCTTTCACACTTTCTTCTGCGTATACTTTCTCTTGATCTAAATTAGCCCAAAGCTTTTGAATAAACTCTTTTTGATTTTCAACTGCACTGAAAGAAACATTCAATTTCAAGTCTTTTATAAAATCAAAATGCAAGGTTTCTTGATGAATATAAATTTTCCGCAAGCCTAAAAAATAAACGGCTTTGACTTCTCTATCGGCAAGAATAAGTGCTTTTTTCGTAAAACCAATGCGCCAAGCCTTTTTGAACCAAGCAAAAATGGTAAATACTACTGCATCAAAAACGGCTATGCCATAAGCTGCTGCAATGGGCCAACCCGCTGGACATATTTTGTACAGACCAATTGAGATACATAATAAGGCTAAGGATTCTAATGAATTGTATAGGAGAACTCTTTTCTTTCTTTCTAAACTTACTTCCTGATTCCAAATGAATTTTTCGGTTTGTCCAATGAGCTGTAAACCAGTCCAACGTTTCACACTTCTTCTAGCAATAATTAAGAACACAATACTTGCAGAAACCCAATAAATAATGGTTTGAAATGGCAATTGTGCCCCTGTTGTTTTTAAAGTTTCAATTGGTAAATCGCGACCAATGAAAATACATATTCCCATGATGGGAATAGTAAAAAGAAGTAAGAGAATATTTGTGATTTTATTCATTCGGGATGAGCTTAAGTTTACGGATTAGCTCTTCAATTTTACGTTTGTTCAATTCAATTTTTTTCTCAACATCCTTTTTCATTTCTTCAGCTCCTTTTGAGCGACCGAAGAATCCAAGGTTGTTTTCGTATTGAATATTTTCCGCTTTGATGTTTTGAATTATGCGCTGCAAATCTGATTTCTCTTTGTCCATCAATCTACCAGAATTTGGACTAGCTTTAAAGGTATCCATTTTCGCTTGGAACATTACCTTTTCTTTTTCCAAACCTTCCAGTTTCAATTTCTGGTAGTGATTGTCCATTGCAGTTTTGAACGAGTTGTAGATTTCGTCTTTCTGCTTCATTGGAACATGTCCAATTTTGTTGAAATCAGCAGCAAAAGCCTTCAAATCAGCAATTCCTTGTTTTTTATCTTCACCTATTTCATAAGCAAGGATATTAGTTATGACGGCTTGTTTAGCCACTAAATTCGTTTCGTTTTGCTTGTCTTTTTCTTCGAAGTGTTTTTTACGCGCGTTGAAGAAAACATCAGAAGCGCCACGGAAATCACGCCAAAGCTTTTGCTCTGATTTTTGACCTGTATGGCCAATTTTTTTCCAATCGTTTTGCAAACGAATCAATTGATCAGCAGTTGTTTTCCAATCTTCGGAATGGTTAATTTCCTTTGCTTTATCAATTAGTTTTTGTTTGGCTTCAACGAGGTGTTTACTTTCCTCACGTATAGTTTCATAATGCCCTTTTTTGGCATCGAAGAATGTATCACAAATCGCACGGAATTCTTTCCAAACTTCTTCGTTTTCTTTTTTGGGACCAAAACCAATGTGTTTCCATTCGTTTTGAATAGCGATGATTTCAGTAGTTTTTGTTTCCCAATCTTTTGCAGAATTTATTTCTTCAACTCCTTCTACAGATGCTCTAACTTTTTCAATTAAAGCTTTTTTCAAGTCGATATTGGCTGTCAGTTTTTGACGACGCTCGTCATAAAAAGCATTGATTTTTCCGTAGACAGCTTTTACATTATCCCAATAAGCTGTTTTAATTTTATCCCATTCACCTTCCGCCACTGGACCTATTTCGTCCCATTCGTTTTGTATGGTTTTTAACTGAGATTCAGTTTCTTTAATGGAAGACAGTTTTTGAAGTTCTTGAATTTTGGTGATCAATTCCAATTTCAATTGTTCGTTTCTGTGCAAATCGTGTTCTTTCAGTTCACGATAAATTTTCATGTTATAAAAGAAGCTTTCAAGCAATTTTGAATACTCAGCTTGAATATCATCTCGCTTTTCACGAGGAATGTCACCTGCTTCTTTCCAAGCATCGTGAATTTCTTTAAAGCTTCCGAAAGCAGCGCCTATATTTTCTTCGTTTTGAATGATGTCTTTTAACTTTGCAATAATTGCCTTTTTCGTCTTCAGATTATTCTCTTGTACTTCCTTTTTCAAATCAGATGCATCCTTGCGTTTCATCTGAAAAACGCGATAAATTTCATTGAATTCTTCACGAACGGGGTCAACTTCTTTGTTGTCCGTAACTTCTTCGCCAGCCTCTAATAAAGCAACTTGACGAAGACGTTCTTCTTCTATCAAAAAGTCCTCGAATTTGCCTCTCAATTCACTGACCGATCGGCTAGCTTTGAGATATTCCGTAGTATCCGTTAACTTTTTAAGTTCTTCTAAAAATTCAATCTTATTCATAATCTGTTAATTTAGGCAATAGCTTCATTCATCGTGAAGCTAGATAGTGCTACAAACTCTTCAATTCTATTTTCTACTTCTTCTTTTGTTATTGTTGTCAATTTCTCTGTTCCGAATTTCTCACAGCAGAAAGATGCTAATGCTGATCCAGCAATAACCGCTCGTTTCATATTTTCGAAGCTGATGTCATTCGTACTTGAAAGATAACCCATGAATCCACCTGCAAAAGTATCACCCGCGCCAGTTGGATCAAAAACTTCCTCTAATGGAAGGGCAGGAGCATAGAATACGTTTTCACCATGGAACAACAATGCTCCGTGTTCTCCTTTTTTAATAATCAAATATTTACAACCCATTTCACGAATTACTTTCGCAGCTTTCAAAAGACTGTATTCACCTGATAATTGACGTGCTTCCTCGTCGTTTACAATTAACAAATCAACTTTTGCAATTGTTTTTTTCAAATCGTCCATTGCTATGTCCATCCAGAAATTCATCGTATCCATTGCCACTAATTTCGGACGAGTTGTCAATCGGTCAATAACAGATGATTGAACTTGTGGTGTTAAATTACCAAGCATTAAATATTCTGTTCCTTGGTATGATTCTGGAATAATAGGATCGAAATTCTCCAAAACATTCAATTCCGTAACCAAAGTGTCACGTGTATTCATGTCATTGTGATATTTACCAGACCAGAAAAATGTTTTTTCACCTTTTTTTACTTGAAGACCTTCTAAATCAACACCTTTAGAACTCAATTGGTCCAACATTGGTTTAGGAAAATCATCACCTACAACTGCAACAATTTTTTGATTTTTTTCGTAAAACGAAGCCGATAAAGCTATATAGGTTCCCGCTCCACCGATTATTTTATCTGTTTTCCCGAATGGGGTTTCAATTGCATCAAAGGCAACACTTCCAACTGTCAATAAACTCATAAATATTTTTTTGCTCGCCAAAGTTACGTAAAAAGCCATTATTTACCCACAAAGCCTGCGATTCATTATTTTTAAAGTGTCGATTTATTCTCAGAAAAGATATTCCATGTTTAATTGTGAATAGAAACATGGGGAAATTGGTAATTACTCGTCGCTCATGCCTATTTTTGCTTTGCGAATGAAGGAGACGAAAATATACCAAGTATTAATCTTTTTGTTTGGCGTAGCAATTCTATTGGGCGCTTTGACCATAGTTGTGCCTCAAAAAGGTTGGGATTTAGGTTTGTTCAAAATCCGCTTTATGGCAAAGGAGGAGGTTTTAACTCCAAAAAAGCAAGAGAAGAAAGACATTACAAGTATTATTGAAGGTGTAAATACGGCAGTAGTCGAAGAAATAAAACCAGTGAAACACAAGGTTACTTCAGAAGGAAATGTTGGCGCACCAGGGAAAATTAATTACGAAATAAACAATGCTTCGGAAGTTGAAAAAACTGCGGGCTCAAAAAAATACACAGAGCAATTTTTCCAGAAATTGAAAGATCTCTCAGGTTCAAAGAAAAAAATTCATGTGCTTCATTTCGGAGATTCTCAAATAGAAGGAGATAGGATGACTGGATTTATTCGTCAACGCATGCAGGAACAGTTTGGGGGAACAGGTCCAGGAATGATTCCAGCAGTTAATGTTTATCCAACTTTGGCATTCCAACAAAGCTACTCTCAAAATTTTGTCCGATATACTTGTTTTGGTGGACCAAAACTTTCTAATCGAAAATACGGTATTTTCAATTCTGCGGCACGTTTTACGCCTCAGGTTCCAGACAGCACTATGACCGAAGAAACCGAGGCATGGATAGAAATTCGTCCAGGAAACGGAGCTTATAATCGGGCTAAGATTTACAACAATGTGAAGATGTTTTACAATAGCTGTGTTGAGCCTTGTAAGGTGAAAGTTTATCAAGGAGGCACACTTATTCATGAGGAAGACCTTCTTACTGACGGAGATTCACATACGCTGAAGCTTAGTTTTAAATCCACTCCGAATAGCCTGCGTTTTGTTTTCACAAGTAAGTTGAGTCCAAATATAAATGGCTTTTCTTTGGAGGGTGATTATGGACTTCAAGTCGACAATATTGGCATGCGTGGTTCAAGCGGTACGTTTTTTGGTGCTATTAATCAGAATTCATTTGCCAACATGATGAATGAATTGAATGTAGAAATGGTAATAATGCAATTCGGTGGAAATTCTATGCCGGCAATGAAAGATAGTTCGGATGTACGTGAGTATGCCCGCTATTTCCAAGGTCAGCTAGGAACTTTACGCAGACTTAAACCAAATTTAGCCATTATGGTTATTGGCCCAAGTGATATGTCGAAGCTGAATAACGGCGTTTATGAAACCTATCCCTTATTGCCATATTGCGTGAAACAAATGAAAAAAGCAAGTTTGGCAATGAACGCTGGCTTTTGGGATTTATACGATGCGATGGGAGGTATGAATAGTATGCCTGCTTGGGTTGAAAAAGATTTAGGAAGACCAGATCATATCCATTTTAGTATAAAAGGGGCGAGTGTTGCTTCACAACTTTTTTACGATGCCTTTATGTCTGAATATTTAAAATTTGCAGAAAAATGAAAATGAATTTTAGCTTTATTGTTCTTCTATTATTGCTGGTTTATCGCACAGAAGCGCATGCTCAAGTTAATCTTGTGCAAGATTCTTTGACTGCATATCGTCCGGCACAGGCTGTGGCTTTTGATTCTGTTTTCGTTGCAAAATATCCAACAGTAAATTTCGATTTGAATTATTTCCAGTTTTACTCTGAGAATAGTCCGAATTGGGATTATCTCTACGACAAAATGCAATGCATGATTGAGCAGAGGAGTGAAAAATTGAATTTTTACCATATCGGTGGCTCACACTTGCAAGCAGATATTTATACTCACGATGTTCGCCAGAAAATGCAAACGACGTGGAAAAAGCTACCAGGAGAAAGAGCTTGGGTGTTTCCTTTTGATCTTGCAAGAACGAACAATCCTTGGAATTATGAGTTTAAATCTGCGAACAACTGGGAGCGATTTAGAAGTGTAGTTTCCTCGCAAAAAGACCAGGATTATGGGGTTTTAGGCGCTATGGTGAGCAGCACAGATTCTATCATGAATTTGACATTCAGATATGACAAAACGGAAGTAAGATCCAATTTTAATAAAATCAGAATATTTCACAACAAAGGCAATTTGCCTTTTGATTTCAGTTGGGGAGATAACGAAAAATTGTGGTGGACACAATCTACAGATACGGTTGTTGGTTATACAGAAGTAGTTTTTAGCGAGCCTCTGTTGACCTTTGATTTACAAGTTGAGCGATGTACAGTAGAAAAAACTCCATTTGAATTATACGGCTTTCAGCTTCTAAATGAGTCGCCAGGAATATCTTATACGAGCGTTGGAATAAACGGTGCCGGTTTGTACACCTACTTAGACTGCAAAAGTTTTGAGGATCAATTGAAGACTTTACCGCCAGACTTGTTTGCTTTTTCAGTAGGCACGAATGATGGAAATGTACCCTATGATAATTTTGACCCGCAAGTGTATAAGAGTAATTTGGAAAAAATGATTCAGATCGTACTTAGGGCAAATCCGAAATGTGCAATTTTATTGACTGTTCCGAACGATTCATATTATCATAAAACTCAATTGAATAGAAACATCGATCGTGAAAGAACTGTGATTCGAGAATTGGCAGCACAATACCAAGTTCCTGTTTGGGATTTTTATGGAATAATGGGTGAATTGGGTTCTTCAAAAACATGGTATAGAAATAAATTGATGCGTTCAGACTTGGTTCATTTCAGTGTTGAAGGCTATCATTTGAAAGGTGATTTGTATTTCGATGCCTTTCAAAAATTTATGATTCAGTTTGATAAACGAAGATTAGAAAGTTCTAAAAATGAAATAGGTGGGGAGCATTGATCGATTAGTATCTGTTTTTTCTTTTGATTTCGACACGGCGAATCCACTTAGTTTCACGCAGCTAAATTTTTGGATATTCTTTTTAGCTGTATTTGCTGTTTTCACCCTTTTAGAGCTTTCCAGAAAAACGAAACTTGTATCATTCTTCGCAGTCGTAATTCTTGGGTTAACGTGCTTCCAATACTTCGATACAGCCTTGTTATTGTCCCTTGTTGGACTCAATTACTTTATTTTTAAAGAGAGTTTTCCTCAAACATGGCAGAAATGGCTTGTTTTTTCCATAGTGAATGGAGCGGCAATTGCTTATTACGGATATAAAATCTATTGTCAGCATTTCATCTTAAAACTTTCAGCTTACGATTGTTGGATTTTGTTTCTTGGAGCTGTTTTCTTGCTGTCGAGATTCAAGGACAAATTCTGGGTAAGAAGTTTTTTCTTGACGGGAATAAGTCTGTTCTTTTATTACAAATCTTCTGAGTTATTTGTTCTATTGTTGGGCTTGAGTTTGATGGTAAACTTCTTCATGGGGAGGTGGATTTTTTCTTCAGAAACAAATCTCCGGAAGAAATGGATTATTGGTTTTTCAGCTATTTTCAACATTCTAATTCTAGGTTATTTTAAATATGCTTATTTCTTTACGGATGCATACAATGAGCTTTTCCACACGGATATAGAAGTCATCAATCATTTTGCGCATTGGGCTAATGGTTTTTGGGGTGAAGGTTCATTTTCTGAGCGAATCATGCTTCCAGTGGGTGTTTCATTCTTCACCTTCCAAAGTATTTCATACGTAGTAGATATTTATCGAAAAGAAATTGAGCCAGTAAAAAGCTTTTTTGACTATACATTTTTCGTCACCTTTTTCCCACAACTTGTTGCTGGACCTATCGTTCGAGCAAGAGATTTTATCCCTCAAATTCACAAACCATTTCAGCTCGACAACAAAGATTTTTCTTGGGCAATCGTTCAAATTGTAAAAGGTTTACTTAAGAAAGTTGTCTTAGCCGATTACATCGCCATTCATTTCATCGACTTAGTTGCAGACGCACCGGAGACTTTTCCTGGATTCGTGAGTATTCTAGCCATGTGGGGCTATTCTCTCCAGATTTATGGAGATTTCTCAGGGTACACCGATATTGCTATCGGAATCTCCCGATTGATGGGCTTCAAACTCTTAGAGAATTTCAATTCGCCATACAAAGCAATAAGTGTTGCGGATTTTTGGCGAAGATGGCATAAATCATTAGGCTCGTGGTTGAGAGATTATCTATACATTCCTTTAGGGGGAAATCGGACGGGCGGGATAGGAACGTATATAGCATCGACGGTTGTATTTATTTTCTTGATATTTATTACGCATTGGTACGAATTGATTTTCGTTTATCTCGGGTTAATGATTTTATATATTTATGGAGTTTTGTTTGTCAAAAACTTTAAAAAGTTGATTCATCGAGATTTAAACTTGTTGATTACGATGGTCGTTGGCGGCTTGTGGCATGGTGCTAGTGAAAACTTTGTGATTTGGGGAGCCATGAACGGTTTGGCATTAATTATTTACAATTATTGGAAGAAGGTAAGTCCATATGAAGACAAAAAAGGCCCATTTGTTCACTTCTGGAAAATATTCATCACGTTCAATTTTATAACCTTTACCAGAATTTGGTTTAGACTGGAAGATGATGGACAACCGCTGGTCATGTTAAATCAGATCGCCAATCATTTTGATTTTTCTTGGTCGGTTTTTGTCAAAGTGCTATCAACATACAATTCTGTTTTCATTGTGATGATTATTGGCTATATAATCCATTGGTTACCAGCAAAAATAAAGTTAGCTTGGGAATATCGTTTTGAGCGTTTTTCATTACCCATGAAAGTACTTTCAGTCTCAATAATATTGGTTGCAATGTACCAAGCAATATCCGATGTGAGCAAACCCTTCGTTTATTTTCAATTTTAATTTGTCTCTTGAGTTAATGTCAAAAAAAAACCGTCTTGGCTTAGCCTAGACGGTTTTTAGAACAGCGGTTTAAGTTATTGACTTATCTTTTCTATTGCCTCTTACAACAATACTTTCAGTGAAAAGAGCGAAAATTTAAACAGGTTAATTTAAATCCCCTTAGTTCTACGAGTAAATTTAAGCACTTTTACGCCCGTTTTTTACTTTACTATAAAAGTGCTATTAAAATTAGTAAACGGTCAATAAACTTATTAAATGGAGAATTGATTTAGTAAATGGCGCTTTCTTCTGGAGAAGGGGATTTTAATTCCTGACTTTAAAATGAGGTAGCCACTATCTTTTGGCGAATATCGTTCAATGAATTTAACATTTACAATAAATGATTTATGAACTCGGATAAAAGCACTTTCGTCCAACAAATTTTCAAATTCTTTTAATGTTTTAGAACTCACATGTTTTTCTTTTTCACAGCAAATCAAAGTATAGTTGCTAGATGCTTCAAAGTAGTGAATATCATTTTTATTTAAAAATTGAAGATCACCATTATTGTGCACGGCAAGTACCTCAGATGATTTTGTTTTTTCCTGGTTCAATGCGGCCAAAAGTTGATTTATACTACTAGAGTCATCTTTTTGAGTAGTTTGTTTTGACAATCTTTGAACCGTGTTTTCAAGTCGCTCTACGTGGATAGGTTTCAGTAAATAATCAAAAGCTGCGTATTTAAAAGCTTGGATAGCGTAATTATCGTATGCAGTTGTAAATATTATTTTCCCGTTAAAACCTTTCATTGTATCAATGAATTCAAATCCAGACATCTTAGGCATATTAATATCGATAAAAAGGATATCCGGATCTAAATTCTCGATTTTTTCTAAAGCCTCCATTGGATCTTGCGTGACGAGCAGAACCTCAATATTAGGACAATATTGATCTACCATTGAGTTTAACAATTGGCAAGCTGACTTTTCGTCATCGAGAATAATCGCTGTCAAATACTCAGTAGGATTCATTTCTTGTTTCATTTTGTTTTATAATAGGAAATTTCACAGTCACAATTGTTCCATGGTTTAACGTATCTTTTGATTCAATATTTAATTCAATTTTCTTGTGATAGATTTCTTGAAATAGATTAATTCGTTCTTTGCAATTTTGTGTTCCTTGGGATTTGTGATAAGGACGTGATTTTTTTCTTTTAATTTCTACTTCAAGACCTAACCCATTGTCTTCAATTTCACAAATTAATTGAGATTGAACCACTTTGAATCGGACAGAAATATTGCCTTTATAATCCAAACCAGCGACTCCATGCCAAATTGCATTCTCAACGAAGGGTTGAAGTAATAAAGACGGTAGAGCTATTTCAGAAGGCTCAATGGACGGGTCAATATGAATTGAGTAGTCAAACTGACTTTCCAAACGTCTTTTTTCTAAATCTAAATAGGCCTTCAAAAATTTAATTTCTGTTTCTACGGAAATCAAGTCCAATTTTGCTTGATCCAATATATTTCTCATCAAATTGGCAAAATCTGCCAAGTATATTTGTGCCTCTCGCATGTCATGCGTGCTCATGTAACTTTGAATTGAATTTAAGCTATTAAAAGTGAAATGAGGATTCATTTGCGACTGGAGTGAAAGCAATTCTGTTTTCAATTCGTTTCTTTTTCTTTCAGACCGTTTTAAGCTGCGATTGCGAATGATTAAGATAATGGCAATGGTTACTAAAAGAAAACCAATAATAATCAAGTATATATTTTGATACCATTTTTCATTTACGGAAAACTCGATGGTTTTAATATCAGAATCTTTAAAGAAAATTGATTTTACAAATATTTCTAACTTATAATCACCTGGACTCAACTGCAAAAACGTGAATGTTTCAGAGTTGTTTTTCACCCAATCCGAACCGTTCAATCTATAAAAAAATTCTGTAGAGTGTTTGGTGAAATTAGGAGCTGAGGTGACGATTTTTATATTGTCACCATATTCTATTATATTGCTCTTCGAATTGAAGTTTACGGAATTAACTTTAAAATCTTCAATAAATAATTCTAGTTTATTTAGTTTATTTGATTTTTCATTATTTGATGAATATAGACCGTTTTCTGTGGTTATGAGCAAGTATTTGCCAACATCCTCCATGTCTACAACTTCAGAAGTCAAAATATTTGTCTTTAAATCTATTCGGTTCTTCTCATAAACAGCATTATCAGAGATTAAAATTTCCTGCAAACCCAGGCTAGTGGCCAACCAAATAGTGTTTCTTTTTGAATTGCGCAACAGGGTTACCTGATTACTTAACAAGCCGGATTTTGAATTCAAATTTGAAATGGTTTTACCATCGAAAATTAATAAGCCATTATTTCCTGTAGAAATAATTAGTTTTCCTTGATATACGGCCAAATCATTTACCCTAGTGTTTTCAGTTTGGCTCGTCAGAATTTTCTTCGGCTTACCTTCAATGAGTTTAAATAGGCCTGTTTGTGTAGCTATATATAATTCGTTTTTGTACTCAATTATTTTTCTTGTTTTCCCGAATAATTGACTGTAATGAAAATCGAGTTTTTTTAACTTAGAGTCAAGTATTACAACACCACTATGACTTGTTAAATAGTACTTTTGGTTAAAATATATTGTTTTGTAAGTGGAGTGTGTAAAAGGGTAGGTTTGAATTTTTTTACCGGGTGTAACAATCTCAATTTTAAATTGCGTATCATAAAGTAATGTGCCGTCCTGAAAGTATTGTACGTTTTGAATTGTTGCGTTTTTATCGTTAGTTCTGTAAAAATCGGTCAATTCACCTCCATTCGACGTCATTATTTCTCCATTGTCAAAACCGTAAAAAACAGAATTTTTATATGCTGACTGAGAAGTGATTTTTTTATCAATTTCCTTAAAAATTTCTCTCAATTCATTTGATGGGAAAAAATAAATACCTGTTTCTAATGATGATGCCCACATGTTCCCTGCTCTATCAAATTTCAAAGAAACTACCTGTTTATTCTTTAAAATGTGTTTTTCAAGTGTAACTTTCCCCCCATCGTTTTTAAATATATATATGCCTTTTGAAGTGCAGTAATATGTTTTGGAATTATGTATTAAAAGGTAGTAAGGTATTCCATATTTGCTGTTACCAAATTCATTATTGATGTTTAGTTTCTTTGAGTTCTCTATGAAATTGTTCTTTGTGTATTCTACGGATCGATTTAAACAAGAATTTAGATTATAATAACCTTTTGTAAATGGGGGTAAAAACTTATTAATATTGATAGTATTCGTTTTAGTATTTGCATTCAAATAACTCAAACTTATTATTTGATTATCAATTGAGGTTACGACACTACAAGGGGAGCCGACGTTTTCTTTTAAAAATTTGACTTTTAAACTCGTATCGAATTCTAGAAACCCATTTGTACAGCCTAAATAAATTTTACCATTTTTTAATTGTGTAAATTCACTTGAAGAGGTAACCACGACATTTTCACCTTTGATAGTGATTTTATGGATTTTACCATTTTCAAGATAACTTGGTAGTCTATTGTTATGATGAAACCAAATCCTTCCTTTATTGTCTTCAAAACAACGCAGAACAGTATTGTCATTTAACCCATCGTCGGTTGTGAAATTTTGAAAAGTATTACCATCATAGTATGTTACTCCAAAGTCTGATCCGAACCAAACTTTACCTTTTGAGTCAATCATTAAATCATAATTCGAATTAGTAGATAATCCATCAGAAATATCATAATTCCAAAAGGTATCATATTCCTGAGCAAAACTATTGCTGGCGGAATAAAGACCAAGGAATATGAACAGAATAAGTGGTCGAATCATGAAATGACTTTACATTAGTTTTGATCCAATTTCTTCACCATCGTAAGTATGGTTGCTAAAGCTACAGTTTCGCCAGTTTCATCATAAACGTCAACTAAGAATTTTACAATTCCTTTTGCAATATCATCTTCACTTTTCTTTTCTTGATCGATTTTTTCTTTTACAGTAAAACGAACACCTATTGTTGCTCCTGGATATACTGGTTTAACAAATCGAGCCTCATCTAATCCATAATTCAATAGAACCGGCCCTTTTTTGGGATCTACGAAAAGACCAGCAGCCTTAGAAAGAATGAAATAACCATGTGCTACTCGCCCTTCAAAAATGGTTCCTTCCAAGGACGTTGCATCCATGTGTGCATAGAAATTGTCTCCAGATACATTGGCAAAGTTCACAATGTCGGCATCCGTTACAGTATGTTTATGTGTGAAAACAGTTTCACCAATCACCAACTCTTCGAAATGTTTTCTAAATACATGTGGATTTGCTTCTGGCATTTCCGCACCAACTTGGAATTGTTGGGTGATATGTGTTATCGTTGTCGGATGACCTTGTATTGCGGTTCTTTGCAGATAATGCAAAACACCTCGTTTACCACCCATTTCTTCACCGCCACCAGCTCTTCCGGGTCCACCATGAGTTAATAGAGGCATAGGAGAACCATGACCAGTACTTTCTTTAGCACAAGCCTCGTTCAATACCAAAATACGACCGTGCATACTTGCTGCTCCAACTACAAATTCGGTTGCTTCTTGGTCATTTGGTGTAACAATAGAAGATACCAAAGAACCTTTACCCATTTTGGCTAATGCAATTGCATCATCGATAGTTTTGTATGGCATTATTGTTGAAACTGGTCCAAATGCTTCTATGTCGTGACAGTCTGTTTTATTGAAAGGGTCGTCATTTCTGAAAAGAATTGGTGAGAAGAAAGCTCCAACATTTTTGTCGGCTCCAACTACATCAAAATTTTCCATATCGCCAAAAACAATTTGTTGGCTTTGTTTCAATCGGTTTACAGATTCAGTTACTCGATCAACTTGAGTTCTAGTTGCAAGAGCGCCCATTCGAACTCCTTCTTGACTCGGGTCGCCAATTTTTGTGGTCGCCAAACGTGCTGCAATTCCTTTTTGAACTTCATCTATGAATTCTTCTGGCGCTATTATTCTGCGCACGGCTGTACATTTTTGACCAGCTTTTATTGTAATTTCTTTAACTGTTTCCTTGATGAAAAGATCAAATTCTACCGTCCCTGGAGTTGCATGTTTTCCTAAAACAGAAGCATTCAACGAGTCAGCTTCTAAATTGAAAGGCACACTTCGTTCAACAAACTGAGGCAAAGATTTAAGTTTTCTGCCAGTTGATGCGCTTCCAGTAAATGTTACAACATCTTGTGAATCAACAAAATCTAAAATTCCGCGACCTAGTCCGCAAACCAATTGCAAGGAACCTTCAGGTAGAATCTTAGAATCAATAATATCTCGAACCATTACTTCAGTTAAGTAGCAAGTGAATTCCGAAGGCTTGACGATTGCAGGAACACCAGCCATGAAATTGACAGCAATTTTTTCTAGCATTCCCCAAATCGGGAAGTTAAAAGCGTTGATATGAATTGCAACTCCTTCTTTTGGCACCATGATATGATGACCGATGAAAGTTCCATTTTTTGACATTGGGGCAGCAATTCCATCCACGTTGTATGGCAAATCTGGAAATTGTCGGCGAAGAGAAGCATTTGCAAATAAATTCCCAATTCCACCTTCTATATCTATCCATGAATCCACTTTTGTGGCTCCAGACCAAGCACTTACTTCGTAATAATAGTTTTTCTTTTCCATCAGAAAAAGGGCCAGAGCTTTCAACATTCTACCTCTTTCTTGGAAAGTCATTTTTCGCAAAGTATGTCCACCAGTTTTAACGGCATATTCCATCATGGCTTTGTAATCCAGACCTATACTGGATGTTTCACCAAAATGTTCACCTGTTATTGCGTTGTAAAGGTTCGTTTCTACTCCTTCACCATCGATCCATTTACCGAGAGCGTAGCTTTGATATCGTTGCATTCTTAGACTTTAAAAATTTGAAGTCTAAAGATAAGTAAAAACTGAAAAGAGATAAGCTTTGTGCGTTAGATTACCAATTCAAACTCACCAGCGTGAGCATCGATATAATCTAAAGTGTCAAAAATTTCCTGCAAATTGAATGATGTAACGAGCTTTACTCGGTAATCTTTGAAGTGCGAGATTCCTTTGAAATAATTGGAGTAGTGACGTTTCATTTCGGCAATTCCGAGTATTTCACCTTTCCAATCAACACTCATCGTTAAATGGTCTTTGGCAATTTGAACTCGTTCTCTCACACCAGGTGGTTGCAAATGTTCACCCGTTTTCATGAAGTGTTTAATTTCATTAAATACCCATGGATAACCGATGCTGGCTCTACCAATCATCACCCCATCAACACCATATTTGTTTTTGTATTCAATTACTTTTTCGGGTGAATCAATATCGCCATTACCAAAAACAGGAATCTTCATTCGAGGGTTGTTCTTAACATCACCTATCAAAGACCAATCCGCTTCACCTTTGTACATTTGTTTTCGAGTACGACCGTGAATTGAAATTGCTTCAATACCAACATCTTGGAGACGTTCAGCAGTTTCAACGACAAATTTTGTATTATCGTCCCAACCCAATCTGGTTTTAACTGTTACGGGCAAATTCGTTGCTTTTACAATAGCTTCGGTCATACGAACCATCTTTGGAATATCTTGCAAAATTCCTGCCCCAGCGCCTTTACACGCTACCTTTTTTACGGGACAACCATAGTTGATATCAATGATGTCAGGATTTGTTTTCTCAATAATCTGAGTTGCTTGAGTCATACTATCGATATCATATCCAAATATTTGAATGCCAACTGGGCGCTCATACTCGTAGATATCCATTTTCATGACAGATTTAGCTGCATCACGAATTAACCCTTCCGATGAAATGAATTCCGTGTACATCAAATCAGCACCATTCTTTTTACAAAGCGCGCGGAACGGAGGATCACTGACGTCTTCCATCGGTGCAAGCAAAAGCGGAAATTCGCCCAATTCGATATCTCTGATTTTTACCATTGTGAGTGCAAAAGTACCGACTTTTTATGGAGTATAAAAATTGTTTTTTATATCGGGGTATTTGTGAAATTTTGAACGTGAATCGCAAAGAATGTAGCTTTTCGTAAAAATTCATCAAGTCCAATTTATTTAAATTAAATTTACAATTCTATTAATTACCAAAGAATTTAAATTATGAGATCTATACTTCTAGCAATACTATTCATTGCATCTTCTTATTTTTCGTTTGGACAAAATCCAGGAGATACGATTGTCGTGAGCACCTTCAATTATAATTCAGGAACAAGAGACACAGTAATTTCGTTTCCCAATATAACAGGCGTTTCTTACGAGAAAATTTTGATGCAATACAATATGCGTTGCAAGAATGGCCTGGTATCCACCGGAAGTAATACCAACCTTGGTTGTGGAGAATGGGATTATAGTTGTAACACATATTTACACGACTCAACACGTATAGATTCTCTTGCCTCTACAACACCATCTCATTCTATTTCAGGATTTACTGGAACAACCTTTAATTACACCAACACGCAGACATACGATTTCTTCGAATACACCCAGCAACAAGTGGTGTTGAATAATATTGTTAGTGAAAACCAATACCCGATTTTAACGGGAACCACTCCCACATCGGATGCTTTGGCTGGATCAAATACCTCAGGGAAATCACATTATCTTTTTTCTGCAAGTGAATTGTCAACTGGAGGTCTGACAGCTGGGAATATGCATGGTTTTATATTGAACGCACTCAATAATGGGACAATTAACTTCTTACGTATTAAAATTAAAGGCACAACTGCTACAACACTTGATTCAACCAATATTGAAACTACAGGATTTAGTGAGGTGTTTTTCTCAGATTTTAATTTTGTTATTGGTTCAAATCGTATTCAATTTTTTACGCCCTTCGTTTGGAATGGAACAGATAATCTAATTATTGAATTTTCATTTACGAACTCCACTGCTGGAGCAGATATACTATTAGAATCCACGGTTTCTTCTCTAGGACTCAGTTTAAACGCAAATAACGGTTATTATCAAGATTTATCTGGCAATGGCCATGTAACACTTCCAACGGCTGGTTTGGCATCGATTTCTAATGAAGTGACAGTTTCTTTTTGGGCATTTGGTGATGCAAATCTTTTACCAGCAAATACTTCAATAATTGAAGGTTTGGGTGCAAATGGAGAAAGAGATTTAAATATTCATTTGCCATGGAGTAACAGCAATATTTATTGGGATTGCGGGGGTGTTGGGTCAACATATGACAGAATCAATAAACTTGCCACGACGAATGATATCGGAGGACAATGGAATCATTGGTCTTTTGTGAAAAATGCGACGACAGGAATTATGCAAATCTATTTGAATGGATCTCTTTGGCATTCAGGAACGGGTAAAACAAACCCAATAGATATTGCCACCTTGATTGTAGGTAAAAGCGGTGGGTTGTCAAATAATTATAGAGGAAGTATTGATGAGTTGAGTATTTGGAATAAAGCATTGACAGCAGCACAAATTCAATCATGGATGAATGTTCCTTTAAATTCTACGCATCCTCAATATTCGAACTTAGTGGCTTACTATCCTTTTAACGAAGGAACTGGTGTATATTATAACGATATGTCCCCAAATGCGGCCTCAGCTGCAGGAAATGGTTTAACAGTATGGAGATCCACGCGAGGAAATAAATTGAATCGTTTTTTCCAGTCAACTGGATTTCGACCTAGCTTGATTCCTTTTAATGGTGTTTATAATACAACGGTTACACCAGTTCAAGTAATGGATTCTTTGGCATTGACGCCTAATACGATTAACGAATATACAATTGTGCCGCATCCTGGGACAATTTTAAACGATGAGATTGTAAGTATTTCTTCGGTTCAAGTATGGCAATCCATTCCACAAAATATTTACAATGGTTCTACAGGAGCTTTGATAGGAACTGTTCCTGTATCAACCGACGGGACTGTAACTCCGACTCTATTAAATTATATGAGAAGATGGCCAATGAAATTTGAAATCATGTCATTTGTTACGCCATATGGTATTAATTTGAATTTAGGGCCAAATGGTAAAACGTGGACTTTTGACATGACAGATTATTCTCCAGTTTTAAAAGGCAATAAACGAATCACAATGGAAAGAGGAGGTCAATGGCAAGAAGATATGGATATTAAATTCCTTTTCATTGTTGGAACACCATATAGAGATGTCCTTGACATTAAAGAAGTTTGGAGGACAGAATCACGGGGTTATGCTTCAATTATTAGCAATCAATTTTTTGAACCAATCGATGTGCCAACATTATCTACAGGGAATTCATTCAAAGTGCGAACGTCAATTTCTGGACATGGTCAAGAAGGGGAATTTATTCCAAGACAGCACTTTTTAAATGTAAACGCGGGAACTCCGGAGTTTACTTGGAATGTTTGGAAAGAATGCGCTGAAAACCCAGTTTACCCTCAAGGAGGGACATGGGTTTATGACAGAGCAGGTTGGTGCCCAGGAATGGCAACAGATGTTCAACACAACGATATAACCTCATTAGTAACTCCCGGCTCACCAGTAAATTTGGATTACGGGGTATCTACTGCATCTGGAACTTCAAATTATATTGTGAGTAATCAATTGGTTACTTACGGAAATATCAATAAAACACTTGATGCAGCGATTGTTCAAATAAGTCAACCGACAAATGCAGTTGAGTTCGAGCGATTCAACTCAATTTGCCATACTCCGAAAGCGACACTGAAAAATTTAGGTTCAACTGTTTTGAATTCAGCTACGATAAATTATTGGGTAAACAATGCTACAACACCGCAAGTTCACAATTGGACTGGGTCACTTGCTAGCGGAGATGAAATTGAGGTTGATTTGCCCTCTTCTTATGCGCTTTGGTCAACCTTGTCGCAACAGGCAAATGTATTTCATGTAGAGGTTAAAAACCCGAACAGTGGGACCGATGAATACAATTTCAACAATCATTACAGAACGAACTTTACAATTCCAGATGTATTGCCATCAAACATTATTATTGAATTCAAAACGAATTTGTATCCTGGTGAAAACAGTTATCAAATCATAGATGAACAAGGCAATGTTGTACTCACCCGTTCTGGAATGTCAGCCAATACAATTTATAAAGACACATTGAATTTGCCTATGGGCTGTTATACCTACAAAGTAGCAGATTCTGATGATGACGGTCTATCATGGTGGGCGAATAACGATGGTACAGGCTATACTCGAATTAAAGAAGTCGGTGGTATTTATGTGAAATTGTTCAATGGTGATTTTGGGGACAATATCAATTATAATTTCACAGTGAATTTCCCGCTTTCGTATGAAGAGTTGAATGAGCTGCCAGAATTAAATATCTACCCAAATCCAGCTCAAAACGAATTGAACATCACCTTGAGAAACTTTGAATCTAATTTAACTGTTACCATTATCGATAATTTAGGCAAGCAAATACAAACTCAATCCTATGAATCGTCATCTGCTGTATTTAATGGAAAGATGAATATTTCAGACTTGCCAAATGGAATGTATATTGTTTCCCTTACCGATGGGAACAAAACGTCGCACGTTAAAGTGATTAAAAACTAAATTAAAAATCCCCGATAAAATAGTATCGGGGATTTTTTTTAGCTGCTTTAGCTAAAGGATTGATTTGTTTTAATCGGCAATAACTTTGATTTTATCGTCTTTATTTTTTTGCGCATCGTCTTTCCACTTCTGAAAAGTTCGATTGAGTTTGGTGTCTTTCTTAACTGCAACTTCTTCCTCAATTTCAGTATCTCCAGCTTTCTTGAAACTTATTTGAATTTCTTCTTTCGGTTTTTCTTTTGCTTTGAAAGCTTGAACTGTCGTGTCTTTTTTAAATAGCCCAAAATCGGCTTTAAGCATTTCTTTTGCAGTTTGCTTGTCTGCTTCAATATTGGCTTTCGCTAACTCGCGTTTCGCTTGCTGATCCCATTTTATAGTAGGATTGTCCATAGGACCAAACATGTGCGCAAATAATTGCAGTCCAGTGCCGTCGTCAATAACTTCCCCAAATTCAGTTTTTGAGTTAACTTTTTTAATATCTCTTAAGTTAAAGTCAAAACGATAATCAACTTGGTTGTCGAAATCATGAGTTCCTGAAAGATTAACTGTCAGCGCATTAGATGCAATAGTCATTCGAGGTATTGTCAAACGGCCATCTGAAATGATGAATGTGTTTTCGATACTTGAGAACTTCAAATCCAACAAGTTGTTTTCGAAGTTTTGAATATTGTTCTGCTTCAATAACATCCGTGTCATTGTTGATTCACTCAAACTTGAGGTGATCGACTTAAATGCTTCGACATTTCTCAATCGACCATCGTCAATTTTGAGTTTTATCGTTGCCACAATATCTTTCGATTTTATTCCTGAACGCAAGTCGAATGGAGCAGTGAACTGAAGATCCGCTGAAACTTTTCCACTAATGTTATTCGCTGAAATTACACTTTGCTGAAAATTGTCCCACTCGGCAAAAAGAGGTTGGAAAGAAATATTATCAGAGTGTGCATTGGTGCTGATCGTAAATATTTCAGGTGATTTTTCTTGAATCAAAACATTTCCTTTTATGTCAGCCTGAGAGTTTTGAAGAGATAATTGCTTGAAATGCAAGTTTCTTTCATAAATGACCAATTCAGTACTAAGCTTTTTAAATTGGTGTTTGTCGTACGTCAAGTTATTTGCCAAAAGATGTAAGTTTCCATCTATGTTATTTGGTAAAACATAGTTTCTTCCATTTGCGATTTCTTCCGCTTTTGTAGATGATGAAAAATCTTGAACATCGAGGAATGCACTTCTAATTTTCATATCGGCTTTTAATTTGCCAGTATTATTCAAATAGGCTTGAAGCTGTTCGAACGTTCCGTCTAAATACAAGTCTGATTTACCCACTGTTAAGCTGATTTTTTCTAAGCCAGCTATGTTGTTCTTCCAATAAAATCGTCCTGTTATATGGTCAAAATAACGCTTGTCATTTACAAGTTGACACTGCACATTTGCAAAATCAACATTACCATCACAATTTCTAATTTGCAGACCACTAGGGTTTGATTTCAAATCAAATTTAGAATCCACAGCTATTTTTCCAGATGCACTTTGTACGGATGGAATAGGGAAAATCGCGTGTAAAATTGCCATATCAACTTTTCCTATTGCCTTACCTTGAAAATGTGGTTGGTCAAATTCTGTAATCGTCAAATTACCAGCAAAAGGTCCAGCGATAGTTTGGAAATTGAGTTTTTCCAATGCAAGATGCTCTCCCAGTTTTTTGTTTGTATTTCCATAATAACCATCAACGTTAATATTAGAAATCCGCAAATTCTTATTGGGTTCAACGATATTACCATTTTGCACCCCAAAGTGACATTCTATTTGCGCAATTTCATTTTCTTTTCGCTCATTATGGTAGTGAAAATCGAATTGAACTGCACCCGTTCCTTTTAAATCTGAGATTTGTTTAGTTCCCTCATGTTTTATATTTTTTGCAACATCAACTAATTGAAGGTTGTTTGCTTTCAAACGCACATCAATTAGATTTTCATGAACGTCAAGGCCAAAGATGAAAGGTAAATTTTCAATTTGAATCGGAGAGTCAGGCAAACTGACTATTCCATTTTTTTGATCTATACGCAAATTTAAATCGAAATGAGCGGATTTATTGGTCACCAATTTCATTTCGCCACTTTGAGCAAAAATGATTTCCAGATTACTTTCTGCCGTTAAGTCTGTGATGTTTTCAGTAAAATCACCTGATAAACGAAAATCATCGAGACGTGTTGAATGATATTGATTTGCACCAAAGTGAGAATAGTCCATTCTGAAATTTTCAAAATAGAGTTCTTTTAAAGAGAATTCGAAGCCTGTGGATGTTTTATCACTTGAAGGTTTCAGGATATCGTAATTCGACCGACCATCCGCGAAATGCTTCACATGGCCATAACCAGGGAAAACTTCAATTTTCTTTACTTTATAATTCTTATTGATAATATCAATTGGGTTGAACTTCAAACGTATTTTCTTCGAATAAAATAAAGTGTCAGACTGTTTTGCTTCAGGAATCGCATCGTGAATATAAACCTCGTTAAAGTCGACACTTAAATTCGGGAATGAGCCCCAAAACGTCAAATCGACGTCGCCAACATTTACTGGAGTGTTTAAATTTTTATTTACTTCAGAAACCACAATTCGAACCACACGGTCGCGCAGTAAGTATACGCTCAATGTAATCAATAGGCACACAACGAAAAGTGAAGCAAAAATCCATTTGCTCCAGCGAAAAATCCGAGAAAGTCCTTTTTTTGACATTTAATTATAATGTATCTCTGTGCCTATGTAACGGGAATACAATACTTTTTGTTACGTTTTTTGTGTAATGGATTATAGTTTTAACATATCAGCGTTGAGAGGATAATATTTTTTGGCTCTATTCTTGAATGTGGATCATTATTTTTGAAGATGCATTTTTGGTTAATACTTATTATCTCTAGTCTACCGATTTTCTCCTTTGGGCAGATTCTCGCGAACAAAAGTGGCGAACAACTTTCTGAGGATATGGTATTTAACCCAGAATTCATTAAATCGAAAAAGATTAGAAGCATCAACGGTCGATTTACATATAAGCGACCAGGTTCAGTAATGCGAGAGACAAATTATTGGCAAATATTCGAATTTGATACTCTTGGGAGAATAACGCAATCCTATGAAACCAGAAAAGACGATGGGACAACAGATACGGTTTGGAACAAATATTTTTATAACGACAAAGGCTTATTAATTTATCATAGTGTCGGAGATCAACAGTTTTACAACTATAGGAGTACCGTTTACGATGAGGAAAAGCGGATTAAATCTATTGATGAATACAAAAGACAACCTGATATTTATGGTATTCCAGTTTCTTCGGAAGAACAACTAGATCGCTTTTCTTATGAAAATGTGAACGGAACCGTTGAAAAAACAAGAATTAATAAACACGGTACTCCTTACGCCAAGATTATTCCGTTTTATAATGAAAAAGGTCAATTAATTCGTGAAGAAGATAGATACATTACAACACATGAGGGGTTAATTTATCATTTCGATTATGATAAAAATGGTAATCTTTTGCAGAGAAGAACCCTTACGTCAAAGCAAGAAATTAATAAAGAAACGATTTCTTTCATTTACGACGTTCATGGAAATATGATGGAGAAAAAGGTATACAACGAAGACATACTTAAAATGGAAATTCAATATCTTCATAGTGAATCGACAGGTTTACTGTCAGCTGTTCTTTATCAGGAGGGCGGAAGTTCCAACATCATTATCCTTCGTATAAAGGAATACGAATTTTATTGATTTTCTCGACCTTTTATCATTCTATCGACTCTTCGCATCAAATACATTGAGATAACCATTGTTAGAATAACCGTAGCTCCAAGCAAAGGGTAATTCATCAATTTTCCGTCAATTGCTTGGTAAACTATTGCCCCCGCTAGTAATGAAGCAATCGCTCCAGAAACTTGTTGAACGGAAGAGTTTACACTCATGTATGCTCCTCGATCTTTTTGTTCAGGAACAGAAGTTATTAAAGCGGAGGAAGCTATTATTCTTGAGCTAATTCCTATAAATAGGAAAACATTTAGCGTAATTACTAGCCACAAAGGTGTTGTTCCAAGGTTTGTGTATACTGCAACGAAAGCGATTGTAACCAAGGTTCCAAATATAAAAATCTTGAATTTCCCAACTCGATCACTTATTCGCCCAATGATAGGTCCAAAAATGAACGAAAAAATCCCAGTAACTAAATAAAGAAATGGCAGTTCGTCTAAGGAGATTCCTAAATTCTCATTAGCAAATTCACTTCCAAATGGCATCAACATATAACCACCAGTAGATAATAATATCGTAGCCGAAAAACCAATAAGATAATTCTTATTAGAAAGAATTTCTTTTATGTGAGTTATAGCATTTCGACCTTTATTCATTGCTATGTGCGCCGTAATCGGTTTTAGTTTTATTGCAACAACCACGGCAACAACACAAGAGAAAATCACAATTACATAAAATGGGGCATGCCAGTTGATTTTATTGGCTAGGTAAAGTCCAATAGGAATCCCTAAAACTTGGCTTGCTGCAAAAGCAGTTTGGACAAAACCCATTACGCTACCGCGTTTTTCTATTGGGAAAAGGTCGGTAATTATAGCATAGCTTATAGAACTCATAACGCCTCCAAAAATCCCAGTGACAATTCTTGCTGCTAGTAAATATTCGTAGTCGGGAGCCAATGCGCAAAATAGTGTGCCCAATATAAATCCTCCATAAAAGAATAATAGAAGACGTTTGCGATCAAATTTATCTGCGAATCCAGCTGCTGCAAGTCCAGACGCTCCAGCACTAATGGCATAGGCAGAAACAACTAATGCAAATTGTTGGGTTGTTATACTTAACTCTTCAAGTACAA
Source organism: uncultured Flavobacteriales bacterium (assembly GCA_963977135.1). GTDB lineage: Bacteria > Bacteroidota > Bacteroidia > Flavobacteriales_D > Crocinitomicaceae > UBA2040. Next base: position 389,741 of record CAXBNN010000002.1, on the reverse strand, counting down.
TTGCTCCCAAAGGCGAGAGTACCATAAAGTCTAAAATCACCGTGAATTGCACAATTGCCAGAATCGCAATTACAAATTTTTCGTAAGAGGTGAATTGAATTTTTATTCGTTTTTTGGACATTTACTTAAGTTAAGCCTCAACAAGTGATTTCCCATCCATCTCGATTGGGGCAGCTATTCCCATTCTACGTAAAATAGTTGGAGCAACATCCGCCAAAATTCCTTCGTGTAATTTCAAATCTCGGTTATCCGTTACTAAAATTGCAGGAACGGGGTTCATGCTATGCGCTGTATTTGGACTTCCATCAGCGTTGATTGCGAAATCCGCGTTTCCATGATCGGCGATAACCAAAAATTCATATCCTTTTTCCTTTCCGGCTTCCACCACTTGCTTTAAACAAGAGTCAACTGTTTCAACTGCTTTGATAATTGCGGAGAATACACCTGTATGTCCTACCATATCAGGATTCGCAAAATTCAAACAGATGAAATCAGGAGTTTCAGTATTTATGGAATCAACGATTTTATCTTTAACTTCTATAGCACTCATTTCAGGCTGAAGATCGTAAGTTGCGACTTTTGGCGAGTTGATTAAAATTCTTGATTCGCCTTCAAAAGGTTTCTCTCGTCCTCCACTAAAAAAGAAGGTAACGTGAGGATATTTTTCTGTTTCAGCAATACGAACTTGAGTCCTGCCGAGTTTTGAAAAAACTTCCCCCAAAGTATTTTTTAGATTGTCTTTATTGAAGATGACATTCATGTTTTTGAAATTCTCATCGTACATTGTCATGCTAAAATAGTGCAAATTTAGTGGGTGCATATTTTGCTCGTGAAATGCTTTTTGCGTAAGTGCAATAGTTATTTCACGGGGTCTATCCGTTCTAAAATTGAAATTAATAACAACATCATCTTCACTTATGGATGCGTTAATTCCCTCACCAAGATTGATGATGCTAGCCGGTAAAAATTCGTCTGTGATATTTTTGCTGTAATTGGCTTCAAAAACTGAATCTACAGTATCGTAAACTGCCCCAGTTCTGCTGACCATTGCGTGATAAGCTTCAGAAATTCTCTCCCAACGGTTGTCTCTGTCCATGGCATAATAACGTCCAACTATCGTAGCAATTTTAGCGTTTTTATCCTTAATTTCTTTCTCTAATTCAGAAAAGAAATGTTGCCCGCTTTTTGGGTCACAATCTCTTCCATCCGTAAAAGCGTGAATGAATACATTTTTCAATCCTTGTTGCTCAGCTAAGTCGCAAAGTGCATACAAATGTTCTTGCGAACTATGAACCCCACCTTTAGAAACTAAACCTATCAAATGGAGTTTTCGGTTCTTTTCCTTTGCCAATTTCATGGCTTCCAACAATCTCTCGTTTTTGAAAAAATCTCCTTCTCGAATTGATTTATTTATTCTTGTTAACTCTTGGTACACAATTCTACCTGCACCTATATTCAAATGACCAACTTCAGAGTTTCCCATTTGACCTTCAGGCAGTCCGACAGCTTCCCCGAATGTGGTTAAACTGGTATTCGGATAACTCGCCATCAAACTGTCCATAAATGGAGTTTTGGCTTGATATACTGCGTCGGATTGGTCCTTTTTACCCAATCCCCATCCGTCTAAAATGATTAGTCCAAATTTGTTCGTCATTGTTTTAATCTTACTTCAAAAATAGCTCCTTTTGGCGAGGCATTTTTATAATTGATTTCACCTCCATTTAAAGTGGCGAATTCCTTAGAAATGTATAAGCCTAGTCCCGTTCCTTTTTTTGTCCTTGTTTCTTCGTTCCCAGACCGCATGAATTTGTCAAATATTTCTTTCTGAATTTCTTGAGGCACACCAGGACCATTATCTTCAACCGCAAAAACAACATCATTGTTATTTTTTGAGGCGGATAAAATAATCTTTGCTCCCTCACCTGCATATTTAAGTGCATTTTCGATGAGGTTAACAACTATAGTTTCTATCATCAACATGTCTCCAATTATTTGTATATCCTTATCTATTTTGGTTTGAATGTTCGAGGCTTGATAGATTTTTTCGAACCGATCAACGATTTTTAGAAGCAATTCATCCAAAAGAAATTTTTCGCGATTTAAATAAATAGTTTGATGCTCCAATCGAGTGGCATTAAGAATGTTGTCGATCATGTTTTCCAATCGAACGTTTTCAGAAATAGCTTTATCCAAAAGATCGTTTCGTTGTTCTAAATCAAAATCTCGTTTACGAATTGTTTGCAAGAAAAGCTTATTTGCGGCCAGTGGCGTTTTCAATTCGTGTGTAACAGAAAGTAAAAAGTTCTTTTGACGTTTGGCTAATTTTAGCTCCTTAATAATTGATTTTCGGATTTGCCAAAGACCAATCATTATTATCAAAAAGAAAACCAATCCTTCGCTCAAAATCATAAAAACTTTTCTCGAAACGCCTTGGTCTTCAAAGGTTTTTATCTGAGTTAGCTCGATTAAGTGATATGCCCACCAAGCAAATTGCAACAACACATATCCGCCCAAAAGGTAAAAAAATATGGCTGTTTTTCTTTTCAAAACTTACTTGATTTAATAGGCTCTTTCGTTGATGCCTTCTTTCCAATTTAGAAACGCTTTATTTACTACTTTGTTCCCGCCAGGAGTTGGGTAATCGCCGGTAAAATACCAATCACCTAAATTTTCAGGACAAGCGAGATGAAGATTTTCAACCGTTTGATAAATGATTTGCACCTCGGCTTTTACTGACGCAGGTTTTAGCAATTCAGATATTTTTTGAGAAATCTCATCGTTTGTGAAAGGCTCGTAAATCTCCTTTACGTAGTTCTTTATTTGCTCTTTCGGTAGGTCTTTTTGATTGACACATTTCGTGTAAATGTCTTCAATTACTTGAGTCATTCCACGCTCATTTAGTAGCGCAATGGCCGCTTCAAAAGCAATAAAATCCCCCATTTTCGCCATGTCAATACCATAACAATCTGGGAAACGAATTTGAGGTGCCGAAGAAACAACGACTATTTTTTTAGGGTCCAAACGATCTAAAATTCGAAGAATACTTTGTTTTAAAGTCGTTCCACGAACAATACTATCATCAATAATGACCAAATTGTCTTTTCCACGTACAACTGAACCGTAGGTTATGTCATAAACGTGAGCCACCAAGTCGTCACGAGAATCATCTTGTGTAATGAACGTTCTCAGTTTAGCATCCTTGATTGCGATTTTTTCTATTCTCGCTCTACGATAAATTATTTCTTGCAACTTTTCAGGAGTCACATCCTTACCAAGTGCCATAATAGCCTTGAATTTTTCATCATTCAGATGGTCTTCCAGTCCTTTTATCATTCCGTAAAATGATACTTCTGCAGTATTCGGGATAAATGAAAAAACGGAATTATCTAAATCGTAATCAATCGTTTCAAGGATTTGAGGAACTATATTTTTACCGAGTTGTTTTCTCTCTTTGTAAATGTCAATATCGCTACCTCGCGAGAAATAAATTCTTTCGAATGAACAACTTTTTCGATCACGTGGCGTGTTGATTTCCGTTTCACTCACTTCACCATTTTTCTTAATGATTAGTGCATGACCTGGTTTCAACTCTTTTATTTGCTCTTCACGAAGGTTGAATGCCGTTTGAATAACTGGTCGTTCCGATGCAACAACGACTATTTCATCATCTTCATACCAAGAAACTGGGCGAATACCTGAAGGGTCACGAAGAACGAAGGCATCACCGTGTCCCATTAATCCAGCCATTGCATAACCACCATCCCAGTCTTCAGAAGATTTTTTCAGGATTTTTACAATATCTAAACGCTCGGCTATTTTGTCGTAAATTTCTTTGTTGGTATAACCTTGGGGTTTAAGAAGGTTAAACATTTCTTCATTCTCAACATCTAAGAAATGTCCTATTTTTTCCAAAACAGTAACTGTGTCTGACACCTCCTTAGGGTGTTGACCAAGTTTTACCAAAACTTTGAAAAGTTCATCAACATTCGTTAAGTTGAAATTACCCGCAACCACAAGATTTCTTGTGATCCAATTGTTTTGTCTCAAAAACGGATGACAACTTTCGATAGAATTACGACCGAATGTTCCGTAGCGTAAATGACCAAGAAATAACTCGCCAGTAAATCCAATATTTTTTTTCAAATAGTCGATATCCGTCAATAATTCTGGATTCTCCTCTTCAATAGCTTGAATTTTTTCGCCGATATAATTGAATAGATCCTCGATAGGATGTTTAGCAATACTTCGGTGTCGAGAAATGTAGCGTTCACCTGGTTCCATGTCGAATTTAATATTCGCTAAACCGGCACCGTCTTGACCACGATTGTGTTGTTTCTCCATCAAAAGGTGCATTTTATTCATTCCATAAAATGCGCTCCCATATTTTTCGAGGTAAAACTCAAGTGGTTTTTTTAGTCTTAAAACTGCAATACCACACTCATGTTTGATAGGATCACTCATCGAAAAATCGTCTTTAAAATGTTTTGCAAAATTACATTATTTCGATGGATTTGGGGCGATATTTCCCCAATTCCCTTTGATAAGAAGCTCTAATTCTCATTTTCTTTCGAAAATTAGGCAACTCTATCTACTTTTCATTGTTTTAATAGTAAGGCTTTCAGGTTATTGTTCCTAATTGTTTTAATTGAAAATTTCTTTTAAAAGCCCTATGTTTGTATGTGATGGTGAAAAGTGTTATTTCTATTCTATTTATTTTCTTCGTTTTGACGTTATTTGGTCAAGAGGAAAAGGTATGGATGGAAGCGAATGAGGGCCAATGGGAAGAAGAAGTTCTGCATAAAATAAAGCTTGACGCCGGTGAAATGTTCATTACAAACACTGGTATGACTTTTCACTTTCACACAGGTTTGCATTCACACCACGAAACTCATCACGATGAAAATGGGAGTGATTTTAAAGGCCACGTCATTCGCGCAACTTTTCTTGGCTCTCAATTCATAGGAAGTCCATACAATACTGATGAGTCGGCATTTTACAGCAACTATTACATTGGGAATGATCAGGCCAAGTGGAAAAGTTTTGTTCGTTCGTATCATAAAACTGAATTAGATGATTTCTATCAAGGCATTAAAATGGTTTATGATGGCGATTATGGAAATTTGAAATACTCATTCACTGTTGCACCATTTGTTGATGCTTCCGTTATCCAATCAAAGATTGAAGGAGGAGATAAAATAGAAATTTTAAAAAATGGTGATTTGAAAATCCATCATAGTTTCGGAACAATTACTGAAGAAAGTCCTAGTGCTTGGCAAATTATTGATGGTAAAAAGAAAGAGGTAAAGGTAAAATTCAAATTAGAAAATTCAATTTTGAGTTACGAGCTAGGTGGCTACGATAATAATTATGAGTTGATTATTGACCCAAATCTGAACTTCTCAACTTTTAGCGGATCCACAAGCGATAATTGGGGGTCAACCGCAACTCCTGACGATGCCGGAAATGTTTTCGCAGGAGGAATTGTTTTTGGTACAGGATTACCAACAACTGCAGGAGCATATGACCAAACTTTTAATGGGACAACCCTAGGAAATCAACATTTCGATATTGGTATTATGAAGTTTAATGCGACTGGCTCCGCATTAATTTACTCTACTTATTTAGGAGGTGCAACATCTAACGAGTTTCCGAGTAGTATGGTTTGCGGCTCCAATAATGAGTTATATGTGTTCGGAATGACTGGTTCAAGCGATTTTCCCACGCTAAATGCTTATGACAATACTTTTAATGGAGGCGTATCCTTTTCACCTCAAGGTGGTTCTGCAATAATTCCAGGTTCTGATATTTTTATTGCTCGATTTAATCCAAATGGTACTGCTTTATTGTCTTCCACTTTTGTAGGTGGAAGCGGAAATGATGGCTACAATGGGGCTACTGCTCTAAAATTTAATTATGGTGACACCTACAGAGGTGAGATTACACTTGACGCTTCAAATAATGTTTACGTTGCTTCTTCTACCACATCGGCAAATTTCCCCCTTGTTGGAGCTGGGGGCCAAGTTATGCAAGGAGCCCAGAGCGCCGTGGCATTTAAAATGAATCCAACTTTGACGAATTTGTTGTGGTCTCGATATATCAGCGGAAGTGGAGTAGATGCGGGCTACTCAATACAAGTTGCTTACAACGGAAATGTTTATGTAGCGGGTGGGACAACTTCAACTAATTTGAGTTTAACTTCAGGAAACGACTTAAGTTTTAATGGAGGTCTTGCCGATGGTTACTTAATGAGACTTAATCCAACTACTGGGCAAACAATCAATGGTACTTATGTTGGCCAAAATGAATATGACCAAGTCTATTTTGTTCAGACAGATGTCCAAAATGACCCCTATATTATTGGGCAATCAGAAAGTAGTTTTGCCATTTCAACGGGTTGTTATGGAAATGCAAATTCTGGCCAATTTATCCGTAAATATTCAGCAGACTTGTCTACCATTCAGTGGACGACAATGTTGGGTGCCGGATCTGGACATGTCGAAATGTCACCGACTGCATTTCTAGTTTCAGATTGTTATGATATTTATATTGCTGGCTGGGGTGGGCCACTAAATGTGCTTAATGGTCAAGCCACGAATTCTACCGTCTCTGGATTTCCAGTAACAACAGACGCATTTCAATCAACAACTTTGGGAGATAATTTTTATCTTGCTGTTCTTGGAACAAATGCAGCGACCTTAAAATACGCAACTTTTTTTGGTGGACTAACTTCAACGCTTAAACATGTGGACGGGGGAACAAGTCGATTTGATAAACAAGGTAGAGTTTACCATGCAGTTTGTGCTGCTTGTGGCGGGTCGCCCAGTGGATTTACTTCGACTCCTGGAGCCTATTCAACGACAAACAATAGCTTCAATTGCAATTTGGCCGTATTCAAATTTGATTTGAGTGTGATTGAACCCTTGATCTCTGTTCTCGATCCACTTATATGCTTCCCAGAACCAGTTCTTTTTCAGAATAATACGATTAATGCAGATCAGTATTTTTGGACATTTGGAGATGGAACAACGTCAACTCAACAAAGTCCTTCGCACGTTTTTCCCGGAGCAGGCAGTTATACAGTAACGCTAATTGCTTGGGATCTTTTGGGTTGTTATGAGCCTGACACTTCTTCCTTTATAATTGATGTTGGAGATTTTCAGGGGGGCATTACTCAACCAACTGATACGATTTGCATTGGAGACACCTACCAATTGCATGCAACTGGTGGGGCTTTTTACAGCTGGTCACCGGCAAATTTGCTTGACGATCCAACTTCAAGTGACCCCTTTGCCACGCTTGATACAACAACGATTTTTACAGTAATTATCTCAGATTCCTGTGGATCCGACACATTATCTTTGGTGCTAAACGTCCATTCCACAACTCTTGGAATTTCAAGCGATACAAGTATATGTATAGGTAATGATGTGCAGTTATTAGCAACTGGAGGAGCAAACTATTCTTGGTCCCCAGGCACTTTTTTAAATGATCCGAATATTGCTGACCCTATCAGTACACCCACTCAAACAATAAATTACGTTTTAACTGCCACAACGTCGCAAGGATGTATATATCAAGATTCTGTATTTATTATTGTATCAACTGATCCACCTATTCCAGTTATTGACGACACAGTGCGAATTTGTTTGAATACGTCAAAAATGGTGACTGTTTCTGGCGCGGATTCGTATCAGTGGTCACCAAATTTGAATATTACACCAACAACTGGATCAACCGTAACTCTTTCACCAACACAAGACATGTATTATTACTGTGATTTCACCAACGCCTGTGGAACAGTTTCAGATAGTATTTTTGCCGCCATTTTGATACCTAATGTCGAAGCTTTTGGAGATACAACCATTTGTCCTGGAGATGCCGCGCTAATTGGTGCAATTGGAGCTATTGAATATCTTTGGTCGCCAGCAGGTTCGCTTTCGAGTAATGTAGGAGCTAACGTAAGTGCGAGCCCGAAATTAAATACTGATTATCAAGTAATTGGAGTCGACATAGATGGTTGTGTTGATACAGATTACGTAAGTGTACTCTTATTTCCACAGCCAATAATCAATACTCCTGCATCGTACATAGCATTTTTCGGCGAAGCGGTTGAGTTGTCGGCTACAAGTAATGTTGCTGGTACATTCACTTGGTCGCCACCAAATCATTTAACTTGTACAGTTTGCGCAACAACTTACGCAAATCCAGATCAAGAATACTTGTACACTGTTTCTTTTGTCGACGAAAACGGCTGCACCGCAACAAGTGGAGTGAAATTGGTTTATGACCCAATTATTTATGTTCCCAATACTTTTACTCCAGACGATGACGAACATAACCCAGTTTTCAAAGTAGTTCATTCAAATATCAAAGGCTTTAACTTGGAGATCTTCAATCGTTGGGGTGAGGTAATCCATACTATGAAGGATTATGCAAATTATTGGGATGGTACGTTTATGAATAACCAAATTTGTCCTGATGGGGTGTATTCTTGGAAAATGGTGTATTACGATTTCTATGAAAAACCACATACCTTAACGGGCCATATAAATTTGATTCGATAAAAAAAGGTAGAAAAAAATTATACGAATCTTTCGTCAATCTCCATAACATGACCGCAGTTCTTGCAAGTTCTATTTTCTTCAGAAGAGTAAAATTCTTTAAATCTTGAAAGAAAGTCTACCTCAATATTTTCAAGATTGAATTTATAATCTTGGAGCGGAGTATTGCACTTCTCGCAAAACCACATCAGCCCATCTTTGTAATCAGAATTTCGTCTTACTTTTTCGATTACCAAACCTACTGTATTTTCTCCTCGAATAGGCGAATGAGGGGTGTTTGCAGGTAATAGAAATATGTCTCCTTCTTTAATATGAACATCAACTACTTTACCATTTTGCTGTGTTTTAACAAGGATATCTCCTTCAATCTGGTAAAACAGCTCTTCGGTTTCGTTGTAATGATAATCTTTTCTAGCGTTCGGTCCACCAACGATCATAACGATAAAATCACCGGCTTCAACGTAAAGATTTTTATTGCTAATCGGTGGTTTCAATAAATCACGATTATTGTCTATCCATTTTTGAAGGTTAAAGGGAGCAAGCATATATTTTGATTTTTGTTAAAGGTAAAAACAATAATTAAGATACTAAAAGGCAATTTAAAATTTCAACACATTCGATAAAATTTCATTTGTAATTGGTTCATATGAATTAAGAAAAATGTGTAATTTCAAAGCATAATTTAGAATATGGAAATTTCATTACAAAATAAAATAGCCTTGGTTTCAGGGAGTACTCAAGGAATTGGTAAGGCAGCGGCAGAAATTTTAGCAAAAAGTGGAGCGACGATTGTCTTGTTGGCGCGTAACGAAGAAAAATTAAAAAATGTTTGCGCATCTTTAGACAATTCAAAAGGTCAAAACCACAGTTATTTAGTTGCTGATTTTTCAAATCCTACTGGTCTTCAAAAGGTGATGCAGAATTGGATTTCTGCAGGAAACCATGCTGATATTTTGGTGAACAATACTGGTGGACCAAAAGGTGGTGCAATTGCAAGCGCGCCAGTTGAAGAGTTTATTTCAGCTTTCAATCAACATTTGATTTGTAATCATATTTTGGTTCAAGCAGTAATTCCATATATGAAAGAAAATAAAAGTGGTAAAATAATTAATGTTATTTCCACATCGGTGAAACAGCCTTTACCTCAGTTAGGTGTTTCCAATACAATCCGCGGAGCTGTTGGAAACTGGAGCAAAACTCTAGCGAATGAACTTGGTCAATACAATATTACTGTGAACAATGTTTTGCCAGGCGCAACGAATACTGAACGACTAAAATCAATCGCGGAAAATAAATCAAATTTAACTGCAGATTCTATTGAAGCGATTTTTTCATCAATGGCACAAGAGTCTCCTATGAAGAGGATTGCTGAACCGGAAGAGATTGCTCAAGCGATTTTATTTTTAGCTTCACCAATGAGTTCTTATGTAAATGGAATAAATATTCCAGTAGATGGAGGACGAACAAAGTCGTTATAAATCCTAACGAAGAATATTCACATGACCAACTATGGTCTCATTGATTTGATACCTGGTTGAATAAGTTAAAATATAAGTGTAAACACCGTCTTGTGCTTTTCTAGTATCCGTTACGGCACCGTCCCATTCAAACTTATCATCATCCGATTCAAAGATTATTTCACCCCAACGATTATAAATTTTAATATTGAATTTAATCATACCGATGGCTTCAACTCGAAAAACGTTGTTGAATCGATCACCATCGGGAGTGAAAGTATTTGGCACATATAAATAGGTTTCTTCCAATATTTGAACACCATTTATCGTTGTATCAATACATCCATTTGAATCAGTTGCAATCAGCATTATTTCATAATATCCAGCTTCGGCATAGGTGTTGTTTGGGTGTATCAAGGTAGAGTATTGCCCATCCCCGAAATTCCAAATATAGCTAACACCGTTTATAGTCAAATTCTGAAAAGTTATGGGTAAGCCTTCCATAACCGTCTGGCTAGAGACTTGAAATTCAGCGTTTGGTTTTACAACTTTTACATTAGTTGTGCCAGGCACAAAAAATGTCTGACAATCGTCTGAAACATGGACAGTATAAGAAGTTGTTTGATAAGGGTTAACAGTAATGTTTGGCGTTGTTTCACCAGTTTGAATCCAGTCATAATAATACGCTCCAAAACCTCCTGTTGCACTTACGGACAAATAAGCATCTTCACCTGGACAGATTTGAATATCTGGCGACATTGTTATCAAAAGCGGTGGACTCAAAATGGTATAGGTAACGTCGGCAGAATCTATATTATCGCATTGATCTTTAACTATAACACGGTAAATAGTTGTCTGATTTGGTTGAATATATAAAGTTGAACCATTTCCAAGATTTGTACCGCCAACTTTTTCCCATTTATAGGTGTAAACTCCTGTTCCTCCAGTTGCCGTTACTTTGAGTGTATCTTTTAAATATGGACAAATTTCAGTAATATCTGGGGTAACGGTCAGTGCAATTGGTGTATAAACCGGAACAGTAACCGTAACATTCGCCGTTGCGGATTCGTTTAAACAATTGTCTGTAACCGTAAGTGAATAATTAGTGGTAGCAACTGGATTTACAACAATATTGTTAATCGTTTCGCCAGTGCTCCAATTGTAGGTATAAGGGCCTACACCTCCAGATGGGAAAGATACCAAAGTCACTTCGTCACCTGAACATAAAATAGTGGTATCATTTAGATTTAATGCAACAGGGTCAACATCCCGAATGCCCAAATCTAAAATTAATGGTGTTTGATTTCCGCAAGGATCCGTCAATAAAAAGTTTAATAATACTGTTTCTAAACCTTCAACAAGTCCATCACCTAATGCTGAAAAAGTAAAAGAGGTTGAAGCTTGATTTGGAGCAAAAGTTACTGACGTTGGCAACTGCGTATAATCGACACCCTGTATAGCTGTGCCAGTAGCAGTTAACGGTATTGTTAATGCTTGAGATATATTTCCTTGACGAGACAAAGTTACCGTTGTACTGACGCAACCTTCGGCCATAACTTTTGGCTCATTTGGAAATGCTTGAAATGACATGGCATAGGTAACTTCAACAGGAGTTTTGGAAGAAAGGCTATTTGCTTGTAGGAATATTCCAGAATCGTATATTGGATCAGCTACGTCGGCAATGGCAATACGTAAATGATAAGTCTGGCCACACTGAACTTTAGAAACTGCCTCCATTACTTTCGTAAAGGCATCATATTGAATATAATTCGTTGAAGAATTGTATGGACCGTTTGATCCAGTTCCATTGTAAACGTAATAGTTACAATTCTGACAAGGACCAGAATTGGTCGGGCCATTGTTTACGTTGTTGATAGATATAACTCCACCGCTACCAGGAACTTTTGCAATATTTTGTAAACCGGTAATTCCTGGTCCAGAAATAAAGAAACCGAATATATCATTGAAAGGTTGGCCTACATATTCAGGATATTCCTCTGATCCAAAGACATATTTAAAACGGACAGTGTCAGAATAAGGTATAAAATCGAATTCTAAAATGGAGGCGTTAAATGTTTGTATTCCTGGTATAACTTGTTGAAAAAGAGGATTGTTACCTGGGCTTCCATTATCAATTCCAGCATTTGGTTTATTGTTTGGACCTTGTGGCCCTTCACCTGTATTTGCAACGGTTCCAGTCGTTATAACAATTCCGCTATTTATTCCCAGATTTGTTCCATTTGCAGTAAATGAGCCAATTGCCCCTGCTGAGCCCGAAAATGTAACATTAGAAACAGTAACACCTGGACCCAATAATACATTTTGAACCAATTGCGCTGGCGATTGACCCGAATTCGTGACCAATTGCCCGAAAGAGGCAAAAGAAAACAATAAAAAGGCAATATGTAAAAAAGGTTTAATCAAAAAGGTTCTTTAAAGTTATAACGTATAAATTTCCAATTAGTTGATTAGTAAAGCTAATATTGGACCATATTTAAGTAAAAATAAAGCTTTTTTAACATCCTTATGACCATTTCGCTATGAAACTGTATTTTTGGGGTAAAGAAATACTTGAAATGGGCGTTTGGAAAAAGTTTGTCGATAAGATTACCGAAGAGATTACGGTATCCTTTGGTAATCCAGTAACTTTTGATACAAACTGGACTTTTAATAGCACCCGCTTTCGATTAATATCTTTATTGGTTGTTTTACTTTTGGTTTTTTCTATTTTGTTTTCGTTATTTTTATTTCTAGGTCCAACGAAATCTTGGTTCACGAATAATGATGTAAGCATAGAACGCCAAAAGCTAGAAGCACAAATGGTTCGGGTGAAAGAATTGGAATCCGAAATTGGCACTCAAGAAAGATTTATTCGTGACATTCAAGATGTTCTTTTAGGTAAAATTTCTCAAGATTCGCTTAACAAGAAGCCAAGGGAAATGAAGACAATTGATTTGAAGGATGTCAAAATAGCTACGACCAAAGATGAAGGGAAGTTGGCTCGAAAAGTAAAGGATGACATGCGCACGGTTCAAAAGAAAGAATCGGAATCAATAACCAGCAGTTTGTTCGACGCACCAGTAAAAGGCTATATTTCAGAAGGCTTTTCTGCCGATAGACATCCCGCAGTTGATATTGTTTGTAAAAAAGATGCGACGATCAAAGCTTGCTTGGATGGAGTAATAATTTATTCAGGATATACAAAAAGTGACGGTTACTTTACCATTATCGATCATGGCAACGATTACCTTTCCATATACAAACACAATAAAGTTAATTTGAAAAGTATAGGCCAGCGGGTTCAATTAGGTGACCCAATTGCAATAGCAGGAAATACAGGTGAGAATTCTACTGGACCTCATTTGCATTTTGAGCTTTGGCTGGAACAAAAACCAATCGACCCGCAAACATTGATGAGCTTTAATTAGAAATACCTTGCATCGTGCAAAGTTTGTAGTAAATTCCTTTGTTCTTCATTAATTCTTCATGGGTTCCCTGCTCAGAAATTTCTCCTTGAGAAAGTACAATAATTGAATCTGCATTTTTTATCGTACTTAATCTATGGGCGATTACAAGTGAAGTTCTGCCTTGTAATAAATGCTCTAAGGCTTCTTGAACCAAAACTTCTGATTCTGTATCTAAAGCTGAAGTTGCTTCATCTAAAATCAATAAACTCGGATTTTTAAGAATTGCCCGAGCAATACTAATTCGTTGTTTCTGACCACCGGAAAGTTTATTGCCACGTTCGCCAATATTGGTATCATAGCCATTTTCTAATTGAGATATGAACTCATGTGCATTGGCAACTTTCGCAGCATGAATAACTGCTTCGCGTTCTGGATTGTCCATGCCGAAGGCGATATTGTTAGCAACAGAGTCGTTGAATAGAATGGATTCTTGCGAAACAATTCCAATATGACTGCGTAAATCATCCGTTTTCAATTGGTCGATATGAATTCCATCATAAGTAATCTCACCTGTATTAATATCGTAAAAACGGGCAACCAAATCAGCCAAAGTAGATTTTCCACTTCCCGATTCACCAACAAGAGCAATTTTCTTCCCCTTAGGAATTTCAAATGAAACGTTTTTGATCACTTCGGTTTCATTGTACTTAAAAGAAACGTTCTTAAGCTCAACTCCTTTGATCAACTCTGTTAATCCAACAGCGTTTTCCGCTTCATGAATTTTCTCATCACTATTTATAATTTCATTGATTCGATTCTGTGAAATTGATGCTTTTTGAAGGACAGCAATCGAATTTGCAACCCCTTGAATTGGCCGTAAGAGCTGAGAGAAAACGATGATAAACCCAACGAATTCTTCTCCAGTCAAACCGCCATTTGCGGAGTTGTCTAAAATCATTTTTCCTCCAAACCAAGCAATGCAAAGCATGACACCAGCACCAAGTGTTTCGTTCAGTGGTGAAGAAATATCTCGTTTACGGAAACTCTTCGTTGTAAATTGTTGGTGACGCAAGTTCGTTCTTTCAAAATTCCTGCGCATTTGCTTCGCTGCATTAAAAGCCTTTATGATGCGAATGCCTCCCAATGTTTCATCCAAATTGGAATTCAAAGCACCAAATTCTTCCATTTCCTGTTTTGCTGTTCTCTTCAAACTTTTACCAATTCGCGAGATAACAAATGCGGAAATAGGCAACAAAGCAAAAGATAAAAGTGTCAATTGCGGACTCCAATATACAAGCAAGCCTATATGAAGAAGAATAGCAATTGGCTCGCGATAAATTAATTCCAAAACAGCAATTACACCTATTTCAATTTGAGAAGCATCGTTGTTTACTCTCGAAACCAAATCACCTTTGCGTTCATCCGTATAATAAGAAATAGGTAAGCGTAATATTTTAGAATACATGGCATTTCTTGCGTCTCGCACAGTTGCCATTCGCAATTGAGATTGATACCAAATGGCTCCGTAACGACTTAAATTCTTCAATAAAAAGGCAATGAAAACAGAAATACAAACAAAAAGAAGCGCTTTTTTAGGGTCTGCATCTACCATAGTTTCCATGGAATAATTGAACAAATCCACGCAGTATTTGAAAAAAGAAACAAATCCCCCATCCCAAATTGGTTGTGCACTAAGTTCTAATTTCTCATCAGGATTGAAAATCAACTGAAGAAAAGGAATAAATAACGCGAAAGATAAAAGATTGAAAATGACGTACAATAGGTTGAAAACTATAGTCAAAATGGCCAATAGTTTGTACTTGAACGTATAATGGTAAAGCTCTAAAAAATTCTTCATTCGAAACAAAGATAGGATTTTGTCAATCTATAGGATGATGACGGACGAACATTTCTTACTTTTGTAGCATGAGTTCAATACGACAAAGTAAAATTGAAGCAGGTATTCGACAAGAGTTGGCAACTGTTTTTCAACGCAATGCAAGTGAAATTTGTCTTGGCGCAATGGTTAGCGTTTCGACAGTTCGTATTACTTCCGATTTATCTTTAGCGAGATGTTACCTAAGTATTTTTGCCGGGCCGCCAGCAAAAGAAGTTATTGCGAACATCGAATTGCACAAAGGAAAAATTCGTGGAGAAGTAGGGAAGCGTTTGCAGAACATGAAAAAACTTCCTCAATTGGCTTTTTTCATCGATGATTCTTTGGATTACGCCCAAGAAATTGAAGAGTTGCTAAAAAAGTAAAGCATCAAAGTTCCATTTTACATAGCGAGAAGGTATTTGTCTTCCAAAAAGAAGAAAAATGCCATTCACTGGATTACGAGAGTTTCTGTTGTTGGCATCACTGTCACGACTGCTGCTTTAGTGATTTTACTTTCCGCGTTCAATGGAATTGAGCAAATGGTCGAGAAACTGTATTCCGATTTCGACCCAGATATTACTATCCGAAGCGCCAAAGGCAAAACCTTTTTCGACAATCAAATTGATTTATCGACCATTCAGAAAGTCAATGGTGTAGAAACCATTGCCAAAGGAATTGAAGAAGTTGTGGTTCTGAAACACGAAAGCAAGTGGGTAAATGCAAGTCTAATAGGTGTTGAAGATAAATTCCTCGAGATTACTCAAATGCACAATCACATGGTAGATGGTTTTCCTTTTCTGAAAGAAGAAGGCGAAGATCTAGCTTTAGTTGGAGCAACACTTTTGGATAAATTGGAAGGTTTTATCCCTTCGAATGGATACGAATCACTAATCATCTATTCCCCGAAACGCGACATCAAAATGAAGTTGGGCCGAAATCCGTTTGACACACAGCAGATCAAACTTTCGGGAAGAATGAACTTCAATCGCGAAGTGAATTCTGAATACATTGTTGTTCCAATGCAAGTTGCTCAAGATTTACTGGATTACGAAGGTGAATCAACAGTTGTTTTCGTAGATGTCAATAATGCTTTGGACAACGAAACCGTAAAAAAAGAAATACAAGAAAAGATTGGCGGCAATTTCGTCGTAAAAACGAATTACGAAAAAAACGAATTAATATATAAGACAAGTCAATCTGAAAAAGTTATAGTCATTATAATATTGCTTTTTATATTTATAATAGCGGCTTTCACACTAGTTGCAGCTCTTACAATGCTTTACATTGAAAAGAAAGACAATTTGCATACACTGTATGCACTCGGTGCCGACAAAAGTTTCGTCTTCCGAATCTTCTTCATCGAAGGTTTATTGATTTCCTTCAAAGGAATTATCCTAGGATTAATATTAGGCTACGCCATCTGTTTCGCTCAGATTTACGGTCATTTCTTAACTATGCCCAATTCTGCTGGAGAGGCATTCCCTATGAAAGTTACTTTCGGCGATGGCCTGATGATTTTCACTATGGTTTCCATTCTTTCGATTCTTGCTAGTTATTTACCGGCCAAGTTTTTGAGAAGGAGTGAGGTGAAGAGTGCTTAAGAGCTAACCACAGAGCGCACAAAGTTCCGATAACTATCGGAATCGCGCGGCACGCAGAGTTTTTCAAAATTTTTCGTGCAAATTCGCGTATTAACTGCGTTGCTGCTTCGCGGTCGTGGCAAAAAAAATCAAAGAAGATCCTACCAAATCTGCGTCATCCGCGTTCCACCCCAGACTATTCATCCAATAAATCCACACCCGACTGCCGCGAAGCAGCACCGAAGGTAATCCGACATCAGAAATCCGTCATCCGCAATTCTAACAAACTGTTGAAAACATCTGAAAATATTCAACTATTTAATTTTGTTGATTTTGTAATTAATTACCTATCTTTGCGCCCAAATTCAGAATTTAATTTTAAATAAGGCAATACATGTCAGCTATTAAAGGAAAAATCGCTCAGGTAATCGGCCCAGTAGTCGATGTAAGCTTCGAAAAAGGAGTTTCATTACCAAATATTTTCGATGCATTGGTTGTATACAAACAAGATGGAACGAAAGTAATTTTGGAGGTTCAATCTCACATTGGTGAAAACAATATCCGTGCAATCTCTATGGATGCAACAGATGGTTTCACACGTGGAATGGAAGTAACATCTACTGGAGATCCAATTAAAATGCCAATCGGTGAGAAAATCAAAGGTCGTTTGTTCAACGTTGTTGGAGAAGCAATTGATGGTATCAACGAAGTGAGCAACGAAGGAGGTTTGTCTATCCACCGTGAAGCGCCGAAATTCGAAGATTTGTCTACAGCGACAGAGGTATTATTTACAGGTATCAAGGTAATTGACTTGATTGAGCCATACGCAAAAGGTGGTAAAATTGGTTTGTTTGGTGGTGCCGGAGTAGGTAAAACAGTATTGATTCAGGAATTGATCAACAACATTGCGAAGGCTTACGAAGGTTTGTCTGTATTTGCTGGTGTTGGTGAGCGTACACGTGAAGGAAATGACCTTCTTCGTGAGATGTTAGAGTCTGGAATTATCAAATACGGTGACGCTTTCATGGAATCCATGGAAAAAGGCGGATGGGATTTGACAAAAATCGATCTTAAAGAATTAGAAGATTCAAAAGCAACGTTTGTTTTCGGGCAAATGAATGAGCCTCCTGGGGCACGTGCTCGTGTTGCCTTGTCAGGTTTGACATTGGCTGAGTACTACCGTGATGGTGATGGCGAAGGTCAAGGGAAAGATATCCTTTTCTTCGTTGATAATATCTTCCGTTTTACACAAGCAGGTTCTGAAGTGTCAGCACTTTTAGGGCGTATGCCTTCAGCAGTAGGTTACCAACCAACTTTGGCAACAGAGATGGGTGCGATGCAAGAACGTATCTCTTCAACAAAAAGAGGTTCTATTACATCTGTACAAGCGGTTTACGTACCTGCGGATGACCTTACCGATCCAGCTCCAGCGAACACATTTGCTCACTTGGATGCAACAACGGTTTTGTCTCGTAAAATTGCAGAACTTGGTATTTACCCAGCGGTAGATCCATTGGATTCAACTTCACGTATTTTGACAGCGGAAATCGTTGGAGAAGAGCACTACAACTGTGCACAACGTGTGAAATTGACATTACAACGTTACAAAGAATTACAAGATATCATCGCGATTTTGGGTATGGACGAATTGTCTGAAGAAGACAAAATGATCGTACACAGAGCTCGTCGAGTTCAACGTTTCCTTTCTCAGCCGTTCCACGTAGCGGAGCAGTTTACAGGATTGAAAGGTGTATTGGTTGATATTCAAGAAACAATCAAAGCATTTAACATGATTTTGGATGGTGAATTGGATAAATACCCTGAAGCAGCATTCAACTTGAAAGGTGGATTACAAGATGTAATCGAAGCTGGAGATAAAATGTTAGCTGAAACAAACGCTTAATTCGAAGAAAAATGCATTTGGAAATCATAACACCCGAAACTAAAATCTATTCTGGCGAAGCAACAGCAGTTCAATTGCCAGGTTTGGATGGATCGTTTCAAGTATTGAACGGACACGCCCCAGTTATTTCAGCTTTAAAAGCAGGAATGATAAAAGTGGATTTGGCAACAACGTTTGAACGTGAAGAAAAAACCAGCGAGTTGATTCTAGAAGACAAATCCAACGGAAAAGTTATTCAAGTTGAGATCAAAGGTGGTGTAATTGAAATGCTTAATAATAAAATTATAGTCCTCGCTGAATAAGCAGACAAGATTCTTTTAAAGAGGGATTTGGGTTTCCATTTCCCTCTTTTTTCGTTAAAGCTTGTTAAGGATGAATTTTATATTTTGAATGTACGAAGCTTTGTTTAATTTCGTTATCGAAAATAGTTGATGGATTTACTCACCAAAATAGATTTAAATAACACACCTAAGCACATTGCCATTATAATGGATGGAAATGGGCGTTGGGCCAAAAAGCAAGGCGAAATGCGCTTGCATGGTCACAATACGGGTGTTGAATCTGTGCGTGAAGTATTGAAAGCAGCACAGAAACTAAAAGTCGAATACCTGACACTTTATGCTTTCTCCATGGAAAACTGGAATCGCCCCAAAGAAGAAGTGGATGGTTTAATGGACTTATTAGTTCGAACAATCGCTGGAGAAGTGAACGAATTACACGGTTCTGGTGTCCGAATGTTAGCCATTGGCGACATTGATGGTTTACCAGGTGACTGTAACGTTGAGTTGCGTCAAGCAATGGATAAAACGAAAAACAATACGGATATTAATCTTGTACTAGCGCTAAATTACAGTGCCCGTTCTGAGATGGTTAACGCAACAAAAAACATTGCTGAAATGGTTAAAAATGGTGAGATGACCCTTGATCAAATTGATGATGAGGTTTTTTCAAATCATTTGACGACCAAAGGAATCCCTGATCCAGAATTATTAATCCGTACAAGTGGAGAATATCGTATTAGCAATTTCCTATTATGGCAAATCGCATACAGTGAACTGCATTTTACGCCAGTGCTTTGGCCAGACTTTAAAAAAGAAGATTTGTACAAAGCAGTTATTGATTACCAATCCCGGGAAAGAAGATTCGGAATGGTGTCCGAACAAATTTCAAAATCCCTATGAATAAACAAATCCTTCTCACTCTAGCACTGTGTTTCCTGTTTTCTATGCAATTATTTGCGCAGGAAGTTGATACGCTGGATCAAAACAATGTGATTACCATTGGAGAAGGTTTGGTAATCGACTACAAGAGCCCAAGAGAATACGAAATTGGCCCTATCCGTGTGGATGGAGCAGATAATTATGATCATAATTCTATTAAGCTAATAGCTGGATTGCGCCAAGGACAAAAAATTACCGTTCCAGGAGATCAGATAGCAAAAGCCATACGTAATTTATACAAAGAAGAATTGTTTTCAAATATTGCCATTACTGCTGAAAGAGAAATAGCAGGGGTTTTGTACATGGCGATTAAATTAACACCTCGACCGAAACTTTCACGTTTCAAATTCAAAGGTGTAAACAAACGTGAAGCAGATAAAATCAGAGAAGAAATATCGCTTTATGCCGGAAAAACAATCAGTGAAAATTTAGTATACATTACTGAATCAAAGATTAGAGGTTACTTCCGTGAAAAAGGTTATTACGCTGTTAAAGTGAAGATTAATCGTCAGATAGATACATTAATCAACAATTCTGAAATATTTTATATTGATATTGATAAAGGTCACAAGATAAAAATCAAGTCCATCGAAATTGAAGGAAACGCTTCTGTATCTGACTTCAAAGCAAAAATGGCTATGAAGGACACAAAAGAATTCAAACTGTGGCGCTTCTTCAAAAAGTCTAAATTTAATTTATCAGCATACGAGCGCGATAAGAAAGCCGTTTTATCAAAATTCAACTCCATTGGGTTGCGCGATGCAGCTATAGTTCATGACACTGTCATCCAAATCGACAAAAAACATTTGGTTATTAAAATGAAAATTGTTGAAGGTGAAAAATACTATTTTGGAAACGTTAGTTGGATAGGGAACACGAAATATCGCTCGTCTTATCTAGATACTGTTTTAGGCATTAAGTATGGCGATATATACGATAAACCTCTTCTTGATCAACGTTTATTCCAAAGTCAAGATGGCAGAGATATTACATCTATATACATGGACCGAGGCTACCTCTTTTTCCAAGTTTTACCCATAGAAACAAATGTGACGGACAATCACATTAACTACGAAATGCGAATCATGGAGGGTAAAGAAGCCCGCATAAAAAACATAGTTGTAAAAGGAAATACGAAAACCAATGATTATGTTGTTCGACGTGAAATTCGAACAAAACCGGGAGATTTATTCAGTAAAAACGACATCATACGTACACAGCGTGACTTAGCTCAATTAGGTTATTTCAATGACCAAGCAATTCAAATAATCCCATTACCTAATCCACAAGACGGAACTGTTGATATTGAATATATTGTCGAGGAGAAATCATCGGATCAAATAGAATTATCTGGTGGTTACGGTGGAGTTGGTCAAAATGGTAGAGGATCCATTATTGGAACTTTAGGTTTAACATTCAATAATTTCTCTACTAAAAATTTCTTTAAGAAAGGTTCTTGGGCACCATTACCTTCAGGAGATGGGCAACGATTATCTATTAGAGCTCAGTCAAATGGTCGTTTTTATCAGAGTTATAACTTCTCCTTCACAGAGCCATGGCTCGGTGGTAGAAAACCAAATTCATTTACAGTATATGCTAGTCATACCTTAATCAGTTCAACGGGAAATTTGAAATCGAATCCAACTTTTGCTGGTGCTTCTATTACTGGTGGAGGAATTGGATTAGGTCGCAGAAAGAAAGTTCCAGATGATTATTTTAGTGCCTATTATGAGTTAGGATATCAATACTACGACATTAGAAATTATAATGTTTTCCCTGTTTTTGCAGATGGTAAAGGATTTGCAAATGATATTAGTTTGAAATACGTTTTACAGCGAAGTTCAATAAGCGCACCAATATACCCGCAAGGAGGATCGAATTTAACTTTTACTGCGAAGTCTAGTGCTCCTTATTCATTATTTGATGGGGCTAAAGATTATTCAACATATTCTGATCAAGAAAAATATAGATTCTTAGAATATTATAAAGTAAAATTCACTGGAGCATGGTATTTCCCACTTACGAAGGATAAGAAATTAATTTTATCGCCTCGTGTTGGTTTTGGTTTCTTAGGAACATACTCAGCTAGTAAAGGAGTTATTCCTGTAGAACGATTTAATTTAGGTGGATCAGGATTGACTGGTGTTGGGCAGTTAGGAGGTCGAGAAATTATTGCGCTTCGTGGCTATGACGATAACGTTTTATCTTCTAATGGAGGAGATCCGTTAATTGCTAAATACACGATAGAATTGCGCTACCCAATATCCTTGAACCCTTCAGCA
This sequence comes from uncultured Flavobacteriales bacterium, assembly GCA_963977135.1. GTDB lineage: Bacteria > Bacteroidota > Bacteroidia > Flavobacteriales_D > Crocinitomicaceae > UBA2040. Next base: position 367,452 of record CAXBNN010000002.1, on the reverse strand, counting down.
ACGTTCTTCGTTACTGCATTTGGAGAAGCTGGAAACACTTTCCCGAGTGTTCGCGAGTTTGATCCATTTAATGTGAAAAGATCAGCAGGTCTTGGTCTACGTGTTTATTTACCGATGTTCGGAATGCTTGGTATTGACTATGGATTTGGGTTCGACAAAGTCGACGCTTGGGGTGTAGGATTTGGTGGGGCCGGAAATGCAGATGTTAATCGAAAAGGATATACTGGAAAACTTACCTTTACAATCGGTGCCAATTTGGGCGAGTTATAAGACAATAATTAGCTAAATTTGCCGTTTTCGGAGGACAAAATAAACAACATGAAAAAGCTCATTTTACTTACATTTTTAATTTTTGGCACGGCCTTTGCCTTTAGTCAGAAGTACGGATACATTGACTCAGACTTCATTCTGAATAAAATGCCCGAGTACACAGATGCAAAAGATAAACTGGACAAATTAGCTGATCGTTGGACAAAAGAAATTGAAGATCGCTACAATGTCATTAAAATGAAAAAAGACAATTTTGCCCGAGAAGAAGTTTTACTTCCAGAAGAAGAAAAAACGAAAAGGCTAGAAGAAATAACAAGATTGGAGACAGAAGCATTAGAAATGCAGAAGTTGCGATTTGGAGTCAAAGGTGACTATTTCCAGAAACGTCAGGAACTAGTGAAACCGATACAAGATAGAGTATATGACGCCATGCAAAAAGTTGCAACCAAGAGAAATTATAGCTTCGTATTCGACAAAGCAAACCAAAGTAATTTGGTGTTTGCAGACAGTAAGTATGACATCAGCGATGAAATACTGAAAGAACTGGACATCAAGTAATTAAAATTAATAGTAAGTAAAATGAAAAAATTATTAGTAGCATTATTAGTAGTATTGAGTTCAAGTGTAATGGCTCAGCAGAAATTTGGACACGTGAATTCTCAAAAATTGTTGGACACGATGCCATCGAGAAAAGTGGCAATTGAGACACTTCGTCAATTCGAGATAAATGGAAGTAAAGAATTGCAAGAAATGGAAGCTAACCTTGAAAAAGTATATAACGAATTTCAAGCGAAACAACCAACTATGTCTCCAGTAATTCAAAAAATTGAAGAGGAAAAAATCATGCGTAAGCAACAAGCATTGCAAGACAGAGAGCAATCTTTGAACAGAGAGATGCAAGCTGTAAGTCAGGATTTAAATACACCAATTTTGGATAGAATTCAAAGAAGTGTGAAAATTGTAGCTGAGCGCAAGAAGTTGTCATATGTGATTGATGAAACTACAACATTGTATTTTGCTGGTGGAACAGATATTACAGCGGAAGTTATGGTAGAACTTCTACGTTTGGACAAAGAAGAAATGAAAAAATAATTGCAAACAATTGCAAAGTGGGGTGTTTTCCGAAAGGTTAACACCCTTTTTTTGTAGCTTTAACTTCTGATAAATATAATAACATGGGACCGATTGGGATTTTTGATTCGGGTTACGGAGGACTAACGGTTCTCAAAGAACTAAAAAGGGTATTGCCTGAATATGATTACTTGTATCTAGGCGATAATGCGCGTGCACCATACGGAACCCGCTCATTTGAGGTTGTTTATGAGTTCACGTTACAAGCCGTAGAGGAATTGTTCAATCGCGGTTGTTCGCTCGTTATTTTAGCTTGTAATACTGCATCAGCTAAGGCCTTGCGCACTATTCAGACGAATGATTTGCCGAAAATCGCACCAGATAAACGCGTCTTAGGTGTTATAAGACCGAGTACAGAATCACTTGGATTGCTTTCGAAAACTGGACATATAGGTGTTATGGCTACTCCAGGCACCGTAAAAGCCAATTCTTACACAATCGAAATGGCGAAATTTTTTCCAGATTTAAAAGTTCTGGAATATGCCTGCCCAATGTGGGTGCCGCTAATTGAAAACAATAGACAAGATAGCGAAGCAGGTAAACTATTCATCAAGGAAGATTTTCAAAATCTTATGTCTGCAGATAGTAACATTGATACAGTAGTTTTAGCATGCACACACTATCCTTTAGTGTCGAATTATTTGAAGGAAATAGCGCCAAAAGGTGTTCAATTTATATCCCAAGGCGAAATTGTAGCGGATCGATTGAAAGATTATCTAAATCGACATCCGGAAATTGAACAAAGTTGTATTAAGCATTCAAGATTACAGTTTTTAACTACCGAAACGACTGAAATATTTGAAGAAAAAGCGACCTTGTTTTTCGGTCAACAAGTAAAAGCAGAATCCATTCATTTAGGTTCTTCGAAGAATTGATAATAAGTTGTTTATAACCGTAACATTTTATTAACTTAAATTGCTAGAATCAACCAAAAATTCACAGTAATTTTGTCCCGAGATTAATGCGTTGACCTCCTATAAATTGATTTTTAAATCGATTGAAACCAGCGTGTTAACATAAGTGTTTTTCGCTTTAGATGAAATTTATTTTTCTTGTATTTATTTCTATTTTCCTTTTAGTAAATCAAACTTTTTCCCAACAATTAATTATCAACGAAATTTCCCAAGGTACGGGAGCCAAAGAGTATGTTGAGCTTGTTGTTATGGGCAGTTCCACCTGTCAAACACCTGTTCCATGTTTGGATTTAAGAGGTGTAGTTTTGGACGATAACGACGGATATTTTTCTGCTAGCTCGTCTGGATCTGGTATTGCTGCAGGTGCTATTCGATTTGCGAATATTGCTTTTTGGAGCTGTATTCCTCAAGGTACAATAATCGTAATCTATAATGAGAATGATGTAAACCCAGCTTTGCCGGTAAATGATGTAAGCATGTCAGATGGTAATTGCCGTTTAATCCTACCAGCCAACTCTATGTTATTAGAAGGTCAATCTGTTTCACCTAGTTCTTCAATTCCTTCTGTTTACGCAACAACTGGTTGGACAGCTGGTGGAGGTTTATGGAACCAAGTGGCAATGTCCAATTCAAATGATTCGTATCAAATACGAAATAGTATTGCCGCTGTTGTTCCATCTTACTCCGTTAGCTGGGGAAATAATACAGTCAATTCAACGATATACTTTTCAAGTGCAGGTGGATTTGTTTTCTCTTTAACAAATGGCGTAAATAGTAACCCCAATGTACAAAGCAACTGGACTGCCGGAGCAGTTGGTGTAAATGAAACACCTGGTATAGGAAATTCTGTTGCAAATTCGGCTTGGATATCTAGTATGAATCCACAATGCGGATCTGGAGTGCCAACACTGCAAGTTAGTTTATCAGGAACCCACGTAACTTGTCCAGGTTTGTGCGATGGAACAATTAATTCGGCCGTAACGAATGGGACGGGTCCATATATTTATTTATGGTCAAATGGAGCATCTTCGCCAAATTTGACCAATCTGTGTTCTGGAACATATGTTTTACAGATAACAGATCAAAATGGTTGTACGGCAAGTGCCAGTTTCACTGTAAATCCAGCTGTTTCTGCTGGAACAGCAAGTATTCAGTCTGCTGGTCCGTTTGACATAAATGATTCTCCATTCAGCATGACCGCTTCACCAAGCGGTGGGACGTGGTCGTCAAACTGTGGAATATGTTTGTCTTCAAATGGAACTTTTAATTCTTCAGTTGCTGGAGCAGGAATGTATCAAATTTGCTATACGATTGGAGCAGGAGCTTGTGCCGATTCGGCTTGCACCTTTGTTCAGGTTACCTCTTGTCCGACAGAAAACACCTTTGAAAATACAACCATTTGTCCTGGAACTACGACAAATGTATTTGGACAACAAATCGGAGTTGCTGGAATTTATCAAGACACTTTTACCAATTCAATGGGGTGCGATAGTATTCATCAAGTAACTCTTCAATTATTTCAAGTTTATCCAACGAATGAGTCCATAACAATTTGCAAAGGAGATTCTATTTTAATCGGTTCCATTTGGATTTCTACAGATTATAATGGACAAGAAACAGTCATAGATTTTAATGGGTGTTCTGTAACAAATTCGACGAATATATATTTAGAAACATGCACGGCTCCAGAAGAATTCTTTTTGTACATTCCTAATGTATTCACACCAAATAACGATGGAGTGAATGATATTTATGAAATACAATTAACAGGTGGCTACTTAGATGAAGGTTTCATTGTCAACAGATGGGGAGAATTGGTTGCGACTTTTAATGATTCAAATAGAACTTGGACAGGAAGAACCCCAGAAGGATTGACCGTGTCAGATGGCGTTTACACTTGCGTTATTTCTTATACTCCAAACGGTAAGAATCAGCAAAAAAATCAAGGCTTTGTAACTGTTATTCGATAAAGAAAACAGAATACTTCTTGTAAGCGTCTATTTTAGTCAACTATTGGCGTCAAGTTTTTACCTTTGTAACAAAAAAAAGAATGTCAGAAAAGAGAACTGAAATAAGTGAATTAGGAGAATTTGGATTAATTGAAAAATTAACGGGTTCTTTCTCAAACAAAGTTTCTTCTACACATTACGGTATTGGTGACGATGCAGCTGTTATAGAGCGAGATGAAGAGAACTTTACACTTATTTCTACAGATCTAATGATGGAAGGTGTACATTTTAATTTAATGTATATGCCACTCAAACATTTGGGCTATAAAGCTGTAGCAACGAATGTATCCGACATTTGCGCAATGAATGGAACAGCGGAACAAATTACCGTGAGTTTAGCTGTTTCCAATCGTTTTCCATTAGAAGCTTTGGAAGAATTATATGAAGGAATTCAGCATGCATGTGAACATTTCAAAGTTGATTTAGTTGGGGGAGACACCACGAGTTCACTTTCTGGATTGGTAATAAATGTTGCCGTTGTTGGAAAAGTTAAAAAAACCGATATCGTATACCGTTCTGGAGCAAAAGAAAATGATTTGATAGTTGTTTCTGGCGATTTAGGGGCAGCCTACATGGGACTTCAAGTTTTAGAAAGAGAAAAAGAGGTTTTCAAAGCAAACCCTGATATTCAACCGGATTTAGATGGTCATGATTATATTCTACAGCGTCAAATGAAACCTGAAGCGAGAGTTGATGTAGTCGAAATCTTCAAAGAGTTAAAAGTCATTCCAACTTCGATGATAGATATTTCTGATGGTTTAGCTTCAGAATTGCTTCACCTTTCAAAGGCGAGTAAGGTTAGTTGTAACATTTATGATGAAAAGCTGCCTATTGATGCGAAAACGTCGATGCAAGCACTTGAATTCAATATTAATCCGAATACTTGCGCGTTAAATGGTGGAGAGGATTACGAATTGTTATTTACCATCTCACAAAAAGACTACGAAACGATAGGTGCAAACCCAAATTTTACTGTAATCGGTTTTATTAGCCATGAAGGCGAAGGAAATTACTTAATTGATAGCAACGGTGCAGTTGTTGAATTGTCTGCTCAAGGTTGGAATCACTTTAAAGATTAAGCCACGTTTTTCAATTTTTTCAAGAATTTCATACGACTCAATTCAATAAAGGACAAATTCTTTGTTCTTGATTCGGCCCAGGTTAAAAAGTCAAAATACTCAAGGCCGGAAGCTTGATAAGGATCTTTGGTGAGCTCTTGTAGACTGCTGTGTAAAGATTCCCAGCGTTCAATTCTGTCGAATTTGTTTTTAGTGGTTACATATTTTGAAATGAAGCTCAATAACTCCTTTTCAAAGGTAAAAAAACGCTTGCGTGAAGTTAAGAAGCGTTTGGTTGATCTAGCGGCGTAGTTCAGATACTCTAAATCATCCAGTTCGATATATATAAATAATTCTAGAAGATGGGCGAACGAAACAATGTCTTCTTTTTTGTCCAAATCAGTATCATTTAAGATTTTCCGAAGTGATTTAAGTGCAAGTTGGGGCTCTTGGTTTGCTAATTGAATACATGAAACTTTGTACCACAAATAAGCTTTACGAATCGAGGAAATCGAATGACCATATGATTCGAGACCATTTTTAACTTTTTCTAAAATTTGTTTCGCTTCTAAATAATTCCCTTTTTGTGTTAGCATAGACAATTCTATGCTTGAAACTGTTGAGAAAAGTTTAATCTGAAGATCAATGTCTTGTGTTGTTGTTGAATATTCTTTTTCCAATTTTTTCAATTCAGCAAAATAAACTTCAGCTGTATCCAGTAAACAAAGATGCTCCGCCGTATAAACTAAATTTGTCAGAATAGAAAAGTATCGATCCGGATGTGTATTGATTAGCTTATCCTGTTTTTTAAATAACTGTAAATTGTCTTTAAGCGCTTCAAAACTTTTACTCATGTCTTGTATGGAAAAGAAGTAGGCGCTTTTAATATGATTTCTCAAGTATATTGATTCGGTATTTGGATCTTTAATGTTTGGTAATTTATCCAATTGGGCAAAAATGTGGTCATATTCGACTTTTTCTTTGTCAGTTCGTGCAACACCATGAAGCGCCATATGCTGAAATAATTGACTTTTAATATTCCAAAGATTCGATTCATCTCGTGATTTATCTTGTAAACTCTCGTCTTCCTTCAATATCTCCAACAATTGTTTTTCTTGAATATCGATGTAATTGTTTTTTTCGAGCAAGACTTTGAACTTTGTTCGGATGTGGATAAGAATATTGGTGAGCTCATTTTTTTCTGCTAATTTTTCAGCACTAATAAGCGTTTTCTTTGCTTGAGCATATAAAGTTTTGTGACTTAATATCTCAGCACTATGAATCATCTTAAAGATTTGTGATTCAATATTTGACTGAGAATGAAAATTGTCAAGGGCGTTTAAAATATGATCGTACAGTCTTTTTTTTGTTATTGATAATTTATTTAAAAAGCTTTCGCCTTTAAAATGTAGCTTCAATTCCATTTCATCATAAATTTCTTGCTTATCAATAAAATCAAAGAGTAAGATATAGTTGTTTTCTTCTCCAATTGTGTGGCGAGATGAAAGAAGCTTAAAATACCTTTTTTCCGATTTTGTTAAGGAATGAATAAGCTCATGTAAGAAATCACTGACTTTGCTAGACATGTATAATAAATTACGTTTTTTTGAAACCTAAGCTAATATACAATAAGCTCTCTAGTAATTTTTTGCAAAATTCTGAAATGTATATTTTATTGAGCAAACGGATGTTTAAAGCAAAAAAAACCCTTTCAAATTTGAAAGGGTTTTTTTAATATAATTTTAATTTAATTTTTTTTCTTCTTGTTACGATCGTCATCGTTGTTCGGATCTGTAATGTCTGATACATTTTTCATTGTTCCAAATGTAGATCCAGAATTACCTGTTGTTGAATTTCCGCCTGTAGCAGACTTTCCTGCAATTGTGCCAGAGCCTTTATCACTATCTGCGGAAACACATGTGTGATTCACATTAGGTCGAATGATTTCCTTTTGACAAGAAAACAATAAACCTGCAACTGCTAAAACGAATATGTATTTTTTTGAGAACATGATTAATAATACTTCAATTCAATAATCAAACATACTTATTTAGTCTGAATTATCCAAAAGTTCAAATGGTATTTTGAGTAAAACGTATGTTCCATTGATTAAACGGTTTTCATCAATAATATCTTCAGGGCCAATTATTTCGAATCCTTTGTTAGACATTTCTTTAATCAGCGATAAGCGTTTAGCGGTAATTTCAACACCTTGTGATTTGTGGTCGCCATCGAAAGTTGCTTTAGATTTAAGGCTTTTACTTATTCCTATTCCATTATCGGTAATGCGAATAAATAGCATGTTTTCTTCGGTCCATGCTTTAACGATAATTTCCCCCTTGATTTCTTTTTTAGGAAGGATTCCGTGAACGATACTATTTTCAACAAAAGGTTGTAATAGCATTGCCGGTATTAGAATTTGGTCTGCATTTTCAACGGAGTTTTCGAATTTATAAGTAAATCGGTCCTTGAATCGCATTGCTTCAAGACTCATGTACAAATCCAATCGCTCAAGTTCTTTCGTCAATGGAATAAAATTCCCGTCAGAACCTGATGAGTCGAGGTTTTTACGAATGAGCTGAGCAAAATTTGTCAAATATTTATTGGCTGATTGCTTATCCTGTGTATTTATAAAGTATTGAATAGAGTTAAGCGAATTGAAAATAAAATGACGGTTCATACTAGCATTAAGGGATTGTTGTTCCAGTTTCATTAATTTATTTTTAAACACAACAGTTTCCCGCTCATTGTTTTCCCTTTCCGTTCGTATTCTGAATTGAAAAAATTGATAAATCAAGAACGCAAGAGCAAGAACGCAAAGCGCAATGAACCACCAAGTTTGATAAAAAGGTGGTCGGATTGTAAATTTTACCTTTATTTCTTTGGAGTTGATACCTTGTTCGCCAACTGTTCGAGCATGAAGTGTATAGGTGCCTGATCGCAAGCCAGTGAATGTTGCCGTAGGAATACTGTTTTTTGGCGACCAATCTTCTTCCACTCCCTCGAGCCAAAATTGGAAATACATTTCTCCTGGTTTTGAAAGAGAAATACCATCAAACTCAAAAGAGATATTGTTTTTTGATGAAGGCATGGATAAATTTCCATTCAAGTCATTCTCTGTGAAAGGAGTAGCTTGATAATTTAAAAGTATGTTTTGGAGAATCAGCTGTGGACGGGGAGACAATTTCTTTTCCTTAGCTGTTTTGTATCGTACCATGCCAGATGCAGTTCCAAACCATAGATTTCCTAAGTTGTCGATGTATCCAGAATTTAGATTAGTTTCAAGGTTTACGACTCCTTCTTGAATTCCGTAGTGATCGATAGTCTCAATTTTGCCATTAGAACCAAGTTGTGAAACATATAAACCATTATTGGTTCCGATGTATAGTTTGTTATCCTTGCAGTTTAAGAAATTAGTAAATCGAGAAGCGGTTTCTGTGGCAAAATTTCTGTTCTCAATTTTTCCTTTTCTTAGAGAATACAAACCTTCTTCAGTACCTAACCAAAGCTGTCCTTTTTTATCATTCACCAAGCAAAAAGTGGTGAGAGAGAAATTTTGAACAGGAACTATTTTTCCATTATTCAATCGAAAAAGCCCTTTGTCGGTGCCCAGATACAAATCATTTTCATAGAATTCGATATCACGAATTGTACCTATATCTTTGGCAAGAGATTCTTCGTTATCATGGATAACTTTTATTTTACCTGAATCATATATGAATAGGCCGCCCTTGCCACCGATATACATTTTAGATTTGGAAATTCGATACAATGAGGTAATCTTATCGTTCAATAGTCCATCCTCTTTTGCATATTTTCTCACAAATTGTTCGCCCGAAAATGAAACTAGTCCCAACTCAGTTCCAAACCAATTGTGACCGTCTACATCCATTGCCGATGTCCAAATGGTTTTTACGTTGTCATAAACTGTTTTGTAGGAATTATTTTTTTTTAAAACGATTCCCATGTTATAGGTAGAAACCCAAAAGTGCTTGTACTTATCCTGATTTATGTTGAGCACAAGGTCGGTAGGAAGTCCAGAGTTGTGATCGTAGTAAACAAACTGATCTCCTGGGAAAAAAATCAGTCCTTTTCCACTTGAACCCAACCAAATATTTTGTTCGTTGTCTTCAAATATGCATTCTATTTGGGCCAATGGCAGGCCTTTAGCTCCATCAATCAATTCTTGACGGCCATTATTGTCATATTTCAGTAATCCTTCTGAAGTATTGAACCACAAGTTATTTTTATGATCCTTATAAGCTCCATCAGGAAAGAGCTCCTTATTAATAGGGAATTCTGTTAATTTCTTCGTGCTTGTATTGAATGAGAAAACACCATCGTTGAAGGTTGTTATCAGCAATTTTTCGGAATTTAATTCTAAATCTGAAATACTCCAAAGTTCTGTATTCGCTATTATTTTGAAAATTTTAAAATCAGTCGTAGTGCATACTCCATCTCTGGTAGCAAGATAGTAGGTTCCTTTAACTTCTGTAATATCTCGAATCTTGTTGCTGAATTCTTCTGGGAAAGGAATCGCTAATAACTTTTGGTCAAATAGACGATATAATCCATCACCATTTGTAGCAATTATCACGGATTTTTTATATTTTGAAAACCCAGTTACACGGATGTTCTTGGCATCCTTTGGTAAATACCATCGGGAAAACTCTCCATTTTTACGAACAGAAACACCTCCTTCATGACCTATCCATAATTCTTTGTTGAAATTTTTTAAGAAAGTTATTTTGTTGTATGCTAGTCCATTATCGCGAGTATAAGAAGTGAATTTTTTACCGTTGAATTTTGCTAATCCACCTAGGGTTCCGACCCATAAATATCCATTTTCATCCTGTGCTATTGAAGATACTTGAGATTGCGGAAGACCTTTTGAGGTAGAATATTCTACAAAAGAATATCGCTGACCAAAAGAGTAGCCAACGAACAAACAAAATGTAAGGAGCAAGAAACGCATCATCAATTCTTCAAACCTTTCACAAATTCAGAAACTCTATTTCTGGCAATTGGTATTCTTTCCGAATTTTTTAAAACTGCAAAATGACCATCTTCATTGATGTAATCTGTCATATAATTTAGATTGATAATATGTGATTTATGAATGCGACTAAATTTATTGGGGTCCAACAAATTCTCATAAATTTTTAAAGTTCGCGTATCCAAATAACGGGAGCCATCGCTAAAATGCAACATGGTACAATTTCCACTTGCCTCTAAATTTACAATCGAATCATCTTCTACAATTTTCAAGCCTTTTGTATGACTGATGGCAATTCTATTATTTGGTTTGTTGCGCAGGAAAGTATCCGAAAGATTTTTTAATGAGCGGAAATAGGTTGTGTAATTTTCTGGGTTTTCAGAAAACAATTTCTTCGACTCAATCAATTTTTCAACCGCAGTTTTAAGCTCGTCAATATCAATTGGTTTCAGTAAATAATAAACAGCATTGGCATTGAATGCTCGAATAGCATAGTCTTTAAAAGCTGTAACGAAAACAACCAAAACATTCATGTCTTCGATTTCTTCGAGTAATTCAAATCCTTCGGAACCAGAAGGCATTCGAATATCTAAAAAGAGAACGTCTGGCTGGAATTCTTTAATTTTTTCGAGAGCTTCTGTTTTACCATCTGCATCGGCAACCACGTCCACATCAGGACAATGTTCTTCCAACAGAATTTGAAGATTTTTTCGGGCAAATTCTTCGTCGTCTATGATTATTGCTTTTAAACTCATGTTGGTTTAGATTAATATGTTTTTGTGTTTTAGCTAATTTAAATTTACAATTAAATATAGATTTCAATTGAATTTGCGGGCGTTTTAATCTTTATAAACATCCGTTAACACTGATTATTATACACTTAAGTCAAAAGCTTTAGCACTTTACATTTTTGTTATATTTTCTTAACAAGTAAGTCGTAACTTTCTGGAAAGATTTAAATAGTTAATTAATTCAGTAGTTATGAATAAAAATATACACCAAACCGTCCAATTTATTTGGATATTCATTGATAACGGACATTAAAAGTGTCCGTTTTTTTATGCCAATAATGTTAGAATTGAGCTTCTAATCAAATCGGTATTTTCATGTTGACCCATATGGCCAGTTTTCGGAATTATTAAGATTTTATTCTCTAATCCATCTAGCATTTCTCTCATTTTTTCATGGGGAACTAATCGATCCATTTCTCCTTGAATAATTGAAATTTCTGAAGAGAATTTTTCCAAAGTAGACCGATGGTCTTTTCTATTTTGCATCGATAAAGAGCTCTCCGCTATAGCATTTGCAGTCATTTTTTTTGCTTCAAGGAGCAAATTGTTTATTACTGAAAAATGTTTTTTAGGTTGAATAAATAGGGCCGGTAAGGCCTCATTTAGAAACAGGTTCTTGTTTTTCAGAACGATATTCGCAACACGCTGGCGATCTATTTTTTTCTGGGCATCGTCTTCCCAAAAATTGGAATGGAGTAAAATCAATTTTCCGGTAAGTCCAAATAGCGATGCAAATTCCAAAGCAACATATCCACCAAGAGAATGTCCGATTAAACTGAACTCTTCTATTTTGAGAGAGTCTAATGTGGATTTAATACACTCAGCCATAAAAGCAATTGTTCGCTCTGGATTTGTAATTTTAGATTCTCCATGACCAGGAAGTTCAATCTTTATACATTGAAAATCCTCTTCTAATTTCAAAGGGTCCCACATCCGATTGGATTCTAAAAACCCATGAATTAGGACCAAATTAGGACCCTCCCCTTCAATTGAAAAATTTAATTCTTTAGCGGAATTATTCATTCATTAAAGACTCAATTTCGTCAGCTTCAAGTGGAATATTACCCATTAAATTGAACGCCGGACCAGATTTTTGAATAACTAAATCATCTTCTAATCGGATGCCAATTCCTTCTTCAGGAATGTAAATACCAGGCTCACAGGTGAACACCATTCCAGCAGTAATTGGTTCATGGTATAATCCTAAATCATGCGTGTCAAGCCCAATAAAATGAGATGTTCCGTGCATAAAATACTTTTTATATGCTGGCCATTCCGCTTTTTGGTTTTTAATATCTGTTTGATCGATAAGTTTTAACTTTAATAACTCACCTTCCATAATTTTACCAACCTCTTTATGGTATTCAGGAATTAATGTTCCGGGAACCAACATTTTTTCAGCTTCATTTTTCACGTGAAGGACAGAGTCGTATATGGCGCGTTGTCTTTCCGAAAAGCGACCACTAACAGGAATGCAACGTGTCATATCTGATGCGTAGTTTGCATATTCCGCACCTACGTCAAGCAAAATAACATCCCCAGCCTTACATTGCTGGTTGTTTTCAATATAATGCAAAACGCAAGCGCTCGGTCCCGAACCTACAATTGGAGTATAGGCAAATCCTTTCGAGCGACTGCGTAAAAATTCATGCATTAATTCGGCTTCTATTTCATATTCCCAAACACCTGGTTTGACGAATTTCAATAAACGTCTGAATCCAGCTTCAGTAATATTACATGCCTTTTGCATTAACTCTGTTTCAATATCTTCTTTTACAGCGCGAATGGCATGCATTAAAGGTGCACTTTTCGCCACCTGATGCGCAGGATAAAGCAATCTAGTTTTTGCTATAAAACGATCTTCACGAGTTTCTACTTCGGTATTTGCTCGCAAATGTTCGTTGGTATTAAAATATATTGTTGTTGCCTCCGACATCATTTGTTTGAATATTGTATCAAACTGAGAAAGCCAATAAACCGTTTTTATTCCAGAAGTTTCAAAAGCAGCCTCTTTGGTTAATTTCTCGCCTTCCCATACAGCAATATGTTCATTCGTTTCTTTTAGAAACAAAACTTCTTTATGATCTGGGTTGGACGAATCCGGGAAAATAACCAAAATACTTTCCTCCTGATCAACACCAGACAAATACAATATATCTCTATGCTGCTGATAGGGCATCGTGCTGTCAGCCGATATTGGATAAATATCATTTGAGTTAAAAACAGCTAAACCTTGGGCTGTCATTTTCGACGTAAATTTTTTCCGATTTCGGATGTATAATTCTTTATTAATTCTGGCGTATTTCATTTTTATGGAATGATTGTTGAAAGCATTAAAATTAAGTAATTAATAGTGACTTCGAAGAAAAAGGTTAAAAAAACTGGGCGTTTCAAGTGAACGTAAATCGATTACGTTCTGAACATCGAGTTTTGTTTCATCAATACGAAGGAATTATGAAAAATTTGACTGATAAAATAGTAGTAAACCAAATAGAATGGACGAATAATGAGTCCGACATGCACTTGTCTTGCACGGTAAAAAACGGCTTTTTCGCCTATAAAACAACCTTGGTACTACCTGGAATGGAGCTAAATAGACTAATTTCCCAGTTACAAAAGCAGAATAATTCTTTAGACATTCAGGATTGTTTAAAAATTGAACAATGGGAAGAGGATGAGTTCCGATATATCTTCAATTTTGGCGAATTTTCGGGTACAGAATTCATTTTTGAAAATCAATCTAACAATCAAACATTAAAGCAAATTCGAGCTTAATCGAATTTTTTCACAAATTAGTTTTGGTTAGGTGGATGAAAATATAGTACATTAGCTAATTAGAAACACTTGACTTAATACAAAATGAAAAAAATAATTATCGCTGCCCTATTGCTAAGTATCCTTCCATTTGTAGGATGTAACAAAGCAGAAGTTATTCCAGCACCAACAAATTCAGCAGATTTGAAAATTCACTTTGAAGGAATCATCAATGGTTCTGATGTAGAATGGACGAAAAATGTATTGAAATACAAAGCAGAGGCTACCTCTATAGCGACTCCGTATTTTGATCAAATGACTGGAATCAACTACTTGAATTTGGCTTATTACTGTAATATGAAGTCTTCTTCCGAAGTTAGTTGGATAGGTATAGGATTAGGTTCTCTTCAGCAAGACCCAACATTAGGTACAAGACCAAATGCAACAACATTTAGAGCTTTCATGGATGCGAATTCCGATCCTTTAATGCCTGTATACTCTGACACGGCAAAAGCTGGTTTTGAGGTGAGATATACTGATGCGAATGGCAACTTATTCCGTTCTGATGAAACCATTCCAGGCTTTGTTTTGTTCAGTGAACTAGAAGAAAAACAAGATGATGCAGGTGACTATATTCAATTCAAGTGCGAGTTTTCTTGTGTTGTAAAGAATTGGAGACCTTCAAAATTAGACCCATTAGTGGACTCTGTGTATGCAACAGCAACCATACAGAACGCCGTTTTAAATGGTTACTTTAAAAGATAATTCAGGAACCGTTTTAGTATAACTAAGACGGTTTTTTTACCTCTAGATGAGTCAAAATCTGAAAATAGCGGTAATAGGAGATTATAACTTCACTTATAATTCTCACCAAGCCACAAACTTGGCGATTGACCATGCCAGTCGTTTTTTAGAAGAGGAAATCAATTATTATTGGATTAAAGTCGAAGAGGCTGCTTACTTTAAAATGCAGAATTTTGAACGTTACGATGGTGTTTGGTTAGCTCCTGGACCATTCAAAAATGTATTTTTCCTGAATTCTATTGTGGATACTTTGACTCAGCTAAATATTCCAACGTTGATAACTGGCGAAGGCTACCGTTCATTGATAGAGATTCTTATCAACAAGCATCAACTAAATGGAAACAATGAAAAGTTAGTTTCAGAAAATTTGGTGGAAGGAAATCAGTTTGAAAGTGTAAATATTGTGCCTCATTCTTTGGCAATGATTAAATTATATGAGAATCATTCGCATTTGGAACTTACCTCTTCGAGGTATAGCATGTATCCTAAGTTGATTCAATCTTTACAAGAGGGATTGGTGGATATTGAGGCATACAATCAACTAGAAGAACCAGAAATTATAAGTTTAACGAACCATCCATTTTTCTTAGCGATGGCCAATTGTCCGCAAATATCATCAACACGAGAAATTCCGCATCCCATCATTTATACATTTATGAAGGCAAGTAAAATGATAGATCAACTTAATGGTAAGAAATTGGCTTGATCCCCATCAATCGATCGCTCATAAAAGTCGTCAACACCTAATTTATTACTTTCAGCAGCAAAAACAGCTAGTTCATCACAACGCTCATTTTCAGGGTGTCCAGCATGACCTTTTACCCAATGAAATCTTGGATTAAATTTCATATGCAAAGGAATATAGCGCTCCCAAAGATCCTTATTCTTTTTACCAGCATAACCTTTTTGCCTCCATCCAAAAACCCATTTTTTTTCAACTGAATCCACAACGTATTTCGAATCGGAGTATATTTCAATGGGGTGTTGAGTTGACTTTAAGGCTTCCAAAGCAACAATTACCGCCATCAATTCCATTCTATTATTAGTTGTCATCCGAAAACCTTCGCTCAGTTCTAGTGTTTTAGCACCAAATTTCATTACGACACCATAACCTCCACGACCTGGGTTACCCTTTGCCGCACCATCTGTATATATTTTTACGATTGAACTCATTGTTGAAACGAAGATAATAAAGCATACTAGAGATGTCTATATAAACTTTGGAAACTTTTTTTTCAATAAAAGTTTCCAAAGTTTATTTTTTGTTTACATTTGCCGTCGAAATGGATAAAAGAACAGAAATTTTAATAAAAGCGGGTGAGCTTTTTATGAGATATGGCATTAAAAGTGTATCCATGGATGACCTTGCTCGTGAAATAGGAATTTCTAAAAAAACCATTTACACCTTTTTTAAGGATAAAAATATTTTGGTTGAAACTGTAGTTGCCTCTCATATGGCTTCAATCGAATGTGATTGTGGTGCGTTGCTGGAAAAAAGTGAAAATGCAATTCAGGAGCTGTTTGCATTTATCAACTTGGCATCCGAAAACATGAATAATATTCATCCCTCAGTTTTTTATGATTTGCAGAAATATCACCCAAGTGCTCAAAATAGAATTGACCGACATGAAAAGGAATATGTTCTGCCAATTTTCTTAAAAAACATAGAACGAGGGAGAAAAGAGAAATTGTACCGTAAAGATTTTGATGCCGCCATAGTTGCTCAAATCTATGTTATTGTAAATGACTCTATTTTTAAAAGATCAATTATTGGTCAAAATGACCTAACTGTTAAACAAATTTTTGCAGAATCGTTACGCTTTATTTTATTTGGTATGGCAACGGATTCAGGAAAAGAATACATAAGAAAACATCTTTCACATGAGTAATAATTTTACACTAGTTTCCGTCCTTTTGAGTGTTACACTAAGTTTCGTAGCCATAGGTCAGGAGAAAAAAGAATTTAGTTTAGAGGAAGCAAAGGCATACGCTTTACAGAACAATCCTACAGCTTTGAATGCTAACTTAGAAAATGACATCGCCGTTCAGCGCAGAAATGAAGTGCGAGGCATGGGTTTGCCGCAAGCAAACATTACAGGTAGTTTCAATAATTTCATTAATCTTCCCGTACAAGTAGTTGGAGCTAATTTTATTAATCCAAATGCAGCTGCAGGAGAAACAATTGCCTTTAAAGCGGGAACGGATTATTCAGCAAGTGGAACATTACAAGTAAATCAATTGTTATTCAATGGTTCTTATTTAGTTGGACTTAAGGTATCACAATTATTTATAGACTTTCAGAAAACGTTGGAGAC
The DNA here is from genome assembly GCA_963977135.1 of uncultured Flavobacteriales bacterium. Lineage (GTDB taxonomy): Bacteria > Bacteroidota > Bacteroidia > Flavobacteriales_D > Crocinitomicaceae > UBA2040. The sequence goes on along the minus strand of CAXBNN010000002.1, from coordinate 350,410 downwards.
TCAAACTGTTGAAAATGTAGTATTCAATGTCATTCAGGCCTATGAAATTGCATCTGTTGCTAAGGATAATATTGCCTTCGTAGATTCAATGGTTGTGATCACGAGCAATTTGATTCAAAAACAAAAGAACTACTTGGAACTTGGTTTGATGAAACAAGATGACATGGATCAACTTTCCTATTCTCTTTTAACCGCAAAAAATGCTCAAAGTGATGCTCAAATTCAATATCAGAACGCATTAATCATGCTTAAAATGGCGATGTATTTCCCTATGGACAATGAGATTGGTATTACTGACAACAGTGCTTCACTAATGCTTAAAAGCAATGTTTCAAAAGGAGAATCGAAACTGGATAATAACATAAATATTACAGTATTAGAACAACAACGTTTATTAGAGTCGTACAATTTGAAATATTTAAAGTCGGCATACATGCCAAGCTTAAATGCCTTTTTTCAGCACACCTACAACGCTTATCGTAATGAATTCAATTTTTTCGCAAATGAAAAATGGTTCCCACAAACTTTTTGGGGACTTCAATTGAACATCCCATTGTTTTCAGGTGGAACTCGATATGCTAAAGTGAAACAATCGGAAATCAAATTAAAGCAATTGGACAATAGTTTAGCTCAATTTAAAGAGTCTTTGAAATTTCAAGAAATGCAAGCTAAAAATAATCTATCAGGAGCATTAATGAAGCTCGATTTGCAACAAGCAAACATAGATTTAGCCGGAAAGATATACAAGAATGCCATCATTCGTGAGAACATTGGACAAGAAACGAGTATTTCAGTTACCCAAAAATACAACCAATTGGTAATGGCTCAAGCACAATACACAGCAGCAAAAATTTCGGTTTTTACTGCAAAATTAGAATTAGATAAATTGTACAATCAAATAATGACGACCAACAAATAAAAAGATGAAGAACAGAATTACCCCATTTTTAGTATTGTTATTAGTAGCTGTTTTTTCATTGCCGAGTTGCAGTGGCGAGGATAAAACTGAAAACAAAGATGAAGTGTTTTTACCATTAGTTAAAATTCAAAAAGCCGAGAAAAAGACATTTGAACACAAAATTTCCGTTCAAGGAAATGTAGAAACCGATCAAGATGTTCTTTTAAACTCAGAAATGGGTGGAATGGTAACAAAAATACATGTCACAGAGGGACAACGAGTAAGTGCAGGTCAGGTTTTAGTTTCATTGGATGGAGCAGTTTTGGCTTCAAATGCAAATGAGATAAAAACACAACTTGTTTATGCGGAATACATGCTTGAAAAACAAGATGAATTGCGTAAAAGAGGTGTAGGGACGGAATTTGATTATGAAACTGCCAAAAGCCAAGTGAACAGTTTAAAATCTCGTTTGGGGTCAGTAAATACTCAACAAGGAAAAACAAGTATTAGAGCTCCATTTAGCGGCATTATAGATCAAGTTTATGCTAAAGATGGACAGGTTGTTGGTCCACAGAGTCCAATCGTTCGTTTGGTAAACAATAGTAAGATCGATGTTGTTGCCGATATTTCTGAAAAGCATTTTTCTTCAATTCACGTCGGAACAGTAATTGAAGTGAGTTTCCCAAATTATACAGACACGGTTTTAAACTTAGTGGTTAGCAATGTTGGTCAATATATCGAGCCTGTCAATCGCACTTTCAGTATAAAAGCAACTTTGAATAATAACAAAGTGTTTTTACCAAATATGTTAGCGGAACTAAGCTTGACGGATATGACGGTGCCAAATGCATTGGTTATTTCAGCGAAATCCATTATCAAAGATCAAGACAACAAAGACTTTGTATATGTGGCTGACAAGAAAGAAAAAAATCAATATACGGTTCGAAAAGTAATGGTTCAAGTAATCGAAAAATACAAAGGCGAAGCCTATATCAAAGTCCTTGAAGGTCGTTTGAGTGAAGGGTCTTTTGTTATAACAGATGGAGCAAAGGGAATTACTATCAAAGACATCGTTCGAATTTAATTTTAGTTAGATAGAAAACATGGAAGAACAAAACAATAAAGGTTTTGCCTTGTCTACTTGGGCGGTGAACAATAGAAAATCAATTTTTCTTGTTGCATTCATCATCTTTTTAGGTGGTTTAGGAGCGTATACAAGTATGCCAAAAGAGAATTTCCCAGAAATTCAAATCCCTGAAATATACATAGGTATTGCAAAACCAGGATCTTCACCAGAATACATGTCCGAAAAAATCAATCAATCGATTGAAAAGGAACTTGGCGGGATAAAACTTGTAGATGAAATAAACTCAAATGCAATTCACGGGTATACGACAATTCGTGTGAAATTTGATTTTAAAATGAAGGTGTCCGATGCCTTGCAAAAGGTAAAAGATGCAGTTGATAAAGCTCGTACGAAATCGGATTTCCCGCAACTACCTGTTGAACCAAATATTTTTGAATTGGATCCTTCTGCGATGCCAATAATGAATATCAATTTACGTGGTTCAAATGCATCTCTGTTGAAAGATATCGCTGAAGATTTAGAGAAGAGCATAGAAGAATTACCGGAAATTAGCGAAGTTGATATTCGAGGAGTTCAGGAGCAAGAAATGCGTATTGACGTAGATCCGATCCGTTCACAAGCTGTTAATGTTTCACTTACCGATATTGAAAATGCCGTAGGTGCTGAAAATCAAACGATACCTTCTGGTGAATTATTGATGGATGGGATGCGTAAAACTATTCGTATCAACGGTGAGTTTAAAAATGCAAATGAGCTAAATAAATTAGTTGTAAAGGATGATGATTATCTGCCAGTTTATTTAGGAGATATCGCAAGAGTTTATTTTGGAAATTCAGACACGACCTCTTTTGCAAGAGAATTTGGTGATCCAGTAGTAATGTTGGATATCAAAAAGCAAGGAGGAGAAAACTTGTTGGTTGCTTCTGAAAAAATATACAAGCTTATTGAAGAAGCAAAGAATGACGGAACTATTCCAAGAAGTGTAATTGTTTCAACAACAAATGACCAATCGAATAATACGCGAGATATGGTTTCCAACCTTGAAAATTCGATCATTTTCGGAATTTTACTTGTTGTCGGAGTATTGCTTTTCTTTTTAGGACTTCGTAATGCACTTTTTGTTGGTGTCGCCATTCCACTTTCTATGTTAATGTCCTTCTTAATTCTGGATGCAATGGAAGTTTCATTAAACGTAATGGTTCTGTTCTCGTTGGTACTTGCACTGGGAATGTTGGTTGATAACGGGATTGTTATCGTCGAAAATATCTATCGTAATCTTTCCGAAGGAATGAAAATACAACAAGCAGTAATTCAAGGTGTTGGCGAAGTTGCTTGGCCTATTATTGCTTCCACGGCTACGACTTTAGCCGCGTTTATTCCACTTGCATTTTGGCCGGGAATCATGGGTGAATTCATGAAGTATCTTCCAATAACTTTAATTATCGTTTTAGGTTCTTCGTTATTTGTAGCCTTGGTGATTAATCCTGTTTTGGCCGTTGCATTTATGAAACTAGAAGAGAAGCTACCTAAAAAGAAAATGGTTTTCCGTATTGCCGGAATCTTAACTGTTTTAGGCGTATTATTTGTTTTGATGGGTACTATGACTTTAGGAAACTTCCTAATAGTTATGGCGATTGTCACTCTTCTAAATTTTTATGTTTTCGTGCCAGGAGCGCGGAAATTCCAGAATGGCTTCTTACCGAGATTAGAGGCTGGTTACGAACGATTTTTAACTTTCGCACTGAAAGGAAGAAATCCTGTTAAGTTTTTTCTCGGTACGTTCGGACTTTTGTTCTTCGCAATTATTCTTATGGCTATTCTCCCGCCAAAAGTTGATTTCTTCCCTGTGAATGAACCTAATTACGTTAATATTTTCATGTCGCAGCCTATAGGAACGGATATTATGGTAACGAATGAATCTGCCTTGGAATTAGAGAAAGAAATCAACACGATTTTAAAACCATATTTGGATGCAGATGCAAAATTACCGAAGGATTCCAAGGAAAGAGTTATACGTTCCATTATTGCTCAAGTAGGCGAAGGAACAAGCGACCCTGCACAAGGTGCAACAATGGGTAATACACCTCACAAAGCACGGATAACAATTAATTTTACGGAATCTCAATTCCGAGGGGATGTAAAAACAGGTGAGATTTTAGCGGAAATTCAAAAAGGCATTAAAGGAAAATTCACCGCAGATATTGAAATTTCAGCCGATAAAAACTCTGAAGGACCTCCAACTGGACCACCAATTAATATAGAAGTAACAGGAAGAGGTGAGTATAGAGAATTAATCGCTGAAGCGGCCAAGATTAAAAATTATCTTGATCGCCAGGCGATACCTGGAGTTGATCGATTAAAACTTAACGTAGAAACGAATCGCCCAGAAATTCCAATAGTAGTCGACAGAGATCAAGTTCGTAAATTAAGTGCATCAACAATGATGGTGGGTAATGCGATACGTAAGGCCTTGTTAGGACAAGATATTTCGAAATATACTATCGATGAAGAGTCTTATGATATTGTGGTGCGTTTCGACCAAAAAAGTCGAGATAACTTGGACGCACTTTTGGATCAAAACTTAATTTTCCGAAATTCTAAAGGAGTTTTGATAAAAGTTCCAATTCGTTCAGTAGTAAAACGCCCTGAAGAGGTTTCATCCTATTCTGCAGTAATTCGCAAGGATCAGTTGCCTTTAGTAACGGTGAATTCGAATGTAACAGAAGGTTATAATGGAAATGAGGTTGTTGAGAAGTTAAAAGTCAAACTAGAAGAATTCAAGAAAAATGGAGATTTGAATCCAAATATGACATTTAAATTTACGGGTCAACAAGAAGAACAAGCAAAAGAAATGGCCTTTTTGAGTTCAGCTTTGTTAATTGCCGTATTCTTAATTACTTTGATTATCGTGGCTCAATTTAACTCATATTCAGCGCCAGCAGTAATTATGCTAACCGTACTACTTTCATTAATTGGTGTATTGTTAGGATTGGTTATTTCCCGTCAAAATTTCGTTATCATGATGACCATGATTGGAATTATTTCTCTGGCCGGTGTTGTAGTAAACAATGCTATTGTATTGATAGATTTCACCAATATGTTGAGAAAACAAAGACGAGAAGCTTTGGATTTAAGTGAAGATGAGGTGCTTCCTTATCACGAAGTAGTGGCTGCAACTATTGAGGCGGGTAAAACGCGTTTACGACCTGTTTTACTTACTGCCATCACTACGATATTGGGATTAATACCTTTAGCGATTGGGTTCAATATCGATTTCTTCAGCTTTTTAGCCACTTATGATGCGAAAATTTATTTCGGTGGTGACAATAACGTATTCTTTTCCCCAATGTCGTGGACAATTATTTATGGTTTGACGTTTGCTACGTTCTTGACTTTGATTGTTATTCCTTCACTTTATCTGTTGACATTTAAGCTAAAGGTTTGGATTTATACTAAGTTGAATATGAAAATGAAGAGTAATATTTAAAAAATCTTAAAAAAATATCAAGGGCTATTTTTTTGCAATTTTTTACTTTGAATTTTGAAAATTGATTGTATATTTGTTATATAAATTAGAAAAATCAAAAGATTTTAAGATCTTTTTCAGTGAATAGTGGTTAGGTTAGGTTAGATTAAAAGAAGGTGACTCTCCCGAGTCGCCTTCTTTTTTTATTGTACTTTTTAATTTTAAAAATGCGCGGTATCTAAATCCGAAAATTCCTTATTCTCGTAAATAGAATACCTCGTAAATAGAATACTCTGGCATGAAATTAGGAGAAACGCAACCTTTTATGTGCTAGTTACGTTATACTTGAACAAAACATTACGTATTTTTACAATACGACTACTTATTTTTAGACTTATGAATACCTTATTTTCAAAATATAATTTGAAAAATCTACGTTTCAAATTGTTAAAAACAGCTGTGCTGTTATTTTTACTTTGTAGCCATTCCTTTGGGCAAATGGGCACGTTACAAGTGGATTCTACAATATCTTCTGGAATAATAATACCGTTGAACTTATCAAACGATATTGGTTTGGTTCAGTTTAAAATTGATAATTTCAATTTAGACGTAGCAAAAAAAGTCGTTTTTGAATTTGAGAAATATACAGGGGAAATCATTGATTGCGGTTATTCAGTTCCTGAATCGAAAGTAATAGTTTCCTATCAAGATCCAATGTATATCAATTATATACTCGCTATTCTTGACCGTGTAAATATACGTGGCTACTATGAGTTGAATGGAGTAGAAACAAGATTTGTCAAAGACGGTAACTCACGCTTTGTTCGTTAATTAATTCTCCAATATATTAACTTCATAAAAAAATCTCCCATGAAAAATTTATTTACACTAATAATTCTCATTATCAGTTTATCCACTGGTAATCTATTCAGCCAAATAAATTATACATTCAGTAGTTCAATATCTACTTATGCGGCTTTGACAGCACCTACAGTTGAATTTTCCGGTAATACAAATGAGGTCATTAGTGGAAACATTAATATTGGTTTTTCATTTTTATTGGGTTGTACCAGCTATACTCAAGTTCAAATTTGTACTGAAGGGTGGATAGGTTTTGGCGGAGGATTAGCTTCTTCTAGCAATAACAATTTATCGGGTTCCACCCAAAGGAATATTATTGCCCCTTTATGGGATGACATTCGCAATGCTAGGAATGTCGGTCAAATAGCCTACAGGTTAACAGGTACTGCGCCAAATCGAGTTTTTACTGTAGAATATTTGAATATGAGATGGAATGATAACGGGGGAGACAATAGCAATGGCGTTATTACCTTTCAAGTGAAACTGTTTGAAACATCCAATACCATTGAATTTAACTACAGACAAGAATCTCAAGCTGTAAATAATGGATCCGCATCAATTGGAATTGCTGGACCAAGTATAGGCGAGTTCTATTCTGTGAACACAGCAGGCGCAGTTTCTACAGCTACTGAAACGACCAACATTTCAACAAAACCGACTAACAATAGACTATATAGATTTGTGCCAACGACTTCAATTTGTTCAGGAACTCCAATAGCTGGAAGCGCATTAGCTTCTCAAACCACAACAAATTGTACAAATACGTTAGTTGATTTCATTAAAAGCCCAGTTTCCGCTTCTTGTGGGCTGACTTATCAATGGCAATCGTCTATAGATAATATCACATTTACGAATATTGCTGGAGCAACATTAACATCCTATTCGACAAATGTCACAACCACACTATATTACAGAATTCGAACAACTTGCACCATTAGTGGAATAACCGTAAGTTCAACTAGTGTATTGGTTACAAACAACACTGCAGCACCTGCTAACGACTTGCCTTGCAATGCGAATGGTTTAGTTTTGGGTATCCCTTCTTCAGGAAATAATTCTTGTTCAGGAAATGCTTCCGAACCCGCCGCCGGATCCTGTTGGTCAGGTGGGACGGTAAATACAGTTTGGTATAGCTTTGTAGCACCGGCATCAGGTTCGGTAAGAATGAAAACCATTATTCAAGCCTCAGGTACGGTACTTCAACAAACGCAAATTGCTCTTTATGGAGGAGCTTGCACGAGTCTTACTCAACTCGCCTGTAATACAGATGCACCAAGTTGCGGTGGCTATGTCCCAAATAATTCAGAAATCACTTACAGTGGCTTAACACCAGGGCTTACATATTATATTTCTGTTGATGGGGAGAATAACACTGTTGGTAGTTTTTCAATCTTAGTTATTTCTGGAACAGGGAGTTTCCCATACGTCCAAGGGCAAGATTGCCCAACTTCATTTACAGCTTGTAACGCCACAACGACGATTGGGAACCCCGGATATCAGGCCATAGGCGGAACATGTGATCATACAGGTGCTGGAAATTGCACCAATGGTGAAGCAAACTCAGTTTGGTACGTGATCAATATAGATCCCTCACTAATTGGTACTCAAATCTTGACATTCGATATAGTTCCCAATGATTATGGTAACCCTAATCCAATAACTGGAAATCCAAATCCAGGTTATGTTAATCCATTAGATGAATCAGATTATGATTTTCTACTTTGGAAGGTAAGTGGTTCCGGCGCAACCAATTGTGCAGGAATTAACGCTGGGGTGCCGCCAGTTGCTTGTAATTATAGCGCTTTGGGTTTATCGGGCTGTTCAACTAGCGGAAATTCTCCCGCAGCTTATCCAGGTTTTAATGGGTCCTATGAAGTAGGTCCAACTGTTTCGGCTGGTGATAGTTACGTGCTTGTTATTCAAAATTGGGCCAATTCAGTTTCAGGTTTTACACTTGAGTTTCCGCCGGTAAGCCCTGTAGTATACACTCCGCCTACAACTGTCTATTGGTCAGGAGGAGCATTTAATAACGACTACGTCAATACGGATAATTGGGGGGGCTGTAACGCTCCGACCTGTGGGATTAGTGCCTTTGTTACAACATCTTCTTCAAACGAACCAGATTTGCCAGCTGGAACTTATGCGGTAAATGATTTAACGATTAATTCTGGAGCTAAATTGACCTTGCGAAGTGGTGCGACTCTTCAAATTTGTGGAAATTTCACGAATGACGGTTCCCTTATCTGTATGCCCGGTTCTACAATAGAATTTATTGGTACAGGAAACCAGACGGTTACCGGTGCATTTGAAAACGATGATGCGTTCTTTAATATGACAGTAAACAAACTTTTAGGTGCCGTGGTTCTAGCGAGTAATATAGACGTAAAAGGTAATTTTTTAACGGAAAATAATACGAGTGTACTAAATACTGCGGGCAACAGAGTTCGAGTAGGTGGAAATTTTGCAAATAACAGCGGTAATACAACTTTTTCAAATACAGGCACAACGGGTAACTTAACTTTTAACGGGACAGGTGCTCAAACCTACAATCAGGGTAGTACACAATTGGACTTGAACTTTGTAACCATGAACAAACCGTCTGGTGTTCTAACGCTTGGAACAAATATGTTCATCAAGGCGACAACAGGAAATTTAACTTTAACAGCCGGTGTTATAACAACAAATGCCTTTAGAGTAGATGTTGCGAATAGCGCATCTACCTCTGTAACAGCTGGAAATACAACAAGTTATGTTAATGGGGATTTATGGCGAACGATCAACAGCACAGGGTCGTATGATTTCCCAGTTGGTACAGCAACGCTATATGAACGTGCGAATGTGAATTTCACTGCGGCAACTACAATTCCTAGATTACAAGCAAGATTTGACCCATGGGCTGGTGCACCGAACACATTAAATCTACCAGATTGTTTTGGCACTGCAACATATAATATTCCCTCTCAAAATATGGGGATTTGGACCATCAATGCTTCAGCAAACCCATCCTCGGGAACGTACGATATAACTTTATATTCAACAGGGGCAACTAATACCGCTGGTGCCGTGGGTTGGACAGTAGAAAAGGCAGTGAATTCAGTTTCACCTTGGGGGTTAAATGGAGTTTGCGCATTCTCAACCGTTTCAATCATTCGTAGAACTGGCCTGAGTGGGTTCTCTGTATTTGGAGTGGCACAATCCACAACTCCTTTGCCAATTGAATTAATGCAATTCGAAGGAAATAGAATTGAGCAGGACAACTATTTAAGTTGGATAACAGCGTCCGAAATAAATTCAGACTATTTTGCCCTTGAACGTTCTCGAAACGGAAAAGATTTTGAAACAATTGGAAAAATAACGGCTCATGGAAATAGCACTAGTCCATTGCACTATTCAGCAATCGATTTAAATCAGCAAAATTCAATTAATTATTATCGATTGAAATTATATGATTTAGATGGTTCATTTGATTATAGTAAGATTATTTCAATCTCATCTGCTATTAGTAGTAAGTTGAAAATTATGAGCGTTTATCCAAATCCTGGAACGGAAGAGTTGTTTTTCAATTATTCGGTATCACGTTTAACAGGTTTAAATATCCAATTAGTTGACAATTCTGGTCGAATGATTTTCTCCACTGAAACGGAAGTGGAAGATAACGGTGTTTATAAACTAAACACATCAGATTATTCGGATGGATTCTACTTATTACAAATTAAAAGTGATGATGGATTCCAAGAGGTATTCCGTTGGATTAAGAAATGATTTCTATCCGATTAAATACGGAAGGAAAATATAAGTACCGATAATTAAAGCAAATGCGGCAGCTACCAAAACAGCTGCCGCTGCTGTATCCTTAATTATTTTTATTTTTTCATTGGTGTTTGGTTCAACGAAATCACACAGTTTTTCTAGAGAAGAATTTATTATTTCTAATGAAATGACTAAGCCAGATACTATAAGAATACAAATCCATTCAAATCTTGTGATTGAAAAATAAAAACCAAAACAAACAACCACGAAGAATGTAATCAAATGAATTTTAAGATTTCTTTCGTCTTTCACAATTGAAAACAAGCCCCTGAAAGCATTTCGAAATGAACTGATTATATTATTATTCGGCATCTTGTTTACACTTTAAATAGGAATTATTATTCCCAAGTACTTTTGTTTAATCCAAAGGTATTGGTTAATTTCGTTGTATCAAACTTATGTAGAAAGGTGGAGGGACTGGCCCGATGAAACCTTGGCAACCAGCTAAAAAAAGCAAAGGTGCCAATTCCGATCCGCTACGGTGGTCAAGATAAGTTGAAGAGTATCACACTCTGTTTTTCTACGTTCGTTTTTAATTATTTGTATTTCAAGAAATTGAACGATAGAAAATGAATATCAAAGAAATTTTAAAAGAAAGAATTCTCGTTTTAGATGGGGCCATGGGAACCATGATTCAACGCTACAAGCTTGAAGAGGAAGATTTTCGTAAAGGCTGGTTTGAGAATCACGATCAGTCATTGAAAGGCAACAATGATTTGTTGTCTCTAACTCGACCAGATATTATCAAAGCAATACACCGAGAATATTTAGAGGCTGGTGCAGATATTTTAGAAACAAACTCATTTTCTGGAACTTGGATTGCTCAAGCGGATTACGGGTTAGAGAAATACGTTTACGATATCAATTTTCATTCGGCTAAAATTGCCAAGGAAGTTTGCATTGAGTTTAATAAAGAATTTCCAGAAAGGCCAAGATTCGTGGCAGGCTCAATAGGTCCAACAAATCGAACAGCATCCATTTCGCCGGATGTGAATGACCCTGGATTTAGAGGAATAACCTTTGAAGAGTTGGTGAATGCTTACGAAGAACAAACAAAAGCGTTATTGGACGGTGGAGTGGATATTCTCTTGGTTGAAACAGTTTTTGATACATTAAATGCTAAAGCTGCACTTTTTGCTATTGATAATATATTAACCGAGCGAAATTTGGATACGCCGATTATGGTTTCTGGAACAATAACTGACCAGAGTGGTAGAACATTGACCGGTCAAACTACAGAAGCATTTTTGATTTCAATTTCCCATATTCCATTATTGACAGTAGGATTGAATTGTGCTCTTGGAGCAGAAATGATGCGTCCTTATCTTCAGATATTAAATGAAAAAACCGAATTTGGTGTAAGCGCACATCCAAATGCTGGATTGCCAAATGAATTTGGAGAATACGATGAAACCCCCGAATTAATGGCACAGCAAATCAAAAGTTTCTTGGATGAGGGACTGATCAATATTATTGGAGGTTGCTGCGGAACGACGCCTGAACATATTAAAGCGATAGCAGATTTAGCTAATCAATACGAACCGAGAAAATTGGAAGTCTTAAAGTGAAAAGTTTTAAAGTGGAGAGTGATGAACTAATTGTAATTCTGATTAACTTAAATATAAAAAAACCATGAATGAAAGTATTTTAAGGACTAAAAGTTATCGCTTCGCATTAGATTCTGTTTTTTTATTTAAACAATTAACAGAAGAAAAAGAATTCATTTTAAGCAAACAATATGTCCGTTCAGCCACCTCAGTTGGTGCAAATATTCGTGAAGGCGGAAATGCGCAAAGTCCAAGAGATTTTATTAGTAAGATGTCCATTTCGTTAAAAGAATGCGGTGAATCTCAATATTGGCTTGACTTATTGAAGGATGCTGCTTACATAAATTCTAATCAACATGAAAAAATGTATAATCAAGCAGAGGAGATACATAGAATGTTAAGCAGTAGTATTATGACTGTAAAAAAGAAATTAAAATAACAGTGATGAGAATTATACTTTACACTATAATAACTTATCACTTTCCACTCCAAACAAAATGCAAAAACCAACAATTAAACTTTCAGGACTTGAGCCGTTAATAGCAACCTCTGAAAGCAATTTCATAAATATAGGAGAACGAACGAACGTAACAGGTAGTCGTGCTTTCTTGCGTATGATCAAAGAAGGCGATTTTGAAGCTGCTTTGGCGGTGGCCTTAGACCAAGTGCAAGGTGGAGCTCAAATCATTGACATCAACATGGATGAAGGAATGATTGATGGCAAAGAGGCTATGGTGAAGTTTTTAAACCTTATCGCTGCCGAACCAGATATTGCTCGCGTTCCGATTATGATCGATAGTTCCAAATGGGAAATTATTGAAGCCGGATTGAAATGTGTTCAGGGTAAAGGAGTTGTTAATTCTATTTCTTTGAAAGAAGGAAAGGAGCAGTTCGTTCATCAAGCAAAATTAGTTCGTAAATACGGCGCTGCGGTTATCGTAATGGCTTTTGATGAAGACGGTCAAGCTGATTCATTTGAAAGACGAATTCAAATTTGCGAACGTTCTTACCGAATTCTGGTAGATGAAGTTAAATTCAATCCTAGCGATATTATTTTCGATCCAAATATATTTCCTGTTGCAACGGGCATGGAGGAGCACAATAACAATGCTCTCGATTTCTTCAAGGCAACAAAATGGATAAGAGAAAATTTGCCAGGAGCACATGTCAGTGGAGGAGTTTCAAATGTCTCATTCTCATTTCGCGGAAATAATTCTGTTCGTGAAGCTATGCATGCGGCATTTTTGTATCATGCCATTCAACATGGAATGGACATGGGAATCGTTAACCCAACTATGTTGGAAGTTTACGATGATATAAACAAAACGCTTTTGGAATATGTGGAAGATGTTCTTTTAAATCGACGAGATGATGCAACAGAGCGCTTGCTCGAATATGCAGAAACCGTAAAAGGCGATGGCAAGAAAAGAGAAGTCGATCTGTCTTGGCGAGAAGTCGATGTGAAAAGTCGCTTAACGCATGCTTTGGTTAAAGGAATTGTTGAATTTATTGACGAAGATGTTGAAGAGTGCAGAAAGCTTTTCAATCGACCAATAGAAGTAATTGAAGGTCCGTTGATGGATGGTATGAATGTCGTTGGAGATTTATTTGGTTCTGGAAAAATGTTCCTTCCTCAAGTTGTGAAGTCCGCCAGAGTAATGAAAAAAGCCGTGGCTTATTTACTGCCTTTCATTGAAGCTGAGAAAGATGGAAAAAGAGAATTCTCGGGAAGAATTTTAATGGCGACGGTAAAAGGTGATGTTCATGATATCGGTAAAAACATCGTTGGCGTCGTACTTTCTTGTAATAATTATGAAGTCATTGATATGGGCGTTATGGTTCCTGCAAATAAAATCATAGAGAAAGCTATAGAAGAAAATGTTGATGTAATTGGTTTAAGTGGTTTAATAACTCCGTCTCTCGATGAAATGGTTCACATGGCAAAGGAAATGGAAAGAGCCAATATGTCCATTCCTTTAATGATAGGTGGCGCAACAACCTCTAAAGTTCATACCGCGGTCAAGATTGATAAAAATTATACTTTGGGTCAAACAGTTCATGTATTGGATGCTTCGCGATCTGTAACTGTAGTAGAAAGTTTGTTGGGACAGAAGAAGGAAGGATTTGTAGAAGCTTTAAAAGAGGAATATAACAGAGTTCGCGATCACCATGAAAAACATCGAGGAGCAAAACAAATATTAACGATTGAACAAGCTCGAGAAAATGCCTTGAAAATTGAATTTAAGGGGGAAGATTTATCTGTCCCAAAAGAATTAGGCGTTCAATCTTTTGTGGATTATGACCTCGAGGAATTACGAAAATATATTGATTGGACTCCATTTTTCCAAACTTGGGAATTACATGGCCGATATCCCAAAATACTGACTGATGAGATTGTTGGAGAAGCAGCCACAAAATTATTTGCTGATGCTAATCTCATGTTGGACAAAATCATATCAGAAAAATGGTTGGAGGCAAAAGCAGTAATTGGATTATTCCCTGCCAACTCAGTTGGAGATGATATCGAAATATACAAAGACGAAACACGAACAGAAATTCTTCATTTACAAAGATCATTACGTCAGCAAGGCAAAAAAACTGCTATTGCTCCAAATATAGCCTTAGCAGATTTTATTGCTCCAAAATCAAGTGGTTTAAAAGATTATCTCGGGGGTTTTGTTGTTACAACTGGATTAGGAATTGAAGAACATGTAGCCAAATTTGAAGCTGATCACGACGATTACAATTCAATTTTATTAAAAGCCTTAGCCGATAGACTAGCCGAAGCATTTGCTGAAAGAATGCATGAACGAGTTCGACAAGAATTCTGGGGATATGAATCTGAAAAATTATCAAATGATGATTTAATTTCGGAAAAATACCGAGGAATTCGACCAGCGCCAGGTTATCCTGCTTGTCCAGATCACACAGAGAAAATTGGTTTGTTTGAAATTTTAGATGCTAAGAACTTTACGGGAGTTGAGTTAACCGATAGTTTAGCAATGTATCCGACTGCTGCTGTTTCAGGCTGGTATTTTGGTCACCCTCAATCGAAATATTTCGGTTTAGGAAAAATCAATTTAGATCAAGTTCATGATTTGGCAGATCGAAAAGGTGTTTCTCGAGAAGAGATGGAACGATGGTTGGGTAGTGTAATGGTTTAACCGCAAAGGTCGCGGAGAATTCGCAGAGGTCGCAAAAGGAGATTAGTCATGAATCATCAATTTTTTCTCCGCGTTCTTTGCGAAACTCTCATTTTCTCCGCGGTTAAAAACCTATATTTGCCCCGTGAACAATCCCCTAAATAAAATAGCCATCATAGGCGGTGGTGCTGCAGGTTTTTTTGCTGCGTTATCTGTTAAAGAGCATCATCCCGAAGCTGAAGTTAGCATATTCGAGAAATCCCAAAAAGTACTTGCAAAGGTTAAAGTTTCTGGAGGTGGTCGCTGCAATGTCACCAATGGTTGTTCTGATATTGAAGAATTAATAAAGGCATATCCGCGTGGAGGGAAGAAATTGAAATGGGCGTTTAAAGAATTCAATACAACCGATACTGTAAAATGGTTTGAAGATAGAAATGTGCCACTTACACTTCAAGATGACGGTTGCTATTTCCCAGTTTCACAAAATTCACAAAGTGTAATTGATTGCTTGATGAATGAATGTCGCCGAAATAAAATCGAAATTATTACCGGGAAAGGGGTAGAATCAATAATGCCAAAAGAAAACGGTATCGAATTAAAGTTTAAAGAAGCAACAGATTTTTTTCAAAAGGTAATTATAGCGACAGGCGGTTCACCAAAAACTAGCGGATTGGATTGGCTCAAAGATTTAGATCATACTATTGAAGATTGCGTACCTTCTCTTTTCACATTCAATATGCCAAATGAGAAAGTGAAAGAGTTGATGGGAATTGTAAAAGAAGAAGTTATTACAACGATTCAAGGAACGAAACTGAAAGGCAATGGGCCTCTTTTGATTACGCATTGGGGCATGAGTGGTCCAGCAATTTTAAAACTATCTTCTTTAGGAGCAAGAGTTTTAAGTGAAAGAAATTACGATTTCAAATTATTGGTCAACTGGACGAATGAAACTAAATTGGACAAAGTAGTCGCAGAAATAGAAGAAATTGTAAAATTTCACCCAAATAAGCTACTCCCTAATTTTAAACCCTACGGAATTAAAGAGCGTTTGTGGCTTCATTTGTTAGATAGAGCTGGACAAGCGCACACGAAACGTTGGGAGGAATTGGGTAAAAAAGGATTCAATAAACTAATTGAAGTTCTGACTAACGACACATACGAAGTAAAAGGAAAAACAACCTTTAAAGAAGAATTCGTAACCTGCGGCGGTGTAAGTTTGGAAGATGTGAATATGAGTTCAATGGAAAGTAGAAAAGTTAAAAACCTCTATTTCGCTGGAGAAGTTATGGACATAGATGCAATAACTGGCGGTTACAATTTCCAAGGCGCATGGACAACAGGATTCATCGCAGGACAACTGAAATAAGTTTCAAGTTCGAGTTACTTTCTATGATCAATTGTCAACCAGAACTTGCAACTCGTAACTTTTTAACTTGTAACTTTACAAAATGGAAGAACAACTAAATAACCCATTGCACGGCGTAAAATTAGCCGATATTTTATCTTATCTCGTTGAAAAATACGGTTGGGAAGAATTGGGCGAACAGGTTAAAATCAATTGTTTCGTTAGTAATCCTTCCGTAAATTCCAGCTTAAAATTCCTTCGAAGAACTCCTTGGGCTAGAAATAAGGTAGAAAGCTTCTATCTATATTCTAAAAGAAAAGATGCTAGAGAGAAAAAGTGAAAAATTAATGTTTTAGTATTTTTCGCACAATTGAACTTTGATCGGCATATTCAAAATTCAAAAAATATACTCCTGACTGAATTGTCGCTAAATCAATAGTGTTATTAAAATCAAGTAAATGTCTGGAAAGGACTTGACCTTGAGAATTGACTATTGTGAGTTTTAACCCATCCACTGAAGCATCAATTTTTAATTCGTCAATTAATGGTGACGGATAAATATGAATCTCATTTTTTTCCTTTTCCTCAAGGTCTGTAACATAAACAGCCGAGCATCCTGAAATTGAATCCAACTGAGAATAATTTAAAAATCCATCTTTTATGTAACAACTGACTTTACCAACGGCGTTGATATTTGGCGAACCACCAGGGCCGTTTATTATCGTAAGTGAACCTAAACTTTCTATCCAAACAGGTTGCTCTGTACTCGGATTATTAGCCGTTGGAGAGAAATAATATTTACGATAATTCTGTCCATCAAAAAGGGGAATACTAATAATTGAATCAACGTTAAAATAACCGCCATCAAATGCAAAAGGACTAACTGGATTGTGCATTTCTATTGTGTCGCCGACGGTTACTGAATAGTCGTAAAGCAAAACTTCTTCTCTTCCACGCACTGGATCAATATATGACATGAAAACCTTTTGTTCAGGAACATTTTCTCTAATCCAGAAAGTACGGGAAATATAATGGTATCCATTTAACACCGTGTAGGTCATTCCATTGTCAAGCGTATCGCCATCTGTGTAATAGACATCTGTTAGACATCCTGAAAAGCAAGTTGTGACATGCCATTCACTGTTGTGATCAAGCATAGGGTGATACGACTGAGCGAATGATATGTTAAAAAAGCCAATGACAATTAGGATTGATAAAAGTAATTTTTGGGACATTATTTAAATGATTAATAACCAAAGATAATTCATTTATAACTGTTTAGGGATAAAAAAGTTCGTTTTTGGGGAATAAAAAAAGGGAAGCTTGAGCTTCCCTTACAATGTGGTGATGGACGGAATCGAACCGCCGACACAAGGATTTTCAGTCCTTTGCTCTACCGACTGAGCTACATCACCTACTTAAATTTGTGAGGGCAAAAGTACGAACTTAATTTAAACTTCAAACAAAAATTCCTTTTTTTTTAATTTGGTAGCTTATCTTTGTTGAATGTCAGATAAAAAGATGGAAGTTATAATCGTCGATGCAGGGAATACACGCATCAAAGTGGCTGCTTTTTATCAAAGTGAAATCGTTGAATTAATGTTTTTTAATCTTTCTAAAAAGGATGATTTCAAAACTTTTATCGAAAAATACGGTGCAACTCCAATTTTTGTATCATCTGTTTTGGCAGACGAAGAATTGAAAGCATTCATGGGAAACTCAACATATTCTGTTTTGAGATCAGATTTAAAAATGGAGATAGAAAACCTTTATGAGTCCCCAAAAACACTTGGGTTGGATAGATTGGCGAACGCGGTAGCAATTCAACACATGAATCCTATGGGATGCAAGGTGAGTATTGATTTAGGCACTTGCATAAAATTTGATTTTGTTAATGAAAAAGGTCAATACTTGGGTGGTTCCATTTCGCCTGGATTGAGAATGAGATATGAATCCCTAAATCATTTTACTGGAAAGCTTCCTTTACTGGAAACGAAAGGTGAAGCAAATTTAATAGGTGCCAACTCACAAGATTCCATCCATTCTGGCGTTATCAATGGAATGAAAGGAGAAATAATTCAACTCATGAATCGCTATTCGCAAGATTATCAAGGCTTAACGTTTTTTGTGACAGGTGGAGATATGAAATACTTTGAATTCGATTCGAAAAATAACATCTTTGCACACGAAAATCTAACCTTATATGGGTTATATTACATATATCAGCAGAATGCGTAAATACTTCCTGAATTTCATATTACTTATTGCGCCTGTATTGGCCCAAAGCCAAGTTACCTTGTCAAATCCATATTCATATTATGGAATTGGAATTTTGGCGAACTCAAGCGATCCAATTCAGCGAGCATTAGGGAATTCGAGTTTTGCTTACACGGATTCAACAATGGTGAATTATTATAACTCGGCTTCACATGCCTCTGGAGCAAAGGGATATCCATTGTTTTCACTTTCTTTAAATGGACAATATTCTAATGTTGAAGATGGGGGCGTTACAAATACAACACAATATTTTGGTTTAGAGCATATGTACCTCTCCGTGCCATTTGCAAAACGTTTTGGACTTGCTATGGGGATCAACCCATATGCTCGAAGAGGTTATGCCTTTCAGCGGTACACCGTAGTTGATGGTGATTCTTTGCGTTTTGAATATGAAGGAAAAGGTAATATTTCAAAAGCATTTGTAGCATTATCTGCAAATCTTATTCAAAGAAAAAATTTGGTTGTTGCTGTAGGTACCAACCTTGGCTATTTGTATGGACAAGTATCAAATTCACGAACCAGTGTTTTTGTTGGAGAATCGAAAGGAGGGGTAGCTATTACCTCAGAACGTTTACGTTCTTTTCATTATGACGTTTCTGCTTCAGTTCGATATAATTTGAATGAAAAGAATAATATACACGTAAGCGCATATTACGATCCATCTCAGAAATTAAGAACCTCCTCGACCGATGATTTATATTATTTTGAAACAGGAAGCGCTTCAAATGTATTAGCTTCTTCAGATACATCAGGACGGATTAATTCCGCCCCAGCTTTGAAGTTAGGATTAAACTATGCTCAGAAATTTCATCGAATAACGAAGAAAAATAAAGAGTTCGATTCTGAATTAAACTACGTTGTTGAATATCAAAATACTGCTTTTACTGATTTTGGATTTGATTACAAACCTTTAAATACACCTTATACCGCGGATTTTTCAAGAGTATCCTTAGGTATTCAATATACGCCAAACATCGATTTGTATAAAAACTTTGGAACCACAAGTATTTGGAATAGAATGAAGTATAGAGTTGGCGCCTATAGTTCTAGCTTACCATACCAGGTTGGCAACACCAGTTATAAAGAGTTTGGCACAACATTTGGAATTGGTATACCGTTGGTTGCTCAATACTCTTACTCTTCGTTAAACTTAGGTTTTAATATAGGCAAGAGAAGTAACACAGAGCCAGGAGCGATAAACGAAAGTTTTGTTGGCTTCAACGTTGGAATCATAATCTCGCCTTCATCGGCGGACAAATGGTTCAGAAAAGTTAAATTGGATTAATAAATAGAAAAGATGAAATTGAAAAGAATTTTTTTAGCACTTACCTTACTAATTGGTTTTGGAGCTTTTGCTCAAGAAACAGATGAAGAGAGAGAATGTCTAAGAATGCGTTTTTTAGCTGGTGAAGAGTTGAAAATTAACAACTTCGCAGGTGCTTCAGTATATTACTTAAAAGGTGAGAAAATTTGTGGTGGATATGATAAAGCGAATTATGATCGTTTGATTGGTACATTACGTAACACAATTACCGAAGAAAAAGATGATGTGAAGAAAAAAGCATATACTGATACTTTGATGGCTGTATATGAGCGTGCTGAAAAAGCTGGTCATGTTGGAATTGAAACATATTTGTTACGTGCTCAATATGAGTTAACATCAACAAAACCAAACTACAAAGCGGCAGATGAATTCTTTGTAAAAGGGATGAGAAATGCAGGATTAAAATTGGACGAAGCTTATGTAGGTATGTACGACTATAACTTGTTGTTACTATTGAACTCTGCTGAAGCAAAAGATAAACCAGCTTTGAAGAAAAGATATATTACGGAATATTTTACTTTGTCTAAATTGGTAGCTGATGCGAAAATGTCAGCTACGGCTCAAGAGACGTTAAACACATACTTGAGTTATGTGGTAAAAACTTGCGATGATATTCTTCCAGAATTAAAAGGCTTTATGGCTGCTCTTCCTCAGGAAAAAGAAGCGAAAAAAGCTACAGTTAAAAACTTCTTAACTCTTTTAGAAGCGAAGTCTTGTGAAGGAAGCAAAGAATACGAAATGTTGATTGATACCATGATTACTATAGATCCAGGTTTTGAAACAATGATTTTGAAAGCTCGATTATTAGTAGGTAAAAAACGTTACAACGAAGCAATGTCTGCGTACCGAGATGCAAAACCATATGCTCCTGATGCTGCTGCTGGTGAAGATATTGAATATGAAATTTTGAAAATGCAGTTCAGTCAAGGTAACTACAAAACAGCGTACAATTCTGCAATGGGAATTTCTGGTAAAAACAGAAGCGAGGCATTGAAGATGGCTGGACAATGTGTAGCTCAAATGGCAAATAGCTGTGGTACTAGTACAGTTGAACGTAAATTCAATTACTACTATGCATCTGACTTATATGAAAGAGCAGGGATTTCAGGAAAATATTCTAGTAACTTCCCGACTTCTAGTGAATTGTTTGATAACGGTTTCACAAAAGGACAAAGTGTTAATCTTTCTTGCTGGGGTGTGAACGTAACCATTCGTTAATGCTCTCATTTAAAAATATAAAAATCAATTTTGGAATTCCTGCTAGCCTTGTGTTGGCAGGATTCCTTTTTTCATGCGTAAATGATTTAGATCAGATTCGTCGCGTAACCTATGATCCAAAGGCACCGGATGAGGTTGTAAAAGACATGGAAGTTTTCTACACTGACGGAGGATACGCTAAAGTTCGAATATTCGCAAAATTGGCCGAAACTTATTCAAACCCTGAACAAGTTACAAAATTGAAAGATGGTTTAAAGGTTGATTTTTATGACGAAGATGGTCATATAGTTTCCACTTTAACGGCATTATATGGTGAAGTGCGAACAAAAGAAGGTAAAATGTTTGTTAGAGATTCGGTCCGACTTTATAATTACGAGAAAGATCAACGTATGGAAACGGAAGAATTAAACTGGAATCAGAAAGACAGTTTGATTTTTACAGAAAAAAGTGTTGTCGTTAAGACGGCCGAAGGTATTCTATATGGTCAAGGTGTGCGCACGAAGCAAGATTTTAGTACCTACACTTTTATACGACCAACTGGTAAAATAGATCTGGATAAATAGTTGATTTAACTTCTTATCTTTGTAAGCAAGAAAATTATAATCCATGGAATTCTATAATAAAATAATGCGCCTTTTTTGGCTTGTTGGGGCAATAGTAACTTTTGCCATTGTCACTTACTTTTGCATTACTGAAGGGTATAAAACATGGATTTATTACTATGTTTTCACTTTGATTTGTTTAATGATGTTTTTCATGAAAACATGGATGATGAATAGAATGAAAAAGCATCTTGAATACATGGAGCAACAAAAGAAAAATGACAATTGAAACCAATCGTTTTCGGCTACGAGTCGAAGATAAAATTGTTGGCTATCAAAAACAAATTCATAATTCTATCTTTTATTCAAAGGACGAATATGCTTGGAACGGCGCAAAAATCGAATTTCAACTCAAAGATAAATTTTCTGGAGTGTACGACATAAACCGCAGAGCAATTTACGCGGAAGATATTCTTGAATTTAAAGACTGGAAAAACTGCAATTTTGGCTTGGTGCTTTTTGATGAAGTTCTTAGTGAATTCCAAATTATGGATCTATCCACCGAAGAATTGGTAATTGACAGCTTTAAAGATATATCGAACCTTCCAACTTTTGTTTTTAAGAGTTATAGTTTTATTCAACCAGAAGTGTAACTTTTTAAGTAGTTTAAGGTCTATACTTATATGAAGGTTGTTTTTTTATTGATTTTTCTCTTCTTCCAAACAACATCCTTTGCGCAACAACTTTTTTCAGGTGTAATCTCTGATGAAAGAAACACACCCATTCCTCACGCCAAGTTATTTGTCAAAAATACAGATGGACTTCGAACCATTGCAGACGCCAACGGATATTTCGAAATGCGACTCATGCCAGGAGAATATTATGTAATTATAACTTCGACTGGTTATGATAATTTGGAATATTATCTTCCAATGAGCGATTCTCCTATATTGAAGAATTTCAATTTGGAACCAACGAAAATTCAAGACATTATTGATGTAGAAGTCTCGGCGAAAAAAACCAATCCTGGTAGAGATATTATGTTGGAAGTCGTCAAACGTCGCGATCAAATTAATCAATGGAATTATCCACATAAAGTGGAAGTCTATACTCGAGCAACGGAAAAAATAATCCGAGAAGAAAACGAGGAAAAAGAAAAATCCGAAAAGGAAAAGGCAAAAGAAGAGAAGGCCAAACAGAAAAAGGAATCCGAAGTTGATACGGAGATAGACCCTTTTGCTGCAGAGAAAAAAGCGCAAGAGGCAGAATTGGCCAAATTGACAAACAATATGAATTTGGTGGAGGTACAGCTGACAAGAAACTACAGTCCTCCGCGAGATGTCAAGGAATTCAGAAATGCATACGAGGTAAGGGGTAGAACAAGAAATTTGTACTATACAACCACAGTCAAATCTAATTTTAATTTCTTTGAGAACTTACTTCATTTGGATGATTTACATGAAACACCTGTAAGTTCGCCAATTTCAGGCCCAGGAATCTTAAGCTATAAATACCGTTTAGAGGAACAATACGAAGAAAATGGGCAACATATAAGCAAGATTAAGATTATCGCTAGAAATAGCGCTACAACAACCTTGTCAGGCACCATTTGGGTAATTGATACTTTGTGGATGGTTCAAAAACTAGAATTGACCATGGAGAAAGGTAATCTTCATATGTACGATCATTTCACCATCTACCAAGAATATGATAACTACGGAGATACTTTGAATGTGCTGCGTACCCAAAAATTGACTTACGGAACGAAATATAAAAACTCAGAATCAGAATGTGTTACCCTATCACAATTCAAAGATTACAATTTCAAACCAAATTATCCAGCAAAGTTTTTCAATAATGAATTGTCTGTAACTGAGCAGGAGGCATATGAAAAAGACACCTCTTATTGGAACGAGAAGAGAGGAACAACGCTAACGGAGGAAGAACGACTCTATATTCATTTAAAAGACAGTATTGAGATAGCGCACAACAAAAAAGAGTATCTCGATTCAGTAGATCAAGTTTTTAATAAAGTAACCGCCCTCAAAGTCCTTTGGTGGGGGGTTGATCGCCGAAATAGAGAGAATAAAACTCAATGGAGTATTAATTCCTTGGCAGCTTTTGCTCGGCCGTTGTACATTGCCGGACCGCGTATAGCTCCTGGGTTTAACTATTTCAAAAAATGGAAGAATGAGAAATTCTTTGATGGTTATGGCGAAGTAACATATGGTTTATTAAACAACGATGTGAAAGGCGCCGTTAATGGAACTTATCGTTATGATCCTTTTCATTTTGGCAATATATCAGTACGGTTCGAACATGATTTCAATGTCTTGCGAAGCTTTGATGCAATTACTCAAATCTACAAGCGAAGCAATTTTATTGAGAAAACTTTTTTGTCAGCGAATCATTATCGAGAAATCTTTAACGGATTTTATTCTGAAATAGAACTCGAATATTCAGAACGACGATCGGTTGATGAGTATAAGTTTATTACTGTTTTCGATAACGCTATTCCGAACGAGTTGCCAGATAAATTCAATGCTTATCAAGCCATGCTTGGATCTTTTTCATTGTATTATATTCCAGGTCAAAAGTACATGCGTGAACCAAATAGGAAAGTGACTTTAGGTTCAAAATGGCCAACTTTTTACGTTCGTTATGAACGTGGAATTCCAAAAATTTTCGGTAGTGATATCAATCACGAATATGGACTTCTCGGGATGAGACAAACTTTCAAAATAGGAACAATTGGCACTTCAAGTTACCATATTAAGACTGGTAAATTTTTATCTTCAAAAGCTTTGTATGATGCCGATTTTAAATTTCATCGACGAAGCGATCCTTTTTGGTTTTCTAATCCTTTGTACTCTTTTCAAGATTTAGATAGTTCTCTTCCATCACGGAAAATATTTTACGAAGGTCATATCGTTCATCATGATAATGGAGCTATCCTCAACAAAATTCCATTCATGAAAAAAACGGGAATTGGTTTGGTCATTGGAGCAGGCGTTCTATATGTTGAAGAATTCGACTGGTTGCATTACGAAATGCTCGCCGGTTTGGAGCGA
Organism: uncultured Flavobacteriales bacterium; assembly: GCA_963977135.1. Taxonomy (GTDB): domain Bacteria; phylum Bacteroidota; class Bacteroidia; order Flavobacteriales_D; family Crocinitomicaceae; genus UBA2040. Next base: position 325,821 of record CAXBNN010000002.1, on the reverse strand, counting down.
AATTTCAAATTTTCAAAACGTAAATTGAGAGTTGGTGTTTATGGAGTTTTGTCGGATGGAAACAATATAACCCCGCAAGCTACTTGGAAGGTTTCGTTCTCGATTTTGAATTTGAGGGATATGAAGTATAATTTCTAACACGAATTAAACTGTAAAACGGTTTATTCTATCAAGCATTTCTTTCCCAAAGGCAATAAAGTCAAGTGATATTGTCTAAATGGGCTTTCAACAAATAGAAAATTGCATTAAATAAAAAACCTTCTAGATTGCTCTAGAAGGTTTTTTAAATTGATTTGTTGCAATTATTAGAAAGTAAAATTAATTCTAGCAAATACATATCTACCTGTATATCCAAACTGTGAAGTTCTTCTTGAATATACAAATTGGTTGTCAGAAGTAGATTTCAATCTATTATCATCTGGATAGATATCCAATAAATTGTTAGAACCTACAGTCACTCTAAAGCTAGGACTTACTTTATATGCAATTGATAAATCTGTAATTACTTTACCTGCGTATACGGTAAGCATAGGATTGCCATCACCATCAACATCAGCATAAGAATCTGGATCTGTAACTTCTCCAAAATATACGTTTCGCAGCATAAAGCTCCAATTTTTATATTCTACAATATTGGTAAGGTTTAACTTAACTCGAGGTCTTGCGCTTTCCAAAAACAGTCTTTCTCTTTCGCCAAAAAATGTATTTACTTGGTTTTTCAATTGTTCTGTAGTTTTCACATCCCCAACTTGCCGAGTTTCGGAGAAAGTTGCTGAAAAATCATTTTTAAACAAGAAATTCTTTCCTGCCGTTTTTCTATGCGAAATAACGATATCTAACCCTTGAGATTTCGTATCTATAGCATTTGCAAAGAAGGCTGCACTTGTAGTACCAGCAGCTTTAAAAATTGCTTGTAATTCTGGGTCAGAACCTGCTGAGAAAGATCCAGTATATACAATACGGTCTTGGATATTGATTTGATATACATCTACCGTTAAACTTAAATTAAGTTTAGGAGCTTTCATTGTTACACCAAAACTGCTGTTTTGGGAAGTTTCTTGTTTTAGATTAGGAATCCCTAATAAGTCAGCAGCTCTACTGTTATTTGAAAATGTTCCAATTTCTTGAACATTTCCATTTGCATCAAATATAGTGCTACTTCTACTAAAGTACTTTTGGTGAAGAGAAGGTGCTCTAAATCCAGTGCTATAAGCTCCTCTCAAAGCGATGTTTTTTGTGATTTTATATCGAGAAGCAATTTTCCCATTTACAGTTTCACCAAAATCCGAATAACTTTCCATTCTCACGGCAGCACCAACTACCCAACTTTTAGTAACATCCAATTCTGCATCAGCATAACCAGCAATACTATTTCTGTTTTTATTTACTTCATTGTTTGGTGTAAACCCGCTGAATACTTGAGCAGCTCCTGCCAAATTTGCACCCGTAAAATTATTTTTCACTTTTAATGAATCCGGCGTAGAGCTTTGAACTACTTCACCATTTATATCATAAGTTGCGTATGAAGCTTCTTCACCAGCTGTTACTTGAAAATTTTCTACTCGATATTCCGCACCAAAGGCGAGATTCAAACCTTGCAATTTATCCTTGAAAAAACGGGTAAAATCTAGATTTGTAGTATTTTGAGAAAAAGCATTTGTCCCAGCATCAAATTCACGTGGAGTAGCTACTCCCATAGATCCATTACTAGAGTTGTATACGGTATATCCAAAAGAGTTTCTTCCCCAAGTGTTTGAGAAATCCACATCCCACGCGTTCAACTTACCTTTTAAACCAAAAGCAAATGAATTGTCAACTATGTCAGATCCTATTTCTGGTAAAAAACCATTTGGGAACGCTGCTGTGTTTGCTCTACCATCACCTTGTTCGGGTCTTCTATAAAACCCTGCTGCTAAACCTTGTCTGTAAGACGAGCCACCAAACGCATAAAATTCAGCTTTATCAGCTATCGGAATTGACATGTTGGCGAAAAACTTTCCTTCTCTTAATTGGGATTGTCCAACTCTAAAGTTAAAATCAGATCTTTTTAATCCTCTTGCGGCCAATTCCTCTTCATCAGCATTTTGACCTAAAATAGATCTGAACGAAGTAACATCCGCAGAATTACTAAGGTCATAACCCGCTATTGTGCTTTGGTCTGCAGCGGATAAATAATCTAATCCAGCTGCCGCCGTTTGGTAATCAGCTAAAGTCATATCACCAACACTTCCACCACCTGCAGCAAAAACTCTTTCTGCACCATGAAATCTGTTATAAATTTTACCAGAAAACTCCTTCGCTCGTGAGGATGGCTTTCTGACGCCAATGCTTCCAGTGAAGTTGACAAAACCACCTTGTTTACCCAACTTCATCCCGTAATTCGCGGAAATATCAATTCTCTCACCATCGATACCTCCGGTATGATCATTTCCATTTTCACTCATGTTGACACCACTGTTAACGGCAAAATCTAATTTATCAGTTCCTTCTTTAAGTACAATGTTGATAACACCAGCAATTGCATCCGAACCATATTGGGCAGCTGCTCCATCTCTTAATACTTCAATTCTGTCAATGGCTGCAGTGGGAATGGCATTCATATCCGTACCTACACTACCTGCGCCGACAGTTCCATTAATATTAATTAAGGAAGATGTATGCCTTCTTTTACCATTAATAAGTACCAATACTTGATCAGGACCTAAATTACGCAATGAGGCTGGGTCAATATGATCCGTTCCATCAGCTACAGTTTGAGGTTGTGATGTAAAAGACGGTGCAACCATGTTCATTATGTCATTAACTGAAGTTTGTGAACCCAGCGCTGACAATTCTTTCATATCCAACACATCTACTGGAACAACACTTTCTGTAGCCGTTCGATTTGGATTTCTTGTACCTACTACAAAAATCTCATCCAAATCAACTTGAACATTTTTTAATTTAATGTCAATTATTGTGCGATTGTTTACAGAAATTTCATCTGTAACATACCCAATATATTTAACAATTAGTACGTCTGTTCCCAGAGCAGGAATTGTGTATTTCCCATCCAGATCTGTTAACGTTCCTTGGCCAGGTTTCCCCTTTATTTGCACAGTTGCGCCATAAATTGTTTCACCTGTGAAGGAATCAGATACTACTCCTGAAACGGTTTGAGCATTCAGCATCCCAAACATAAAAATAGCTACAACAAAGGCAGCCATTTTTCCCTTTTTAATTGGTAAGAATCTTTTCATTATTAATTGGTTTTTAGTTTGTATTTTCCTCAATATAGCCATTTATTGTTAAAAAAGATTGGAAATCAGTCATTTTAATTACTTGATCTGTTCATGTTTGTGCAAATTGATGTATAAATAACCGGTAATACAGTCTTGGTTTACTCAATAAAATAATTAGGGTTTTATTAACCCAATATCAATAATTTTCATGGAAATTTGGCATGACCTTTATCTTATCTCCTGAAACAATTATCTTTGTTCAAAGCTCAGAAAATCATGTACGGAAAAATTAAGAATTATTTAGCAGACGAATTGAAATCCATCGAGGAAGGTGGGATTTACAAACGCGAAAGAATCATCACAACACCTCAAGGTGCAAATGTGCATGTGAGTACTGGAGAAGATGTCGTGATTATGTGTGCAAATAATTACCTTGGTTTATCTTCAAATCCAGAAGTTATTCAGGCAGCAAAAGAAACTTTAGATACCCATGGATTCGGAATGTCATCCGTAAGATTTATCTGTGGCACTCAGGATATTCATAAAGAATTGGAAGCGAAAATTGCTGAGTTTTATGGAACAGAAGATACAATTTTATATGCTGCGGCATTCGATGCTAACGGTGGTGTTTTCGAACCTCTTTTTGATGCTCAAGATGCCATTATTTCGGATGAATTAAACCATGCTTCTATTATTGACGGTGTTCGTTTATGTAAAGCACAACGTTACCGTTACAAGCATTCTGATATGGCTGATTTGGAGGAGCAATTGAAAGCAGCGCAAGCACAACGACATAGAATAATTGTTACGGATGGAGTTTTCTCTATGGACGGTGATATCGCAAAAATGAATGAAATCTGTGATTTGGCTGATAAATATGATGCTATGGTGATGACAGATGAATGTCACTCAGCTGGATTTATTGGCAAAACAGGTCGTGGAGTTCCTGAATATCATAATTGTTCAGATCGTGTTGACATCATCACGGGAACATTAGGAAAAGCATTAGGTGGCGCAATGGGCGGTTATACAACTGGTCCAAAAGAAATAATTGATATGTTGCGTCAACGTTCTAGACCTTATTTGTTCTCAAACTCTTTAGCGCCAAATATCGTTGGAGCATCCATTAAAGTTTTTGATATTTTAAGTTCAACAACGGAGCTTAGAGACAAATTAGAAGAAAACACGAAATACTTCAAAAGTGCAATTGTTGCCGCTGGATTCGATATCAAACCGGGTGATTCACCAATTGTTCCAATTATGCTTTATGATGCTGCTTTGTCGCAGAAATTTGCCGACTTATTATTGAAAGAAGGAGTTTATGCAATTGGTTTCTTTTACCCTGTTGTTGCAAAAGGAGCGGCAAGAATTAGAACACAAATTTCCGCAGCCCATACGAAAGCTGATTTGGATAAAGCAATTGCTGCGTTTATTAAAGTTGGAAAAGAGCTAGAAGTTATCTCTTAGATTCCACTTTTTTAAATTGAGAATTATTGTGAAGGCTTCAAACTCATTTTTGTTATCTTCGTCATTAAGGTATGATAGAAAATAGAAGCATATTTTTATGGGTATTCGTTGGTCTTTTGGCAATGTCGGCTGTACAATTTTTCATGCTTGAAGTGGATGATTTGACCAGCATTTCTGCTACCGAGGAACAACAAGAAACTTTCTCAACGACTTTTGAGGTGCAAGCTTTGGACTTTGATGAACCGCGTTTTCATTTGTTCACAGATCATGCCACCGAAGTTTTTCTAGAAAAATATTACATCATACACGTCAACAAGAACTACTCGCCAATTTATTTAGCCGTACCATATTTTCCTCCTGAATTAAGTTAATTATTAAAGAACCGCGCTTTTTTATAATTTGCTTAAATCATTTAAATGAAAGAATTATTTAAGACTTGGAAACAGGATTTACCCGCCAGTTTTGTCGTCTTTTTTGTAGCATTACCGCTATGTTTGGGTATTGGACTTTCTTCAACTTCTGTTGCAGGACACGAAGAATTTTCTAATATATTTTCAGGAATTATTGCTGGAGTTATTGGTGGAATAGTAGTTGGATTCTTCAGTGGATCGCGTTTAGGCGTTTCAGGACCAGCCGCAGGATTAATAACCATCGTTTCAGCCGCTCTTATGACAATGGGCTCGTTCGAGGCATTCTTAACAGCTGTTGTCCTCTCTGGAATAATACAATTTGTTGCTGGAGTGCTTGGTGCTGGTGTTATAGGTAATTATTTTCCAACTTCAGTTATTAAAGGGATGTTGGCTGGTATTGGTATAACCTTAATTCTTAAAGAAATACCCCATGCTTTTGGTTACGACAAAGATTTCTTTGGCGATGAAGCTTTTTTCCAAAGTGATGGGCACAATACATTTTCTGAATTGTTGTATGCTTTCAACGCTTTGGAGCCTGGAGCAATTATTATCTCAATTTTATCAATAGTAGTTTTAGTCCTTTTCGAAAAACCATTTTTAAAGCGATTCGCAGTATTTAAAATATTGCCGGGTTCCTTATTTGTGGTATTACTCGGAATTGGAATGAATGAATTGTATCAACTATTCTGGGCAGACATTTATTTGTCGCCGAAACACCTAGTTGCTCTGCCTATGGCTTCAAGCTTTGGTGAATTTTTCTCCTTCTTTCGATTTCCAGATTTTTCGTCATTATTGAATCCGCAGGTTTATGTAATTGCCTTAACGTTGGCTTTGGTGGGTAGTTTAGAGACTTTATTGAGTGTAGAAGCAACAGATAAACTGGATAAGGATCACCATATTACTCCAACTAGTAAAGAATTACGCGCTCAAGGAATAGGTAATGTCGTTTCTGGCTTGATTGGTGGATTGCCAATCACTCAAGTTATCGTGCGGAGTTCTGCGAATATAAATGCTGGAGCAAAGTCAAAATTATCGGCTATAATTCATGGTTTTTTCTTGTTGATTTTAGTAGCATTAATACCTCAACTTTTAAATAAAATTCCACTCGCTTCGCTGGCAGCGATACTATTTATTGTCGGATATAAGCTAGCTAATATTGCGATCTTTAGGAAAAAGTACTCGCAAGGTTGGGAACAATTTTTACCTTTTATTGTCACAGTAGTTGGAATTCTTTTCACCAATCTATTAGCGGGAATAGGCATGGGAATGGCAGTTGCAATATTCTACATTTTAAAAAGAAATTTCCATAATGATTTTGAAACAATTGTGGATGGAAATACGAAAACGCTGGTTCTTGCTGAGCAAGTTAGCTTTCTAAACAAAGGTGGATTAATGCATGAATTGAGAAGAATTGAACCAAATTCAACTTTGCGAATTGATGGTTCATTATGCAGAACGATAGATTACGATGTGCTTTCGGAACTGAGAGAATATATTACCAGAACAGCAGTTTCCGAAAACATTAAAGTTGAACTAATTAATATATCTTCTTTGGGAGATTTAAAAACTGAATAATCATGACAAAATATTATAAATCTCTATTAGAGAATAACAAGGAATGGGTAGCTAAAAATTTAGAGAAAGATCCAAATTTTTTCAATAAACTAGCGGATGGTCAGCAACCGCCATTACTATGGATAGGCTGCGCTGACAGTCGAGTTCCGGCAAATGAAATTATTGGTGCTCAGCCGGGAGAAGTGTTTGTCCATCGTAACATTGCGAACATGGTTTTGCATACAGATATGAACATGTTGAGTGTATTGGATTACGCTGTAAATGTTTTGAAAGTAAAACACGTTATAGTATGCGGTCATTATGGTTGTGGTGGTGTGAAGGCGGCAATGGGAAATCAGCAATTGGGGTTGATAGACAATTGGGTTCGACACATTAAAGATGTTTATCGTTTTCATAATGACGAATTGAGCGCTATTAAGGATGATACTTCTAGATTCAATCGTTTTGTAGAACTGAATGTGGTGGAACAAGTTATGGATTTAGCAAAAACATCTATTATCCAATCTGCTTGGAAAAGTAAACAACCATTACAAATACACGGTTGGGTTTATGACATTAAGGATGGAATTATCAAAGACCTTGGTGTTAATTTTGAAAATAATTCTCAATTAACAGAGGTTTATCAATTGGACATTTGATATCAGAAAAGAATAAAAACACTAAGAGGTTGGGCTATCGTTCAACCTCTTTTTTGTTTACCTTTAATCCATGATTTCGGAAATTGTCGACGCTTTTCAAAAACGCCACGATACAGAGCGTGCCGATAAAATGGCTGCCTACATGCGCAATAAATTTGAATATTTTGGATTAATGTCTGACGCAAGAAAAGAAATTCAAAAAGAGTTTTTTCCACGGATGAACAAAGAAATTAGTAGTGAAGATCGCTGGGATTTCATCCGAGAACTTTGGGAAAAGCCGCAACGTGAATGTCAATATTTTGCGTTGGATTGGGCTAATACTTTTAAACCAAAAACATTTAGAAAAGAGGATATTACTCAAATTCACTTTTTACTCGTAAATCACTCTTGGTGGGATAGTGTTGATGGAATAGCGGCTAATCTTCTTGGAAAATACAACCTTCAATTTCCCGAAAACAAGTCGGCTTGGTTAAATGAATGGAGAGAATCAGACAATTTTTGGTTGCGCCGATCATGTATTATTCATCAATTGAAATACAAAGACAAAACGGATTTTGAACTATTGAAATCACTCATCAAAGAAAACAGAAACGACAAAGAATTTTTTATACAAAAAGCGATAGGTTGGTCGTTAAGGCAATATGCCAAATTTCAACCTGAATTGGTGAAGAATTTTGTAGAACAAGAAAATATTCAAGGCCTAGCGCGCCGGGAAGCTCTAAAACATTTTAAATAAAAAGATGGCACTAATTAAAGAATGCAGAGGTTTCACGCCTCAAAATGGTGAAGATTGTTGGTTCGCAGAAAATTCAACGATTGTTGGCGACGTAATCATGGGCGACCAATGTTCCGTTTGGTTTAATGCGGTTATTCGAGGAGATGTAAATTCAATCCGAATGGGGAACAAAGTAAATGTTCAAGACGGCGCAGTAATTCATTGCACTTACGAGAAAACGAAAACCATTTTGGGCAATAATGTTTCTATCGGTCACAACGCTTTGGTTCACGGTTGCACAGTTGAAGACAACGTTCTCATCGGAATGGGTTCTATCGTTATGGACGACTGCTACATAGAATCAGGAAGTATAATTGCCGCTGGAGCAGTTCTTTTAGAAGGGACGAGAGTTGAAAAAGGTTCTATTTGGGCAGGTGTTCCAGCAAAGAAAGTAAAAGATATTTCACCAGAACTTTTCGAAGGAGAAGTGATGCGGATTGCGAATAATTATTTGAAGTATTCGGGGTGGTTTAAACCTTGAAAATAAAATGATTAAACTAGAATAGTAAAATGAAAGAGAAGATTACGGCTATACCAAATTCATCAAAACTGATGATGCTTGCGTTTCTTCTTTTCGCTGGCCTATTCTATCTCTATTATCCTCAAATTCAAAACTACTCAGCAACACCGAAATGGATTTTTGTCTCTATGTTTTGTCTTGTAATTCTATTTATAGGAAAAAAAGTAAAGATTCCATGGTCAATTGCGCTTACAACTTGGTTTTTGTTCGTTTTACTTTATTTGGCTCAAAGTTTTTGGTCCTATAATTTTTGGGATGCAATGGTGAGAACAATTCCATTGATTCTTGCGCCTTTGTCGGTTGTTTTACTTTATCGAGAAGCGAATAGTTTGAAAGATTTTTATTCGAAAATTTCAACAGTTTTGGCGGTTCTAATTACATCAATTATATTGATTACTTTTTTGGAAATCAGAGGGTTGATTTCAACAGGTGATTATTCTCATTTATCAACGTACCAGTTTCGATTTACATTTGGGAATAGAAATCAGTTCAGTGAGGTTTTGGTTCTCCTTGTTCCAATTCTAACTGTTGGGTTGTATTATGCGCAAACGAAAGCGAAAAAGATATTTCTCATTTCCATACTATTATTGCTTTTTGCGACGGTAAGCTTGTTGTTAAATCGAGCTTCAATCTTAGTTCTTTTTGGAATTTACCCATTTTTTGCTCTTGTTTTTTTCTTTCAAAAAGCAAAGCCAAAAATCAAGAAAATGGCTTATGGATTGATGTTTTTATCGATTCTAGGAGGCATTTTTGTCGTTGCCAGTCCTCTTCGAAAAAAGATTCCAGTAGTTCGAAATTTGTTGGAAACTAGATATGGAAGTGGAAATGAACGGGTTCAAATCTGGGGCAATTCCATCGATTTATGGAAACAGTCGCCAATTTTCGGCAAGGGCTCTGGCGATTGGAAAATAGAAATATTGAATACACCTTTGGGATTCACGAAAGCAGAAGAAAGCACTGTTTTTTATCAACGAGCACACAATGACTTTATTCAAATTGCTGTCGAAAATGGCCTAATTGGACTTCTTATTTTCATTGGATTTTTTGTGATTGGAATAGTTTTACTTTATAAATCTGATATAGAAAACCAGACTAAAATACTCTTGTTTGCTGGTATTGCCGGATATGTACTGCTATCAAATTTTTCTTTTCCCATAGAGAAAATAGAAACCTTAATTTTATTGTTTTTGTTTTTCATTCCTAGTTTTAACACTAGAGGAATAGCTCAGAAAGGCTTGAATTTTGGGAAAGTGAGCTTGGCAGTCCTCTTAATCGGCATTCTGACTTTATCTGTTTCTTGGATAAACAATGAACGAAACTATTTCATTTTTAAATCAAACGGAGACGAACTGGCTTTGTCCGAAATTGACAAGAATTTTTATTCCATAGATCCCACAACCACACCAATTTATTGGCACGAAGGCAATTTTGATTACAATCGACAAGAATACGAAACTGCCTTGGCCGCCTACGAAAAAGCGTTAAAGTATAATCCAAATCATGCGCATGTTTTGAATAATTTGGGAAGTTGTCATTACGCTTTGGGAGAAATGGACGAAGCAGAAGATTATTACAAAAGAGCATTGAAAATCAATCCAAGATTTAATGAATCATTAATGAATTACAGCTCTTTCCTTTTCAATAAAGGTGATATAGATGGAGCTTTAAATCATATTTTACTAATTCCCAATCACAAGGAACCAAGTAATTACGCTATGTTCATACACGCAATTGCGAAAGCAAAATGTACGTGGTTGATAGAATTATACAATGAGCCAGATTTTAAAAACTTCCTTCAAGAATCGATTGACAACGATGCTTTTTTATACGAGATTTCTAAAAGAGCAAGAATTAGCGGTAGAAGTTATGAAATGGAATTAAGGAATGCACGAAAGAAACCGGATAATAAATGAAACGCAACATACAGTAAATGAAAATGTTAAATTGGCGGCATTAATTGTAAGGTCTCTAAAAATGTCGTAGTTTTCGGTAAAAGAATTAAATTTTTTCAACCTATGCGTTATCTACTTACCACTTTATCAGCAATATTTCTGACCACATTTCTTTTTGGCCAATCCATTTCGAATGTTTCCCCTAATTCGGGAAGTCGAGGAACTTGGCAACTGCCAATTACCATTTCTGGAGTGGGAACAAATTTTTCCAATGCAACTTCGACCGCAGTAAAAATAAGTCAGGCGACGTCTACAATTCTGGATTTAACTGTAAATTCTGTTTCGGCAACATCCGTAAACTGTAGCGTACACATTCCAAATAATGCATCTTTAGGAAATTATACTGTTAGTGTTTACGATCAAAGTGCTGGAGGAATGATTAGTTTACCTCTTGGCTTCACTGTATCAGGAAATCTAAATCCGCCGACACTCATTAAAACAACTCCATCGAAAGTTGCAATAAACCAAACATTACCGATAACAATTACGGTTGACAATGCAAATTTCTCTCAAGCAACCGACAATACCATGTTTTTATCTCAGAATGGGACAAGTACATTAATCTCGCCAGTTCCAGGCAGCACGGTTGCTTTGAATGGAACGCATATGCGCTCAACTTTCAATATGAGTAACGCATCACTGACCATTGGAAGTTATCTAACTTCCCATTGTGGAAATTCTTTTGATGGCAGCTTCAATGACTTTTCAGCGATTCAAATAACGGCTCCAACGTCCATTACTGGAACTATCATTTACTCTGGAACCTACAATGGTGTAGTTGAGCTTTACCAGCAAAACGTGAATAGTAACCCAACAATAGCGACAACATATTCATTGGTTTCAACTTCGCCGGTAACGTCAAACACCTACTCATTCCAAAATGTAGCGGAGGCATCTTATTACATTAGATCTGTTCCAATAAATATGACAGATGTCGTTGCAACCTATTATGACGCTGACATATCATGGCAAACAGCAACCTTGGTAACCACTAATTCTACTACACCGGGTGTTTATGATATTACTCCGGTTACAAGTTTATCGTTGCCAGGAGGAGTAACAGTAAATGGTACTATAGGTTATGGTCCAAATGGTTACAATAAAGCACAAGTTGTTTTGGCTGAAGGTGTTGAAGTTTTCTTAAAACAAGTGTCGAGCAACTTGTATGCGCAAACAGTTACTGATCAAAATGGAGAATATTCTTTCTCGGGAATAGGTGATGGTAACTATGAAATTGTAATTGATTTACCTGGTTATAATCAAATTTCTACCTACAGTTTTACGGTAACATTCTCAAGTTCAAATTTGAATGGTTTGGACTTCGTAATCGACGATGGTGAAATTTTCAAATCAAACTTCTTAGGACTTGATCCTCTGGAATTGGCGGAATTGGTTGTTTATCCAAACCCAACTAACGGAGAATTGACAGTTCAGCTGCCATCCAATTTAACAAATCCAAAAATTACGGTGTACAATACCATGGGGCAAATCGTTCATTCAGAGAATACGAAATCGAATTCATCTAAAACAATTACAACAAATGTTTCTGGATTAACAGAAGGCATATACATTGTGCGTGTTCAAGGGGATGAATTTACATCTGAAACGAGATTGATAAAGACTAAATAAGGTTAGTAAATATAAATGAAAAGCCGAGGGAAATTCCTTCGGCTTTTTCTATTTATGATGGTCAAACAATTACCTTTGCATTTATGAAACCCATTGAAACCAAAGAAGATCTCACCTTTCTAATTGATACTTTTTACGGAAAGGTTTTAAAGGATGAATTGCTCTCACCATTTTTCAAACACTTTGATATGGCCGCACACATGCCTAAAATGGTTCAATTTTGGTCCTTTGCTTTATTGGATGAGCATGGATATAAGGGAAATGTGATAGAAAAGCATTTACACATGCCTTTAAAAAAAGAGCATTTTGATAGGTGGGTAGAATTATTTGAAGGAACGATGGAGGAGCATTTTGAAGGCGAAAAAGTCACATTGGCAAAGCAAAAAGTTGCCGTGTTGCGCTGGACCATGGAATCAAAAATTGTAAAGTAGTTTAATGCTCTTTCAGTTTTCCTTTCTCAGAAAGTAGAATTGCAATGGGTCGTGTTTTTGGGAACCTGGATAAGAGAATCAAAAGAATAACGGTAATTGGAACACTCATAATCATTCCAATAATTCCCCATAACGCTCCCCAAATAGAAAGTGCAATAATTACTATTAATGGACTTAAGTTTAAAGAGTTGCCCATTATTTTTGGCTCAATGAAGTTCCCAACCAAAACTTGAATAAATCCTATAACCGATATCACCCAAATAGCAGGTCCAAATTCTCCAAACTGCAGTAATGCAAATGCTGTTGGGAATAATATCGCCACAAGTGAGCCTATGAATGGTATAAAATTTAAGACGAAAATCAGAAATGCCCAGAAAAAAGCACCATCAACCCCTATTATTTTCAGAACGATGAAACTTAATATTCCTGTCGTAAAACTTACTAATGTTTTTAAAAGCAAGTAACGACCTACGGATGAATCTATAGAATTCAAAATACTCAAAGTTTCATCCATGTTCTCTCTTTCTGGATAAATGGCACGCATTTTATTTAAAAATCCCCCCTCTTCAAGTAGCATGAAAAGGACATATATTAGAATGATAAATGCGTTACCCAAGATAGAGGTGACAGAATTCAAAACCGTTTGAAGAATATTTGCCAATTCTAAATTCAACGAGTATGCTTTTATTTTCTCTAATAAGTCTATGTTAAAGGTCTCATTAATAAGCATGGTCACTTGATTAACATTTTCTTCGTAGAGCGGCATTCTTTTACTTAAGAGTCCAACATTAGCAGAGACCACAGAAATGATTATACCAAAAAGTGAAAACAGGAACAAGGAAGCCAAAACATTCTCCAACCATCTTGGCATTTTTTGACGCACAAATTTTATTTTTCGCATTGCCATTCGAATTTCTCTGATGATGAACCATACGAAAATGGCTAGAACGATGGGAATTAATAAGTCTTTTGCCAAAACCAAAACGACTCCAACAAAAGCAAGAATTATAGAGAGATATGCAGCTTTATCAAGTTTCATGTTTGGCGAAAAGTTTATTTCCTTTAAAAATAGTTTTTTTCGTAGAACTTAAGCGTCGAATCTCAAATTAAGGCATAGTTGTTTCTTTTGAGAAATCAGTAAACCAAAAGAGGAACTTAATAAGAGCTCCTCTTTTGGTGAAATATTTGGTTCGAAAACTTTAATTAACTGATGATTGCTGCTAATAAACCAAGCACGAAAATTAGGGCGTAAATAGACAAAATAACTACAGTTACTAAACCGACAAATTTGAAATGCTTTTTCAAATTCTCAAAAGCAATTTCGTATTCATGTTGACTATTGGATGCCAAGGCTACTTTTATTTTGATTGCAAAATTGTACATGTAAAGCACTGGAAAATAGTAAAGCACTGCCATTATGATATAAATGAACCCCATTAGTTTTGGCATGAATGTCATATTTCCGTAACCAGAAACACTACTTCCCCCAAGACTGTCAACCATTGGTAAACTGCCAAATAGTAAAAAAGCCAAGCCTGCCAATAACATGAATCCCATTCCAATAAATCCAAGTATGGAGAAAAATTTTGCCCATTTACCAATGATAGCAAGGTATTCTTTGATTTTTTCTGTAAATCCTGTTGTTGATCCAGATACTGAATCGTCTAAAATAGTTTCATTCATAATCAATAGGTTTAAAAATTAATCACACAATGTAATTATTTTCTGTTAGATAAAAATCATATCCAAGAATTGAGCTTTTGGATTCAAAATAGTTCGCAGAAATTTTGAGAACTAGAAGTAAACTAAATGAGAGAATCTTTTAATACTTAATAATTCGTTTGGATTGAACTACTCTTTTATTGAGGATAAGGTTGAGGATATAAATTCCATTTTCGTTTTCTGAAATATCTAGTTTTTGAACAGATGTTCCAGAAATGTTTTCAAGTTTCTGCCATAAAATCAATCTACCAGTTAAGTCAACAATTTGCATGTCTAGCGGCTCATTATTTAACCCAAACAAATCAACATTAAAAATTCCAACACTAGGATTTGGGTAAATTTGAATCGCCACGTTTTGAATTGTTTCTTCCAAGCCAGTGAAATCGACATTGTAACATATCGAAGTATCCGTGCATCCAAATTCAGTTGCTTTCAAGGCATAATTGCCATTCAAAATACTTGGGCTAAATGATTGACTTGTCGCACCAGGAATGATTGCATAACTATTATCACAGTCTAACCATTGATAAGACGCTGTCAAAGAATTCGCAGTTAAAGTAGCGCCCGTCTGAGTTACGGAAGCATCTGGAGCGTTTAATGTTACATTTTGAGTTTGCGTGACAGTATTTCCATTCCCATCGTCATAAATCCATGTTACCACGGTAAGGCCTGCAGTTGTAATTGGCGATATTGTAGATGTTGTAGCAGTAATTGTCCCTTCACAAATATCGATGGCGGTAGGTGGAGTTAAAGACAAAGAACAATTTCCACTTAAGTTTGGAAGTGAAGCGATATCAGGAACTGGAGCTGTCGTATCCGTTATAATAACCTGTTGGGTTTGAGTTGAAGTATTTCCGTTCCCATCATCAAATGTCCAAGTAACGGTACTCGATCCCTGTCCAAGAATTGGGAAAGTAAGATCAGGCGTCCCAGTAATTGCTCCATAACAGATACTTGTTGCAGTTGGCGGTGGTATTGAACTCACTGAACACAAAGAAATTACTGTTGCCAATGAAGCTGAATCTGGAACTGGGGGAGTAGTTATCATGGTTATCACGGCTGAACCTGAATGTCCAGCTATAGAATCATTGATCGAAACAAGGGTAAATGTCGTGTTTACCGCCGGTGACACAGTTATTGGTGTCCCGCTTAAATAATTTAGTATTGTATCGTTTGTAGTTCCATTGGTATAAACCAATTGGTAAGGGCTAGATCCTCCCGTTACAGCCACACTAATATTTGCTGAACCTACGTTGGCGCAAATTGTGTCATTTCCCGAAATCACGCCGATTGGTGGTGTTGGATTTAGCGGTTGGTTTATAGAAACTATTCTTGTAATGGTTGATGGCGAAGAGTTTAAAGTGATTAAGGTTCCGCTAGCGTTTTCGCAAATTACGCCGGCTAAGGCATGCCACGTAAAATTAAGTTGACTGTTTGGTATCCAACTACCACCGGCGATAGACAAACGGAAACGGCCTATATTCACAGATGTTCCAATTGGCAAATTTGGTCGAAGTACGGATGGAAAAAAAAGTGGATCAGAACTAAAATTCAGTTTAAAAGTAGGTCCATTTTGATTGTAAGTAACAACAGCGCCATTTCCTGGCCAAACATTACCAAGAAAAGACCAAGCAGGATTTGTGTTGTTTTGAAGAGCTGAACATGTAACAACAGAACCGGCAGTAGCAATATTTGCAATTGCATCATTGTCACCTCTCATCACGATACTATTAAATTTCAAGGTGGTTGTTCCGTCATTGGTTAAAATGACATCAAAGTCGGCTTGAGTTGAATTAGAACTAATAAACACAAAGTCCATGTTTATATGGTCTTGTGCCGTTATATTAAAGTTCATGAAAAGTGCAAAAAAGCATAACAACGCTAAACGGTTGGAGTAGGTGCGAATAGAATTTGAAATCCATACTGATGTATTGTTTTTCACAAATAGAACTTTTTTAGTAGCGTAAATTTACGGGTTTAAACATAATAACCTCAGTTACAATATATAAATTATTTTAGAAACGAACTTTTTTCTGGCTTGTCTTTTATGGGACAAGAATTAAAAAATGAATACGCGAGTGTTAATTTTACTAAAGATAGGTGTCAGAGAACTGAATGCGTTTACTTTTGTTCTCATATTCTATGAGACAGTTAATTATCATCTTCATTTTTCTACTTTTCGAATGGTATGCTTTTCAAGCCATTCGCACAGTAACTAAAAATCAGTGGATTCAAATTGGTTTTTGGGTGGTTGGAATTCTTGCAATTGCCAATATTATTTATCAATTCAATTCAGGTGATAAATCACAAAATCTAAACCCTATTCGAAATTATGCAATAGGATTTATGATGACGCTGATGGTCTTTGATTTTTTCTTGATCATTTTCCTTTTTGGAGAAGATATCTATCGCTTCCTTTTTGGCATCGGCCGTAAACTGTTTTCTAAAGAAACACCAGTCTCATTCTTTCCAGGCAGACGAAAAGCAGTAAGTCAAATAGCATTAGGAGTGGCGGCAATTCCTTTTGTCGGTATGATATACGGAATGATTCGCGGGAAATATGATTATAGAGTTATTCGTCACAGTATGACTTTTCCGGACCTTCCCGAAGCTTTTGATGGTTTTAGAATTACCCAAATTTCTGATATTCACAGTGGTAGTTTTGACAATCCTGAAAAAATAAAGTATGCTATCGATATGGTTAACGACCAAAAAAGCGACGTCATCCTTTTTACAGGTGATTTAGTCAATAATGAGGCGAGTGAAATGCTTCCTTGGATGGAAACCTTTTCGAAACTAAGCGCACCTATGGGTATTTTCTCCATTCTTGGAAATCACGATTATGGCGACTACATTCAGTGGGAAAGTCAACAAGCAAAAGATGAAAATCTGGATTATTTGAAACAAATTCAAAAGGAAATAGGCTTTGATTTATTGCTTAATGAACACAGACATTTTGAAAGAGATGGACAGAAAATCGCCTTAGTTGGAATAGAAAACTGGGGTGCCGGAGGATTTAAAAAAGCTGGTGACTTGCAAAAAGCCGTTGAAGGTCTGAGCAAAGAAGAATTTAAAATACTCTTGAGTCACGATCCTTCTCATTGGGATGCGCAAGTTGTAAATGACGAGAAACACTTCCATTTAACCTTAGCTGGTCACACCCACGGAATGCAATTTGGCATCGAAATCCCAGGTTGGTTGAAATTCAGTCCAGTTCAATGGCGCTACCCACGTTGGGCAGGCGTGTACGAAGAAAAAGGACAATATCTAAATGTCAATCGTGGATTTGGTTTTTTAGCCTATCCAGGCAGAGTAGGGATTAAACCAGAGATCACGGTTATTGAATTGAAAAGAGGGTAGAATTCCTTTTTTCTTGATTTCATAGAACGCACTAGCGCTGATCATTTCAGACAAAGCCACCTTTCTCATCACAACAGAAACAAACAGCCACAATTATTCAGAAGATTTCCTTCCTGTGAGTGCAGAGGCGATGAAAGACTACAATATTCAATATAGGGAGGGTAGGGTGTATAAATTACCTGTGTCGGATAGTTTTTAATTGAGGAAAATGAGTTAATGTTTTGGTGAAAATGTGTGAAGACCTATTCTAATTTGACAATTCTAAGTTATGGGTAATATTATCATTCCTAAATGGTACATCATACTATTCGTGTTTTTAATGGGGGTATATAGTTTAAGAGAGTTTCTTAAATACGAATATAAGTTAGAATTCACGCCTATACGTTTTCTAGGGGTTTCGATACTTTCTTTCGTGTTTGTTATTTTATCTATTGTTTTAATAATTCTTAATATACTATCATAAAACCCCTAACTGCAAAGTCTTGATCAACATTTAATCAAAACACTAAATTTCATTCCCTCAACAATTACGCCTTCTAAGGCTGTAAATCTGTGAATTATGTAACTTCTAGATATAATAGTATAAGATAGACTCGATCTCGATGGTGTACCTTAACGGTATTAATTATAAAACATGATAAATTTTACACAAAATTCAAGAAAAACTTTAATCAATTTAAGATACTTTCTTGGAGCAATTCTGATGATTACCGTAATGATACCTGCGACTGCAGTGTCTCAAACCTCACCATCACCAGTAGACCTTGGAACTTCTAACAATTTCGTAATGCTAGCAAAAACTGGCGTTTCAACTACAGGATCCACATCAATTGTTGGAAATATTGGGGTTAGTCCAAATAATGCTTCTTCCATCACTGGATTTAATTTAATATTAGATGCATCAGGTGAATTTGCAACTTCATCTTTAGTGAGTGGACAAATATATGCGGCAGACTATGCGTCTCCTACTCCAACAATTTTGACATCAGCTATAAGTGATATGCAAACCGCATATACTGACGCAGCTGGAAGAGCACCGGATTATACTGAACTTTACACTGGGGATCTTACAGGGCAGACCTTAACAACTGGTGTTTATAAATGGAGTAGCGGAGTTTTAGTTTCTGCTGGAGGTCTTACGATCTCAGGAAGTGCTACTGACGTGTGGATTTTCGAGATTGCGCAGAACTTAACTGTAGCTAACGGAGCCATTATTACTCTTAGTGGAGGAGCAAAAGCATCTAATATCTTCTGGCAAGTTGCTGGTGATGTTACACTTGGAACAACATCTAACTTCAGTGGAATCATTTTATGTCAAACACTGATTGATATGCAAACTGGAGCAACTTTGGATGGTAAAGCATTGGCACAAACTGCTATTACACTAGATGGTACGAATGTTTTAGGTCTTGCTGATCTTGCTCTTGGAAATAGTATTAGCTTATATCCAAACCCTGCTAACAACAATGTTACAATCGCAAAGCCTACCAACATAAAATTGCAGCAGTTAGCTATTTATGACATGAATGGAAGACAAATAAATTCTATTGACCTGCGCGATATGCAACAGGAGAAAACAATTGATGTGTCGAACTTATCACCAGGAGTATACATGTTAAAGATTCAAAGTGATGGAGCGACAGCAATAAAACGATGGATTAAGAATTAGGCCTCGTAAAGTACTTATTTAGTATTATCAAACACCCTCCTCAATTTCAATTAAGGGGGGTGTTTTTAGTTAAGTGAAACTCTAAAGCTTATATCGATGCTACATTCAGAAAAAGTTAGCATCAATGAATCCAACAATATCCTCCAACCTCCTCCTATTCACGCAGAATAAATTTCATTTCTTCAACAATTATAACTTTCATTGATAACAATGAACCACGGGAAAAACATACTTGTATTGAGTTCTTGGTACCCAACCCAAGCACAACCATTTTTAGGGAATTTTGTTGAACAACAAATTGAACTCATCGCCACAACAAATACAGTCACCGTGATTGTGCTCGAAGCATTAGATAACAGTGCACCCGTTCACATTCAAGACCAACAAATCAAAGGATATCGTGAGATTCGCATTCGCTATTCGCGAGGAAAGAATGTCATCAATCGTTATTTCAATCAGCGGAAGGCATTTAAAAGAGGGTTTAATCTCTTGGATAAGGTAGATCTGATTCATGCGCATGTGCTTTTACCAAAAGGACATTTATTTAGCATGGCAAAGAAACACTTCCATTTAACCTTAGCTGGTCACACCCACGGAATGCAATTCGGCATCGAAATCCTAGGTTGGTTGAAATTCAGTCCAGTCCAATGGCGCTACCCGCGTTGGGCAGGCGTTTACGAAGAAAAAGGGCAATACCTAAATGTCAATCGTGGATTTGGATTTTTAGCCTATCCAGGTAGAGTTGGGATTAAGCCTGAGATCAAGGTTATTGAATTGAAAAGAGGGTAGAAATGTAATTGGTGCTTTTTTGGTTTCTCTTGACAAAATTATTTGAAATTAAAGTATTCGCACTTAATATTTCCGTCCCCAAAACCGTCCCCACCCACAATATCTCTTTTTTGACAATTCTAAGAAAAACCTATGCCCACGAAAAAAGGTGAACATTTCTGCTCACCTTTTTTCTCTCATTTCCGTTGGCCCACTAGGGCTCGAACCTAGACTCTTCGGTACCAAAAACCAACGTGTTGCCAGTTACACCATGGGCCAATAATCGAGTGCAAATTTAGAAACAAAAAACGTTCTGACCAAGGAAGTGCGATTTTTTTTTCAAGAAAAAATTAAAACCTTGATTTTGAAATTTTTGGCATTTTTTGATTAGCAAAAGTTTTCTTCCATCGGATATATTCCTAAATTCGCAAAGCATAAACTGATGCAGGGCTGATTCTGTAGTAAAAACGGAGTCAGTAGTGCAGCAAAAAAGAACTCTATGACATTTAACAAATGGAACACGTACCTTGGATGGTTCGTTTTTTTAATTGCGACTACTGTTTATTTCATGACCGCAGAATCAACTGTAAGTCTTTGGGATTGTGGCGAGTACATAACAGCAGCCTACAAATTAGAAGTTGGTCACCCTCCAGGCGCACCGCTTTTCATGGTTATTGGTCGTTTGTTTTCATTCTTTGCAGCACCTGAAAATGTAGCGGTTTGGATGAATCGCTTGAGTGGATTGAGTAGTTCATTCTCCATCCTATTCATGTTCTGGTCCATTACCATGTTGGGTAAAAAAATCATTTCAGTACGCAAACCCGAATTATCTGTTGGAGATCAAATTGCCATATTAGGAAGTTCTTTTGTTGGCGCACTTGCCTACACTTTCTCTGAATCCTTCTGGTTTTCAGCGGTTGAGGGTGAGGTTTATGCCATGGCATCTTTGTTTACAGCGATTATTTTCTGGGCTATCTTAAAATGGGATGAGGAAATGGGACTTCGCAATGCTAACAAATTGGCAGAGAACATCTATCCAGACCGTTGGTTGTTGTTGATATTGTTTTTATTAGGCTTAGCAATTGGAGTCCACCTTTTGGGAATCCTTGTTGTACCAGCTATTGGTTATGTAATATACTTCAGATACCACGAGACGATCACTTTAAAGTGGTTTATTCTAACAGGATTAATCTCCATTTTAGTACTTGGCTTTATTCAAGAGGGCGTAATTCCTGGAACAGTAGCATTGGCTTCATCAATAGAAGTAATGTTCAAGAATTCATTGGGTTTACCTTTCTACGCTGGAACTTTTTTCTTCTTTGCTGTAATTGTTGCCGCTGCGGTTTATTTTATCAGACGAGCGCGCAAAAATGGAAATACCTTGATGTACAACATCACAATGGGTATGATATTGTTATTGATTGGTTATGGTTCGTTTGCGGTAATCGTAATTCGTTCCAATGCAAATACACCTTTGGATGAAAATGACCCAGAGAATTTGGTAACACTACATGCTTATTTGAAACGTGAGCAATATGGCTCTAATCCAATTTTATTTGGTCAACAATGGAATTCAAAAACGAATCCACAAGCAGAATGGAAAGATCGTTCGCCATTTTATTTAAGAAGATTTGTTGTAACTAAAAACGATATTGATGTAAAAGGTTTCAAAAGTGAAGTCGCTGCGAATGCTTTTGCAAAAGAATTAGGAGGCGGCGCATCTGTTGATGAGAAATACTTTGAATCGAATGCAGATAGTCGTAAATATCAAGTTGCGACCTACGAACAATCGGTTTTCTTTCCAAGAATGTATTGGAGTGCAACGGATGATGGAAAAGTAAATGGCTACAAACGTTGGTCTGGTTATGATCCGTCCGAAGATGCGGGAACTGAGATTGGTTCAGATGGTCAACGACTTCCATCTTTTGGAGAAAATATGCAGTACTTCTTCCGTTACCAAGTTAATTGGATGTACGTGCGTTATTTCATGTGGAATTTTGCAGGTCGTCAAAATGATATTCAAGGTCACGGTGATCAAATGAGAGGAAACTGGATTTCAGGTTTCCCTTATGTGGATGATGCTCGTTTGGGAGACCAATCAGAAGCTCCTTACTATACAACACAAAACCCTTCGAATAACAAATTCTTCTTCTTGCCATTGATTCTAGGAATAATAGGATTGGTTTTCCATTTCTACAGAGCACCAAAAGATGCATTTGTGGTATCCTTGGTTTTCCTATTCACAGGTTTCGCGATTTTAATTTATTTGAATCAAAAACCGTATGAACCAAGAGAGCGTGATTATGCTTATGCTGGTTCCTTCTATTTCTTTGCGATTTGGATAGGACTTGGCGTACTGGCACTTTATGACGCTTTCTTGAATTTCGGAAAAGAAGAGTGGAAGAAAATTGGAATGATTGCTGGAGTTGGTCTATTGGGGGCTTTAATCTTAGATAGAGGAAGCATCGTTTCATGGCCAAATACACTTAGCTGGTTGACAATGTTGGCAATTGGAGGAGGTGCAATTGGTTTAATGGTAGGTTTGAAAAAAGCATTCAAAGCCGAAAGCCAAGGCGCAATCGTTGCCGTTTTATTAGCACTTTCAGTCCCAATTGTAATGGGCGTTCAAGGTTGGGATGACCACGATAGAGATGAAAAAACGTCGGCACATGATTTAGCAAACAATTACCTAACATCCTGTGGACCGAACGGAATTCTTTTCACTCAAGGTGATAACGATACATTCCCGTTGTGGTATTTGCAAGAGGTTGAAGGTATACGAACGGATGTAAGAGTTTGTAATCTTTCATTGATGCAAACAGACTGGTATACAGACCAAATGAAATTGAAAGCATACGAGTCAGAGCCATTGCCAATTAAATTCCGTGAAGATCAGATCTTGATGGGAGCGGGTAATACGGATCAGGTATTGTTCATGGATTTGTTGAATTTGTATTTCAGAAGTCCAAACTCGGATGTTATTAAGAACATTATTGAAATGCGTTTGAAGGCGAATAGAAATGAAGCGGTTTCCGCTGTAGCTTCTCTGAATGCGAAAATGCAAGGTATTTTGCCAGCATTTACAGCAACAGATGGAAAAACAATCACTCGATTAGAGCTTTTGAAAAAATCGCTTACAACTGACTTAAGTGCTGATTTGAATGAGAATATCCGTTCGAAGTATACAGCGTCATATGAAATTCTTTCAAGCCTTCAAAGGGGAACGATTAAAGCAGGAAGCGAAGAACAAGCGAAAGCACTTCAAACTGCTATGATGGATTTTGAAAAATCTTGGAACTACACCAATTTAGAGGAGGCAATGGCATTTGTGCGCAACGATGCAAATCAAATTCCTATTGATGGTCGTGGTGATATCAGAATCTTCCCAAGTAATGGGTTCATCTTAAAAGTAAATCCTGAAAATGCAGTTATATCAGGCGTTATCAAGAAAGACCAAGTGGATGAATGCTCAAGTGAAATTAAATTTACTTTCACTGAAAACGGATTGACGCGCGAAGAAGTTATGATGCTAGACATTATGGCGAACAACCAATGGAAACGAGGAATTTACTTCTCATCGCCAGGTGGATCTGCTGTGCCAATGGCGTTGTACAGAGGCCAATTCTTGAAGCAAAACGGTATGAACTATGAGATTAGCCCTATCGCTGACCGCAGCGTGCCATACAAAATGGACGAGATGTATGATAACTTGATGAACAAATTCCACTGGGGTAAAATGAACAAACCAGGCGTTTTAACAGATTATTATACACGTCGTGAAACAGAGAAATACAGACAACATTTCGAAGTTTTAGCAGATGCTAATTTGCGAAAAATTGATGAGGCGCAACAAGTTAAAACAATGGGTCAAGCCTATATTGATAATTTAATTGCAGCTAATCAATTGGACAATGCAAAAAGAATGGAATACATTCTGAAAAATGCGGATAAAATAATTCCTGAGAATAAAAAGAAAGCAATTGCTTTGGTGAGCAAATCGCTTGAAATTATGCCGCCGACATTGGTTTACGATCATGGCGAGCCAAAAGCTTCTCGTGATGTTTACAAAGTAGGTGAGCAACAGTTCCAAGGATATAGCGACGGTAGCTTGCACAACTATGTTGACATTTTATTCAGAGCCGGAGCGAAAGAAAAAGCAGATAAATTAGGATTAGAACTAGCCGGTCAGTTAGAGTCTATCGTGAATTATTTCGTAAAAGGAAATCCAGCGATTACTTTCAATAATCAAAATACAGATGATTTATTTGCTGCGATGGATAGTTACTTCAAAATTTCAGTTGCGGCTATTGAATTTGATCCAACTGGAGCGTTAGCGAAACGTACGAAGTCTGTAATGGACAAATGGTACAACTCTGCATTACCTGCTCAATATGCCAAATTGAAACAAATGGCTGAAAATGATGGAGAATCAGTTCGTCGTTCTGCAAGTCCAGGTATGTATTCTAAAATGTTGTTCAGTGTTCAGGATCAAATGGAAGCAATGGCCATTCATTATGGTTTAATGAAAGATCCTTCTGCTAACCCAGGAAACTTGAACCTAGACCAAATTATGGACGGTCAATAAAAAACATGAATCTTTTCAAAACCCCACGGTATCTTACATGGATTTTTCCAAGAAGAACGTGGGGTTTTTCTTTGGAACCAAATACCGTTTATTTAACTTTCGATGATGGTCCAAACCCCATTTTAACGCCTTGGGTTCTTGATTTTTTATCCAAAAAACAGATAAAAGCGACATTCTTTTGCGTCGGTCAAAATATTGTGAAATATCCAGAACTTTTTGATCGGATAAAAGCTGAAGGACATCAAATTGCCAATCACAGCATGCGTCATGAAAAGGGAACAAAAACGAAATGGAAGGATTACAAAGAATCAATTGATGAAACGGCAAAACTTGTAGAAAATAATCTTTTTAGACCACCTTATGGAAGAGTTTCTATGTTGCAATCGGCAAAACTTAAACCGCAGTACAAAATTATCATGTGGTCGTGGCTGAGTAACGATTTTGATGAAAAAATCCCAATTCAAAAAATCTTACAGAAGGCGGAGAAACAGATAAAAGGTGGACAAATAATATTACTTCACGACAACGATAATTTCGAAGAACGAGTAAAGACTTTATTGCCAAAAATCATTGAAGTTATTCAAGCCAAAGGGCTCAAATTCGAAGTTATTTCCGCTTAAAAACAGGAACAGTAGAGCAAGGCTCTCCGTACATAATCGATTTTACCACAGGTTGTAATTTTTCAACCAAACAAGCCATAGCAAAATCTGGAAATGGAATATCCGAACAGCCTTTAATTATCACGCGACTTTCATTGAATTCATTCAAATCTATAGCATCGATATTCTTTTCAATGATCTTTTTTGTGAGTTCACCTTTAGACCCAATGATATACGTCGAGGTAACGCCAGTCAATTGAGAGGCAACCAACATATACGCCCAAGTTGGCACAATTGCATCAGCCGAACAGTGAACGAAAACTGCTTTCCCTTGAAATTGAGTCCAATCTGTTTCTTTAATCCAAGCTCGAAAATCTTTTTCTTTTAGGATTAAACCTTGCCAAAGTTGTTCAGTTAAGTCAATTTCCTGAATAACCAAATTCGGCTTGTAGTTTGCCAAATCCATTGAGATTAATCCGCTTTCCTTTACTTTGTTTACAATTTCTTCCATATCGATAGAACAAAAATACACTAATTTTAATTCGAATCTCTTGTGATTAGGAATTCTTAACGCCCGAAATAATTGTTATCCAAGTTGCCTTTCCTTCTTCTTTCTTTAACTTTATCTAAAAAAGCATGAAATCACTTTTCCTTATTGCATTGTTATTACTGTTTGGTGCTTGTCAATCGGAAAACTATATCATCGGTAAATGGCGCCTTGTGGAAATTGACTTTTCAGATCATCTGGCGACATTGGATAGTGAAGAAAGGAGCTTCTTTGAAGAAATAATTGAAAAACAAACAACTATGTTAGACCAAACCTTCTTTAATTTTGAGGCAGATAGCGCCCTTCAAGTGATCACTCCAAAGAAAGATGGAACGGGTCAAATCATGCAAATAGAGAAATGGGGATTGTCAAAAAATCAAGACTCATTGGTCATGATCAATACCGAAACCGAGTTGTTTTTTGTTAACCGAAGTGAAAAGAATAAATTGATACTCACCTCAAACGACCGCCCAAAGCGGAAGTTAGTATTAATCAAAGCCGACTAGCTGACAAACTGTCGGTAATTTTTCTCGGGCATAGTAATTGACTAAAGAAATTGTGCAAAACAGTAAAAGTCATCCATTTGGATCCGTTTTAGAAGCCATCGTTTATCCGGTTATTTTGCTTGTGGCCATTTGGTTGGTGTATTCAGCGGAACAAATATTCGATATCAATTGGGTTCGTTTCGGGGTTTATCCAAGAACAGCTCAAGGATTAATAGGTATACTTTTTATGCCTCTAATTCATGCTCCGAATGATATTAGTCATATCCTAAACAATTCCCTACCCATTCTCATTCTAACGAGTGCGTTGGTTTATTTCTATCGAGATATTGCCTTAAAGGTGTTTGCTTATTCATGGCTACTTACAGGACTTGGCGTTTGGATAATTGCCGGAGATCGAGGTTCGTTTCACATCGGAATTAGCGGAGTTATTTATGCATTAGCAACTTTCATATTCGTTAGTGGTTGGCGACGAAAGTTTCTACCATTACAGGCTTTAGCACTGTTCGTAGCTTTTCTGTATGGTGGAATGATTTGGGGCGTTTTCAAAACGTCTGAAAGAATATCTTGGGAAGGTCACTTGTCAGGTATGGTCATCGGTTATATTCTAGCTTTATGGTATGTGAATGAAGGTCCAACTGCTCCTAAATATCAATATGAGATTGAAAAAGAATTGGGCATTGAACCGCCGGATTTAGAAGGGATTTACAATGCTAAAATGAAGGCATTGGAGGAGCAACAGCAAGAAGCAGAAAGAATCCGTTCTCTAAATGTAAGTTCTCCTTTGAAGGTGATTTATTATTATATGCCTGAAAATTCGAAGATAGCTAAGCCGAAGGACGATACCGAAGATACAAAGAACCAGTAGAGCGAGAAGTTTCTTTCCAGGATTCAAAAGGAAAAGAAATACAAACATATTCAGCAGTTCGCATTTCATTGCTTTCATCTAAAAAATAATTGGCAAGATCGGAAATACCAAAGTTATGTCCAATGATAACAAGATCCTTATTGTGATTTTGCTGCCACAACCAATCCAAATAAGTCTTCTCGGAGCACAAATAAAAACTCTTCTCGAAGAAAATATTTTCTGGACCAAAATTATCAGTTAAAAATGATAGGGTTTCCCTTGTTCTAGCTGAACTGGAGCAGAAAACTAAAGCACCTTTCAAATCTTGATTACTCAAAAATTGATTCAACTCTACACCTTGTTTTTTGCCACGCTCCATCAGTTCTCTATCGAAATCTTTTCCTGTTGGAGAAAATTGCTCTGTTTTCGCGTGACGTATTAAATGAAGTTTCATTATTCTTTTTTACATTTTTTCCAACCTATTGTTGATTCCCAACGTTCCTAATTACAAGATACTCAAACAATTTTAAGAATGATATAAATTTCGTAATTTGCATACAAATGCTATCATATTAACGTTAAACAATTGGATGAAGGTCGATAACGAAATTATCGTTTCCTGTATTAAGGATGATCGTAAGGCAATTGAGCAGTTGTACAAATACTGTTTCACTACCCTTATGCCTATTTGTTATCGTTATCACAAAAACGAAGAAGACGCTCGTTCCTCTTTAAATATTGGGTTTCTTAAAATTGTCAAAGCGCTAAAAGATGTTGAATTGGATGCATTCAATTTCAATGCATGGTCGAAACGAATCATGAACAATGCTTTGATAGACGAATACCGAAAAACGAAAAAGCACAAAGAGCGATTTTCGATTACGGACAGCGAAAGTGAGTTAGATTATTTTGCAGATAGTGATAAGAATGAAGCTCTTTCAAATTTTGGAGAGTCGACTATTTTGGATTTGATTAAAGAACTTCCAATAGCTACAGGGCAGGTGTTTAACATGTATGTGATTGACGGATACGCGCACAAAGAAATAGCCGAGATACTGGATATTCCTGAGGGAACTTCCAAATGGCACCTTTCACAAGCAAAGAAAATGCTCCGTGAAAAATTAGAAAAAATTGAATCAATAAATAAACGAATGGTTATATGAGTTGGACGGATAAAGAATTAAGTGACATGGCAAGAAAGGCGGAAGCTGATCATGCGTTCGCTTATCAAGATTCCTTCTGGGGTGAAATGGAAGCCATGTTGCCTGCGAAAAAGAAACGTCTTTGGCCTTACTTCATTGGTATTGCTATACCTGTTCTTGGTGTTACTGCATTTTTATTAAGTTCTCCTGAGTTGCCTTTAGAAACGGCAAATGCTGCAAAAACAGCAATTTTCGATAGAAATGAGATCATAAACTTAAATAGAAGCACGGCAAATCCTAATGCAGAGTCTTATGCAAGTGCAAATGTGTCGGTAAGTAATAGTTCTTCAGTTTCAAATGAGAATGTTACTATCAATACACAAGTTAAAGACGTTTCGGAAAAAAGAAGTGAATTCAAAAAAGAAGATGTTTCAGATAATTTGACAAGCAATGTCGAAGCTAATGCAACTATTGAAAAAGAATCACAATCTAGAGCTATAGCGCCTATAATAGCTGCTAAAGAGCTGCCAGTTGTAGAAGAAAATACAAACAGAACTGTTGAACCAACGGAAAGACAGGAAACGCTAATGGCTGTTAATCTTCCTAAAGTTAAAGAAGAAAGCGATGTTTTAACGCAAATCGGTCGATTGAACTATGCGCAATTATCTACGATTGACATGCAGCAAAGTGCAAAACCGACTATGTTGAAATACAGTTCGAAACGAAGATTTTTCTCAGCTTATGGGGAATTAGGGTTTACGATTGGCGAAGCTTATTTGAATACACAAGCTAGTCACGTTCAAGCCGTTTCTTTAGGTGCAGGTGTGCGCTTGACAAAAAACAAGCTGTTTGTTCAGTCTGGTTTAGGATTCGAAGTTGAAAAAGCGGGTGTAGAACTTAACGAAACTACCAGAGAGTATGGTTACGGAATAAAAACTTTTGAGAATAGAATGAATTACAAGGATATGTTCCGCGTATTTATACCGGTGAATGTTGGATACATGTTTAACAAGCATACACTTCAATTAGGAGCAACGGCTAGCTATTTAATGAGCACAAAAATGAAATACGCTTACCTTGAAGACAATTCTGTGAAACGGAATGAAACGATTTATGGAGAAAGGAAAGGTTGGAATTCATTCGGAATGAAATTAAATGTTGGTTATGGATTTACACTATTTCCAAGTACAACGATTGGTGCCAATTTCCAAGTTCAGTTGATGAATCAATTGAATACCAATTGGGTAAAAGATGAAAACAAATTGCCAATTTCTGGGCAAGTCTTCATCCGAAAAACATTAAGATAATGAGAAAGAGAATATTATTTATACTAGTTGCTTGTTCAGTTTTGGTTTTTTCTTGTAAAAAGAAAAAAATTGAAACGCTACCACAAAGTAATGATCCAATATTTTATTTGGATGGAACATTTGGTAATAGTTCGGTGAACTATGTTGCAGGGAATCAAGCCATGACAATGAAGCATGGAGTAGAAGCTAGAAATGGAGTTGACTATGCTTATGGAGAATTGACAGATGGAATTACCTCGATTAAATTAGGCATTTTCGATGGTCATTTATCCATTGATAATTATGTTGGAAATTTGAAGATTGGCGATAGTTTAAGCATGGCAAATAAATTCACTAATATTTTAGCCAATCTATCCAAAGGAAATTTTTCAAATGATGGAAATATCTCTAATGTAGATTGGTACGTGAACGGTTTATTTCGTGGGTCCAATCAGGTGAACATTTCACAACCTGGTGTTTATGATGTTTGCGGAAATTTCACTTTTGCCGATGATGGTTCTCAAAAAAGTATTTGCAATAAAATGTTCCTTGGTTTTGAGGAGGATGTAATTTTTTCCATAAAACATTTCCTTTCAGAAAATGGAGATGTAAAGCTTTGGGTAGAAGGAACGACGCAATATTTTGACTCAGTGGTTTGGAAAATCGACAATCAAATTATTGCTTCAGGAATTTCTCACTCAACAAATATTGGGAATGAAGAACGAACAATAACGGCAAAAGTATATCATCAAAATGGCGGTGTTCGAGAAAAGTCAATCGTTATCGACGGAACATTCTCCGGTCACTTTATAGAAGACTTTGTCGTATGTGAAATGCCAAATAATCAACCTAAATGGGACAACAAAATAGGTTTAGAGGTGAAAATTGATGGCGAAGAGTACTCAAGTTTTGAAGTTGCGAATAACAAAAGCAAGGTTGTTATAAAAGATATTAAGCTGCATGAAATTAATGCTCAAGGAAACGAGGTTATTCGTATCAATGTTGAAGTAGACGCAATGCTCAAATCTCTTTCTACAGGTCTTTCGAAACCAATGAAATTTAACGCTGTTTTCGCTTACCCAGTTCCCAATTAAATCGCACATATTTCACTACCTTTGCGCCAAAGGCAAGCTAGTCTATCGCTGGCGACTTGTTCGTCAGAGGAAAGTCTGGGCAGTATAGAGCACCGTACTTCCTAACGGGAAGGTCTCGATTGTATCGGGAACAGAAAGTGCAGCAGAAAGTAAACTACCTCTTCATTCGTGAAGAGGAAAAGGTGAAAGGGTGGGGTAAGAGCCTACCGGCGATTTGGTGACAAAGCGCGCAAGGTAAACCTTACGGACTGAAAGATCATGTAAACCAAGGTTTGAGGGTTGCTCGCCCGAACTTGGAGGGTAGATCGATTGAACCTTCCAGTGATGGAAGGTCTAGAGAAATGATAGACAATTCACTTCGGTGGATTACAGAACCCGGCTTATGGCTTGCCTTTTTTTTATTTTTCTAAACTCCACAGAATTCGTTAATACCACCGCAGAACGTCGAATTCCATCAATATGGTATTACGACCAACTGTCGTCCGACATACGTGGGTTGAATTATTGCTCGTTCTACCGGCATCAACTCAGTTTTATTTGCTATTTTCTTTAAGATGAGCACATTGTCTTCTGTGCGACATCCTGAAATACGAACAATTTGATTCACTAACCACAAATAAAAGGAACAAGCTGCGATTAACCAAAATGCAAATTGGGAAACTTTGAAAAAATGAAAGGCGATGTATAATCCAATAATTAATTGGGTTGTGAAGAAAATAAGCAATTTGATTCTCAGAAACTTACAAATGCCAAGAGAAGGAGAATGAAACATAAAGCAGGAGTTTAAGTAACTAAATATACTTAAAAAACCGTTAAGCCATTGCAGATTTCCTCTAATCTGCGGAATTTTTTATTTCTTTTAAATTCGGCGGTGATTGATAAAGTAAGATTTCTCGTGCTTTGTTTGCTTCATCGTCCAAAATAGGAAATAGATTGATTTTCTTCGCTAATTTTTTTCGCCAAGCTGGCATCTCACAATAATTATAAAGCAATTGGGAGTTGGACCGGTTTTTCGCTTGTTTTATCATTGCTATTCCACCAATGATTCCATATGCTCCTTTGAAAAATTGATCTGGAAAAACAATTTTATCCGTTTTCTTGAAATGGCTATAAGGAGCAATTTGAACATACATAATATCCTTTCCTTTTAACGAGTCTGAATAAAGAATTTTGCTTTGAATTTCTTCAAGTGAAAAAATCAGATAGTTCTTTTTTAAGGACGGAATCAAATTTCCCCATTTATCAAAAGAACGAATCAGTTTAGCATCTACCCTTGAGTCTTTGTTCCTTATCAGTTGACCATAACTTGTGAATAATGGCACAGTATCTTGAGGGAAATTAAAAACAAAAGGATTGTGAAAGAGTGGTTGCCAAAATACTGTATCCTCATTGACAGGCTGAGCGTGAAGTATCCTTTCGTCGGTAAGGTTAATTAGATCGAGGGCATTTTTTAAAAGAACAAGATCAGCTTTTGATTGCCATTTTTCGGTTTTCAGATTTTCCAAAATATAATCGGAAGAAGCGTGATGGAGGAAAACATGAGTATTTGATTGCTTCTCAAATTCATCGAAAACACCTATAGTAAGGGAATCGGGTAAATCAGTAAAGACGTGAACAGATTGGAACGAATTTTCTTTCACTGTTTCAACACATCCACTTGAGACAAACAAAGTGGAAAGAAGTATCGATATGATTAAATATTTCATCGTCATTTCAGATGCAAAGATATTTTCTTTCCCGATATGACGGCAAAAAACCGACAATTGTCCTAATTTTGCAGAAAAAAGTGATGGCTGAGGACAACAAAATATCCAAAAAAGTTCAACAACTCATAAAAGATTTAGGTGCAAAAGAAGAGAACAAGGTTTTGAAAACCTTTACTTTACTAGAGGCCGATGGGAATGAATATGTTTTGCGACCTGTTGTAGAATTGTATCTAACCCACAAAAGTGAAACAATCAAAGAAAAGGCGATTGAATTTCTTTCAAATTTGAGCGATTCGTCGGCGACACCTGAAATGATCGAAATAATTAGAGACGATAAATATCTTACCATTCGTCAGTATATTTTGAACACAATGTGGCAATCTAAACTAGATTTTAGCCCATTTTTGGCTGAGTTTGTATCCATTGCCTGTGAGGGATCTTTTCTTGAAACGTTTGAATGTTTGACCATTATTGAAAATCTTGAAGGGCCATTCGAAGAAAATCAAACCTTGGAATCACAGCTTTACTTGAAAGAATATTTGGAAACAGAAAAAGGTAAAGTAGAAGCACGCGATGAACTCATTAGCGACATAGCTGTATTAATCAAAGATTTTGATAGAGCGATTCAAGAGTAGGGTAATTGGTAATTGACAATTAAGGATTTAGTTTAGCAATATTCATCAAGAATAATCGTTTTTTCTGAAACGATAACTATGAAATCCGCTATTTTAATACTTGCTTTTATTTTAGTAAACGGCGTTTTGCTTTCACAAGGGACGAAGAATCATATTGTGTATTTTGCGACGAATAGTGCAGAGCTCATCGGTTCGGAAAAGGAAAAATTGAATCAGTTTTTCGGCTTGTTTGATAAATCAAAAATCACGGAAATTAAACTTCTTGGGCACACGGATAGCGATGGTGAAGATAAATTTAACGTTCGTTTATCTGAGAATCGTTCCAAAGCAGTTCGACGTTTTCTTTTGATCCACGGATTGAAAAGCTCGAATGAAGAATCTTTTGGAGAAAAAAAACCAGTCAATTCGAATGCTACCGAGGAAGAAAAACTTAGGAATCGACGTGTTGAGGTAATTGTTAGCTACGCAAAAGGTGGACTCCTATCAGAAAATGATTTCAAAGTTTTAGCCTTACGTAATCTTCCAACTTCTGAATATTGTATAAACCCAAAGAGAGATACTGTTTTAAATTTAAAATGTGGAGGACGAGTATTTTTTAAAGCCAATACTTTTACGTCAGATGGCAATTGTGTGACTATATCAGCAAAAGAAGCCTACAAGAAATCGGATATTATTTTGGCTAATTTAACGACAATGTCAAATGGACGATTGCTAGAATCAGGTGGAATGATGATACTGGAAGCGCGGAATAGCTCAGGAGAAGAATTGCAGTCTAACAAAGAGTTTACGGTTCAAATGCCAACAGATTCTTTCTTGGATAGTATGATGATCTTTAATGGAGACCATGATGCTGACAGCAGCTTGAATTGGACGCAAGCACAAATGGATGACAATTTTCTAGGAATGGCTGGAGTACGACCTTGTTTTGATAAGGTTGGCATTGCAATTCCACAAGCGCCTAATTGCGATAGATGTAGATTGATTCCTTGTCGAATTAAAAGAATAGGAACAACATTGAAAGGGATTAATGATCAAAATCAAAAAAACGTCAATCGTGAATTTCGACAATGTCAAAAAAGATTACGTAAGATTAGAAAGAATAAATCACAGATTACTTCACCTCCAAGTTCTCAAGATAGTTTGTGTGAGAGGACACAGCAAATTCTCGATAGTTTAGGGCTAAAAACATACCAAGAATATGTGAACTATGCACGGGAAAGGTATGAACGCGAATTTCAAGAAAAATTGAAGGCGGGTAAAGCCACTTTCAATGATATTACCATGTATTCTTTGCAAAGTAATAGAATGGGATACATAAATTGTGATCGATTTTATAAAATGCCAGCCAGTGCCAAGGTACCTACATATGTTATGATTGATAGTTTGGATGAAAAAACATTAATTGATACCCAATGTTCAATTGTCTTGAAAGATGGAAAATCTGTAATTGGCTCAAGAAGAGATGGTAAACGATTTATTTTTATAGATTTACCAAAGAATTTATCCATATACGTTTTAGCCGTTATGATGAAAGGAGGTTTGATATTTTTATCCCTGGAACAAACTAGAAATGACGGCAAACTACCACCAACAAATTTCAAAGAAGTGACTTTTGAGCAACTTCAGACAGAATTAAAGAAACTGGATTAAACAAAAAAAAAGGAACCTTTTCGAGTTCCTTTTCACTTTATTAATTTCTTATTTTACTTCAAATTCTCAGCAAAGAATCCCATCATGGTTCTGTACAAGTCCAATCTGTTTTCTTCTTTGTAGAAACCGTGACCTTCGTCATATTTCACCATGTATGGAACTATAATTCCACGAGCACGTAATTTTTCTACAATCTGATCTGCTTCATCGATGTTTACTCTTGGATCATTTGCTCCTTGAACGACAAACAAAGGTTTCTTGATTTTATCTGTGTGCAAAGAAGGAGAGATTTCATCCATGATCGCTTTTTCCTCTGGAATGTTTGGGTTGTACCAAGTTTCGTACAAGAAATCACGGTATTTTTCCCAATAGGCAGGAATTGTTCCCATGAAAGTATTTAAGTTAGAAACACCCACGTAATCAACACCACAAGCATACAAATCTGGTGTTTTAGTCATTCCTCTCAAAACAGCGTATCCACCGTGACTTGCGCCGTATATAGCTATTTTATCTTTTTCAATCCAGCCTTGTTTTAGTACGTATGCAATTCCATCTTCCACATCATCCATGGCAGCGCGACCAATTTGTTTGAAGCCAGCCGTCATGAATTCTTTACCGTATCCTCCTGAAATTCTGAAGTTAACGTTCAATGTTGCATAACCTCGACTTGCAAACAATTGATTTTCCGGATTGAATCCCCAACTATCACGCACACCTTGTGGTCCACCGTGAGGCATTACAACTAATGGAACTTTTTGACCATCAAGTGCTGCTTTGGGTAAAGTAATGTAACCATGAATTGTTTTTCCATCTCTACTTGTGAATGTTATAGGGCGCATTTCTGCCATATCGTTCTCTTTCAGTTGAGGTAACATTTTATACAACAATTTGATTTTATCTGTTTTCAAGTTGTAAGTATAATATTCGGCAACAATCTTGTCGCTTGTAAC
The DNA here is from genome assembly GCA_963977135.1 of uncultured Flavobacteriales bacterium. GTDB lineage: Bacteria > Bacteroidota > Bacteroidia > Flavobacteriales_D > Crocinitomicaceae > UBA2040. The sequence continues at coordinate 290,140 of CAXBNN010000002.1, read as the reverse complement.
AACAATCAACTGAATGGATTCATCTTTAGATCTACCAACAACGTATGCAGCCTTGTTACCAAATTCTTTTTTCAAACGAGCATCAATTTTTTTATAAGCTGGACTGAAAGGGACAACAATGGTTTTTTCACCGTTGTACAAAACATAGTCTAACTCATACTTTCTTTTTTCAGAAAGACGAATTCTAGAAACGTCATACGTATCGTTAGAATAGATTTTTTTCAATTCCTTTCTTTCTTTAATGTCGTATAAAATGATTTCGGTTTTATCGCTATTTAAGTTTGATGCAAGATAGATATCATGAGGATTTGATGTTGAATAATCAAAATCAAGAGGAGAGAACACATCATCCATTTCGAAGGTTTGATAATCCACCATTTCACCATCAATTTTATAAAAGAATTGATTTTGAACACCATTTACAACGTAAGAAATACCTCTAAGCTCACCATCCTTATCAAACAGATAGCCAGAAACAGGATTACTTCCTTCTTTTACGGTGAATAGTTTTGTCAATTCACCTGTGTTGATATTTAATTTATATGGTTCTTCCTGTTGTTTGTTGTCTTTGTTCAAACTGATAATTATGTGATTATCGTCTTCTTCTAAAGTTTCCATTAAGTCAGCCTTAACACCTGGAAACGGAGTCAATTCTATGTTGTTTGAACCATCTAGATTAATCCCAAAGAAATGGAAGTTTTCGTCACCACCAGAATCTTTCATGTATAGAATTCTGTCATTCGACGCCCACATATAGGCTTTTATGATATCCTCTCCATCTTTAACGATAGAGTTTTCTTTGTCTGTCGCAATATCTTTTACAAAAAGAGTCTTTTTGCCGTCATCATTTCTTTTCAGATAAGAAATAAACTTACCATTTGGTGAAAGTTTAAAACTTGAGGCCTCTGGGCTTTTAAAGAAATCTTCAACTGAATACTTAAAGCTTCCTTTTTCTTTTGCTGCTAATATTGATAATTCCTTTTCAGAGGAAGGTAATGTTGTATTTCCTGGCAATGTTTTCACGGTTTTTGCCAAAACTAATGGAAATTCTTGTCCTCCTTGCGCATATGTTCCAGAAATCGTTTCATTTTCAAGTTTACCTGAATAGTTCAATTGTAATTTAGAAGAAGTTACGGTAAGAACATTTGCTTCGAAGTTTGTCTGATCCATCGGAATATCGGTTGCTCCTTGAATGGGAACATCCAAAGTTGACTTCCATTTTCCGTCTTCTTTCGAAAGATTAAAAATTAATTCGATTTCCATTCCTTGCGCGGTAATTGCTCCTTTCCATGCACCAGAAATATCTTGTGCGGAAACGGCGAAACTTGACGAGATCATCAAGCCTATGGCTATTGCGAAATTTTTCATAATTGTTTTCATATTTGATATTTGTTTAAATTAAAGAGTTAGCATGAATTTTACAAGTAAATAGCCGAGTATTCCAGCTACAATTCCAATTCCGAATTTCACAATGTGAATTTTCTGAATGGTTTTCGATTTTTTGTCTGGTGCCATATTATTATTTTTATATGATTAAAAGTTGACCGATACGTCGCATTCGACAAGACAAATATTGCTTGAATAAAATCCTTAGAAAAGTAAAGCTAACCTATTTTCAAGAAAATCGGGCTGTAATGTATGATTTAAAGCACTGTAAATCAAATAAATAAAGCAAAAGCCAGTTTGGAGTACAGAACGACTGCTTTTTAACCCCATATTTATAAATATAGGGTGGACATAGAAAAATTCTGGTTTATGAATACTAGAGCGTATTCAATTGTTTAATATAGAACGAAGGATTTAATCCTGTGTGCAACTTGAAATATTTTGTAAACGAGTCGGCACTTTTATAACCTAAATCTTCTGCAATGGATTGAATAGAGTAGGACCGAAATTTTTGATCATTTTTCAATTGAACAATCGCATGATTAATTCGCAAATCGTTGATGTAGGTATTAAAATTTTTCTCAAACTCTTGATTAACCACTTTCGACAAATACGATGTATTGGTTTTGATTTTCTTAGCAACGTTATAAGAATTGCATTCGGAATTCAAAAAATAGTGTTTTTCCTCTAGGTCTTTCAATCCATCAAGAATTTGAGTTGTAATTTCGGGAGCTACATCACTTGTGGCAATTTCTTCCAATACACTATCCTTTGAATCGATAATATTTACTTGGTTCTCCGAAGAATTCAGTTTGGATAAAAGTTCCTCAAATCGAATTTCGTTCTTTTTTCGAATTCGGTAGAATCGGAGCAAAAGAATAAGCAAGATAAGTATGAACCCAGAACCAAATATGAGTATTAAGTTTAAAAAATTGCTTTGTGCTTTTTTTTCAGATTCCAATTTTTTCAATTCGATTTGGAAATCTTTCATTTCTTTTTCTCGAAAGGCTTTGTTTGCTTCACCCTTTATTTTTGCAGATTCTGCACTAGAATGAATGTATTTTTCAAAATAGAAATTGGCTTTCTGAAAATCACTCGTTTGTTTATAGGCATTCGCCAGAAGCTTATAATAGTCGAGCATGTAAGCTTCCTCTTCCGGCAAAACTTTGTAATTATCAAGGCCAGATTGAAGTATTTCGATTGTAACTAGGTAGTTTTTTAAACCATGCTCTACCTTGCCTAATTGGTATTTGTAATTCAATTGCATTAAAGGGACATCGGACGGACAAAAGGTTTGTGTTTTAATAAAAAGTGGTTTTGCATCGGCAAAGCGCTTTTCTTTATAAGCTCTTTCAGCTTGAGAAATAAAGAGCAAACTGTTCGTGCATGAATCGGCATCTTTTAAAAGCTTCGTCATGTTTTTTTCACAGATAACAGCTGAATCCATCAGATTCATTTTGCGAAAAGTAGTTGCAAGTGCTGCATTCAAATAGATTATTTGTTGGTTCTTTTTAGTTTTGGTATAATTCGAATCAATCTGTTTTGCTTTAAAAAAAGCAAGCATTTCTCTCTGGATCTCAAGTGTCTTTTTATAGTCACCACTAAACTGTAATACACTAGATATACTGCTTAAAACCAATTCTTTTAAATCACTTTTCTTAAGTGGTTTGGCAATTTCCAAAGCGACGTAATAGTTGTCTAAAGCTGCTTTAAGGTTGGGCTCATACATTTTCATTTGCCCTTTAATAAGATAAGCTCGGCCAACAACTTCTTTGTTCGTTGAGTTTTTAGCCCATGAAAATAGATCTTCCGATTGCTTTAAAGCCTTTTGGATATCCTTTTGATAAAGACTTACGTTGATTGCTTTTTCCCAAGCCTTGCATTCTTCTAAGGAGTTATTTTCTTTACGAGCTTTGGAGAAATAGAAATCTACCCAAAATTGCGTACGTTCCTTATTTTGATCAACACATTTGTAGACACTATCTTTAATAGTTTCGTATGAATAATCACTCGTTTTTTGACCCAATAGACTTGCAAAAGTCAATGGGAATGACAGAAATAGAATTATCAGCTTCTTTGATATGGCAATGGACAAGACTTTTTTCACGTCCATAAAGATAAGCCTTCATGAAAATTAATTGTACTAAATGCTGGAAATTATGGTTGTTTTAATGCCAATTTCCTTCAACAGCAATCTTATCTATGCAATACTACTTTTCCGCTGATCCATTTATCGCCAATCGGATAGCGAATCAAGTAAACGCCACGAGGGAACATGGACAAGTCAATTTGTTTCACACGATCTTTGAACAATTCGTTGACCACCATTATTTGTTTACCCATAATATCGGTAATATAGAGCGCTTCAACGTCGCGATCAACTTTAATGTTGAGTATTCCGTTTGTTGGATTAGGGTAATAACTCCAGTTGATTTCAATCATATTTCTAATCGGTAAAGAAATACTATCCGTGCTATCTGCAGCGATTGTATCACGGATTGGATATTGAACGGTGGAATCAAGTTGAGTTATTAAAGAGTCATCCATATTATTTTGACAATCAGGCATGAACGTGTAGCTTTTTATCAACCGAACCATCAATTGATTCAAGGTTTCAACTTCGAATTTATCTGTTGTTGGTGCCATGTGGCTTCCACCAACTCCGCTATGATCCGTTAAAAAAGTATAGGTTCCATTTGTTCCAAGAGCTAAAATTCGCATCAAGTATTCTGTGCTTTTGTCCATTCCACTAGCGCCAATTGGAATTATTCGAACACCTTTTTTAGCAGCCAAACGCATGAGCCTTTCGAGATTTTCTTTTACTTCGGGAGTGTTGTGTGGAGGCGCGTCGAGGATTAAAAATAACAATCGAGTTCTTGCTTCTTCGCTCCATTCCAAATCGTTTAGAGCAGTTTCCAAAGCGGCGTCAACTGCTTCTGGTTGATCACCACCACCATTTGCAGTTTGTTCATCAATGTATGAATTGGCCTCAGTTAATACTCTTGTAAACGGCATGTTTTTCGTTACATAATCATCGCCTTTGTCTCGAAAAAATACATTTGCAAAACGAAAAACTAGGTCATCATCGACTTTTTTAGAATCGAAAATAATTTGCTTGATTTCGTTTTGTAGAAAACGCAACTCGTCACCCATAGAGCCTGTAGCATCGAAAACGAATGCAATATCAACCACTTCGGTTTGCTCACAATCAACATTTAAGGTAGCGTGATTTATTCCATCATCGAAAAGTTTTACGCGATTGATTTGTTCCTTCTTCCCATTTTTTTCAATTTCAATTTTCAATCTACCTTTAATTTCTGGGTTCTCATTTCGCATGGTCAACCACAATTCTGCCTTTCCAGTATTGTCACTGCGTGTTTCAAATATTGTTTTTCCATCATTTGTTAATCGCACAATGGCATCTGCAACGGGAATTCTATCTTGATTTTGGATTTGAACGGTATATCTGCCTCGAGGAAATAAATTCCAGGCATCTACAGTAGTTGCAAATTCACTTTTGGCATACCCATTCCAAAGCGACCATTTCGAAAAATCATTTACTTCTCCAGCCGTCAAAGGGCCAGATTGTTTGCCTGAGGATTTAAATTTGGAATACTTTTTACCCATTGCCGACATTCCAGAAACAAGTTCATTTTTAACAGGTGCTGACGACATTTCAGAAATTCCATCTTTGGCAATACTATGATAATACGCTTCCGATTTTACTCTTTCCTTGCGCATTTTCTCGAGTCCTTCAGCCGATTCTTTGACCTTAAAATCATCCACTTCATCTCCACGAACAACAATTGTTTTCGAAACAGGAGCAAAGCCATCGTAACGCAATTCACATCTGTAAACACCTGTATCTAGTTTCACATTGAAATTTCCAAGTTCATCAGTGAGAACACTTTTGACCAATTTCTTCCCTTGATAAATATCTACATTGCCATATTTCATCACCACTTTTTCTCCTTCGAGAACAGTGTTCATGTTTCCAGAAATAGATTGCGCACTTGCAGTAAGCTGAAATAAAGCGAATAGTAAAAATGTAATAATTGCTTTCATATCGAATGTTTTGTATGGGTCTGTACAAGGAACTGTTTTTTTGGTTCAAACTTAAAGCATTCAATGTTGTTATTATTTGGTAGATTGAACTTTCAATCTGCAATAAATAAATTGAATGAATATTCTACTGACAGGTGCAACTGGCTATATTGGCAAAAGATTATTGCCGTTTTTGGTTCAAAATGGACACAAAGTGTACTGTGCCGTTCGCGATCCAGAACGATTTTTCCCGCCAGAATCTTTGAAGGAACATATTGAAGTTTTGCAATTGGATTTGTTGGACTTAAATTCATTAACAACAATTCCTAAAGAGATTGATGTTGCGTTTTATCTTGTGCATTCCATGTCGACGTCCAAAGAATATGAAGATTTGGAGCTTAAATCGGCTAAGAATTTCTGCCGCGGCTTGATGCATACACATGTAAAACAGGTAATATACTTAAGTGGAATTATCAATGAAACAAAACTATCAAAACACCTAGCTTCCCGGCGAAATGTAGAAATTGAATTAGAAAAAGGTGCTTTTGCATTGACCACTTTACGCGCTGGAATAATCATTGGATCTGGAAGTGCATCTTTTGAAATTATCCGCGATTTGGTTGAAAAACTTCCAATCATGATTACTCCAAAATGGCTTAATACAAAATGTCAACCAATTGGAGTGACGGACGTAATCTCTTTTCTAACCAAAGCAATTGGCGAGGAAAAAGTGTACAATAAAAACTTCGATATTGGTGGTCCGGAGATATTTACTTACCGGGAAATGTTGCTCGAATTTGCCGATGAAAGAGGATTATGGAGAAAAATTTGGACGGTACCGATAATGACACCGCGTTTATCTTCTTATTGGTTGTATTTCGTGACATCAACATCCTATAATTTAGCTGTAGCTTTGGTAAATAGCATGAAAGTAGAAGTGGTATGTCGCAATAATGATATAAATACCATTCTGTCAATTGAACCAATAACTTATCGAGAAGCATTGAAAAAGGCATTTATGAAAATTGAGTCAGATTCTATTGTCTCAAGTTGGAAAGATGCTCAAATTAGTGGTGTAATGAATTTTTCGATTTCTGATTTTATCAATGTTCCTTCCTATGGATGTTTTAAAGATGAGAGGAAAAAAGCATTTTCATCGAGGGAAAAATGTATTGATAAAATTTGGCGAATCGGCGGTGAAAATGGTTGGTATTCAGCTAATTTTTTATGGAAAATAAGAGGGTTAATGGATAAAATGGTTGGAGGTGTTGGTTTGCGTCGAGGCCGAACAAATACCTCGTCAATTGCAGTAGGCGATGCTTTGGATTTTTGGCGTGTTCTTTATGCAAACAAAGATGAAGGCCGACTTTTACTATTTGCCGAAATGAAATTGCCAGGTGAAGCGTGGCTCGAGTTTAAAACACTCAATGGAGAATTATACCAAACTGCAACTTTTCGTCCGAAGGGACTTTTGGGTAGAATTTATTGGTATTTGGTTCTGCCATTTCATGGATTAATTTTTAAAAAAATGTTGAAAAAGTTAGCGGTTTAGCATAAATAAAACACCTCTATTTCTAGAGGTGTTGAATTATTTTGAATATAGAAAAATCGATTATAGATTTTTAAGTTGATTTTTTACCCGTTCCAACTTTTCACTTCTTTTTTCCAGTTTTTTTGTAGCCTTCCATAAAAGTTCAGAATTTGATTTCAATTCTTTTTCAAGTTCTTCAATTTCTTTTTTCAAATCTTTAATTTCTTCGGAGTTATCGGAAATGTCATCTTTTAAATCTTCCGTTTCTTTCTTTAAATCAGAAACTCGTTTTTCCGTTTCTTTTATTAATTCGTTGTAATACTTGGGCAAATAACTCTTCAAGAAATTATCCATTATTTCAGTTACAACCTTGTATTCTTTTGGATGAGTTTTTGAGGTTATGTAAATATCATAACCAAAACGAAGAAATACCTTCATTTCCGAACCGTTTTCATCTTCTACGATGTGTGTGTAAAAATCCATTGTGTTTGGAGAAATAGCTTTGACTTGTATTTCCTCCGCGGTCAAAAGGTCTTTGTTTGTTAAAAAACCAATTCCACTTAACTTAAAATCATAGTTGTCTTTTAGATAACTTTTCCAGGCCTTTTTCAGAGTTTTTGGCTCAGGGTCAAGATTAACCTGGATACAAGGACGTTGAGCGTCTGCGAATTCAATCGTTGCGTCCACATATTTAAGAGAGGATTGTCCAATTGATTGTATAGAGGTAAATAATAATGTAACTAGTAATGCAAGTATCTGTTTTTTCATGGTATAATGTAGTGAAAATTATTGACAAATGCAAGTTTAATCCACCTTACGAAGAGTTGCGAAAAAATGAAATTGACTTCTTAGGACACTATATTTTTGAATAATTCAAAATGGCGATGTACTTCAAATGTGCGAAGCACTTCAAATGCCTAAGGCTTCAAATAACCCAATATCTACTTCTTCTTTTTCGCTTTTTCCGCTGCCTTTGCTTTTTTAGCTTTGATGTATTCAGCTTCTGTTACTTTCCCATCTTTATTGGCGTCCATCTTTTTGAGTTTGTTTTCTTGGTCTTTTAACGTTTCACCTTTGTCTTTTTTAATTTCGTCCACAGTAATTACACCGTCCTTGTTCTTATCTTTTTTGTCGAATTTTTCTTCTAATGTTGGTTTCGGAGCATTCTTTATTGCTTCTTTTTCAACCTTTTCTTTTTGTTTTTTAGCAGTTTGGGCGTTTTTATATTTTATAAATTCTTCTTTCGATATTTTACTGTCAGCATTAGCATCCATTTTTTTGAAATGACCCTGAACTTTCTCTTCTTCATCGACTTTTTTCAATTCAGCAAGAGAGATAAAGCCATCTTTATTTTTGTCGATTTCCGCAAATTTTTGTTCAGTTGACTTCTTAGGTTTTACGGCCTTTTTCTCTTGGGAGTAGGTGTGACCTGCGGCCAATAAAACAATTAATAAGAGTATAGTATTTAATTTTTTCATTTTGGTTACTTTAATTCATGAACATAGACGACATAAAGACCAAATATCCTCAAAAAATCAAATATAAAAAAAGCCTTTACCGAAATATCGGTAAAGGCTTGATTTATTTACGAAATATTATTTCTTGCCAGCTTTTTTAGCTTTATGTTCTTCGTATTTTTTGTTCAATTCAACAAATTCTTCTTTTGTCACTTTGCCATCACCGTTGGTATCCATTCTTTTGAACCGTTCGTCTTGATTTTTTGCTTGCTCAGGTTGTTTGCCTTTTTTCAATTCGTCCAATGTTACAGATCCGTTGCCATCTTTGTCCATTCTTGAAAATCGGTCGTCTACAGTAGGTTTTGGTTTATTGGCTCTCTCGATTTTTTTTGCTTCGACATCTGCTTTTCTAACTTCAATTTCCTCTTTGCTCATTTTACTGTCTTTATCGGTATCTGTTTTCTCGAAACGAACATCTTTTCGTTCCTCTTTGTCCATTTTACCTTTGTGCATTTCTTCTCTTGAAATTCCACCATCATGGTCTTTGTCTCTTTTTTCGAAACGTTCATCATCGGTTGGTTTCGGGCGATTTTTCTTGTCCAAGAACTCAGCTTTTGTGATTTTCCCATCACCATTTAAATCCATTTTCTTGAAACGATTTTCTTGGTCTTTGGCCTCTTTCCCTTTTCCTTTTTTCATTTCTTCCATGGTCAAAACGCCATCGCCATTCTTGTCCATTTTTGCGAAATGCTTATCAGGACTTTGTTCTTCTTTTTCGCTTCTTTTTTCTTGTGCGGATATTTGCCCAGTTGCCATTATCCCTAATGCTAGCAGTGCTATTTGAATTTTTTTCATAATTTTTTATTTAATTTCTAATCCCAATTTAAGAATTTACTTCTTTTTACCTTTGTTTGCAGGCTTGTTTTTCTTTTCGTTCTTCGGATATTTTTCTTCTTTGTCGGAATCAGCGTCCTCAACTTTGTAGCTCTTTTCCTTCTTTATTTTTTCTTTCTTTTCCTTTTTTGCTTTTTTCTCTTTTACTTTTTCCTCTTTTTTCTCTTTTTTTCGAGCATTGAATTCCTCTAGATAAACCCGACCATCATTGTTCGAATCCATTCTTTTAAAACGATTTACATGGTCTTTCGCCATTTTACCTTTCGCTTTTTGTAATTCTTCTAAAACGATAAACCCGTCTGAGTTTTTGTCGAGCTTAGTAAATTTTTTATTGACCTTAACTGGTTCCACCGTTTCTGCTTGCGGTTTTTCTTTTTCTGCTTGCGCTCTTGCTGGAATTATTACCATCATTCCGATGGCGAAAATTAGTATCTGTTTGACTATCATTTTTATATGTTTTATATTGTCAATTTAAGCAATTGCTGTGCCAAAGAGTAAAAATATTTCATTCTATTGGTCTGAATTTTCAATTCTAAAAATTAAATCAACAAAAAGCCCTCCTCAAAATTTTGAGAAGGGCTTATATATTTTAGTTTTTATTTTCCAGCTTTTCCAGCTTTTCCAGCTTTTCCAGCTTTTTTAGCTCTTTGTTCTTCGTTTTTTTTGTTCAATTCTATGAATTCTTCTTTCGTCACTTTGCCATCCGCATTGGCATCCATTTTTTTGAAACGCTCTTCTTGTTTTTTTGCAGATTCAGCATCTTTACCTTTTTTCAATTCATCCAATGTTACAGATCCATTTCCATCTTTATCCATTTGTCCAAATCGCTCATCAACGGTTGGTTTTGGGTTGTTTTCTTTTTCACTTTTTCTAGCTTCAATTTCCTCTTTAGTCATTTTGCCATCTTTATCGGTATCTGTTTTCTCGAAACGAACATCTTTTCGTTCCTCTTTATCCATTTTACCTTTGTGCATTTCTTCTCTTGAAATTCCACCATCATGGTCTTTGTCTCTTTTTTCGAAACGTTCATCATCGGTTGGTTTTGGATGATTTTTCTTGTCTAAAAACTCAACTTTTGTGATTTCCCCGTCACCATTCAAATCCATTTTCTTAAAACGATTTTCATGGTCTTTGGCTTCTTTTCCTTTACCTTTCTTCATTTCCTCTAGGTTCAATACACCATCACCGTTCTTGTCCATTTTCGCGAAATGTTCTTCAGGAGAATGCTGTGGTTTTTCACCTCTATGTTCTTGGGCACTAACTTGTCCTACTGCGATCATTCCGACTGCTAATAAGGCTAATTGTAATTTTTTCATGATTGTGTTATTTAAGCGTTTGCATCGATTGTTTCAACTACTGTGCCAAAGTGAAGATTTTGTTGAATGAGGTATTCTTAAAATTTCCCAAAAAGAATATATAAAACTTAACTAAGGTGGTAAGTTAAATCTTCAAAATCTAAAAGAGCGCTTTTCTAATAAAAACAAGTACAAAAACCATTGCAGTGTATAATAGAAAGAACGGCAGAATGAGATCTTTCAAACCGAGAACAAGCATTGCGGCTATAACCAAAAGCTGAAAACCTAGTCCAAATGTGGAAACCACTGTCATAAACCACTTTGGTTTCGTCTTTCCTTTGTCGGCATGTTTGTCTAATGAATAAATAGCTTTGTCAAAGCCACCGTAAAGTATTTTGTATAAGCCAAATAGAAAATTAACATGACTTTGTTTTTCACCAGTTAATGCAATAGGAGTTCTATCCTCAAAAATTCTACTTGTTGTATCTCCATTAAATCTATTTCTAAGAATTACGTAATAATAATTGTACAAAGTTCCTTGCAGTTGTAAACCCCAAAATGCTAAAAGACATATCCAAACTTCTGCTTTTGAGATATGCCAAATAGAAATAAAAATGAGAGCGTTTAATAGAATATCTGCCACGGAGTCTAAATAACGACCTGTGTAAGAAGGTTTGTTTTTCACACGTGCTAATTCTCCGTCGGCGGCGTCTAAAATAGATTTTAGAATGAGGAAAAAAGCACTAAACCAATAATAACCGATAAGGATAAAATATATGGCTATTAGTCCGGAAATTATAAATCCTATTGTAACGTGAATAGGTGTAAAATTTGTGTTTTTTAAAGAGTTGGCGATAATTTTTGCAACTGGCCTTCCGTAATCGGAAAGATCAATGAATTTATGCTCCTTGGGTAATTTGGACATGTACTAACATAGAAAGTCGTATTGAGGAATATACCAATTATTAAAGGGTAAAAGTAAGGCTAAATACCTATACTTATATTGGTTTCAAGTTAAATTAATCATCCATTCCTTTACCGTCCAAAATCTGAGGAATAAACTTTTCAATTCTCGACTCTCTCGTTTTCGCTTGTTTGGCTGAAAAGAAGATGCCAACTTTTCAGCTGGCATCTTTTAAAAGTATAATAAGCATATTCTTAACGACTAGAATCTATAGCCGATTGCTAGTCCGAAACCTGTGTTCTGATTGGCCAATTTGCTCGTGGTTTTCGAGTTTATATTCACCAAGCCCAATTGGGATGTAAGTGAAAAATTAAGACCACTTTTCAATTCATAACCCACAAAGAAATTACCTCCAACATCCATACGTTTGAAATAAATCAAGTTGTTTGGGTCTGTATTTGATACTGTTGAACGAAAATCGATATTTGTATCATCTGGTGCATTTGTTCCTTCAAAAAGAGCTTTACCTCCAACAGCATAACCCACATAAGGACCAAAACCAAGGATCAAATGACCGGTTCCTAATATTGGTTTAAAGATGAAATTTATTGGAACTTCTATATAATTCAATTTAATTTCACGATCAATTGTATAATTTCCAGAATTAGCATAGGTTACTGGTCCTTTGGTTCCTTTTTTGATAAACTGTATACCTGGCTGCAAATAAAAATCTGTGGCGATTGGAAATTCATAATTGACACCAATATTGTAACCTATAACCAAAGAATTACTCAATTTGTCGCCATTCGCATCCTTTCCATTGATGTTTTGAAGATTCACTCCGCCATATATGCCGAAAGTTGATTTTCCTTCAATGGCTTCTGTCTGTCCGTGTGCATTTGTCCCTATCGCAATAAGTATGCTTAAAATATAAATCTTGTTTTTCATTTTCTTGTTTTTTGTTGGATTAATTTCCAGATTCTTTTTTCGCGTCCTCGACCATTTTTTCGTTTGCAGTGATCAAGAATTCAACCCGTCTGTTTTTAGACCGACCTTCTTCTGTATCATTTGTATAATTCGGAGCCGATTCACCATAACCTTTTATACTAGTTCGGCTTGACGCAATACCACGCTCTTTTATATAATTGGCAGCTTCAGAAGCTCGTTTTTTTGATAAAGACATATTGTAACTATCTGTTCCTGTATTATCTGTATGACCTTGTACTTCGATATCAGTATCGGGGTATTTGTTCAAGACAGTAACTAGTTTGCTTAAATTTTCCTTCGCACTTGCATTCAAGTTTGATTCGTTTACAGCGAAAAGAATTTTATCGTTGAATTCAACAATGATACCTTCACCAACACGATACACTGTAGCTCCAGGAACTGTATTCTCAATTTCTTGTGCTTGTTTGTCCATTTTACGGCCGATAACAGCTCCTGTAACACCACCAACAGTTGCGCCAATTAATGCGCCAAGTGCAGTATTTCCAGCCGCTCTGCCAATTACAGCGCCAATTACAGCACCACCACCAGTTCCTACCATGGCTCCTTTTGTGGTTTTGGATAGTCCACAACCAGCGGCAAACAATGAGAGTGATACAATTAGAATCACGGCATTGGTGAATTTTTTATTTGTTTTCATTTTACTTTATGTTAAGGAATTTTACGAGACAAAACTACCACAACATAAAATGGAAAACCTTACACGGTTTTAGGGAATAGTTACATAAATTACATAGTTGGATGTAATGTGAAGGAGAGAAGATTATAGTTAAGGAGGTTATCATCCATTAACTAATAAGAAATTATTTTGGAAGTAAATTAATAAATATAGATTTGTAGAACACAATCATATTGTGAATCTACCAAGAATTTCAAATTATTATTTTTTTACGAATTAGCTCAAATAAACGGTTCCTCAAACCGCTCAAAATGGCAAGTATAACCGTTTGGAATTCTAACCAAATAATCTTGATGTTCTGGTTCGGCAGTCCAAAAGGGAGCAAAAGGTTCAAGAGTCGTAACTACGGGTGCTTCCCATTTCCCAGATTTATTTACGATTTCAATTACCTCTTCAGCATTTTTTTTCTCTTCTTCATTTTGAAAAAAGATAGCAGAACGGTAGCTCGAACCTTTGTCATTTCCTTGTCTATCAACCGTTGTTGGATTGTGAATTCGAAAGAAATAATCTAGAATTTCTTTAAAGTTTGTTTGACTTGGGTCATACGTCAATTCAATTCCTTCGGCGTGACCTGGGTGGTTTTTGTAAGTGGGATTTTCATTTTGTCCACCGATATAGCCAACTTCAGTATCAATAATACCTTTGCGTGTTCTGAATAAATCTTCCATTCCCCAGAAACATCCGCCTGCTACATATGCTTTTTTGTAATTGTTCATTTTCTATTTTAATTTTTCTATTATTTCTGCCAACAAAAAATCATTGTCTGTTATTCCATTTGCATCATGTGTGGAAAGTCGCATATTTACTTTGTTGTATACATTAAACCATTCGGGGTGATGATTCATTTTTTCCGCTTGAATGGCAACTTTAGTCATAAACCCAAAAGCTTCTGTAAATGTTTTGAATTCATAGTTTTTTTCTAAACCATTGTTTTTAATTTGCCAGTTGAGATTTTTCTCGTTTGCTTTGGCTTTCGCTTCTTGTTCGGTGTATTTTTTTGTGTTTTCCATGCGGTTAAATGTACTATTCTATTTGTTTTGAAATCAAAATAAGAGTTCTGAAGAGCGCCTATTTTTTTATTGTGTATAGATTCCATTCTGCCTTAAGTACAAAATAGAAATATTGGAATTTGATCAAAGAACCTTAAAAATCCGATGAATGTTTATGCATTTGGGTTGTTAGATTCGTCCTTTTTCATGGCAGCATCTTGCCGACGATAGTCTGGATCTTGTTTTCTACTTTTTCTAATTCGTAATAACCAAATAATACTAAGTATTATAATAAATATGCTAGATAGCATGATAATTGTTGTTTTGGTATCCATAGCGTTTAATTTGTGTTGACTTAATATATTGCAAAAATCATTCTTCCACTCAATCTAACTATAATTCTTTGATTTTATCACAGATTGAAGTAAGTTTTTGTTTTTTGAAATTTGATATGGGTAATTATTTCCCCAATTTGTTGCTAATATTTCTAAGATCTTTATTGAATATTTTTTGCAAACCACTATTTTCAATGTTTTGAGATACCGCGTCCCAGTTTATTACCTTCTTGAAATTTATAATATATTTTTTTCATTCTATTATTGTAAATAGTAAGCGTGTTCCCAAATATCAATGCCCAATATTGAAGTGTGTATAATTTCCCCCATCAGTGAAGTGATGAGGGAATAAATTGTAGATTATTATATTTAAAAATTGTCTTTAGAATTTTCTCGTACAGAAAAGTACAATTCTATTTGTTTTGAAATCAAAAAAGGAGCTCCGAAGAACTCCTTTTTGAAATTTCTATTCTTCTATTTCGATTAGTCCATAGTGGCAAAACCGAACTTATTTTCTAAAATTCCTTGAACGAAGTTTAACACTTCTTCATTTTTAATTTTCTCTAAAACGTCTCCAACGAAAGCAGAAATCATCATGTGACGAGCAGCTTTTTCTGAGATTCCACGAGCACGCAGATAGAAAACAGCCTCTTCATCCAATTGACCTGTTGTGGAGCCGTGTGAGCATTTTACGTCGTCGGCGTAGATTTCCAATTCAGGTTTCGAGTTGATTGTCGCATTTTCTCCTAAAAGAACATTTCCGTTAGATTGGAAAGCATTGATTTTCTGAGCGTCTTTTCGAACGAAAACTTTTCCGTTGAATACAGCTGTCGAATTTTCATCCATAACACCTTTATACAATTCGAAAGATTCGCAATTGGGAACGCGGTGATCAACAATAGTATGATTGTCTACATGCTGACGACCTAAGGTCAAATACATTCCGTTCAAGTGTGTATTGCAATTTTGTCCGTTTACAGCGATGTTTAAGTTGTTTCTAACCAACAAACCGTCTAAAGTAATGGTGTTGATATCGAAATGAGAATCACGGCCTTGAGCAACGTATTCTGTGGCAATTTGCAGAGCCGATTCGTTTTCCAATTGCAATTTATCGATGTCCAAATGAGCGTTGTCGCCAACTTCCAATTCTGTAACAACATTAGAAAAACAACCTTCAGCATTATCCGAGAAATAAGCCATTAAGACTTTTCCGTTTGAACCTTTTTCGGCAACAATTTTATTTCGAACTTGACTATGCGTCTGTTCACCAGATTGAATGAACAAAACTTGAATTGTTTGATCAATTTGTTTTCCTGCTCCAAAACGAATGAAAGCTCCGTCAGTTGCGTAAAGTGTATTCAAAGCATTAAAAACTTCATTTTCAAGAACAACGTTTTCGCCAAGATTTTCCAAACTTTTCGCTTGACTAATCGGTGAAACTTCAACTCCGTCTATTTCAGAAACAGTTGAAAGTTCAGCTTTGTATATTCCGTTTACAAAAACCAATGTAGGCCCTGAATTTAGAATGTTGAATTTCGAAAGATCTTTTACAGTTCCTTCTGGGTTCATGAAGTTTTGCTTTGAAATCTTCGTTACACGAGTATATTTCCAGGCTTCAACTCTAGTAGTTGGAAAAGGTGTGTTTTCTAAAACTGATTTAGCTTCAGAAAGTTTTGTATTAGAAAACGGCAAGTTTGTTTCCGTCCAGTTTTGGGCGAAAGTTGCTGCTGTATTTTGTGTTAATGTTTCCATTTTTAATTGATTCGCGGGTGACGGATTGCCGATTACGGATTGTTTGAAAAATCAGTAATCAGTATCCGAAATCAGCAATTATACTAATTCAGCTTTAATCCAATCGTATCCTTTTTCTTCTAACTCCAAAGCCAATTCCTTGCCTCCAGTTTTAACGATTTTACCGTCGTAAAGAACATGAACAAAATCAGGAATGATGTAGTCCAATAAGCGCTGGTAGTGTGTAATTACGATTGAAGCATTTTTATCGCTTTTCAAAGTGTTTACTCCATTTGCAACGATACGCAATGCATCAATATCCAAGCCAGAATCCGTTTCATCCAAGATGGATAATTTCGGGTTCAACATTGCCATTTGGAATATTTCGTTTCGTTTTTTCTCACCTCCAGAGAAACCTTCGTTTACTGAACGAGAAGCTAGTTTAGCATCCAATTCAACCAAAGCAGATTTTTCTTTCACCAAAGCCATGAAGTCTTTCGCAGAAATCGGATCTTCTTTTCTGTACTCACGAATTTCATTCAATGCTGTACGTAAGAAATTGATATTCGAAACACCTGGGATTTCCACTGGATATTGAAACGCCAAGAACAATCCTTCACGAGCTCTATCTTCAGTATCCATTTCCAATAAATCCGTACCGTCGAATTCAACTGAACCTTCAGTTACCTCATATTCCTCTCGTCCAGCTAAGATATTTGCTAAAGTACTTTTCCCAGCACCATTTGGTCCCATGATAGCGTGTACTTCGCCAGCATTAACTGTTAAGTTTAATCCTTTTAAGATTTCTTTGCCATCGATTGTGGCGTGTAAGTTGTTTATTTTAATCATTTTGTTGTTATTCTTTTCTCTAGGCTTCGAGCGCTGACTGAGCGGAGTCGAAGGCAAGTGTTTTTTTTCTTTATATATTCGTTTATCCTCCCCCTTAATCCCCCTCCGAAGGGGAAAAGAATTCAAACTTCAATTAGCCGACCGATCCTTCTAAAGAAATCGTCAATAGTTTCTGGGCTTCTACGGCAAATTCCATCGGTAATTGGTTCAAAACCTCTTTGCAATATCCGTTAACGATTAGTCCAATTGCTTTCTCTTCACCGATTCCTCTTTGTTTACAATAGAAAATTTGGTCTTCACCGATTTTAGAAGTCGTTGCTTCGTGTTCAATTTTCGATGAACTGTTTTTACATTCGATGTAAGGGAAGGTATGTGCTCCGCAAGTATCGCCCATTAAAAGTGAATCACATTGCGAGAAGTTTCTAGAGTTGGTTGCACCTTTGTGAATTTGTACCAATCCTCGGTAACTATTATTCGATTTTCCAGCAGAAATTCCCTTGGAAATAATTGTGCTTTTCGTGTTTTTACCGATGTGAATCATTTTTGTTCCAGTATCGGCTTGCTGGAAATGGTTCGTTACAGCTACGGAATAAAATTCTCCAATTGAATTGTCACCTTTCAAGATACAAGATGGATATTTCCATGTTACAGCTGAACCAGTTTCCACTTGTGTCCAAGAAATTTTTGAATTGGTATGACAAATTCCACGCTTCGTTACGAAGTTGAAAATTCCTCCAACACCATTTTTATCTCCAGGATACCAGTTTTGAACGGTAGAATATTTTATTTCAGCATTGTCCAAAGAAACCAATTCCACAACTGCTGCGTGCAACTGATTTTCATCTCGCATTGGTGCTGTACAACCTTCAAGGTATGAAACATATGAACCTTCATCGGCAACAACCAATGTTCTTTCGAATTGACCAGTTCCACCTTCGTTGATTCGGAAGTAAGTCGATAATTCCATTGGGCAACGAACGCCTTTTGGAATGTAGCAGAATGAACCGTCAGTAAATACTGCTGAATTCAATGCTGCGTAAAAATTATCTGAGGTTGGAACAACAGTTCCCATGTATTTTTGAACCAATTCTGGGTAATCTTGAACCGCCTCTGAGAAAGAACAGAAAATGATTCCCAATTCTTTCAATTTCGCTTTGAAAGAAGTCGCTACCGAAACAGAATCCATTACGAAATCCACAGCAACACCCGTTAAACGTTTTTGTTCTTCCATTGAAATCCCCAATTTTTTCATGGTTTCTTTCATTTCTGGATCCACGTCGTCCCAAGATTCATATTTCTTCGTTTGTTTTGGTGCCGAATAATAGGCGATTCCTTGAAAATCTGGTTTCTTATAGTGAACATGCGCCCATTCTGGTTCCGTCATTTCTTGCCAAGCTGCATATGCGTTCAGTCGGTAATCAAGTAACCATTGAGGTTCTTCCTTTTTAGCCGAAATCATTCGAATTACATCTTCGCTCAGTCCAATTGGAATTTTGTCTGATTCGATATCACTAACAAAACCAAACTTATATTCCTGGTCTTCTAAGTCTTTTGCTAATTCGTTTTCTGTGTATTGTGCCATTTTATTGAATTACGAATTGCAAATTTTTCAATTGCGAATTCGAATTTATGTTTAATTTAAATCCGTGCTCCAGCAGCGAAGCTGTCTATATTCCAGTATCCAATTATACTGAGAACGATTCCCCGCATCCGCATGTTCTATCGGCATTTGGGTTTTTGAAAACGAATCCTTTGCCGTTAAGTCCACCAGAGTAATCTAAAGTTGTTCCGATGAGGTATAAAAAGCTTTTTTTATCGACTACGATTCTAATGCCATTGTCTTCAAAAGATTTATCGTCTTCTTTTTCTTGATTGTCCAAATCTAATTGATACATCAATCCAGAGCAACCGCCACCTTGCACACCAACACGAATGAAATAGCCTTCTTTGCCATCCTCTTGCATCAGTTTCGAAGCTTGTGTTTTTGCACTTTCCGTTACGTTTATCATATTTGATTATTTCTTATCCTTATTTATACTAAATCTAAATAGAAGTAATATTTACCGCAAAAATACCACTTTTAGGGTATATGACAAACAGAAACTCAAGGTATTTTTTTCTTTTTAACGAGGTTTAACGCTAAAAAAAGCCGTACTTCAGAATGAGGCACGGCTTTCAGTTGAAAATAATTAATCTAATCTTTTACAAACTTGGCAATTCCAATTTTGTTTTCTTCAATAGTTTTGATCGTGTAAAAACCATTATTCAGATTTTGAACGTCAATTTCCGTCGTTCCATTTTGCGTTTCAGAAGAAAGCACTAGTTGACCTAATTGATTGAAAATTTGAACTTTCGCACCTTTCAGTGTATTCCCTATCGTCAATTCAGTAGAAACTGGATTTGGATAAATCGTCAAATCTGTATTTTTCAATTCTTGAACAGCCAAACCTGAAGTTGCAAGGTTTAATCTTATCATGAAACTGATTGGAGCACCAAAGTCTTCAACTGGAGCCCAAGGAATTTGTGTAACAGAACTAATGTACGATGTTAACGGACTAAACGCTAATGTATAACCAAGTTCATGAATGTGGTGTTCTTCTTCAATTGCTACTACGTATTGTCCTGGTGCAAGATTAACAGGAGATGCAAATGAAAGCGTGTACCATTTTTCCGTTACATTTTCAATTGTACCTGATGTAGTAGCGATAATTGTTTGCGGTAAACCAAGTGGATTGGTACTGAAAATATGAATTTTGAAAACACTATCCACGGCAGAAACACCCTGCACTTGGCTGCCATCACCTAAGAATATTGAAACTGAGCTCGCTTGAGTTGGTTTAATAATTTGAAAAGAGTTGCCAAGATATCCTTTTTCTCCTGCGCCTAAACCGATAAGGTCTTCTTTGATATTGTCATCGACAGCATAAATAGTATCGGTAATGTCAACATCATATGAAGTAGTATCGTTACTCAACACTTCATCAACTTGATCTATTTGTGAAGAATATTTGAAAGTATGAACCCCAAAACTTGATGCTGTAAATTGAGAAAAAGTATAAGTGCCGCTATTCAAAGTATTAATGGTTTGTGGAGCAGAGCTGAAAGCGTAAACTTGAGTTCCATTTTTAAATATTTGAACGTTAGCTTTTGCTCCGGTTAAATTACCAGTACCATCCGAACTAATTACTGCTGGAGCAACTACATTCAATGATTGAGAAAGAGGTAACATTGTATATTTTGAGCCGATTGTAGAAATATTAGCGTCGTATACTGGTGGGTTTGAGACACAGAAAGCATAAGTAGCTGTAACAGTTGAGTCTGTTGCAGCGAATGTTTGCATCACCACACCGTTAAATTTCACTACGAAAATTGCTCCTCCATCACCGTAATCGTCTACATAATTTATATCGAAACAATTACCAACTTGAAGACAGCCTATTGCTTCGGTCGTTGTGGTATTGTCTCCATATCCGCCAGCTGATGCGACTTGGGATCCGCCGCTTGTACAGTTAACTTCTGCAGTATTACCAAAAGTAAATAAGGCGCCGTTTCCACATCCATTTCCAGTTGGGGTAATATCCCAAAAGCATTCGTAACCCCAGTTATCGGTGATAACATCAACCGTTACGTTAACTTGTCCAGTAGGACATTGAGCAAAAGAATTAAAAACAAAGGCAATAGAAAATGCGAATAACGCGTATAGCTTTTTCATAATGATTATTTATAAGTTACTTTCAAAACTAAACGAAAATTGAATAAGAATCAAACATGTAACGGTTTTATTTATTTTCGTTTATCAAATGTTAATTTACGGTTATGAAAAAATTCTTTTACACTGCTATTTTATGTTCAACTGTTTTCCTCTTTTCTTGCGAGTATAAAGAGGTTAATGAAGATGCGAAAACCTACTGCGATTGCAAAACTCGTCAATATGAAGGGAAAACGGAACCAGGTGAATGTCCAAAGATGTTGGGTGCTTTGAAAGAAAAATATGAATATCTACCCGAGCAATATGAAATTTTAGCCAATAGAATCGCAGAATGTATTGCGGAATAAATTTCCATTTCAACTAAGGAGTTGAATGATTACCTTTGCCAAAAAAAATATAGTGATGAAGGTTTTTCACGGCTTAGAAAATGGATTTTCGGCAAAACACCCTGTTGTAACGATAGGGACTTTTGACGGTGTGCATTTGGGTCATCAAAAAATACTTCAAAAAATCAATAAAGAAGCGGAGAAAGTAGGTGGAGAATCTGTACTGTTTACTTTTCATCCTCATCCACGAATTGTGCTAAATCCAGAAAATCACAATTTAAAATTACTGCAGACTCAAGAAGAGAAGATAGACAAATTGGCTCGTATTGGTTTGCAGAATTTGATAATTTACCCTTTTACAACTGACTTTTCGAATCTTACTGCTTTGGAATTTGTTCGTGATATTTTGGTAAAGAAAATCAAAGTAAAAACCTTGGTTATTGGATACGATCATCAATTTGGGAAGAATAGAGAAGGAGGGATAGAGTTTCTTCAATCAGTATCTGAAGAGTTCGGATTTTCAGTTATAGAAATTCCAGTCCAAGAAATAAATGATGTGAATGTAAGTTCTACCAAAATCCGAAATGCCCTTTTGGAAGGAGATATCGCCTTGGCTAATTCCTATTTAACCGATTCTTTCGAATTAACAGGAAAGGTTGTTGAAGGTCAAGCATTGGGACGAAAATTGGGATTCCCAACGGCTAATCTTGATTTGGAAACGGAATTGAAATTAATTCCTCGAAACGGCGTTTATGCTGTTGAAGTAATTCTAAACGACGGACGACAGAAGCAAGGAATTATGAATATTGGTTCACGACCAACGATTCATGCCTTTGGTCAATTGAGTTTAGAGGTTCATATTCTCGATTTTAATGAAGATTTGTACGGTCAAACTTTGCGGGTACAGTTTTTGGATGCAATTCGAAAAGAAAGAACATTCGCAAATACGGATGAATTAATTGAACAAATTAAAAAAGATGAAAAACACGCTCGCTCTATTTTTGCTGCTCATACTTTGTAAAGTTTCTTTTGCTCAATCAACTGCCGAGTATAGAATATATAGCCTTGAAGAAGCGAGAAAAGTGGAAAACAAAGACTTGGTACTAGGTTTGGAATTGAGAAAACGCAAATTGACACAATTACCTGAAGAAATTTATCAATACAAGTATTTAAAAGTTTTGGACATTTCCAAAAATCGCTTGAAGTCTATTCCAATGGAGATAAATCTATTTACTCAATTGGAAGAATTGAATATCGGAAAAAACAGATTGCCCATTTGTCCTATCGTTATCTGTTCTATAACAACACTAAAAGTTTTGAAATTAAATTACAATCCAATAGAAAACCTACCCGAATGCATCCAATATCTAAAGGATTTGGAGTATTTGGACTTATTTCAAACGAGAGTTGGCAGCTTCCCTGAGTCATTGGTTGAGCTAAAAAACTTAAAAACCATGGATGTTAGAGGAATTTTATACGGTCCGAAATTTCAAGAACATTGGCGGTTATTAATGCCTCAAACCTTTATAGACTTTGACCTTCCGTGCAACTGTTTGGAAACTAATTAATCTTAGAAATTAGCATTTAACGTTTGTTTTGAAAAAAACAACCAACCAATTACCAACCATTCACGTTATAGAGATATCAAACAGATTTCTGGTTATTTGTGTTTGATAATGGGTTTTTAGTTTTTAGTATAAAAAGTCGATCTCTCCCGATCGGCTTTTTTTATGTTGTTTTAGCGATTATTGCCTCAAATATACGAGCGTTCGCATAGCGGAGTCGAAGTGTGCATTACTGAAACTTAATAGCCTTCGTTGGAAGTACACGACTAATCAGAGCACTCGGCACAATCATAGCCAATAAACAAACGGTAAGTGTTGCTAAATTTAGCAGGAGGATTTCCCAAAGACCAATTGAAATAGGAACTTTATCCAAATAATAGACTTCTGGGTTTAGACTTAAAACACCAAACTTGTATTGAATAAAACAAATTCCTAAACCGATTGCATTTCCCCATAGCATTCCTTTTCCGATAATGAAAAAGGCTTGCATCAGGAATATTTTTCGCAATTGCCAATTCAAACTTCCCATGGCTTTCATCATGCCTATGAAATGCGTTTTCACCAAAATTAGAACCAATAGTGCGGCTCCAACATTGATAATTCCAATAAGTACCATCAAAACCAATATGATGTATACATTGAGGTCTAAAAAGTCGAGCCAAAGGAATATTTCTTGCTGATTTTCTTTGATGCCCGAAACTTGAAGTAATTCGCCGTGTTCATTAGGGACAAAGGTTAATTCTTCTTTCAATTGTTTCACGTCTTTATCTATAGTGTTCCAATCTTTAAAATTTACTTCATAACCGCCAACATAAGAACTAGCACTTCCTTTGCCTTCAATTTTTTCAATTTTCACCTTTTTGTCGGGCGTTTGAATTGTAAATTTTAAGCCTTGATTGTCTAAATAATTTCTGGTAATGTAGCCTTCGTCGTCCAGTTTGAAATTGCACGGTGTGCGGCCTTTTCCTGTAATTGTAAATTTCAAATAAGCGGTATCTGCTAGAGAAAGTGGCATCGATTCGTTGCCAATTTTCAGTCCATAATCGCGGGCGATTAAGCGGAAAGTAGTGTCAACACTTGGACAGATTTTTATCCCTATCGTTTGACCAAAACCTTTTCCCCAATCGTATTCGTAATAACCATTTCCGCCTTGAACATTTGCTTTCAATACCAAATAACCGTCGGAAATAGTGTCAATCACCTCAATGCTTGCTTGAATTCCCCAATCGTTTAACAATTGGACCTGGCGCAGATCACCAACTATCATTTTCTTGTCAAATTCTTCAAGTCCTGTATGATAAATTCCTGCAACACGGAAAAAGCGTTTCACGGGTTGGTTTTTAACGAAATAGGCACGTATAGAATCGCCAACTTTGAAATTTAAATCTCTAGCAATTCTTTTCGAAAGAACGATTTCATCTGAAATTTTGTCCTTGCTAAAAACGGGGATTTTACCCGAAATCAAATTTTCTTTAAAGAAACTCCAGTCAAAGCTTTCATCAACACCCTTCAAAATTGCGCCTTGAATATTCTGTTGAGAAATCACAGAATCTTTTCCTTTGGCTGTTTTTATTATTTGTTCCGATTTTTCTGATTGGAGCAATATTGGTTTAAACGCAACAGGTTGAATCTGTGTAATCGCTGGATTCTTTTTTAATTTCTCAAAAAAGGCTTGATTTTTGCGAATTGGTTCACATTCGTATATGCTTCCTTCTCCAGCTGCTAAAATAAAAGCATGAGAAGAAAAGCCTGAAACTTTTTCACGGACTTCTTTTTGGAATCCGATAACGACAGCGACTGTGAGTAGGTTTACAACAATAGCAAGTGCAATACTAATCATACTGATGCGTACAATCGGCCGTGAAACTTTTTTACCTTCGTTTTCTTTAAGAAAGATCTTTTTTGCTATGAAATACTCGTGCGCCAATCCAATATTATTATCAACGCGAAAGTACACAAAGCTTTTCTTCATTGAAAGTCTTTTCCTTGTTTTGCTGTTCAGTTGTTCTTCTGTCTCCGGCAATGGAGATAAAGATAAAACCACCAAAGAGACGATTAAGAATAATGAAAATTCAGTAAATGGAGAGTTGGAGGAAATCAAAAGCAACGCACCTAAAAAGCTGAAATTAGCAATAGAGCGAACCGAAGTTTATATCCCTTTACTTCAAGATAAAAAAGTTGGAGTTGTTTCCAACCAAACAGGAATGATTAGAGAAACTCATTTGGTTGATACTCTTCTCGCTTCTGGAATTAACGTGATAAAAGTTTTCGCGCCTGAGCATGGTTTCCGAGGTAAGGCCAGTGCAGGTGAGCATGTTTCTTCAACTCAAGATGAGAAGACGGGTTTGCCAATTATGTCACTTTATGGAAAAACGAAAAAGCCGTCTGAAGAAATGATGAGTGGTATAGACATTATGATTTTTGATATTCAAGATGTTGGCGTCCGATTCTACACCTATATTTCAACTTTACATTACGTAATGGAAGCGTGTGCCGAAGCAAATATTCCATTAATCGTTTTGGACAGACCGAATCCAAATGGCAATTACGTCGATGGGCCAGTTTTAGAATCGGATTACACCTCATTTGTTGGGATGCACCCAGTTCCGATTGTTTATGGAATGACCATCGGAGAATATGGTAAAATGATCAATGGAGAAGCCTGGTTGCCAAACAATCTGAAATGTGATTTGACGGTAATTCCTCTGGAGAATTACACCCACCAAACAGAATACGAATTGCCAGTGCCACCTTCACCGAATTTGCGCACGAACAACTCTATTTATTTGTACCCAAGTCTTTGTTTCTTTGAAGGAACAAGTGTTAGCGTAGGTCGTGGAACGGACAACCCATTTGAAATATATGGACATCCAAAATTTCCAGAAACCGATTATTCTTTTATTCCACGTGCTCAGGAAGGTGCAAGTTCTCCATTGTGGGAAAACGAAACTTGCAACGGTTTTGATTTAACCGAAATCCTTAAAAAGCGATCAACCAAACTGAACCTTTCGTATTTCATGAATGCGTGCACTTTGTTGAAAGATCAATCTTTTGTTACCAATGCTAAGTTTTTGAATTTACTTGTCGGCAATGGTGAATTAATGACACAAATTGAAAATGGAATGACGGAAAAGCAAATTCGTGAAACTTGGCAACCTAAATTGGTGGAGTTTAAAATCACACGTAAAAAGTATTTGCTTTACTCTAACTAATCTTTCAAAGTCTTTTTAATGAAATAAATTCGCTGATTAATAAGTTAACATTGGGAGCAGAATTTCATTTTACCGACGAATATATGCCGTTCACAGATTTCTTTTCCCAAACTACCTTAAAAAGGAGCTTTAAACTGTAACGAAATTCATTTTCCTCTATATTTGATTGGATTGCAGTACTTTCTGCATAGTACAATTAAAGTAAAAGAAACGCATGAATATTTTCCAGTGGTTAGCAGGTGCAGATCAATCTATATTAGATCAAGTTTCACATTCAGAAAAAAATAAAATTACTGGATTCGGAACCTTGGTATTGATTCCGGCTGTAGTTGGTTTTTTTTCGATGACCTACGCACTTTCTACTGTAACTAGTAATATGCCTTTATACATTACAGGCGGAATAATTTGGTTTTTCATCATCTTGTTCATTGACAAGTTCATTATTTCGACATTGTACAAGACAAAATTGGAGAATAAGACCAACTTTTTAGCAGCAACTTTGGTTAGGTATTTATTTGCTCTTATTGTTGGGATTGCAGTTGCTCACCCAATGGTTCTTTTATGGTTCAATGAAGGGATTACAGAAGCCATTGTAAAAGAAAAACGAAATGAACTCAGTGCTATTGATTCAACTTTTGAAGCAAAAAGATTAAATGTTAACCTTAAACTGGACAGCTTGGTAAGTTTAAAAAATTGTAAAGCCAGTTTATTAACTTTTGAGCAAAGTGGTTTCAAAAAAGAATTGCCGTGTGGTGCATCTTCAGGAATACCAGGAAACAGTAGACGAACAGCAGAAATTGGCGTTCAAATTGGTGAGTTGAATCAACAAATTATTCTGGAAGATTCATTGGTTAAGTCTTTGGTTGCTGATATGAAAAGACAACGAGATGAGGATAAATTGTCAACCGCAAATAACAAGAGCTTTGATTATTTGTCGCGAGTAAAAATGCTTTCCCAATTACAAGCGGACAAAACGAATGGTGATCATATTTGGTGGGTAGCTATGTTTATTATCCTATTTTTTGTTTTCGTTGATATTCTTCCCATTACGATGAAGGTTGCCACACCTTATGGAGAATATGAAGCTATTCGTGATAGTGTGGTACACAAAACAATAGTGTTTCGACAAAAAGAAAATGAAGTTGTTACCGAATATGCCAGCAACACCTATTCGGAAAATTTGAGAGATCAACTCAAACATGAAAGCAAGGCGAAAGAAATAAAAGATTTGTATGAATTGACCAATAGTACGGCAATGCAAATTGAAAATGGTAGGAAGAAATTTGATAAAATAGCCACAGATGTAGCAGAGAGTATTGCCAAAACAAAAGACGAAGATTTAAAAAATGATTATCAAAATTACTTTGCTTCAATACGGAATGTATTCAGCGAGACATATAAGAAAACTCACGAAAAATTGTTGGCCTATTTCAATGTAAAGTGAGTTGATTCAAAAAATACTCAATTTTATTTTCGCACTAATTCGCTTATTTAGGGTTTATATAAATTACCCAAGGGTAAAATTATGGTGAAATTTCATCTACTATTCATGCGTCAACTATATTGTATTTTTCACTATTTGGTATAGGATTTTGGCTTTTTTAAGACTAATTTTAACAATTGTTAGTTGCGGAATTCGCAAGTCAGCAAATTCTACTTCGTGAAATCGATTGCACAAATGCATTTCAGATATCTATTTTTGATTTACAAATCGTAGAAAAAATGAAAGTTTTAGTAACAGGTCCGGATGGACTTTTAGGAAGTAACTTAGTAAGAGAGTTACTAGCTCGTAAATATGAAGTAACGGGATTTACCGAGGCAGGAAAATCTTCGCCAACGATAGAAGGACTGCCAATTAAAAGGGTTGCAGGTAATCTTCTCAATGAAAAAGATTTATTGGATGCTTCAGAAGGAATGGATATTGTCATTCATTGTGCTGCTAACACAAGCATGTTTCCAGCTCGACAGCCTTTGGTAAACCAAGTGAATATTATTGGAACA
Organism: uncultured Flavobacteriales bacterium; assembly: GCA_963977135.1. Lineage (GTDB taxonomy): Bacteria > Bacteroidota > Bacteroidia > Flavobacteriales_D > Crocinitomicaceae > UBA2040. The sequence continues at coordinate 262,228 of CAXBNN010000002.1, read as the reverse complement.
GACAATGTCGTAAAAGCTTGTCAAATCAATAATGTGAAACGATTAATTTATGTTGGAACGGCAAATTCGTTTGGGTCAGGAAGTCTAACTGAACTTGGAACTGAAAAAAATAGTTACAACGCGCTTCATTATGGTTTAGACTATATGGATTCAAAATATCAAGCTCAAATCAATATTCTTCGAAAGGTAAAGGAAGAAGGATTTGATGCCGTAATTGTAAATCCAACTTTTATGATAGGGCCGTATGATTCAAGACCAACTTCAGGAGCTATGATTTTGGGAATTTATGAGAAAAAAGTTCCTGGTTATGCTGTAGGAGGAAAAAATTTCGTTGCCGTAAAAGACGCAGCGGTTGCAATAGCAAATGCAATTACTTTTGGAGAAAAAGGAGAGTGCTATATTCTTGGAAATGAAAATTTAACCTACAAAGAAGCATTTGAAAAGATTGCCAAAGTAACAGGTGTTACCCCACCGAAAATCAAAGTTCCCAAAACCGTTGTCGCTTTATATGGACGATTCAATTCATTTTATGCCCAATTGTTTAAGAATGAACCAACTCTATCAAAAGAGTTGGCGATATTATCGAACGAAATACATTATTATTCGGCAGAAAAAGCTGTAAAACACTTAAAAATGCCCCAAACACCGATTGATACGGCGATAAAAGAATGTTACGACTGGTTCGTCGAAAATGAGTATATCAAAACCGCCTAATATGTTTCAAGGAAAAGTAATTGTTATAACAGGTTCAGTTCAAGGAATAGGAAAACGAACAGCTGAACTTTTAGCAAAGCAAGGCGCCAAAATTGTTATTAATTCACGACGAGAAGAAAAAGTTCAACAAACCGTGGATGAGTTTATCAAAAAAGGTTTCGATACAATTGGTTTTGCAGGAGATGTTTCCGATTATTCATTTTGCGAAAAATTGGCCGATGAGACGATCAAGCAATTTGGGAGGGTCGATTATTTAATTAATAATGCAGGCCTCGCCGCCAAAGGGAAATTAGAGGAAACAGTACCTGAGGTTTTCGAGAAATTAATGTCTGTAAATATTCTTGGTAGTATTTACCCAACCCTAGCATTTTTGCCACATTTAAAAGAAAAAAAAGGGGGAATATTGTTCATTTCTTCTTTGGCTGGAATTGTTGGGTTACCAAGTTATTTGTCTTATTCCTGCACGAAAAGATCAATTATTAGCATTGCGGAAAGCTTGAAAAATGAATTGCACGACGATGGAGTTTATGTTGGTGTAAACTATCCGGGATTTACAGAAAATGACAGCAATAAGCAAAACATTTCCCCTTCAGGCGAATCAATAACGATGAAAAAACGAGAGGATGTGAAAGTTGAACCATTGGACAAAACGGTTTCAAAGATTATTCGACAATTGGAAAAAAGGAAGTTCAGCTCTTATTCTTCATATCAAGGTAGAATGGTGCATGTAATCTATAGATATTTCCCAAGTATTGCCTTAGCTGTAGTGAAAAGAAATCGAAAAAAAATTATGGCGATGGATTGAGAATTGAAACTCAATTCACATTTTAGGCAGTAATTGGTTTAAAAAGCCGACTATTGCAGAAACTAAAATGAAAATAGGAAGTGATTTTGAAAAAATAGAATGGAACTTCCAAGGTTTTCAACTTTTGGAACCCAATGCTTTTATAGGTGACATGATCATTTCTGTTTTGGTCATTTATCTGGTCTTTAAGTTAAAGAGGTTGAAAGTAAAATCAACTTTTAATACCTATTGGCTATGGTTCTTTATAGTTTTTGGACTTGGGTTTTTAACAGGCGGTTTTGGTCACTTGTTGTACAATTATACGGGCATTCCAGGAAAAATACCTTCTTATTTTACAGGTATACTTGCCGTATATTTCATTGAACACGCAATGTTCTCCATTCACCCGAATCCAAAGCAGAAGAAACTATTCAATAAAATTTCAGTTTATAAATTAGTCTTAGTGTTAATCTTGGAAACGCTGATTTGTTTGTTTGTCGATCTGGAGTCGAACCCAACAAAGGGAATGGCTCTGCCGACGATCAATTCAGTTATTGGTATGGGTTTCAGTTTGGGTTATTTAGGATATCAATACTACAAAAAAATCCATTCATCTTTTCGCTATCTATTGATTAGCACTTTTATTCTCCTTCCAAGCGCCATTTTTCTAGCTTTTAAAATCAATATTCATCCTTGGTTAGATAAAAATGATGTTAGCCATTTACTACTTATTGTAAGTATAATTTTATATTATGTATGCATAAAACAATATTCGGACTTCGTTTCTCGCGAGAGTGGTCTTGCAGTATCAGAATCCTAAAGGTTTTTTAACGGACGATTTTTTGTTTTTAACCACGATTAATGCATTTGGTAGTTAAAAAGCTTACTCATTTTTCGTAATTTTTAACTTTTAAGCCATGAAATGATGCACATCTTTGTACTTGACTTATAGAATCTTAAGAATATGACAGAAATAGATAAAACAAAACCTGTTTTAGTAACAGGAGCAAACGGTTATGTCGCTAGTTGGTTAGTGAAAAAATTATTGGATGAAGGAATTACCGTCCACGCTGCTGTGCGCGACCCGCAGAACACGAAGAAAGTAGGTCACTTAACTGAATTGGCCAACAATTCAAAAGGAAGTTTAAAGTTGTTTAAATCAGATCTTTTAACGCCGAATTCCTATAAAGAAGCAATGGAAGGTTGCGAGGTTGTCTTTCACACTGCATCTCCTTTTGTTTTGGATGTGAAGGATGCTCAAAAAGATTTGGTTGATCCAGCAGTAAAAGGAACAGAAAACGTATTGAATTCTGCAAATGAAACTCCATCCGTGAAAAGAGTTGTGCTCACAAGTAGTTGTGCATCTATTTATACAGATGCCACAGATTGTCAAAAAGCGCCGAATGGCATATTGACAGAAGAAATTTGGAATACAACTTCTACGCTTGATTATAATCCATATTCTTATTCAAAGACGATGGCAGAGAAAAAGGCCTGGGAAATGAATGAAGGACAATCAAACTGGGATTTGGTAACGATAAACCCGAGTTTTGTTATGGGGCCAGCTTTGAATCCCGGTGCTACAACATCTGAAAGTATGTCCATATTAAAACAATTGGGTGATGGGACAATGAAAATGGGTGTTCCGAAAATGGGCGCAGGAGTTGTCGATGTTCGCGATGTTGCTGATGCTCACTTTAATGCAGGTTATCTTGCAAATGCCCATGGCAGATACATCACAAGTGCTCACAACACTAATTTCTTAGAAATGGGTCAAGCACTTCTTCCAAAATATGGTGCAAATTATCCAATTCCCAAAAAAGCATTGCCGAAATGGTTGTTGATGATTGTTGGGCCTATGGCTAATAAGTTATTTACTAGAGATTTGATCCGTAACAATGTGAACATAGAATGGAAAGCGGACAATTCAAAAATTAAAAAAGAACTAGGAATCGAATTTATGCCTTTGCAGAAAACAATGGAGGACGCTTTTCAGGTTTTAATTGATGAGAAAATAATTCAAGCCAAATAAATTGACTTCTTTTTAATACAAGATTATAAACAATAAAAAACGCTCAAGTTAATTCCTTGAGCGTTTTTCTTTCATAGTTATAGTTGTAATTTCGGTATCTCTCTGGTACAACAGAGCCCTTTCATCGTGATTAAACAATTGAATGGTAGAGCAATATACAATAAAAAAAATTATTTTCAAATAAATTTTTTTATTGTAATTTTTAAATTATTGTCCGAAGAAAGAATAATTGTATTTCACTATCAACTATCTGAATAAATATTGAGATTCCCTTATCTTTACCCGAACCCATTCTAAACAGAGTTGAACGACGTATTTCTCATAACACCACCTTTTACTCAATTGAATACACCGTATCCAGCAACTGCCTATTTGAAAGGGTTTTTGAATACGAAGAGTGTTTCAACTTTTCAAATGGATTTGGGCATCGAGGTTATTTTGGAATTGTTCTCGAAAAAAGTGTTCTTTGAGTTGTTCGATTTTGCCTATGAAAATGATACAATCAAAACAGGAAATTGCCAGCGGATTTATCATTTAAAAGGGGACTATCTGAAAACCTTGGATGAGGTGATTGAATTTCTTCAAGGGAAAAATCAAACCATAGCAAGGCAGATTTGTACAGAAACTTTCCTACCACGAGCTTCTCGGTTTGATCAAGTTGAAGATCTGGATTGGGCTTTTGGCAATATGGGGATGCAGGACAAAGCGAAACACCTAGCCACCTTGTATTTGGAGGATTTGTCTGACTTCATTGTGGAATGTATAGACGAAAATTTTGGATTCAGTCGTTATGCTGAAAGATTAGGACGAAGTGCAAATTCATTCGATGAATTGTATGATTATCTGCAAAACGATCCAACAAAAATTGATGAAATCACAATTCAGATTTTAGATAAAAAAATCAAAGAAGTTCAACCAAAACTAGTCTGTTTCTCAGTTCCATTTCCAGGGAATTTGTACAGTGCTTTTCGTTGCGCCAAATTTCTGAAAGCAAACTATCCAGAAATTAAAATTGCCATGGGCGGTGGTTTTCCAAATACGGAGTTACGTTCGTTAAAAGATAAACGTGTCTTCGAATTTTTCGATTTCATTACTCTGGACGATGGCGAATTGCCAATAGAATTGGTTTTTAAATCGTTGGGCAATTCAAACAATGGGCAATTCAAACGAACTTTTCTACTCGAAAATGGCGAGGTAAAATACATTAACAATAGCACGCAGCCCGACTACAAACAAAGCGAAGTCGGCACGCCAGATTATTCCGATTTACATTTGAAAAATTACATTTCAGTTATCGAAATTGCAAATCCAATGCACAGTTTGTGGAGCGATGGTCGATGGTTGAAACTCACAATGGCGCACGGTTGTTATTGGGGAAAATGTACATTTTGTGATATTTCTTTGGACTACATCAAATTGTATGAACCCATCGCAGCCAAAACCTTGGTTGATCGAATGGAGCAATTGATGGCTGAAACTGGAGAAAATGGATTTCATTTTGTGGATGAAGCAGCTCCACCTTCCTTAATGAAAGCATTGGCTCTAGAGATACTAAAACGTCGAATAACCGTTACTTGGTGGACGAATATTCGTTTCGAAAAGAACTTCACCAAAGATCTTTGTGTTTTACTAAAAGCGTCGGGTTGTATTGCTGTTTCAGGCGGTTTGGAAGTGGCTTCTGATCGTTTGTTGAAATTAATAGACAAAGGCGTAACCGTTGAACAAGTAGCTCAAGTAACACGAAATTTTACCGAATCCGACATCATGGTTCATGCTTATTTGATGTACGGTTACCCAACTCAAACCGAACAAGAAACCATTGATAGTTTAGAAATGGTCCGTCAACTGTTCGAAATTGGCGTGCTTCAGTCTGGATTTTGGCATCAATTTGCTTTGACGGCGCATAGTCCCGTTGGGATAAATCCTGAAGAATTTGGAATAGTTCCGGCTATCAATGAAATAACTTTTGCTAATAATGATGTCGATTTCAAAGACTCCACAGGTATAGATCATGAAAAATTCAGTTTCGGATTAAAGAAATCCTTGTTGAATTTTATGCAGGGAATTGGCTTCGAATTGCCATTACAAGACTGGTTTGACTTTAAAATTCCGCGAACTAAAGTTCCTTCAAACTTCATAGATTCTTGTTTAGATCAAGAGCTGAGCTTCGGGATTAAACCAACTGCGAAAGTAGTTTGGCTAGGAACAAATCCATTGGTTGAAGAAACTTCAAAAACAAAACGTGGAGAGACTTGGCATAGTTTGCAATTGACTTTCCACGATAAATTAGATTCTTTTCAAATTTCTGTCAACAAAGAAAAAGGGGAGTGGTTAATTCTCAAGCTTGAAGAACTCTCACCTTTAAGCAAAAAACAAAAGTCGCTCGGAGAATTAAAATCAGATTTTGAAACTCATTTTGAGGATTTTGAGCTGTTTTGGTATTCCAAGTCAATGGCAAAATTGAAAGAAAAGGGTTTACTTGTTTTATAAAAAAAGCCCCTCCAAAATGGAAAGGCTTTCTCTACGATAGTCAAAAATTAAGCTTTATTCCAGCCAAATCGGTAACCCAAAGACACTTTTATAATTCGATTTTGACCTTCAAATATCGTTGGAGCTAACCCGAAATTGTAACTAGCACCAACAATAAATCCTTTCACTTCAATTCCTGCATCAAAACGAAGACCTGCATCAAAACGGTCATCTTCCAAGTCATTAAAATCAATGACTTCAGAATCTGATTCAACTTGTCCCATTATATTTATTCTGCTCTTTACAGTGCCAAAAAGACTGAACGCACCGTATCCACCTGCACCCACGTAAATATTGAAATTTTCTCCGACTTCAAAAGTGGATTTGAAAATTACTGGAATTTCTGCGTTTAAAAGATTGAAAGCAACTCTGTAATCATACACAAATCCAAAATCCTGAAAACTTGCTTTGTATTTAAGACCCGACGTAGTAGCAAACAATCCAGTTTCGACACTAAACATTTTAGTAATTGGCAGATCGACAGTTGCTCCGACATGAAAGCCAGGGTTGAACGAAGTTGTAAATCCACTCTCGGCTCCTCCAAATACATCGTCATTTGCGATTTTCGAGAAATTAACTCCACCTTTAATTGCGATGGTTTGTGCTTCACCTTGGAAGCTTAAAAGTCCAATTGAACTTGCGATGATAATTTTTGTAAAAGTTTTCATAATTGTTTGATTTTTAGTTAAGTCAAATGTAGGGTGGTAGGCTTAAGTTCTTCAATCGAATGCCGTAGGATGAAAAAAGTTTGTTGCGGATATCGCAGAAAAGAAAATCGGATGGTGCTACCAAACATATTATTCATTCAAAAAAATGAAATCTATTTTGCGTATCTTAGAGTGAAATTAGGATATTAACGCAAAACGCATAAGAATTATATGAGATTCAAAACTTCGCTAGGCACCACAGCAAAAATTATTACAATAGTTATAACCATACTTTTCATCATCATTATAGGTGGTCAATATGCATTTATTAAAGATGCTGGAAAGGCACTTCCTATATACACAACCGTGTTAGTTTTGATTATTTATTTTTTGGCATTTGCTTATCGACCGATCACATATTCAGTTGAAAGTGGTAAAATAACCGTTCATCGTCTTGTAAAAAATATTGAAATAGCCAAAAGCGAAATATTAAGTGTGGAGCAAATTGACAAAAAACTAATTCGATTATCTATTCGAACTTTTGGAGTCGGTGGGCTATTTGGTTATTTCGGTAAATTCTGGAATTCTAAACTTGGTAGAATGACTTGGTACGCAACTCGAATGGACAAGGTAGTTTTAGTAACCACTAAATCAGATAAATTCATTTTAACTCCAGATGAACCTGAGAAGTTTGTAGGTCAACTTACATGAACCATTTTATAAACTTTTCTTACCTTTTAAATGCTAAAATATTTATTATCAACGATAAAAAAGGAAACATGAAAGGATTAAAATTTATTTGGAGCAAGATTATTGGGTTGTTTACCTCAAAATAAGTTTTGAATGATGAGTTCCTGAATTACTGAGCGATGCACGAATCCGAGAATTCATCACTCAAAAGTTCATACCTCAGAAACTCATCATTCAGAAATTCAAAAAATATGGCAGCAGATCCATACTTAATTGAGCGACTTCAAAACGCTTTGAAATCTCATGGTGCCGTTTGGTCTGAGAAAAGAATGTTCGGTGGAGTTACATTTATGGTAGATGACAAAATGTGTTTCGGTCCTTTTCGTGATGGCCTAATGGTTCGCATCGACCCTGACGAAGAAGAAACCTTGTTAAAAAGAGATCATGTTGAACAAATGATAATGAAAAACACCCCGATGAAAGGTTTTTTGCTCGTTTCTATAGAAGGAATTGACATGGAATCTGATTTAGATTTTTGGATAGGTAAGTGTTTGGAGTTTAATCCGAAAGCGAAGGCTTCTAAGAAAAAGAAATAATTTCAAAGGAAACGAAGTTCTCGACTGAGCTCAGTAGGCGTTACAAATATCGTTTCATTAATTCAACTATATAAAAATTCCATTTTAATCTTACGAAATTCATGTTTTCCACTTGCTCTTCTTGGGTTAAAAAACGAAATCTTAGATTATTTTCAGTTGACGCACCAATTCCCAAACCGAAGGATTCCGTTATAAAAATAGTCTAAAGTATTAGTTAGCTTTAGCTTTTCAAAAATTCAAATTTATGTCTTCAAAATTATTCAGCACTTTTTTTTCAGTTGTAGTCCTATCTGGTTTCCAGGCTCAAAACACTGTTGGATTATTACAACATGACGCTGGTACTTTGGATGACGGTTATGTCCTTTTTGCTCCGATGAGAAGTACCACGACCTATTTGATAGATAAATGTGGGAAAGAGGTAAATTCTTGGACAACCAACTACAAACCTGCTTTATCTTGTTACTTACTTCCCGATGGAGCCTTGCTGAGAACCGGAAATACGAACAGCACAAGTTTTACAGCTGGCGGGAGTGGAGGTGTTATTGAGAAAATAGATTGGAATGGTAGCTTAACATGGTCTTATACTATTTCAAACTCATTGGAATGTCAACATCATGATGTGAAAGCTTTGCCAAATGGGAATGTTTTGGCCATTGTTTGGGAATCTAAAACTTCTGCAGAAGCGATAGCCGAAGGCAGAAATCCAGCTTTAACAACTACAAGAGTTTTGAGCGAAAAAATCATAGAAATTCAACCTACAGGAGCAACGACAGGAACTATTGTTTGGGAATGGAAACTTTGGGATCATATGGTGCAAGATTTTGATAATTCGAAACCCAATTACAGCACTATTGCTGCGAATCCTCAATTGCTGAACATTAACTTTCAGGCAAGTGCGACAAACGAAGATTGGATACATTTAAATTCCATCGATTATAATGCTGCACTGGATCAAATTCTTGTAAGTTCACATTCTTTTTCTGAAGTTTGGGTTATCGATCATAGCGTTTCAAGTGCGGAAGCCGCTGGTCATACTGGCGGGAATTCAGGCAAAGGAGGAGATATAATCTACAGATGGGGTAATCCTCGAGCATACGCAAATGGAACAGTAAGCGATCAAAAACTATTTGCGCAACACGATGCAAATTGGATAGAAAGCAATTTTCCTTTCGAGAATCAAATCATGATTTTTAACAATGGAACGGGGCGAACAGGTGGAAATTATTCGACAGTTGAAATTATTAATCCTCCAGTAAACGGTTTCAATTATACAGCAACTTTGCCTTATTTGCCACAAAACACTTCTTGGAATTACAACAATGGAAACCCAAATTCATTTTATGCCCAAAATATTTCAGGTGCACAGCAGTTGGGAAACGGAAACGTATTGATTTGCGATGGACCAGCTGGAGTTTTCACGGAAGTTAATTCAGCTGGTCAAAAAGTCTGGCAATACACAAATCCAGTTTCAAATTCAGGTATATTAAATCAAGGTTCAATTCCGGCTCAAAATTTATGTTTTAGAAGTGTGTTTTACCCTACAAATTTCAGCGGATTTAGTGGGCAAGCTCTCACAGTAGGCACTATTATCGAAGACAACAATTCCCTTTCGGCAACATGTGTTTTGTCCCTTAGTTTACTTGAAAACAATACGATTGAAAACACTCTGATCTATCCAAATCCATGTACCGATCAATTGACGATTCAAAGTAGTGTGAAAGATTTGGGGTACGAATATTCTATAACCAATCACTTAGGTCAAACCTTAATCTCAGGGAAAATTACCTCTACGAGCCAAACTATAAAACTAGACCAATTACAAAACGGAAATTATTTGTTTCGAGTAAACGGAAAAGTTGAAGCTTTTTCTGTGGTTAAATAATAACCGAAAAGTTTTTTTTTCTTATCCGCAATCCGCAATTCAAAAAAAATGCAATAGATTCAAAAACCTTCGTCTTTATAAATGTGAAGCAGTTAATGTACATTTGAAAGATGTCGGATACGGAGAACAAAGCAAAGCTTAACGTATTTTTTGAGAACGAATATGGTCGGATGAGGTCGTATGTTTACTCGAAAATCGACAACAGCGCCGATAAGGATGCAGAAGATATCATTCAAGACGTGGCCTTGAAACTCTTTTCGCGCGAAAACTCTTCCCCAATAAACAATGTAGCAGGATTTGTATACAGTGCGATACGAAACAGAATCATAGATGCAATGCGGACAAAAAAGCCAAATTCCAACTTCGATGATGAAAGTGAAGTTCGTTTAGTTGAATTCATGGAGATGTTTTATGGCAAAGCAGACAATTCCTATTCTGAAGAAATGAAGGAAGAATTGATCCGCAACATCGCCCGACTCAAACCGCATTATAAACAAATTATAATTGCTGTTGACTTTGAGGGATGGAATTACAAAGAACTAGCGAAAGAAATGGGAATTCCGGAAGGAACTTTAATGTCACGAAGGCATAGAGCTCTTTCCATTTTGAACAAACAATTGAAACAAGAACTTAAAAAAGAAGAAAGATGAATTATTTTAAACACAAAATGAGGGGTAAGAATCCGGCGGCGATAGCTGGTATGGTAATCTTAGGGATTATAGGAATAACAGCTTTGGTCATTCTGTTTGGCTTCGTAATCATGTGGTTGTGGAATGCTTTAATGCCAGAAATATTTGGTTTGCCAATGATTTCTTATTGGCAAGGGATTGGACTTTTTATTCTCGCTAAAATTCTTTGCGGCGTAGGAGGTGGCGGAGGCTCAAAAGGCAAAAGTTCGCATAGAAAACAAGGCAAATGTTCCGATAAAGAAAAGAAAAATGATTTCTCAAAATGGAAATTATACGATAAATTCTGGGAAGAAGAAGGCGATGCAGCTTACCAAGATTTCATCAAACGCAAAAATGGAGACGACAGCAATGGAAACGTTAGCGAAGAAATTCAGTAATATTCTGACAGAGATTTCTGTTTCGGTAGATGACAATTTGTTGATTTACCGAACCAATATTTCTTCCAAAAAACGGATAAAGTTGCTCCAACCTTTCTTCGATGAACATCCACATATTTTGGATTGGAATGTGGATAGGCAGGATGTTGATAATGTGCTGCGTATTGAGGTTCTGGACGGAATAAAAGAGGAAGAAGTTCTAGTATTTATCCATAATCAGGGATTGCTTTGCGAAGAATTGAGGAATTAATTTAGTCCAAACTATTGCAAAACCGAGATTTTAGGATTTCGGGTTTTTAATTTCATTTTTTGCATATGAACACATAAGGCCAATTCGTAAAAAATTAAGGACTAAACTTTTAGTCTTTTCGAATTCGCGAATTTTAGTTTCTGAGTAAGTTTCAAACTATAAATTTCGAATTAACATATTGATTTCTAGAGTTTAAAAAAATCAACATACTATCTAGGTGTAATTCATCAAAAATCCGTGCGTAATCTTACAAGATCTGCGTTATCCGCGTGCCAATTATTTAATCATAATTTAATACCCACCCCCAGCTCCACCAATCTTCTCAATCGGATGCCATGTAGTTTTATATTCTTGAAAATCAGAAATAAAGTGCAAACCTTGTGCCGAATTGTCAGACCAATTGTTATCAAATGAAAAGAAACGTTTTACGTTCACGGTGCAATTTTCAGCCATTTTCTTCTTTAAGTCCGTTGGGCGAGAAAGAGCAAGGGCGTTGATGTCCATGTGCGTAGAGAATGTTTCTGCTAATTCGTTCAAGTCGCCAGTTAAGATGTTTACAACTCCGCCAGGAACGTCAGATGAATTGATGATTTCCGCCAAAGTTATCGAAGGCAAAGCCAAAGATTGTGAAGCCAAAACGACAGTTGTATTTCCGCCAGCAATTAAAGGCAAAAGCAAAGAAACTAATCCTAGTAATCCTGCTTTTTCGTCAGCTATCAGCGCAACAACTCCAGTTGGTTCAGCAACGGTGAAATTGAAATGCGAGCTAGCAACCGGATTCACCGAAGAAACTATCGCTTGGTATTTGTCGCACCAACCAGCGTAATAAATACAACGGTCGATAGATGTTAGTACTTCTTTTTCAGCAGCAGCTTTTGTAGAACCTAAAGAAACTAGTTCTTCGACCAGCTGTGCTTTTCGGCCTTCCATCATTTCGGCGATGCGGTACAAAATTTGACCACGGTTGAAAGCAGTCTTCTCGCTCCATCCACCAAATGCTTTTCTCGCGGCAACAACGGCATTTCGAACGTCTTTACGCGAACTTAGGCACATGTTGGCTAGTAAGTCACCTTTTTTGTTGTGAATGGCGTAGGTTCTTCCAGATTCTGTTCTTGGAAAAGCGCCACCGATGTATATTTTGTATGTTTTTAAAACTTCCAAACGTTCCATGTTTTTTGCTTAATCAAATTTTAAATAAGGCATCAACCCGTGCAAACCGCCTTCGCGACCGAATCCACTTTCTTTGTAACCACCGAATGGGGATGCAGGATCGAATTTGTTGTAGGTGTTTGCCCAAACAACCCCGGCGCGCAATTGCGATGACACATTAAATATCCGACTTCCTTTGTCTGTCCAAACACCAGCTGCCAATCCATAAGGTGAGTTGTTCGCTTTTTGAATTACTTCGTCTATCGTTCGGAAAGTTTGAATCGCCAATACAGGTCCGAAAATCTCTTCCGAAGCAATAATATTCGATTGTGCCACTTCCATAAACAAAGTCGGCGGCATGAAGTATCCATTTTTCGGCAACTTACAAGGACTTTGATACATTTCCAATCCTTCATTTTTACCAATTTTCAGGTAATTCTGAATGATGTCGTATTGTTCTTTTGAGTTTATCGCCCCGATATCAGTGTTCTTATCCAAAGGATCGCCAACAATCAATGAAGACATTCTGTGTTTCAATTTCTCTATCACTTTGTCGGCAACATTTTCTTGCACGAATAGTCGAGAGCCTGCGCAGCAAACATGTCCTTGATTAAAGAAAATTCCGTTTACGATTCCTTCAACAGCTTGGTCAAGAGGAGCATCGTCGAAAATGATATTGGCAGATTTCCCGCCTAATTCTAAGGTCAATTTTTTATCCGTCCCAGCCAAAGCTTTCTGAATAATTTTCCCAACACCTGTTGAACCTGTGAAAGCAATTTTGTTCACGTCAGGATGATTGACAATCGCCGCACCTGTGTCTCCATAACCAGAAACGACATTGAAAACACCTGCTGGTAATCCAGCTTCGTGAATGATGTCGGCTAAAATCATCAGAGTCAGCGAAGTTGTTTCAGCGGGTTTGATAACAACTGTATTTCCTGTCGCTAGGGCAGGAGCAATTTTCCACGCAGCCATAAGCAACGGAAAATTCCAAGGAATGATTTGTCCAGCAACACCTAATGATTTCGGTTTTCTTCCTGGGAAAGCTTCTTCCAATTTATCAGCCCAACCAGCATAATAAAAGAAGTGATTACAAGCCAAAGGAATGTCAATATCACGTGATTCACGTATCGTTTTTCCAGAATCAATCGACTCAGCAACAGCTAGTTCGCGAGAGCGTTCTTGCATCATACGTGCAATACGGAAAATGTATTTGCCACGTTCTGAAGCCGAAAGTTTTGACCAAACATTTGTATATGCTTTTCGGGCTGCTTTTACCGCTAAATCAACATCTTTCTCGTTTCCGTAAGCAATCGAACAAATTTCCGATTCGTCGGCAGGATTTATGCTTTTGAAATATTTTCCTGAGCTCGGTTTTACAAATTTACCGTCGATATACAAATCATATTTTTCTTTGATTTGAACAACTTTCGAGCTTTCCGGTGCTGGCGCGTAAGACCAAAGTTCTTGTGTTTTTTTACTCATGATTAATCAATTGAGAAATAATCGGGTGATGAATAAATGCCTGTTTTTGCTTTTTGAATTTGCATAAGTACGTCGTTCGCCAAACTACTTGCTCCAAATCGGAAGTACGTATTGTTCAACCATTCGTCGCCCAAAGTTTCTTTTACCATTACCAAATAATGCAAGGCTAATTTTGAATTGGAGATTCCTCCAGCTGGTTTCATTCCCACCATTTTTCCAGTTTCCACAAAATGATCGCGAATCGCTTGTAACATCGTATAAGTTACAGGCATAGTCGCAGCAGGAGAAATTTTTCCTGTTGAAGTTTTTATGAAATCAGCTCCAGCGCGAATGGCAATATCACTTGCTAAGCGGACATTGTCCAAAGTGGAAAGTTCACCAGTTTCCAAGATTACTTTTAGTCTCGCTTTACCGCATACTTCTTTTATAGCAGCAATTTCATCGTGAACGAATTCGTATTCTCCAGCAAGAAATTTTGCACGGGAAATAACCATGTCAATTTCATCTGCTCCGCTGTCTACTGCAAATTTTGTGTCGTCCAGTTTTACCGACATTGGTGCTTGTCCGCTAGGAAAAGCTGTTGAAACAGAAGCAACTTTTACGTTTGTTCCAATCAATTCCGTTTTGGCCAATTTCACCATGGTAGGATAAACGCATACTGCTGCAACTGAAGGTAAACCTTCAATTGAATCATGCAAGTGATGTGCCTTGTAACACATTTGTTTCACCTTTCCCGGCGTATCTTTTCCTTCCAAAGTCGTTAAATCGATCATGTTCAAGACCATATTCATGCCTTGCCATTTCGCTTCGTTTTTTATACTTCTGGTTTGGAAACGAGCGCAACGTTCTTCTACACCAACCTTGTCTACTGAGGGTGATAAGCTGATGACGTCGTTTAAAGTCTTTTGTTTCGTTTTCATTAGTTGCTTACGCTGGTCATAAAAAAAAGGCTCCTAAGAGCCTTCTAAAATTACATTTATTTTTCTAAAGTTGCCCGTCCGAATGATACACACCCTTTTTGAAAACTCTTACTTTTAATAATATTCCGTCAGTATCGTACTCGTATACTTTACCATCCCACAACTCACCGTTTCTGAATTCGCCATCTTGCCAAATTTCATCGTTGTTGTTGTAGCATTTGTTGTATCCGTTCAATTGAAATTTCGTTCCTTTCGTACGTGGACGTTGAATGTGAGGTGCTTTTTCTTTAGATGCTCCGGGATCTTTAACGGCAACAGAAGATTTCACCATTTCCTTTTCGATAGAGCTAATCACACGTCCATCTGGACCATATTCTATCAATTCTTTAACATCACCATTTTCGTAATAGCGAGTTGCTTTCCCTGTTGGTTTTCCATTCACGGACTTGTATTCAAATTCTAGTTGTCCATTCGGAAAGTAATATTTTACCGTGCCGCTTTCTAGACCTTCATCATTGAATTTTGCTTCGTATTCCAAAACACCATTTTCATGAAAACGTTTAAGAGAATCGCGATAAGAATTACGCTCAAAGGTTCCAATTTCTTTGATTTTCCCATTGGGATGTATCTTTGTATAAGCTCCTTGGGGTCTATTGTTGACATAAGTACCTTTAATTCTTGGCGTCATTCCGTCATTATGGTATTTAGTCCACATACCTTCACGCCTATCGTCTTCGTAAGGTCCTTCTTCGATTTTACCGTTTGTAGGAATACCTGTTTCAGGTCTGTCTTTGCCAAAATAAATCCAATAACCTTGCTTAAGACCATTACGGTCGGTTTGATTCGTTTTGGTTTCGTCTGACTGCAGTCTTCCGTCTTCGCTGGAGGAGAGTGCGAAATTCGAAGAGAAAGCAAGACAAAAAATGAGTGGAAATAAAGATTTTTTGTACATGTCTATGTTAATTCTATCTAAACACTGGAAAATTACAATTAATTTTTGAAAAATAAATAATTTTCCTGGGTAAATGTTTTATTTTTTTAACAGCTTACGTGAATTTTTTGGTTATGTAGCGCTAAGCTTGAACATTTTTCAGCATGTCTTCAACCATTCCGGAAGTGTCATATTGTTTTTTCCAGCCCCAGTCTTCTTGGGCTTTTGAGTCATCAATCGAGGCTGGCCAACTGTCGGCAATTGCTTGTCGAAAATCTGGAGCATAGTTGATTGTGAAACTTGGAATGTGCTTTTTAATTTCATTGCTCAATTCGGCTGGAGTGAAATTACAACCCGATAAATTGTACGATGAACGAACTTTTATACTTTCTGCAGGTGCCTCCATTAAGTCTACAGTTGCGCGTATAGCATCAGGCATATACATCATTGGGAGGCGTGTATCTTCTTTCAAAAAACAATCGAAGTGACCTGGATTTTTCGCTTTGTAGAAAATGTCAACAGCGTAGTCAGTTGTTCCACCTCCTGGCTCGCTTGTATATGATATTAGTCCAGGGTAACGTATACTTCTTACGTCAACACCATGTTTGTTTGCGTAATATTCACACCATCGTTCACCAGCTTGTTTGGAAATTCCATAAACTGTTGTCGGTTCCATGATGGTAGTTTGCGGGGTATTATCTCTCGGCGTTGTTGGCCCAAAAACGGCGATAGAGCTCGGCCAGAATACTTTTTTAACATGTCCTTCTTTAGCCAAATCTAGTATAGTGAAAAGCCCTTCCATATTCAGTTTCCAGGCAAAATCTGGATTTTTTTCGGCCGTTGCGGATAATAAAGCCGCCAAAAGGTATACATCAGTGAATTTTCCTTGAATAATGTAATTTCGAACATATTCTCTGTCCATAATATCCATTTGGTCAAAAAGTCCTCCTTTCAACAATACGGGACAAGAATTTTTCACATCAGTTGCAATAACAGCTTCATTTCCAAATCGCTTGCGAAGTTCTAGAACCAATTCCGCACCAA
The DNA here is from genome assembly GCA_963977135.1 of uncultured Flavobacteriales bacterium. GTDB lineage: Bacteria > Bacteroidota > Bacteroidia > Flavobacteriales_D > Crocinitomicaceae > UBA2040. The sequence goes on along the minus strand of CAXBNN010000002.1, from coordinate 245,509 downwards.
TTTGACCTCCTGCTCCTATGATTAAAACTTTCTTCATCCTGACTATTTTAAGGCAAATTTAAGGTTTCCTTTTTGTTGGAAGGGTTATAAGCAGGATAAATTTTCAAGAAGTAAATTATCCGTGAAATTTTTAGACAAAATGTCAATCAGTTTCATTGTTTACCTGCGATTCTTTATATTTGTAAGAAACACGCTTATGTGGTTGGAATTAAAAATATTGTTGAACTATTTAATCAAGAGAAATCCAGAGTGAATGAATTTTGAATTGAATAGTAACGAAATTATTTTAATCATTTATTTTAAAATTCAAATATGCCATTCTATCATAAATTAGGTGAGATACCTCACAAAAGGCACACCGTATTCGATAATCCAAAAGGAGGGATTTATTATGAACAATTATTTGGAACTGAAGGGTTTCATGGTTTCTCATCCTTGTTGTATCATGTTTCGCCTCCAACACAAATTAAAAGTGTCAGCGATCCAATAGATGTTTCCCCAAAGCCAGCAGTCGACAAAAATATTTCCTCCCGCATGTTAAAAGGGATGAACGTTGCGCCAAAAAAGGATTTTTTAGAAAGTCGTGAAATCTTATTATACAATAACGACGTAAATGTTGGCTGTGCGGCACCACAGGAGTCGCTAAGAGATTATTTTTATAAAAATGCCGATGCTGACGAAGTAATTTTTATTCATAAAGGAACAGGAAAGTTACGCACTCAACTAGGAAATATTACTTTTTCTTATGGTGATTATCTTGTTATCCCGAGAGGGATTATTTATCAGATAGATTTTGATACCAGCGATAATCGTTTGTTTGTAGTTGAGTCTTTTTCACCAATCGTTACCCCAAAACGCTACCGAAATGATTTCGGGCAGTTGTTGGAACATTCGCCTTTTTGCGAGCGAGATATGCGAGCACCGAGCGAATTGGAAACGCATGATGAAAAAGGCGATTTTTTGGTGAAAATCAAAAAAGAGAATGTAATGCACGAAATCGTTTACGCTTCTCATCCATTTGACGTTGTAGGTTGGGATGGGTTTAATTTTCCTTATGCATTTTCTATTCACGATTTTGAACCAATAACGGGTCGTGTTCATCAGCCACCTCCAGTGCACCAAACTTTCGAAGCTCATAATTTTGTTATTTGCTCATTCGTTCCACGTTTGTATGATTATCACCCTAAATCAATACCTGCGCCATACAATCATAGCAATATCGATTCAGATGAGGTTTTGTACTACGTTGATGGAGATTTCATGAGTAGAAATCATGTTGAAAAAGGATTCATTTCTTTACATCCTGGTGGAATTCCTCATGGTCCTCACCCTGGCGCTTACGAGAGAAGCATAGGTCAAAAAGAAACATTGGAATTAGCGGTGATGGTAGATACCTTCAAACCACTAAAATTAACACAAGCAGCTGTCGACTTGCAAGATGAGTCTTATGTGACGAGCTGGTTATTTTAAAGACTAAAAAACAAGAATATTATGTCAACAGAGATAAAAAAAGATATCAAAAACGTAGAATACGGATTAGAAAAAATATTTGAAGGAGCGCAAGACTTCTTGCCACTTTTGGGAACAGATTATGTTGAATTCATAGTTGGTAACGCTAAGCAAGCGGCCCACTTTTACAAAACTGCATTTGGGTTCCAATCACATGCCTACAAAGGATTAGAGACTGGTTGTAAAGACTACACATCCTATGTTTTGAAGCAAGATAAAATTAGAATTGTATTGACTACACCTCTAAAAGAAGATTCTTGGATGAATGAGCACATTGCTAAACATGGTGATGGTGTAAAAGTGATTGCACTTTGGGTTGAGGACGCTAAAAAATCGTGGGAAGAAACTACGAAAAGAGGAGCTAAATCTTACATGGAGCCTACAGTTGAAAAAGATGAACACGGTGAAGTTGTAAGAGCTGGAATCTATACGTATGGAGAAACAGTGCATATGTTTGTAGAGCGTAAAAATTATAAAGGTGAATTTTTACCCGGCTACGTAAAATGGGAATCAGATTACAAGCCTGAGCCTGTTGGGCTTAAATTTATCGATCACATGGTAGGAAATGTGGGATGGAATGAGATGAATACTTGGGTGAAATTTTATGAAGATGTAATGGGGTTTGTAAACTTCTTGTCTTTTGATGATAAACAAATTACAACTGAATATTCTGCTCTTATGAGTAAGGTGATGAGTAATGGAAATGGGAGAATTAAATTTCCAATTAACGAACCTGCTGAAGGAAAAAAGAAATCTCAAATAGAAGAATATATTGATTTTTACAATGGACCAGGCGTACAACATATTGCTGTTGCCACCGATGACATCATCACAACCGTAAGTAAAATGAGAGCTAGAGGAATTGAGTTTTTATCTACTCCTCCTGAAGAATATTACAAAGCAGTTCCTGGAAGACTACAAGCACATAACCATGAACTTGGTGAAGATATTGAAAAATTGAAAGCACTTGGAATCATGATTGATGCTGATGAAGAAGGATACTTACTTCAGATCTTCACAAAACCTATCGAAGATAGACCTACACTTTTCTTTGAAATCATTCAGAGAATGGGTGCAAGAGGTTTTGGAGCTGGAAACTTTAAAGCACTTTTCGAAAGTATCGAAAGAGAACAAGAAAAACGCGGAACGCTTTAGTATTAAATAAAATAAAAAAATGTCGTGATGAAAAATTTTTCGTCACGACATTTTTTTTTCGTTCTTATTTGTTGCTTCACCGACAAATAAAAACCACTGACCGATAACTGCTTTATCAATCGAAACTAATTCCGCAGATTTGTTTTATAATTAAAATGTACGAAAATGGAAAAGCAAAAATTAGCACCAGAAGATCAACACGATTTCCTTTCATGGGAAAAAGGAAAAACAAGAGGTAAACTTATAGCAGGCGCATTAATCGTCTTGTTTGGATTACTTTATTTGTTCCGTGAACTAGGATTGCATATTCCAAGATGGATTTTCAGTTGGGAAATGATTTTAATCGGCATCGGGATAGTGATTTTAATACGTCACAAGTTCCAAAGAATGTCTGGTTATATCTTAATCGCAATTGGATTAATATTCAAACTCGATGACTTTTATCCTGACTTAATCAATTTCAGAATAATATTTCCAATAGGTATAATTTTATTAGGTGCCTCAATGATTTACAAAGCAAAATTTGGAAGTCGTGGTCCCAAAAAATGGAAGAAAATGGCCGGAGAGTCAGATTTTTTCGGAATGGGCGACACAGAAATTTCGCCCGATGATTTCATTGATGCTGTGTCCATTTTTGGAAGTATAAAGAAACAAGTAACGACGAAAAACTTCAAAGGAGCCGATTTATTTACGCTTTTTGGAGGAACAGAAATCAATTTAATGAACGCTGACATGCAAGGCAGAGCGCTTATTGACATGACAACTGTCTTTGGAGGATCAGAAATAATTATCCCAGCAGATTGGTCTGTTCGTTCAGAAATGACATCCATTTTTGGTGGATTAGAAGACAATCGTATAAAACGAGCTTCGGACGATTCTCCAGAAAAAATACTAATTTTAAAAGGAACCTGCGTATTTGGCGGAGTAGAAATTAAAAGTTACTAAATAGCGAATGGAAGTTATTGGAATTTCCGAATCAAAACAATTGCGAACACAAGTCATCATGGCGTTTAGCCTTGGTGGCTTGTACGCTTTTTGTCTTTTCGTAGCCGGTTATTCTGTTGAAAAGTCGCTTTGGGCAGCCTTGTTCATTCTCATAGAGGTTTTCATAAGTGCTCGAATACTTACCAATGTCTTCCGTTATTTTCAACCGAAACAAACGTTTTCATTTGTGCCATTTTCCATTCTTGTTTTATTGACAGGAATCGTTAGTTTGTTAATGGCTTTATTGGTAAAAAATTTACCACTTCACTGGCGACCTTTGATTTTTCTCCCTAACTATTCTATTCATTTGATGTTGTTGTTTTTTGCACTTTGCATCTTATTCTATGAATGGTGGTTTTTAAAAAATGAAATACGCAATCAGCAGAATACGAATAGGTTACTATTATTACAAGAGGATCTAAAAAATGCTGAGATTAAAAATATTCAACAAAATATTCAGCCTCACTTTCTTTTCAATAGTTTAAATTCTATCTCAGCTTTGACCCTGTCTTCTCCAGAAGAAGCGCAAAAAATGGTCGTAAAACTTTCTGATTTTTTGCGCCATTCTGTAGTCAAAAATCAAAAAATGTTTGTCCCACTTCGTGAAGAATTGGATCAGATTGAAAGATATCTCGCCATAGAACAAATACGCTTTTCCCATCGCTTGCATTTTACTTTGGAACACGATGAGATTAATGATTCATTGCCGGTTCCAGCAATGATTCTACAGCCCTTAATTGAGAATGCTATTAAGTTTGGTTTGTACGGTCAGACAGGAGAAGCCAATATTTCGCTTAGCTGTAAAATAGTAAAAAACTATATTGTCTTTGAATTGCATAATCCCGTGGATGCTGATTTAGCTTCTAAGAAAGGAACAGGATTTGGTTTATCTGGCTTACGTAAAAAACTTTATTGGCTTTATGCTGAAAATCAATTGTTGACGACAAATCGAGAAGAAAATATTTTTATTACCACATTAAAAATCCCAATTTCAGATGAGAGCACTACTGATTGACGACGAGCCTTTGGCAAGAAGTATAATTCGAAACTATTGTGATAAGATTCCCTCTATTGAGATTTTGGGGGAATGTGAAAATGGTTTTGAGGCAGTGAAAATGATTGATGAATTGAAACCCGATTTAATATTCCTCGATGTTCAAATGCCAAAATTAAATGGTTTTGAAGTATTGGAATTAACGCAGCACGACCCTAAAGTAATTTTCACCACAGCTTTTGATGAATATGCAGTTAAAGCTTTTGATGCCAACGCTTTGGATTATTTGTTGAAGCCATTTCTCTTCGAACGTTTTGAAAAGGCCGTTGAAAAATGTGCTGAATCAGCTTCTTCTGAAGAAAAGAAAATCAGCGGACAAAGTTATGCTAATCCAGATGAGGCGCAGCGTATAGTCATTAAAGATGGCGAAAATATTAATATTATTCCATTGCCGGAATTGATTTACATAGAAGCTTATGACGATTATGTAAAACTGTACACCGACGATGGTCGTTATGTGAAAAAGCAAACGATGACGCATTACGAGAAAACGTTACCAATCAATTTATTTGCAAGAATTCATCGATCATCAATCATAGCAATAGATAGAATTCAGAAAATCGAAAGTGCTGAGAAAGGACGTTATCAAGTTCTATTAACCAATGGTGTTCGATTACCAATTAGTCGAAATGCATTACCCGAATTGAAATCGCGTTTGGGTTGGTAAAATCTTCTATGTAACTTTGAACTCAAATTATAAGAAATGGCAAAAGTTGGAATCATCATGGGAAGCAAATCGGATTTACCGGTTATGCAAGACGCTGCAGATTTTTTAAAGGAAATGGGTATTGCGTATGAAATCAATATAGTTTCCGCACATCGTACGCCAGAGTTGATGTTTGAATATGCTAAAAACGCTCATACTAGAGGAATTGAGGTAATCATAGCAGGAGCAGGCGGAGCAGCTCATTTACCAGGTATGACCGCTTCGTTAACACCACTTCCGGTGATTGGTGTTCCAGTAAAATCAAGTAATTCTATTGATGGTTGGGATAGTATTTTATCTATTCTTCAAATGCCCGGAGGAATTCCTGTTGCAACTGTTGCTCTGAATGGAGCAAAAAATGCTGGAATATTAGCCGCTAAAATGTTGGGTGCGACGGATAAGAACATTCAAGCTAAAATGTTGGCATACATGGAAGAGATGAAACAAAAAGTTTTGGAAAGCGGTAAGAATTTATAATTATTCCGCCATATATTTCGTCAAAGTAATTTTCACATTCCTTACTGATAGCTCTTTCCCTTTGTGATTCCAGATGTAAATTTTCAGGTAAGTATAATCTTGAAAGTTGTCGATTATCGTTCCTTCGAAAATCAAATGTTTCCAATCTTTTTTGCCTTCTTCACGATCGTTGAATAAATCAATTGCTAGGTAATGTCGTTTGCTCATATCGTCATTATATGCATCCACAACAAGATTGACCCCATCAAAATTTTCTGTTCTAATCTTTTTATCCAATTCCACTCGATAGTAATACCGTTCGAAAGTTCGAGGCGTATCAAGCACAGTTTCGCCACCAAGAGGGAATTGATCCTTGGCGTGGATTACTTTTTCACCTTGAAAATCCAATAATACTTTTTCTTCCAGTTTGTCACCAAAAGCTTCGGGAGATCGGGTAAAGTTAAATCGGTATTCAGGGTAGCTTTTCCAAAATTGTAGACTTTTAAAATAGCTAGCAGCCGTGAATCTTTGATTTGGGTGAGCACCTGTTGTGTATTGCTGAAAACGATATAAGTTGATCAGGCAAAAGAAAATAAGAATTCCCCAAACCCATTTTCGGTTTTTGTCAAAAAGGTAGAAAATCGGTAGTACCAAAAAGAAAATATGTTCAGTATTTGGTCTATTACCAAAAGAGGATTCATAATCCCAACACCACCAAGCAGATATTACCCACATGTTTATAAGGAAATAGATCCACCAAAAAATAAACTGAAATTTGTTCTTTTTGTAAAGAAAATAAGTTCCTATCAAAGTAAACAATAGCATAGGTGTGTGCACAAAAAGTCCAATTCTAAAGCTAAATAAGTTCTCCAAAAGATGTGGTCTCAGCCAATTGAAGCCTTCGCCTTTGTATGACCAAACAAACCATTCTCCCGACTGCCAGCGCCAGATTAGGAATAAAAAGAAAATCATACTAAAAAAACCAGCGAGACCAATCCAAATTTTCTCACCTGAATTTGAAGTTAATTCTTTCCATACCCCCTTCAGTTTATCAGTACTTCCAATTAAGAATGGAAGCATCAATACTACAAGAACATTTGTGGGCCGAACAATAGCAATTAATCCTGTTAAGAGTCCTAATAGCAATAATAGTTGCCAACTGCTTTTTTCTTTGATTTTTAGAGCAATGAAGGAAAATAATCCAAAAAGGAAAAATGAATGTTGATGGGTGAAACTTGGTGTAACAACGCTATAAAACCAAAGAGGACTTGACAAATAAAAAATTGTAATCAGCCACGGAATTTTTCTTTCATGTTCAGGGAATAATAGATTTAGACACCTGTAAAACAGAAGAATTCCTAGGAGGGAATAAAATAAGCTACCTAAAAGCAGAAAGAACTGAAAGATGTTAGAATAGCCATTTATTTCCTGACCCATTAACCACGAAGTCGAACAAGCCATTCCGAAAAAAGGAGCTTGCATAATAGCTATCCCTGGGAAGTATTTGTTGTGCATTTTACCTTTACTGTCTTTGAAAAGGTAGAATTGATCCCCAGAATCTGTAACTCGTTTTTCTGCTTCTGTTGATTTTTGAAAACTTGGGTCATCATAGATGAAGAAAGCAGGTAGATAGGCATAATATCCTCGACCATCTGAACGGATGACATGATTTAAGCGATCGCCTTCAATATTGTTTTTAAGAACAAAAAACGTGAGTATCAAAGCAAGCCAGAACAATGGACTTTTCAACGATTTAACTATTGATGCTTTCATGATCAATTCAAAAATACGGTTTTAATAAAAATAAAAAAACGCTTAAACTAAGTCTAAGCGTTTTAAGTATTAAATATTTTTGTTGTTAGTTCAACGTAAAGTTGATTGGCAAACGGCATCGAGTTCTTGCTTTTTTACCACCAGCTTCACCTGGTGTCCATTTAGGCATTCCTCGAACCACGCGTTTTGCTTCTCGATCTAAATCTGAAGAGACTCCACGTTCAACAACGATATTACTTATCGTTCCATCCGGTTCAACAACGAATGACAAGTATACTTTTCCTTGTTCGTTCATTTCGATTGAAGTTTGAGGGTAGTTGATATTGCTTGCAATGTATTTTTGCAATTCTGCCATACCACCTGGGAATTGAGCTTCCACATCTGGGAATTCAATAATCTCTTCTTTTACTTCTACTTTAGTTTCAGGACCTTTTGGCACTGGTGGTGGCGGTGGAGCAACAACCACAACTGGTTCTTTCTCTTCGTTTTTCTTTTCTATAATTTCTTCTTGTGGTGGCGGCGGAGCGTCAACTTGAGGTGGTGTCGGTGGTGGCGGTGTTTCGTCGTCTTTTTTCACTTCTTGCTCAAATTTCACTGCCGAAACTTTTTGCTCACCGTTATTACCGTCATTTCTTTCTACGCCTGCAGTGTATGAGAAAGAGGCTAGCACTAAGCTGCCGATAAAAAGAAATCCAATAGCCACAAACGGTAATCTTAGTTTGTCAACATTGGCATTTTCACTTTTCTTTAGTTCCATGACATTAATTAATTTAATCGTAAATATAATAATTTTAACTACAAATAGTATTCCAAAAAATCAACAACAAGCATCGTACAATAAACGAAAGGCCCCTAATCCAGTTGCAATGCCCAATAAACCGAAAAACATCCAAAAGAATTGGATTGATCTTCCAGGATAAATACCCATTGCTAATGCTTCAACCAAAATTAGCATTATTGCACAAATAATAGCCGATATTTGAAACGCATTTCTCCTGTAATAATCTTTTTTCATTTGCTTTTTCAAGCTCGAACAAATGCTAAACGATAGCAAGCCAAACCCTAAAAAATATTGCATCGAAAATCGAATGGAGAAACTACTTCCCAAATTCATGCTAGGGGAATAAATTCCTAGCAAGATGACGAAAAGAACAATTGTCCAAACAAGGCTAACACCAAAAATACGAAAGCTCACTTCTGTGATTATCCGATTAATTCACCGTACGCTTCAGCGTTAAGCAAGTTGTCTAACTCAGATGCATCTGACAGTTTGATTTTCACCATCCATCCAGCTCCAAAAGGATCAGAATTTACGACTTCTGGGTTAGATTCTAATTCAGAATTGAACTCAAGGATTTCACCAGAAACAGGCATAAACAAATCAGAAACTGTTTTTACCGCTTCAATTGATCCGAAGATTTCCTCAGCGTCTAGAGATTCTCCTTCGGTTTCAATTTCAATATATACGATATCACCAAGTTCACTTTGAGCGAAATCTGTAATACCAACTATTGCTGTATCTCCTTCAACACGAACCCATTCGTGATCTTTTGTGTACTTTAAATCTGCAGGAATATTCATTTTTTTATTTTAGGTGAACAAATGTATGGTTTTCCTTTCTTTTCCGAGGTTATGCAGCATTTTTTTTTCGAATTTTCTTTCCACAATTCGCAAACCTACAAACTAAGCTAAACCCCTTTTTTTCGTAAATTCGCAGCCGCATGATTAATCAAGATCAAATTAAAGATACTGAGGAAAGAATTTCTAATATAGAAACCTACCTTAAAATTCCTGAAAAAAGGTTGGCTTTGCAAGAAGCTGAGCTAAAAACGCAGGACCCAAGCTTTTGGGAAGATCCGAAGGCTGCCGAAGTTCACATGAAAGAAATTCAGGGACTTAAGTACTGGGTAGAAGCCTATGATCGATTGAGAACTGATTTCGAGGACATGCAGGTAATGGTTGAATTTGCAAAAGAAGATCCGGAAGAAGAACCAGCATTAGAAGCTCATTTTTCAAAGCTCATAAATGAACTTGAGGAATTGGAATTGAAAAACATGCTTTCTGGTGACGAAGATAAACTGAGTGCGGTTTTACAAGTTACAGCAGGCGCAGGTGGAACAGAAAGTTGCGATTGGGCTTCTATGTTGATGCGCATGTATATCATGTATGCACAAAAAAATGGCTATTCGGTAAAAGAATTAAACTACCAAGATGGTGATGTAGCTGGTGTAAAAACAGTAACACTTGAAATTGATGGTGATTTTGCTTTTGGATATTTAAAAGGAGAAAATGGCGTTCACCGTTTGGTACGTATTTCGCCTTTTGATAGCAATGCTAAGCGTCACACTTCTTTTGTTTCAGTTTATGTTTACCCTTTGGTTGACGATACAATTGAAATTCACGTAAATCCAGCAGATGTTTCTTTTGAAACTTTTAGATCTGGCGGGGCAGGTGGACAGAACGTAAACAAGGTAGAAACTGCTGTTCGTTTGCGTCACGCACCTTCGGGAATTATAATTGAAAACTCGGAATCTCGCTCTCAGCTTGGGAATAAAGAAAAAGCTATGCAATTGTTGAAATCGCAATTGTATGAATTGGAATACCGCGAGCGAATGGAAAAGCGCAGTGAAATTGAAGCAGGAAAGAAAAAAATAGAATGGGGTTCTCAAATTCGCAATTACGTTATGCACCCTTATAAATTGGTGAAAGATGTGCGTACCGGACATGAAACAGGTAATGTTGATGCCGTTATGGATGGAGATATAGGAGAATTCTTGAAAAGTTATTTAATGACTTACGGAAGTTAAAATGGCAGAGAAAGTACAAATTTGGCACAATTCAAGGTGTTCGAAGAGTAGAGACGCTTTTCAGTGGCTGGCAGAAAAAGGATTTGAAAGCGAGTGGATTGATTATATGAAAAACCCAGTTTCTTCTGGTGAATTGGCTTTGATATTAAAAAAGCTTTCCATTTCAGCATTTGATTTAATTCGAAAAAAAGAGAAGCTTTTTCTCGAGAATTGGAAGAATCAAGAAAAAACGGAAAAAGAGTGGATTGAAATTATGATAAAAAATCCGCAACTTATCGAGAGACCAATCGTAATAAAAGGAAACAAGGCTATAATTGCACGTCCTTTGGAATTGATAGAACAACTTTTTATATAAAATGAGAACCAAATATATTGATTTAATCGACCAGACTTTTGATTTTCCTCAGGATGAGTTTAACCTGCAGGATAATCGTTTGGTGTTTCACGGAATTGATTTGATGAAATTAATTGAAGAGCATGGTACGCCATTGAAATTCAATTATTTACCTCAGATTTCGAATAATATTCAACGTGCAAAAGGTTGGTTCCGCGAAGCGATTAATAACCTTGGTTACAATGGAAAATATAGCTATGCTTATTGCACCAAAAGTTCACATTTTTCCTATGTATTGAATGAGGTGATGAAGAATGATGTGCATATTGAAACTTCATCCGCTTTTGATATTGACATAGTACAAGAATTACTTAAGTCAGGAAAACTTGATGCTGGAAAAACTGTAATTTGCAATGGATACAAACCAAAGCAATACGTAGACAACATAGCTAAATTGATTAATTCTGGTGAATTGGATGTTATTCCAGTAGTTGACAATACCAAAGAACTTCAAGATTTATTAGATGCGACTGATCCAAGCATTACATTAAATATCGGAATTCGAATTGCATCTGAGGAAGATCCGAAATTTGAATTTTACACCTCTCGTTTGGGTATTCGTTATCGTGAGATAGTGCCGTTTTACAATTCGATTGTGAAAGACAATCCTCGAGTTAAAGTCAAAATGCTTCACTTTTTTATTAATACAGGAATTAGCGACAATGCCTATTATTGGAATGAGTTAACGAAGTGTTTGCGAGTTTACAGCGATTTGAAAAAAATATGTGATAGTCTGGACACCTTGAACATTGGAGGTGGGTTCCCGATTAAAAAATCACTAGCTTTTGATTACGATTACGCCTACATGGTTCGCGAAGTATTGATGCAAATCAAAAAAATGTGCTCTGAAAGTCAGATTCCTGATCCAAATATTTTTACTGAATTTGGCTCGTTTACCGTAGGGGAAAGTGGTGGGGCCATTTTCAAAGTTATACACCAAAAACAACAAAACGATAGAGAAAAGTGGAACATGATAGATTCATCTTTCATGACAAATCTGCCGGATACTTGGGCAATAAATCAGCGATTTATTTTATTGCCGATTAATAAGTGGGATGCAAATTATGAACGTGTGCTTTTGGGTGGATTAACATGTGATAGTGATGATTATTATAATTCTGAGCAACATTCAAATGCAATTTATCTCCCGAAATTTGACAAAGAAAATCCCTTATATATAGGTTTCTTCAATACCGGAGCTTATCAAGAAACAATCGGTGGATTTGGGGGCTTAAAGCACTGCTTAATACCTGAGCCAAAACACATTATTATCAAACGTGATGAAGAGGGAAAAATAATTACCGAGGTGTTCTCAGAGGAGCAAACTGCCGATGATTACATGAAAATATTGGGATATAAATAAAATTAACCTCTTTTAGAATTTGTATTCCGATGAAAAGAGCTATTTTTGCCGACTCGAATCCATCAACCGTGCTTCTAGCATCAAACAATGACAATAAGGAAAATACATACAAAAGGTAAATCAAATTTTACTGACCGAATAGAAAATTGGTGCGCGGATAAAGGTTTTGAATTTGCGCCAATGGACAAAGAAGATAAAGCTTTTGAGGAAATTGACTCTTTGGTTATTTTTCATGAAGACCATAATTTGGATGACGCAAATATTGAAATACGAGATATTTTCGAAAGAAAATTGAAACCTATCCATAAAATTGATATTAACGGTACAAAGCAAGTTATAACATCTCACTACCTTTTGTGGGTGGAGAGAAACTCTTGTAAAAATCTTCTTTTTATCGGGAATGACCTTTTGACAGAAAATCCAAATACAGATTTACTGTTGGATAAAATGGCTTAATCCCCTAATTCCTTTTTATTATTCCGTTTTTTTGAACTTGTTCAGTTATTTTTGTGTTCAATAAAAATGGAATCCAATCCCTTGAAGAAAAAAGCAATCGTTGTCGGTTCAGGAATTGCAGGCATTGCCTCAGCTATTCGACTTGCTGTGCTTGGCTATTCGGTACAGATTTTCGAAAAGAATTCTTATCCCGGCGGGAAATTGACCAGCTTAGAGCTCGGAGATTATCGATTTGATGCAGGACCTTCTTTGTTTACCATGCCTCAATTTGTTGAAGAGCTTTTTGAACTGGCTGGAAAAAAAACCGAAGATTATTTTTCGTATAATAAATGCGAAATGGCTTGTCATTACTTTTTTGAAGACGGAACATTTTTACCATTTCCAGTTGCGACAGAAGAACTTCTTAAAGTTGTTGAAGAAAGATTAAAGATTGATCCAAAGCCATTATCCGATCACTTTAAGCGTTCGGAGCTAATTTACGAAAAAACGCACAAGACTTTTCTAGAACGTTCTCTGCATCTCGCTAAAAGCTATTGGTCGAAAGATATCTTAGAAACAGTAATGTCTATTCCTAAGTTAGGATTATTCTCCACCATGCATGATGTCAATGCGAAAAAACTGAATCATCCTAAATTGGTTCAGATCTATGATAGATTTGCGACCTACAATGGTTCGAATCCATATCAAGCACCGGCTACTTTAAATGTAATTCCACATTTGGAGCATGGTATTGGAACGTTTTACCCAAAGAAAGGAATGAATGACATTACGCTGAGTTTACTTCAATTGGCGGCAGATCTTGGAGTTGAAGTATTGTTGGAACACCCTGTGGATGAAATTCTAGAAGGGGGCAAGATTGTTAAAGGTGTTATGAGCAAAGGCAAGACCTATGATGCAGAATTGGTCTTCTGCAATGCAGATGTTCATCCGGCTTATAAGTTTTTATTACCCAATAGGGAAATTCCAAAGAAAGTTGATAGTCAAGAGCCATCTAGTTCAGCTATGATTTTTTATTGGGGAATTAAGAAGAAATTTCCTGAATTGGACATGCAAAATATTTTCTTTTCAGATCATTACGAAGAAGAGTTTGATTCAATATTCAATAAAGAAACCGTTCATTTTGACCCGACAGTTTATATTCATGTCAGTTCGAAAATGAAGAAAGATGATGCTCCAGATTATGGTGAAAATTGGTTTGTAATGATGAATGTCCCGTCAAATGCTGGGCAAGATTGGGAAAAACTAAGAATTGAAATTAGAGCAAATGTTTTGACTAAACTTTCCCGTATGCTGAAGCAGCCGATTGAAAAATTAATCGAAGTGGAGGATTATTTGGATCCAGTTCGGATTGAAGAAAGAACTTCCAGTTTTGCTGGTGCACTTTATGGCGCGAGTTCAAATGATAGAATGGCGGCATTTTTTCGTCACCCGAATTTTTCGACTGTGAAAGGTTTGCATTTTGTTGGTGGAAGCGTTCATCCAGGTGGAGGGATTCCACTATGTTTGCTTTCAGCAAAGATTGCAGTTGGAACTATACAGAAGTAAATTTAAGCTTCGACTTTATACTTATCTAATTCGACTTCATTCGCCATCAAATCTTCCAAAGTTTCGCGTTTACGAATCAATTGAATTGAATCCCCATCAATCAATACTTCAGCTGGACGGAATCTTGAATTGTAATTGTTTGCCATGGAAAAACCGTACGCTCCAGCGTTTTTAATTGTCAGAATATCGCCAACAGTTACCTCCGTTAAAATTCTGTCATAACCTAAAGTGTCACTTTCACAGATATAACCAACAACCGAATATAAGCGTTTTGTCCCTTCAGGGTTTGAAATGTTTTCTATATGATGATATGCGTTGTAGAACATTGGTCGGATGAGATGATTTTGACCACTATTTACACCTACGAAAACAGTAGATGTAGTTTGTTTAATAACATTTGCTTTCACAACTAACTCGCCTGATTCACTAACGATGTATTTCCCTGGTTCGAACCAAAGTTCCAATTCACGGCCATATTCACTGCAAAATTTCCGAAAAGACTGAGCAATTGCAGTTCCAATCTCTTCAATTTCAGCAACATAGTCGCCTTCTTTGTACGCTACTTTGAATCCAGAACCGAAATCTAAAAACTCTAAATCAGGAAACGAACTTGCAGCTTCATAAAGCAAATCAGCACCACGCAAGAAAACTTGAGCATCAACGATATCACTTCCGGTGTGCATATGTAGCCCGTTAACGTGTATGCCGTAATTTTCAATAATTCGCTTTATGTGACGTACTTGATGGATGGAAATTCCAAATTTTGAATCGATATGTCCTACTGAAATGTTACTGTTTCCACCAGCCATTATGTGCGGATTGATTCGGATACAGCAAGGAACAGTATCGCCGTATACATGACCAAACTCTTCGAGCATCGTTAAGTTGTCAATATTGATATGGACTCCAATCTTAACAGCTTCTTGTATTTCTTCAAAATCCACGCTGTTTGGGGTGTACATAATTGCTTGTGGCTCAAAACCAGCTCTAAGACCTAATTGAACCTCTTGAATAGAAACGGCATCAAGACCAGCGCCTTCTTGTTTTAAGAGGCGAAGCACATTTACGTTGCTGAGCGCCTTCATTGCATAATGCAATTTTACAGGCAATTTATCAAAAGCATTTTCCAGTCGTTTGTATTGAGAGCGAATTTTTTCCGCATCATAAACGTAAGTTGGTGTTCCAATTTTTTCACTGGTCAAAAGCAATTGTTCCCTTGTCATTTTTATTTTTTTGGTAAAGATAAGGCGTTCAACCCGCTTAACCATAAAATTATTTAACTAATTTGTTAAATTTAAAACAAAAAAGACTTAGGGAAACCTACAACAAAATTGGTAATTTAGCGTTTTCGAATACGAAAATGAAAATTAAAGTGCGTTTCCTTTTACCAATTATCCTTTGTATTCCCTTACTCGGTTTAAGCCAAAGAGCGAACAATAAGTCGCGTTCTGAGCTTGGATTTTTGTTGGGAGGCAGCTACTATATTGGTGATTTAAATCAGTTTGGACATTTTAAGGATGTTCAACCTGCCGGTGGATTAATTTATCGGTTCAACATAAATTCTCGCTTGGCATTGCGTTTCAATGCGATGTATGGATCCGTTCGTGCAGATGACAAAGATTCGCGCTATTCACAAAATAGAAACCGAAATTTGAATTTCAAAAGTGATATCTGGGAACTTGGTGGTGGATTGGAATTCAACTATTGGCCTTTTCAAATTGGTCATCCTCGTTACAAAGCAACTGCGTATTTGTTAGTTGAGTTAGCGGCTTTTCATTTTAATCCTAAAACAACATACAACGGAAACGAAGTAATTTTACAGAAAATAGGAACTGAAGGCCAAGGAACAGCATTATCTTCCAAAAACGAATACGTTAGAACCCAATTGTCCTTACCTCTAGGTTTGGGATTTCGTTGCTCATTAGGCAAATGGATGTCATTTGGAATTGAATATGGAATACGCAAAACCTTCACAGATTACATTGACGATGTGGGAAGCTCAAGCTATGTTTCCTCTTCAGATTTAGCAGCTTTGAGTGGCCAAATGGCGGCCGACTTGGGTAATAAAACACTAAACCAGTCCCGGTATGGCGCTCGTGGAGACGCTTCAACCAAAGACTGGTATGCTTTTTTTGGGATGTCCTTAACCTTTCGTTTAGGCAATCCGAGTAAATGTTTCTTTAATTCTGCTTATTATTAATGATCGTGACCGTCGTGGTTACCATCTTTAATGTCCAACATTTCTAAGTCAAATACTAAATCGCTGTAAGGAGGAATTGCACCTGGACGACCTTGAGCTCCATAAGCTTGGAAGTAAGGAATAATGAATTTTCCTTTTGCTCCTTTACCCATCATTTCTAAACCTTCTTCAAATCCAGGAATCATTCTCTGTTCCTTGAAATTAAAGGCCATTGGTTGCTTTCTGTCGTATGAGCTATCAAATTGCTTTTTACTTGTGCGGAAAGTACCTCTATAATGAACAGTTAGGTTTTGACCAGCTTGTGGTTTGTCACCTTTTCCTTCATCCTTCAAAATGTAAACCAAACCAGAAGGAGAAAGTTTTGCGTCAGGATACTCTTTTTTCACTTCCTCGTACATGAACTTAACATAATCCTCTTCGCTCATTTCCTTGATTTGTGCAATGTATTCTTCTTGAGCAGCCATTTCTGCAGCGTATTCAGTAGCTTTCTTTTCTTGAGCGATTCGCGCTTCTTCATCTCTCGCTTTTTCACTCACCTCAAGTTTTTTGTATTTTTCTGCAAAAACTTTTGTGGCATTCCACTTTTTCGCTGTTTTGCCTTTACGTATAATCTTTACAGTAATCATCAAATCATTTTGCTCAATAGCATCTACAACTTCTTGACCTGTAATTACATGACCAAACACAGAATGCTTTCCATCCAAATGCGGTGTGGCTTTGTGCGTGATGAAAAACTGACTTCCGTTTGTTGCTGGTCCAGAGTTAGCCATAGATAAAATTCCAGGTCCAGAGTGTGTTAACGAAGGATCGAATTCATCAAAAAATCTGTATTTCGGTCCACCCATTCCTGTTCCATCGGGATCTCCACCTTGAATCATGAAATCTTTAATCACACGGTGAAATTTCAATCCATCGAAAAACGGTTTATCGTATGTGATTGTATCAAAAACAGTTAACTTTCCTTCTGCCAATCCAACAAAACTCGCAACCGTCATTGGCGTTTTTTCAAATTCTAATTGAATAAGAATAACACCTTTAGAGGTCGTGAATTCGGCATAAATACCTGGTTCTAATTTTGGTTTTTTTGGTTTGGCTTGAGCTGTATAACTTATTCCAAGTACCAGAAACAAGCTGGCGATTAATTTTAAATAGTTCATTTTATTTGTTTTGTTTATTGAATTTATTTGTGACTACACCTAAGCTAAAACCATGCCTAAGCTCTATTAATTACGTTTATCAAGACCCCACATCATTTTATTTCGGATGGTATCTAAAAAGTTATTGTCCTCAAATTTAATAACCTTCACGAAAAATTCCGCTTTCTTAACTTTTATTATCTCCCCTTGACGGATGCTATGAGGAATTCCATCTAAGGACATTAAAAAGCGTCTTTCCCTTCCTTCTACAGAAAGAGAAATATCGAAATGATCAGGAACAACCATAGGTCGAACATTCAGATTGTGCGGTGCAATTGGGGTTAGCATGTGCACTTGGCAACCTGGAGTAACGATAGGTCCACCGCAGCTCAAATTATAGGCAGTTGAACCAGTTGGTGTTGAGACAATCAATCCATCAGCCCAATATGAGTTTAAATATCTATCATCCAAACTAGCGTGGACGGTAATCATGGAAGCCGTATCTTTTTTGTGTATTGTAATTTCGTTCAAAGCAAAATTATCCTCTCCGTAAGGATTGTGATCCATTTCCACTCTCAAAAGGGATCGTTCTTGATAAACGAATTCCTTTTTCTTAACAGATTCGAGTGCTTGGAGCATTTGATCCGTAGAAATATTTGCGAGGAAACCCAGTCGACCTGTATTGATACCAAGAATAGGGACATTTGAATCTCGAATGAATTTTACAGTTTGGATAAAAGTACCGTCGCCTCCGACACTCAAAGCTAAATCTACTCCTTTTTTTAAATCAACATGACTGGAGAATTCATCTATGTTTTCTGCTACACCTACTTTGCGAATCAATTGTTCTTTCAATCCACTTTCCAAAATTGGCGTCCAGCCTAAATCCCGAATGTTAGCAATTAAGTCGACAAAAATTGAAGAATTTTGCTTTGTTATTTTTCGGGCGTATATGGCAATATTTTTCATTAGAGTTTCAAGTAATTCATCAAAGCATCATAACGAAACTGCATATCATCATCGAATTTTCCTTTTTGATAAGACGCTTTAATAACATAATCGTAGCGTTCAAAGGTGCGGATTATTCTATCCAATTCGATTTCGTTAATTTTTAAAGTAACTTCAATCTTAGTGGTGTCAGATGAACTCATGATAAAAGAGCTCAATATTTTTGCGTTGTTGCTTTCTACTATTTGACCAATTTGTGCCATGGAATAATCAGAAGCATTCATTTCAAGAACTAAAATGCCGCCGATATCCTTAATACTTCCAGTATTTGCGATGAGTTGAAGCAAATGGTGAACATCCGTGCAGCCTAAATATTGTTCATTTTCATCTAAAATCGGAAGCACCGTTATTTTATGGTCAGAAATTCTCGCCAATACCTCATAGATATGTGCATTGCCGAATACATAAGGTCTTGGTAAATGTTGGAAAAGCTTATCTAAACTTAAATCCAAATCTTCCATGTCCATCAAGGCAGATTCGGATAAAATACCAACATAATTCCCGTTTTTTAGGACGGGTAGGTGAGACACCTTAAACTCGTCCATCCATACCAAGGCTTTATTGCCTTCGTCGGTATGCAACAATGGTGGTATTTCTTCTGTGATTAATTCTACAGCTGTCATTATGGATGCCAAAGTAGTAATTTCCTTACGAAGTTCATACCTTTGAAAGGCAAAAATAGAGTTGAAATGACAAAATTAAGTGTGAACATTAATAAAGTTGCAACCTTGCGCAATGCGAGAGGAGGAAAAACACCTGACGTAGTTCAGTTTGCAATTGATTGCGAACGTTTTGGTGCCCAAGGAATAACAGTTCACCCAAGGCCTGATGAGCGACATATAACTCTGGAGGATACGTACAATTTGAAATCTGTAGTTACCACTGAATTCAACATAGAAGGCTATCCAGACGAGCGTTTTCAAAAAATCATTTCAGATTTAAAACCAACCCAAGCTACTTTGGTTCCAGATCCACCAAACGTATTGACTTCTAATGCAGGTTGGGATGCGATTAAACACGGCGCTTTACTAAGCGACTTGGTTAACAACTATCGTTCGATGGGAGTGCGCAGTGCAATTTTCATTGAGACGGATTTAAAAATGATTGAGGCTGCTGCAAAAACAGGAGTTGATAGAATTGAATTATATACAGGTCCTTTCGCGGATGATTATTCACAAAACCCTCAAAAAGCTATCGAAAAATATGTTGAAGCGGCGAAATTGGCCTCTGAATTGGGCTTAGGGATTAATGCAGGTCATGATTTAAGTTTAGAGAATTTAACATATTTCAAAAGTAAAATCCCTAATTTATTGGAAGTTTCTATTGGCCATGCCTTAATTTCAGATGCTTTGTATTTAGGAATAGAAAATACTATTCAGCTGTATTTGAAAAAGTTACTGTAAATGTTCTATTGTTAACAGAAACTACTATATTCGTTAAAACAAATACTGCTTGAACCAGTTTTAACGCGATGTATAGTATAGAAACTAAAAATCTTTCATACAGTTTTTCTGAAAAGGAAACGGTTTTGGACAATATAAATATTCAAGTTCCGGAAGGTTCAATTTATGGTTTTTTAGGTCCAAATGGTGCTGGCAAGACTACCACTTTAAAACTTGTGCTAGGCTTATTGAAAAAGCAAAAAGGCGAAATTGATTTTTTTAATCAACCTTTTGCTCCTAATCGAATACAGGTTTTGGCTCGAGTTGGGTCTTTAATTGAGTCGCCATCAATATATGCTCAATTGACAGCTCGTGAAAACTTACAAGTTTGGCAGCGCATTTACAATTGTCCTAAAGCGCGGATAGATGAGGTATTAAATATCGTTGATTTAGCCTATACGAAAAAGAAAAAAGCAGGTAAGTTTTCCTTGGGAATGAAACAACGTTTGAGCATTGCTTTTGCATTGTTGCATGAACCAGACATTTTGATTTTAGATGAACCAACAAATGGATTAGACCCAAGCGGAATATTAGAAATTCGCGAACTGCTTATTCGAATTAATCGAGAAAAGAATACGACCATTGTTATTTCTAGTCATTTACTAGCAGAAATAGAGAAATTGGTGACTCATGTTGGCATAATTAACAAAGGAAAAATCATTTTTCAAGGTACACTGAATGAACTTCATGTTATGCAGGCTGAGAATTCAACAGTTCAATATGAAACAGATAACAATGATCGAGCAAGAGATATTTTTACGGAATGTAAGTTGAACTCTGTAATGCGAGAGGGTAAAATCATTCTACCGAAAATGGAGAGAAGTGAAATTGCCAGATTGACAAAACTCTTAGTCGAAGATGGAATTGACGTCTATGAAGTTGCAAGCGTAAAGAATGATTTGGAGTCCATATTTATTGATTTAACCAAGAACTGATGATGTTATTTTTTAGAAGTCTAAGCAGTGAATGGCTAAAAACAAAAAGAAGTGCAGCGTCATGGTTGTGCATTATAGGCGGTTTTTTCATTCCATTCATTGTATTTCTCGGTTTTCTATATCGGAAAACGAGTATCAATGCGACACCAAAATTTATTTGGGAAAAGCATTACAATGAACTTTGGCAGAATATGGCCGTTTTTCTTTTGCCAATGGGCGTGATATTAGCAACGAGCTTGATTACTCAAATTGAATTCAAAAATAACACTTGGAAACAAGTTCACGCTACTCCCCAGAGTTTAACGACAGTGTTTTTTGCGAAATTTTCAGTTATTCTTTTGATGACATTGAAGTTTTTCATTTTCTTCAATATTGGAATTCTTTTGAGTGGAATTATTCCATGCTTAATTTTTGATGGTAGTATGCCAAAGGAAAGTATTCCGGTTTTTGCATTCCTAAAAGGAAATGCCAAGTTTTTCATCGTTTGTTTACCGATACTTGCTATTCAATATTTAATCAGTTTACAGTTCAAAAACTTTCTTGTTCCTGTTGGAATTGGATTGATGGGGTTAATTGGTTCGCTTATTGGAATGAGTTGGAGTAAAATTTTTATAAGTCCATACGTCTATCCAATTCTCATGGTATTTAAACTAAATAAGGACTACAATTTATTTGTTTACGCTTTCGTTTATTTTTTAATTATCATGACGGCGGCATATTTCTTATACATTTCTAAGAAAGAAAAAGGATAAAGAATCAAACGACGAGATCCTATTTACCCTGTCGGATTTTGCACGCGAACATCTCGCTGAGGGAACGGTATGGTAATCTTGTGTTCGCGAAATAGCCGATCTATTTCAAATCTAATTTCTGATTTGTAATTATTGGCATCCCAACTCTGCTCGGCCCAAAAGACCAATTCAAGCTCCAGTCCATTATCTCCAAAATTTTTCATTCGAACAAGGATTTGTTCAGTTTTATTAACTCTTGGATGTGCCATTGCAGCCCTTTTCAAAAGGTCTTTTACGAGCTCGGTATTCGATCCGTATGCAATAGAAACATCAATTAAGAATCTTGATAAATGTGAGCCATGTGACCAATTCTCAACATAATCTTGGGTTAATTTACTATTTGGAACCACTAAAACGTTTCCGTTTCTTGTTTCAATTTGCGTCGTTCGAACGTTAATTTTAACCAATTTAGCGATTACAGGTTCTGAATTTCCAAAGTTATAGATTTCTACGATATCGCCGACACGTAAATTTCCTTCAAAAAGGATAACAAAACCTGAAAATATATCCCGAAAAACATCCTGCAGTCCGAGTCCTAAACCAACAAGTAAGGCTGCTGAACCTCCGAGTAGCCATGCAAAATTAACTTCCAAAATTTGAAGGCAAATGATAAATGAAATGACGTATATGACATATTTCGTGACTTGAATATAGACGAATTCCGAACCAATATCTAGGTCTTTTCGTCCTCTCACGCGACGTGTAAAGTAAAGTTTTACGAAGTTGACCAACATTCTTGCACCAATTATAACAACTAGAATACCGAGTATGTGAGCAAAACTTATTTTTATATTTTTTAAATTAATTAAATTGTAATTCAGGAAGTTCTCGAAACTAACATCTTGATTGTTAAAGCCAAAGCTGTAAATACACGCGTAAAACGTTAGTATATAAATACTCTGACTCAACAATCGGAGCATCGTAGCTTTTCGCCCTTCGACATGAATGTTTTGATGGGACAACATGCGTTTCAAATTCTTATGAATTACACGCCGAAGTAGAATAGAAATGAAAATAATAATTGCAAGGAATATCAAATTCCACAAACAAACTTCGTATGGTCCAAAGTTGAAAAGAGTATAACTAAACATCTATTTTAATATTATCCGCCCCAGTTTTACTGAAAGCGCTTTTTTGACATGTTCCAATTGGATTTGTTCACTGATCAAATCTGTCATTTTATCGAAATTATCATCATCAATACTACCTAATTCCTTTTGAATTTCTTTGATGCGTTTTTCGATTTTATAATTTTTGAATGCGTAAATCGAGCTCATGGTGAGAAAGGGTAATCGATCTTTTTCGCCAAGGGTAATAATTTTATGTTTTTCGAACCATTTCGGACTTAATTCATGCTCATTTGATTCTAATTCAGAAACAAATCGCACCATTTCTTGGTCTTCATTGTTCAAAAAATAACTGGGTTGATAGAAGGTGTTTTCGCTCAAACCAGTCGTAAATATTTGGTGGATTTTATTGAAAAGTGGAAAATCAAACGTTAGTTCGTCTTTCTCCAATTCGTGACAAATTAGTTCTGCAATGCTTGTTTCAACCTTTATTTCTTGTCCATCTTCATCTTGTGAAGGAACTTCAATAGCATATACGCCATATTTAATCATCGTCCGAATGAGTGACAATTCGGCGGCATCATAGGTTGAAATTTTTGGTTGAACCTGCTCAACCTGCTTTTTCTCAAAATCTACTGGCGGTTCAATAATAGGTGTTGCCCTTACTGCTTCTTGGTGTTGTTTGTCAAGAGTTTTTGCTCGAGTTTTTGCAATTTCCGCGATTACGATATCTTCACTAATGTCAAATTTAGCGGCAATTTCCTTGGCGTAAACGGAACGAATAATCGTATCTGGAATCAAACCAACTGATGAAACGACTTCACGAATTAGTTCAGCTTTTTTCAACGGATCATTACCGCTATCTTTTAGCAAAATTTCAGACTTGAAAGACACAAAATCTTGAGCTGTATCTTTTAAATAGTCCTCTAATACAGACGCGCTGTTATTTTTAGCAAATGAGTCTGGATCTTCTCCTTCAGGGAAAAGTACAACTTTCACAGACATTCCTTCTTCCAAAATCAGGTCGATTCCACGGAAAGATGCTTTTATTCCTGCGTTATCCCCATCGTAAAGAATGGTAATGTTTTGCGTATATCTGCGAATGAGTTTTATTTGCTCACGGGTCAATGATGTTCCTGAAGACGAAACAACATTTTGAACACCAGCTTGATACAGGCTTATTACATCCGTGTATCCTTCGCACAGGAAGCAATTGTCGTATTTTATAATATCGTTTTTCGCGAAGTAAAGTCCATATAGAATATCACTTTTATGATAAATAGGACTTTCAGGCGAATTGAAATATTTGGCAACTTTTTTATCTGTAATTAAGGTACGACCACCGAAACCCAGAATACGTCCACTAATACTATGAATAGGGAACATGACCCTTCCACGAAAGAAATCGAATTGTCGATCGTCTTTGGATTTTACCAACCCGACGGTTTCCAAGTATTCGAGCTTATAACCTTTTCCTAAGGCAGCTTTCGTAAAATCATCGCTGACGTTGAGTCCGTAACCTAGCTCAAATTTTTTGATAATATCCGGTCGAAACCCTCTTTCTTCAAAGTAAGTCAAACCTATGGCTTTCCCTTCTTCACTGTCGTGCAAGTTACTTGCAAAATGATTTCGAGCAAAATCATTGATTATGAAAAGACTTTCTCTTTCGGAAACGAGCGCTAACTCTTCAGCAGTTGGAGCTTTCTCTTCAGGAAGTACTATTCCATATTTGTCAGCTAACCATCGAAGTGCTTCTGGATAAGTGTAATGCTCTTTTTCCATTAGGAACGAAACGACTGTTCCGCCTTTTCCAGTAGAAAAGCATTTAAAGATTTGTTTGGAAGGAGAAACAGAAAACGATGGAGTTTTTTCGTCCGTAAAAGGACTTAGCCCCATATAATTCGCTCCTTTTTTTTTCAGGCTCACAAATTCCCCAATGACCTCCTCTATGCGAGCAGTTTGCATAATATCTTCGACGATATGTGGGGGAATCATTGCCATTTAGTAACCTTCTGGGTAACCGTAATCTCTTTCCGTCAATTTTCCTACTTTGTCATAGGTTTTCCAAATACCTACGATTGAGTCATTCCAATATTCTCCGTAATAATATGGTGATCCATTTGGATAAGCATTGAATGAATGACCGTGCTTTTTACCATGCGAATACATAGTGAAATTCAATTGACGACCTTGTTCAGAAAAGTGAACCCAGCGACCATCTCGTTGCCCGTTCTCATCCAATGGTCCTTGAATTCGAATTTGCTTTTTGCCGGGATAGTACTCCGTCCACATTCCGTCTTGTTCAACGATTAATTCTGTATCCTCGATAACAGGTTCTTTGACCTCTTCTTCTCCACAGGAAATAACGAGAAGACCAATCGCTAATGCGTAAAATATATTTTTCATGGGTTATTTTAATCTATTTGTTGTGTATTCTACCAATCCAATAACTGACTTTTTCGCCTCAGAATCTGGAATATCTGCTATTAGAGATAGCGCTTTTTCTTTGTATTCCATCATTTTTTCATGGGCAAATTGTATTCCTCCATTAGCAATCACTAACTCAATAGCCCGCTTTACTTTTGAGCTATTTTCATTGTGATTTTTAACTATATTAATTAATTCCCTACGAACTTCTTTTTCTCCGTTGTTCAAAACGTAAATTAATGGAAGTGTCATTTTTCGTTCTCGAATGTCATTTCCAGTTGGTTTACCAATTTCTGTTGGTGTGCCATAATCAAAAATATCATCTTTTATTTGAAAAGCTATACCGATGTATTCACCAAATTGGCGCATTCTGTCTTGAATTTCGGTTCTTCCAACGCTTAAAGCAGATGCTTCACATACACTGGCAATTAGAGATGCTGTTTTTTGACGGATAACCTCGAAATACAAATCTTCGGTAATATCCATTCTTCGAGCTTTTTCTAATTGTAAAAGTTCGCCTTCGCTCATTTCTTTTACGGCTCTGGCTACAACTTTCAAGACATCAACATTGTCTTTTTCAATTGACAGAAGTAATACTTTCGAAAAAAAATAGTCACCAACGAGAACTGCAATTTTATTCTTCCAAAGAGCATTTACAGAAAAATGTCCGCGACGTTCATTGGCATCATCTACAACGTCATCATGCACGAGTGTTGCTGTGTGTAAAATCTCGAATAAAGAAGCGGCTTCGTAGGTTTTATCATTAATTTCCCCGAGCATTTTAGCTGTAAGAAGCAGAAATAACGGTCGTATTTGCTTTCCTTTTCGTTTTACGATATAATGAGTAATTTTATCGAGAAGAGCTGCGTTAGATTGCAGGTTTTCGCGAAAAATTAAATCAAATTTCGCCATTTCATCCTTCACGGGATGCATTATTTCCTCAACGGACATCATCGGCACAAATATAACAAGATTGTTGCCTTCATAGTCTTTTGAACGAGCATAATTTCATTAAGAATATACAGATGAATTTTTAGTGAAACTCAATAGTCAAAAGAGCATTTTTTCGGTTTTTTTGAACCAAGAAATAGGTTATGCCGTCTGGCATTTGTGAACCTTTCTTTGGTCGAATATGTGCTTTTCTGGAAGATGAAAAAACGATTTTATTTTTTGTAACCCCTTTGTTATTGATTTGAACACTCTTTAAATAAATCTTCCGAAATCCAGAAATAGGTTTTGGGTTGTCTGCTGTTGGATTCTGACCTGAGAGATTTTTCGGGTTATCGTTATAGAAGAAAAACAAATCTTTTTTGTTTTTTGCCAAAGTGTATGAAGAATAGACACCCTGATCATTAATGGAAATTTGATTTTTAGGTATAATGTAAACCCCTTTTATCATTCCAATTGAATCGAACCAGTAAACTGAAATATTCACGTAATGAAATATTTCAGTAAAATTTGTCGTCGTCATTCGTCCGTCATTCGGTTCTTCAATTTCTTTAAAATATTCCTCGCCAATCAATGCAAATTCACCATTTTCAAATCGTTCGATGCTTTTTATTTGGATTGTTTTATTTTTCTTGTCTGCTTTTCTGGCGTTGGATTGTTTTGAGAAAGCTAGATTCTCCTCATAATTGAAATTGTGAAGTCTGTGAGAAATGACCGACCAAGATGAATCCAAAATTAAATTGAAAACACCATCAGATTGAAAGTTTTTATCATTCGCAAAAATACCAGCCACGAGCCATCTGTCTTTATCCTTTTCAATGGTAATTTTATGAATAAAACGTTGATTCAGACTAAGCTCAATTTCTTTTAGTTTGTCTTTTGAAAAATCATAACCCCAAAGAAAATAAGTGTTTTGATTCAAGGGTGAGAATTCCATATCAATTTGGTACATGTCGATAATGTGCCTCGATAAAAAAAAGACTTTCGTCCCGCCATCATAACGCCAATCTGTAAAAATGTATTGTTTTTCTTTATTTGGAAATTCAACTGTCTTGCGCCATTTTTGAGTCAAATCTGAATTAAAAGCGGTGATTTTTAGTTTTTGATTCTCTTCAAGCGAAACAGGATAATTCGTGCAGATTACAAAACCTGTTTCGTTTTGATCAACAATGACTTGGAAGTCCTCATTCACATTTTGCTGCGATGGCAAAGTATCAGCAATGATTTCTTTTTCTTTGGTTCCATTCGGAAGTATGCGTTGGAGAATGATTCTTTTCTCATTCGATCTATCCTTTTTATTTTCGACTATAACCAATACGATAGATTGGTTGACAGAAAATATTTGTGTCAAATTAAGATCATAACCTTCTTTCTTCTCTGGAATAATATCAAAACTTGAATGAAATTTTAGCGTTTTTTTATCGTAGAGACTGGCCGTTAATCTTTGTTCGTTTCGAAATGTATTATTTTGGTAATCAATTGAATAAACAAAGTTGCTGTCTGACATGACAAAACCTTGATGGGTTCCTTTCGTCGCAGGTGTGTCCCAGTCTCCTTGTTTGATATCCATTTGCGACCAGAGCGAATTTGATAGCAACAGAAACAAAACAAATTGACTGATTTTTTGCATTATTTAAAATTAATAGAAAAATAGGGTTTGAACTTAGTTTTTCAAGATTCTTTCCTCCTTTAAAATGGCATTATTTTTATTGGCCAATTGACCACAAGCAGCGTCGATGTCTTTACCGCGACTCCGTCGAACATTAACAATCATGTTTCGTGCTTCTAGGTACTCAGCGAATGCATCAACTTTATGTGCGTCTGCTTGTTTCAATACGCCGTCATCGATAGGGTTGTATTCGATAATGTTGATTTTACAAGGCACGCATTTCGCAAAGCGAGCTAACTCTTGAGCATCTTCCAATTCGTCGTTGAAATCTTTGAAGATGATGTATTCAAAAGTAATACGATTGCCAGTTTTTTCGTGGAAATAAACCAAAGCTTCTTCCAAGGATTCGAGATTATTGCTCTCGTTTATATCCATGATTTTGTTTCGCTTTTCGTCATTAGCCGCGTGAAGAGAAAGAGCAAGATTGAATTTTACTCCATCGTCGCCCATTTTCTTGATAATCTTCGAAATACCTGCTGTTGAAACAGTTATACGTTTGGGTGAAATATTAAGTCCTTGCTCAGAAGTCAATAACTCTGTTGAGCGAAGCATGTTTTTGTAATTCAACAAAGGTTCGCCCATTCCCATATAGACAATGTTCGATAAATGTTGACCGTAGCGTTCTTCAGCCTGTTGATTCAAATAAACAACTTGATCAACGATTTCACCAGCAGTAAGATTACGCATCATTTTTAATCGACCAGTTGCACAAAATGCGCAAGACAAACTGCAACCAACTTGGGAAGAAATACAGGCCGTCATGCGAGACTTTGTTGGAATAAGAACTCCTTCCACAACCTGTGTTTCACCAACCTTGAAGGCGCATTTTATGGTTTTATCTGAACTTATTTGTTGGTCGTCAAGTACGATATGATCGATGTAAAATTCTTCGTCTAACTTTTCACGAAGTCCCAAAGCCAAGTTGGTCATATCCGAAAAAGAGTGTGCATTTTTTTTCCAAAGCCACTCGTGAATTTGAGCCGCACGAAATGGTTTTTCATTGATAGAAATCAAATGTTCCTTTATTTCTGGAAGTGAAAATTCACGGATATTTTTTTTCTTGTTGGACATGAGTTTGCAAAGGTAATCAATTACGAATTGAAAACCGACACTTAGACTCCGCTCAGTGTTCGGTTTTTAAGTTGAAAGATATATAAGTGATGCCTGAGTTCCGATAGCTATCGGAATGAAGGCAATCGCGAATTAGATCGTTTCTAGATTTTTGAAGATAATTTTCGCTTTGTCCAAATAGGAGTTTAAGTTCTCGTTTGGAACTTGACAACCGTAACGACAAAGTTCGCAGGTTTGTTGCAAGTTGAAAAAGTCGTTTTGGAATTCTTTGGAAAGATTTTTTTGGTTAAAAAATTCCTTTATCTCTTCACGAGAAAGAACCCAACTTATGTCACTTCGAGCCGCTTGAGAGACTGAATTCTGTAAATTTTTTGATAACTGAGTGAAGAATGGCATTGTATTTCCTGTGTCAACGTGCGACTGCAAAATTGAAAGCCATTCATTTGAATCAGCTTTTGTAATTTCTATTTTAGAAACGTCTGCTACCGGCAATATTTTATCACTTTCCTCTTTCGATTTTTTTGCTCGGAAGAATAGGAATAAGAAAGCTAAACAGAAAGGAGTTGAAATCCCAATCCATTTGACAACAGGGCTACTAAGTATACTTTCTTCGTTTGCTTTTTGGTTATTGTAACGTTCAATTTTATTATTTGTTCCCTCAGTTGCTTGGTCGACATTTGATGTCAAGACAAATGAGGGGTCCTTTTCTACGTTTAAGATTGTTGAAGTAGCATATTTGGTAACGTATTTTTCTGTGCTGGGATCAAAATACGCGAATGCTAAAGCAGGGAATTTTATATCACCTTCTTTCAGAACTTGCAAATGATAATCGATTTGAATATATCCTTCGGCACCGTTTTCGGTGAACGTGAATTTTTCATGTCGTTCAGGGTCGCCATAAATTTTCATTTCTTCAGGCAAGACTAATTTAGGATTTGTTAAATCGTGAAGATTTCCTTTTCCTGTAATTTGAAGTGTTAATGTTGCTATTTCTCCTTGTTTCAAGTTCGTTCGATCAAACGAACTCTTAATATCAAATTCACCGACTCCTCCAACAAATGAATTAGGAGCATTTTTCGGCAAAGGAACAACACGAATATAGTTTCTTTTAGAGCTTATTTGAAAACCATCGAATCCTGATTGAAGCGTCATTTCAAAAGGATCAATCTTGAATTTACCTGGGTTGTTGAAGAAAACGATTTGTTTGTCTAGTTCGAAAACAAATCGTTCTTTGTTTCCTCGGTTTTCATTGCGAACAATAATTTCTTGAGGTCCTGATAATTTGTGCTGATCTGCCCCAGATTCAATGGAATAACTTTGATATGAATCGTAATGAGTTGGCTTAAATCGTGCTGTCACCTTTGATTGTAAAAGCACTGGTTCACCTTCATAAACTTTCTCCTTCGATAACAAAATTGCTCCGCAAGCTGGTTTTCGAAATAGAGAAGCTTCAACAGATTCATCGGATTCAGTGCCTTTTGCGTTGGCTGTTACTTGAACTTTATTGGATCGATAAACTTTATTTCCTTTTTGCACATAGGCTGGGCCAAATGTATACTTTCCTTCTTTGGAAATACTTCCCGTTCGAGCATGAAAATAGAAAGTTACAACTTCGCTAGTATTCCCATCGAAATCTTGCTCCATGCTATTCATTACATTGTAGCCTTGATTGTAATTCGCCGGAAAATCAATGTTTATTTCTCCAGAAATATTAGACTTTACAATAACGTTAAACGCTTCTCCAACTTCCACATCAGCAGGCTGAACGATTAATTCAACATAGGGCTTTTGTGAAAGTGCAAAAAATGCGCTCATCAAAGAAAATAATATGCCGATATATCGAATCATTACCAGTCTTTCTCAGATTTAACACCACTTTTATCGCCCTTGCCGCTAGCCACCTTACGTTTCGTTTCGGCTTCTTTTTTCATCAACTTTTCCAATTCACGTTGAACTGATTGATCGTTCAAAGCAGATGGATTGTCTTTGTTTTGGTCGCCTTTATCGTCATCTTGGGGAGTGTCCTTTGGCTTATTGTCTTGATTGTCTTTGTCGTCATCTTTTGGTGGTGGATTCTTCTTTTCCTCCTCCTTTTGACGGCGAATTGCTTCAGATAAATTGTAACGTGTTTTGTCGTTAGTAGGATTCTTGCGTAAAGCATTTTTGTATTCTTCAATTGCCTTAGCATAGTCCTTTTTTTCCATGGCAATATTGCCTAAGTTATGGAAAGAACGAGCCATTGCTTCTTCATCTGTTTTACTCTTTTTTTGATAAAGCTCTGCTGCCGCTTCGTATTTTTTCAAACGATATTGGGTTTGAGCAATTTCCTCAGTAAGATCGATGTCTTTTGGTAAAGCGGGTAGAAGTGTTTCGTAGAAAAGAATGGCCTTTTGGTAATCTTTTGTTTGATAAGCTTTTCGAGCTATAGTCAACATCGTTCTCCAGTCGGTTTTATCTGACGGAGCATTATCGTTTGCACTAGCCCAAACCAAATTGGCTTGGAATATGAGTGCGACAAGAAGATATTTAACCAATTTATTCATTCAGCTTTATCCATTTTTACGGTAAAATGGCATTACCGTTGCGAAAATCCATAAAAAAATACCAATGACTAACGGCCAATGGTAGTATGCATCCTTAATATCCAGGTTCAAATCTCTTAAATTCCCTTTGTTTAAGCCGTTAATTTCTGTTAATAAATCAGAAAGATTTGGAAAGGGGTTGTCCGATATCACTGCGATTCCCTTGGCTTTCTGCGCAATTTCTTTTACCAACTTACCATCCATTTTGGATAAAACTGGCTGACCCCTTTCATCGGTTTTATAACCTGCATAAGGTCTGTCAGGATCTTTAGGGACCAAACCACCATTTTTTGTTCCTAATCCAACTACAGCCAGAAAAATGTTTTTATCAGGAAGTTCTGCTAAAATTTGGTCTGGTATTTTCTCATGGTTTTCGCCATCAGTGACCATTAATATGGCTTTACCTGCGTCACCTTCGGAAAACATTCCAACAGCTTTTTCGATCGCAACTTGAAAATTGGTTCCTTGGTTAGAAATCATTTTTGTTTCGATTTCATTGACGAACAGTTTCGCTGAATTATAATCCTTTGTTACAGGCAATTGAACAAATGCATTGCCTGCAAAAATCAATACACCTAATCGTTCACCTTTTAATCCATTAATGAGTTGAATCGTTGCCCTTTTCGCAATATCCAACCGAGAGAGGTCTTTGTCTATGTCCTTTGTGTTCATAGAATTCGAGACGTCTAAAGCTAAGACAACTTCGCTGTTTTTAGAAATGCTCATCGCCTTTTTGGAACCAAATAAAGGTTGGGCCAGAGCAATCGTCAAGAAAAGAAAAGCAAAACGAAAAACGATCCATTTTTGCCAGTATTGCTTATCCGGAGTAAATTTTATAAACGAATTCAGCAGCCTTTTTGGTGCAATATCAAGTATAGAATGAAGTTGTTTCCGTTGGTTGAAAAGTATAAAGTAAAGAAGGAATACAATTACATTTAGCCAAAGCGCCTTTGGGTATCGGAAGTAGAATTCGTTGGGAAAACTTTGATGAATAGCATTAATAACAAGAACATAGACTAGCCAAAAAATAACCTCAGCTCCTAAGACCCACGTTAATGCTTTTTTCATGCTATATGTTGTTTTCTTAGGCTGCATGTTTGAAAAGTAGAAGTGGGTAAATACTAACAAGAAGTGTCAATAATAGAGCCCAAATTAAGAAAGGGCTAGGATCTGCAGGAGATTCATTTTGATACACCTGATCCAAAAATCGGTTTTTCTCTAATTTTTCAATTTTCTCATAAATGGCAAATAAGGTTTTTTCATCTGTTGCGCGGAAATATTGTCCATCTGTTTTATCAGCAATCGATTTCAGGGTTTTCTCGTCAATTTCTACGGGTTGCATTTCAAAGCGAATACCAAATGGTGTAATAACAGGAGAAAGCGCTTCTCCATTTGTTCCTACGCCAATGGTATAAACTCGAATGTTTAAAGCTTTGGCTAATTCCGCGGCGCGATCAGGAGTTAAGTCACCTGTGTTGTTTGTTCCATCTGTCAATAATATAATTGCTTTAGAGGTTTTGGAATCACCACGCATTCTACTAACAGCCGTCCCCAAGCCAACACCAATAGCCGTTCCACCATCAATGTATTCACCAGAAACTTTCGCAATCTGTTCGGTTAAAACTTTGTAATCGAGCGTTGGGGGACAAGACGTATAGGCTTCTCCGGCATAAACTACCAGACCAATTCGATCACCTTTTCTACCTTGAACGAATTCCATGGCAACTCGTTTTGCAGCATCCAAACGGCTTGGCATGAAATCACGTGCATACATGGAAAGCGAAACGTCCATAGCGATGACCATATCGATTCCATTTTTGTAATCTTCCTGACGACCTTCGTTATTTTTCCATGAGAATGGACCTGCAAGAGCAAAAACAAGCAATGTAAAAATGAATAACTTTAAATAGATAATTCCATTTCTAAACTTGTTTACCCAAGTGAGTGCATTTTTTTTGACATCTTGAGTTTGAGTAATTTTCGCAGTAAACGAAAGGTGTTTTTCCTTTTTAAACAGGAAATACGCAAGCACAGGAAGAGCTAACAACAGAAAAAACCATTCTGGGTTTAAGTAGGTATAAGAAAATGGCCATATGTTCCAGTTCGTCAACATCTATTGCTTTTCATTTTCGTTTACAAATTCCACAGCTTTTAAATAAATCGCTTGAATTCCTTCTTCTTCCACGGATGATTTGGCAAATTTTACCATATCGGAAACATTAAGGATTAACCCCAAATCATTCAATTGCTTTGATGAGAAGTGCTCTTTTCTTAAAATCATTTGTATTTCGAAGCTTGTTTTTCCTTCAAATCGGTTGTTAAATTCTTCATTTAGGAATCTTCTTATGATGAGCGATAATTCTGTGAAATGTTCCTTTTCTTGGTTGTTTCGCCACATTTTTCTCTCCATCAAAACATTCAATGCCTGGCGTGTTTTTTCGTGAGAAGTTAACTTCTTTTCAGGCTCCGAAGCGATAGCCTTTTTCTTTTTATTGAAGAAAACGATATAGACCAAAGCGAAAATACAGCCAAGCAAAATCACCCAAAGTGCTATTTTCTTTATCGTTTGAATCCAATCTATTGGTTTTTCGGGGATTTTAGTGAAATTTTCTTCAATATCATAGATATCGATGTTATTGTCTTTTGCTACTAGGTTTACACGTAACAGCGCAGGTGGAATTTCAACGGAATTTCCATTAACTCGAACACTAATTGGAGGCAGAATTAAGTAGCCGGTATCAAAACAAATCAATGAAAAGTCTCCAGTCCAATATGTCTTTCCTTGAATTTTTTCCTTCTTAGCTTTAAATGGTGAAAGTAATTCTAGCTTTAAACTATCAGGAGATGATTTTCCGGTTCGAGCACGAAGAGCGAAAAGGACTTTTTTATCTGCTTGATAATTGATTTTATCGCTTTCGACACATTCTATTTCAATGGTATATGTGAATTCTTCACCCAACGAAACCGTATTTTGGCTCAATCTACTTTCTGCTTTTTGAGCATAGTAAGGAAGTGCGCCAAGAATTAGAATCACGAAAATTATGTATTGTCTAATCATCCTCTTCGTTGGTGAAAAAGCTCAACTAATGAGCGGTAATAATCATCTTGAGTAGTAATTTCTATGGAATCAATTCCACGCTTTCTAAGGTCTGTTGTAAAACTAGCTTTGTCGCTATTGAATTGTTCAGCATATTCTTTTCTGAATTCAGGATTCGATGTATTGTACCAATGCCATTCTCCAGTTTCTGCATTTTGCAATGGAACTATTCCGAGGTTTGGTAAATTTCCTTCAAGTTCATCAGATATTTTTATTGCAACAACATCGTGACGTTTTCTTGTATGCGATAATGCATCCAAATAGGCATTTTCATCAATGAAATCACTAATTACAAAAACTACAGATCGCTTTTTCTCTGTATTTCTCAAAAATTTCAGGGCTTCCACCAAATTCGTTTTCCGATTTACAGAATCTTGTTGAGAAAGTTCCCTTAAAATAACCAAAGCGTGTTTTCGACCTTTCTTCGGTCGAACATACTTTTCCATTTTTTCGGAATAGAAAATAGCGCCAATTTTATCGTTGTTGGCAATGGCTGAAAAGGACAAGACAGCCGCTAATTCTAAAGCCAATTCCTTCTTGCTTTTTTCGTGAATTCCGTAATCCTGTGAACTGGAAACATCAATAACAAGAACAACATTTAGTTCTCGCTCTTCTTCAAAAACTTTTACAAAGGGTTCATTGAAACGAGCGGTTACGTTCCAATCTATTGTTCTAATTTCATCACCTGTTTGGTATTCGCGAACTTCTGAAAATGTCATACCTCGACCTTTGAATGCCGAATGGTATTCTCCTGAAAAAACCTGTTTTGTTAGGCTTTTCGTTTTAATTTCAAGGAGTTTTATTTTCTCAAGAATCGCTTTGGCGTCCATGATTTTCGTTTATGGAACTTGAACTCTTCCGATGATTTTACTTAAAATATCTGTTGCCGACATGTTTTCTGCTTCCGCTTCGTATGTTAAGCCTATTCGATGACGAATAACATCTGGAGCAACAGCTCTAACATCTTCTGGAATTACGAATGCTCTATTTTGCAAGAAAGCGTGGGCTTTTGCTGTTAAGGCTAAATTTATACTTGCACGAGGCGAACATCCGAAAGCAATCAATGGTTCTAGGAAACCAAGTCCGTATTTTTCAGGAGTACGTGTAGCAAAAACAATATCAATGATGTATTGCTCAATTTTTTCGTCCAAATAGATTTCTTTCACAATCTCTCGGAATCGAAGAATATCGTTTTTTGTTAAGACTTTAGAAACAGTTGGAAATCCTTCTGGTCGCACGTTGAAACGTAAAATTTGTTTTTCTTCTTCTTTGCTTGGATAACCCAAAACAACTTTCATCATGAAACGATCAACCTGTGCTTCAGGCAAAGGATAAGTTCCTTCTTGGTCAATCGGATTCATTGTTGCTAAAACCAAAAATGGTTCGTCTAGTTTGAAACTTTCATCACCAATAGTTATTTGTCGTTCCTGCATGGCTTCCAGTAAAGCACTTTGCACTTTAGCAGGCGCACGATTGATTTCATCCGCTAGAATAAAATTGGCAAAAACTGGACCTTTTCGAACAGTGAATCCACCGCTTTTTTGATCGTACATTTGTGTTCCAGTGATATCTGCAGGCAGTAAATCTGGTGTAAATTGAATTCTATTGTAAGACACATCCAATGAATCGGAAAGTGTTTTGATTGCTAAGGTTTTTGCCAACCCAGGAACTCCTTCTAGCAATAGGTGTCCGTTACAAAGAAGAGCAATCAATAATCTATCGACCATATATTCTTGGCCGATAATTACTTTCCCTATTTCTCTTTTCAGCAATTGAACTCGTTCGTTCTCTATGGATACTTTTTCACCTAATTGTTGTAATACTGTAGCTGGTTGTATTGGGTTTACTTCGTCTTCTATCATTGTTGTTCAAAATGGAACTAGCAAAGTTGATAAAGATTTGGTTGAAAGAGGCTTGAGGGGCGTTAAATATTGTTATTTTTCAGCTGTTGGGGTTTGGCCGTTGGCTTTGGCTTTATTTTGGAACAAAGTTAATTTCAATAAAAATATTAATTTTAAACTTGTATTAACTATTTGTTTATTAGCCAACAGCCAACAGCCAACAGCCAACAGCCAACAGCCAAACCCTTAAGATGAACGAAAAACGAATCTGCGAAGAATGCCAAGCCGAGCTAAAAGGTCGAAAGGATCAGAAGTTTTGTAGTGACTATTGCCGGAATACGTTTAATAATCGCTTGAATGAGGACGCGACGAAATACGTTCGAAGAATCAATAATATTTTACGAAAAAATAGACGGATATTGGCGACGATGAACCCTAAAGGAAAAGTTACCGTCGATTCAATTTCTTTAGCTGAAGAAGGTTTCAATTTTCACTATTACACCAATATTTACACGACCCAAAAAGGCGCGAAATACTATTTCTGTTACGATCAAGGCTATATAAAAATTGAAAATGACCAGTACATGCTTGTTGTTAAGCAAGATTATGTCAAATAATTCTTTTTGAAAATCACAATTTCAGCCCAAGTTCTTTCCTTAAATCGTGATCTGAATTACTGTGTTTTTCCCAATATCTAGACCGTATAGATTTAATCAAAGTTCCTTTAGTTTCAAGCACTTTAGCATTTGAGCCAAAGCCATCTGGATAAAGTTCAGTCCACCCCAATATTTTGTATGGAGAATTTGCTTCAAACTCAATAGTTAATTTCCGTTTTAAAGTTGGGTAATCGATAATAAGTTGGTTTGTGGCATTTTTCTCCAAACTCACTTCACAATCATAAGCTTTCGCTTCCTTGTGCAGCAAACGCATATAGAAAAAAGAAGGAATCATTTTCTGTTTACCAAGTGCAATAGCTTCTGGGTTCAAACGAATTTTCGACCAAAGGTCATCCTCTAAGAGGTTTTTCGGCAATTCCGTATCGAAACTTTCCCCTTCAAAATAGGAGTGATTTTCCAGTTCAAATTTCTTTTTGTTCCGAAGTTCCATGTAAACATGCCCGCACCATTCCGCAACAGTCGTACTAACTTTTAGACTATAATCGTAATTTTCGAAAGGGTAAAAAGTAGAATTCATCATCGTGTAGGGATAAATTCCTGTATCAAATCGTTTCGTGAAATTGCATTTCAGAACGGATACGTTGTCTGGATAATTGCCATCAGCTTTTGTGTTTTTGCTTGATGAAAAAGGTTCAGAAACAAAAACCGTTACAGCTTCACCTTCGCGGAGTTCACCATATCGAGCTTGCGTTAATTTGTAAGAAGTTATCTCTGCTCCCTCGCCTGAAAACCAATATTCTTTCGTTTCTTGACTCAGCTTTAAATCATTGTCTTTCGTTTCTGAATTATCTTTGAATGACGAAGATGAGCAAGCCAAAAATGCGATCGTTATGGAAGTAATTAATAAGTATTTCATATTGAAATTTTAGGTTTGACGAAAATGCGCTTGCGTAACTTACAGCAAGTTAAGGTTTTTAATTCCTCAGGACAATTTAAGCTTTGTTGAGCGCAGATTTATAGGTTGACAGGACCCTTTCCCTTGCCATTTTATGCTCAACAATAGGTTCTGGATAAGCTGAAGTTCCATATTCTGGAACCCATTTTTTAACGTAAACGGTTTGTTTGTCGAATTTTTCAAGCTGAGCCGTTGGATTGAAGACACGGAAATAAGGCGCTGCATCACAACCAGAACCTGAAGCCCATTGCCAACCTCCGATGTTGCTTGCCAAATCGAAATCTAATAATTTCTCCGCAAAATATGTTTCGCCCCATTTCCAATCGATTAGAAGATGCTTGGTAAGAAAACTAGCCACAACCATACGAACGCGATTGTGCATGTAGCCAGTTGCATTCAATTCGCGCATGCCAGCATCAACCAGCGGATAACCCGTTTTGCCTTCACACCACGCTTTAAACTCTGTTTCGTTATTTCTCCATTCGATGGCGTCGTATTGTTTTTTGAAAGAACCGTTGACCGAATGAGGAAAATGAAATAAAATAGTTTGGTAGAAATCACGCCAGATTAATTCATTGAGGAAGGTTTCATTTGTTTCTGTAGCTTGTCGAGCCAATTCGCGAATGCTAACCGTGCCAAATCGTAAATGCAGTCCAAGATGACTCGTTCCATGTTCTATTGCAGGAAAGTTTCTCGCTTCACTGTATTTTGACATGAACTTACTTTCATAGTTCATTTTAGGAATTGGGTGTATTTCATTGTTTTCGAACCCCATTTCTTTTAATGAAATCAACTTGCTTGTTGCCGATTGGTTTAAATTGTGCGAATATTTCTCATTTGGATAGGAAGAAAGGTAAAATTCGTTCATCTTTTCCTTCCACTTCCTGCTATAAGGCGTATAAATTGTATAAGGCAATCCATCGGGTTTTACAACTTCGGATTTTTCAAAAATAACATGATCCTTTGATCCAATAAAATCGATGTTTTCTGCTTTCAGCAATTCAAACACCTCTTTGTCTCTTTCTTGAGCATAAGGTTCGTAATCACGATTGGTGTGAACAGATTGAACATTGAATTCCTTGGCAAGTTTTGGAATTTCATTCACTGGATTTCCATAAACAACTTTCAAATCAGCCCCGGATTTTTGGTAAACTTTTTTTAATTCAGAAAGCGTGTTGTGGATGAAAAGAACACGTTGATCGTTTGAATGAAGTTTGTCTAGAATGTTTTTGTCAAAAATGAAAACTGCCTGAACAGTGTCATTTTCTTTCAAAGCTCGATATAATCCTGAATTATCATGAAATCGCAAATCGCGGCGATGCCAAAAAAGGGCTTTTTTCATGATTTTAGATTCCTGAATATTCCACAATATTGTTTTCGGTTTCCCAAAGACGAATGGTCAATTTTAGGTGTGAAGGAAGTTTAGAATTCATCAATTCCCAGGCAACTTTGGCGATGTTTTCTGCTGTTGGGTTGATTCCATTAAATTCTTCAAGATCCAAATTTAAATTTCTGTGGTCAAATTTATCGGTGACTTCTGTCCGAATAATTTGTTTCAATATTTTCAAATCAATGACATAGCCTGTTTCAGGATCAATCGGTCCTTCAACCCATGTTTCCATTACATAATTATGACCGTGATAGTTGGGATTGCTGCACTTGCCAAATATTTCAAGATTTTTTTCATCACTCCAACCTTCCTTATATAATCGATGAGCGGAATTGAACGTTTCTCTGCGGCCTACTTTCATGCAATTTGTAATTTTCTTTTCTCTAAAATAGTTGAAATTTTGTCCCAATGGTTCAAAACAATAATTTTAAACCATTCTGTATATTTTTCTGAGTTGATTTCCATATCTGTAGCTAATTCGCTTACCGGTATAAATTTCAGGGCAGAAACTTCTTCTCGATTTATGCTTCCACGTGAATTGGAAAACCCTACGAGAACATGATCCAATTCATTTTCAATCAATCCATTATCAAAGACCGCTTTGTATTCAAAGGAAAAACTAAATTCAGCTTCTGCATTCAAGTACAATTCCTCCTTCAATCTGCGGTGCGCGGCATCTTCAACTGTTTCCGCCAATGTCGGGTGACTACAGCAAGCATTTGACCATAAACCAGCGGAATGATATTTCGTTGCGGCTCTTTTTTGGATTAGCATTTCACCTCTTTCATTAAAAATAAAAACAGAAAATGCTCTATGGAGTTCGCCTGACTGATGAGCAGCCATTTTTTCCATAGTTCCTATAACTTCATCCTTGGAATTTACAAGAACGACTTCATTAAAATTTAAGTGTTGTGTCATTACAAAAGATTCAAATTATGCCTTACATAGGATGTAACAAACAATCTATATTTTTTGTTGTCAGGAATTCGAATTCTTTCGTGTAAAATCGTCTCTGAACTAAGTCCTTTGATTTTTTCAAACAACTTGTAATAGTACTTGTAAGCCATATAAACACCGAAACGAGCATTTTTTGGAAGTTGTTTAATTCCTTCGTAACCGGCTTGAAAATCTTTTTCAATATCGTCTTCAATTTCTTTTTTTACATCGGCATCGAAAGATTTAATATCGATTCCCGGGAAATAAACGCGACCTAATTCTTTGTAATCAGCGCGCAAGTCTCTTAAAAAATTAATTTTCTGGAAAGCTGAGCCTAATTTCATTGCAGCTGGTTTCAATCGAAGATATTCCTTTTCGTCACCTCTCACAAAAACTTTAAGACACATTAAACCAACCACTTCAGCTGAACCTAATATGTATTTTTCGTATTCGGCTTGGTCATACACTCGATCGTCTAAATCCATTTCCATCGAATGAAGGAAAGTTTCGATTAATTCGAGAGGAATTTTGTATTCATTTACAGCCCATTGAAAACTGTTCAAAATAGGATTTAACGAAATCCTATCTTCTATTGCTCGGTAGGTTTGTGCTTTGAAATCTTCTAAAAGAGCAGCTTTATCAAATCCTTCGAATGAATCGACAATTTCATCAGCGAAGCGAACAAAACCATAAATACCATAAATTGGTTGGTGCAAATCTTTACTCAATGAGTTGATACCCAATGAAAACGAAGTGCTGTATCGCTTCGTAGTCATTTCACTAATATCGTGAGATAGCGTATCAAAAAATGCTTTCATTCGATTTATTTTAAATCTTTCATTATCTGTTTTGCAACTACTTCGCCAGAAATAATTGACGGGGGAACACCTGGGCCAGGAACTGTAAGTTGTCCTGTGTAATACATATTCTTAATTTTTTTATTTTTCAATTTTGGTTTTAAGAATGCAGTTTGTTTTAACGTGTTGGCCAAACCATAAGCATTACCCTTAAATGCATGATAATCATTTTTAAAGTCATCTATGCAATAGCTTCTTTTGTAAACGATATTCTCTCTTATATTTTCTCCAGTTCGTTGTTCCAACCTGTCTAAAAGTAATTGAAAATATGCTTCTCTTTTCTCTTCACTGTCTTTTAAATTTGGAGCAATGGGAACTAAAAAGAATAAATTTTCGTGACCTTCTGGTGCTACAGATGGATCTGTGATAGATGGGACGCAAGTGTAAAAGAGAGGTGAGCTCGGCCAAGTCGGATCTTCATAAATCTCTTTAGCGTGTTTTTCAAAATCTGTATCAAAGAACAAATTATGGTGACGAAGGTTTTTCAACCTTCTGTTTACACCGACATAGAAAATAAGACAGGAAGGAGCCATAGTACGCTTGTCCCAATATTTCTCTGTGTAATTCGCTTTTTCACCAAGCAAATCTTTGTCTGTGTGATGATAATCAGCTCCGGAAACAAAAATATCGGCTGAGTATTCCCCTGAATCAGAAATAGCACTTTTAATCTTTTTTGAGTCATACTGAAATGACTTAACTTCATTGTTGACTTTTATCTTTACACCTTGTTCAATAGCGATCGACTCAAATGCTTCGATAATTTTATGCATTCCCCCCATCGGATACCAAGTTCCAAGACTCAAATCAGCATAATTCATTAAAGAATACAGTGCTGGTGTGTCTTTTGGCATTGCGCCTAGAAATAACACAGGAAATTCTAGAAGTGAAAGTATTTTTGGATGCTTGAAATGCTTTTGAGTGTATTTCGTAAATGACTTTAAGAGGTGCATGCTGACCAATCCCTTCAAAATACGTGTGTCTGCAAACTCGGTTATCTTCAAACTAGGTTTGTGCACCAAGTCTTGCATTCCTACCTCATATTTGTATTTTGCTTCAGATAAAAACTGCTTAAGATGTTTTGCACTTCCTGGTTCTAATTCTTCGAACCATTCTTCAATTTTCGACATTTCTGCAGGAACATCAGTAATATCTCCATCTTGCCAAAAAATTCGGTAAGAAGGATCGAGTCTTTTCAAATCGTAAAAATCGGAAGTGGTTTTGCCAAATTGTTGGTAGAATCTTTCAAAAACATCTGGCATCCAGTACCAACTTGGCCCCATATCAAAGACAAATTCATCACTTTTGAATTTTCGTGCCCGACCGCCCGTAGTATCGTTTTTTTCTAAAATAGTAACATCAAATCCTTCCTTGGCCAAAAAGCTTCCTGCAGACAACGAGGAAATACCAGAACCAATGATTACTATTTTTTTCTTGGGCATGAGCATTTAATTATTTTGATATTCAGGCAATTGATTAATTAATTTTTGTCTTGCAATATAGATTCGACTTTTAACCGTTCCAATTGGAATGTCAAGGCTCTCTGCTATTTCTTTGTATTTGAAACCTTGAACGTGCATTTCAAATGGTGTTCTATATTCCGCGTCTAAGTTAGTTATTTGTTCGTTAATTTCTTTAGCAACTAACAAATTTGCTGGACTATTTCCATTTGAACTTGGTTGATTCAAAAGATAGCTTTCAGGTGAATTATCAAAAATAGTATTTGCTTTCACTTTACGACGGTATTGATTGATGAAGATATTCCTCATGATGGTAAACACCCACGCTTTAAAATTTGTTTTTGGTGTGTAGTAAGTACGATAAATGAATGCTTTCATCATCGTTTCCTGTGTCAAATCTTTCGCGTCATCTTCATTTCTTGTGTATTGAAAAGCAAATGATTTTAAATAAGATTCTAAATCTGTTAATGCTGTGTTAAATTCTAAAGTTGACATATCGCGTTAATTTTAAAGTTGATAAAGCAAATGTAGGCAATTTTGTTTAATCTTTTTACAAAAAGATTAAACAAACATTTTTTTCACATATTTTGGCTTATTCGAAAGCAGTTATTTTTTCACTCAAGTTCACTGTCAGCATAGGTTAAACGTGATTATTTTTTTTTGATTTGAAAAGAAAAAAAATGAATTTTGTTTAACTATCTCTGTTTTTTTTGAAACAAAAGCAGAATTAGGAGCGTAGCATCGTCGAAATTACCAAATGGCAATTCTCCAAAATACAATTTCAATAAGGG
The DNA here is from genome assembly GCA_963977135.1 of uncultured Flavobacteriales bacterium. Lineage (GTDB taxonomy): Bacteria > Bacteroidota > Bacteroidia > Flavobacteriales_D > Crocinitomicaceae > UBA2040. The sequence goes on along the minus strand of CAXBNN010000002.1, from coordinate 202,090 downwards.
AATGATTATGCTTTAACCTTTAAGATTTCTTGTACTGTTCTCGCGTGTTTTTTTGCAAGCTCAATTTCAGATGAAGTAATAGTGACATGTCCCATTTTGCGGAAAGGTTTCGTTTTTTCCTTTCCGTATAAGTGTATATGTACACCAGGCATCGCGATTGCTTTATGCAAACCTTCGTAAACTGCACTTCCCTCATATGATTTCTCTCCTAGAAGATTAATCATAACTGCTGGTTGGGTGATTTTGGTGGAACCTAAAGGCCAATTTAATATTGACCGAAGATGTTGTTCAAATTGCGAAGTCTCGTTTCCTTCAATGGTTTGATGACCGCTATTGTGGGGGCGAGGAGCAATTTCGTTGACCAATAATTCTCCGTCATTCGTCAAGAACATTTCTACTGCCAAAATTCCAACGATACCTATTTTTTCAGCAACAAGTATGGCCAATTCCTGTGCTTTCTTTTCCGTTTCCGCTGAAACATCGGCAGGTGAGAAGAGAAATTCGACTAAATTTGCCTCAGGATTAAATTCGCATTCCACAGAAGGATAAACTGCAATATCACCTTTTAAATTCCGAACAACGATAACGGAAAGTTCTTTTTGAAAAGGAATTTTATTCTCTAAAACAGAAGGAGCATCAAACATTTTATCCAGATCGGCATCCGTGGAAATAACTTGAACACCTTTGCCGTCGTATCCACCGGTTCTCAGTTTTTGAACGAAAGGTGCTTTAGCTGTCAATTTTGCTTCTTCAGCATTTTTCACCAAAGTAAAAGGTGCAGTAGGAATGTTATTATCTAAATAAAACTGCTTTTGAATACCCTTATCTTTAATTATGGACAAAACCTTAGGCTGCGGGAAAACAGGAATACCTTCATTTTCCAATTTTTCTAAAGCTTCGATATTTACGTTTTCAATTTCAATCGTAACAAGGGATTTATTCTTCCCAAAATTGTAGACAGCATCAAAATCATTTAAATCTCCTTGTTGAAAACCTGAAGCTAAAGTTGAGCAAGGAGCATTTGGATCATTGTCTAAGCAGTGAACATGAACATCATAATTCATAGCTTCTTGAATAAACATTCGTCCTAATTGTCCGCCACCGAGCATCCCCAATTGAAAATTTTTGCCGTAACATTTTCCTTCCATGATGCAAAGATATAAATCTTATGGTCAGATTGTATTCGAAGTATTGCGCAAGTTAGACTAACAAATTGCTAAGTTTTCCTTACTTTTGCCCCTTCATTCATGGCAAACGCGATGCAAATTTTAGACAAAAGTTTTGTACCCTTCATTACAGCAGACGAGATAAAAACGGAAGTTTCCTCTTTGGCACGAGCGCTTAATGCTGATTATGCAGGCAAGGATGTAATATTTATTGCAATCCTAAATGGTGCATTCATGTTTGCTTCGGATTTGTTTAAAGAAATTAAGCTTCCAAGTGCAATTAGCTTTATTAAAGTTAGTTCCTATCAAGGTATGAATTCAACAGGAAGAGTGGATGAAATAATTGGTTTGACAACAAACATTAAAGACAAACATGTCATAATAATTGAAGATATCGTAGATACAGGAATAACAATAGAGAAGGTTAAGACCCTTTTATATTCTGAAAAACCTGCTTCGATTGAAGTTTGCACATTATTATTCAAGCCAGATGCGTTTCAAGAAAAAGAAATTCCTAAATTTATCGGATTCTCAATTCCCAACAAGTTTGTTGTTGGCTATGGCTTAGATTATGATGAACTTGGGAGAAATTTGGGAGAAATTTATCAATTAAAGGAGGGATCAAATCCAACAAAAAATATGTTGAATATCGTTTTATTCGGGCCTCCAGGGGCTGGAAAAGGTACACAAGCAGAACGTTTGATTGAAAAATATGGTTTGTCGCATTTGTCTACAGGTGATGTTTTTCGATTCAATATTAAAAATAATACAGAGCTTGGACAATTGGCACAAAGTTACATGAGTAAGGGACATTTAGTTCCGGACGAAGTGACAATAAAAATGTTGCAAGCTGAGGTGATGAAACACCCAGAAAGCAAAGGTTTTATCTTTGACGGTTTTCCAAGAACGAATGCACAAGCAGCCGCATTGGATGAATTATTGGCTTTAATGGACTCTTCTATAAATGTAATGTTAGCATTAGAAGTAGAAGACAAAGAATTGAAATCGAGATTGATAAAAAGAGCAGAAGTTAGCGGTCGAGTTGACGATGCTGACCCAGCGATAATTGCAAACCGTTTGCAAGTTTATAAAAACGAAACGGAGCCAGTAAAAGAGTATTATCAAGCTCAAAATAAATTTATTGGAATAAATGGTTTAGGTTCGATTGACGATATCACGAAACTTTTATTCTCAGCGATAGATTCGCTATAATCTTCATAAAATAAAATACCCCAAATGGCATCTGATAATTTTGTCGATTACGTAAAAATTCATTGCAAATCTGGGAATGGAGGTGCAGGTTCATTGCATTTTCGAAGAGAAAAATATATTACTCAAGGCGGTCCAGACGGTGGTGATGGTGGAAGAGGTGGACATATTATTCTGAAAGGAAATTCTCAACTTTGGACTTTGCTCCATTTAAAATACAACAAACATTTCAAAGCAGAACATGGTAAAGGCGGCGCAGGAAACCTGAAAACAGGCGCTCAAGGAAATGACACCTATATTGATGTTCCAATCGGAACTATAGCAAGAGATGTTGAAACCGGCGAAGTGCTTTTTGAGATAACAGAAAATGGCGAGGAACAAATATTAGTTCCTGGTGGTAAAGGAGGTTTAGGAAACAATAATTTCAAATCTGCTACCAATCAAGCGCCGCGGTATGCTCAGCCAGGAGAGCCACTTCAAGAAGATTGGTACATACTTGAATTGAAAGTTTTAGCAGATGTAGGATTGGTAGGTTTTCCAAATGCAGGAAAAAGTACTTTGTTATCTGTAATAACATCCGCAAAACCAGAAATTGCGGATTATCCTTTTACAACTTTACGACCCAATCTAGGAATTGTTGGTTACCGAGATGGACGAAGTTTCATCATGGCAGATATTCCAGGAATAATTGAAGGAGCGAGTAAAGGAAAAGGTTTAGGGTTGCGATTCTTAAGACACATTGAACGAAATTCGATGCTCTTGTTCATGGTTCCATGCGATAGCGACGACATCCACAAGGAATACAAAGTATTACTCAACGAGTTGAAACAATACAATCCTGAATTGTTATTGAAATCGAAGGTTTTGGTCATCACGAAAGCGGATATGCTGGATGATGAATTAAAAGCGGACATAGAAAAAGACTTACCGAAAAAAATCCCTCATATGTTTATTTCATCTGTTGCGGAGCAAGGATTGGTGGAATTGAAAGATCAAATCTGGATCGAATTGCAGAAATAAATGGAAACATTAGAAGCTTGGGATAGAGCCATCGTTTTAGCCGTCAATGGTTGGCATCAGCCATGGTTGGATGAGGTGATGTGGATAATTTCAGGTAAACTAACTTGGTTACCAATTTGGTTGTTGTTTTTGTATTGGGCATTCCTAAAGTTGGAGAGAAAACATTTTTGGATCTTTTTAATCTGTGCGCTAGCTTCTATCGGAATTGCTGACCTTACAGCTAAGATACTTTTCAAAGATTTGATTCAACGTTATCGACCATCACATAATTTATTGCTGATAAATCAACTGCACTTTTTTGAAGAATATCCTGGAACTTTTTATCGAGGTGGCATCTACGGATTCATTTCAAATCACGCCTCCAATTTTTTCGCCATTCTTTCTTGGGTTGTCGTTCTTTTCTGGAATTCCAAACGATGGTTTGTATATGTCATGCTCGGCGCAGCGGTATTAGTAGCTTTTAGTCGTTTGTATTTAGGTGTTCATTATCTTTCAGACTTGACAGTTGGGGCACTCTGGGGAATATCAATCAGTTACCTGGTTTACCGATTTGCTTATTTGAATCTTCTAAAACGGCAAAATATATGATGTATTTGTGGGTTTTTCTTGGCGGAGGATTAGGCAGTTTGTCCCGTTTCGGTATTTCCAGATTGCTTACAAATTATAATGGAGGGTTTCCATATGCCACGTTGCTTTCCAATATTTTAGCAAGTGCTATTTTGGCTTTTTTGGTATATCAATTGCCAAATAAATCAGGGCAAGAATGGTTGCCTTATTTTCTAGTTATTGGTTTTTGTGGCGGATTTAGCACTTTTTCGACTTTCAGTCATGAATTGGTCTTAATGCTTAACAATGCTCAGTGGATTCAAGCATTCATCTATTTATCCGTTTCTGTGCTGTTCGGTGTTGGAACGATTTGGATGATTTCATCGAAAATCTAAGCAACGGGAATACTATCCTCAATCTCTTTCAAAAGAGCGCTTCTTTCTATAGCTAATTCAGAAAGTTTAGCGTCGTTTATTCGTTTCTTTCGTTTCAAATTTCCCCATGTGGTTTTGCTTGTGTATGCTGCCAAAAAGAAGAATCCTATCATTGCGTAGTATAGAAACCCTAATATGTAGCTTGGGTAAACATAGTTGTGAAATAAGAAAATAACAGGGATGTTTGCGAGTCCCATCAGTATCATCCCCATTAAAAACTTAACAGAACCATAAAACACTTTTCTGCGGAAACTTTTCTCAACCCACCATTTCACGAACAAATAAACCAGACCGCAATGAATAATGCCCAATAGCGTAAATGGCGATAATAAAGCTAATTTGATTCTTTCTTTCCACAAGTTTAATTTCCCTGTTTCAATTTTTTCGACAACATCCATATCTGCGATATTGTTCTTTTTCAATTTGGAATTGTAATTCTCTAGTTTCTCTCGCAGTGACTTCAATTCATTGTGAATTCTATCCTTGTTCTCATTAAAATAATGAGCGAGTTTTTGAGAATACTTGTGGCGTTGAATAAGAGGGATTTCATTTTTCACACTTGTTGGGTGCATACCTTTTCGTGTGATTTCCATTATGTTTTCATGAAAAGGAGCATCGTCGACTATTTCAACATGTGTAATGCAAGCCTGCATTCTCTTTTCGATTTCTTTTGTCAAATCCAAAATCACCTTCCCTGGATTTTCAAGATAAGCTTCTTTGTAGTCGTTTAAACAAATTTTATCTGAGGTTTCAATCAGAACATTGCTCCTTGTCATGTTTGGACTACTGTAATTCGCTCCAGTGGCAGCAATGTAAATTTTCTTTTTCCAATCTAAAATTTCCAAAGCCGTGAAGCCAATTCGTACGGCACCTTTTTTCACTGGTTTTAAACGGCGGATAAAAACATCGTCTGTAAATCCTTCACCAAAAACCAAAAGATTGCGACCGTATTTTAACACTTTAGTGCAGGTCTGAAATACTTCCTCGTTTTTGTTTTTTGTGTCTTCACCATCGTGTTGACGGTAAATAGGAAGCATATGTGCCGACCATAAAAACGGTTTAGAAAGTGGTGTGAATACATCTGAACGCGTCATAAAAAATGTAATCGGTTTTCTTAAAGAGGCTACAGTCAGTGGATCCATGAATGATGCAGCGTGATTTGAAACGTAAATTGTGCTGCCGAAAATTTCTTTTGGAGCATTTACGACAGCGGTTTTCTTAAAGTAAATTCGTATCGCATATTTCAAGGAAAAATACATACACATATATAGAAATCTCATCATAATTCTACCAAATCGGTTACAAATTTAATTTTTTAATACGAACATTTGATTTTGCACATTTAGCTTTTTACAATTCGTTGCTTAAAACTTTTTAATGTGTGCCAAAAACAGCCTTAATTTCAAGCTACCTTCGGTATTGATTCTTGCGAGAATTATTTAAGACGATTGAATATGAAAAAATTAGGCATTTTCTGCGGTGGGTTTTCATCTGAATTTGATATTTCAATGAAAAGTGCAAATACCATTTTGGCGAATATACCAGAAGGTTTTGATCCTTTTTTAATTGTTGTTCAACCAGGAAAATGGACGGTTACATACAAAGGAACAGAATCATTGATGGACATGAATAACCTGACTTTTATGTTCAACGGAAAACAGGAGAAATTGGATATTGGATTGGTATACATTCATGGAAACCCTGGAGAAAATGGAAAAATTCAGGCCTTTTTAGAAATGAAAAAAGTACCATTTATCAATAGTGGTGCCTTGGCTTCTGAACTTAGTTTCGATAAGTGGTTTTGCAACCAATTTCTTCGAGGATTTGGTATTCCAGTGGCGAAATCTATTTTGCTATACACACCGAATGACTGCACAACTGAACATATGGTTTCCAATTTAGGTTTACCAATATTTGTAAAACCTGCTGATTCAGGCTCAAGCTTCGGAATCTCGAAAGTTAGTAAAGAAGAGGATTTGCAAGGAGCAATTGCAAAAGCATTTGAGGAAGGTGAAACTGTAGTTTTAGAGAGTTTCTTAGGAGGAACTGAGGTAACTTGTGGTGTTTATCGAAATCAAAACGGAATTGAAGCTCTTCCGATAACGGAAATTGTTTCCGAGGGAGATTTCTTCGACTATGATGCGAAGTACTTAGGTAAATCTAAAGAAATAACACCAGCAAGAATTTCTGATGAAATGCGCGACAAGATACATGAGCAAACAAAAATGATTTATCAATTGATGCGATTAAGATCTATTGCAAGAATTGATCACATGATAGTTGGAGACATACCTTATGTTATTGAGGTAAATACTACCCCAGGATTTTCTGATGCATCAATTGTTCCCAAAATGATAAGTGTAAAGGGACAAAGTCTGAAGGAATTTTGGCAAGAGGTTTTTGCAGCTGAATTGCTTTAGTATATCGCCATTTCATTCATTATCGTTTCAATCTTGTCGACTGTTGTTGCGTTTGAGCAATTGTAGTTGTTTACGATAATTGCAAACGCCAAATCTTTTCCGCTTCTAGATTTTACATAACCTGCATAGGATTTTATTCGCGACATAGTTCCACTTTTTGCAAAAACTCGACCTTCACCGTTTTGACCTTTGCATACGTTGATTAACGTTCCAGTTTGACCAGCCGTTGGAAGTGAAGTTTTGAAAATGCTATACTTTGGGCTTTTGGACATTTCAAACAGCAAATCACAGAAGTTTTTACTACTTACTGAATTTGATCGAGATAATCCGCTTCCATCTTTAAGGTTCAACCCAGAAATGTCAAATTTATTGCTCCAATATTTTGTCATCTCTTTTAAACCTTTTTCTGTAGTTCCGACTCCTGTTTTTTCGTGACCTATTAGGCAAACCAATTGTTCAGCAAATAAATTTACGCTTTTCATGTTCGTGTGATGGGTGATTTCTTCTATAGTTTTCCCTTCCCATTTTTTTAATAAAGTCAATTTTTTGTAATTAGGGAGAGCTATATTTTGAATTAAGTAGTTTCGCGCATAATCAAAACCTTCAACTTCAATATGTTGACTAACGACCATTTCATAAAATTCTTTTGCTAATTGATATTCTGGGTCTGGTAAAGATCCTTTCACAATGAATTCCCTTCTTCCATATGGCAAAGTTCCAACTGCAAAACGCTCATATGAAAACGGAGCACCAAAAATATAACTTTCATCACCGGATTGTTTTGCAGCCTTGACATTGTTCATGAAATGTAGACCATCTATTTCGGGTTCGGTTCTCAATAGAGTAGATAAAGAACCAACTTCAGCCGTTTTAAAATAATAAATCAACATATTGTCTCGAAGGACTATGCCAGAAGGTCCTGCGCCATAATAATTACCCATATCACCCCACGTCCATCCTTCTGGACAACCTTCATAACCAAATGATGAGCCGTCAACAATAATTTTACCGTCTATTTTACGAACACCTAAACGAATTAATTCGTGAACCCATTCTCTTAAAAAAATGTTTTGTTTTCCGTCGGCATTAAAATATTTGCTTCCGAGGCTTGGATCGCCACCTCCTTTTATGTATAAATTTCCACTAATAACGCCATTTTGAGCAACTTGCCCATCTGTATAAAAAGATGTAGTAGGCCTATAGTCATACCCTAAAATCTCAAAAGCTGAGGCTGTAGAAAACAACTTTACAGTGCTTGCAGGTGGCAAGGCAAGTAATTTTTGATGCTCAGCAATCGTTTCTCCTGATGACAGGTCTTTTACGCAAATAGAAATACTTGCGTTTTTAAAATTATCATAATTGATAAAAGAGTTTACTGCCGTTTGAACAGCATTTTGAGCGACAAGTATTTGAGCACTCAGAAGCAGCAGGAGTAGAAGACTTTTTTTCATTTAAAATGGTTTTATCATTACTACGCAACTATTGTGCCGAGCAGAATGAATTCTTTATATTCTATATACTGATTTGCTTAAGTTTTGTTCCAAAAAATCGAGATATTCTTACCCAAAGCTTAATCGTGATGCCTAACTTAGCACTCTATTTGTACAAATAAATGCCAAAAATTCTTCGAATCATTAATCGGTTTAATATCGGAGGTCCAACGTATAACGTTGCCTATTTAACGAAATTTCTTTCGGATAAATACGAGACTGTATTAATTGGTGGTGAACCAGAAGAAGGGGAAGTAGATTCTTTACACGTGTTGGACGAGTTGGGTATAAAGCCGAGAATAATTCCAGAGTTAAAAAGAAAACCCAATTTAAGGGATGATATCAAAGCATACCAAGAGATTCGGAAAATAATTCGTGAATTTAAACCTGACATCGTCCATACTCACGCTGCAAAAGCTGGAGCTGTCGGTCGAATTGCAGCGATAAGAAGTAAAGTGCCAATTGTCGTTCACACCTTTCATGGTCATGTATTCGATGGCTATTTCTCACCTATAAAAACTAAGGTTTTTATATTAATTGAGCGTTGGTTGGCAAAAAGATCTACTGGAATTGTCGCTATTTCAATTCTTCAGAAAAAAGATTTAGCAGAAGTATATAAAATTACATCACCCGAAAAAATTCGGATTGTTCCCTTAGGATTTGATTTAAAGAAATTTCAGAATGATTTGACTAAAAATCGGACGGAAACTAGAGCGAATTATAAAATCGAGGAGGATGAAATTGCACTTGCAATTGTTGGTCGACTGGCACCGATAAAAAATCACGAGCTTTTTCTTGATGCTTTGCGAATTGTGCAGGCGCAATCAACAAAAAAAATAAAAGCCTTTATTGTTGGGGATGGATTGGAGCGTGAAAAACTTGAAGAAATCGCATTGTCAACAAAGCAAAACGAAAATTTTAGTATTGTTTTTACCTCATGGATCAAAGAAATTGACAAGTTCAATGCTGGAATGGATATTTTTTGTCTCACCTCTTTAAACGAAGGTACACCAGTAAGTTTAATTGAAGCTCAAGCGGCGAATATTCCAGTTGTTTCAACTGATGTGGGTGGTGTGAAGGATGTAATTCAGGAAAATGAAACGGGGTTTTTAGTGCCGTCAGGTAACACAAAAATGTTTGCTGAAAAGCTATTGTTGTTGATTGAAAATGAGAATATTCGTAAAAAAATGTCACAAAATGGCTGGACTTACGTAAGAGAAAGATACGACTATCGTACTTTAGTAGCTAATATGGAAAGCTATTACGATGATTTACAGAAGTTAAAGAATGAAAAATAATAGAATTTTAATTGCAATTTTCTCACTTTTTGTGACTGTTTTACTCATTTCAAGTTGTGGGATTAATAGTAATATTATGCTTAAATCTCCAACTGGTGAGTATGCCGATTTGGATTCTCTTCCATTGCGTCCTGAAGAGGAATACATAATTAGCCCAGATGATAAAATTGTATTTTCAATTTCAACCAACGATGGAACTAAGCTTATCGAATCACTTTCAAGCATTGATAATTCAGTTAAACCCTCAGGGTTTTCCACTGAATATCTAGTTCGTCAAGATTCACTTGTTGAATTACCTGTTTTAGGTAAAATTAGAGTTGCGGGATTAACCATTCCGGAATGTGAAACGTTATTGGAAGAAAAATTCTCAAAGACCTATCAAGATCCATTTGTTCAAGTTCGTATTGTAAACCAACGTGTGATTGTTTTTCCTGGTGGTGGTGGAGATGCTGTTGTAATTCCTTTATTGAATAGTAATACAACTTTAATGGAAGTTATCGCTCAAGCGGGCGGAATTCCCGAAAGAGGTCGTGCTAATTCTGTTAAATTAATGAGGAAAGAAAATGGCACAAGAAATATTTATTCCATTGATTTAAGTACAATTGAAGGACTTCGGTATACGGACATTATTGTACAAGCAAATGATTACATTTATATTGAGCCAAATCCACAATTAGCGCGAGAAACGATTAAAGAAATTGCACCAATTGTGTCATTATTTTCAAGTGCATTAATCATATTAACAGTTGTTTTAACGCTACAAAATTAACATTAACGTGTCAGGAGAATCTTTTTTTATTACCAAAGAATTTGATGCGCAGGTTGTGAAAACAGTCCTTCGGCGCAAGTGGTGGATTCCAGTGTTATGTATTGTTTCTTGTTTGACGATTACATTTTTCTATTTACGCTACACAAAGCCTGTATACGAATCGTCAATGGTCATTCAGTTGGCCAATAACGATAAGGCAAAAGAACTTCTCAATATAGATAATATCAATTCTGACGCGTCAAGCTTTAATTCAAACATTGAATTGCTGCGCTCCCAAATGCTATTTGAGAAAGCACTAAAAAAATTGAATGTAAGTGTCAGTCTTTATCAAGAAGGTAAAATTTTAACCGAAGAGAAATATACATCTAGTTCTTTTAATGTTCAGCCTTATGAATTAAAAGACTCTTCTTTAATCAATGTTCCAATTTATTTGTCATCAGAGGGAAATCAGTTAAAGTTGAGATATGATTTCAAGGGCAAAACCTACAATATGAAAGGCAAATTTGATGATCATATCATCAATCATCATTTCGATATAGTAATCAAAGTTATCAATCGCATTGAGTTAGATAAAATACTTGAAAAAGACCTTCTCTTTTTTACGTTTAATAGTATCGAATCGCTGTCCTCGAGACTGTTAAGTAATTTGACCGTCAGCCCGTTAGATCCTAATGCACAGACGATAGACATACGATTTGATGCTTATAATGCCGTTTTTTGCAAAGATTTAATAAACTCTTTGACAAGCACCTTTTTTAGTTACGACTTAGAGTTAAAGAAAAAAGGAGCTGAGAACATTTTGTTATTTATTGACAATCAATTAGACAGTTTAAATATTGAATTAAAAACTTCCAAGGATAGTTTAGTAAGTTTTCAAAGAAAATCGAATCTTTCAGACCCCGACGGTTTAGGTGTTAATTTATCAAATAACGCCGGAAAGTTGCAAGACCAGCTCTTTTTAATAGAGGATGAATTGAGTGGTTTAAATAGTGTAATGGCCAAATTAAATGCTGAACCAAATCGACTTGAAATATATCGACTTTTGCCAGAAATGTTGGGCAAGAGCTATGAGTCTTCACTTTCCAGTCAGATTGAAGCTTTACATGAACAGCTCGAACGAAAAGAAAATTTGTTGTTTAGTGTGACGGAAGATAATCCTGAAATCAAATCTTTGACATTGAAAATCGCTTCGAGAGCAGCAGGTATTCGAAAAAGCGTTAGCATCGTTCAGAATCGATTAGTACTTAATGCAAAAGTCATCCGAGCAAAATTAGGAGGAATAGAAGCCGATATGATGAGAATGCCAGAAAAAAAAATGGAATATGGTCGTCTCAAAAATATCCAAGATTTGAATGATAAATACTTTAGTTTATTGACAGAGAAAAAAGTAATGTATGCGATTTCTAATGCTGGTTTTTCTTCTACGAACAGAATTTTGAGTCGTGCAGCTATAAACTCAAACCCTATTGAACCGAATCAGAAGAAATTGTATTCTGCATTTTTAGGTTTTGGCTTTTTACTTGGTATGATTATTTTATTTCTGAGCTATGTGCGCTTCAATGAAGTAAACTACATGGAAGACTTGAAAAAAATATTACCAAAGAATATTTCGTATTTAGGATCAATTCCTCAATTGAAGAACTCGATGGACTTCTCAGAAATACTTGTTCATGAGAGTCCTAAATCAATGATTTCTGAGGCGATGCGAAATATACGAACCAACCTGAATTTCGTTTCTCCAGATTATCAAACCATAGCGATTTCATCCTCAGTTTCAGGTGAAGGAAAGACCTTTGTTAGTCTTAACTTGGCAGCTATTATTGCCATGACAGGAAAGAAAACTATCCTTATCGATTTAGATTTAAGAAAACCAAAAGTCCACATTGCACTCAAATCTGATAATAAATTAGGGATGAGTAATGCTTTGATTAAACAAAATACTTGGCAAGAATGCGTTCAGCATTCGCAAGTGACAAACTTAGATTTCTTGACGTCTGGCCCAACACCACCGAATCCATCGGAATTAATTCTTGGTAAAAAAATGGAGGAGATAATTGAGGGCCTTAAGGAAGAATACGAGGTTATAGTTATTGATAATCCGCCAGTTGGTGTCGTTTCTGACGGTGTTAAGTTACTTTCCGAATCTGATATTCCAATTTACGTTTTCAAATCACACTTCTCGAAAAGAAGTTTTGCCGAGCGTGTTGAAGAATTAATTGAAGTGCAACAGATTAAAAATTTAAGCGTAATTCTCAACGGTGAAGTAGGAAACCGCAAATCGTATGGTTATAATTATGAATATTATTCAGAGGAAGAAAAGCCTAAATCATTTATTTCTCGTATTTTAGGGAAATGAATTTTACGAAGTGCAAAATTGAAGGATTAGTAATGCTTGAACCTCAGTTATTTGGAGATGAACGAGGCTATTTCTTTGAGAGTTTCAATTTAGCTGAATTTGAGAAATCAATAGGAAAGTCATTCCAATTTGTTCAAGACAATCAATCTTTATCTAATAAAAATGTGGTTCGCGGACTTCATTTTCAAGCCCCACCTTTCGATCAAGGAAAATTAGTACTTGTTGTTCAGGGCTCTGTTCTCGATGTTGTAGTGGATATTCGCATAGATTCTAAAACTTACGGCCATCATTTTTCAATACTACTAACTGCAGAAAATAAAAAACAATTTTGGATACCACCTGGTTTTGCACATGGTTTTGCAACTTTGGAGGATCAAACAATATTTCAGTACAAATGCACTAATTACTACCAACCATCAAGCGAAGATTGCGTCTTATGGAATGACGAGACATTAAAAATTGATTGGCAAGTTGAAAATCCAATTGTTTCTGAAAAGGATCAAAAAGGAAAATCTTGGCAAGAATTTAGCACTCCGTTTTAGTATGGTATTATTGTATTTTCTTCTTGTTCTTTTTTCAAGCATAGCTATTAGCGCTATTGGCAATAGTTTAGTTTTAAACTTTGCAAAAACATTAGGAATTCGGAATAAGAATAACATTACAGTGCGGTGGAGCAACGAGTCAAAACCTTCACTTGGTGGCGTAAGTATGTTTCTCGTCTTTGTTGTCAGTGGTTTTGTAGTTTCCATTCTTTTGAATGAAGAGTTGCAATTGATTAAAAACGAATACTTAGGATTCCTTCTAGCTTCTTCCGCAGCCTTCGCGATGGGGATTTCTGATGACGCTTATGATACCAAGCCATGGTTCAAATTGCTAATCCAAATTACCTGCGGCGTAATTTTTGTTTTCTCAGATATTACGATCGACTTGTTCAATCAGCCTATTTTGGATGCTTTGATAACTATTTTGTGGGTCGTAATTCTTATGAATTCCTTGAACATGTTGGATAATATGGATGGAATAGCGGGCACAGTTACACTATTCGTACTCATTTCATGTTTGCTCGTTTTATTCGTCTCTTCTGGATTTTTCATAAGTATTTGGTCGCTTTTATTAATTGCCTGCGCTGGAACGATGATAGGCTTTTTAATATACAATATCCATCCTTCGAAATTATTTATGGGTGATGGTGGAAGTCAGTTTACCGGTGTGATTGTTGCGTTTTTCACAATAAAAACTTTGTTCCATGCTAATGAAAGTATTGGAACGACTTCTTGGTTAGGTCCATGTTTGGCCTTAGTTGCCCTTACTCCAGCCGCTGCCGACACTTTGACTGTTGTAATAAATAGATTGAAAGCTGGCAGGTCGCCAATGGTTGGTGGTAAAGATCATACCACGCATCATTTAGTATACTCTGGAAAAAGTGATAGCCAAGTTTGGAAAGTCTTTTTAGGTTTGAGCATTCTTTCCTCAGTAATGACAGTTTTGCTCTATATTTTGGCTGCTAATTCAACGATGGCTGCTGGAATTATTGGGATAGTTTATTTTCTGTCTGTTTTTTCGTTTTTACACAGAAAGACCATCAAATATCAACAAAAAGCATAGGGTATTCCGTGAAATGCTAACTTTGCTAGTACACGAAAACAAATCATAAAATGCCAGCAAAGTTCTTAGGTTTTTTCTTTTTCTTCATTTCGTTAAGTTCATGTCAAGGTCAGAATACTAAGGATTTGGCAGAGCCAACAAAGGAGTCTTCTCTAAATGGTCATTTTCGAATGCCAGCATTACCAAAGGAGATGACGTTTGCAGGTGAAAAAATTGATTTGAGTGACATTGATATTCGAGAACGATTGGACAAAGAGCTTCATGCCATTGTTTTCTTTCACAACCTAATAATCACTTATTTCAAAAGAGCAAATCGATACATGCCTGAAATTGAATCGCTTTTGAAAGAAAATAATATCCCCGATGATTTTAAATATTTAGCTTTGATTGAATCAGGCTATGATAATGTTGAAAGCAGAAGTGGAGCCCATGGATTTTGGCAATTCATGCCACAGACGGCGAAAGAATATGGCTTAACAGTCAATTCCTTTATTGATGAAAGACAAGATTTGCGAAAAAGCACACCAGCAGCAGCCAAATATTTGCAAAAAGCGAAAGATACTTTGGGTAGCTGGATAGAAGCGGCTGCATCCTATAATCGTGGAGTTGGCGGTGTTCGTAGCGATCAAAAATGGCAACACGTAAACAGTTATTTTGACGCACACATGAACAATGAAACCTCTCGTTATGTTTTCAGAATGATGGCGGCAAAACTAATTTTCGAAAACCCTTTGAGTTATGGCTACGATTTAAATGAAATTGAATTGTATCCGGTTATTGAAACCAAAACAATTGTGGTTACAGACGAAATTCGAGATTTAGCACTTTGGGCAAAAGACAATGGCATCAACTATAAAATTCTAGTGAAACTTAATCCTTGGATTCTTACAAATACTTTGAAAGCGAAAGCAAGTGGATATTCTATTTTGCTCCCAACGGACAATTCTCAATATAGCAATTACGGAAATTAATAATGGCAAAAGAGAATCTTACAATTGACATTTACGGAGCAAAAGAACACAACTTAAAGAACGTTGACCTTTCCATTCCCAGAAATAAATTAGTTGTTTTTACTGGGCTCAGCGGAAGTGGCAAATCCTCTTTGGCTTTTGATACTCTTTATGCCGAAGGGCAAAGAAGATACATAGAAACATTTTCGGCTTATGCTAGACAGTTTTTAGGTGGATTGGAACGACCCGATGTCGATAAAATTGATGGATTAAGTCCAGTCATCGCGATTGAACAAAAAACCATTTCAAGAAGTCCAAGATCTACGGTAGGTACGATTACAGAAATTTATGATTTTCTGCGTTTGCTGTACGCTCGAGTTGGTGATGCCTATTCTTACAACACAGGTGAAAAAATGGTCAAATATTCTGATGACCAAATTGTGGATTTAATCATAGAACAATACCAAGGCAAAAAAGTAATATTCCTAGCGCCGAGAATCAAAGGTCGGAAAGGACATTACCGCGAATTATTTGAGCAATTCCTGAAAATGGGATTCACAAAAGTTCGTGTAGATAATGAGGTAATGGAAATTACCAAAGGCATGCGTCTGGATCGTTATAAAGTCCACGACATCGAAATGGTCGTTGATCGTTTGTTAATCGATAAGAAAGACCGAAAACGCATTTACGATTCTGTTTTAACGACTATGAAACATGGTGCAAAAGCGATGATGGTGCAAGACTTCGAAACCAATGAAGTTCGCCATTTTAGCCGCACCTTAATGTGTCCTACAACAGGAATAAGTTACCCCGAACCCGAACCAAGTTTATTTTCATTCAATTCACCTTATGGAGCTTGCCCGGCATGCAGTGGTTTGGGAGAAGTGGCTGAAGCCGATTTAGATAAAATTATCCCAAATCCGCAAAAATCAATTAAAAATGGTGGTTTAGAGCCTCTGGGTGAATACAAACGAACCTGGATTTTTGACAAAATAGAATCTTATTTGCGCAGCGAAGATTTTTCGATAACCACTCCGTTGGCAGAATTTCCAGAAGAAATTATCAATGTGCTATTGTATGGTAATGATGGAATCGAACGATCTAAAAAAACAACTTTTATCGCTTTTGAAGGAATCGTAAATTTCATGTCTCGTCACGCCGAGGAAAGTACAGCGGGGATTCAACGTTGGGCGCAAAGCTTTATGAACAAAGTTCCATGCTCCACCTGTGAAGGAGCTCGATTGAAAAAAGAAGCGCTTCATTTTAAGATTAACGATAAACATATCGGTGAATTATCGGCTATGGATTTGAGTGAATTGAAACTGTTTTTCGATGAGGTTCCAAAGAAATTATCGCCTTCTCAAATGACAATAGGAACGGAGATTTTGAAAGAAATCAATGCTCGATTGAGTTTCATTTTGGAAGTTGGATTGAATTATTTGACCTTGCACCGTTCATCAAAAACACTATCTGGTGGGGAAGCGCAACGAATTCGTTTGGCCAATCAAATTGGTTCAGAATTGATAAACGTACTTTATGTGTTGGATGAACCGAGCATAGGTTTGCACCAACGCGACAATACCCGTTTGATTAATTCATTGCTTCGTTTGCGTGATGCTGGAAATTCAGTTTTGGTTGTAGAGCACGACAAAGAAATTATGGAAGTAGCAGACTTCATTGTAGACATAGGTCCTGGAGCTGGAAAGCACGGAGGCCAGATTGTAAATGCTGCTCCTTACAAAGAATTGATGTCTAAAGACTCCATGACAACGCAGTATTTGCGTGGCGAATTAAAAATTGAAATCCCTAAAAAACGGCGCAAAGGAAACGGCAAGAAATTGTCGCTTTTGGGAGCAACTGGACACAATTTACAGAATGTAGATTTACATATTCCTTTGGGAACTTTTACTTGTGTCACAGGCGTTTCGGGAAGTGGAAAGTCATCTTTGATTAATCAAACATTGTATCCAATTTTGCTTGCACATATTTACAATGGTGTGCGTAAACCTTTGCCTTACAAATCCATCAAAGGAATTGATAACATTGATAAAATTATCGAAATAGATCAAAGTCCCATTGGTAGAACGCCGCGTTCGAACCCAGCGACGTATACGAAAGTTTTTGATGAGATAAGAAGTCTTTTTGCCAGTTTGCCAGAAGCACAAATTCGTGGATACAAAGCAGGACGATTTTCATTCAACGTTAAAGGTGGTCGTTGCGAAACCTGCAGCGGTGGCGGATTGAAAGTTGTAGAAATGAATTTCTTGCCCGACGTTTATGTAGAATGTGAAACCTGCAACGGTAAACGATATAACGACGAAACTTTAGAAGTTCGCTACCGAGGAAAATCAATTTCTGACGTTTTGAACATGACAATTGAAGAAGGGGCAAAATTCTTCGTCAAAATTCCAAAAATTAGTCGTGTTTTGGATACGCTGAACTCTGTTGGTTTGGGTTACGTGCAATTGGGTCAATCCTCGACAACGCTTTCCGGAGGCGAAGCACAAAGAGTGAAATTATCGACTGAACTTTCAAAAAGAAGTACAGGAAATACCATGTATATTTTGGATGAACCTTCTACTGGATTGCATTTTGAAGACATTCGCGTTTTATTGGAAGTTCTTCAGAGATTGACTGATGAAGGAAACACCGTTTTGGTCATCGAACACAATCTAGATATCGTAAAAGTGGCAGATCATATTATCGATGTTGGACCAGAAGGCGGAAAAGGTGGAGGAATGATAATCGCTGAAGGAACACCAGAGCAAATCGTTAAGAAATTTGAGAAAGTTTCGCATACTGCCAAGTATTTGAAGGGTGAATTGGAATAAAGCTTTAAATTAGCAAATACACTTACTCGATTATTTAATAAGTAGAAGCTATGATAAACAAAATTTTAGTTGTCCTGAATGTCCTTTTCGGTTTGATATTTATCAATTCTGGCTTGAATAAATTTTTCAATTATATGCCCATGCCAGAAGAAATGCCAGCAAGAATGGCGGAGAATTTTGAAGCATTTATGACAATAGGTTGGTTAATGCCATTGGTTGCAGTAGTCGAAATTGTTGGCGGATTTCTTTGTTTAACCAAAAAATACCGAGCGTTGGGAAGTTTAATGTTGTTGCCAATCGTTGTTGGAATTTTGTTGACTCATATTTTCGTAGCGCCACAAGGCTTAATTATTGCTATAGTTTTATCTGTCATTTTACTTTGGAATTTAGTTGAAAACCGAGCGAAAATTCAATCATTGTGGAAGTAATTGGTTGACAAAATGATGAAGTTGAGACTGTAATTGATCAGTTGCATAGCCGTTAAAATGACGGTATTCAATTCAAAATGTTTTGAAAACAAGGAGGGAATTTACAATCGTAAGTTTTAATCATTTCTCATGTAAGCTTGCTTCTGTTTTATATATTTAGTTATATTTATTTGATAAAGATGACCCTCTCTAAATTCAATTTATTTATGAAAACGTCTTATCGATTTTTGTTTGCCACAATCTTATTTTGTTCTGCGATCACTTTAGTTGCTTGCAAAAAGCTTGAGCTAAATAAAATTGCTTCTACAGCATGGTCGCCGAATTTAGCTATTCCATTGGCAATAGGAGAATTTGGAGTTTATGATGTCTTGACGAGCAAGGATTCGAGTATTTTAGACATTGGTCCCGATGGTGCTTTGGCAATCGTTTATACAGAAAGTGCAGACATTGTCCAAGCTTCAGATTTACTCGCTTTGCCTGATCAAAATTTCAATTACAACGGTTCAATGGCTTCATTGGGAATTCCAACAATACCATCTTTTTCCGGAACGCAAAGCTATACGACAAACCAAACTTTCCCTCTAAGTAATCCATCTGGCGGTAATTTGTTCACGATAGATTTTCGTACAGGTAATTTAGACATCAATGTCTCTACCAACTTGATGCATTCGGTAAAATATGATTTCACTTTTCCTGATTTATTAGAAAACGGCATTGCGGTTACCGAATCGATTAATCTGATATATACAGGTCTAATTCCCCAATCTGGTTCGACGAGTCTTAATTTGGGTAATTCCATTTTAGATTTAACTAATGGTCCCGGCGGTTCAAATGAAATCCGTGTTCAGTTAACAGTTACAATAACGGGTTCTGGAAGTCCAATTTTAGGAACGGAAAATGTTGGTTTTGATATAGCTATGCAAAACCTCGATTTTGATTTAATTACAGGAAATTTAGGAACAATCGCGTTACCAAGTTTCAAAGACACGATAGATTTGAAATTGTTCAATAACACGAATCAAGGAACATTCACCATTATCAACCCAAAGTTAGATTTCAAATTCAACAATAGTTTTGGAATTCCAGTTGACATCAATTTCAACTCGATAAAAACAAAAGAAATTGCTTCTGGAAACGAATATAATTTGACAGGTTTTCCGCCTAGTTTTTCTTTGTTAGCGGCACCTACTGTGGGACAAAATGCTACTTCAACTTTGACCATAACCGATCAAAACTCTGCCAATTTGCAGAATATACTGTCACCGACGCCAAAAGTTTTGATCTACGACATAGGAGGTTCAACGAATGGTAGCAATACAAACTTTATTACTCACGATAGTAAAATCAATTTGCAAGGAACCTTGACTTTGCCTTTGGAAGGTTATGCTACTGGATTTCTGCTGCGTGATACCATCGAGGCCACTATTGATTTGGATAATGAATTTGTCGAATCAGCACTTTTGAGATTAAATATCGAAAATGGTTTTCCAATTGAAGCAGGTGTGCGAATTCTTTTAGTTGATCAGAATTATGCTCTTCTCAAAGATTTGACTAATGGTTTTAAAAATTTAATAAACGCAGCTCCCGTTAACAGTGCAGGAAGAGTTACTCAAACAGCAACAGCGATTAATGATTTTACAATTACAAATACTGAGTTGCCGACTCTGCAAACTATGAAATACATCATATTCGAAGTTGGAGGTCAAACGTATCAAGGTAATTTGGGCACGGTAGTGAAATTTTATGACGATTATAAACTGAAGTTGCGATTAGGAATGCAAGTTCAAGGAAAAGTAAACCTTTAA
The DNA here is from genome assembly GCA_963977135.1 of uncultured Flavobacteriales bacterium. Lineage (GTDB taxonomy): Bacteria > Bacteroidota > Bacteroidia > Flavobacteriales_D > Crocinitomicaceae > UBA2040. The sequence continues at coordinate 181,763 of CAXBNN010000002.1, read as the reverse complement.
AAGTAGAGAAATGGAAAAGAAACTACTACAGCTACTTTTAGTAATCGGTTTGATTTTTAGTGGAAGTACAGCTTCATTTGCGCAGCGAAATTTTGGATTTTATAATGGTTTTCAAAACCTACCACAGTCGCATTATTACAATCCGTCGTGGAATGCAAAAAACAACGTTTACTTCTCAATTGGGACGGGACTGCACAGTTTAGGTGCTTCGAATAGTGGTTTTGCATTGAAAGATATTTTGGTTGATCGATCGCAGGATGATTCTTTGGAAATTGACATAGCCGGTGCTTTGAATAAAATGGCAAATCTAAATTACCTTGGAGCCACAATACAAAACGAGTTATTTGGCCTAGGCATAAAGCTGAAAAAGCACTACATCAGTTTCGGAATTGTAAATCGACTTGATTTCCATTTGGCCTATCCAAAGGATTTTATTCAGTTGATTTTTGAAGGAAATGGAGGAGCATTTTTAGGCCAAAGAGCGAACATGGATGGATTGGGTTTCAACATGAATAGTTACGTTGAATACGGCATTGGAATCAATAGAGAAATAGGTTCAAAATTAAAGATAGGCGCTAGAGTGAAATTGCTATCTGGTGTCGCTAATGTCAAAACAAAAAAGAGTGCTCTTGGATTAACAACTGATGCCACAACTTTCGATTTAACTCTTGATGGAGAACTTGATTTGCGGACTTCTGGAATTCCGGATAGTGATAGCACGTTTGACCAAAAAGGTGCTTACAACTTCAAAAATAGAGGTTTGGCATTTGATTTTGGTTTCACATTTGAAGCAACAGAAAAATTAAAATTGACAGGAAGTCTGTTAGATTTAGGCAGCATAAGATGGAAGCAAAATGTTCAAAATTTTGAACGAAAAGCGTTCAGTTATAACTTCCAAGGAGTTGATATCAATCAGGCTTTACAAGATTCAAACTACCTAGAAACTTTTCAAGATACATTCAAAGAGATTTTTCTTGTTGATGGCAATAATGCTTCTTACAGAGCAGCCTTACCAATGCGAGTTATACTCGGCGCAACCTACGATTTAAATAAATTATTTGGCGTTGGAGCCGTTTGGTTTTCAGATTTCACGAACAAAAAGTACAGACCAACTTTAATGTTAACAGGAAGTCTTCACGTAAAAAATTGGTTGTTCGTTAACGTAAACTATTCAATTTCTTCAAGAAGCGCTAAAAATCTTGGAGTAGGTCTTGGATTGAAAGGATTGGGGATGTCTTATTTCATCACTACAGATAATCTATTAGGATTTATGAACCCAGCTGGAGCGAGAAACTTTCATGTCAGTACTGGATTAGGTTTTTGCATTGGGAGAACGGATAGGGAAAAGGAAATTGATAATTAACAATGGATAATGTACAATTGACAACGGCGCCTTCGACTCCCACTCAGTCGACGTGTCTTACTCTATTCTCGGCTCTCTAATCTCTGTTCTAAATCTATTCCTCCCATCGCTTAAAAACAATACTAGCAATATGCCCACCAAAGCCAAAGGTATTGCTCATGGCATAAGTCATTTCTTTTGCTTTTCCTTTGTTCATCGGGAAATCATATAATCCAGCGAAATCAGGTTCAATGTTTTCTGTATTAATTGTTGGAGGAACAATCCCTTCGCGCAATCCCATTACACAAGCAATTCCTTCAATTGCACCAGCAGCACCAAGAAGGTGGCCGGTCATTGATTTTGTTGCTGAAATAGAAAGATTTTTATTTTCGCCAAACACTCGTTTTGCTGCTTTCAATTCCGACAAATCACCTTGTGGAGTTGAAGTCGCATGCATGTTTACGTAATCGATTTGTTCTGGTTTTAATCCGGCTTCGCGAAGTGCTTCTACCATTCCGAGAACAGCTCCGTCGCCTTCAGGATGTGTTCCCGTTAAATGATAAGCATCAGCAGCCATTCCGCCGCCAACAACTTCTCCATAAATGATTGCGCCACGTTTTTTGGCGTGTTCATATTCTTCTAAAATCATGGCGCCAGCTCCTTCGCCCATAACAAAACCATCGCGGTTTACATCGAAAGGACGAGAGGCTTTTTCTGGTGTGTCATTTTGTTTCGAAAGTGCTTGAGCAGAAGAGAATCCACCGATTGCAGAACCCGTAATTGCGGCTTCTGAACCTCCAGTAATAATCATGTCTGCTTTGTCCCATTTTATATAATTGAAAGCTTCAATCATCGCTGTATTGGATGTTGCACAGGCAGAAACAGGACAAAAATTTACACCACGTAAACCATATTTTATAGAGATAATTCCGGAAGCGATATCGACCAAAATTCGAGGAATGAAGAAAGGTGAAAAACGAGGAGTTCCATCACCAGCGGAATATTCTACCATTTGATCTTCGAAGGTCTGTATTCCTCCATTTCCTGAGCCCCAAATTACACCAATTCTATCTCTGTTGAGTGTTTCAAAATCTACTTTACCATTTTCAATAGCTTCGGTAACAGCAACTAATGCATATTGCGAAAAAGGGTCGTATTTTTTAATTTCTTTCACGTCGAAATGAGCCGTTGGATCGTAGCCTTTTAGCTCACAAGCAAACTTCGTTTTGAAAAGTGATGTGTCAAATTTTGTGATTGGTCCAGCCCCAGAAACACCATTTTTCAATGCTTCCCAGTAACTGTTTAAATCATTTCCTATTGGTGTCAAGGCCCCCATTCCTGTTATTACTACGCGTCTCATAAGGTCTTTTATTTTCCAAGTATTGTACAAACGAATATAATCAAGTTTTAAACTTAATCATATTTCAGTTTAAGCTATAATTGCGTTTTTGTTTGATTTTGAATAAATAAGAGCATTGTAAATTCCATCCCAGAGTTCAATTCGTCTTTCCAAAGAAAGAACCGCTATGTCCTCCGCTTCTTTCCATTTAATTGGGTCGTTGCCGCAGAGTTCTTCTATCATCCGCAAACTCAAAGGACCGTGTTCGCCTCCATCTATTTCTATGTGTCGTTCAAGGTAGTAGGTAAGTTTCGAATAATTTGCTTTTTGATCTCTTACCTCTGCATTTTTTATAATTTCGATAAACATGTCTGGGATAACATCTTCTCGACCATAAGTAAATGATGCAGCGACCAAGTGTGTTTTCTTTGATGCGATGAGGTCAAAAGTGTGCGTTATAAAGTTTTTAATTGCAACTTCAACATTAAGTGAATTTAAACTGGATTCAATTCCTACTCCAGTCGAAATCTTATTTAAAAATAGATCTATATTTTCCGTTGAAGCACCAATTTGTTTTATGGCATCGATGTACATTTCGTAGTGACTTTTAGGCTCGCCAAGTTCATTTTCGTCGCTTTCTTCTCCATGAACAATCTCATTGATGAACCTTGCTAGTACGGCATTTTTGCCTGGCATCCAGGGTAAGGTGGTATGCGTTAGTTCTATCTGTAGGAATTTTAGTAGCGACATGAAATCCCATACGGCGAAAACATGTCTTTCCATAAATATTTGAATATCCTCTATGTCTCCTAATGCAGAGTAAAGAGGGTGAATTCTCAGTTTTTCCCTTAAAGGTGAAATACGGAATTCAATAGCTTTTAATCCATTCATGCGTATAAGTAATGCTGTTTTGTTTATAAAAAACCAAGTTCTAATTTAGCTTCTTCGCTCATCATGTCTTTGTCCCAAGCTGGATCAAAAACGATGTTTACAACTGAAGATTTAACGCCATCTATGCCTGCAACTTTGTCTTCCACCTCTTTCGGCATGGATTCGGCAACAGGGCAATTTGGTGAAGTCAAGGTCATTTCAATCGTGACGTTTTTATCCGCATCGATTTTCACTTCGTAGATTAAACCCAATTCGTAGATATCTACAGGAATTTCTGGGTCATGAATCGTCTTGAGGACATTGACAATAGTATTTTCTAATTCCATCATAATTATTTCGCCAATTGAGTCAGGGCAGACATTTTAAGTTTTTTCACCATACTCGCCAAACCGTTTGAACGGGTGGGAGACAGGTGTTCGTGCAATCCGATATCTGCAATAAAATGCAAATCAGAAGTTGCAATATTTTCTGGGGATTCATGGTTTAAAACGCGAATGAGCAGACCAATAATTCCTTTGGTAATTATAGCATCTGAATCTGCCGAAAAATTCATTTCATTGTCTTTAAATTCACTCGCCAACCAAACTCTCGACTGACAACCTTCAATCAAGCGGTCATCCGTTTTCAGTGCATCTTCGATTTTTGGCAAGTCTTTTCCCAATTCAATAATGTATTCGTACTTGTCCATCCAATCGTCGTATATAGCAAATTCTTCTATAATTTCTTGTTGTTTTTCTTCTAAAGTCATAATTCTTTAACGTAGCATGGAAAGACTTTTTTCCACGGCTGTAATGAATATATCAATTTCTTCTTTCGTATTGTATAACGCGAAACTAGCTCGAGTTGTTCCAGGAATTTTGTAGAAATCCATCAAAGGTTGTGTACAATGATGTCCAGTTCTAACGGCAATTCCTTGCTTGTCTAATAGCGTTCCAATGTCAAATGGATGAATTCCATCCACCACAAAACTTACAACACTTGTTTTCTTTTTCGCTTGACCGATAACATCTATTCCTTCAAATGTCAAAAGTAAATCTTGGGCATACGCCTCCAGTTCTATTTCATAATTTAAAACAGCTTCCATGTCGAGTGTATTCAGGAATTCAAATGCTTTTCCTAAACCAATTCCTCCAGCAATGTGCGGCGTTCCTGCTTCGAACTTGAATGGCAATTCGTTGTAAGTCGTTTTTTCAAAAGTTACTTTGGCAATCATGTCACCACCACCTTGATAAGGAGGCATTTTTTCTAGAATCTCTTCTTTTCCGTATAAAACCCCAATACCTGTTGGACCGTAAACTTTATGACCTGAGAACACGAACCAATCACAGTTCATGTCAATAACATCAATTTTTTTGTGTTGAATACTTTGTGCACCATCGATTAAAACTCTTGCACCAACAGCATGAGCTTTTGCAGTCATCGAACGAACTGGATTTATCGTCCCAAGCGTATTCGAAATGTGTGTAATCGCAACTAATTTTGTTTTTTCATTCAAAAGAGCATCGTATTCCTCTTGAATAATTTCACCCTTTTGATTTATCGGTATGATTCGCAAAACACAACCTTTCCGCTCACAAAGCATTTGCCAAGGAACGATGTTGGAGTGATGTTCCATTGCAGAAATCAATATTTCATCACCAGCTTTCAGCAATTCCCCGAAAGAATTTGCAACTAGGTTGATGGCATCAGTTGTTCCCTTTGTGAAAATTATTTCTTCCGACTTCTGGGCGTTAATATAAACCTGAATTGTTTTCCGCGCCTGTTCATAGGCTGTTGTCGCCATTTGACTCAAGTAATGAACTCCGCGGTGAATATTTGCATTTTCCTTAACATAGAAATGATTCAAGGCATCAATAACAACTTGCGGTTTCTGAGACGTAGCCCCGTTATCTAGATAAATTAAATTCTTCCCATAAACCTGTTGTTTTAAGGTCGGGAATTGATCGCGAATTTCACGAACATTGAAGCTTTTCTTCGGACTTTCTACCATAGTAGTACAAAGATAAGAATACTTGTTATTTTGAATGGTTCTAAATACGGATTTTTAACAGGAAATAACGCTGAGCTTTGTGCTTCTGATTTTTATTACCGCAAAGAAGCAGAGGACGCAAAGGGTATTATTCTTTATAATCCATTAATTACCTGGTGCAATAGGTGATATTTTTGATTATCTTAATATCAAAAAGCATGACTGAGAATGATATATCGTCATTAATTATTGGGGCAGCAATTGAGGTTCATACAGAATTGGGTCCAGGATTGCTAGAAAGTGTTTATGAAACTTGCCTTGTTTATGAATTAAAGGAATTGGGTTTAAAAGTAAATCATCAGAAAGAACTTCCTGTGAACTATAAAGGTATTATGATGGATGTTGGTTTTAGACTAGACATTTTAGTTGAAAACAAAGTCATCATAGAGTTAAAATCTGTAAGTGCGCTTTTACCAATTCACTCCGCTCAATTGATGACTTATTTGAAATTGACAAATCTCAAACTGGGTTTACTAATAAATTTCAATGAAACAAGAGTGAAAAATGGAATTAAGAGAATCGCAAATAATCTATAAATTCTTTGCGCCCTCCGCGTCTCTCAAACTTTGCGCCTTCGCGTCTTCTCTGCGTTAAAATAATCCTTTGCGCTCTCTGCTTCTTTGCGGTGGCAAAACAAAAATGATCTTAGTTTTTGGCGACTAATCCCTCTTCAACCACATCAAAAACTCCTGGTTTCCATCGCCACCTAAAATAGGTGATTCAATATGTTTCTGGTAGGTTAAATTATTTAAAGCACCCATTTTCTTTACATCTTCGATCATGTATGGATATAAACTCTTCTTTTTTACGATGCCACCTTTGCCAACATTTTCTTTGCCAACTTCAAATTGAGGTTTTACCAAAGCGATACAATCTGCACCAGAATTGAGCAAAGGATGAAGAAAGGGCAAAACTTTTTCTAGAGAAATGAAAGAAACATCTATTACAACTAAATCGCATTTTTCTGGAATCAATCGAGAGTTCAATTCTCGTACATGTGTTTTTTCTAAGTTAACAATACGAGCATCGTCTTTTATTCGTTGATGCAATTGGGCGGTCCCTACATCAACGCAATAGACTTTTTTGATATCATTTTCCAATAAAACTTCCGTAAATCCGCCAGTTGAAGCGCCAATATCCATTGCCGTTTTACCTGAAATTTCAACAGGAAAGTTTTCTAAAGCATGTTTTAATTTTAAAGCTCCGCGAGAAACGTATGGAATTTCTTCGGCTAGTAATTCAATTTTTGCATCTACAGGAATTTTTTTGCCTGTTTTGTTCAGCAGTTTTCCATTAACCATTACACCATGTTCACGGATGATTTGTTCCGCTCTCACTCTTGTGCTCACTAAGCCGCGTTGCAAAAGTATTTTATCCAACCTTTCTTCCATCGGGTAAAGTTAAGAGTTACAAGTTACAAGTTGCAAGTTCTGTGCGCCGAATATGGATGTTTAAATCTAAGTATTCAGAACTTGTAACTTTAAGAACGTTTCGAAGAAACCGTTCAACTTGCAACTTGTAACTTTTTTCCCATTATCTTTGCAGTCTTATATTAAAGTAGTGAAAACCGTTTATATTACCCGTAGAGAAACTTTCAATGCAGCCCACAAATTGTGGAATGTCAACTGGAGTTCAGAAAAAAACGAAGAAGTTTTTGGTCGTTGCAGCAATGTCAACTGGCATGGACATAATTTTACCTTGTTCGTAACCGTTAAAGGTTTGCCTAACCCAGATACTGGTTTTGTTATAAATTTGAAGGATTTAAGTTCAATAATTCAAGAAGAAGTTACTGAAAAGTTAGATCATAAAAATTTGAATTTGGACGTCCCTTTTTTGAAGGATGTTTTGGCTTCTACTGAAAATGTGATAATTGCCGTTTGGGATCAGTTGATAGAGCCAATAAGAAAAGCGGGTGGTCAATTGGTGAAACTTAAGTTGGTTGAAACTGAAAACAATTTCGTCGAATATTTTGGCGGTAATGAACCTTTTTAAGCGTCGTACGTTTAGTAATGTATAAAAATAGTTTGTGGAGAAAAAGATAATTTACGACGATAAATTGACCGAAAATATAGCTGGTCATTACAAAGATATTCTTACCCAACTTGGTGAAGACGCTCAGCGCGAGGGTTTAGAAAAAACGCCTGAACGAGTTGCAAAATCATTGCAGTTTTTAACGCAAGGTTACGATGAAGATCCAGATGCTATTTTAAAATCAGCTCTTTTCAATGAGGAATATTCGGAAATGGTAATTGTGAAGGATATTGAAATTTATTCGATGTGTGAGCACCATATGTTACCTTTCTTCGGAAAAGCTCACGTTGCTTATATTCCAAATGGTAAAATAGTTGGTTTAAGCAAAATTCCAAGGGTTGTTGATGCATTCGCTCGTCGCCTGCAAGTGCAAGAACGTTTGACACTGGAAATTCGAGATGCCATTCAGCGCGTTTTAGAACCGAAAGGTGTTGCCGTGGTTATAGAGTGTGCGCATATGTGTATGCAAATGCGTGGTGTGCAAAAACAAAATTCAACGACGACTTCTAGCGCCTATACTGGTTTGTTCATGGAAAATTCAACGACGCGTAAAGAATTCATCAATTTGATTCAAGCTCGATTGCATTAGATTACACTTTTTCTATTTGATAAAAAAATCCAAAAAAAATTATCGAATCTAGAAATTCGATACATTTACTGTGTAATTTAAAATTTAACTAAAATGAGTAACATCATTAATGAGCACGAAGGTTTCACACAAGAAATTTCTCGTGAATTTTTTAGAAGCGTATACAGCTATATGGTTGGCGCTTTGGCAGTATCAGGAATTATTGCTTATTGGGCAGGAACACCTGAATTTTTTCAGCAATATTTCATTACCGCATCAGGTGGGATTTCACCTTTGTTTTATGTGATAGCTTTCGCTCCAATGGGATTGGGACTATTAATCCAGATGGCATACAAACGATTTTCGCTTGGCGCTTTAATGGGGCTTTATTTGCTCTTTTCAGTTCTAATGGGACTAAGTTTGGGTTCAATTTTCTTGGTTTATTCTGGAGCCTCAATCGCAATTACTTTCTTCGTTTCAGCAGGAGCATTTGCGGGAATGGCCATTTTGGGTTATACCACTAAAACGGATTTAACAAAAATGGGAAGTTTGTTGTACATGGCTTTCATCGGAATTTTTATTGCAGGTATCGTTAATATCTGGATGAAAAGTGAAATGATGAGTTTCGTGATTTCTGTAATCGGAGTATTTGTATTTACTGGATTAACAGCATATTACATGCAAAAATTGAAAGATATGTCATCAGATTCTGATTTATCTGGATTAGATAGAAGCAAGTTGGCTATTGTGGGCGGATTGATCTTATACATCACTTTCATCAACTTATTCATGTCTTTGCTTCGAATTATGGGTTCTAGAGACTAAGAAATTATTATTTTTACAAAAAAACTTTCAATCATGCCAGATAATTTTTTCGAAGAATCAACAGCAGCAGTAGGAACAATCTTTACAATTGTTGCTTTGGGAATATTAATTTCTATCCTTATTTGGGGATAGTCATAATGACAAAACGAATTGAATCCTCCTTCTCGAATGAGCTGGAGGATTTTTTAATATACTTAATAGAGAAAAATCATGATGAACCCATGGCACGACGTTTCCATTGGCGTTAACGTTCCAGAATTTGTAACTGGAATCGTTGAAATACCGAAGAATTGCAGAGCGAAATATGAACTAGACAAAGACTCTGGAATGCTAACTTTGGACAGAGTTCTTTACTCTTCGATCAACTATCCAGCAAACTATGGTTTCATTCCACAAACCTATTGCGATGATAACGATCCTTTGGATATCCTAGTGATTTCGCAAATCGAAATTGTACCGATGTGCTTGGTCAAATCGAAAGTAATTGGTGTAATGCGCATGTTGGACGGTGGCGAAATGGACGATAAAATTATCGCGGTTGCTGCAAACGACATGAGCTTTAATCACATCAACGATATAGATCAATTACCAGCACATTGGATCAAAGAGCTACGTAGTTTCTTTGAGAATTACAAAGTCTTGGAAAACAAATCTGTTGTGGTGGAGGAATTCCAGAACAAAGAAATTGCCATGCAAGTTATTCAGCAAAGCATAGTTGATTATAAGGCGAAATTTGGGAAATAGATTTCCTTAAACCTTTTCAAATCCCTTTTGGCTAGTCTGGAAGGGATTTTTTATTTCTCCAAATCGAATATTAATTATTTAATGGCGTTGTTTTAAGTACCACAAAAACTGCTACATGCTGACGAAAGCCAAATTACCATAACTCATTGTTGGAATTATTTTTCTTGAAATAATCATTTATTTGTGGGCAACTTGGACCCTTGAAGATCACGACTTTCTTTATGGAAAAGCCGCCCGCAATTCAGGAAGAGCCTCAGCGGGAATCAATCTTTTAATGTTAATTGGAATAGCATACTATGGTTTGAAAAGTATTTATAAAAATCAAAAAAAGAGAGATGCACTTCGCGTTATAATAACACTATTAGCAATCAACCACTTAATCCATTTTTTCTTTGTCTATCAAAATTTCAAAAGCCGATTTGTTGAATTTAATCCAGTTGAACATTTACATGGAATGATAACCTTTATTTGCATTTTATTAGTTCCACTTTTACTCTGGAAAATCAAAAAATTGAATGCGCTTATTTATTTTGGAATTATCCTCCATTTGTTCAATGTCACTTATTTTATGATGAAAACATCGTATAGCAAAATAACACCTGAACGTCCCGGTTTTGTTCATCAAATTAGAATCGGAATTATGCTTTTGGTCCTTCTCTATGTTCTGCTTAGCATGTTCAGAGAACGTAGGGAAAATTGTTTGTTGATTCGACCAAAATAATCACCTCCAACTACCCATAAAGAGGGCAGTAAATTTTCTCAATTTTATTTAATTTTTATGTGATTAATCTGAAGAGGAATAACCATTTTTAATAGTCCCTAAAACTTTCGGATTATAATGTACATTACACAGCTTGTTTACATCCTTGATGGACGAGAAAAAATTTTTAATGAATTTGAAACCATCGTCATTCCAATTATTTCAAATTACAATGGCCGGTTAATGACCCGAATAAGGCCAACTGATGATTCAATAATTGATTGCAACATTGAAAAACCTTATGAAATTCATCTCGTAGAATTTAATTCACACGAGGATTTTGAAGATTATCAAAAAGACAAAGTCCGCACGAAGTTCTTGCATTTAAAGATAAAGTCGATTAAATCCACCATGCTAATTGAAGGGACTGAACTGTAAGAGTATTATAGCTCTTGCATGATTAGTTTGTAGCCGACACCGCGAATATTGACGATTTTAATCTTAGGATCAAACTCCAGTTTCTTCCGAAGTTTAGAAATGAATACATCTAAAGTTCGACCGACATAATCGCCATCGTCGCCCCAAACGGAACTGAGGAGAACTTCTTTTTCTACAGTAGTGTTCACATCTTTGTAGAGCAATAAAAGCAAATCTGCTTCTTTGCTCGTGAGTTCAATTTTTTGCTCCTTCAAAAGCAAAATCATGTTCAATTTGTCAAATTGAAATGCGCCCAATTGAATCAAATTAGGATTTGGACTAGTTTTTTTCTTGTTCAGCAGAAACCAGAAGAAAATTCCCATTATAACAAATAAACCGACTAGTAGAAGAACAATATTCGTCGTGGATTTCTTTGTTGGCGTATCATTTTGGCTCAATGCCGGTTGTGGAAGAACATCTAGCGGCGAAAACAAAAGTGTATAGCAAGCATTGGGTTGTAATCTTGGTCCACAAGGTATAATATCCGACTTCTGGGCTTTCCCAACTTCGTAACTGTAAACAACGATATTTGAATCGCAATTCACCATTTCTATGATGTACTTTTCCGCTAATTTCGTCTCTTGAACGATACGGTTGATTGTTTGAGCTAATTCACTTGGCAAGAATGCGAATTCTGCATCAAATTCAATTTTATAGTTTCGATTTTCCTCGATGATGGGCAAAACTAAAGAACTGCTGTCGCCCGAATTGAGCAAAATTTGATGACCTATCATCCGCAACGCCACTTTGATGTGCTTGTCGTTCTGCGCATTACCCGTTTGACCAATTGCCGAGAACGACAAAGAGTAAACCAGAACGAGAAATAGAATACGAAGCGAGTTGAAAAGCATAGAACAAAACTATGCGAATCTGTGGCAATACGAAATGTTTTACAGAACATTTACACTATTTTACACTTGAGATAGGGAAGAAGGGACGCGACTACCGTAGATTTATGGAAAGAAATCATTAAATTTATTTATTATGAAAAGGAATGTCATATTATTAAGCGCAGGAGTTTTATCTATAGGATTAATGGCTTTTGGTTACGCCAAATTGAATACTAGCTCAAATGAAAAATGTCAAGCGTTAAAACCGCAAAAGGCAACCTCGAATCCTTATATCGAAGTGAACACGAAAGACGAAGTTTTTACCGACTTTTTCTACGATTTCGGACCGCGATTTGGAATGACCATTTCGAAAAGTAAATTGCAAGCAGCTCGAACGGTTGGAGACATTCTTCCAGCGGATGATTTAAAAAATATTGAAAGCTATAAATCCGTGAATGTTATTATTATTAAAAACGACGAACAAACCGACATTCGCTCCAAAGGTTATTCCGATAAATTTACTGATGCACAATTGAAACTTTTACGCTCGATGGACTATTCCACGAACTTTTTAATGCGTACAGATTTTGAGAGAAACGACGATGATAAACGACCGAATAATACCTACATCACTCCACACATGACAGTCGTTCCCGAAAAACAAGCAGAATTCAAAGAAGGAAAAGACGCGCTCTTAGATTTCATCAAAAAAGCAAACAAGAAATTCACAATCAACTTAGATGAGAAAAAATTGGCCCCTGCGAAATTGTATTTCACCATTTCCAAAACAGGAACCGTAGAAAATATCAACCTCGATCGCAGCTGTGGTTATTCCACTATCGATATCAACATGATAGAATACATCACCAAATCTGCCGGAAAATGGATTCCAGCCGAAAACGAAAAAGGCGAAAAAGTAGAACAAGAATTGGTTCTTTCTTTTGGTATGGTTGGGTGTTAGATTAGAATTTAAGGAATTAAAAAAGGTTTCTTCACTCAAGCGAAGGAACCTTTTTTGTTTTAGGCCCAATTTGATTTACATTAGTGGCGAATTGTTTACTCACTCATTCTTGAAAAATATGACAAAGTATTTCATTCTTCGTAGCTTCGCATTAATGACCATTTTAATGGTCCTGTTTTCTGCTTGCAAAAAAGAAAAAGTAACTGAATGTGATGAACATACCGTTACAGCTTGTTCGGAAGATCCAGCGAAAACAAACATTCGAATAAGAAACAATAGCGATTACAATTTTTGCAATCTTGTTTTAGATCCATATTTCCAAAAAGTAAATTGCGGCATCATAACCAAAAGCACGTATACGTGCTATCGTTCCTTCGACAAAGCCTACAGTTATGCCTATATTCAATTTTATGTAGGCGAAAAAGAATTCACCTTCCAACCCATCGATTATGTTGGTGAAACTGAACTAGGCCCTGGAAATTTCACCTACGCAATTTCAATTACAGACTTTGAAAAAGGGCAAATTTCTCTTGTTCTAGAATAATAATTGATAAATTTATTAAAGGTCTCTTCACTTTCGCAAAGAGACCTTTTCGTTTCAAGACTAAAAAGAATCTGTTTTTCAGTAGATTACTTCATCTTAACATCAAAGCGATCCAAATTCATCACTTTGGTCCATGCTGCAACAAAGTCTTTTACAAATTTTTCTTTAGCGTCGTCGCTTGCATAAACTTCGGATAATGCTCTCAATTCAGAGTTAGATCCGAAAATTAAATCTGCACGGGTAGCTGTATATTTTTCTTTCTTCGTTGTTCTATCTGTACCAATAAAAATCTCTTTGGTCGCGTCTTTGGATTTCCATTCGGTATCCATGGACAACAATTTCACAAAGAAATCGTTGGTCAAGGCGTCTTTTTTGTCGCTGAAAATGCCATTTTTTGAATGATCGTAATTTGCATTTAAAGCACGCATTCCGCCTACCAAAACGGTCATTTCAGGAGCCGTAAGTGTCAACAATTGTGCTTTGTCTATCAGTAATTGTTCTGTAGAAAGTGTGTATTGCGTTTTCAAGTAATTTCTAAAACCATCAGCCATTGGCTCCAATAAATTCATGGATTCAATATCCGTTTGTGTTTGCAATGCATCATTTCTTCCAGGTGTAAAAGGAACTTCGACTGCATAACCTGCGTTTTTCGCTGCTTTTTCAATTCCAACGGAACCGGCTAAAACGATTAAATCAGCCATGGAAACTTGTTTCTCTTTGTTTTTTGCGTTGTAGTCTTTTTGAATTTTCGCGAGAATAGGCAAAACTTTCGCCAATTGAGCTGGGTTGTTTACTTCCCAATTTCTTTCCGGCAACAATTGAATTCGCGCACCATTCGCTCCACCTCTTCGATCGGAACCTCTGTATGTGGAAGCAGATGCCCAAGCAGTTGTCACCATTTCACTCACGCTCAATCCTGAGTTCAAGATTTGCGTTTTCAATCCTTTGATATCATTAGCATCAATTACTTTGTAGCTAAGCGCAGGAATTGGATCTTGCCAAATCAGATCTTCTTTTGGTGCTTCTGGTCCAACATAAGTGGATTTCGGTCCCATGTCTCTGTGCGTCAATTTAAACCAAGCTTTTGAAAAAGCGTCTTCAAATTCTTTTGGATTGTCGATGAATCTTTGGGATATTTTCTCGTAAGCGGGATCATAACGAAGCGATAAATCTGTAGTCAGCATCGTTGGCAAATGTTTTTTATTCGGGTCAAAGGCATCTGGAATAATTTCGCCACCAGCTTTTGCAACCCATTGGTGAGCACCAGCCGGACTTTTTGTCAATTCCCATTCGTTGGCAAAAAGGATATTTAAAAATCCATGTCCCCATTTTGTTGGTGTATCTGTCCAAGTAACTTCCACTCCAGAGGTAAAGGCATCTGTTCCTTTTCCCGTTTTGTAGGTATTTTTCCAGCCGAATCCTTGTTCTTCAATGCCAGCTGCTTCTGTTTCAGGACCAACTGTTTCCACTGTTCCTTTTCCGTGCGTTTTACCAAAGGTGTGACCTCCTGCAATCAATGCAACGGTTTCCTCGTCGTTCATTCCCATGCGTTTGAAGGTTTCACGAATATCTACTGCTGCTGCAACGGGATCAGGATTTCCGTTTGGACCTTCAGGATTTACATAGATCAAACCCATTTGAACAGCCGCCAAAGGTTTCTCCAATTTTCGACCTTCTGAATAGCGGTTGTCCCCTAACCATTTGGTTTCAGACCCCCAATACACATCACTTTCTGGTTCCCAGACATCAACTCTCCCGCCTGAAAAACCAAAGGTTTTAAAACCCATGGATTCCATCGCTACATTTCCTGTGAGCACCATCAAATCTGCCCACGAGATTTTACTGCCGTATTTTTGTTTGATAGGCCACAACAATCTACGTGCTTTGTCTAAGTTAGCGTTGTCTGGCCAACTGTTCAAAGGAGCAAATCGTTGCTGTCCGGCTCTAGAACCGCCGCGCCCGTCTCCCGAACGATACGTTCCCGCACTGTGCCAAGCCATTCGGATGAACAAAGGACCGTAATTTCCAAAATCAGCTGGCCACCAATCTTGCGATTGCGTCAAGATTTGTTCGATGTCTTTTTTTAATGCAAAATAATCCAAAGAATTGAACGCTTTAATGTAGTCAAAATCAGTCGCCATTGGATTCGATTTGTCCGAATTTTGCCGCAAAACATCCAATCTTAATTTGTTGGGCCACCAATCATTGTTGTCGGTCGGAGCCATCGCCGCATCTCGGCGCTGTGTTGTTTCTGTTGAGGCATTTGTAGCTGAAGTACTTGCCGATGAGGAACTATGTCCCATTGGGCATTCTCCCGAGCTTGGCTGGGCCATACTCAACCCAGAAATGAGGAATACTGCTGAAAATAGAAGGTTTTTCATATATTTTAATTTTAGTTTGTGAACTTGGTTTTTACATAAAACAACCCATCTCAATTTATGTTATGTGAAAAAGTTAATAATTTCTGATTCATCACAAAATGACTTGGCTCATGTTTGCTGAAAAGAAATTAGAACGGAATGTTTTTTGGCTTTAAAAAAGAGTGTAGCTTGTGAATAAGTTTGAAACCTCTTCATTGGAAAACGAGTTTGTTAAAAGGAGTTATTTCTATTTTTATGAAACGGAATTGCTACATGAATTGAAAATTGAATGACTGAGAAAGGATTCTTGACAAATGTTTACAAAAGAGGAATAACCTATAATCTGCGCAAACCACAACTAGTAATCACCAACCTGCGCAAATCAATTGAGCTTTGGGCAATATACCGCCTACCTTCATCAAAAAACCAAACGATGAAAGTAGTATTAACTCTATTTACCTTTTTGTTCATTATCAATTGTCAAGCACAACACAAGGATGGCAGTGTATATTTTTCTCCTCGAGTTGGTTATTTGGACATAGATGGATTTGCGCCACGCCCTTTCGGGGGAATGGAATTAGAATTTATGGTAAGCGATAGATGGGGAATACATTACACCATTCTCGGCGGTCAAAACTATTTCCATATGCCTTTGATGCCAATTGTTGGCGCTTTAGCAGGGTTTATTGTTGGTTCAACCAAGTCGTCCTCCGATTCATCAAAACGGAATGTTGGAATGGGAATCATCGTAGGAATTATTGGTGCATTGATACCCGAGGGAATTAGTTACACCATGCCCATTAGCACTAGATCCAAACTTTATGTTGCGCCTTACATAAGTCCATTGCAGTTCGAATACCTTAAAACAAAGGGTGGAGGACAAGATGGTTTTGCTGGTGGTGCTGTTGGCTTGCGTTTTCATCAATATTTTGGGGAAGGGAAATCGCGTATTTCACCTTATTTCGAGTACAAGATTCATTATGCTAAGGATTTACATCCTGGTTTTTCTGCAGGATTGATGTTTTCTTGGGCACTTGGGCATTAAAATAAAATTGTAGCTTTCTGACTTAGCAGGCGTTATGCGTAAAATATACACCTATGAAAAGTATTGTAATTGTATTATTTGTGTTTGTTATTTCCAGTTGCGCGAAGAGAATGACGAGAGAGGATCTTCAAGTTTTTGCGTCAACTGAAACATTCCCTGACGATACTTTTCTAAGCTCAACAAGCAACAAAAAAGCCTTAATTATTGTTGCTCACGATGATGATGATTGTGCAATGTCGGGAACTATTGCTTTGCTTTCGACGAAAGGTTGGGAAATTAAACAATTGAGTTTGCAGCGACATATCATCGAGAAAACGGGTAAAAATCCTGCCGATATAATTTGTCAAGGAAATGAATTGATTCTTGAAGATGGTAAGTATCGCAAAGGATTAGACACAATGAAAACTCCTTATTTACCCATTCCATATTCAGAAATTGACGGACAATTTTATACAAACACCGTTGCACAAGCGCTCATTCAAATGGTTAATAGTTTTGGTCCATCTGTCGTTTTTACGCTAGACAACGTGAAAGGGGGATATGGCCATCCAGAGCATATTTTCGTCAGTCAATTGGTGAAAAACCTATTTGAAGAAGGGCAAATCAACGTTGACAAAGTTTACCAGTCCGTTTACACCGACCACATGGAAGAAGAAATTGTGGACAAATGGCTTAAAGCAAAAATGGAAAAATGGGGTTATCCACATGCAAGCACAATCGCGAATGAGCTTTATGGAATAAAGGGTATGCCCGAACCAACCGTTCAAGTTTCCATTGTTGAAGTTGCTAAACAGAAAATGAATTACCTGATGGCGTACGATGAAGATGTTCGCAAGAATCTGAACAAGTTCATTCCTTACTATGAGGAATTCGATGCCGAAACTTATTTTGGAATTTTTGATCGGGAATTTTTAAGGGTAATTGAAAAAGCGATAACAGAATAATTTTTAAGAATTAGTCTCAGTAGGGCCATTGACTAGTAAAAATTAACATTAGGCGATTTTTAAATCAAGAAAACACTGCCTTTTTCAATAGTTATGAACAGGTAAAAATATGGTTTCCAATAACTTATTTTTGTTTTTTGTATTTATCTTCTTATATTGTATTTCATTATTACTAAAACTTATGATTATGAAAAAGCTATTTTTATCAGGCCTTATGGCCGCGTTTTTAGTTGTGGGATTAACTTCTATGATGGCGCCAACTCCACCGGAGAATGCAATTTATTGCCAATCAGACTGCGCAGTTTTTGTTGCCGAAGGAATATTCCCAACACAAGGTGCTTGCTTAAGTGCATGCAACACATGTTTAACCCCTCAAGGAGGGTCTTTTGAAGGACCAGGTACTGCATCTGGAAACATTCAAGTAAACCACGTGGTATGTGAGTGTAAAATCTTACAAAATGATATCCCTGGAAACCCAACTTGGGCTCAACTTGGGATCAATAACATGGGACAGTGTATAGCTCTTCTTAGAAGCATACATGGTGTTTAATATTTAAATTCAAATAAAAAAGAGGAAATGAAAACGATTTCCTCTTTTTTTTTCAAAAAGATGAAAAAACACACGAAAACCTTTTTTTTCATAAGTATAGTATTTGGTGGACTTTTGACTTTTGCTATGCAGCAAAGAGTCCTTCAAATTGCCCAGAATAATTATAAGGGCTTTGATGTCTGTAAAACATTTTTTGGCAATAGTTGCGATGGCTCATTGGCAAGTGCATTTTCGGCTGAGCTAGGTTTTTCATTAGCAAGTATTGCTTTAGTTTATTTTGGCATAATTGGTTTACTTTTAGTTTTAGACAAGCCTATTTTGAATGGATTCGCTTTACTAATTTCTGCTTTTGGGGCTGGGTCATCCTTGATGTTGAGTATTTTAATAATGGCCACCCCTCTTTCATGTTCTGGCTGTTTGGTTCTTCACGGAATCATTATTCTGAGCTTTCTTTTGGTTTGGCAAATTACAATGAATGGCATACGAGATAAAGATCTGAAAGTCAAAACAAAAACTAGACGATTACTCGGAATTCTTGGCATAATATTAATAGTTACTTCGGGCTTTCTATCTCAAATGTTCTTGATTGGAGGTTCGGAGGGAATAGAACACTTAAGCAGTTTGGAAGGGGATTTCACTAAATATAGGAATGAAACTTCGGTGGAATTTGATTGGGGTAATGAGGCACATATTTTAGGATCAGTAAATGCACCCATCAGATTGGTAATGGTCAGTAGTTTTCAGTGTCCAGGTTGCCAAACAATGAGTTCAACGGTTAAAAAATTAAAATCTCAATATGGAGATGATATTGTAATAAATTATGTTCATTTCCCTTTGAGTGAACAATGTAATAGTAGTTTGCAATTCGATATGCAACCGCAATCATGTGCAAGTGCATTAGCCGCCATAGCCGCTGCCAAACAGGGCAAATTTTGGGAATACCATGATAAAATCTTTAATTCAAAGCTCAGTCTCACGGAAACAGAATTAATTGAATTTGCAAGAGGCCTTAATCTTGATATGCAACTATGGGAGGCGGATCGAGTATCCGAAGCGTCATATAGAAAATTGCAAGAAGACATTTCAACGGGAAATAGTCTTGAAGTTAATTCAACACCTACCATATACGTCAACGGGAAAAAGACTCCGAGAATTGATGAAGCCTTTCTAAGATATATTTTTCATGAAATTCTTTTGGGAGCAAAAGAAAATTAATAACCTTTAGTATTTAACGGCAAACAAAAAAAAATAGGCTGTCAAATAAATGACAGCCTATCTTCAGAAAAATCTTCTTTTTAGTTTTCATGATTCTTCTCAAGAACCAGAATCATTACTTATCAATCGGATGAAGTAAATTCCACTTTCGTTTTGTTCGAACCAGTTGTATCTGATGATTTAAAAATTTTACACAAAAGTTGAAATTTGAAGATATATCATTTATATGTATTTTGAAAAAGCCTACATTTTCTCGACAAATTTCACCATCTTTATAAAACTAAAAACAAACTCTCATGCCTTTCAATTCCATATTCGGTTGGATCATGAAGAAGCGGATTCATCAAATTGATTTGTTTCGGAAATATCCTATTGAGGTTCAGAATGAATTATTCGAGAAACTGATCAGCAACGGTTCGTTTTCTGAATATGGCAAGAAATACGATTTCAAATCCATTAAATCCCCAAAACACTATCAAGACCGGGTTCCTTTGCAATTTTACGAAGATGCAAAACCGTGGATAGATAGAACAATCGCAGGCGAACAAGGACTACTTTGGCCTACCGAAACCAAATGGTTTGCAAAATCTTCAGGCACCACTTCTGATAGAAGTAAACTCATTCCTGTTACAAGAGACTCTTTAGAAGATTGTCACCAAAAAGGAGGGAAAGATTTATTGGCTTTGTATTATGAAAATAATCCTTATGGTCGTTTGTACAGCTACAAACACATGGTTGTTGGCGGAAGTGCGGAGTTAAATCCTATGAGTGAAGATTCCTACACGGGAGATTTATCGGCGATTATTATGAAAAATTTGCCTTGGTGGGCAGAAATTCGACGAACACCTTCGCGGGAAATCGCTTTGATGAACGAGTGGGAAGAGAAGATCGAAAAAATGGCTCTCACCACAATGAATGAAGATGTTGGTCTGCTCGTTGGAGTTCCTTCTTGGACGATGGTTATAGCAAAACGTGTTCTGGAAATATCTGGCAAATCTAATTTAAAGGAAGTCTGGCCCAACCTAGAATGCTTTATGCATGGCGGTGTGAGCTTTGATCCATACCGAGAAGAATTTAAAAAGTTAATTCCAGACTCATCCATGAATTATGTGGAATCGTATAACGCTTCCGAAGGTTTTTTTGGCATTCAAGATCAGTCAAATTCGAATGATCTGTTGCTCATGTTGGATTACGGAATTTATTACGAGTTCATTCCTATGGATGATTATGACGGGGTTGAATCAAAGAAAACTGTTTTGTTGCAAGATGTCGAAGTTGGTAAACAATATGCATTAGTCATTTCGACCAATGGTGGATTGTGGCGTTACATCGTTGGCGATACAATTGCATTTACGGAAAAATATCCCTTCCGTTTTCGCGTTACAGGAAGAACCAAATCCTTCATTAATGCTTTTGGAGAGGAATTGATAGTTGACAATGCCGAAAAAGCAGTTGCTTATGCAAGTCAAATGACAAATTCTCAAGTAAGAGATTATACTGCCTGTCCAGTTTTTATGGAAGATGGTGAACGAGGAACGCACGAATGGTTGTTTGAATTTGTCAATGAACCATCAGATTTCAAGGTGTTTATGCAGTTTTTAGACAATAAATTGAGAGAAATTAATTCCGATTACGATGCCAAACGAACGAAAGACTTGGTAATGGTTTTTCCCAAAGGAGAAATATTGCAGAAAGGCAGTTTCGATTATTGGTTGAAATCCAAAGGAAAGCTCGGCGGACAGAACAAAATTCCTCGTTTGTGCAGCACTCGGCAAATTTTGGAACAGATTCTGCAAGGCGTTACCGTATAAAGTAATTATGAGTCGGATAATCATCTTCTTTTTATTTATTTCTAGCTTTTCTTTTTCACAAGAGAAGTGGGAGATTATGTCGAAATACAACTTGAAAGATCAAAGTATTTGGCAAGCCGATTTGTTGGGTAATTTGTACATCGCTGATAAAGATTTATTAACGAAATACGATACGGCAGGCGTTTTACAATATTCTCAAAGTATAAAATCCAAAGGAAGAATAGATGCGATTTTGCCCATCAATACGATGAAAATTATGTTGTTTTCCACTCAACAGCAAACATTTACAATTTTCGACAATACACTTTCCGAGGTAAATAAAACGTATGATTTATCCGCAATGGGATTTGGCTACGTTACTATGTTGGCCGTTTCAAGTCAGCCGAACAAAGTTTGGGTCTACGACCAATTAAATTCAAAATTGGTACTTGTTGATTTAGGCCGAAGCAACCAGCAGCAAGAAATTGAAAACCTGCGTGGCTTGCTTAATTCCACCGAAATAGTCTGGATGAAAGAGGAAGGCAATCAGCTTTATTTATTTGATGGATTAGCCAAAATTTATGTCTTTGATTTATATGGTTCATTGCTCGATGTGTTCGATGTGCCAATGGCTGAAAAAGTCGAAGTGAACAACGAGGAAATATTCGTAATGATGAAAGGATCAGTTTCGCGTTTCCGAATAGAAGATAAATCCCTTGAAAAAATTGAAGCGCCGGTATCAGGTGTTACTGATTTTCAATGGGTTAATTCTATCTTTTTCTTCCGTGTAACGGACGAGTTGTTAAAATTTCGACTTTATTTATAAACATTCCGTTGTCGATTTTCGCATTTATTGTAATTTAGTCAGTCCAAAACGAAACGAACATGCATGTAGCAATTGCCGGTAACATAGGATCCGGAAAAACAACACTTACTAATTTACTATCCAAACATTACAATTGGGAGACACATTATGAAGATGTTGAGCAAAATCCTTACTTGAATGACTTCTATGATGACATGCAACGTTGGTCATTTAATTTGCAGATTTACTACCTAAATAGCCGTTTTACGCAGATTCAGGAAATACAGCAGCAAAAATCAAATGTTATACAAGACAGAACGATTTATGAGGATGCCTTCATTTTCGCACCGAATCTTCACTCCATGGGATTGATGACCACTCGCGATTTTGAAAACTATTTTTCATTGTTCAATTTGATGGATTCTTTCGTTTCGCCTCCAGATTTGTTAATTTACTTGCGTGCAAGCGTTCCAACATTGGTGAATCACATTCAGCAACGTGGACGTGAATATGAAGAAAGCATCCGTTTGGATTATTTGAAACGTTTGAACGAAAGATACGAAGCTTGGATTTCAACCTACGATAAAGGCAAATTGTTGATTATCGATATTGATAATAACCGTTTCCCAGAAGATCAAGAAGATTTAGGAAAAATCATTAATTCCATTGATGCCGAAATCAACGGTTTATTTTAAAAACACTCAAAAATGATAGTAGTAACTGGAGCAGCTGGATTTGTAGGAAGTTGCTTGGTTTCGCGATTGAATAAAGCTGGTTACGACCACATTATCGTCGTGGATGATTTCTCCAAACACGAAAAAGACCACAACCTAGAAGGCAAAACCTTCGATGCAAAAGTTGAACGATCTGCTTTCTTCAATTGGTTGGAAGAATTTGGCAACAAAGTGGACATCGTTTTTCACATTGGTGCCAGAACAGATACAACGGAATTTGACAAATCCATTTTCGATGAATTGAATGTAGAGTATTCACAAAAAATGTGGAATGCTTGTATCAAATTCAATATCAATTTAGTTTACGCTTCATCAGGAGCAACCTATGGTTTAGGTGAATTCGGCTACAAAGACGATCACGAAACTATCGAAAAATTAATTCCACTAAATCCATACGGCGATTCCAAAAACGATTTCGACAAATGGGTTTTGAAGCAAGAAAAACAACCACCTTTTTGGGCAGGTTTGAAATTCTTCAACGTATACGGACCGAATGAATACCACAAAGGCAGAATGGCCAGCGTGATCTTTCATACTTTTCATCAAATCAAGGAAAAAGGCTCCATGCGTTTATTCCGTTCCCACAATCCAGAATTTAAAGATGGCGAGCAATTGCGCGATTTCGTTTACGTAAAAGATGTAGTGGAAGTTTGTATGTTCTTAATGAAAGAAGAACCGGAAAATGGAATCTACAATCTGGGAACAGGAAAAGCTAGAACTTTCTTAGACTTAGCGAAAAATACCTTTAAAGCTTTGGACAAAGAACCAAACATTTCTTACGTTGATACACCAGAAGACATCCGCGACAAATACCAATATTACACAGAAGCAAACATGACAAAATTATTGTCTGAGGGCTACGACGAGGGTTTCCATACATTGGAAGAAGGCGTTGAGGATTATGTGAAGAATTATTTGGTGCCAGGGAAGTACTATTGACCTTTTACCATTGACGGTCAACAGTCAAAGTCAACAGTCAATAGTCTTTTTAAGGTTTCACAATCAAAGTATCATACGCCGGCGAATAGCCAATCCAAGCGCCAAGTGCTCCGCCTTTAATATTTGATGGAATATTGGTTGGTACGGCAAAAGGATTTCCCGCAGAATTTATTTGAACGTACTTTTTCTCTAAGAATTCGTACGCTTGTGGGTCTAACTGAGATAATCGAGTTACAACGGTATCCCCAATCTTATAATATCCTTTGACATTTGAAGGAACATTATCGTCTTCGTAGGATGATGGGCTATCGAATGCAAATTCGAAGGTTGTCCCGTTAACGAATTCATCATTGAATGCAGGATTGAAAATGGTTTTAAATAAAGGATCCCTTTGATTGCCATCTGCATCTAGGTTGATTCGTTTGGCTTGCATAAAGTATGCGTTGTAATCGGATCCAGGATCTGAAAGTCTAGCCCAACCTAAACCGTAGTTTGGGAAATTAGCTTCGGGTTTCCAAAATGTTTTGTCAAAACCGACCGGTGTTTTCAAGGTAGTCGAAGAAGTATATTCGGCACCTTCGTGTTCAACTTTTAAGGTATAGGTTTTTCCAATTTCACCCCAAATGCTGGTATCGAAAGTTGTGTAAGCACATATTTTTATACCCACAAGATTCTCAGTAGGTATACCGAACAACTCAGAAATCAATGCCTCGGAACCTGGAGGTAAGTTGTCACTGCAAATTTCATCCAAAACTACAGTATTCACACCATTTGAAACAGTGATTTTTGCTCCAGAAACAAAACTATTTATATAAGCTTGCAAGTCGGTTGGGTCGTATATGTTTTTGGTTGTTGACAAAATAACGAATGGAGGAGAACCAGGTTCAATTTGCCCATCAATGACTAATTTTTCTTCGTAACCAGGTATATCAATTTTAACTTCTTTGGTACATGAAGTTGCTAAAAGAGACATTAAAAGGAGAAATGAGAGATATTTTTTCATGTTCTTAAAATTCAAAATTCCATGTTACACTTGGTAAAATAGGGAAGAGCGAAACCTGTTTTACCGTTACTTTAAAATCACCTGCTGCCAAATCTCCATCATTGTCTACAAACATGAAGAAAGGATTTCGGCGGTTGTAAACATTGTAAACAGAAAACGACCAATTACTAATTAACTTCTTCTTTACAACGATTTCTTCGCCTTCTGGGTTGGTCTTTGTTTTGGTAGTTTTGCCATACCAAGTGGCAGAAATGTCTAAACGATGGTAAGGTGCCATACGGGTTGAGTTTCTCGAGCCAAAGTTCAATAAAACATCTTGATTCTGGATGTAATAACTTGAAGGCAAGGTCAAGGTGCTTCCAGTAGCATAAATGAATGCTGCACCGAAGGTCCATCGATCACTCAGTTTATAGCTTCCCACAAGTGATAAATCGTGGCGTCTGTCGTATTTTGCTGGAAAATAATTACCATCATTTATCTCTTGGAATTTACGTTCAGTTTTTGCCAGCGTATAACCAATCCACCCTGTTAATTTTCCATACGTTCGTTTGATGAAAAACTCAATTCCCAAACTTCTTCCAGTTCCGAAAGTTAAAAGATTATCCGTGTTGTCATTCACATTGTCACTCGGCAAAGCACCATCTTTGTATTCAATCAAGTTCTTTAAACCTTTGTAATAAACTTCAACCGATGTTTCCCATTTGTCGTCCTTGAAATTTTTAAAATATCCTGCGCTAACTTGATAACCTTCCTGGGGTTTGGCTATATCTGTTGTTGGAAACCAAATGTCCGTAGGAAGTGAAACTGCGCTCAAGGAAGTCAAATGAACGTATTGATAATTGTATGAATAACCAGCTTTTATAGATGAGGTTTTGTTCAACAACCACCGAACAGAAAGTCGAGGTTCCCAACCGTCATAAAACTGAATAACGTCACCTTTATTGTAGGTAATTGTTGAATCTGGGTTCGATAAATCTGTTTTTATATACCGCGTAAACGGTCCAACAAAATGATACATGCTATAACGCAGACCAGCATTAATTCTTAATTTTTCATTTACATCAAATTCATCCTGAAAGTAAAAAGCTGTTTCATGGCTGTAAAGTTTTTGGGCCAAACCAGTATCGAAGGTAACGTCGGCTTGTTTAGCAGAAACACTAGTAGGCGTGAAAGTATGATAAATGTATTCCGCTCCCCATTTCATTTTGTGTCGTGTATTTGGGAAGAATGAAAAGTCAACTTTTCCACCCATATCGCGAACGCCAGACGCCAATTCAAAAGTAAATTCGTCCTGTGTTGAGTTGAATGCGAAAAGATAATCTGTAAAAGTCGAGGTAACATTCATGAATAATTTACTCGAAAAAAGGTGATTCCATCGTGCAGCTGCAATTCCATTTCCCCAAGGCATGCGAACAGTAAAATCATCTTCTTTATTACCATAAATGAATTTATCCTTTCCATAATATCCGCTTAAGAAAACCTTGTCTTTTGGTCCTAAACGGTAATTGGCTTTGAAATTGAAATCGTAGAAATAATAGCTAGAACCATAGAAAGCTGAAGTTTTGGGAATAGCATATTTCATGATTGCATCGATATACGTTCGCCGAGCAGACGCAATAAAAGAACCTTTATTTTTGACAATCGGACCTTCCAAAGTTACTCGCGAAGAAATCAATCCCAAACCACCTTTGACTTTAAATTCTTTATTGTTCCCTTCATTCATTTGCACTTCGAGTACCGAAGACATTCGTCCCCCAAACTGAGCTGGCATTCCACCTTTGATGAGGTTCACACTTTTTATGGCATCCACATTGAAAACAGAGAAAAATCCGAAAAGGTGAGCTGCATTGTAAACAACGGCTTCGTCGAGCAAAACTAGATTTTGGTCTGGTCCACCACCACGAACGTAAAAACCTTGTCCACCTTCAGATGCGCTAATTACGCCTGGCAACAACTGAATTATTTTAATAATATCCACCTCGCCCATAAATGCAGGTAGCGTTTTTATTTTTTCGACCTCCAATTCAATTTGGCCCATTTTGGTGGATTCAACATTTTGCCCTTTTTTCGCGTTGACTTGAACTTCATCAATCTGCTGCATTTTGGAACCTATTTCTATATCTATCTGAATGTCTTCAATTAAATTCACTTCTCGAATTGTAGTTTCCAAACCAGTAAATCGATATTCAATTGAATGTTTTCCTTTTGGTAATTGGAGTGAATAGAAACCGTAGTTATTTGAAATCGTTCCTACTTTTAGAGCGGCAACATAAATTTTCGCACCTATAAGCGCTTCTCCGGTAATACCTGAATTTACATAACCGCTAATACTAAATTTTTCATTGGAAATAACAGAAGTATCTTGGTTTTGGCAGAATGTAAAACTGGCAGTAAAGACGGAGAAAATAAGAAGTAAATTTTTAAACATTGTTTTTAGTAGACGACCAGATTGGGGTATAAATTTAGGAAATCAACGTCAAACGAGCATAAAAGTTTTGAGTATCATGGATAAAATATTTCGCTAACAACATTCGCATGTGTAAACTCTCTTCATTTTGGCATGAATACTGTGTAGGAGTGTTCGTA
Source organism: uncultured Flavobacteriales bacterium (assembly GCA_963977135.1). Lineage (GTDB taxonomy): Bacteria > Bacteroidota > Bacteroidia > Flavobacteriales_D > Crocinitomicaceae > UBA2040. The sequence goes on along the minus strand of CAXBNN010000002.1, from coordinate 154,511 downwards.
CCTTTGAATACGAATTGATTTATTACACTCACATGAAATCCCTAGTTTTACTGCTATCCGTTTTTTTTATTGGAAGTACTTTTTCTCAAGAAGAGGCTTATCCTCAGGAAAAATTATATCAAGTTTCTCCACACTGGAAAGTGGGGGATCAGCGAAAAGTACATACCGATATTTCTTCAAAAGTTATTTACGACGGTGTCATGGTTTCAAACCAACGAACGATTTATGATGTGAACCTTCGGGTACTTTCAACGAATGATCAATTTCTTCTTCATTATAGCAGTTTTGACCGTTTACCAAGCGTTTTAAGCAGTTCGGAGGATGGGTCTGAAAACACTACAAGCATGAAAATTCACGCTTTATTGCGGGAAGCGGAAGTGGAAATTGCAAAATCTGATTTAAAAATTCAAGTGAACAAAGAAACGGGTGTTGCTTTGGAAATAAAAAATGGTTTAGAGGTTTCGAAGAAAGTTGAACATAGCACACGAAAGGAATTAAGAGCTTGGGCAGCAAACGAAAAAATGTCTGAAAAAGATTTACTAAACATGGAAATTGAGTTTGGAAAGCGCTTTGAAGCCATGTATCCGAAAATTCAGCAAACAATTTTAGACAAGACGTCTTTGATTTTTTCTCCATACAATATTGCTTTTCCTATGAACTCTTCAATGGAGAGGGAAGTCATGACGCGAGATATTACAGCAGCGAGTAAAAGTGACACGTTATTTCCAGCTATCATGAAAATTGAAAGCATTGAAGTGAATGATAAAATGATTGTGAAAACAAGTTTGGACTATGATAAAGCGTTTCTCCTTGAGCAACTAAAAAAATCATATAATAAACTAGAAAATGTGAAGCCAAGCGAAGTTTCAATTATTGAAAAAGAAGAAATTTTGTTCAATTTGAATACAACATGGATTCATCACCATACCACTAACCTCTATTTCGAAATACCTGGAATGAAGACATTAACGAAGTCTTCGGTTACCTTTTTGTAGTTTCGTCTATAATTTTCTTTTCAAACAGTAAAGCCTGGCAATTCACTCGAATCCAAAGATTAGCCGTACCTTTGCGACTTATAATACAATAAATGACATTTAAAGAACTCGGGATTATTGATCCCATCCTAAATGCTCTTGAAGAAAAGGGCTACACACATCCAACACCTATTCAACAACAATCCATACCAATCTTACTTAAAGGAAAAGACTTATTGGGTTGCGCCCAAACGGGTACTGGAAAAACAGCATCCTTTGCTATTCCTATCATCCAACAATTGGTTCAAACCAAAGATGACAACAAAGGAAAGAGAAGGGTTAAAGCACTAATCGTAACGCCAACGCGTGAATTAGCGATTCAAATTGAAGAAAATTTCAAAGAATACTCAAAAAATACGAACCTAAGGAATACCGTTATTTTTGGTGGAGTAAAACAAGGTTCACAAACTGCAGCATTGCGTCAAGGAGTAGATATATTAATTGCTACGCCAGGACGTTTACTAGATTTAATTCAACAGAAATACATTACACTTCGCGACATTGAATATTTCGTTTTGGACGAAGCAGATCAAATGCTTGATATGGGATTCATCCACGATATCAAGAAAATAATCGCAATGCTTCCAAAGAAGAGACAATCTTTGTTTTTCTCGGCAACAATGCCTAAAGCCAGTGCTGAATTGTCTAGTCAAATACTAGGTGATTACGAGCGTGTTGATATCGAACCAGAACAAGCGACAGCGGAAAAGGTAGAACAAGGTGTTTACTTTGTTTCTAAAGGAGATAAAAATCAATTGTTGGTTCATCTTTTGCAAACGGAAAATAAAGGTGCAACGTTGGTTTTTTCAAGAACCAAACATGGTGCTGATAAAATCGTAAAAATTCTTATTAAGAATAATATTACTGCAGCGGCAATTCACGGTAACAAATCACAACCGCAACGTCAAAAAGCATTAACAGCTTTTAAGGATGGAAAGATGAATGTTTTGGTGGCAACGGATATTGCAGCACGCGGAATTGACGTTTCTGATATGCCATTGGTTATCAATTACGATTTGCCAAATGTACCAGAAACATACGTTCACCGAATTGGAAGAACAGGTCGTGCAAAAGCAAGCGGAACAGCACTTTCATTTTGTGATCAGGAAGAAAAAGCGTATTTGAAAGATATTCAGAAATTGATATCACAACAAATACCAGTGATGGCGGATAATCCTTATGAATTGGACCCGAATGCACCTATTCCTAAAAAACAACCGCAAGGTCAGAGAGATAGAAGCAGAAGTGCATTTCAATCGAATAAGAAACCACAAGCTCAAGGTGCAAACCGTCAAGGTGGTAGTGGAAATCGTAATTCTTCAGGAGGAAATCGCGCACCAAGAAGAAGAGATTAATTTTCATATTAAATGCTGACCAAGCGGTGTCGAAGTCAGCATTTATTTTTCAATTTATCGTAGTTTTATAACCGTGATAAGCGCCACCCTTCAAAATATTGTTCGAAAAAACCTGAAGTATTTTTTCACCTTCATTGTTTTACTGTGGTTTTTGCGCATTTATGAATTCTCACAAATTCAGTTGGTTGGAGAATCTACCCCAAAGTTAAGCTACCTCTTTTCCGGAATGTTGATCGACATTCTTATAGCTTTAGTTCTATTTGGACTAAGTTTATTTCTTCAGTTTTTGCTCAGCTTTATTAAAATTCAACGACAGTTCGTTTTACCGCTACTTAGCATACTCTATTTGATAATCAATCTTGGAACGATCATCTATTTTAAAGAATCGAAAGTCGTTTTAGATGAATCCTTGTTCTTTTTCTCGCTGCAGGAATTGGTGATGATAACAAATGGAGTTCAAGGAATACCAGCTGTAACCTACTTTTTAATCTTGGGAATAATACTGATGACTGCATTGCTTCTTCGCATATTTTCAAAGATCAAAATTTCTAAAAAAGGGTCATTGGTTTTCGCGTCTTTGGCGATTTTGAGTGTATTCTTCATGGGTTTCACTCATTACCGCTCCCAAAAAAGAATAGCGCAAACCTATGTAAATAATAGAGGTGCATATTTTTTATGGAAAAGCTATGTATACTTCAATAACAAAATTCTAAATGTAAATCAGGTATATAAAGCATCAGATTTCAAAGACTTACAATCTTCGTTTTTTCCTTCCGAAATTCGAGATGAAAATTTCCCTTTGTTACATGACTTGCCTGATACTGAAAGTTTTGGAAGCTATTTTAGGAAATCTGAAACTGGTCCACCAAATATTGTATTGATTATTGTAGAAGGTTTGAACTCTGATTTTATCGGTAAATATGCTGAAAGCACTGGAAATGCAATGCCTTTTTTAGATAGCCTGCGGAAAGAGAGTTTATATTTCCCAAATTTCTTGACAACCTGCCAGCGAACCTATAATGTTTTACCAGCGACCTTGTCATCGGTACCTAATAGTTCGGGAGGTAAATACACTATGGAGAATAAATTTACTCCTCAAATGAGTTTGCCGAATTTATTGAAATCAAATTACCATTCTAGTTTTTTCTGCGGCGTAGATCTGCGATTTACCGATATGGATAGATATATGAAAGGCATAAAAACGGACTATTTGGTCGATAATTGGGAAGAAAAATTTAGAGCTCCTTTCAACGATTACGAGCGAATTTGGGGTTTTCCTGATGGGTATTTATTCGAAAAATCGTTGATGGATAGAGCCAAGAATTCCAATTCAAACAAATCCAGTTTAGAAGTTTTGTTGACGATTTCTACGCACGGACCTTATGCTTTTCCAGACCAAGATGGGTATGAAAGAAGAGCTTTAGCAAAATTGAAAAGCAGCAAAGTTTCCCAAGAAATAAAGAATCAGATTTACCGGGAAAAGTTTATGATGAGTTCATACACGTACACGGATACTGAACTTCGGAATTACCTTGCGAAAGCTCGATTGATGAAAGGTTTTGAAAACACAATTTTCATAATCACCGGCGATCATGGAACGCCTTTTTATTCAAGAAATGCACTTTCAAATTTTAATGTTCCTTTGATAATTTATAGCGATTTATTGAAGTCGCCTAAAACTTTTAATGCTGTTTCTTCCCATCTCGACATTGCACCAACGATAGCGAATTATCTACGATTAGATTATGGAATGAAAATCTCAAAAGAGGTGAGTTTCATGGGCAAGGGACTTGATTTAACTGAAAATTATCGAAATAGAAATACACTTCCATTTTTAGCCGTTAATGGAAAAAATGAAGCCATGATTGATGGTAATAAGTTGTATGTCAATGGCGAAGTGTATAAAATAGATAGCGATTTTACGCCAAAGAAGATAAACGATCAAAAAACGGCAGACTATTACCAAAAGCAATTGACGCTTTATGAGAAAATGAGTCGGTACGTTTTCAATCAAAACAACATAGTTCCGTTATCAAGCTACAATAAAATTATTGGGGAAGACAACTTCAAAGTTATGTTTTCCAAGGTTTCCCCAAAGTTGGAACAACCTGGTAATGACATGTATTTGAACTTATTGTCGAACTTGAAAATCCCAAAAGATATTCGGAAAATGAAAATATCAGTTGAAATGGAGGTTAATGTTTCTTCCATGAAAGAGATATTGGAATTCCCTAAATTGATTTCAGCGGCAAATAATTTGAAGCCAAAGAAAACGGAAATATTTTCAGATTATGCTCAACTTGAATTATTTGGAATCTTTCAACCCAATCGATACAATCGTGTATCTTATGAAACGGAAATTGATTTAATAAAGAAACCAAAAATCGAAAACGAACATGAATTTGGGGCTTTCATCTATAATGTCAATCAGAAAAATCTTGATATCCGCAAAGTGAAGGTGTTGGTGTCAGGGGGGAATTGAGTTGCAAGTTGCAAGTTCTGTGTGGGAATATTCTAAGGAATACTATCCACAAAGAACTTGCGACTTTCAGAACGCTTCGCAGAAGCCGTTCAACTTGTAACTTGCAACTTTTTTACAATCTATTAGCAACAATTTCCTCAACGCATTCCGGATTCAATAAAGTAGAAATATCTCCAAGTGAATCCAATTCTTCAGAAGCAATTTTTCGTAGAATTCGTCGCATGATTTTACCGCTTCTAGTTTTTGGCAAACCTGTCGTGAATTGAATTTTTTCTGGTTTTGCAATTGGTCCTATGATTTTAGAAACTAGGTCCAAAACTTCTTTTCTTAATTGTGTTAAAGTTTCTTGTTCGTTCACCAAAGTGACATCTTTTAAAGTAACGAAAGCATAGATACTATTTCCTTTCAAATCGTGCGGATAACCAACAACCGCTGCTTCAGTAATCATAGGGTGTTCGTCGATTGCATTTTCAATTTCGGCAGTTCCCAAATTGTGTCCGCTCACAATCACGACATCATCAACTCGACCAGTGATTCTGTAGTTTCCATTTGAATCGCGTTTTGCTCCGTCGCCTGTGAAATAATTTCCTTTGTGCGTGCTGAAATAAGTATCTAAATAACGTTGATGATCACCATAAATCGTTCTAGCCATGCTCGGCCATGGGAATTTGATAAACAATCGACCTTCTCCATCTCCTATAACTTCGTTACCTGCTTCATCACGCAAACAAGGTTGAATGCCTGGCAGCGGCAATGTAGCAAAAGTTGGGATGGTTTTGGTAATTCCAGCCAAAGGAGAAATCATAATTCCGCCAGTTTCTGTTTGCCACCAAGTATCAACAATTGGGCAATTGTGTTTCCCTATTTCTTTGTCGTACCAATCCCAAGCTTCTTGGTTAATTGGCTCACCAACAGTTCCAAGCACGCGTAATGAACTCAAATCGTGCTTGTGAACGAGACCAAGGTCACATTTTTCTAAAGAACGAATGGCAGTAGGAGCAGTGTAGAAAATATTCACTTTATATTTGTCTACTACTTCCCAAAAACGACCTGCGTCTGGATAATTTGGAATTCCTTCAAACATAACCGTTGTTGCTCCGGCACTTAACGGTCCGTACAAAATGTAGCTATGACCTGTAATCCAACCAATATCTGCAGTACACCAATAAACGTCGCCTTCTTTGTATTGGAAAACATTTCTAAAACTATAGTTGGTATAAACCATGTAGCCACCGCAGGTATGTACCATTCCTTTAGGTTTTCCTGTACTTCCAGAAGTGTAAAGAATGAAAAGCATGTCTTGTGCGCTCATTGTTTCAGCTTCGCAAACAGCACTAGCTTTTGGAAATTCATCATGCCACCAATGATCCCGACCAGATTTCATTTCAATTTCGGCATTTGTTCTGTTCAAGACAACTACTTTTTCTATAGTTGGACAAGAAACTAATGCCTCATCAGCAATTGATTTCAATTCAGTTACTTTGTTTCCTCGGTATCCAGCATCGGCAGTTAGTAGGATGTTGCATGTTGCATCGTTTATTCTGTCACTTAAGCTCTTAGAACTAAATCCGGCAAAAACGACAGAATGTACGGCTCCAATTCTAGCGCATGCTAAAACCGCATAAGCCAATTCTGGCACCATCGGCATGTACAAGCAAATTCGATCACCTTTTTTTGCACCCATACTTTTTAGCATATTCGCTGTTTTATTGACGTTTTTAGCTAATTCATTGTAAGTAATATGCAAGGCTTTTTCATTTGGGTCGTTTGCCTCGAATATAATAGCCGTTTGGTTTCCTTTTTTAGCCAAATGTCTATCGATGCAATTTTCAGTTATGTTCAACTCCGCTCCTTCAAACCATTTTACTTTCGCTTCATCTAAATTTCCGGAAAGAACTGAATCCCATTTTTTTCGCCAAATAAATTCATTTTCCGCAAATTCTCCCCAAAATTTCTCAGGATTTTCAACAGATGATTTATAAGCTTCTTGGTATTCTGAAAAATTGGATACTATATGTTTCATGATATTGATTTCGAAAGGAGCTTAAATTTCGGAAAAATAATTGAACTTAAAGCAAACCTTACTCTTCAATAAAATCCAAATCTATGTTGTGGGTTTCAGGAATGGTCAAAACTGAATAGAAGGCCAGAATAAAGCAAACAACCCCAACAACAATTGCAGAGTTAATCACGCCGATTGAAAGTTTCATTCCGTCAAATCCTAAAGTCATGAATATGAGCATTCCTCTAACCATGTTTGGGATTGTCGTGGCTGCCGTAGAGCGCAAATTCGTACCAAATTGTTCTGCTCCAACCGTAACGAACATCGCCCAATAACCGGTTCCTAATCCTAGCCAAACACAGAAAAAGTAATAGACATTCGGATCGCTATACATTCCTGAAAGCATACCGACGACTCCAATTAATGTAAAAGTCAGCATCCAAAATATTGCCTTCTTCCTCGATTCCATAGCATGGCTTATCCAACCACTAGCGAAATCTCCTGCGGAAATACCTATGTATGCCCACATGATACATTTTCCCGGTGAAATTTCACCAACTATTCCAAGCTCATCAACAAATTGATTACCGAAAATGGCCAAAATACCTATACAAAACCAAGTTGGTAAGCCTATCGCGATGCATTTCAAATAGCGAATAAGTCGATCTTTATTCGTGAAAAGGGAGAAGAAATTTCCTTTTTGAACAGATACATTTTTTTGAACTTCCTTGAATACACCAGATTCTACGACTCCAATTCTCAAAATCAAAAGCGCTAAACCCATTGCCCCACCTACGAAATAGGCAATTGTCCAATCACTTGTCAATTCAACAGTTAAGTTAGCGACAACAGCTCCTAACAAACCAAATCCTGCGACTACAGATGTTCCTAACGCTCTTTTTTCTTTTGGTAAACTTTCGGAAACAAGCGTAATTCCAGCACCCAATTCACCAGCTAAACCAATTCCAGCAATAAATCGTAATCCTGCGTATATGGATACGATATGTTCTTGAGGATAATTCGGTAAAAAACCGCAAGCTATGTTGGCGGCAGAATAAACTAAAATTGACCCGAACAGCACAGATAATCGCCCTTTTTTATCGCCAAAAACTCCCCAAAGTATGCCACCAAGCAGCAAGCCGAACATTTGCCAATTTAGAATCAAAGTTCCGGCGGCATCGGCATTTACGCCCAAACTTTCCAAGCTTTTTATTCGTACGATTCCAAACAACAAAAGGTCGTAAATGTCTACGAAATAGCCCAAAGCTGCCACAACAACAGGCAAACTAAAAAGGACGGATTTGGTTTTTAGCATGAATTGGTTTTTGAAAATCAAAGATATTAATCTTGACGAATTCCAGAAGAAAATCGAATATCGGATCAAGATGATTAATTTTATCCAGTGGAAAAGCACGAAAAATACATGCGCCGTTGCATTGATTTAGCCTTGAAAGGTGAAGGTAAGGTTGCGCCAAATCCAATGGTTGGGGCCGTAATTGTATTTGAAGATAAAATTGTAGGCGAAGGATATCATATGAAATATGGTGAAGCTCACGCCGAGGTAAATGCCATCAATAGTGTTAAGGACAAAAGTATCCTTTCAAAATGCTCCATTTATGTGAGCTTGGAGCCTTGTTCTCATTTTGGAAAAACTCCACCCTGTAGCGACCTGATTATTGAAAATGGAATTCCGCATGTAGTCATTGGTTCCTTAGATACTTTTTCGGAAGTGAATGGTAAAGGAATTCAGCGGCTTAAAAAAAATGGGGTTCAAGTGGAAACAGGAATTCTCGAAGCCGAATGCCGTAAATTAAACAAGCGGTTTTTCACCTTCCATGAAAAATCACGTCCGTATGTTGTGCTTAAATGGGCGCAAACGAAGGATGGCTTTATCGATAAAACTAGGAAGCAAAATGAAAAAGGCGTTAATTGGATTAGTGCGCCTGAAACAAGGAGCTTGGTTCACCTTTGGCGAAGTCAAGAAATGGGAATATTAATTGGTAGAAAAACAGCTGACGTTGACAATCCAAAATTGAATGTTCGAGATGTGGATGGCAAAGATCCTGTCCGTATCATTTTAGATTCTGAATTAAAATTAAAACATGAAAGCACTTCGAAAACGATTGTCTTTAACGTATTAAATTCTAAAATTGAAAAGAATATCCACTACGTTCAGCTATCCAATTTACAGATTCCGACTTTAATGCGAGCTCTGTTTGAATTGGACATACAGTCCATTCTTGTTGAAGGGGGCGCAGAAACATTAAAGAAATTTATTGATAGTCAAATCTGGGATGAAATCCGCATCATTGAAGGCGATGTTTATTTTAAAGAGGGCTTGTCGGCTCCAACACTTGAATTAGAGCCAATCAAAAAAACAAACTTTGGAAAAGATACCATTTACTGGTATCAGAAATAATTACATTTCTTCTATTTCTTTTTGTGCTGGTTTAGCTTTCGGTTTTTCAACATTTTCTTTTTCAGATGATTTGTCATTTGATTCTTTAGATGTACCACAAGAAACAAACAAAATCGCTGCAAAAACTCCAATAATTAAATTTTTCATCTGTTATTTTTTCTCAAAGTTAAGCAATTTGAAAAGTCAATTGTCTATCAAATCTTATATTTATATCAAAAAAGCATGAAAATTCATTCTATTAATACTGGTTATTTTAAATTAGATGGCGGCGCAATGTTCGGTGTTGTGCCAAAATCACTATGGCAAAGAACCAATCCTGCTGATGAGAATAACTTGTGCAATTGGGCTATGCGCAGTCTGTTGATAGAAGATGGAAAACGACTGACTTTAATTGATACTGGAATAGGGAATAAACAGTCGGAGAAGTTCTTTTCTCACTATTTTTTGCATGGAGATGACTCATTGGATGGAAATTTAAAAAAAATAGGCTTTCATCGAGATGATATTACAGATGTATTTTTAACGCACCTTCATTTCGATCATTGCGGTGGTTCCATTGAATACAATTCAACAAAAGATCGGTTCGAACCTGCTTTTAAAAATGCGAATTTCTGGAGCAATAAACGGCATTGGCAATGGGCAACTGAGCCGAATGCAAGAGAAAAAGCATCTTTTTTGAGTGAGAATATTTTGCCAATCGAGCAAAGTGGTCAGCTTAAAATGATTGAAAGAGGTGAAGATTTTACAGAAAATGCATATCCAGGGATGGATCTTCTATTTGTCGACGGTCACACCGATAGTATGATGATCCCTCATATCAATTACCAAGGGAAGAAAATCGTTTTTATGGCGGATCTATTACCAAGCGTTGGACATATTCCGTTGGCTTTTGTAATGGGCTATGATACTCGTCCGCTAATAACTCTGGATGAAAAAGAAAAATTCCTCGAAAAGGCAGCTAAAGAAAATTACTATCTTTATTTCCAGCATGATTCCGTTAATGAATTGTGTACCCTGAAAATCACGGAAAAAGGACCGCGATTAGATCAGACTTTCCATTTTTCTGAAATTTTCAACTAAGATTAATACTATATTTGCCTGTAATACAACATACTCATGAACAAATATTTCATTCAGCTATTCCTCAAGGAAAACACGGTTATACTTCCGGGTTTTGGGGCATTGACTTTGCTGAATGAAAGATTGAGTGAAATTGTTTTTCTTCCAGATTTAAAAACGGATGATGGGAAATTAGCAAGTTATATTTCTGAAATTGAAGGGATTGAAGAGCAAGATGCTCAGAATACTATAGCAAAGTTCATTCGTGAAATTGAATCGAATTTAAATAAAGGAGATAGTTTTGACATTTTTGAATTTGGGAGTTTTACCAAAAATGAAAATGGCCAAATTGAATTTTCATCTTGGATGAAAGACAAAGTAGCTGAGCCAAAAGAAGATCCAAAACCAGGAATAAAAACAGCTATTCTTGAAAAACCAAAATTGACTTTTGAAGAAGAAGTTGTTTTAACAGAACCTGAAGTAGTTCTAGAAATTCCAATTAAGGATGAGGTTGTTATCGAAACTCCTCAAACGGTCCGAGAAGAAGAGAAGAGTAGTACAAAAGAAATGGATTCGCTTTCATTAATCCGAGCGTTACTAAACGATGACGAATTCGAGACAAAACCCACCGCATATATAAAAACTGAGACTGAAAAAAAAAACGATAAATCTCAAGAAAAATTTATACCTGTTGTAAAGACTAGCGTTACCCAAGAAGCGGAAGACCCGCAGAAAAAGAAGAAAAGAAAATTTCCATTTTGGTTTTTTTTTATTCTATTGGGAATGTTGCTTTTCGCCATTTTAATATGTTATAATTTTGACAGTATCAAGAATAAATTTCAATCCTTAGCAAAAGAAGAAACTGTGAAAAAAGATATCTTTTTTGTTGACTCAATCAAAACGGATAATCCAGATCTAAAAAAAAAAGTTAGTTCAAAAGAAAAAAGTTTGAAGGAATCAATAAATCTAGATTCGAGTAAAAAACCACAATCAACTCCAGAAAAAATAAATAGCACTGCAGTTTCAGACAATAAGAAAAACATGTCTGAAATAAATAAGGACGTTACTCCATCCCCAAAAATTGTTAGTCCAAAAGAAAAACCGCCGAAAGAAACAAGCACCAATTCAATACAAGAATCGAATCATTCAGATCAAAATGTAGCCAATGGTCGGGGCGATTTTCATATAATTTCAGGTGTGTACGGCCCAAAGAGGCTCGCCCAAAAGAGAGTTGATTCATTTAAAGCAGAAGGATTGAACGCTAGAATTTTACCAAAAAAAATTGGAGGTTTATATCATGTTTCGATGATAACTTATCCGACGAAACCACCAGCTATAGTGTTCTTGAGAAGCCAACGTCTTAAGGGTAGACGAGTGTGGTTGCTTACATACCGGTTATAATTTTCTTCGCCATAAACTAACTTTTGTTATACATTGAATCAAAAATGAATAGTTTTTTTTTTATTTTCTGAAAAATAGTTTAAATTTGTTTAGTAAATTATTTGAAATGTGTTGTTAAAACACCATCATATTTCCAATAGTTTCTTTTAGATTAAAGCAGTAATACACTCAAACTAAAGAAATTATGAAACTAAGAACTCTACTTGTAACCGTTTTGGTTATGTCATTATTTATATCTTGTCAAAAGGAAATTCCTACTCCAAGTCAGGAGCTTGCTGCGACGAATAAAGTTACGACAACTACTGAATCAGCTTTGGATTATTATAGTTGTGGTGACAAATTAGAAACTCCTCAAAGAACTTCTAATAACCTTATTGCTGGTTTGACAACGATTACTAACAATTTTGCATATATCGAAGTTACTATTGAGACAACAGGTAACTGGATTCTTGATAAAACTAGAATATATATAGGAACGTCATCTGGAGTTCCATTGAATAGTAACGGGACGCCAAAAATCAATGATTTCCCTTACAAAACATCTCATCCTTGGGATACGCAAGTATATAAGTTGAGAATACCTAAAGGATCTTTAACTGGGAACATCACAATTGTGGTTCAAGCGGATGTTTTAAGAGTAAACAAGACAACATGTGCAATCTACGAATGTCGTTCATCTTATGCTGATGGAGTAGCTTTCGTTTCTGGTAATGTAGCGCAAAAAGTAAATTACGCAATCAGACCTTGTATCGAAATTTAATCAAAAAGATATAGAATAGAAAAGGCGCTCATTTGAGCGCCTTTTTTTGTTTAATACTATTTTCTTTTTGAGAATTGAAGTTATGTTTAATCCAGGTTCATTAGACTCTAGCTACCAATTCGACCAATCTATTGCTATAACCTGCTTCATTATCATACCATCCAACAACTTTGACCATATTCCCAATAACAGATGTTAATTGAGAATCAAATACACAACTGTGAGGATTTCCTATTATATCTACTGAAACAATAGGGTCTTCCGTATATCCTAAAATTCCTTTCAAGCTTCCTCCTGCGGCTGCTTGCATTGCTTCGTTAATTTGGCCAATACTTGGAGCGTTTTTAACAATCAAGGTTAAGTCTGTCATTGAACCATTTGGTACTGGAACTCTAATTCCACAACCGCCAATTTTACCATCCAATTCAGGAAAAATTTTAGTTATTGCTTTGGCTGCTCCAGTTGAAGTAGGAATTATCGATAGGTTAGCAGCGCGTGCTCGGCGCAAGTCTGAATGAGGGGAATCATGCAAACGCTGATCCGATGTATAACTATGAATAGTTGTTATATAAGCACTTTCAATTTCTAAAAACTCTTTTAACACTTTTACCATAGGCGCAGCATTGTTTGTGGTACAAGAAGCGTTAGATAGGATGATGTCTTCATCAGACAATTCATTGTCATTTACTCCCAATACTATTGTTTTAACGTCTCCTTTTGCTGGCGCAGAAATCACTACTTTTTTCGCTCCACCTTTTAAATGCAGAGATGCCATTTCTTCGGATCTAAAAATCCCTGTACATTCTACTACTATAGATACATCGTTAACTCCCCATGGAATATTAGCTGGTTCTCTCTCCTGAGTAAAAAGAATAATCTTCCCATTTTCAAAAACCATTTTGTTTCCCTCAATTCTGAAAGGAAATGCTTCTTTACCATGAATGCTATCGTATTTAAATAGATGGGCGAGTGTATTAATGTCGGCCAGATCATTTACAACCGCAACTTGCATATCATCCCGCAGAAGCATCATTCGCGTAAAATATCTACCGATTCTGCCAAATCCATTCACTCCTATTTTCTTCATTTCGTATATTTTTAATAAAGGTACATTTATTCGTCAATCTATTAATCTGTACTGTGTTAATCTATTCCAAAACTTAGATTTGTTAATAAATGCTTTGAAGTGTTTACGTTTCCACGGTTTTTCCTTCCATCAGAACGAGAAATTCAAACTACTTTTGTAATCGAAAGAACGAACCCTTGATTTAGTAGAAATGGAAACAAAAGAAATTGAAAAAATTGCATCGCAGGTGCGAAGAGATATCGTTAGAATGGTAGCAGAAAACAATTCTGGTCACCCAGGTGGATCATTAGGCTGCACTGATTTTCTTGTAACCTTATATTTTCATCAAATGAATCACAATGCTTCCAGTTTCACAATGGATGGAAAAGGGGAGGATTTATTTTTTCTTTCAAACGGTCACATATCGCCAGTTTGGTATAGCGTTCTAGCGCGTTCAGGCTATTTTCCAGTTCCTGAATTGGCCACTTTCCGTAAAATCTCATCACGATTACAAGGACATCCTTCAACGGATAAAAATTTGCCAGGAATACGTATGGCTTCAGGTTCTTTAGGACAAGGTCTGTCCGTAGCTATTGGTGCTGCTGAAGCAAAGAAGTTAAATGGTGATAACTCTATCGTTTATACTTTGCATGGTGACGGAGAATTACAAGAAGGACAAATTTGGGAAGCAGCAATTTATGCCGCGGCGAAGAAAGTTGATCACCTTATTGCAACTATAGATTATAATGGTCGCCAAATCGATGGAGACCTTGAGGATGTAATGTCTTTAGGAAACTTGGCACAAAAATGGCTTGCTTTCGGATGGGAGGTTTTAGAAATGGACGGTCACAACGTTGATGAAATTAAGGCAACCCTCGACAAAGCGAAAAGCATGACAGGAAAAGGGAAACCGATTGTTATCATTATGAAAACGGAAATGGGTCAAGGAGTTGACTTTATGGTAGGAACACATAAATGGCACGGAGTAGCCCCAAATCCAGAACAATTAGCTGATGCTTTAGGTCAATTAGAAGAAACTCTTGGCGATTATTAATTGAAGAAAATCATTCTCATAGCATTTTTTAGTTTCGTGACTCTTTTAACTTGGAGTCAAGAAAAAACGCGTATCCTTTTTATTTTGGATGCGTCAAACAGTATGAATGCAAAATGGGGGAAACAAACAAGAATTGAATCTGCGAAAGAATTGTTAGCCCAAACCGTTGATAGTTTGAGCGGAACACCCAATTTAGAAATCGGACTTCGCGTTTACGGACATCAATCACCAATTACAGCTACCTATCAAGATTGTAACGATACAAAATTGGAAGTTCCTTTTGGCCCAGATAATTTCAATAAGGTCAAATACAGGATTAAATCGATTCAAGCAAAAGGAACAACGCCAATTGCTCGTTCTTTAGAAGCGGCCGCAGATGATTTTCCAGATATGACTTCAAGGAATGTGATCATATTAATTACGGATGGATTAGAAGCTTGTGATAACGACCCTTGTGTTATTGCCAAAAAGTTAAAGGATAAAGGAGTTAAAGTTACACCATTCGTTATCGGTCTGGGTTTAGATATTTCCTATTTGGAAAAATTCAAATGTATCGGAACATATTCCGAAGCTGAAACCAAAGACGCATTTCGAAATGTATTAAAAAATGTCATCAACAAAGCGGTATTGAACACCACTGTGCAAGTGAATTTGGACAATATTTATAAGTCTCCAAAAGAAACGGATGTTACGATGAATTTTTACAAAGCGGGAACGCAAGAATTGATTTACACTTATGTTCATACTATCAATCGATATGGAAATCCTGACACTTTAAATATTGACCCGAAATATCAATATGATTTGGTCGTTCATACGCTACCAAAAATTGAAAAGAAGAACATAACAATTGTAAAAAACACGCATAATACGATTGTTTTGGATGCACCTCAGGGTTTCATTAAAGTTCGTTTTTCAAATGCCACTCGTCCTTATTCTATAGAAACAAGGGTGGTGCAAACTGGTAAGAATCAAACAATAAACGTTCAGCAAATAAATACTACGGATAAATACATTGTTGGAAAATACAGTTTAGAAATTTTGACCTTACCGCGCACATATCAAGAGGTAGAAGTTACTCAAAGCAGCACTATTTCAGTTGATGTGTTAGCACCCGGTTCACTTTCGTATAAATCAGGAACTCAAATAATAGGGCAATTATTCGTGGTTCGTGATTCTGGAGAAAGGGAATGGGTTTGTAATTTTGATGAAAACTCAAAAACTGGTCAATGGTATTTACAGCCAGGAAACTATAAAATAGTTTATCGAAATAAAAATATTAGGTCGTCCTCATTAACTGTAGAGACGGATGTTAGAATCTATTCAAATAAAACAACAAGCATAAATTTATAAAACGCAAAATGAAGGATTTCGAAATTTTTGGACATAAGGACACTCGATCTGGTTTCGGTGAGGGATTGCATGAATTAGGAAAATCAAATGAAAACGTAGTAGCTCTATGTGCGGATTTGACAGGTTCTTTGAAAATGAATGCGTTTGAAAAGGATTTTCCAGATCGCTTTTTCCAAGTAGGTATTGCTGAGGCAAATATGATGGGAATGGCCGCGGGAATGACTATTGGTGGAAAAATTCCTTTCACGGGAACTTTTGCCAATTTTTCCACAGGACGCGTATATGATCAAATTCGTCAATCTATTGCGTATTCTAAGAAAAATGTAAAAATCTGTGCTTCTCATGCTGGATTGACACTTGGAGAAGACGGTGCAACGCATCAAATTCTTGAAGATATCGGCATGATGAAAATGTTGCCGAATATGACAGTAATTGTGCCTGCTGATTTTAATCAAACAAAACAAGCGACAATTGCAATTGCGGATCACGATGGACCAGTTTATCTTAGATTCGGTCGTCCAGTTATGCCAATTTTTGTTGCGCCTGATGCCAATTTCGTCATCGGAAAAGCTGATGTTTTGACTGAAGGTACCGATGTAACTATCGTTGCTTGTGGACATTTGGTTTGGAAATCTATCGAAGCGGCGAAAGTTTTAGAAGAGAAAGGAGTTTCTGTAGAAATAATCAATATGCATACTATCAAACCTTTGGACGAAGCAACACTATTGAAGTCTTTGGCGAAAACCAAATGTGTTGTTACGGCAGAAGAACATATGATAAATGGAGGCTTAGGTGATTCTGTTGCACAAGTTTTGACACAAAAAATGCTTGTTCCTCAGGAATATGTTGGTGTACATGATACTTTCGGTGAGTCAGGAGATCCAATGGAATTGATGACAAAATATGGCATTGATTCGCAGGATGTTGTAGACGCAGCTCTGCGTGCTATTCAACGTAAATCTTAAGGTATGTCTGAGCTTGATTTCTTAAGAAAACAAGGTCAAACGAACCCATTTCCTTTCTTAATCGATGTCGATTATGCGGAAGGGATTTATATTTACGACAAGTCGGGAAAATCCTATATGGATATGATTTCGGGTGTAGCTGTGAACAACATTGGTCATCGCAACCCGAAAGTAGTTGAAGCTATTAAAAATCAGGCAGATAAATATTTGCATGTGATGGTCTATGGTGAATTCATTCAGGATGCACCTTTAGCATTAGCTCAAAAATTAACGGATATACTTCCTGAAAACTTGAATTGTGTTTATCCTGTAAATTCTGGGACGGAAGCTAATGAAGCAGCGATAAAACTTTGCAAAAGGGTTACGAGTCGAACGGAAATTGTTTCCTTTCGCGGTTCTTATCATGGAAGTACGAACGGTTCGCTTTCGATTTCTGGAAATGAAATTAAAAAACAAGCGTATAGACCGTTATTGCCAGATGTGCGTTTTATTCTGCATAACAATTTCGAAGATTTAAAGCAAATAACTGAAAAGACAGCAGGTGTAATTCTTGAAACTATTCAAGGTGACGCTGGTGTCCGAATTCCTAATATTTTCTATTTACAAGCTTTAAGAAAAAGATGCACCGAAGTTGGTGCATTGCTTGTTTTCGATGAAATCCAAGTTGGAATTGGGAGAACGGGAAAAAATTTCGCGTTTGAGCATTTTGATGTTGTTCCTGATGTTTTGACTTTAGGGAAAGCTCTTGGCGGTGGATTGCCAATTGGAGCGATTGTGTCTTCCTATGAATATCTTCAAGTGTTCACCAATAACCCTATGCTTGGTCACATTACAACTTTTGGTGGAAATCCAGTGGTTTGCGCCGCTGCTGCTGCGACACTTGATGTACTTGTCGACGAAATCAAACTAGATGAAGTTGAACGATTAGGTCAGTTATTAGCTGATTTAATAGGTGAAAATGAAGAGATCAAAGAAATAAGACGTAAAGGGATGCTTTTCGCTTTCGATATGGAAAGTTTTGAACGAGTTGAAAAAGTAGTAAAACGTTGCTTAGAAAAAGGGTTAATTAGCTTTTGGTTCTTATCGCATCCTTATAGTTTTCGATTAAGTCCGCCCTTGATAATAACTGAAGATGAAATTCGCAAGGCAGCAGCTATTATTGTTTCTAGCATTGAAGAAACTAAATAGCTAGAAAACAGTCTATTCTGCAAATGGGTTTTAAGCCTGTTCGTTAAAAAAATCCAACTTTTAACCGTACATTGTAAAAATAAATATCTTCGTCTCAAAATCTTAAACTCATGAAAAAATCTATCTTTTTTGCACTTATTTTGGCTGGAGTTCTTCAGTCATGTGCGCCAGTTTATAATTGTGGAGATACCTCTTCCAAAAAACTTAAGGGTTCTAAACGACTGAAAGCAACAGTTGCTCAACGAGATAGTCTTTGTGGCGCGTTGGATACACAAAAAGGTGAAAATGCGGAGTTAAGACAGGATATTAAAGAATTAGAAGAAAACTGGACTGAATCGAAAGGTGAAACAGCAAAATGGAAGTCAGATTACGAAAGTCTTGCTAGTCAGTCTAGTTCTGAACAAGCTCAGTTAATGCGAACTTTAAAGGAGCGCGAAGCAACAATTGCAGAAAGAGAAAAAGCGTTAAGAGAGATGAAAGCTATCATTTCACGACAAGATTCGATCACCAATCGATTGAATGCAACTTTGCGCAACGCTTTGCTTGGATTTAACTCAGATGAATTGTCGGTAGAAGTTAAAAACGGTAAAGTTTACGTTTCTATGTCTGATAAATTAATGTTTAAATCAGGTGTTGCTGAAATGGAGCCGAAAGGTACCGAAGCATTGAAATTGCTAGCAGACATATTGGTTAAAAATCCTGAGATTGATGTATTGGTAGAAGGCCATACCGACAACATTCCTATCAAAACTGCAATGTATAAAGACAATTGGGACTTAAGTGTTGCTCGAGCAGCTTCAGTAGTTCGAACTTTAACTGTGAATTACAAAGTAGCACCAAAACAAGTTACGCCAGCTGGTCGCGGTGAGTTTTTCCCGAAAGGAGACAATGCGACGGCAGAAGGAAGAGCAAAAAACAGAAGAACTGAGATTATCCTTTCTCCGAAATTGGATGAAGTTATGAATTTGTTGAACGGAAAATAATATCTAACGAAATAAATAGGAGTGGAGCATTATTAATTTAGGCTCCACTTTTTTATTCTCTTAACTTTGCAATACAATAAACCAAAGCAGAAATGGAACCCGTAAAAATTGGCCTAAATAAGTGGCGTTTACTTTTCATAATATTGATTTCAGTCATTTTCATTATGAATGGACTAACGATGTTAATCGAAGTTAAAGATGCTGTCGTAAGAACAAATCCCTTCCTTGTTAAGTTGATTGGTAGTGCTAGTATTTTATTTTTTGGAGTAATCATTTATATTGCCTCTAAACAGCTGTTTAATCCTGAATTGGGTATTTCACTTGACGAAGACGGAATGAATGATCACTCAAACGGTATGGCTGTTGGAATGATAAATTGGGCAAATATTACAAGTATTGAAACCAATAAATTTCTTTGGATGAAATCATTAGTTATTCACACGGATAATCCAGAAAAATATTTAGGGGAAGCTTCAGGATTGAAACTTCGTGTTTTGGCTGGGAATCTCAATAGAACGAAAACTCCAATAGTTATTTCAACTAGAAATTTAAAAATGAAACATTCTGAATTTAAACAACTTGTTGAAGATTTCTGGTCTGTTTCTAAAAGTATGAAATCATGAAAACAGCAATAGTATTAGGAGCGAGTGGCTTAACGGGTGGCCTTTTATTGAAAAGACTTTTGAAGGATGAGTCCTATAATTTGGTCAAGGTATTCGTTCGAAAATCGTTAGGAATGAATGATCCGAAACTTGAGGAAGTTGTTTGTGATTTACTTCATTTAGAAGATCAGGCAGACAAGTTCAAAGGTGATGAGGTTTATTGTTGCATAGGAACAACAATGAAAAAAACGCCTGACAAAAAAGTCTATTATAAAATAGATTATGGAATTCCAGTTGCAGCGGCAAAATTGTGCACGACGAATGGCATAAATACTTTGATAACGGTTTCTGCGCTTGGAGCCAATTCTAAAAGTTCGATATTTTACAATCGAACGAAAGGGGAAATGGAGCAAAGTGTTTTGGCAGAAAATATTCGGAACACTTATTTCATGCGTCCTTCTTTTATTGGAGGTGATCGTCAAGAAAAACGAAAAGGTGAAAAAATAGGCATTGCGATTTTTAAATTTCTACAGCCCATAATGCTTGGCCCGTTAAAAAAGTATCGATTAATTGATGCCGACACTATAGCTAAAGCGATGCTTATCCTCGCCGAAAAAGGTTACGAAAAGGCCTATGTTGAATCGAATGAAATTCAGAAACTCGCTGATTAGTTTAAGGTTAATTCTGTAAGGAAGTCCTCAATCTTTTTGTAACAATAGGCTAATTCATCATCCGTGATGCAATAGGGTGGATTCAAAAATAAGACATTCCCAAGTGGTCGCATCAATATTCCATTTTCAATAAAATAGTAGTAGGCTCTGTCCCGAATAGTTGAAAAATAGGAACTTTCGCTATCAGTTTTCAATTCAAAAGCGATTATTGTTCCCTGTTGTCTAACCTCAAGAAGTTCAGGTCGTCGTTCTATTTTTGATTTAAAATCTGCGTGTTGTTTAACTATTCGAGCTACATTTTCCTTTGTTTCTTGTTGTGCAAACAGATCCAAACTGGCGCAGGACGCCGCGCAAGAAAGTGGATTTCCAGTGTAAGAATGACCATGTAGGAGTGCTTTTGTTGTCTTTTCATCTAAGAAAGCATCGTAAATTTCTTGCGTGGCAACAGTCAATCCTAAAGGTAAAACTCCTCCTGTCAATCCTTTAGAAAGGCAAACGATGTCTGGTTTTGAAACTCCATGATTCATGGCAAAGAATTTCCCCGTTCTATACCATCCAGTCATAATTTCGTCGTAAATGACCAAAACATCATTTTCTTTTGCGAGTTGAACCAAGGCATCTAAAAATTTTACAGAGTACATTCGCATTCCTGCTGCTCCCTGGACAAGTGGCTCAACAATTAATCCAGCAATTTCTTTGGTTTCAAATAGTTTTTTGGCGTCGTCTAAAATATTTTTTTCATTTTCTTTTGTTGGGAATTCTAAATAGTCAACATCGAAAAAAAGGTGTTCAAAGGGTTCGTTGAAATAGCCTCGTTGTCCAATAGACATGGCTCCAAAAGTATCACCGTGATATGCTCCGTTAAGCGCGACAATTCTTCTTTTAGGTATTTCTTTATTATGCCAATACTGAAATACCATTTTCAGCGCGACTTCTATTGCTGTAGAACCATCGTCTGAGAAAAAGACTTTTTCAAAATGATCCGGCAAAATTTTAATAATTCTCTCCGCTAGTTCTTCCACCTTTGGATGAGTAGCACCAGCGAGTAGCACATGGTCTACTTTTTCGAATTGATCTTGAATTGCTTGGGCGAGATATGGATGTCCGTGACCGTGCACATTAACCCACCAAGAAGAATTCGCATCGATGTAATTTTTTCCGTTAGAATCGGTTAGAATCGTTTTGTGTGCTTTTACAATATTAAGAGGATCTTTCGCCGTTTTCATTTGTGTGAAAGGTGGCCAAACATTACTTTTTCTTTTCTCGCTCACTATATTTTTGTTTTATATTTTTTCAGGAATTCATTATTCGTCCAGATTTTTGCTTGGTCGGAAATAAATTCTCTCGTAACTTCATTCGCTAAAGGGACTCTCCCCCAAATATCAACAACTCCTTTATTTGCAATTATAGATTCTGTTGATTTATTCTCGTCACCAACAAACACGATTCCTGCAATCTCTATATTTCTTTTTTTCAATACCTCAATGGATAAAAGCGTGTGATTTATGCTTCCCAAATAATGTCTAGAAACAAGCACGACCGGCCAGTTGTTCTTTTGAATCAAATCAACGACTAGTAAGCCCTTTGAATTTAATGGAACCATTAAACCACCCGCACCTTCTATAACTAAACTTCCTTCAACCATGGGAGTTTGAAAATCATCCACTTCAATATTGACTTGATCAATTTCTGCTGCAGCATGAGGCGACATGGGTTGGCTTAAACGAAATCTCTCATCTAGTATGGTTACTTTTTCAGAACAATAACGTCTAATTTTCAGCGAATCGGAATTATCTAAATCACCGGCCTGAACAGGTTTCCAGTAATTCGATTCTAAAGCTTCAGCTAAAATTGCGCTTACCACAGTTTTGCCTACGTCAGTTGAAATTCCTGAGATAAAAAGGGTTTTTGATAAATTCACTTTATCTATTTTAAATCGTTAGTGAATGATATCACTGTTGATTTCATAATTATTTTCTTAATTCAGCGCCTAGATTATTTTCTAATGAAACACGAATTTTATCCATAACCTGATCAACTTGCTGATCTTTCAGTGTTTGATTATCATCTTGAAACATAAACGAAACTGCATACGATTTTTTACCCGCTTCCATATTCTTTCCCTCATAAACATCGAAAAGACCAACGGAACGGAGAATCTTCTTATCACAGTTTTTGGCAACCTCTTCAATATCCGAGAATGCAACTTTTGTATCGACAAGTAAAGAGAAATCTCGACGTGTAGCGAACGTTTTCGGTAATTCCTTGTACACAGTTTTAGATAACTTAAGACTAGCAAATAATGCATCCCAATCTAAATCAGCGACAAATACATCTTCTCGCAAACCGAATGATTTTTTCAAACCTTTATTTATCCAACCAATTTCACCAATCTTTTGCTTCAAAATGAATACTTGAGCTCCATCTTGAAGAAGGCTATTCTTAAGAGGTTTGTATTGCATTAATTGCATCACGCCCAATCGTTGAACCAACGCCTCAACAACTCCTTTTATTCCATAAAAATTTTGGTTGTCTTTACTGGCATTCCAAGAAACCTGTTCTTTAGCACCCGTAATAACTATGTTCAAGCGTTGGTTCTCGACGTATTTATCATATTTATGATAAGTCTTTCCGAATTCGAATAATTTCAAATCTGGCGATTGTCGGTTTTGGTTGTATTCTACAACCTCTAAAGCAGAGAACAGCATAGACTGACGCATCACATTCAATTCTTGACTCAAGGGATTCAACATTTCAACGTTTCTCTCATTCGACAAAACTTCGCCACCTAATTTTTCGACGTATTTTGAAGAGGTAAGGGAATTGTTTAGCATTTCTGAGAAACCCATACCAACCAACATTTCGCTGATAGAATTTTTCCAATGCTCAACATTTGGTTTCTCAAATTTAGGCATTGAAGTGTTTAATTTGTCAGGAAGAGGAACTCTGTTGAAGCCATAGATTCGTAAAATTTCTTCAATAACATCCGCTTCGCGAGTCACATCTACACGATATGCTGGCACTTGAAGTGTTAAAAGATCACCATTTCGCTCTTTAATATTTATATCCAAGGCTTCCAAAATGGCATCAATTGTTGTATTCGGAATGTTGGTTCCAATCAAATCTAGACAACGCTGATTAGAAAAAACCAACGGATTGTGAGAAATGTTCTCTCCAGAAACAACTAAAGGTTCCATTGCGATTTCACCACCAGCTATTTCTTGAATAAGAAGTGCCGCACGTTTTAATGCAAACAAAGTCAAATCTGGATCCACGCCTCTTTCAAAACGAAAACTAGCATCTGTATTCAATCCATGTCGACGAGCCATTTTACGCGTTACAACTGGTTCAAAGTAAGCAGATTCTAGGAAAACAGCGGTACTTTCATTGCTTATGCCAGAATCAATTCCACCGAAAACACCCGCTAAACAAAGATTTTCTTTTCCATTGGTTATCATTTGGTCTTCAGAAGAAAGAATTCTCTCCGTTCCATCCAGGGTGACAAATTTTTGACCTTCCGTGGCTCTTTTTACAACAATTTCGCTCCCAACTTTCTGTAAATCAAAGGCATGAAGTGGTGTTCCTAATTCCATCATTACGAAATTGGTAACATCGACAACATTATTTATTGGACTCATGCCTACAGCGCGTAAACGCTTTTGTAACCAAGCAGGTGAAGCTTGAACTTTCACACTAGTAATTGTAGTTCCCGAATATTTTGGACAAGCCAATTGGTCTTCAACTATTATATTTACTTTTTGGTTACCGGTTACTTTAAAACCGTCAACCGAGGGCCAAATTATTTCATGTTTGGAGTTGTGAACAGTCAAATATGCTGCAAGATCTCGAGCAACACCAATATGTCCCATGGCATCAGCACGATTAGGTGTTAAGCCAATTTCAATAGAATAATCATCCTCTAGATCAAAATATTTAGCAGCAGGTAAACCAACCTCGGAATCTTGAGGTAAAACTAAAATTCCGTCGTGCGATTGACCAAGTCCCAATTCATCTTCAGCGCAAATCATTCCAAAAGATTCCACACCACGAATTTTGGCAGCCTTAATTTTGAAAGGTTCCTCTGGATTTGGATAAAGCGTGCATCCAACGGTTGCAACGATTACTTTTTGTCCTGAAGTAACATTAGGCGCTCCGCATACGATTTGAAGAGGTTCCTTAGTTCCTATATTAACGGTTGTAACGTTCAACTTGTCCGCATCGGTATGTTTTATGCATGTTAAAACTTCACCAACAACAACTCCCTCTAATCCACCTTTTACAGCTTCAATTTTTTCACATCCTTCAACTTCCAAGCCTGTATCAGTAAGGATTTCCGACATTTCGTCAGGTGTTAAATTTGTATTCAAATATTGTTTGAGCCAATTATAGGAAACCTTCATTTTTTATGCTGTATTTTGAAGCGACGAAGATATAAAATTTACCTCGGATAGAGAAGGATTTCAGACCAATAGAAACCTATTCTAAAAGAAAAAAGCTCGAAATAATTTTCGAGCTTTTCCATAGGTTATTTGTTTCCAATATTATTCTTTTCCACCGTCTAAAGTATCTTGCCATGTTTTCAATTCTTTCCACTTTCCCTCATGCATCATTTTCGCTTGTCGAGCCCATGTGCCAGGATTGTGAATTGAATAGCGATCTCCTGCGGCATCAAGCATGGATTTAGCCTTTTCAAGGGATGTTTCAGATAAATCTTTCCAAGTCTTTATGCCAGCAGCGATAAACAAATCTGCAATTTTAGGGCCTATACCTTCAATTATCTTTAAATCATCCTGAACCACTTTTTTTCCGATTGCCGCTTTAGCTGCAGCCGCGTCAAAAGAGCCTGATGAGGCAGATTTCTCTGCTACGGGTGAAGCTGATGTCATCATAGTGCCCGACGCGCTTGACGCGGCCGCTGAAGTTCTAGATTTGCTTACAGCAAGTTCACCTTCCAAAGTTTCTATTTTCTCAGATAGATGATTAGTTTTAGAATGACAAGCGGCCAATTCAGCTTTTAATGTTGAGGCTTTTCCACCTTCAGTTCCATTCCACGCCATTCGGCCAATCAAGTATCCTAAAATTCCACAGATAATACCAACGATAGCTGGGATAATTATACAAAGTGTACTGCTCATGTTCTTGTTTTTTTCTGGTTAATTATTTCAACAAAACAACGGTTCGTCTATTTTTTGCTCGACCTTCCGCACTGCTATTACTTTCAATTGGTTCGTCTGGACCCTTTGAATCAATGTCAATCCGAGCTGGGTTAACACCATTTCGACTGAGATAATTTTTTGCAAATTCCGCTCTTTCCAATCCTAATCGAGTATTGTCTTCTCGATTTCCTTGATTGTCAGTGTGACCAATGATTCGAAGGCTAGACCCCTCTACATTGTCCAAATAACTAGATATATCAGCAATTTTTTTACGTTGATCTTCCGACAATTCAATTTTTGCTTCACCTGAACTAAAATTCAATTGCAAAGGATCACTATTCAGTTCACTTTTCAATTCATTCCAATTCACG
Organism: uncultured Flavobacteriales bacterium; assembly: GCA_963977135.1. Classification (GTDB taxonomy): domain Bacteria; phylum Bacteroidota; class Bacteroidia; order Flavobacteriales_D; family Crocinitomicaceae; genus UBA2040. The sequence continues at coordinate 128,590 of CAXBNN010000002.1, read as the reverse complement.
CCTTCGCCTTCGTCGACTTTTTTACTTATGAAGCCAAAGTCCACAGGACCAATAATAACGTCTCGCCGAGTAATCAAGTCATCAACCACTTCGCCTTGAATTTTTATTTGTCCGGCAGAAATTCCATTTTCTACCATGAAATTTTTAACATCATTTGCTCTGGCAAGACCAAGATTCGGATAAGCTGAGGTATTTTCTTCAGACATCATCGCAAATCCCGTAACGACAACTTTTTGATCTGGGGATTTATAAAGGAAGTCACTCAATTTTTTAACACCGAGTTGAATTGAGTCATTTATTGGCAACAATCTATTAAACTGATCCTTAGAGAAGTTGAAGTTTTTGGCACATGTAAAATCGATGCCTTCAGTATTCAAATTAAATCCGTTTAGTTCAATTGCTCGAACTTCGCCCGTTTGATTATCAGCTGGTAAAATAATTTCCTTGGTTTGGCAACATATACTGCAGCAATAAAGCCAATAAAAATAAGTACCAACAGCAATCGTAATAAGAATTCCGATAAGGTAAAGTATTTTCTTCGTCATGGGCTTTCAGAAATTGAATTCAATCAAATATAAAAAAAAAAATCGTTCGAAATTCAATTCCTATTGATAATCATTCGATTAACAAATGACAAATTGCCCTATTTAATTAGATGCCACTAGTTTCTTTTACTCTTTTATTCAAATGGATTTGAAAACCAATACTACCATAAATTTGGTCGTTGGGATTGATAATTGGAACATTAGGATTCCAGCGAACATTAATTGCCGCTTCAAGAGCCACTTGAGGGCGAATGAAATAAGCAACTCCCGCTTTTACATTTGGAATCGTGACTATGTCATTAGTTGTTGATTGGGCATATGTAGAATTGTAATAAGCTATAGCAATTCCAGCTTGCGCAAAGATGTTTACTTTAGATTCTTGTTTTAAAAAGTAATACCTAGCGAAAGGTGAAAAAGATATTGCATTATACCTTGATGTGAAATTTCCAAAATTATTAACTTGACTTAAAAAGCCTACTTCTGCACCCACTGCAAATTTGTTTAAAACAAAATAGCCAGCACTTGGGTAAAGATTAAATATGTATCCGCTGCCATTTCCACCAGCCGAAGCTCCAAAAGCTCCACTTCCTCCAATAAGCATTGAGCCTTTTTCTAGTTGAGCATTAGTTGAAAAAAGGCTGAAGACAGAAAAAGTTAAGGCAATTAATTTATTTTTCATCTGTTATTTATAGATGAGCAATAATACATTGAAAAATAATATGAAAGTGTTAAAATTAAAAATCAATCTACTTTTTTAAGTACCATCAAATCATTTCCCTCTGAGTCCATAAGGTAGAGTCTTAATTTCATTATTCGATATTTTTGGGTCTCTGAAAGCGCTTGGTTAAATTGACGTGAAACCTCCATATCGGGGCACGCCATTTTTGTTGCCATTATTGGGCCAAAAACTAGATTTTCATTGTCTAATTTCTTTAAAGAACCTCCTAAACTGTTGCAACCATCGTTTCCACCAAATCGGTTTTCTTTTACTTGAAATTCCAATTGCGGCATTTTATTCCCATTTGGTTCAAATCGTTCACCTAAGATGGTTTCGGCGACCCAAATATCATTGATTAAAATATTGAATTCAACATCAATGGGTTCCTCAGCGGGTGTGCTGGTCTCATTTATTTCTTTTGCTCCTCCGCAAGAAAGAAGTGTAATTGTTAATATGGCAAAAAGTGTATTTTTCATTTTTAGGATCTTTATCAAATTAATTCTCACAAAAAATAGTCCAAATATTTGAAATAGAAAAGTTCAATGCGAATAAGTCTTTAAAAGCGTACCTTTGTGCCTCAAAATAAAAGCAGTGAAAAATTTCGTACAATTGGGCATACACCCGAACTACATCAAAGGCCTTAATGAATTAAACATTATTACTCCTACAGAGATTCAAGCTAAAGTAATTCCTCTTTTGTTGGAAACTAATTTGGATTTAGTTGGACAGGCTCAAACTGGCACAGGCAAAACAGCCGCTTACGGATTGCCTTTATTGGCGAAAATCGATACCAACGAAAACGAAATTCAAGCGTTAATCCTTTGCCCTACCAGAGAGTTGGGTCAACAAGTGGCAAAACAATTGTTCAAATTCACGAAATACACTGAGAAAATTTTTGTTGAAGCCGTTTATGGCGGAGAGAAAATAGATCTTCAAATTAGTGCCTTGTCGCGTCCAACGCATATTGTAGTTGCAACACCTGGAAGATTAATTGATTTAGTTCACAGAAAAGCAATAGACATTCGTAAAGTGAAAACAATTGTTTTAGATGAAGCGGACGAAATGCTCAGTATGGGTTTCAAAGTTGAGTTGGATGAAATCCTAACAATGTTGCATGGCTTAGAAAATAAATGGTTGTTTTCAGCAACTATGCCTGAAGGTATTCAAGATATCGTAAAAAAACACCTTTCGCCGGATGCTCATAATATTAAAGTAAGTAAACGAAATGTTGTAAATGCTCAAATTTCTCATAGTTACCTTGTATGCGAGGACAATGAGAAAATGCATGCTTTGTTATCGTTGATTCAATCGGAGCATAAAAAACAAGGATTGATTTTTTGCAGAACAAAAGCTGCTACTCAAAGATTAACCAAACAATTACTTGCCAAGAATATATCAGCCGATTGCATTCACGGAGATTTAACACAAAAAGAACGAGATAAAGCAATGCGTGCTTTCAAAAATGGCAATGCACAAATTTTAGTCGCAACGGATTTAGCAGCAAGAGGAATCGATGTAAGCGATTTGGCTTATGTTGCCCATTATCAATTGCCGGAAAGCGAAGAATATTATACTCATCGCAGTGGTCGAACAGCTCGAGCTGGTAAAGAAGGCTTGTCTTTGGTTTTGGTGAATCCGAATGAAATCAAACACATTCGATACTATGAGCGAAACTTGGGGATCACTTTCAAGCAGATTCGCAAAATAGGCTAGCCGATTTTATTGAACGATTAATATCTCCGTTCGTGTTTGATTACCTGATTCTATCTTAACAAGATAGATCCCTGAAGATATGGGTGCATCAATTTCAATTTCAGTTTCATTTTCGAAACTTTTAGTTGAAATCAATTGACCATTCAATCCGTAGATTTCAATATTTATGTTGTTTAATGCTTTTGGAATTTGAATCGTAAATTTTTCTTCTGTAGGATTTGGAAAAATGACCACTTCCTCTATTATTCTTTCGTCAATCATAAGACTCCCATTTTTACCAACTAAACGAAGTAAACTCGACTCACTTCCACCAAAATTTTCGGCAGTTAAATAATATTGATTTTCTGAAATTGAGACAATCGCCTCCACTTGTATTGAATTCGGAACGGTCACAGTATATCTATTTCTACTGATTTGGGAAATAGGAACATTAGCATTCCAATCCATTTCTACTATAAACGGACCAGTCGGTGTATACCCGACCAATGCAAGTCGATTTGAGAAAATATTGAAATCGGCGGAGGTAATAAGTCCTTGTATTGGCAAACTATCTCTGACGGCTAATGAATAATTTCCTATATCCTTTGGGAAAGTATAAACGTATGTTTTTTGATTGATCCAATTTTTTGAAAATAAATAGATACTATCTCCAATTATTGTCATCGCTTCACAATCCCAATTCGTAGAATTTTGTTGAGAAGAGAAATTAGTTTGAGCGGCATAAGAAAATCGGATTGTATCTGCAAAAACAGTGTCGTTTGGTGTGTTCCAATAATCCGTTAAACTGATTCGGTAAATTTTTAAATCGGTTCGATTTCCTGAATTATTACCGAAGTCACCTATATAAATAAAGTTATTGTCATAGGCTAAATCTTCCCAATCATTGTTCGAAGCATTGGCAATTACAACCGTTCGTGATATTTGTCCGGTAAGACTATCTACTTCATATAATGCTGCTGCTCCTTGCGAATCATTGTGGGTTATAATCTTTTGATTGAGGTATAGAATTCCTGAGCTTTCGCTCAAAGAAGGATCAAGAGCAACGATTTGTGTTATTTGCTGACCAAAAGCCGTCGAAAAAACAAGCGAAAAGAAAAATAGATACTTCAAATCAAAATTTTGATAAAGATATTGAATTATTATTTCTGTGATTACCAATGTGATAAACGCTATATTTGATATAAACGCTATATTTTTCAAGCAAAATAAAAATTATGTCCATTAAAATAACAGGTACTGGGTCGTATATTCCTACTGAAATCGTTACCAATCAAGACTTTGCCAAACATGAATTTAAAAATGAAGATGGCACCTCTTTTCCATATCCCAATGAGATTATTGCTCAAAAGTTTTTAGAAATCACGGGAATTCAGGAAAGAAGGTATGTAAATAAAGGGCTTGAGACATCGGATATTGCAACAATTGCTTCAAAAATTGCTATTGGAGATGCGAATATTGATCCTGAAACCCTTGACTATATAATTTTCGCGCACAATTTTGGAAATGTTGCTCATAACAAATTACAAACTGATATTCTTCCCAGTTTAGCTTCTAGGGTAAAACATGATTTGCGAATAAAAAACCCTAACTGTGTTGCTTACGACGTGCTCTTTGGCTGCCCTGGATGGGTTGAGGGTGTTATACAAGCTCAAGCTTTTATTAAGGCCGGAATGGCGAAAAAATGCTTGGTTATTGGGGCCGAAACTTTATCTAGAGTCGTAGATAAATTTGATAGGGATAGCATGATTTATTCAGATGGAGCAGGAGCTTCAATTATTGAAGAAACAGAGGAAGATGGCGGTATTTTAGCTCATCAAACAGCTACCTTTGCTTACGACGAGGCTTTTTATTTATCTTTTGGTCCATCTTTCAATAAAGAATTGAATCAAGATGAACGTTATATTAAAATGGAGGGCAGAAAAATCTATGAATTTGCCTTAAACAATGTTCCAGTTGCGATGAAACAATGTTTGGATAAAAGTGGAGTTTCGATAAACGAAATATCGAAAATAATTATCCATCAAGCAAATGAGAAGATGGACGAGGCAATAATAAAGCGATTTTTTAAATTGTATGGTGCCGAGACTCCCGAGGGAATTATGCCAATGAGCATTCACAAATTAGGGAATTCGAGCGTGGCAACCGTTCCTACTTTATACGATCTACTGATCAAAGGAAAGATTGAAAACCATGAAATTGGTAAAGGTGACTATTTACTTTTCGCCTCTGTTGGTTCAGGAATGAATATTAACGCTTTCGTTTATAAAATGTAAATCCTTTTATAAATTTATTTGTGCGCCTAATACAAAACCATTACTGGAAGCACCACGCTCACTCCAAGTCACACCCGGGGCTAGATTTCCACCGCTAATAAAATTTAAAGGCGAATACCCAGCAGTGTTGAAATACTCAATAAATAATCTTGATGATTTATTAACCAAAGCATTGAAACCAACAACAAATTGGTTTTGTCGTTCCCAAGGTGAACCTGCTGGTCCAGCCTTAAAATTCGACCATTCAGATGACAAAGAGAAGATAGTATTTCCATTAGGATTAAAATCAAATTTAGCTCCAACTTGAATTGAACTTACCTTTGAAGCGGGAAAAGTATCCAAAGGCGGATTTGGATTAAATGTTCCTGGCCATTCTTTTACAGTTTCGGCGTAACTACCCATTAAGGTAAATCTATCCATAACAACCATTTCTAAGTAGGCAGCCCAAGCTGGATTGTTCATTTTTGTAGGAGCGAAATGCTTTACTGGAAAACTATGACTGTAAGAGGTTCCGTTTACGTAAGAACCACCAAGTCGAAAAGTTATTTGCTCATCACTTGTATTAAAGGTTTGGTTTATGTCTATTGTGTAATTATTAACCACAGAGGGCACATTTGATGAATCACCAACAACGGTTTGTAGGGCTCTAAATTGAGCGCCACCCTGAACGGCAGTAAACGAGGCATTTAACCCCCATTTTTTAAAACCAAATTCACCTCCGTAACCTAAGCACCCGAAAGCATGCCATAATGTCGAATTTGTAAATGGATTCACGCTGCCAGTTTGCCCAAAATTCACATCCATTTTTCCTATAGAAGCGTAAAGTGGGAAAGATTTTAAGTCACCGAGTACGACAAACCCTTTTCTTAATTGAAGTTGATTTCGCGCTAAAGCGGTAATTGTACCTGCTCCAAAACTTTGTTCGGGGCAATAGAGAATGTCTGCGTATGCCGAAATCCAATTATTAACTGCCATTGTTGTCGATAATTGAAAAGAATGAATCACAACTTCACTAACTTCTTTTCCTAATTGATTAGCACTAGTTGGGTGTCGCATCAAATAACCAAATTTATCTTGTGTATTAGATTTTTGATAATCAACTATAGAAATCAATGAGGTACCAATAGTTAAACTGCGATTTGACAAGGCGCCTTCGCGTCGTTGTTCCAGCAATATCATCGTTTTACGAAGATTCTGGTTTTGTTCCATCATTTTGTAACTAAATTCAGACTGAATTCCAATGGTAGGGGCAAATTTTGGTTCAATTTTTTTTCCCGTTTTTGGGGAAATTCCACCATCTTGCTGCGCAAAAGAGAAATTCAGTATAGTTAAAAAACTTAAAAAAAGAGATTTTTTAATTAGCGGGTAATGCGTAGTTTTCATAATTGCTGTAACTAAAGTTTTTGATCCAAAAACATGATTTGTTTCAGTCCAAAACTTATAACAGCACAAATAAACATATAATCAACATATTTCCAAAATAAAAATTAACAAATTTTCACTATTTCAATAAATTGATGTTAGAATTCAATCATCCTTTTCCCAGAAGCGTTTATGCGTTCCTTTTTGCTTCAGCATTTTCCAATTGTTCTTTTTAGCGGCCCTAATTAAACGCCACCTCAATTTCTTTGGATAGAATATTTTCGTCCACATTTTGAAGTAATCGTAGTGCTTTAAAACTCCAACATGTGATAATACGTCGTATGTAGAGGACCCACAACGTACTCCGAAAAAGGCATAGTCGTAAGGCGTTTCATTTATATATGAATGACAAATACTTAGGAATTTCTCTTTTTGAATTCGCGTGATTGGAATGTAAATACTTAATGATTTTACACTGTCAACTTTTTCATCCATGATATAATTGAATGCTGAATCTGTTTGTAAATCATAGCGTCCTGACTTGCGATTTCGATGCTGGAAAACATGAACCCTACCTTCGTAGAAAAAACTCAAATATCTTGTGCTATCATATTGTACACCAACGTGTCCTCCAAGCATTCCGCCAAACCATCTTTTTTGTTCACGTTTATGCTCAGGTTTTGGTTTTGAACCATATAAAAAACGAACATGTAAAGTATCAGGAAATTCAGAGAATTCTTGGGCTTTCAATGCAACAGAAAAAAAGGAAAGGGATAAAATCAATAATATAAAACGCATTTCTAAAATCTAATTTTTTACCCTTTAGGACAATAATTGAACCATAATTTTTTCTGCAATCCCAGTTTGATCTTCCATAAAAATTAAAAGCTTGTTTTTGATTGAGGATATGTCCTTCTCAACATATTTAAATTTTTCAACCAACTCATGCCCAGATTCAATTTCAAAAGCAAATCCTTCTTGAATGAAAATATCTGCTTCAGGGAACTTAACATGCTTCGGACCGAAGAGTATTGGTAAACCAAACGCAGCTGGTTCCAAAATGTTGTGAAGACTTCCAGAAAATCCTCCGCCGACATAAGCTAAATCACCATATTGGTATGCATTTGTTAAATGACCAATTGTATCTAAAATTAAAACTTGGTAATCTTCAAAATCCGATTTATCATCCTGTATATCGGTATATCGGATGCTTTTTTTTACTAGTAATTGCTCAATTTGCTTAACGTGTTTATCATTCACTTCGTGAGGAGCAAATATTACTTTTTTTGTAAACGAGTCTTGGTTTATTAATTCCTTTATACAGTTTTCATCTTCAGGCCACGAGGATCCAATAATCATGGCATTCTGACCTTTCACGAAACGTTCAAGAATTTCATTTGAAACAGCTTTTTGTTTGTTTTGAAAAACGCGGTCAAATCGTAAATCTCCGCAAACGGTTGTATTTCTCACCCCAATTCCATCAAGCAATTTTTTTGAATTTTCATCTTGCAAGAAAATGTGATCAAAATTTTTCAGAATTGAACGATAGAAACTTCCATACCACTTAAAATAGATCTGGTTTTGTCTAAAAATTGCGCTGACCGAATAAACTTTTGCATCAGTTTTATTTACTTCACTTAAATGATTAGCCCAAAATTCATATTTCACAAAAAAGACATTTTTAGCCTCAACTGATTTAACAAATTCTTTAGCATTTTTGGGAGTGTCCAATGGCAAGTAGCACACGGCATCGGCACAATGTTTTCTCTTGTGGTAATTTTTCATCCCTGAAGGAGAAAAAAAAGTGACCAACAGAAAATCATTTGGGTACTTAGATTTCCAAGCATCCATTAATGGTAAGCCCTGATCAAATTCTCCCAGTGAAGCACAATGAAACCAAACAACCCTTCGACCTTTCGTATCGAGATTTTTCCAATTCTTCAGCTTACGCCCTTCTAACCATTCCTTTGCTTTTGGATTAAATAAAGAGGCAACACGGATAGCAAAAAAGTATAGATGTATCGATATGTTATAGAACAACGACATCAATCGATGTAGTAATTTTTCGGTACTCGTTTATAAACTGGGACAATCCAACCTAACTTAAAACCTAACTGAATATCAAGCCTCTGGGCTTTGGAAACTGGCACATTTGGAGTGTCAAAGAAAATGCTTCGCTGATTTCGGGTTAAGCCTTCTTGAGCATAAAAACCGCCATAAAAATTTACAAAACCTCTGTTTGCTAAAAATAGATAACCGATGAATTGGTGAAAATTTATCCCGTTAGTCAGTCGGTCATAACCCTTTCTATAATCCAATTCAATCTGAGGCACAACATGGTCTGGGGTGTCGATTCTTAATTTATATGCAAGATATCCAACACCACCATGTATTAGTATTCCTGAATTAACATTTTGACTCAATACTGGAATTAGTTTCCCAACAGCTATATTAGCATTAAATCCTCTAGCAGTTAGAAATACATTTGCTATATCACCATTTTGATCCGTTATATTTCCTTTGGAATCTCTTAGTTCTGCTAAAGGGTCAGCAATGCGAATTCTACTTCCAAAATGGTAGTTGGCGTCTATTCCCCAAAACCAATTTTTGGAAGTTTTATATCCTGCTAGAATCCCTACGTGGTTTAAATAACCGAATCTATCCGCCAAATCACCTTGTGTTGCGTTTCCGCCATATTGGAAACCAAGTAGTGGACTGCTGATAATTGAATCTTTTACATTTCTTTGAGTCAAACCTTGATGAGCTATCAAAAGAAAAAGAAGTGTATAAAGAGAAACCTGTATTTTCATGAATCCAAAATTACAATCTTTTTTAAGATTCTTCGTATACAATGAGTGAAGTCTAATGCAAATTGAATAAAGTGTTGTTTCTGTCTGAAATGTTGCCCAAAATGGACCGAAAAGCCAGAACTTTATCTTATATTTGCGACCGATTTTCATGTAATTTAAACACAAGAATGAGAAAAATTCAAATGGTTGATCTGGTTGCTCAGTACGCTGAAATTAAATCAGATGTAAATACTGCAATACTCAATGTAATTGAAAAAGCCGAGTTCATTAATGGTCCAGAAGTCCAAAAATTTCAGGCCGAATTAGAAAGCTATTTAGGCGTTAAGCATGTAATTCCTGTAGCTAATGGAACAGACGCTCTCCAAATTGCTTTAATGGCATTAGGATTGAAGCCAGGTGATGAGGTAATAACTCCATCTTACACCTATATTGCAACAACTGAAGTAATGGCGCTTTTAGGATTGAAGCCAGTATTTATTGATGTTGATCCAGATACTTTTTGCATCGATTTCAATTTGATTGAAGCTGCGATTACCCCAAAAACTAAGGCTATTGTGCCGGTACATTTATACGGTCAGTCCGCTCCAATGAATCAAATCATGGAAATTGCGAACAAGCATAATTTATTTGTTGTAGAAGACAATGCCCAAGCGATTGGTTGTGATTATTATCACACAGATAATAAAATTGCAAAGACTGGAACTATTGGTGATATCGGTTGTACTTCTTTCTTTCCGTCAAAAAACTTAGGTTGTTATGGAGATGGTGGTGCAATGTGTACAAACGACGATGAATTGGCAGCCAAAATAAGAATGATAGCAAATCATGGTCAAAGCAAGCGTTATTATCACGATGTGGTAGGTTGCAATAGTCGTTTGGATAGTATCCAAGCTGCAGTGTTGAGGATCAAATTACCGAAATTGGATGAGTACAACGAAAAACGCAGAGCAGTTGCAGATGCATATGACATGTACTTTTCAAAGTATCCAGAAATTAAAACACCAATTCGAGCAATAAACTCAAAGCACGTTTTTCATCAATATACCGTTCAGTTAGAAGGACTGGATAGAGATGAATTACAAGCTTATTTAGCTGAAAGAGATGTTCCTTCAATGATATATTATCCTGTACCAGCGCATCGTCAAAAAATGTTTGAGCATTTTGGAAGCGCATCAACAGAATTGCCAGTTACGGATTGGTTGACTCATCGAGTTATTTCCTTTCCAATTCACACGGAAATGGGAATTGAGCAATTGAATCATATTTGTCGCTCGATAGGACAATTTATAGAATCTAAAAGATAGAATGAAAAAAATTGCAGTAATTGGCACTGGTTACGTAGGTCTTGTTTCTGGAACTTGTTTTGCTGAAACAGGAAACGACGTTATTTGTGTAGATATCGACGAAAATAAGGTCGAAAAAATGCGTCGTGGAGAAGTTCCTATTTACGAACCGCATTTGGACGTTGTTTTTGAAAGAAACATAAAACAAAACCGGCTGCGCTTTACCACAGATATGGAGGAAGCTGTAAATGCTTCAGAAATTATCTTTCTGGCATTGCCAACGCCTCCAGGGGAGGATGGTTCTGCGGACTTAAGTTATGTTCTCGGCGTTGCGGAAAAGCTTGGAAAAATAATCACTTCCTATAAAGTTATTGTAGATAAATCGACAGTTCCTGTTGGGACGGCGGATAAAGTTCATGCTGCTATTGCTAAAAATGCAAAAGTAGATTTTGCAGTTGTCTCAAATCCGGAATTTTTGCGCGAAGGTTTTGCAATAGATGATTTTTTAAATCCAGATCGTGTTGTTGTTGGAACTTCTGACCCACGTGCTGTGAAGATCATGGAAGAACTTTACAAGCCTTTTATCCGTGATGGCCATCCTTTAATAATAATGGATGAAAAATCAGCTGAATTGACAAAATATGCGGCCAATGCATTTTTGGCCACGAAGATTACTTTCATGAATGAAATTGCTAATTTTTGTGAGAAAGTAGGAGCCGATGTTGATTTTGTAAGACAAGGCATTGGATCTGATTCACGAATTGGGCACAAATTTTTATATCCAGGTATCGGTTTCGGAGGAAGCTGTTTTCCAAAAGACGTTAGCGCACTTTTGAAAAGTGGAAAAGCAGCAGGTTATGATTTTGAAATCATTAATAGTGTTTTGGAAGTTAATGAAAAACAAAAGGTAACGATGGTTCAAAAAATCGTCAATCATTTTGGTTTAGATTTAACGGGGAAACATTTCGCTTTATGGGGCTTAGCATTCAAACCTGATACAGATGATATCCGCGAAGCTTCGGCTTTGTATATTATTTCTGACCTACTAAGATTAGGTGCAACAATTTCTGCTTATGACCCAGAAGCTATGGAAAATGTAAAAAGTTTGTTGGGAAATCAGATAACATACGCTGAGAACCAATATTCAACCCTTGAAAATGCAGACGCTTTGCTTGTGGCAACAGAATGGGGAGCCTTTAGAAATCCTGATTTCGATAAAATGACTTCAGCTCTCAAAAATCCAATCATTTTTGATGGAAGAAATATTTACGAATTGGATCAAATGAAAAATTTGGGATTTGTTTATCACTCAGTTGGACGACAAGTTGTAGATTCATCAAAATCATAAAATGGAAACAAGAAAAAGGATATTGATTACTGGTGCAGCTGGATTCTTAGGCTCACATCTTTGCGACCGTTTTATCAAAGAGGGTTATCACGTCATAGGAATGGACAATTTGATAACGGGTCAATTAAAAAATATTGAACACCTTTTTTCGTTAGAAAACTTTGAATTCTATCATCACGATGTTTCCAAATTTATTCATGTTCCGGGCGACTTGGATTATATCCTTCATTTCGCATCTCCAGCAAGTCCTATTGATTATTTAAAAATTCCAATCCAAACTTTAAAAGTTGGTTCACTTGGAATACATAATTGTCTTGGACTAGCAAAAGCAAAAGGAGCAAGAGTATTAATCGCATCGACTTCTGAAGTATACGGAGATCCGAGTGTTCATCCGCAACCAGAAGAATATTGGGGCAATGTGAATCCTGTTGGACCAAGAGGGGTTTACGACGAAGCAAAACGCTTCCAAGAGGCGATTACAATGGCTTATCATACTTTTCATGGTGTAGAAACTCGAATAGTTAGAATATTCAATACCTATGGGCCAAAAATGCGTTTGAATGATGGGCGCGTTTTACCAGCATTTATCGGGCAGGCTTTAAGAGGTGAGGATTTGACCATTTTCGGAGATGGGTCTCAAACACGATCTTTTTGTTATGTTGATGATTTAATAGAAGGTATTTATCGTTTACTTCAAAGTGATTATTCACAACCAGTAAATATTGGTAATCCAGACGAAATTTCTATTAAGGATTTTGCTGAAGAAATTATAAAACTGACGGGGACAGATCAAAAAGTAATCTACAAAGATTTACCGACCGATGATCCAAAACAACGACAACCAGATATTACTAAAGCAAGGGCAATACTAAATTGGGAACCAAAAGTATCCCGATCCGAAGGTTTGAAAATAACTTACGACTATTTCAGAAGTTTATCAACCGAGGAACTGAATCGCATAGATCATAATAATTTTGACAAATACATTATTCGCTAATATGGACTATTTTGCACATGAAACAGCTGTTATTGACGAAGGATGCACGATAGGTGAGGGCACCAAAATCTGGCACTTTTCTCATATCATGCCGAATTGCAAACTAGGTAAAGGATGTAATATTGGTCAAAATGTTGTTGTTTCTCCAGATGTTATATTAGGTGACAATGTAAAAGTGCAAAACAATGTTTCTATCTATACAGGAGTCATATGTGAAGACGATGTTTTTTTAGGGCCGTCTATGGTTTTCACGAATGTAATAAATCCACGAAGTGCGGTTAACCGAAAAAGCGAATATGCAAAGACCATTGTTAGAAAAGGTGCAACTATTGGAGCAAATGCGACAATAGTATGTGGACATGACATTGGTGAGTTTGCCTTTATTGGCGCTGGTGCCGTGGTAACCAAAACAGTTCCAGCATATGGTTTAGTTGTAGGAAATCCTTCAAGACAGATTGGTTGGATGAGTGAATATGGTCAGCGCTTGGAATTTAATACCGAAGGAATAGCGATTTGCGAAGAAAGCGGAGAGAAATATAAATTAGAAAACAATACCGTAACTAAAATCTAATAGATGAGTGCAACAGATGGAAAAGTGAAATTTGTCGTTTTTGGTGCAGGGCATATCGGAAAGCGTCATGCTGAAATGATACGTCGTGAGGAAGAAGCAGAGTTGATCGCAATGATTGACATTCGTAGCAAAGAAGAATGTGGAGCCGAAGACTTTGATGTTCCTTTTTTCCATTCTTTCGATGAGCTTATGTCATCTGATTTGGATTTCGACATTGTTAATGTTTGTACGCCAAATGGCTTGCATGCAAGTCAAAGTTTACTTGCCTTGGAAGCTAAAAAGCACGTTGTAGTTGAAAAGCCAATGGGCTTAAGCAAAGACAATTGCGAGAAAGTTATATTCAAATCGCTTCAGGAATCACGTCAGGTTTTCTGTGTTATGCAGAACCGATATTCACCACCTTCAGAATGGATAAAATCAATTGTTTCTGATGGAACACTTGGCGATATATTTATGGTTCAATTGAATTGTTATTGGAACCGGGATGAAAGATATTATAAAGCTGGTGGATGGAAAGGCTCAAATGACTTGGATGGCGGAACATTGTTTACTCAATTCTCTCATTTTATTGACATCATGTACTGGTTATTCGGCGATATTGACAATATTCAAGGCAAATTTGCCGATTTCACGCACAAAGATGTTACAGACTTTGAAGACTCAGGAATTGTTAATTTTGACTTTTTAAACGGAGGAATGGGTTGTCTGAACTATTCGACTTCCGTAGTTGACCGAAATTTAGAATCATCAATGACAGTTATTGGTTCAAAAGGAAGTGTCAAAATCGGTGGTCAATACATGAATGAGGTTGAGATTTGTAATATTCCGGGTTATGAAATGCCTGAGTTGGCACCTACAAATCCAGGTAATGACTATGGTCAATACAAAGGGTCTGCAGCCAATCATAATTATGTGATTAAAAATGTAATTGATACCATAAAAGGCAGAACAACGATTTCAACCAATGCCTTGGAAGGATTGAAAGTAGTGGAAATAATAGAACGTATATATAAAGTAAGAAATGAGCAGTTCAATTTATGATAAATTAATTAGCAAAGAAGAAACACTTGCTGTAGTAGGATTAGGATATGTGGGATTACCTATTGCCTTGGCATTTGCTAAGAAAATCAAAGTTATAGGTTTTGATATTAATGCGGAGAGAGTTGAAATGATGCGCAACAGCATTGATCCAAGTAAGGAATTGGATTCAAGCGCTTTCGAAGGATGTGATATTAAATTTACAGACTCTATTGAGGATTTAAAGTCAGCAACATTCTTTGTTGTTGCCGTGCCAACGCCAATTGACGAGCATAATTTGCCAGATTTAACACCTTTATTGTTAGCTAGTAAAACAGTGGCAAAAGCACTGAAAAAAGGTGATTATGTTGTCTTTGAATCTACGGTTTACCCAGGTTGTACAGAAGAAGACTGCATTCCTCTTTTAGAAGAAAAAAGCGGATTAAAATGGAAGGATGACTTCAAAGTTGGTTATTCTCCAGAAAGAATTAATCCAGGTGATCTAGTTCATACTTTGCAAAATGTTGTAAAAGTTGTTTCAGGTTGTTCGGATGAATCTCTTGAAAATATTGCTAAAACATACGAATTGGTTGTTGATGCAGGAGTGCATAGATCGACATCAATCAAAGTTGCCGAAGCTGCAAAAATTATTGAAAACACCCAACGTGATGTTAATATTGCCCTAATAAATGAGTTGTCTTTAATTTTCAACAGAATGGGAATTAATACATACGATGTATTAGAAGCGGCTGGAACAAAATGGAATTTCTTGAAATTTTTCCCAGGTTTGGTTGGTGGTCACTGTATAGGTGTTGATCCATATTACTTGACACATAAAGCGCAGCAAGCGGGTTATCACTCAAAGGTAATTACGAGTGGAAGATATGTGAATGATTCAATGGGATTCTATATTGGAAAGCAAACTGCGAAGAAAATTATTGCACAAGGAAAACATATTCAAGACGCAAAAGTTTTGGTGATGGGAGCAACATTCAAAGAAGATGTTAGCGACATACGAAATTCGAAGGTTATTGATGTCGTAAAAGAATTAAAATCATTCCAAGTTCACGTCGATATCGTTGACCCGCATGCTTCATCTAGTGAAATGATGCACGAATATGGGGTAGGTTTGATTGATAAACCGAATACAGATTACGACGCAATCATTGTTGCCGTGAACCATAAAGAATACAAAGAGTTTGAAGAAGATTATTTTAAATCCATTTTAAAAGACGGCAAAGGAATCTTTGTCGATATAAAAGGAATCTTCCGAGGAAAAATCAAGGACTTAGAATACTGGAGTTTATAAAATTAAAAGCGAGGTGATTATCTCGCTTTTTTAATAAAAGAGAATTTAATTCGTTTAAGAGATTATGTTTAGTGACTTTAAAGAATACGACAATTCAAAGTTCGAAAAAAGAATTTTGGTAACTGGTGGAGCTGGATTTATAGGTTCCCACGTAATCAGATTATTTGTCAATAAATATCCAAATTATAAAATTGTCAATTTCGATAAGTTGACTTATGCTGGTAATTTGGAAAATTTGAAAGATGTAGAACAATCGGAAAATTATTTTTTTGAGAAAGGTGATATCTGTTCAAAAGCCAATCTTGAAAAGGCATTTTCAGAGCATGCTATTACCGATGTTATACATTTAGCAGCCGAATCTCATGTAGATAGAAGTATTGAAGGTCCGCTTGAATTTGTTTTGACAAACGTTTTAGGAACAGTTAATTTATTGCAAATAGCAAAGGACAAATGGAATGGTGAAAAAGACCATGTTTTCCATCACGTTTCTACAGATGAAGTTTACGGAAGTTTGGGAGAAGAAGGTTTATTTGAGGAAACAACGGCCTACGATCCACGAAGTCCATATTCCGCTTCAAAAGCTTCAAGCGACCACTTTGTCAATGCATTTTATCATACTTACGGTTTGCCAATTAAAATATCGAATTGTTCAAATAATTACGGCAGTCATCATTTTCCAGAGAAGCTAATTCCATTAATGATTAACAATATCGTAAATAAAAAACCATTACCGATTTATGGTAAAGGTGAAAATGTAAGAGATTGGTTGTGGGTCGAAGATCATGCCAGCGCTATTGAGACTATTTTCCATAAAGGAAGAGTAGGAGAATCGTATAATGTAGGAGGATTAAACGAGTGGACGAATATCGAATTGGTTAAGTTTCTTTGCAAGATCATGGATACTAAGTTAAACCGAAAAGATGGTGAAAGTGAGGAATTACTAACGTATGTGACAGACCGTGCTGGTCATGATATGCGTTACGCAATTGATGCTTCCAAGTTAGAAAATGAATTGGGTTGGAAACCATCGATTACTTTTGAAAAAGGATTGGAATTAACGGTAGATTGGTATCTCGAAAATCCAGAATGGATGGAAAGAGTTACCTCTGGAAACTATCAAACCTATTACGAAAACATGTATCACAAAAGATGATATGAGTATATTAAAAAAATGGCTAGGCGGGACTAAAATTCCTGATTTTGACTTTTCCAAAATTGGATCAGACATGCATAGTCATTTGATTCCTGGAATAGACGATGGTTCTCCAGATATGGAATCCACAATAGCAATGCTTACAAAATTTCAGGATTTAGGATATTCGAAAATCATCACAACACCCCACATAAAAACGGGGATGTTTGACAATACTTCTGACATCATTCTTGAAGGAGCGAAAGAAGTAAAGAAAGCCATTGTTGAGAATAAACTGAAAATCGAATTTGAAGCTGCCGCTGAATATTTCTTTGATTTTTCCTTTCTAGAAAAAATCGAAAAAGACGATATTTTATCTTTTTCTGATGGACACGTTTTGTTGGAATATTCATTTCATCAACCCCCAATGGGGGAGAGTGAGATGTTTTTTGCTCTGCAAATGAAACAATTTAAACCTATTTTAGCTCATTTTGAACGTTATCCATACTATCATGGCTCAATTTCTATAGCTGAGAAATTGAGAGATAAGGGAGTCAAAATTCAATTAAATTTGTTGTCTCTTTTTGGACATTATGGTCCTCAAGTACAAAAACAAGCTGCACTATTAATTAAAGAAAAACAAGTAGATTTACTAGGTTCTGATTGCCATAGAATTCAACATCTGGAGTTGCTTGAAAGTAATTTGAACAACAAACTTCTCAATCAAACACTTGATTTAGATTTATTTAACAAGAAACTGTAATAAATTTACCCAGGTAAGTATATTTTCTTTTATTTTTGTCAAAACGAAATCTTATGATATACGCTTTAGCAGGACTATTTATTTTTTTAGCTATCTTTTTTTGGACTAGGAATAGCCGAAATCACTATAACCAAGTCGCAATTGGTCACGGAGCGCTTGCAATTCTTGCTTTCTTTCTTATCGGTCAAGATGTTGTTTCGGATGGAGTAGAAATGGCTTCAAATGGTTTGTTGCTGTTCGGTCTTCTGTCTGGAATACTTGCAATAAATATGTTGTTTTCGCACTTCTGGAAAAGAAAAGCAACGTTTTGGCCGCCTGTTTTTGTTCTGCTTTCGTCATTTGTCTTATTAATCTTCGGCACGGAAACGTTTGATTATAACGGTTTTCCTGTTGTATTTTCTTCTATCCCAGTTTTGCTCTTGCCCTTATTTGGTGCAAGTGTTGTACCCATTGCAGATGTAAAGGAAAAGGTTCTCGGCGATTTTTTTAAAATAGATTTCAAAAACAGGAGGGGATTTTCACGCTCAGTTTACTTCCTTTTATTCGGAATGTTTATACTGGTAGCTCATTTTATTGCTTCTTACCTAGGCGTTGCTTTGTTCGCTTTAGGATTTGGTGCTAGTTTATTTTATGGAAAAAAATCCGCTGCTTTGTGGAATATGTTCTTGGCTTTACTAGCAATTACTGTGATTGGTCATTTTGCGAAAGAAGCCAAAATCACTGAAAGTTCATTGTTGTTAGGTAGAGTTTTAGCTGGAATCTTCATAAGTGGATTTATAGCGTTAATAATTAACACTTTACAAAGAGCTAGAAAAAATGAAAAGCTGGGTACTTTGTTAAGTTGGTTTTTACTTTTGTTTTTGCCGTCGATGCTAATTTTAGCTGTTACCCAAAATATAAATTTTGGAGGAGGAGATGCCTACATAGGAATTTTAGTTGGTTTTGCTATTTCGGCTTGCTTTGGTATAAACACTAGGAAAAATGATACTGTTTTATCCATTTACATTGCCATTGGGATTCTTTTACTGCCGCTAACTATCAATAAAGAAGAAGAGGAAATGTCAAAAATATCCGTAACCAAAGTAGAAGGTAAAGTTGTTGAAGATCCCTTTGAATTGGATAGTAAAGAAATTGATTTGACAGGGGAGTATAAAATTTCTGAATCAAATTCTCAATTGACATTCGAACTCGGTCCAACAGGTGGCAGAACGAAAGGGGCTTTTAAAACCATCGATGGAGTTTTTAATTTTGATAAAGAAAATAGCATACAAGTTCAATTACCAATTAAAAGCATAACGACTTTCAATAGTTACCGTGATGAATCTTTAATGGAGGAAACTTATTTCTTCGAGGAGAAATACCCAAGTGTGCAATTTATGTCCACCTCATTCTTATCAACGAATACGGGTTATGAATTGAAAGGAGATTTCACGATGATGGGTAAGACGAAAGAATTAGTTCTCGAAATGAAATATTTAGGAATTGGCAAAGATTCAAAAAATCCAGTTTTTATCGGTCGATCAAGTTTAAATCGAGTGGATTTTGGAATGAAGTCTGACCCAAAAGAAGGAAACGTGGTAGATTTCCAATTCAAGGTTGAATTGGTGAAGTAGTTAAAAATAAAGCCAACTTCCTGTTAGTTTATTTCTATCGAGTATTAACGCCGGGAAAGGAAATTTGAGATAATGCAATGGACGTATTACTGCTTTCAACCATTTGTTCTTTATCGGAAGCTCTCGGACATCGAGGTCAAGAGAAAATAGATATTGGCGTCGAGCTTGAAAGGAAATACCATTGCTAACGTAGATGTCCTTATCTCCAACCAATTTTTCTTCAGCACTGTATCCAAAGGAGAAACAAAGCCAACTTGGTAGTATCCAATTCTGCGAAAATTGTTTAGGCGAAAAGCTCACCCAATAAGTTTGTCCATTATAATCTTTCAATAAACTTTCAGAAAAATTGGAGCCTAAAACGGAAGGTCGATATGCCGCAAATTCAGTTGGGTGATAGGAGAATTTCAATAAAAGACGCTGCTCTTTCCAGATAGATTGTTGTGCTAAAAACCAGGAAGCTCCTATAACATTTGCCGCCATGTCATACCAAGAAAATCCCCAACCAGCATTTCTTCCATCCAATAATTCAAGGCTTGTTTGAAAGCCTAGCCCAATGCCAGCTCCAATCCATTTACTTGTTCGTTCGCTTAAGCCTGACCATTTGAATAATCTATAATTTGCTTCACTTAAATGAAATGCGGTGTAAACATGTCCGGCTTTATCCATTTGCAACCAGTCGGATCCATCGTCGAAAGAATGCAAAGGTGTTTTAGCAAAATCCTTATACCACACACTAGATAGTCCGGTTATTCCGCCCGCCCAAATGGTGCCAACTCCTAGGCTTGTGGGAATCAGCCTTTTTTTATTTATTTTCTTTTGTAAAGAGTCGGAATATTGCGCAAGATTTGGAAAAAAAATCCCAATAGAAAAGAGTATAAACAAGGCGGTTTTCAGATTCACGGGTCAAAATTACAATATTATGGCCTTCTTTTTGTTAACATTTAAATCAATCTCCCGAAAACCGAGTAATGGAAAAATGTAATTTTGGGAAAACTGAATTAAAAGAATGAATGCAATAAGAAAAGACTGGACAGAAATAAAAACAAACGATAGTTGGGCGATTTTTAAAATCATGTCTGAATTTGTTGAGGGTTATGAGCGCATGGCGAGAATTGGTCCATGTATTTCTATTTTTGGTTCCGCAAGAACTAAGCCTGACAATAAGTATTATGAGTTAACTGTTGAAATTGCAGAGAAGTTGGCAAAAGTAGGTTATGGTACAATCACTGGAGGTGGACCCGGAATTATGGAAGCGGCCAATAAAGGTGCTCAGAAAGGCCAAGGATCCTCGGTTGGGTTGAACATAGATTTGCCATTCGAACAAAATCATAATCCATACATTGATCAGGAGCACAATTTGGAATTCGATTATTTCTTTGTGCGCAAAGTGATTTTTGTAAAATATTCGCAAGGATTTGTCATCCTACCTGGAGGTTTTGGAACTTTGGACGAGTTTTTTGAGGCATTAACGCTGATTCAAACGAAGAAAATAAATAAGCGTCCAGTAGTGCTTGTGGGTAGTGATTATTGGACTGGTTTAGTAGAATGGATAAAGAATACCATGTTGGAATCTGAAAATAACATTTCAGAAAAAGACATGGATTTACTTAAAATAGTAGATACGGCTGATGAAGCTGTGGCGCATATAGAAGAATTTTATCGCACCAATGAACTCACTCCAAATTTTTAAAATAAATCAGTTCAGAAAATCTGTGTACATAATTCCTATATTTGTTGCTTGAAAAATGGTTAAATGGCGTTTCTAAAAAGATTAAAACAATTTGTTTTCTCAAAACAATTCCTAAAAATATCAGGGATTATAGCGTTGATATATATCATTGTTGTTGGTGGAACTATCTTTTATTTGGATTCATACACAAATCATGGAGAGAAAATTCCAGTACCGAATTTAATTGGTCAAAATGTCAACAATATTTCGGCTCTATTAGAGGAAAAAGGCCTGAAGTTTGAAATTGTAGATCAAGTATACAAGCCAAAATTAGCCGAAGGGACAATCATAGATCAAGATCCTGAAGTAACTGAAAAGTCTAAGCTTTTCGTAAAGCACGATAGAATTATTCGAGTACGAGTTTCAAAAAGGACTCAGTTGGTCGAAATGCCAAGTTTAATTGATAAGTCAGAGCGTTTTGCATCAACGATATTAAAAAACAGAGGACTTCGAATTAAAATCACTTACAAAAACACCCCTGAATCGCATGGTGCTGTTATAGAGCAGAGATTCAAAGGTGCGAGAATTAAAGAAGGAACAAAAATCCCAATAGGGTCAACGGTTTTATTAATTGTTGGACGTTACGAAGGAGGGTTGCCAATTCCAGTAATTAATTTGTACGGTTTAACAATAAGCGAGGCAAGAGAGCGTTTAGCAACTTTACCGGGGATTACATTTTTTCCGGTTTGCCAAGATTGTAAAACGACGGCAGATTCGCTTAGCTTTAGAATTGGCTCTCAATCTCCTGAGTATGAAGAAGGAGCAATGATGCCTTCTGTAGGAACGGTTTCAGCTACAGCTGTTCAAAACCTACCAGACCCTCCAGTAAGCGATCCGCCGGAATAAGCGAATTTTAAAAATGAAAAGTATTGTATTTTTATTCCTGCTAGTTAGTCTAGGGGCTTTTTCTCAAGCTGAAAAAGAACTACCATTATTGGGTAATCAAGAATTATTTCCATCCGAAATTAATTCTGTATCCTTAAATAAGAATGCCGGAACATTTGATTCAACGTTTATCTACATCACAGATACACTTACCTTCCCATTTTTCGACGATTTCAGCAAGAATAAATTCCAAAAATATAACGCTCAATTTACTGATCCAGGGGTTACTCCGTTTAAGAAATATAGTTTGCTAGATCTTTCAAACGTACCTTTATCTAGTAACGCTGTTTATTCAATAAATCCAACTTATCACAGATATGTTAATTCAGTTTCCGGTACATATACCGACACTCTTTTTGCCACGGTAAACATAAATATTGGATCGCTGGATTCTTACCCTGTTGTGTATAATGGCACTTCAGTCTTCCCGCCTTACATTATTATTGACACCATAAATTTCTCAAATCCAGCAGATACTATTTATGTTAGCGATAACATCGTATTTCAGGATTCAGCAACACAGTTCTTTAAACAAATCAATGATCCGAATTCTTTATGGCTAGATACGCGTGCTTATCACAATTATCGTTTTGCGGTCGACCCTTGGACAATTGGAGTTGTAACATTTGACGGAATTGATGACAAAGGTTATCCGTATTCTTTTGGGGCTACGGGTTCTGATTATGCTGACGTTTTAACATCCAAGCCGATTGACTTAACGCTTAATGGCGTGGGTGATTCAGTTTCTTTAATTTTTCTCTATCAAAAACAAGGTTTTGGAGAAGAGCCTGAAGCTGGCGACTCATTAACGCTTCAGTTTTACAATCCTGTGACGGATTCATGGAACCGTGTTTGGGGAACTGGTGGCGGAACCGTGAGCGATTTTAGAGCTGTTCGTGTGCCATTAACAAACCCTGACTATTTCAATACGGGGTTCCAAATGCGGTGGAGAAATTTTGGATCGCTTGCTGGCGGTTTAGATCATTTTCATTTGGATTACGTTAGACTTGATCAATCTATTTTTGTTGGCGATACTTTGTTTGAAGATTTTGCATTTTCCTATCCGACGGGTTCACTTTTAAAAGATTACACCTCAGTGCCTTGGGATCACTACAAAAATAATTTTGCAGGGAAAATGAATGACAAAACGCAAATTGTTGTTCGAAACGGTAAGAACGATTTTGCAAATAACTTAGATGGATCATTATTTGTCAATTATAATGGTGTTTTAGAAGGCGCACCATACGTATTGCCCGCTCAAACATTATCAGGTGGTAACATAAACTACTCGCCGAGAACAACCTACTATTCACTTCATGATTTCACGACAGGATATCATTTTGATGAAACGAAACCTGGAACGAAGCAGACATTTGATATTACAACAACAGCAACAGCTCAATTCACGGATTTTGCAGGTAACGACACAACCTTTACACAACAATATTTCGCAAATTATTATGCTTACGATGATGGCACTGCGGAAAGAGCATATAGCTTCAATGTTCCTCAAGGAAGATTAGCCGTTCAATTCACACCTTATGAGGCTGATTCAATAATAGGAGCATATATAAATTTTGTACCTGCTGTAGTGAATGCAGAAAATGAATTGTTTATTTTAACCCTTTGGGATGATAATAATGGTGTCCCTGGAAGTGTTCTTTACGAAGACAATTTATTTTTCCCGAAACAACCAATTTACGAGATTACGAACAACAAATTTGTCCCATATTTCTTTGACGATACCACTAGAGTTCGAGTAGACGGCACTTTTTATATTGGTTTCCGTCAATTTGACCCTGAACCATTAAACATTGGATTAGATAAAAACTTGGACAATTCTTCTAAAAACTTTTATAGTATCAATTCAGGAGCAACTTGGACTCAATCTTCCATTGCTGGTTCACTAATGATTCGACCTATTTTTTCAACAAGTTTAAATGCTGAACTAAGTGTTGAAGAGAAGCAATTAAATATTGAGAAATTTGTTCTTTACCCTAATCCTTCTAAGGATAGAGTTACTCTTAAAACAGAAAGTGGTTCGCCAGTTTTAGGAATGGCTTTGTACAACCTTCAAGGTCAATTGGTAAAAGAAACTAAAGAAAACCAGCTTGAATTGAGCGATCTACAGTCTGGAATCTATTTGGTGAAACCTACTGGATCAGATAAAATCATAAAACTCATCAAAGAATAATGAGCGAAGATATAGAAGATGTAAATCTATCGGACGAAGAGGAAGAGTTATATGAACATTTTCGATTTGTAGCCGAACCCGGATTAGTAGTGGTTCGTATTGACAAATTTTTAATGGATCGTATGCCGAGCACTTCAAGGAGTAAAATCCAGATGGCGGCAAAAAATGGCACTGTTCTAGTCAACAAAGAGAAAGTCAAACAAAATTATAAGGTTAAACCAAAGGATGAGGTAACAATTGTATTGCCCTATCCGATGCGTGAGATTGAATTATTACCGGAAAATATTCCTATCGAAATAGAATATGAGGACGACGTTTTGGCAATAGTCCACAAACCTAGTTCTATGGTTGTTCATCCAGGATTTGGAAATTATCAAGGAACTTTGGTAAATGCTTTAGTCTACCATTTTGATAATTTGCCACACAAAATTCAAGATTATTTCGGCAGACCAGGACTTGTGCATCGACTCGACAAGCATACTACCGGATTAATGGTCATTGCTAAAACAGAGCAGGCTTTAACCCATTTGGCAAAGCAATTCCATGACAGGACGACCGAAAGACGTTATTGGGCTCTGGTTTGGGGCGATGTTTCTGAACCGGGAACAGTTACTGGGAATTTGGGTCGATCATTAAAAAACAGAAAGCTGATAACAGTATTTCCTGACGGAGATTATGGAAAGCATGCTGTTACGCATTACAAACCTTTGCGCCAATTTGGTTTGGTGACTTTGATTGAGTGTAAATTAGAAACAGGACGAACACACCAGATTCGCGCTCACATGAAACATATCGGTCATACCCTTTTCAACGATAAAGAATACGGTGGTGATGCTGTTTTGAAAGGAATGAAGAACTCAAAATATGTTCGATTTATTGAAAATTGCTTTGAATTATTGGATGGACAAGCTCTACATGCAAAAACACTAGGGATTGAACATCCTGTTTCAAAGGAATACATGCGTTTTGATTCTGAGCTACCATCTGGTTTCCAAGAGGTTCTGTCCAAATGGGAGAAATACACCAAGGAATTACCATAAGTGAATAAGAAAAAAATGTTGTTCAATTTTTAACTTTTCAACAGAATTATTCATAAGAATCATGAAAAAACAGTATTTTTATGCTCCTTGTAATACTTATTTAAAAATTTCATATTAAATTCGAAGTTCAAAAAAGTACGATCAACCTAAATAAAAGTCTTTAATTTATGACGATGAATATAAATAAAACCCTCGCTTTTTTCGCCTTTGTATTTTTGTCTTATACGCTTATTGCGCAACCTATGTCACGTTTATATCGTGAAGCAAATAAAGTTTATAATGATGAAAACTATTGCGAAGGGGCCGAAAAATGTGCCAATGCTTACAAGCAATTATCAAGAAAAGGAAAAAAAGCAAAAAAGTATAAAGGCGACATGGCTTTCAAAACGGCTGAATGTTATCGAAATACAGAACATTACAAAGATGCTCAAGAATGGTATGATCGTGCAATTTTATTAGACTACCAGGAAGTAGAGCCGAAAGTATATTTGTATGATGCCGCGACGCTTCAGCAAATGGGCGAATTCAAGAAAGCAATTGAAATATTAAATCTATATAAAAAGTTAGTTCCAAACGACATTTTAGCTGATGTTAGAATCCAATCATGTAAAAGTGCAGCTGATTTCAAAGCAGAGAAAACTCGTTATGTTGTAGATAATCAGCGAACGATAAATAAACCAGCGTTTGATATGGCTCCTGTTTTTGGGGATAGAAAGGAATCAAAGTTATTCTTTTCTTCAAGTAGAGCAGGAAGCACTGGAAATGGCACAGATCCTCGTACTTGCGAAAATTACATGGATTTGTGGGTTTCTCAAACCGACAAAAAAGGAAATTGGGGTGAGCCAACTTTATTGGTAGGTGAAGGTATAAACACCGAAGACAACGAAGGAACGGTTTGTTTTGATGGAAGAAATAAAACAATGTTCTTTACCCGCTGCCCTAATGAGAAAAAAATGAATTTAGGCTGTGATATTTGGATGTCTGAAGCTAAAGGAAAAGATGAATGGAAAGAACCAACGAAAGTAGTTCTGAAATCAAGTGATTCAGTTTCTGTAGGCCACCCGTGTGCATCTGAAGATGGAAGAACTCTTGTATTTGCAAGTGACATGGCTGGCGGATACGGTGGTCATGATTTGTGGATTTCTAATTATGACCGTAAATCTGATTCATGGTCTGGTCCTAAAAACTTAGGTCCAGAAATAAATACTTCAGGAGATGAAATGTTCCCAACCTTTGCAAAAAATGGTGATTTGTTCTTTTCATCTAATGGCCATCCAGGTTTAGGAAATCTAGATATCTACCGAGCAACGAAAGTTGGAGATGAATTTAAATGGGAAAATGCTCAAAACATGGGTTACCCAATCAATTCAGAAGCTGCTGATTATGCGTTATATGAATTGACTGAAATAAAAGGTTACTTCACCTCTGAACGAAAAGGAGAAAATGGAGAATACAAAGGAGATATCTATTCTTATGAGTTGCCACCAAACACCTTTGATTTAAGATTATCTGTATCAGAATTAGGAAACAGATCGGAAGTAGTATCAAATGCTAAGGTAATTGTTACAGGTTCTGATGGTTCAACATGGGAAGGTTATACAAATGATAAAGGAAAAATAGCTTGGGATAAAAAGCCGAACGGAGATTACTATATCAATCAAGACGTTTCTTATGTAGTTAAAGTCTCTAAAGAAGGTTTCCACGAGGATACAAAAGGTTCTAAGTTTACAACACAAGGATTGACGCAAGGACAAACAATTTTATTGGATATGTCATTGTTGCCAAAAAAACCAATTCGTTTACCGGAGGTTCGTTACCCTCTTGCAAAAGCTACTTTGTTAGTTGACAATACAATTAATTCTAAAGATTCTTTGAATTTCGTTTTGGACTTATTGAGAGAATATCCAGGAATGGTACTAGAGTTAAGTTCTCATACGGATGCTCGTGGAACGGATGCGGCAAATCAAAAACTATCTGAAGCTCGTGCTCAAACTTGTGTAGACTACTTAGTAAAAGAAAAAGGAGTTGATCCTAGAAGATTGAAAGCGGCTGGTAAAGGTGAAAGAGAACCAGCAGAATGGAAAGATCCCGAAACTGGCAAGAAAATTATTTTGACGGAAACATACATTGATCAATTTAAAACAACCGATAGAGCGAAATTTGAATTACTTCATCAAATTAATCGTCGAACAGAAGGAAAAGTTTTAAGTATGGATTTCGTGAAATAATCGAACTAAAATAATGAGAAAGCCTTGAAATTTTTTCAAGGCTTTTTTTGTATCTTCAAGTAACGCTAATGAATAGTATGAAAGAAGAATACCTACACTTTCTCTGGAGGATGCGATGCATTCCTTCGAGAAATCTTCATCTGTATGATGGGAAAGAAATTGAAATCATTGATTTTGGTGAGTACAATACAAATGAAAGCGGTCCAGATTTTCTGCACGGTAAAGTTATAATTGAAGGAATACTTTGGTTCGGAAGTATTGAGTTTCATTTAAAGTCCTCTGATTGGTTCAAGCATGGGCATCAAAACGATTCAATGTATGATAATGTTATTTTACACGTCGTTTGGGAGCATGATCGAGAAGTAATGAATAACGGCAGAAACATTCCAACACTTTTGCTTTCTCAATTTATCAATCAAGATTATACTTCGGGCCACGATTTAAATCGTAAAAATGGAATTATTTTACCTTGTAGCCATTCTCTTGAGGAGGTAAAGCTCATTCATATTGAGAAGGAAAAAGAATGGATGCTCCATGAAAGGATGCTTCGTAAAACAGCACATTTAAATCAAAGTGAAAATGAGGGTTATACTCAAGTTTTGTATGAATTATTAGCAACTGCTTTTGGTGCCAAAGTGAACAAAGATCCGTTTTGGGAACTGTCTAGAAAAATACCAATCAAACGTATTTTAAAATTGGGTAAGAACAAACGGGCAGCTCTAATCTGCGAAACATCCGGAGTTCATTTTGACAAAGAATTAGATATAAACTCTGCGCCAGGCATAAACAAAATGGCCGATTGGCAGTGGAAAAGAAAAGGACTTCATCCAAAAGGTTTTCCAGAAATTAGAATAAAACAATTTGCCTATTTCATTGAGCATTTCGATTTTGATTTTGGTTTTCTGCAGCTATCGTCGCTAGACTTATTGGCCTACTTGAATAAAAGCTTTTCCATGATAGACTCTAAACAAAAAATTTCTCAAAGTTTTAGAAATTTGGTGATTATGAATAGTTTTGTTCCATTCTTGTGGTGGTTGGGTGATAAAAGAGGAGATTCAAAATGGCAGAATCTTGCTATTGAAATACTTCAGACAATGCCACCTGAAACAAATCATATTACAAAATTGTTGAAATCTACAGGCTTTAAAATTCAGTCGGCGTATGATTCTCAGTCACTCATGGAACTTTATAATAAGCGTTGCACTCATAAAAAATGCTTAACTTGCACCATCGGAAATGATATATTAAATCAATGAAAATAGTTCAAAAAGTCTCCCTTTTTTTTGAGTTGCGTTCTTTCGGTGTTTGCCAGTGGTGGGCACGAAAGCTAGGAATTGATATCAGCAAAGTCAGAACGGCTTTTATTTACACAACGGTAATTGGATTGGGCTCTCCCCTTATCTTATATTTTATAATGGCTTGGATCGTTGAGCATCGACACTATTTTAAATTTGGCGGAAAAAGAAAAACCACTATTTGGGAATTATGAGATGGTTTAGCTTTAAACTAATTAGAAGACTTTCCTACTTTGTTATTCTTTTGCTGATTATCATTTGCTCAGGAATGATTGGGTATATCGGATTAGAGAATTACGACATAGTCGATGCATTTTACATGACCATAATCACAATTTCTACAGTTGGTTTTGGCGAAGTTCAGGATTTATCGCCTGAAGGAAAAATTTTTACAGCAACATTAATTATTTCAAGTTTTGGTACATTCGCTTATGCGATTAGCTCCATTACAACTTATATGGTTGGCGGAGAGTACAAAGAATTTAGAAAGCAACAGAATCTTATGATAGACATACAGAAACTTAAAAACCACGTAATAATTTGTGGATTTGGTAGAGTGGGTAAGCAAGTAGCTGAAGATTTAGCTATTACTGAGACGCCATTTGTCGTTATAGAGAATGATTCGAATTTGATCGAGGATCACAAGGATCAGGTCGGATATATTTTCCTTAAAGGTGATGCTACTTCTGAGGAATCTTTGGTCAAAGCGAACTTGGCTGGTGCAAAATCAGTTATCAGTTGCTTACCGAAGGATACTGATAATCTTTATGTAGTACTTTCGGCTCGGGAGAGAAATTCAAGAGTAATAATTATTTCGAGAGCCACGAGTTCTGGGGCAATTTCAAAGCTGAAATTTGCAGGCGCAAACAACGTTATTTTACCAGATACGATTGGAGGGTCTCACATGGCGTCTTTAATTACCAATCCTGATGTAATGGAATTTCTGGATATTGTCCGTGTTCAGGGTACTGAAGGGGCTAATATAAATTCAGTTTCATTTGCTGAGTTACCTTCAGATTTACAAAACAAAACGATAGGTCAGCTCGACGCTAAAAAAATCACTGGCGTTAGTATCATAGGTTATAAAACTCCAGATGGAAGTTACATAGTTAATCCCGATTCTGAAATTATAATGGTTCCCCATTCTAGTTTATTCGTATTGGGGTCAGGTGAGCAAATAAATAAATTACGGACGATTTTCGGATTAAAACATTAGAATGAAGATATTAATTACCGGTTCCAATGGTCTCTTAGGTCAGAAATTAGTTAAACTATGTTTGCAGAAATCTATCAAATTTATTGCTACTTCTTCTGGACCAAATCGCAATCCCGATTGTCCTGAAGAGAATTATATAAGTTTGGATATTACTTCCGCTGAACAAATCCAACATGTATTAGTTAGTACAATGCCTTCTGCAATTATTCATACCGCTGCAATGACAAATGTGGATGAATGTGAACAAAAGCCAAAGGAATGTCACCAAGTTAATGTTATGGGAACGGCGTATTTATTTGCTGTGGCTCAAAAGATAAATGCACATTTCCAATTACTTTCCACGGATTTTGTTTTCGATGGAGAAAAGGGAAACTACGATGAAGTGGATTCTGTTTCGCCACTGAGTGTTTATGCTAAATCCAAAGTGGATGCAGAACGTTTATTGCAGTTGTCCAAATACACCAAATGGTCTATAGCAAGAACTATTATAGTTTACGGTACAGGTCATAATTTATCTCGGTCAAACATTGTTTTGTGGGCTAGAGAAGCATTAGCAAAAGGCGAACCCTTAAAAATCGTTGATGATCAATTCCGCGCCCCAACTTGGGCAGATGACTTGGCAAAAGGTTGTATGTCGATTGTTGAAAATAAACATTTTGGAATCTTTCATCTTTGTGGTCCTAAAACATATTCTATTTTAGATTTAGTAAAAACGATTGCTGAGTATTACGGTTTTTCAACAAATAATATCTCACCCGTTTCTTCAAGCACTTTGAATCAGGCCGCTAAGCGCCCGCCAAGAACAGGTTTCAATCTCACAAAAGCAGAAACCCTACTGAACTACAAACCAATTGGAATAGAGGAAAGCTTATCATTACTTGACAAAGAGATTGAAATATTGAATCAATAAGTGGCAGATTCCTATTGAAGCAATAAATTTCATTATATTCGAGACATAAAACAAAACAACTATGGCAAAAGAAGAATCCTCTGGCTGGGGGTCACGCGTTGGTTTAATCTTAGCAATGGCAGGTAATGCTGTCGGACTAGGGAACTTTTTACGATTTCCAGTTCAAGCCGTGGAAAACGGTGGTGGAGCATTTATCATTCCTTATTTGGTTTGTTTTCTACTAATGGGAATTCCTCTTTTATGGGTGGAATGGGCAAGTGGACGATTTGGCGGAATTCGCGGAAATCACTCTACACCATTCATTTTTGATTCCATGAATAAAAAGCGAATGTGGAAATACATTGGCGTCTTTGGAATCTTCACCAACATTGCTGTTGCCTCTTACTATTGCTATATCGAATCTTGGACTATGTCTTATGTTTATCACTCAGTGATAGGGACATTCGACGGGATGAGTCAACAACAAGTAAGTGATTTCTTTAATTCATATACAGATATTGGTGTCTCTACAACTGGGATTCCTTATGAAGCAGTTGTATTCTATTTGCTTTGCTTAGCCTTAAACACTTGGATTCTTTCTAAAGGTTTGGGAGGAGTAGAGAAAGTTGCAAAAATCGGTGTGCCAATGTTGTTAATATTTGGAGCATTTTTGGCAGTAAAAGGATTGACTTTAGGCACATCAGGGGCTTCAGCTGCTATTCCTGATGCAAATGCTTTAGATGGTATTAATTTCTTGTGGACTCCACAGTTCAGCTCCTTATTAGATTTAAAAGTTTGGTTAGCCGCTGCTGGTCAAATATTTTTCACCCTTTCGCTAGGAATGGGAACGATTCACTGTTATGCTTCTTACGTTAGGCAAAAGGATGACATTGCATTAAACTCATTAAGTGCTGGATTCACTAATGAATTCGTTGAAATCGTCTTAGGATCTCTAATAGTTGTGCCTATCGCGGCAGGTTATCTAGGATTGGATTGGGTAATCAACAACGCAGGATTTGGAATGGCATTCCAAACAATGCCTTTCTTATTTGAGAAATGGGGAGAAGTTATCGGAACTCTTTCTGGAGTATTTTGGTTTGGCTTGTTGTTCTTTGCTGGTATTACTTCATCATTGGCAATGGGAACTCCTTGGATGGGCTTCATGCAAGATGAATTTGGTTGGGGCCGTAAAAAAGGAGCGTGGACTTTCGGTCTAATTGTACTTATTTTAGGATTACCAACAGTATTCTTTTTCAAAGAAGGAGTTTTCGACGAATATGATTATTGGGCAGGAACTGTTTCATTAGTCGTCTTCGCGATGGCTGAGATTATTCTATTTGCTTGGGTTTTTGGAATTACAAGAGGATGGGATGAAATTAATTCAGGAGCGGATATTAAACTTCCACGAATCTATAAACCAATTTTGAAATATGTAACTCCTTCGATTTTATTAATCGTTTTCCTTGGAGCATTTATTACTCCAAAAGGGAATGACTGGAAAAAAGCGATAACTGAAAAATGGGAATTAGATAACGGAAGTGTTTTGGCCAAAATTACGAATAGTGATATTGTGGTAAACAAAGAGTTTTTCTCTGACCACAAAGAGTACGACCAAGCTTCCGGAATCGTGGACACAATAATCCATGACGAAGAAAACAAGGTACATATTCTAAAAGTTAAAGATAATGTGCGTTTCTACCGCAACGAAAAAGGAGTAGTTAAAGAGGCTGTAAAAGAGGCCATTCTCTCTAAACTTGGTAAAAACTATGTTTTCTTTGATTCAATAGCAGTTTGTAGAGAATACAAATTTAAATGGAAGAATAAAATTACTGTTGAAAAAGGAGATGCCTTAAAATTAGGTTCTACTATTGCAACAGGTAAATTCACAAATAAGTCATTGTATACGAGCATAGGTCGATTCCTACTTTTAGGCTTGTTTTTATTCATTTGTTTCCTCGTATGGCGAGCGGGACGTAAAAAATTACAATCATGAATACTTCAGCATTGATCACCATGGTGGTGACTCAAGTATTAGTTGCCTTTTTTATGGTATATTTTTTCGTTAAAGTTTTGAGAGCTCCTAAACAAGCGGAGCCAGATTCTTACTACGAAAACGACGACGACGAATAAACTGAGTATTTAATTTCTCAGATGTCGAATCAGGAAACTCACATTTCCAAAAGAACCAGAATAGGTATTTTGGTATTGGCAGCGATATGTTTGATAATTATCTATTCACCGCGATTTTTTCTCTGGGTTTTTCCTAAAGAAAAAATGAAACTGACCTATACCGAAATAGCTCAGGCAGAAA
The DNA here is from genome assembly GCA_963977135.1 of uncultured Flavobacteriales bacterium. Classification (GTDB taxonomy): domain Bacteria; phylum Bacteroidota; class Bacteroidia; order Flavobacteriales_D; family Crocinitomicaceae; genus UBA2040. The sequence goes on along the minus strand of CAXBNN010000002.1, from coordinate 95,349 downwards.
AGTTAAATACCTTTAAGGAGAGAAAAGACTTCGAAAGAAAAGAGAAATATTCAAAGAAGAAGAAATTTCAAAGACCATCTAAAAGATTTAATCCCAATGAATACTCAGTCGAAGATTGGACGAAATTAGGTCTGTCAGAAAAGCAAGCAAATGTAATTCTGAAGTTCATAAAAAGGGAAATCTATTCAAATGAAGATTTAAAGAAAATTTTTGTCATTTCGGATCCACTTTATGCTTTAATCAAAGATTCGACTTTTTATCCTGAAAGACCAAAGTACAATGCTGACAAAGGAAACACATCCTATACTAATCAATATAAAGATCCAAACAACGACAAAGTTATTCTTCTAGAATTGAATACAGTCACACAAGAAGAACTAGAAACAGTGCCAGGAATTGGTCCGTTCTTTGCCAAAATGATTATAAAAAAACGTTCTGAACTTGGTGGTTTTATAAACAAGGAACAAGTATTAGAGGTATATAAAATGGAGAAAGATAAGTATGATGAAATTGAAAAATATCTTCGAGTCAACCCTGATATAATTAGTAAGATCAATTTAAACTCTGCAACTTTTGAAGATTTATATAAACATCCGTATATAAATTCGAAAATTGCAAACAGTATAGTAAAGATGCGTGATCAAAAAGGAGGGTACAAATCAGTTGAAGAACTAAAAGAATCTTTTTTAATTGATAGAGAACTCTTTTTAAAACTAAAACCCTACGTATATTTGTAGCCGATATGTTAATAGATAAAGTAAAAAGCGCAATACGCGACGTAAAGGATTTTCCAAAGGAAGGCATTGTATTTAAGGACATTACTCCAATAATGCTAGACCCTAAACTGTCTAACGAAATAGTAGATTTTTTATATAATTTCTATGCAGAACAGAACATTCAGGCTGTTGCAGGTGTTGAGAGTAGAGGTTTTTTATTTGGTTATCCATTAGCAATGCGTTTGGGCGTGCCTTTTATACTAATTCGTAAAAAGGGCAAACTACCGTATGATAAGATTCAACACTCCTATGATTTGGAGTATGGAAGTGCCGAAATTGAAATGCATACCGACGCAGTAAAAAAAGGTCAGAGAATATTAATTCATGACGATTTACTTGCCACGGGTGGATCGGCCGAAGCTGCAGCCAACCTAATAACAAAATGTGGTGGCGAGTTGGTTGGATTTAATTTCTTAGTAGCACTGGATTTCCTGAATGGAAAAGATAAGCTAGAGAAATTCTCTTCAAATATTGAAGCGATAATACACTATCAAAAAGAAAAATAAAGGATAGAAATGAATTTTGATCAAAACGAAAATCAAAAAATGATCGCGCAGATGATTCGCGATTTTGCTGAAAAAGAAATTAGACCGCATTTTATGGAATGGGATGAATCCCAAGAATTTCCAGTTCATGTATTCAAAAAATTAGGAGAGTTGGGTTTAATGGGAGTTTTTATTCCTGAAGAATATGGAGGCTCAGGTTTTACATATTTCGAATATATAACCGTAGTTTCCGAAATCGCAAAAGTTTGTGGGTCAATTGGATTGTCCGTTGCCGCTCATAACTCACTTTGTACAGGGCACATTTACTATCACGGCAGTGAGGAACAGAAAAAGAAATACTTACCAAAGTTAGCTACTGCAGAGTGGATCGGCGCTTGGGGACTAACGGAAACAGGTACAGGATCTGATGCGGGTGGAATGAACACTACTGCTGTTTTAGAAGGAAATGAATGGGTCTTAAACGGATCTAAAAATTTCATCACTCATGGAAAATCTGGAGATGTAGCAGTTGTTATTGCCCGAACAGGTGAAAAAGGAGATTCTCGTGGAATGTCGGCTTTCATAGTTGAGATGGGTACACCTGGTTTTTCTGCTGGAAAGAAGGAGAATAAATTAGGAATGAGAGCTTCCGAGACTTGCGAATTGATTTTTGATAATTGCAGAATACCTGCTGAAAATTTAATTGGAGCTAAGGGAGAAGGTTTCCAACAAGCAATGCAAATTTTAGATGGAGGTCGAATTTCTATTGGAGCATTGGCTCTTGGTATTGCAAAAGGTGCTTTTGAAGCCTCAGTTAAATATGCAAAAGAAAGAGAGCAATTTGGAAAGCCTATCGCTCAGTTTCAAGCTATAGGATTTAAATTGGCGGATATGTCGACGAAAATCGAGGCTGCTGAATTATTATTGAATCAAGCTGCTTTTTTGAAAAATAACAAGAAAAATTTGACAAAAGAATCAGCAATGGCAAAAATGTATGCATCTGAAATTGCTTGTCAAGTTGCCAATGATGCTGTTCAAATATTCGGCGGTTATGGTTATACAAAAGATTTTCCAGTTGAGAAATTTTACCGTGACGCAAAGCTTTGCACCATTGGTGAAGGGACAACAGAAATACAAAAATTAGTAATTTCTAGAGAAATTTTAAAGTAGGTATTGTTTTTTCGGGAAATACCCGTACATTTGCCATCCAAAATTGCATTAAATAATTAAATACAGATATGTTAATAGTTCCAGTTAAAGAAGGTGAAAACATCGAAAGAGCCTTAAAGCGTTACAAGAAGAAATTTGATAAAACAGGTGTTATGCGTCAATTGCGTGCTCGTAAAGAGTTTATCAAGCCATCTGTAATCGACCGTCAACAAAATATCAAGGCAGCTTACAAACAAAGATTGAATAGCGCGGAAGTGTAACAATTTCTGTAATGATACGTTAAAAAGGAGACAGTAATGTCTCCTTTTTTTATGCTCGAAAAATTCATCAATTATCTTAAAGTAGAAAGACGCTATTCAGAGCATACTCTTTTAGCTTATAGGAAGGATATCGAACAATTTTTAGATTGCCTTAGTCTTGATGATAAAGGATTATCTGTTGTTCATTTTCGAGACATACGTTCGTGGATAATTGAATTGAATGAAAACTCAATAAGCAATAGAAGTATAAATAGAAAAATCTCTTCACTTCGTGCATTCTTTAAGTGGTTGAAAAAAGAGAAAGTAGTCGTTGACAATCCACTAGCGAAAATTAAAGCTCCTAAAACGGAAAAACGTTTACCACATTTCGCAAAGCAATCGGAATTGATGAAAACCGATGTTTTTTCAGATTTTTCAGATTTTGATAAGCACAGAGACCATGTTATATTCGAAATGTTCTACCAAACAGGAATACGTTTAAGCGAACTAATTAATTTAACAGACAAACAAGTACAAATAGCATACATACGCGTCGTTGGAAAAAGAAACAAAGAACGGCAAATCCCAATTTCAAAAGACTTACACCAACTAGTTGAATCTTACAAATCGTGTCGTGAGGATAACGGGGTAAAAGGTGATTTTTTGTTTGTATTAAAAAACGGTAAGAAACTATATCCTAAGCTTGTCTATAGAAAAATTAATTTCTACCTTAGTCAAGTGACGAGTTTGGATAAAAGAAGTCCTCATGTTCTCCGACATACGTTTGCTACACATATGTTAAACAACGGTGCGGGTCTTGAAACTTTGAAAGAGCTTTTGGGGCATGCTAATTTGGCTGCTACACAAGTTTACACTCACAATTCGTTTGCTCAGTTATCGAATATTTACTCACAAGCTCATCCGCGTGGGCACAAAACAAATTAAATATGGACATTCAGGTGCATTCTATACATTTTTCAGCTGACAAAAAGTTGATTGGATTCGTAAATGAGAAAGTGAATAAATTGGAAGTTTTTTTCGACAATATAATTGCAGGTGAAGTCTTCTTAAGATTGGATAAAAGTCAAGATCATGAAAATAAAGTAGCTGAAGTAAAAATATTAATACCCGGCAAAGAGCTTTTTGCAAAAAAACAATGTAAAAGTTTTGAAGAAGCCGCCGACCTAGCTGTTGAAGCTTTGAGAAAGCAAGTTACGAAAGCTAAAGAAAAAAAATAGTATAATCTAATTGGTTGAAAAGGTGGTCATTGGCCACCTTTTTTTATTATGAAATAAAATAATCTAAAAAAATCAGAATATTTCACTTGCTATAAAAGATTTCTTTCATACATTTGCAAACCCAAATAAGGGGGAATACGAAAAAAGTTCTTTCAATTATTGACCAAAAAATTAAAATGTGCCGATGTAGCTCAGTTGGCCAGAGCAGCTGATTTGTAATCAGCGGGTCGGGGGTTCGAATCCCTCCATCGGCTCAAAATAACATTGGGGGTGTCGCATAGTGGCTATTGCATCAGACTGTAAATCTGCCACCGTAAGGTATCGTTGGTTCGAGTCCATCCACCCCCACCACATTTTTTATTTTTATAATAAGCGGGAGTAGCTCAGTTGGTAGAGCGTCAGCCTTCCAAGCTGAGGGTCGCGAGTTCGAATCTCGTCTCCCGCTCAATTGAAAGAATTAGTTGCCGATGTAGCTCAGGGGTAGAGTGCTTCCTTGGTAAGGAAGAGGTCACGAGTTCAATTCTCGTCATTGGCTCTGAAGAAAGTATTTTTAGTTCAGTTTCATCCGAAAAAGGGGTGAAAATTGACCTATATTAAAGGTTTGTTTTTTTTATTAACTAAGTAACAAATATAACAATGGCTAAGGAAAATTTTGATCGTTCCAAACCACACGTGAATATCGGGACAATTGGTCACGTAGATCACGGTAAAACTACATTGACAGCAGCAATTTCGTCTGTATTGGCTTCTAAAGGTCTTGCACAAACAAGAGATTTCTCGTCAATTGATAATGCACCGGAAGAAAAAGAACGTGGTATTACAATTAACACATCTCACATTGAGTATGAAACACTAGTTCGTCACTACGCGCACGTTGACTGTCCAGGTCACGCGGATTACGTAAAGAACATGGTTACAGGAGCTGCTCAAATGGACGGTGCTATCTTGGTAGTTGCGGCTACTGATGGACCGATGCCACAAACACGTGAGCACATCCTTTTAGGTCGCCAAGTTGGTGTTCCAAGATTGGTTGTATTCATGAACAAAGTGGATATGGTTGATGATCCAGAATTATTAGAGTTAGTTGAAATGGAAGTACGTGAATTGCTTTCTTTCTACAGCTACGATGGTGATAACGCACCAGTTATTCAAGGTTCTGCTTTAGGAGCATTGAATGGTGAAGAGCAATGGGTGAAAGGAATAGAAGAATTAATGGATGCTGTTGATACTTATATCGAACTTCCTCCACGTGAAGTTGACAAGCCTTTCTTGATGCCAGTTGAAGATGTATTTACGATTACAGGTCGTGGTACAGTTGCAACAGGTCGTATCGAAACTGGTATTATCAACTCTGGTGAATCTGTTGATATTCTTGGAATGGGTGCTGAGAAATTGGTTTCTACTGTTACAGGAGTTGAGATGTTCCGTAAAATCTTGGATAGAGGTGAAGCGGGTGATAACGTAGGTCTTTTGTTAAGAGGTATTGAAAAATCTCAAATCAAAAGAGGTATGGTTATCTGTAAGCCAGGTTCAACTACTCCACACACAGAATTCAAAGCTGAGATCTATGTATTGAAGAAAGAAGAAGGTGGTCGTCACACACCATTCCACAATAAATATCGTCCTCAGTTCTACTTCAGAACAACAGACGTAACTGGTGAAATCTTTATGACTGATGGTCGTGAGATGGTTATGCCAGGTGATAACGTATCAATTACTGTTAAGTTGATCGTTCCTGTAGCTATGGACAAAGGTCTACGTTTCGCAATCCGTGAGGGTGGTAGAACAGTAGGTGCTGGCCAGGTTACTGAGATCATCGCTTAATAATTAGTACAATTATATATAAAAGGGGAGTTCGCTCCCCTTTTTACACGGGTGTAGCTCAGCTGGTAGAGTAGTGGTCTCCAAAACCATTGGTCGTGGGTTCGATCCCTACCGCCCGTGCAAAAATTAAAGACAGTGTCAAAAGTAAAAGAATACATCAACGAAACAGTGAACGAAATGGTTCACAATGTTACGTGGCCTACTTGGAAAGAATTGCAGAGTAATACTATTATAGTAGTTGTTGCCTCTGTTATTTTTTCTTTATTGATATTCGCAATGGATTTCATCTTCGGTATTACTGGAGATACTAAATCTTTGTGGCAAGGTGTTATGGGTTTCATTTACAGATTATTTTAATTTATCAAATGGCAGATATCAAACAACGTTGGTACGTAGTGCGAGCCGTTAGCGGTAAGGAAAAGAAAGTAAAAGAGTACCTAGATATGGAAATTGCACGATTGAAATTGACAGACTATGTCAATCAAGTGCTGATTCCTACTGAAAAGGTATTTCAAATCCGTAACGGAAAAAAAGTAAGCAAAGAGAAAGCTTATTTACCTGGTTACGTTTTAATCGAAGCAGCATTAGTTGGTGAGGTGACACACGTAATTAAAGGAATTCCTAATGTTATAGGTTTCTTAGGTGCTGTCAAAGGCGGAGAACCTGTTCCTATGCGTTTATCAGAGGTAAACAGAATATTAGGAAAAGTGGACGAGCTCATGGAAACGGAGGAAGAAATGAAAATTCCTTTCGTAGTTGGCGAAGCTGTTAAAGTAATAGACGGACCTTTCAATAATTTCTCAGGTGTGATTGATGAAATCAACGAAGAAAAGAAAAAATTGAAGGTGATGGTAAAAATCTTCGGTCGAAAAAACTTGTTGGAGCTCAGCTACATGCAAGTAGAGAAAGAAGTATAAGATTGTATATTAACCGTAGGAGTGAGAAAAGTGCTTAAAGCTTCCCGCAAGTACTCATGTTTGACTACACAAATTATAAATAAATGGCTAAAGAAGTAGCAGGATTGATCAAATTACAGATCAAAGGAGGTGCTGCCAATCCAGCTCCACCAGTAGGACCCGCTTTGGGTGCGAAAGGTGTGAACATCATGGAGTTTTGCAAACAGTTTAACGCTCGTACGCAAGACAAAATGGGAAAGGTTACACCAGTAGTTATCACGGTTTATGGTGATAAATCTTTTGATTTTGTATTAAAAACTCCACCGGCAGCAGTACAAATTCTCGAGCAAACGAAGATCAAGAAAGGATCAGCAGAGCCTAACCGGGCGAAAGTTGGTAATATTTCTTGGGATCAAATTCGTACGATCGCAGAAGACAAAATGCCGGATATGAATTGCTTCGTTGTAGACTCAGCTATGAAAATGGTTGCAGGAACAGCAAGAAGTATGGGGATAACAGTAAAAGGTGGAACAGCACCTGTAACCAAATAATAGTTGAAACAATGAGAATTTCTAAAAAAAGAAAGGAAGCTTTGTCCAAGATTGATCTTGACAGAGTTTATACATTGGCTGAGGCATGTAGTTTGGTGAAGGAAATTTCCACAACTAAATTTGATGCTTCCGTTGATATTTGTGTTCGTTTGGGTGTAGACCCTCGTAAAGCAAATCAAATGGTGAGAGGAACAGTTGCATTGCCTCACGGTACTGGTAAAGACGTTCGCGTTTTGGTATTGTGTACTCCAGACAAGGAGGAAGAAGCAAAAGCTGCTGGTGCTGATTTCGTTGGTTTGGACGATTACATCGAAAAAATCAAAGGAGGATGGACTGATATTGATGTCATCGTTACAACACCTGCATGTATGGGTAAAGTTGGAGCTCTAGGTCGTGTTTTAGGACCAAGAGGTTTAATGCCTAACCCAAAAACAGGAACAGTAACTATGGAAGTCGGTAAGGCCGTTGAAGAAGTAAAAGCTGGTAAAATTGACTTTAAAGTTGATAAATTCGGAATCGTTCACTCTGGTGTTGCGAAAGTGAGTTTCACTGACGACAAAATCCGTGAGAATGCAAATGAATTGATTCAATCTTTAATTAAATTGAAACCATCTTCTGCAAAAGGAACATACATGCGTAGCATATATATTAGTTCCACAATGAGTCCTAGTATTCAAATCGATGCTAAATCATTATTAGCTTAAAACTCAGTAATATGAATCAAGAAGAAAAAGCGAAGTATATTAGTGAGTTAGCGGCAGAATTGTCAGATTCAAATGTGTTTTATCTAGCTGATACGGGTGAATTAACCGTTGAAGTTGTGAATCAATTGAGAAGAAGATGTTTCAATTCTAAAATCCGTATGCGTGTTGTAAAAAACACCTTGCTTGCAAAAGCAATGGATCAAGTAGAAGGGAAAAACTTCGGTGACCTAAGAACAGTTTTGGCTGGTCCTACGTCCATCATGTTCGCAGAAGTAGGTAATATGCCAGCGAAGTTGATAAAAGAGTTTCGTAAGAAAAATGATAAACCTATTCTTAAAGGTGCTTATATTGATGAAGCAGTTTTCGTTGGTGACAACCAATTGGAATCTCTTGCATCACTTAAGAGCAAAGAAGAGATGTTGGGCGAAATCATTGGATTATTACAATCTCCAGCGAAGAATGTTATTTCTGGTCTGAAAAATTCTGGCGGTAAAATCGCAGGAATACTTAAAACGCTCGAAAATCGAGCATAAGAAAAATTATTATTTAAGAACCTTTATTAAAATTTAAAATAAAATGGCTGATTTGAAGCAAATCGCGGAAACGCTAGTTAACTTAACAGTAAAAGAAGTTAATGAATTAGCAACTATCCTTAAGGATGAGTACGGAATCGAACCTGCAGCAGCTGCAGCAGTTGCAGTAGCAGCTGGTGGTGGTGAGGCATTAGGTGCTGAAGAGAAAACATCTTTTGATGTAATCTTGAAAGCAGGTGGTCCTAACAAACTTGCAGTAGTTAAGTTAGTAAAAGAATTAACTGGTAATGGATTGAAAGAGTCTAAAGACTTAGTTGATGGAGCACCTACAACTTTGAAAGAAGGTGTTTCAAAAGACGAAGCTGACGGACTTAAAAAGTCTCTAGAAGAAGCTGGAGCTGAAGTAGAAGTTAAGTAATTACCATACTTTTTAAAGGAACAGGCACGGCTAGAAATAGCTCGTGCCTATTCCTGTTTTTAGCATTAAAGTACATTTTAAGCTCATTTTTAACAAAATCTTTGGATCTTGGCAACATCAAGTATTACTTCGAAAAGAATAAACTTTGCATCGAGCAAAAGTCAATTTGAATACCCAGATTTTCTGGATATTCAGTTACAATCCTTCCAAGAGTTTTTCCAATTGGAAACAACTCCTGACAACAGAGAAAGTGAAGGATTATTTAAAGTATTTTCTGAAAACTTCCCGATTTCTGATACTAGAAATCAATTTGTATTGGAGTTTTTGGATTACTTCATCGACCCACCACGTTACTCCATCGAGGAGTGTATTGACCGTGGGTTGACCTACAGTGTTCCACTGAAGGCAAAATTGAAATTGTATTGTACCGACCCTGAGCACGAGGATTTCGAAACCATCGTGCAAGATGTGTATTTGGGTACAATTCCATATATGACACCGAAAGGATCATTCGTGGTTAACGGAGCTGAGCGTGTTATCGTTTCTCAGTTGCACCGTTCTCCTGGAGTATTCTTCGGACAAAGTCGTCACGCAAACGGTACAAAATTGTATTCTGCAAGAGTCATTCCATTTAAAGGTTCTTGGATTGAATTCGCTACGGATATCAATAACGTTATGTATGCGTACATCGACAGAAAGAAAAAATTACCAGTTACAACTTTATTCCGTGCGATTGGGTACGAATCAGATAAAGATATCCTAGGTATTTTTGGATTAGCTGACGAAGTGAAAGCTACGAAAGCAAATTTGAAAAAAGCTGTTGGACGTAAATTAGCTGCTCGTGTTTTGAAAACATGGGTTGAAGATTTCGTTGATGAGGATACTGGAGAAGTTGTATCTATCGAAAGAAATGAAGTTCTTTTAGATCGTGAAACATTGATCGAAGAAGAGCACATTGACTTGATTATAGATTCAGGGGTTAAAAATATCATCTTGCACAAAGAGGATGTAAATAGCGCTGACTTTACAATCATCTACAACACATTGCAAAAAGATACTTCCAATTCTGAAAAAGAAGCGGTAGAACATATCTATAGACAATTAAGAAATGCTGAGCCGCCAGATTATGAAACAGCGAAAAATGTATTTGAGAAATTATTCTTCTCTGATACACGTTACGATTTAGGTGAGGTTGGTCGTTTCCGAATGAATAAAAAATTGGGTATTGATATGTCTGAAACGTCGAGAGTATTGACGAAGAATGACATGATCATGATCATTAAATATCTTATTGAGTTGATTAACTCAAAAGCAGATGTTGATGATATTGATCACTTGTCAAACAGACGTGTAAGAACAGTTGGTGAACAATTGTATTCTCAGTTTGGAGTTGGACTTGCTCGTATGGCAAGAACTATCCGTGAGCGTATGAACGTTCGTGACAACGAAGTATTTACTCCTATCGATTTGATCAACGCGAAAACTTTGTCTTCCGTAATCAATTCATTCTTTGGAACGAATCAGTTGTCTCAATTCATGGATCAAACGAATCCGCTTTCAGAGGTAACTCACAAGCGTCGTTTGTCAGCACTAGGGCCTGGTGGACTTTCTAGAGAAAGAGCAGGGTTTGAGGTGCGTGATGTTCACTACACACACTACGGTCGTCTTTGTACGATTGAAACACCAGAGGGACCAAACATTGGTTTGATTTCATCTTTATGTGTTTTTGCAAAAGTGAATAAACTTGGATTTATCGAAACTCCTTACCGTTTAGTTGAAAATGGTAAAGTTGCCTTTGATAAAGAACCATTATATAGAACAGCTGAAGAAGAGAATTCTCAAGTAATTGCCCAAGCGAATGCGAAGGTTGATGAAAAAGGAAAATTCTTGACGGAAGTGGTTAAAGCACGTTCCGGAGGTGACTTCCCAGTGGTTCAACCAAAAGAATTGACATTGATGGACGTTGGAGCCAATCAAATTGCATCGATTGCTGCATCTTCTATTCCTTTCTTGGAGCATGATGATGCCAACCGTGCCTTGATGGGATCTAACATGCAGCGTCAAGCTGTTCCATTATTGAAACCACATTCTCCGATTGTGGGAACAGGAATCGAAAGATTGGTTGCAAGAGATTCACGTGTATTGATTAACGCTGAGGGAGCTGGTGTTGTTGAATACGTTGACGCGAATGAAATTGTAATCCGTTACGATTGGTCAAAAGAAGATAAATTGGTTAGTTTCGATACGGAATTAACACATTATACATTAACGAAGTTCGCTAAGACCAACCAAGGAACTTGTATCAACTTGAAACCTATCGTTCAGAAAGGTGACGCTGTTGAAAAAGGACAAGTACTTTGTGAAGGTTATGCAACTGAAAGTGGTGAATTGGCTTTAGGTCAAAACTTGAAAGTGGCCTTCATGCCATGGAAAGGTTACAACTTTGAGGATGCGATTGTAATTTCTGAGCGCGTTGTTAGAGATGACATATTTACTTCGATTCACATCGATGAGTACTCATTAGACGTTCGTGAAACAAAACGAGGAATGGAAGAATTAACTTCTGATATTCCTAACGTTTCAGAAGAAGCTACGAAAGATTTGGACGAGCATGGATTAATTCGTGTTGGTGCTGAAATCAAAGAAGGAGACATCTTAATTGGAAAAATTACTCCTAAAGGAGAAACAGATCCATCTCCAGAAGAAAAACTTTTACGTGCAATCTTTGGTGACAAAGCAGGTGATGTGAAAGATGCTTCTTTGAAAGCTGGTCCATCTTTGAGAGGTGTTGTTGTTGAGAAAAAATTATTCTCTAGAGCAATTAAAGACAGAAAATCTAAAGCACACGACAAACCAGTTTTGGAGTCGTTGGATACGGATTACGAAAAAGATTTCGCGAAATTAAAAGAAGTTTTATCTGAGAAATTAATTGCCATTGTTGGTGATACTAAATCAGCTGGAGTTTTCAATAATTTCAAAGAAGAAATCATTAAGAAAGGAACAAAATTCGCGTCTAAAAACTTAATGGCAATTGATTACAGCATTGTAAATCCAACAAATTGGACGAGCGATACTGGATTGAACGCATTAATTGGACGTGTAATTCATAATTTCAACATCAAAGCAAATGATATGCTTGGAGCTTACAAACGTAAGAAATTCCACATTTCAGTTGGAGATGAGTTACCAGCAGGTATCATCAAGATGGCGAAAGTGTATGTTGCTAAGAAACGTAAATTGAAAGTTGGGGATAAAATGGCAGGACGTCACGGTAACAAAGGTATTGTTGCAAACATTGTTCGTGCTGAAGATATGCCTTTCTTAGAAGACGGAACACCGGTAGATATCGTATTGAATCCACTTGGGGTACCTTCTCGTATGAACTTAGGTCAGATTTATGAAACTGTTCTTGGATGGGCAGGTGAAAAATTAGGCATCAAGTTCGCTACACCAATTTTCGACGGAGCACATCCATCAGAAATTGATGAATGGACAGCGAAAGCAGGCGTTCCAACTTCAGGTAAAACTTACTTGTACGATGGAGGAACTGGAGAACGTTTCCACCAAACGGCAACTGTTGGAGTTATCTACATGTTGAAATTATCTCACATGGTTGATGACAAAATGCATGCTCGTTCTATCGGACCATACTCATTGATTACGCAACAACCATTAGGTGGTAAAGCACAATTTGGTGGTCAGCGTTTTGGTGAGATGGAGGTTTGGGCATTGGAAGCATTTGGTGCTGCCAATATCCTACAAGAAATCTTAACCGTGAAATCGGATGACGTGAATGGTCGTGCGAAAGCGTACGAGGCAATCGTTAAAGGAGACAACATTCCTGAACCAGGAATTCCAGAATCCTTCAATGTATTGTTACATGAATTGAGAGGTTTATGTTTGAACATTTCATTGGATTAAACGCAAGTTGTTGAATTTTTAGAAAAGCAAGAAAATGGCTTACAGAAAAGAAATACCAAGTAAACAAAGTAGTTTCAATAAGATAACAATCTCATTGGCTTCTCCAGAAATGATTTTGGAGAACTCTAGCGGTGAGGTTTTAAAACCGGAAACGATAAACTACCGAACGTATAAACCAGAAAGAGATGGTTTATTTTGTGAGCGTATCTTCGGACCGGTTAAGGATTACGAATGTCACTGTGGAAAATACAAAAGAATCCGATACAAAGGAATCGTTTGTGACCGTTGTGGCGTAGAAGTAACAGAGAAAAAAGTACGTCGTGAGCGTATGGGGCACATTTCATTAGTGGTTCCTGTTGCACACATCTGGTACTTCCGTTCTTTGCCGAATAAAATCGGTTACTTGTTGGGATTACCAACTAAAAAATTAGATCAAATTATCTATTACGAACGTTATGTCGTAATTCAAGCTGGTATTGCAGTTAATGCTGACGGTTCTGAGTTAACTCGACTTGACTTCTTAACAGAGGAAGAGTATTTGGATATTTTGGAAACACTTCCAAAAGAAAACCAATACTTAGAAGATACAGATCCAAACAAGTTCCAAGCAAAAATGGGTGCCGAGGCAATCTATGATTTGTTGCACACAATGGATTTGGATGAAACATCATTCAATTTGCGTCACCAAGCAAACACTGAAACTTCTGTTCAAAGAAAGAACGAAGCATTGAAACGTTTGCAGGTTGTTGAAGCAATGCGTGAGTCTAAAGACCGTATTGAGAACAGACCAGAATGGATGATCGTTAAAGTTGTTCCAGTTATTCCACCAGAATTACGTCCTTTAGTTCCATTGGATGGGGGTCGATTCGCAACTTCAGATTTGAATGACTTGTACAGACGTGTTATTATCCGTAACAATCGTTTGAAAAGATTGATCGAGATCAAAGCGCCAGAAGTAATTTTGCGTAATGAGAAACGTATGTTGCAAGAATCTGTTGATTCATTGTTTGATAACTCAAGAAAAGCATCAGCTGTAAAAACTGAATCTAATCGTCCATTGAAATCTCTTTCTGATTCTTTGAAAGGTAAACAAGGTCGATTCCGTCAAAACTTATTGGGGAAACGTGTTGATTATTCTGCTCGTTCCGTAATTGTTGTTGGACCAGATTTGAAATTACACGAATGTGGATTGCCAAAAGATATGGCTGCTGAACTTTACAAACCGTTTATCATTCGTAAGATGATTGAGCGTGGAATTGTAAAAACAGTAAAATCTGCAAAGAAAATTGTTGATAGAAAAGAACCAGTAGTTTGGGATATTCTTGAAAACATATTGAAAGGACATCCAGTACTTTTAAATCGTGCACCAACTTTGCACCGTTTGGGTATTCAGTCTTTCCAACCAAAATTAATTGAAGGAAAAGCAATTCGTTTGCACCCGTTGGTAACAACAGCCTTCAACGCCGATTTCGATGGTGACCAAATGGCGGTTCACTTACCATTAGGTAACGCTGCAATCTTGGAAGCTCAATTGTTAATGTTGGCATCTCACAATATCTTGAACCCGGCAAATGGAGCTCCAATTGCTGTACCGTCTCAGGATATGGTTTTGGGATTGTATTACATTACCAAAGGAAAAGTTACCAAAGGTGAGGATATCGTAAAAGGTGAAAACGGAATTTTCTATTCTCCAGAAGAGGTTATTATTGCCTACAACGAGAAGAAATTGGATTTGCACGCACACATTAAAGTTAAGTTATATGACTTGAATGAAAAAGGTGAATCTGTTTTAATAATGAAAGAAACAACTTGTGGACGTGTCTTGTTTAACGCAAATGTTCCACGTCAAGTTGGATTTATCAATGACGTCTTAACGAAAAAGGCGTTAAGAGATATTATCGGTAAAGTCTTGAAAATTTGTGGAACATCTCGCACAGCACAGTTCTTGGATGATATCAAGGAATTGGGTTACGACATGGCCTTCAAAGGTGGATTGTCTTTCAACTTGGATGATATTATCATTCCAAAACAAAAAATCGAATTAGTTGATAAAGCTGAAACGGACGTAAAAGAGGTAATGGACAACTACAACATGGGTCTTATTACTAACAACGAACGTTACAACCAAATTATTGATATCTGGACGCATACAAACTCACGTTTGACAGCAACTTTGATGACTCAATTGCAAGAAGATAAACAAGGTTTCAACAGTATCTACATGATGTACGATTCTGGAGCCCGTGGATCTAAAGAGCAAATTCGTCAGTTATCTGGAATGCGTGGATTGATGGCGAAACCACAAAAATCTGGTGCGTCATCACAAGAGATTATTGAAAATCCAATTCTTTCGAACTTTAAAGAAGGTCTATCGATTTTGGAGTACTTTATCTCTACCCACGGTGCACGTAAAGGTTTGGCCGATACTGCCTTAAAAACTGCCGATGCAGGTTACCTTACACGTCGTTTGGTGGATGTTGCTCAGGATGTTGTTATTAATGTTCCAGATTGTGGAACATTGAGAGGATTGGTTGCAACTGCATTGAAGAAAAATGATGATATCGTTGAACCATTATACGATCGTATTTTAGGAAGAACTTCTGTACATGATATTTTCCACCCAGAAACTGAAGTACTTTTAGTTGAAGCAGGTGAGATTATCAGCGAAGATGTTGCTGAAGAGATAGAAAAAGCAGATATCGACGAAGTTGAAATCCGTTCTGTCTTGACTTGTGAAATGAGACGAGGTGTTTGTTCTAAATGTTATGGACGCAACCTTGCAACTCACCGCGATGCTCAATTAGGAGATGCTGTTGGTGTTGTTGCTGCTCAGTCTATTGGTGAACCAGGAACACAGTTGACGTTGAGAACCTTCCACGTTGGGGGTACTGCATCGAACACAACTGATATCTCTGACTTGAAAGCGAAAGCTAACGGTAAGTTCGAAATTGAAGAATTGAGAACAGTTGAGAAGAAAAACGCTGACGGAACAATGAAAGTTGTTGTAATTGGACGTTCTGCTGAAATGAAAGTAACTGATGAAAAATCAGGAATCATTATTCAAACAGCAAATATTCCTTACGGTTCTGAAATGGTTATCGGTGACGTTAAGAAAGTGAAAAAAGGCGATGTGATTTGTAAATGGGATCCATACAATGCCGTAATCGTTTCTGATGTTCCTGGAAAAGTTGTCTTTGATAGTATTATTGAAGGTGTTACTTTCCGTGAAGAAGTCGATGAGCAAACAGGATTTACAGAAAAAGTAATTACTGAATCTAGAGATAAAAAGAAAAATCCAGCAATTCACGTTGTTGATATTAAATCTGGTGAAGTATTAAGAGAATTCAGTTTACCAGTAGATGCACACATCTCGGTAGGTGAAGGAGATAAGATTGTTGCAGGTGAAATTTTGGTTAAAATTCCACGTGTTGCAGGAAAAACTGGGGATATTACAGGGGGTCTTCCACGTGTAACTGAGTTATTCGAGGCGAGAAATCCTTCTAATCCAGCTGTTATTTCTGAGATTGACGGTATTGCAGAATACGGAAAAATAAAAAGAGGTAACCGTGAAATTATCATCACTACGAAAACAGGTGAAGTACGTAAATACTTAGTTGCACTTTCGAAACACATCTTGGTACAAGAGAACGATTTCGTTCGTGCTGGTAGTGCTTTGTCTGACGGAGCTGTTACACCAAACGATATATTGAACATTGAAGGACCAACAGCTGTACAAGAGTACATTGTTAACGAAATTCAAGAGGTATACCGTTTACAAGGGGTGAAAATTAACGATAAACACTTTGAAGTTATCGTTCGTCAAATGATGTTGAAAGCAGAGATTATCGATGCTGGAGATACTCGTTTCTTGGAAGGACAATCTGTTCACAAAGCAGATATCATGGAAGAGAATGACGCGATCTACGGAATGAAAGTAGTTGTTGAAAAAGGTGATTCTACATCATTGAAAAATGGTCAAATTATCTCTGCAAGACGTTTACGTGATGAGAATTCACAATTGAGACGTACTGATAGCACAGCTGTTGAAGCAAGAGACGCAGTTCCAGCAACATCAACACCATTGTTGCAAGGAATTACTCGTGCATCGCTTCAAACACAATCGTTTATTTCTGCGGCATCGTTCCAGGAAACAACGAAAGTATTGAACGAAGCAGCAATCGCCGGAAAAGAAGACAACTTGTTAGGATTGAAAGAAAATGTAATCGTTGGTCACTTAATACCAGCAGGAACAGGAATACGTCGTTTCCAAAAAGCAGTTGTAACTGGAAAAGAAGAATTGGCAAGATTAGAAGCTGAAGCTTAGTAATAAAAACAAATAATGAGAATGGGAGTTGAGAAATCGGCTCCCATTTTTTTGTTTATTCTAGAGTGAAAAATTGATATATTTGATTCTATGGAATATGACTATGTCATAATTGGAAGTGGATTCGGGGGTTCGGTAAGTGCGCTAAGACTTTCTGAGAAAGGCTATAAGGTTTTAGTCATAGAAAAAGGAAAATGGTATAAGGCGGAAGACTTTCCAAAATCTAACTGGAATTTCCGTAAATGGCTATGGATTCCAAAGTTGCGATTCTTTGGGATTATGAAATTGTCCATTTTCAAACACATCGCCGTTTTATCAGGAACAGGTGTCGGCGGAGGATCATTGGTTTATGCGAACACTTTGCCAATACCAAAAACAAAGTTTTTCACCACAGGCAGCTGGGCAGAACTTAATGATTGGGAAAGCGAATTAAAACCACATTATAGTGAAGCTTTAAGAATGCTTGGTGCAACACAGAATCCTAAATTATTTGATGGAGATATTGGGTTGAAGACTGTCGCTCAAAAACTAAATATTGAGGAAAAATTTAATCCTACCAATGTCGCTGTTTATTTTGGTGAAGAAAACGTAACTGAAAAAGATCCGTTTTTTGAAGGTGAAGGGCCAGATAGAACAGGTTGTAATTATTGTGGAGCGTGCATGACAGGTTGCCGAAATAATTCCAAAAACACATTGGATAAAAATTACTTGTACTTAGCTCAAAAACTCGGAGCAAAGATAATTGCTGAAAAGGAGGTGTATGACGTTAAGCCTATTAATAGTCGAGATGGTAAAGATGGGTATGAAGTTTCTTTCAAATCAAGTACAAAGTTGTTTGCTAAGAAAAGGAAAGTTGAAGCAAAGGCGGTTATATTTTCTGGTGGTGTTTTAGGAACTGTGAAATTGCTTTTGAAACTAAAGGAAAAATCATTGCCTAACTTGTCCGAGAAATTAGGTGAGGACATACGAAGTAACAATGAGACTTTGGTAAGTGTATCAAGTCTAGATTCAGATAAGAATTTTTCAAAAGGCGTTGCAATTGGCAGTATTCTGGATACGGATGAAAATAGCCATTTGGAAATATGTCGATATGGTGAAGGCTCGAACGCATGGAAGTTGGTTCACTTTCCTTATGTCACTGGTAACAATGTTTTTTTAAGGTTAGGAAAAGTATTTTTGGCTCTTGTTAAATCTCCAGTAAAATATTTCCGAGTGTATTTTAAAAATAGCTGGGCAAAAAAGACTGTAGTCTTGTTGTTTATGCAAACTTTGGATAGTAAATTGAAGTTTAAAAGAAATATGTTCGGTTCCATGCGTTCTTCGATGAGTTCAGGAAAGAAACCAACTCCATTTATTCCAGAATCCATCAAATTAGTGAAAGAATACGCAAAAGCTGTAAATGGAGTGAGTACCTCTTTTGCATTAGAAACATTGGCAGGAATTCCCTCAACGGCACACATTCTTGGTGGCGCAGTAATGGGAAAAGATAATTCTATTGGTGTAATTGATAAAGACAATAAAGTTTTTGGCTACGAAAACCTATATGTCATTGACGGTTCAATGATTTCTGCAAATCCTGGTGTGAACCCGTCCTTGACAATAACCGCAATAGCCGAAAGGGCAATGAGTAAAATCCCATCGAAATAATATGGATGCCATCGGAATTCGCTTTTATACTTCAGCTATTTCTTTTAATTCTAATTAAGGATTTGTAGACCATAAAGATGCACTTTTTAGCATGGCTCTTCTCGGGAGTTTTAAACTTGCAACTATCAATTCCGCAAAATCTTCTGGTTGTAACACACTATCTTGAGAATCTTTATTTGCAATACCCAATTCAATTGACATATCGGAAGCTATGGTACTTGGTGTTAATGTACAAACTCGAATATTGTTCTTCCGAACCTCTTTCATTAGGGATTCTGACATTCCAATAACAGCGAATTTTGATGCTGAGTAGGCAGATGTATTTGCGTTTCCATTCAATCCTGCGGTAGAAGAAACATTAATAATATCACCTTCATTTTGGGCTATTAAGTAGGGTAAAATTTCTTTCGTTACGTAATACATTCCCATAAGGTTGGTTTGAATAATTTCACTCCATGTAATTACCTCCATTTCTTCTAAAGAACCAAATGCAGCAATTCCTGCATTGTTTACCAAAATATCTACAGACCCTAAACTATCTACAATATTTTTAATGCTGTTTTTAACGCTTTCATAATTGCCGATATCAAATACTGAGTAAATTGCTTTAATTCCAAAAGCCTCTAATTCAGCAACTGTTTCTTTTAAGTTTTTTTCATTTCTACCTGTTATCGCTACGTCAATTCCTTCTTTCGCAAAGGCAATGGCAGTAGCTTTTCCTAAACCTCTTCCACCTCCAGTAATTATTGCTTTTTTATTTTTCAAATCTTTCATTTATTATATTTTTTGTCTTTGTTGAAATTGGTTGTTAACGGTAAATGTATGTTTTCATAGGCGAATTAGAAAGTTACGGATTTTCCAATTTCCCACAAGCCAACTCACCGCATTTTGTTTTTATTTTATCGAAAGCCAAATCGGTGATTTGGCGCTCTGGCAAATACAGTTCAACTTTTCTAATTCTCAGCAACTCCGCCTACGAAACATACAAAATGTTATATACTTTTACATTAATTATTTGCTAAAAAAGTCATCTACAGTGCCATATTTAAATGGGATTTTAGAAAGTTTAAATTCTTTCTGATCAGGTCCAACTACAAAAAGCGGAATTTCTTTAAATTTCGAATGAATTAGATCATCTAAACGATGCATTAGTTTGACATGTTCTTCATTTTTGTTGTGATGCATTTTATATCCAAATGAAATTTCTTGAATTGTATCTGGCTCATAAAAAATTTGATTAAAATCAGGATTGGTCTTGTCAACAATTAATCTCCATTCATTTTCATAGCTCCAATCTTCTAATTTAATAACTAGTTGATATTGATTTGCGAATGGTGCATTTTCGCTGACACTATTGGGTTTTTCCGAATATATCACATGTAGTAATTTTAAATCATGAAACCCAAGGTCTTTTAAATATCCAAAATCAGGTTTTATTTTAATAACAAACCCATTATACGAATTAGTGTAATGACTCCACATTAACGGCTGAACACCATCTTCTGAAAAACAGGTAATTCCTTTGTTTTCAACATCGTTTAATAATTCAACGTAATCCTAATCTTTGAGATCTTTTTGATTCTCGGTTATCAAATTAAAATTACAGTCGAATGGGTCATTGAAATCTTTTGGGTTATTTAGGTAGAAGTATCCTTTTTCTAGTGCATCTAAACTCCATTGGTTGAGAGGGTAATATTTAAATAAGCTACTTGGCACCTGTTTTTGGTTTGAACCATTCACATACAATATCCATCTGCCATCAATTAGCTTTAGTTCTTGGTTTTCATCTATTCTAAAATTTTCCACTTTTTCTTCTTTTCATAATAGTATATAACAATTCGCTATGCGCAATAGCGCATACTGCCTTTATAGTATTTACTCTTTTTATCCGATAATAACCGTTTGCTTGTCTTTTTCAGCATTCAACGAAATAATGATTTATAAATATACAAATCTCTTTAATTCTACTACAAAAAAAACGAAACCCCATTGCTGAGATTTCGTTTTTCAAAACTTAAATTTTCTATCTTCTTAACCCAAGAACGGATATTTGTAATCCTTAGGTGTAACGAATGTTTCTTTGATTGTACGAGCTGAAACCCAACGCAACAAGTTCATCGCAGCACCGGCTTTGTCGTTGGTACCTGAACCTCTTGCACCACCAAATGGTTGTTGGCCTACAACGGCACCAGTTGGTTTGTCGTTGATGTAGAAGTTTCCTGCCGCATTTTCCAATTTCTTCATTGCGTGATTGATCACGTAACGATCTTTAGAAATAATAGAACCAGTCAAGGCGTAATCAGATGTCTGATCAACCATGTCTAAAACAGCGTCGAAGTCTTTGTCTTCGTAAACGTAGATTGTCATAACAGGTCCAAAAATTTCTTCACACATGGTTCTGAATTTTGGATTGGTTGTAACAACAACAGTTGGTTCAATGAAGTAACCTACAGATTTGTCGTAATTTCCTCCAACGATAATTTCTGCGTCTGGTTGTGCTTTGATATCATCTATGTAAGCAGCAATTTTGTCAAATGCTCTTTCGTCGATAACAGCGTTAATGAAATTAGAAGGATCTTCAGTCGTTCCCATTTTGAAGGATTTCACTTGTTCAACAAGAGTTGATTTAACATCCGCCCAAATTGATTGTGGAACATATCCTCTAGATGCAGCTGAACATTTCTGACCTTGGAATTCGAAAGCACCTCTCGCGATAGCCGTTGCTACTTCTTGTGCATCAGCCGAACTGTGCGCAACGATGAAATCTTTTCCTCCAGTTTCTCCAACTACTCTTGGGTAACTTCTGTATTTTTCAATGTTCATTCCAATTTCTTTCCACATGTGACGGAAAACACCAGTTGAACCTGTGAAATGCAATCCTGCTAAATCTTTGTGTTTAAAAATGATATCACCAGCGGTTGGACCATCGACAGTAATCATATTTACAACACCGTCAGGTAATCCAGCCTCTTGGAAAACTTCCATAATTACTTGAGCTGAATAAATTTGAGATTCAGCTGGTTTCCAAACAACAACATTACCCATCATTGCTGGCGCAGCACATAAATTAGCTGCAATGGCAGTAAAATTGAAAGGTGTTACTGCGAAAACAAAACCTTCAAGAGGTCTATATTCCAATCTATTCCAAACACCTGTGCTTGAACTAGGCTGTTGCGCATAAATCTCAGTCATGTATTGAACATTGAAACGCAAGAAATCTATCAATTCACAAATAGAATCTATTTCCGATTGAAATACATTTTTTGATTGCGCTAGCATAGTTGCAGCGTTCATCTTGTATCTATATGGTCCTGCTAAAAGATCTGCGGCTCTTAAAAAGATTGCAGCTCTATCTTGCCATGGTAAATTAGACCATTGGTCTTTCGCAGCCAAAGCAGCATCAATAGCCATATTTACGTGCGAAGCATCACCGAAATTATAATGACCCAGTACTTTTTTATGATCGTGTGGCGGCGACATCGGCTTTTTATTACCCGTTGTCACCTTTTTATTACCAATGTACATCGGAACATCAATCGGCTCCTGATTGTACATTTTTTTATATTGTTTTAATAAACCTTCTCTTTCAGAAGTCCCTGGAGCATAACTATTAATGTGTTCATTAATTGCTGCTGGAACTTTAAATATTGCATTCGACATAATGTAATTTGTTTTGTTGCAAAAGTACACATTGTTGCTTATCCTTGCAATGACTATTGTTACACATCTATGAATTATCCGTTCACAATCAAGCATAGAGCGATTACCCTCTTTTTTTTGTTCAACATATTTGTTGGAAATTCTGCTTTTGGTAAAGATGAATTTGATCTTCGGTTAAAAAAATATAAGGCTGAGAAGAACGAATTAAAAAAATCTCAATTACTTATAGATTTAGCCACTGAATCAGAAAATATTCATTTTAATCAAATTGAAAAAGTCGCAAAAGAACTTCTTGAAAGTGGCGTCAAAATGAACAATAAGCAAAGTCTCAATACGGGGAAATTTGTTTTAGCCATTTGTTTATTGAACAATGGAAAATTTGATAAGGCGAAAGAGTACCTCTTTGTGAGCAAACGTTATTTTTCTAATGGCGAGAATGTAAATGTTTTGGCAATAATCAACAATTATATTGGACACTGTGATTACAAAGGAGGAAGATATAAAGATGCCATTGAGTCCTATAAAAAAGCAAAATACCTCTGGAAAAGCTTAGACAATGCCAGTGAAGCAAATCATTCTAATTCTTTTATCGCTACTGCTCTTATTCCAATGGGGCACTTAGAAAAGGCCAAGCAGATTTTTAAAGAGTGTATTAAGCACTTATTGCCTTTAAAGAAAAACAGAGCACTATCGGGATATTATGGTCAGTTGGGTGAAATTTATAGTACACAAGAAAAGAGAAATGAAGCGAGTTATTATTTTGAAAAAGGAGCAGAATATGCATTTAAAAGTGGAGATCCTGCAACAATTGCAAGAGCACAGAACTATTTAGCCATTTCAAAATATTTTAAGGGAGAAGTTGATGACGCTTTGCAAGCGTTTAAATCTTCACTTCAATATAGAATTCAAAGTGGCGATGTAAAATTGGTTTGTGAGAGTTATTATAATATTGGCTCCCTTTACTTAGAAACTGAGAAATACGATTTGGCGGAAGAATATTTCCAGCTTTCAATCGAAGAAGCAAAGAAACATGATTTATATCAAGACCAGGCAGACGCTCTTTTGGAAATCT
Source organism: uncultured Flavobacteriales bacterium (assembly GCA_963977135.1). Taxonomy (GTDB): domain Bacteria; phylum Bacteroidota; class Bacteroidia; order Flavobacteriales_D; family Crocinitomicaceae; genus UBA2040. The sequence continues at coordinate 71,891 of CAXBNN010000002.1, read as the reverse complement.
CCAATATTTACAAAAATAAGAAGCAATTTGATCAAGCATTAATCCATCTGACAAATTATACGGTTATCAAAGAAAAAATGTTGAATCAACTCCAAACTGAAAATGAGAATGACGCGGAATTAGTTGAATTATTAAATCGGTCTAGCGCTATGCAGGATAATTATTCTAGAGAAACTATTTTAATTAATAAACTGAAGAATGAAAAAAGCAAAGTAAAATATATTCTTTTTGGAAGTATTCTTCTTTTAGGAGGGAGTATTCTTTTCCTGAGAAAAACAAAGGCAAATTAATTCAATCGGATGGGAGCTATCATTTGAAATATTGGAACGTGAACCTGAAAGAATACGTCATTCGCGATGTTTTTGAACGTATAAAAACCTTTCATATAACCGATGTCCGAAGCCAATTCAGCACCTGATGTGTATACAAAATGCTCGTTCGGCAATAAAAATGGCTGTTCACCAACAACACCAGCTCCACTAACAAAATTTGACTCCTTTAATGAGTCAAAAATATACCAATCGCGGTGCAAAAGTTGAATTTTAAAATTGTTGTTATTAATTATTTCTACACGGTAATTAAAGAAGAATCTTCCCTCTTCGACGTTAGTCAAATCAGGTCGATACTGCGCGTAAACAGTAACTTGAACTCCTTCTGAAATTGCTGTGTTCATCTGTCTTTTGTAATTAATTCTTATTCCGAATTTAGCTTTAAAACTGACAAATGCCAATTATTTTTTCAGAAAAACTCGAATTGATATTGGATTATCCCTTATTTAGAATCAATCTAAATTGAGAATTTAACTTTGTTAATGGCATTCAAATGAATGCATAAGCCAACAATTTTTTAATTTTGCGCCAATATTTAAAACGCTTTAAAGCATGTCCAAGACAGTTAAGCTTAAAAAAGGATTGGATATCAAGTTGGTAGGTGAAGCAGAAAAGGTGGTTGCGGAATACGTGCATCCTAAGTTTGTTTCAATCAAACCGGCTGATTTCCACGGAATGACTCCAAAAATGCTGGTGAAAGCTGGTGAATCGGTTAAGGCCGGGGATGTTCTATTTCAAAACAAATATCAAGAATCAATTAAATTTGTTTCTCCGATAAGTGGAACGGTTCGTGAAATCGTTCGTGGAGATAAACGCCTTATTCTTGAGGTGATAGTTGATTCTGATGGTCAGCAGACCTATTCTGACGCTGGGATTATTGATCCAAGTGCATCGAATGGTGAAGAAATCAAAAGTTATTTATTGAAATCTGGTCTTTGGCCATTTATCATTCAAAGACCTATTGATGTGATCGCTAATCCGAACAATACGCCAAAAGCAATATTTGTTTCTGCATTTGATAGTTCGCCTTTAGCACCAGATTACGATCTTGTTTTGCACGGTGAGAATGAAAATTTCCAAGCAGGTTTGACAGCATTGTCAAAATTGACAAGTGGAAAAGTTCATTTGACTATTAATGCAAATGGAGCTTCGGACTCAGTGTTTACATCAGCAAAGGATGTTCAAATTAACAAGATAGCGGGTAAACACCCGGCTGGAAATGTTGGTACACAGATTCACCATATTGATCCAATCAACAAAGGAGAATTTGTTTGGACAGTGAATGCTCAAGACGTGATGATCATTGGTCGAATGCTCAGAACAGGTAAGTACGACGCCTCTAAAATGGTTTGTCTTACAGGTTCTTCTGCAAAAAATAGAAAATATTACAAAACAATAATAGGTACTGAATTGTCTTCTATAATTGAAGGCAACATTGAAGGGGATAACGTACGAATTATCAGTGGAAATCCTTTAACCGGTGACAAGTCATCTGCTAATGGACATATTGGATTCTATCACAGCCAAGTTACGATCATCCCAGAAGGAAATGAATACAAGTTCTTCTTAACAAAAGGATGGTTGGCTCTAGGATTTGATAAGTTTTCAAATTCACGTTTATTCCCAACTTTCCTGACACCGAATAAAAAATTCGTTTTGGATACCAATACAAATGGTGAGGAAAGAGGTTTTGTTGTAACGGGTGAGTTCGAAAAAGTTTTCCCATTTGATATCTTGCCAATGCAATTAGTGAAGGCTGCTATCACAGACGATATCGATGGAATGGAAAATTTAGGGATTTATGAAGTTGCACCAGAAGATTTCGCTTTGTGCGAATACGTTTGTACTTCAAAAATTAATATTCAAGACAAAATTCGTCAAGCTTTGGATTTGATCCAAGAGGAATGCATGTAACGGAATAATCAATACGAAAGATGAAATTTCTAGAAAATTATTTACATAAAATGGAGCCCAACTTTGTCAAAGGTGGCAAATGGGAAAAGTGGAATCCACTTTTTGAAACAATGGCAACTTTTGCCTTTACTCCTAAATTAACAACCGAGAAAGGATCTCATATCCGTGATGGAGTTGACTTGAAACGGACAATGATAACAGTGGTTTTCGCATTGTTGCCTTGTTTATTGTTCGGTATCTACAACACAGGTCACTGGGGAATGGTTGCTGAAATGGGAAACCGTGATTTACCTTATTGGGCTGATATGGGAACAAAAATAGGAATTGGTCTTGCGGCTGTATTACCTATTGTTGTTGTTTCTTATGCCGTTGGATTAGGAATTGAATTCTTGTTCGGAATGTTAAGAGGTCACTCGTTGCACGAAGGGTTCTTGGTTTCAGGAATGTTAATTCCATTAACAATGCCAGCAGACGTTCCTTTGTGGATGGTTGCCGTTGCTACAGTTTTTGCCGTTGTAATAGGTAAAGAAATATTTGGAGGAACAGGGATGAACATTGTGAATGTTGCTTTAACAGCTCGTGCATTCTTATTCTTCGCTTATCCAACAAGTATGTCAGGAGACAAAGTTTGGATGGCTGGAACAGAAGCGAATGTAGATGGTTTTACAGGTTCTACTGCACTAGGAGATTTGGCCTCATTTATGAGTGATAAGCCAGTATTTGAAAATTTAGGAGCCTTCACCAATAATTATAGTATATCGGATTCTTTCTTGGGAATGATTCCAGGTTCAATTGGAGAAACATCGACTTTAGCATGCTTAATTGGAGCATTTATTCTTGTAGTTACCGGTGTTGGTTCACTTCGAATAATTGCATCATTCTTTGCTGGTGGATTAATAATGGGTGGAATCTTAAACCTGGTAGGTGGAAATGAATTTTTAGAGTTACCAGCGTATTATCATCTTGTAATCGGTAGTTTTGCTTTTGGTGCAGTATTTATGGCGACCGATCCGGTTACAGCGGCACAAACGTCGATGGGTAAAATTTGGTATGGTTTATTTGGCGGAATAATAGCAATTCTTATTCGTGTGCTCAATCCAGCCTATCCGGAAGGAGTAATGTTGGCAATTTTATTCATGAATGTGATGGCCCCTATCATTGATCACTATGTAGTTCAAGGAAATATCAATAGAAGACTTAAACGATTAAAAACAGCTTAATTATGGCGCTCAATAAAGAAAGTAACGGATATACCTTCGGATTTGCAATTGTTTTAGTTGTTGTCGTAGGTACAGTTTTGGCTCTTCTTTCCATGGGATTGAAGGACAAACAAGATGAAAATCAAGAAGTCAAAAAGAAAATGGACATCTTGAAAGCTATGTTACCCGTAGACGAGGGTGATAAAATTACAAGAAAGAATGCCAATGAGACTTTTAAAAAGTACATCAACGAAGCGGATGCTTTGATTTTGTCTGCAGAAGGAGAAGTAATTGGAGAAGGAAGTGAAGCATTTAAAATTGATATTCAAAAAGATTTTAAAGATAAAACTTTAGACAAAAAAGACCGAAAGTATCCTTTGTACATTGGTAAAAGAGATGGAAAAACCATTTATATTTTGCCTGTTGTAGGTAAAGGATTATGGGGTCCAATTTGGGGTAATATTAGTCTTGGTGACGATATGAGTACCATAATTGGTGTTTCTTTCGGTCACAAAGGTGAAACACCAGGATTAGGAGCGGAAATTACACAGCAGTTTTTCAAAGATCGTTGGATCGATGAAACTATTTCTGACGATAATGGTGACTTCACTAAATTCGAAATTGTTAAGGATGGTTCAGGGGTAAATCCTAAGAAAGTTGACGGAATTACAGGAGGAACAATTACGTCCAAAGGAGTTGAAGAAATGGTAAACAGAAGTTTAGGCGTTTATTCAGATTATTTTAAATCATTGAAATAACAGATAAGGTTATGAGTGAAATAGTAGAAAAAACTAAAGCTCCAAGCGAGCCATTGTTCTCCAAAAAGAACAGAAAACTGATCACTGATCCATTGACGGATAACAACCCTGTAACGGTTCAAGTTTTGGGTATCTGTTCTGCTTTAGCGATTACCGTGCAAGTTATGCAAGGTGTTGTTATGGGATTGTCAGTGATTTTTGTAACAGTAATGGGTAACTTATTGATATCCATGTTAAGAAATTACATTCCATCAAAAATTAGAATTATCGTGCAATTGGTAATTGCAGCGTCTTTAGTAATTATTGTAAATGAAGTTCTTAAGGCATACGTTCCGGATGTTTCTGAGAAATTGTCGGTATTCGTTGGATTGATCATTACGAACTGTATTATCATGGGACGTTTTGAGGCATTTGCTATGGCAAATAAACCTTGGCCATCTGTTTTGGACGGTTTTGGTAATGGACTTGGATACGCAGGATTATTAATATTGGTAGCTGTATTTAGAGAGTTGTTCGGATCAGGTTCATTATTGGGTATTCCAATTTTCGGTTCACCAATCCCAACGGCAGATAGTCCAATGGGAACAGGTTTGTATTCTATGGGATATATGAACAATAACATGATGATTTTGCCTCCAATGGCTTTAATCATAGTTGGAATCATTATCTGGGTTCAACGTTCTAGAAACAAATCATTAATAGAAACACATTAAAATAAGTAATAATGGAAAGTACATTAGATATTTTTATCAAAGCCATATTCTCTGAGAATATGATTTTTGCCTACTTTTTGGGAATGTGTTCTTATTTGGCCGTTTCTAAAACAGTAAAAACAGCAGTCGGATTAGGTGCTGCTGTAATTTTTGTATTGGTTGTTACAGTACCAGTTAATTACCTATTAGAGAACTACCTTTTAAAAGATGGTGCATTGGCATGGTTAGGGCCAGAATACGCGGACTTGGATTTAAGTTTCCTTTCTTTCATCATGTTTATCGCGGTTGTTGCATCTATCGTGCAATTGGTTGAAATGTTGGTTGAGAAATTTGCTCCAGCACTTTATGGAGCCTTGGGAATATTCTTGCCTTTGATCGCCGTAAACTGTTCAATTTTGGGCGGAGCATTATTCATGCAAGATCGTCAATACTCAACAATTTTGGATGCTACAGCGTTCTCATTGGGTTCAGGTATTGGATGGTTTATCGCAATCGTGGCAATTGCTGCTATTCGCGAGAAAATCCGTTACTCAAACGTACCGGCTCCATTACGAGGATTAGGAATTACTTTTATTATTACTGGTTTGATGGGTATTGCTTTCATGAGTTTCAGTGGAATTAAATACGGGAAGGAAGAAGCGAAAGCTAAACCTGCAACATCCGTAACGACTAGTCAAATTAATAACGATTTAAACAAATAATCATGGGATTGACATTAGGATTAACAATTGCAGTTTTCTTGTTTGTTGTATTGACCTTGACAGCAATGTTATTATTTGCTAAGGCAAAACTTTCGCCTAAAGGAAAAATTAAAATTACAATCAACAACGATACAATTATTGAAGTTGATGGTGGAGGGACTTTGCTTTCAACTTTAGGAAATAACGGTATTTTCTTACCATCAGCTTGTGGTGGAGGAGGAACATGCGTTCAATGTAAATGCATCGTTGAGTCTGGAGGTGGAGGAATTCTTCCAACAGAAGAACCTCATTTTTCTCGAAAAGAAATTGCTGCTCACTGGCGTTTAGGATGTCAAGTGAAAGTGAAAGAAGATATGCATATTGAAGTAGAGGAAGAAGTTCTTGGAATTAAAGAATGGAAAGCTAAAGTTGTCTCTAACTACAACGTTGCAACCTACATTAAAGAGTTTATCGTTGAGATTCCAGAAGACATGGATTATAAAGCGGGTGGATATATCCAAATTAAGATCCCTAAGTGTGTTGTGAAATTCTCGGATATGGACGTTACGGCTCACCCAGATGACCATCCAGGTGAACCAGATAAGTTTGTAAAAGAATGGGCAGAAGGTCCATTTAGAATGTTAGACTTAGTAATGAAAAATGACGAAGAGGTTGTTAGAGCGTATTCTATGGCTTCTTATCCAGCTGAAGGTCGCCGAATTATGTTAAATGTTCGTGTCGCTGCTCCACCTTTCGATAGAAATGCAAATCGTTGGATGAATGTAAATCCAGGAATTGCTTCGTCTTACATTTTCAATCAAAAAGTTGGAGATGAAGTGTTAGTTTCAGGACCTTACGGTGAATTCTTCATTAACGATTCTGATGCAGAAATGCTTTATGTTGGTGGTGGTGCCGGAATGGCTCCTATGCGCTCGCATTTATATGAATTATTTAAAACAATCAAAACAAATCGTAAAGTTACTTATTGGTATGGCGGACGATCAAGAGCAGAGTTGTTCTACATTCACTATTTCCGTGCCTTAGAGAAGGATTTCCCGAATTTCAAATTCTACATGGTATTGTCAAATGCAATTCCAGAAGACAATTGGAAAGAAATGAAAGATATGGATGATACAGAAGGTGATGGATTCGTAGGTTTCGTTCACCAAGCGGTTATTGACCAATATTTATCGAAACATGAGAATCCAGAGGATATTGAATTCTATTTCTGTGGACCACCGATGATGAACCAAGCTGTTATAAAAATGTGCGATGACTGGGGTGTACCAGCGGAGAATGTGCGTTTTGATGATTTTGGAGGTTAATCCATTGATTTAATATATTAAAAAAAAGCCTAGTTTTACTGGGCTTTTTTTATGTTCAGAATAATTATTGATTAACAAATAGCGTTTCAATTGTTAAAAAATTTTTTAATATGGCTTTTTGGTTTATTTTTAGCTATTAAATACTATAAACTATGAGAAAAATTACCTTATTACTTGGCTCTATACTTAGTATATCCACTGTATTTTCGCAGGTTAACCTAACAGTACCAGCTCCAGTTTCAAATGGCGGTACGTCCACCTTGAGAGCACCAAATGGTACAGCTGCTCACACCACTTTTCGCGGACATTTAATCATCCCAGCTTCCGAGTTAACAGGAATACCTGTTGGTACTTCGCTAAATGGATTAGGATTTTCATTAAGCACTGCTCCTGACGTAGCAGCTACTGGAACGATGAAGTTTTATTTACAAAACACAACAGATGTTACCAATCTAAAGTCACTTAACTGGGCGACTGCAATAGCGACAATGACTAATGTATTTAACGCAACGATGACTATACCTGCTGCAGTTGGACCAGCAGATGTCGTTTTATCTACCAACTTCACCTACACAGGCGGAGGTTTGTATGTTGCTTACGATTATTTAGGGACAACATTCTCCACAACTGCAGCAGCTTACGAATGCAATACGACGATTGCAGGAGGTGTGAAAGTGCAAGCTACGGCTACAACGACTCCAGCTACTGATTTAACGGGTAGTTCTGGATTTCGACCTGTGATTCGTTTTCGTTTCCCTAATCCATTTACTGACAATCTAGCAGTTTTGGGTGTAACAGCCGATAAAGGGAAGGATAACTTGATTTTTGGAACGACTCAATCTGTTTATACAACTATCAGAAACTCATCTAGTGCAACGCTTACAAATAAAGTTGTCACTTTGACTGTAGCCGGAGCGAATCCTTATACAACAACACAAACTATCGCATCCATTGCCCCTGGAGCAGATGCAAATTTGACTTTTTCAGCTGTGCCAAAGACTATTGCTGGATCACAAACTTTAACAGTTTCTGTGCCTGCAGATCAGCAGACTGCAAATGATGCGTTCGTTTCAAATCAAAATATTTATTGCGATACAGTTGGTTATTCAGCTGGTAATACTATAACTGGTGGTTTAGGCTATAACACTGGAGGAGGAATATTTGCCAATTTGTTGATTGGGCCGTCTGCACAACCGATGTACGTAAAGAAGGTTCGTCCAACAATTGCAACTGGAACTGCAGTAACTGGAAATACAATTAAAGGTGTATTATTAAATGCTGCTGGTGTTATTATTGACTCTACAGCTTTATATACAATTGTTGCTGGCGATTTAGGTCTGCCAGTTGAATTGACGTTCATTAATGGAAACATAGACATTTCGGGAGATTCAGTTTATTACGGCTTCCGCCAAAATGCAAATACAGTAACTGGATATTTCCCATTGGCTACTCAAAGTGCGTTTATAGTTTTGCCGAACAAATATTGTGGTTTCAATACTTTTGGAGGTGGCTTTTTCACTGATACACAATTTGGTGTATTTATGATAGCAGCAGTTGTGAAAGCAGGAATTAATTTAACGTCTAATGCTACAAACGGTTCGATTTGTTCTGCAACACCATTGAACTTATCCGCGTCGTCAACATTTACTAACTATCAATTCAATATTGATGGGATGATAGCAGCGAATGGACCAGTCACAACGTATTCTTATACACCAACTGCAACAACAACTGCAATTGTTTCTGGTTCTATCGGAAGTTGTGTATCTACCGATTCAGTAACAGTTTCACTTGTGAGCTCTTTGAATACAGCGTTAGCAGGAGGAATCTGTCCAGGTGGAAGTTACACTTTCGCAGGACAAACATTATCTACTGTTGGTACGTATTACGACACATTAACTTCTACAGGTGGATGTGATAGTGTTGTTACTTTAACTTTAGCTAATTATATACCTACTTCATCTTCAATAACAGCAGGTATTTGTCCAGGAGCTACCGTAACGTTTGGAACCCAAACTTTAACTGCACCAGGAACTTATACAAGAACAATTCCTAATGCTCAAGGTTGTGATAGTACAATTACTTTGACACTAACGGCTAAGTTGGCGTCTTCAGCATCAATTGCGCAGTCATTTTGTGAGGGAGGTACTTTAACTTTTGGAACGCAAACTATTTCTGCACCAGGAACATATACTAGAACAATTCCTAATGCAGCAGGATGTGATAGTGTAATTACATTGACGGCTACTTATCAAGTAATTAATACAACAGTGACTCAAAGTGGTTCAAATCTAACTGTACCTACTCAAACAGGAGCAACGTACAAATGGATTAATTGTCCTTCTTTCACAGGTATAGCAGGAGGTGTAAACCCAACTTTCCATCCTATAACACTTACTGGTTCTTATGCAGTGGTTGTTACAATTAATGGATGTAAAGATACTTCAGCTTGTATAAGCGTAGATCAAACTGGCTTGGCTGATGTTAATTTGTCAAATTTTGTAGAGGTTTATCCTAATCCAACTTCTGATGTATTGAATGTTGAATCAAATTCTTTTGGAATTATTAATTACAAAGTGATTGATTTGAACGGTAGAGTTATTCTATCAGAAGGTCTTCAAGGATCATCTAATTCATTGCACCTAAGTACAGTGAATTTTGAAAAAGGAACATATATTTTAGATTTGAATACTGAATATGGTTCAGTTAAGAAAGTCTTTATTAAACAATAATATATACCTAAATTAAAAAAGGCTGAATCATTTTGATTCAGCCTTTTTTTTGTTTGATAAAATCTTAAAGATGGAAAGCCAAACCTACAGTTGAAAGTCCAGTAGAGAGGTCTACATAAACACCTAAATTATCCTTGAAATGATATTCTCCACCCGCGTGTAATTGCGCGTAAAAAGGATTGTAAGTTGGATTATAAACAGGGCCATTGTATCCATTTTCCCAGCGTCCAAATGCAATATTAAATCCTACGGCCAATCCAGCATAAACATCAAATCGTTTGTCCCAGTTGAATAAGCCATCGAAATAATAGTAACTCTTAACACCGACAGGAACGATTGTGTTGCTATACTTATATTTCTTACCAAGGTAATTATACCCGTAATCATTGTGATGAAGAATGGAAAGATACGGACCTAAAGTAGTATTTGGAGCTATGTCAAATTCATAATTTAAATTCAATGCTGGAATAGGTAAAGGGGCATATCTTGAATAACTAAGGCCACCACCAAAATTTAATGTTTTACCGTATTTTTCTTGAGCTACCAATTCCGTAGTTAGAAAAACTAATGATAGAAGGAGAATTAACTTTTTCATTTTATTTACTTTTAAGATATTAATTTAGATGAAAATTTGAGATTTACAAAAGTATGGAAGAATTTCAGCAATATGAATTTACACTTGCTAATAAAAGTGAAATGCAGAGGTTGTCTGAGTTAGCATCAGAAATTTGGCCAATAACATTTTCAAAGATTCTTTCGACGGCTCAAATTGATTATATGTTGAATTGGATGTATGCGCCAGAGAAACTTATCAATCAATTGGATGAAGGACATACATTTTTTTTCCTTCGCAATAAAAACGTTGAAATTGGATTTTGTGGATTAGAAGAAAATTATCCAGAAAGTGGATTAATGCGGATCCATAAAATATATCTAAAACCAGAATTTCACGGAATGGGTCTTGGGAAATTTATTTTAGAAAAAATTGAAGAATTGGCTCGAAGTAAAAATTTAAAAGGCCTTCATTTAAATGTTAACCGTTTTAACAATGCTGTACAGTTTTATGAAAAAGCGGGTTTCGAAACAATCAAAACTGAAGACATAGATATAGGAAATGGTTTCCTCATGGAAGATTTTGTTATGCAAAAAATCTTTTAATCAGCTACCACAGCTCAAGCATTCATCATCATCCAATTGAGGATTTTCAACAATTTCAGGATTCAATTGAACTTTTAATTCATAAATTTTCTGCTGAGTATCCATGTCTTGAAACAAATCTCCTGTTAATGTTGACTTCAAGCTTGTAATCTCCGCACGGATTTGTTCTTCTAATTGTGTAGTTATTTCAGTCATAATTGTCATTTTTTTATAAAAGTACAAACTATCATCTTTTCGTGAGGATAATTGAAAGTGAAATAACAAACAATTAAAAGTGGACGAATGCAGATTCTTTATAAAATTGGGAATTATAATTTGTCCAATGAAATTTCTCCACATTTGAAATGACCTTTCGGACATGCTTTGAACCCATGTAAGCCGCAGGGACGACATTCAAGTTTCTCCTCAGTCTGCAGAACTATGGAGTCATCGGACAATGGGCCAAATCCAAACTCTGGAATAGTAGAACAAAAGAAAGCGGTAACTTTTGCGTTCACTGCTGAAGCCAAATGCAGCGGTCCAGAATCATTAACATAACTTCTTTTCGCATCTTTCATCAATGCAGCCGATTGCAGTAAACTAAGTTTACCTGCCAAATTTGCTGCGGTATTTCCGCTTGCTTCGATTATTTCTTGGCAAAAATCATAATCTGTCGGACTTCCTATTACATATACTTTTCCTTTAGAAGAAATCTGTTCAACAAGTTTTATCCATTTTTCTTTTGGCAATTGTTTTGTGAACCAAACACTGGCTGGGGCGATGCAGAAATAGTTGTCTGTTTTCAATTTGGAAACTTTCTCAATATCTGTGTCTGAAGGGAAAAGTGAAGGACGTCGAATCAATGAGCTTAAATTCAAAGATTCCAAAAGGGATAAGTTTCGGTCCACTTCATGTTGTCCATTGCCAATTTCGTGCGAAAATGATTTTGTGTAGAAAAACGAAAGAGGATTCTTTTTGAATCCATAAGTTTTTTTGCCGTTGCTCAATGCAGCTATAATTCCTGAACTAGCGAAGCGATGCAGATTATAAATTAAATCGAATTCCTCCTTTTTAAACGATTTGGAAAGTTTCAGGATGTTTTTAAATTTCCCATTTTTTTTATCAAATGTCCAGACTTTGTCTATGAATTTATGATTTTCTAAAAGCGATTCATTTCCTTTTTTAACGAGGTAGTGTATTTCCACATTTGGGAAATTATGCTTCAGATTTTCGGCAATCGGAGTAGCGAGAATTACATCTCCAAGAAAGGCTGTTTGGATTACCAGAATTTTTTTCACCTCACAAAGATAAAATTATCGTAGAAGTGAAAAATGTCCTTTGAAAATCATTTCAAGATCATCTATACCATAAAACCGAATTAGGTATCGATACGTATCATTTGGAGCTTCTTCGGAACCATTCAAAAGAGTCCCATCCCATCCAGTGAGAGGATTTTCGGTTTCATGAATTACTTGTCCCCATCGATCGTAAATCCACATGTAGAAATACGGAAATTTCATATATGAATATTCTGGTCTGAAAATAGGATTAAACCCACCAGGCGTAAAGGCGCTGGGAATAAATACGGTTGGTGAAAATTCACTACAAATCACATTGCTATTCGCACTTTCCGAAAAGCCATATTGATTTATGCCTTCGTTGGCAACAACATGATAACACAAGGTATTTCGAACAATCTCCTCACTAACGTAATCCTCATAGGAAAACGTCCCTGGGCCAACATTGTCGATTGGAACAGGATCGAATACGCCATCAATGGCACGAAAAATATCATAGTTGATGATAGGGCCATCAAAACCAATATAGGGCGTCCAATTCAATGTATTGATTAGGTTGATTGAATCACCAACTATATTCAAAACAGTAGTTTGAACGGTGTCTGAAATAATCGTTTGGTTTCCGCAGCTATCGATTATTACCGCTCGATAGGTATTGACTTCTTCAACATTTGCATCCTCGTGAATAAAAGTATTGAAAGGTAAAAAAGCAGGAACGCGTCCAACTTCTTTGAAAATACCATCTTTTTGAAGCCACTCAAATGCCACTTCGGAAACATTTCCAGAGGTATCTACAAGATGTCTTAAATTGACTTTTTGGTTAATTACAGTCGCGGTAGTGATATAATTCACGGCAGGTGGCGATGACGCTGTCGCGGTCAATTGTACAACATTTGAAAAAGAGCTACGTCCATCAGTGTGGTGCACTTGAACTACAAATTCATAAACTGCTGTGGTAGGCAAAACCATTGTATATTGGTTCACGTTTAAATTGGGAACGCTTATCCAATTTTGAGTAGGATCGTGATAGAAAAATGTGAAATGATCAATGTCCCAACCTTCGTAATTCGTCCAAAAAAGTGTTGCAAATGAACCGCACTCACTGTAAACTCCGGAAAGAAAAGTGGTTGTGTGAATAGCTGCTTTTGGAGAAGTTTGATAAGTTGGAGGTAGCGAAGCGGTGAAACAACTATCGAAAGCGGCTACAGAATAGGTTAATGGACCAGTCGAAGTATTCTCAGCATAGTTAAAACTTGAACTTCCCTGTCCCCAGACTGTATCAATTTCAATTAGAAAGCCATTAGCATCCATTAAATAAACGACATAACCATAAGTATCAGGTTGACCGTTGGGATTCCAAAATATATTTACATTTCCAGTTGCAGTATCGATTGTGGTGTTTGATATTACCGGAATATCAGGTGTGATTTTATCTTCAAAAACATCTCCGATGACATTGGAAGTGAAATCGCAGCCATTTCCAGGGTGCACAATTTGATAATTGATCTGCGCTTGGCAAACATCAATAGTATCTCTAAAAAATGTAATATTGGACGGAACGCTTTTTTCTACATTCCAAATTCCAGCCGGGTATTCTTTCTCAATATTAATAGGCGTTGCAGGAGGCGAAGGAAGAGGGAAGCCGGTCTGATTCCAACTCAAAAGTGCAGTTCCATTATTTGGATTATTCAATGTTAAAACCAGGTTTTGCAAAGTGGCACTATTCGTAGCTCCAGTTACATTGTCGACAACGGCGATAAAATAATTTCTAATGTTTGTAATACCAACATGAGTGTAAGTGGTAATAGCAATATTTGGGATGGTGGCAATTAATCCGTCTTCTACGGAATGAACTTCATAGGCCACAAAGTTTCCACCTGGATCAGCTACGGCTTCCCAATTTAAGATTACATCGGTTCCAATGGTTTGTATGCAAGACCAAATTGGAGGAGGAAGGATTAATTTAGCTCTAATAGATTGATTGTCAGCATATACTAATCCTTTCCCTATAAAGGAAAATAGAAGAAATAGCCAAACAATTCGATTCATATGAACTAAACGAAGAAAATCCATCATTAGTATAAACGAAAAGGATTGTATTTAGTTGCTAAAAAGTGAGGAAATACTTAGCCTGCAGTCACAATTGTCATATCTTCCCAATTCAAGTATTTGAGAGCAAGTTCTTGAATCCGTTTTGGCGTAATTTCCCGAATGCTTTTAATACTCTCGTTGTAGAAGTCTAAATCCAAACCATGTATTTCGGCACTTAGGTACAAATCCATCATAGAATAAGACCCATCAGCGCTTTTTAAAAGTTGACCGAGCATGTAGTTTTTAATTAATTCTAACTCTTGTTTCGATACCAATTCAGTTTGAATGCGAACAATTTCTTTTTGAATTTCTTTGATTGTCGCATCCTTAAATTCTGCTCCAACTTCAGTGGCAATCATGAAATAACCGAAATTATTGAATTCAGCGACCATTGACCCGATACCATAGGTATAACCTTTGTCTTCGCGTATGTTCATCATTAGTCGACTCCCAAAATAATCGCCAAGCAAGGTATTTATTATTTGGAAGTCGTTATAATCAGGATGGTTTTTATTGAATAATATTTTACCAACGCGAATTGCCGATTGCATAGCGTCCTTTTTTATAACGGCATGCAATCCACTTCGGTTTTTAAAATCTGAAGCGTATTCGCATTTTGCCTCTTTCGCCCAACTTCCGAAAAGGTCAATTATTTCATCAACATAGTCTTGCGAAAAATTGCCAACCACCGCTATTTTTGTTAAACCTTTTAGATAATTGTTATGAAAAAAGCGATAGAGTTTTTTAGGGTCAACATCTTCATAATAGTCTTCCTCAACCACTTTGGCATAATCAGGATGAGAATAGAATAAATTATGCTGAAACGCCCTTTGAGCAAGAAATCTAGTTTTTTGAAGGTTTACCTGAAATTTTTGTTTTCTATCTTGAACTAATTCCTCTACTTCCTTCGGATTGCAATTCATTTCTTCAATCGACTTTTTAATCAATCGCAAGAGCGAGGGCATATTTTCGCGAAGAGCATAAATGCTAATTACAGCACCTTCAGTTGTTATTCCACTTTCAAAAAAACCACCCAAAAGATCCATCTGATGGCTGATTTTAGTTGAAGAAATTTCGTCATTTCCGGACAAAAGCAGTCCATTCACAAATGAAGATGTGCCTTTTTCACCTTTGATAGTTCCAGCGTCAAAATACATATCTACACGTGAAGTTTCATTGGTGACTTTGGACATGAAAAACAACTTTACGTTTTGATTTATATCAAAAACTTTGGGTTTAACAAAATCAATGGACTCAATTGGCTTTAATGCGGGGTTTATTTTTCTATCCATTACTTTCTTTTTTCTCTGAAATTACCCGCAACAAACTACAGTTAGTTGGTTTTAAAATTGATTTTGCCAATTCTTGAATATGACTTACAGTGATTTTTTGGTAAATTTCTAATTCCTCGTTAATTCCATTTGCATCACCCAACAATTCGAAGAAGCAAAGATTCATTGCTCTATTGAGTAGACCTTGTTCCTGAAATTCCTTAGAGGTTCTTATTTTGTTGACCAATTTGATCATTTCGTCTTCAGACATTGTTGAATGGCAAAAGCCCAAAATACATTCCCAAAGTGCATTTTCAAATACTTTGAAATCCACACCCTTGTTCAGTTTTCCCGAAATTACCAACAAACCTTCATCTATGTTTCCTGTGATATAAGCTTGAATTTCCGAGCAGAGTTGCTTTTCCTTTTTAAGTTCAACAAATAATCGGGAAGATTTTTCTCGACCTAAAGCATCACTTAAAGCATCCACAATGTAATATTCTGGATTTTTCCGTTCAGGCATTTTAAAGGCAAAGTAAAATGCATCAGCGGGAACGTCGCGATAAATTGTTTTTTCTTTAAAAATGGTTTGCTCTGGTTCTTTTGTCAACAAGCGAATATGCTTTTCTCGCGATGGTATATCGCCGTAATATTTGTCGACGAGTTGTTTTACTTCGTCTAATTCAAAATTGCCAGCTACGCAAAGAATAGCATTTGCCGGATGATAGTGTTTATGAAAGAAATTACGCACATCTTCCATCACCGCTTCTTCGATATGCTGAATATTTTTTCCTATTGTTGCCCATTTGTATGGATGTTCTTCATATGCCAACGGACGCAATTCCAACCAAACATCTCCATAAGGTTGATTTAAATAACGTTGTTTAAATTCTTCGATAACTACATTTCGTTGGACTTCCAAACTCCTTGGAGTAAAAGCTAGTGAAAGCATTCTATCACTTTCAAGCCACAAAGCCGTTTCAATGTTTTCTTTGGGAACAACGTCGTAGTAGTTCGTTAAATCGTTTGAGGTAAAGGCATTACTTTCGCCGCCTGCATTTTGCAATGGGGCATCAAAATCAGGAATGTTAATCGATCCTCCAAACATTAAATGTTCGAATAAATGGGCGAAACCTGTTTTTTCTTCACTTTCATCACGAGCACCTACATCGTATAAGGTATTTACAACAGCCATAGGTGTTGTGACGTCTTGATGGAACAAAACGCGTAAGCCATTTTTCAAGGTAAAACGCTCGAATTTTATCATTAAAAATTATATTTTGGAAGTCTATATTCTCTTGCTACTAAGCGACATTCAGTGATGATTTCAATAAGAACTTCTCCAGCTGGTTTAATACCATGAATAAGTCCAGAAATTTGACCTATTTCTAATTCTCCATCGTCCAAATCACCTTCAAACATACCTTTTTTAGCTCGCCCACGGCCTAATAGAGCTGACAATTCTTCGGGTGACGCATCTCTATCATATGCAGCTTCAATTTCTTCATAAAATTTGTTCTTCATTAAGCGAACAGGCGTTAACTCTTTCAATGTTAACAAAGTACCACCTTCTTTAGCGTCTATGACTGCTTGCTTAAAATTTTCATGAGCACTCGATTCGTTGGTTGTAACGAAACGGCTTCCGATTTGAACAGCTTCTGCACCAAGAATCATGGCCGCTAACATTCCTCGTCCGGTTCCGATTCCGCCAGCAGCAATTACTGGAATTTTCACAGCTTCACAAACCATAGGAATCAAACAAAAGGTTGTTGTTTCATCTCTACCATTGTGTCCGCCAGCTTCAAAACCTTCAGCAACAATTGCGTCTACTCCTGCTTCTTCCGCCTTTAAGGCAAATTTCACACTTGATACAACATGAACAACGACTATTCCTTCCGCTTTCAGCTTAGCAGTCCAAGTTTTTGGATTTCCTGCTGAAGTAAAAACGATAGGAACTTTGTGTTTAATTATGGTTTCAACATGCTTATCAATATCTGGATAGAGCAAAGGTAGATTTACGGCAAAAGGTTTATTGGTTGCTTTTTTGTATTTAACTATGTGTTCATCTAACACTTCTGGGTACATAGACCCAGACCCAATAACGCCAAGTCCACCAGCTTTGGATACAGCAGCAGCTAATCGCCAACCAGAACACCAAATCATACCTGCTTGAATTACTGGATATTGAATTTTGAAGAGTGCGTTAATTTTGTTCTCCATTGTCTTAATTCTTGCCCTAAAAATAGCTTTTTTTATTCGCAGTAGGCATATTTTTATGGGATAAACCAATGTTTTAAGGCTAATTTTCCAAACAACTGTTTACTATAAAATTTCGTCTGTCTTATAACTTTCAGTAATTTAGGTTCTGATTATGAAAAAATACATTATTCCAATAATTTCTTTCTTGTTTTTATTGACCTTTCATATAGCAAAGGCTCAAGAAATGGATTACAATCTAGATAAGCACAAAATGCTTATAGAGAATAAGGGACAATGGGACGAGCAAATTTTATTTCAAAGTAAATTTACTGGTGGAAATCTCTGGGTTCAGCAGCATAAATTGTTATTTCATTTGCAAGATTATAGTGAATTACAAGCGTCACATGCAAACTTTTCACATAAACACAAAAATCCTGGAACCTTTAAGCAAACTGTAATTCACGCTAACTTTATTGAATCCAATGAAGTCACGAGTATTGAGAAAGAAAATCCTTCAGAACATTACTATAACTATTTTTTAGGAAATGACGAATCCAGATGGGCAAGCAATGTTCATTCATTTCACGAAACTAAATTGGAGCAGTTGTATACTGGAATTGATTTAAAATTGATTCAAACGGCTGAAGAAATGAAATATGAGTTTCATGTCTCACCGAATAGTAACCCTAATCAAATCAAGATTCAATATGCGGGCCAAAACACATTGAAAATAAGCAAAAAAGGCGACCTTGTAATAGATACATATTTAGGTCAAATGTATGAGAAAAAGCCCTATGCTTATCAAATCATAAATGGCAGAATTAAAGAAGTTACGTGTAATTTTAGCTTAGAAGGTGATGTTGTTTCTTTTGATTTAGGAATGTATCGAAAAGACATCAAATTAATAATTGACCCAATTTTAGTTTTTGCGACTTACTGCGGTTCAGTAACAGATAATTTTGGAATGACCGCCACTTATGGATACGATGGAACTGCCTATTCAGGAGGAATGATATATGGGAACGCTTATCCAGTTCCTTTCTCGGGTGCATACGACATTACTTCTAGTTATAGCGTAGCAAATAATGGCCTAGTTACAACCGACGTTTTCGTCTCTAAGTACAACAGCATTGGTACTCAAATGATTTGGACAAACTTTCTTGGAGGATCAAATCCCAGTGCAGGCACAGAAACAGCACAAAGCATGATTTGTGACTTACAAAACAACGTTTACATTTATGGAACTACGTCGAGTACGGATTTTCCGGTTTCTGCAACAGCTTATCAGTCAACCCATAATGGAGGAGTCGCAGGTTTGCAAATTGCCAATAATGGCGTAAGCTTTTTAAGTGGAGGAACGGATATCTATGTTTCTAAATTAAGCTCAAACGGACAGAATTTGTTAGGATCAACGTTTTTTGGTGGATCTGGTAATGACGGAGTCAATTACAACATATCTGGTGGAAATTATCAATTTGCTTCAAATTATGACTCATTATCTACCAATTATGGTGATCAATTTCGAGGAGAGATCATGTTGGATAATTTGGGAAATTGTATTGTTGGTTCTTGCACAAGATCCTCTAACTTTCCGACGATGAATGCCGTTCAAGCGGCAAATTCGGGTCAGTTGGACGGAGTTATTTTCCGCTTATCGAACAATTTGTCAACCTTGCAATTCTCTACTTACATCGGCGGATCAAATAATGATGCTGTTTATTCTGTGAAAGTTGATTCAAGCTATAATATTGTATTTGCTGGCGGTACCACGTCATTGAATTTACCCGGAACAACCGGTAAATATTTACCCACTTATCAAGGAGGTAAAGCCGACGGATTTGTGGGGAAATTAAGTTCAAATGGCTCGGTTTTACAAGGTGTGACATATATAGGAACGGCAAATTATGATCAGGTGTTTTTTGTCGAAATAGACAGAACCAACAAAATCTTTATTACAGGGCAATCGAGAGGAGGAGGATTCCCTGTGAATAATGCTTCTTATGTTATTCCAAATAGCAATAACTTTATTGCCAAATTAGATGAGAACTTACTTGGAATAGAAAGATCCACTGTTTATGGGCGCTCTAGTTCAGTAACAATGGTTTCTCCTTCCGCTTTTTTAGTAGATCGTTGCGGCGATATATACGTTAGTGGATGGGGATCAAATCTTCTTTCAGGTATTCCTATTTCGAATTACCCAACAACCGCCAACCCATTTAATTCGGATTCATCTTCAACTGATTTTCATCTTTTCGTCTTGGATAGAGAATTTAGCACGATGACTTACGGAGCATATGTCGGTGGGAATTCCGCTGATGAACATGTCGACGGTGGGACTTCAAGATTTGACAGAAACGGAATTGTATATCAAAGCGTTTGTGGTGGATGTGGTGGTTTTAGCGATTTCCCCACAACTCCTGGTGCTTGGTCAGCGAATAATTTGAGCTCTAATTGCAATAATTTAATTTTTAAATTTGATTTTGAAACTCAAACGGAGGCACAGTTTGATGTTTCTGATACTTTGGCTTGTCTGAGTGAGCCCATAACTTTGACCAATAATTCAAGCACCTCTTCTTCAAGTTCTTATTATTGGATTCTTGCAAATGGCGACACTTCAACTTTATTCAATCCAATATTGACTTTTAATACTCCTGGTTTGTATACAATAAAGCTAATAGTTACGGACTCAATTTGCGATCAATCTGACACGACCCAAATCGATATTTTAATTGGCCCAGATTTGCTACTAGACGTTTCAAATGATACCGTTATTTGTAAAGCAGATAGCTTTGACTTGGTTGCAAATTCCTACGGTACAGCGTCATCGTTTGTTTGGTCCACAAATTCAAGTTTCACTGATACTTTGAATGCAAATGCAACGGACTCCATTATTAATGTTAGTCCATTAGGAACAAAAACATATTATGTAAAAATTGATAATGGGATCTGTTCAAAAACGGATTCTGTTCAAATTTTACTTTTAAGCAATAGCATTCAATTAACGGATACTGTCTCGTATTGCGAAGGAGAAACGAAAAATATTACCGTAACTAATATGGTTCCGTCATTAAATTTCAGCTATCAATGGACTCCAACTTCGATAATTACGGGGCCTTCAAATACAGCTACAGTGACAACTAATGAATTAGTCAGTCAGTACCTTTATGTTACAGTATCGGATGGTTTGGGATGTACTTTTAGTGATTCTGTTTGGCTGGATGTTCACAATATTGCCACTATCGTTGTAAGTGCAACTGCAAATCCTACCATGGTGCCTGTTGGCGGTACTTCAACATTAACAGCTGACCCGCCTGGAGTGAATTATAGTTGGTCACCAACTGCTGGATTGTCAAATCCAACTGCACAAATAACTCAAGCAACGGTTAACAAAGACACGGAATACACAGTCGTTATTACCGATGGAATTTGCACCAATATTGCAAAGGTGAAAGTCCAAGTCTATGAATACGTTTGCGACAATCCATTCATTTTTGTTCCCAATGCCTTCTCGCCAAATGGGGATAATGAAAACGATATTCTCTATGTTCGAGGATTAATTTTAGAAAACATGTTATTCCGAATTTTCAATCGTTGGGGAGAAATGGTTTTCGAGTCCACGGATAAAGACTTCGGTTGGGACGGAACGTTTAAGGGAAAAATGATGGACCCTGATACTTATGACTATTATCTAAAAGCCGTTTGCATAGACAAACAAGAAAAAATTATCAAAGGAAATGTAACATTGATGAGGTAAACTTTTTACTTTTTTACCATAACAAACCCTTACAAAGTATTTGGAATAGTTATTTTTGGTCAAGTTCAAATTTCTGAACACAAATTATACTAAAAATCAAATTCCATAAGATGAAAAATATCATCAATAAAAAATCTGAAAAATTCTTAGAAAGTTATTTGAACAATCCGTCTCCAACTGGATTTGAGGCGGAAGGTCAAAAGTTGTGGTTGGAGTATATCCTCCCAAATATTGATGAGCATTTCACAGATAATTATGGAACTGTTGTTGGAGTAATCAATCCCAAAGCGAAATACAAGGTTGTGATTGAAGCTCACGCCGATGAAATCTCTTGGTTTGTTCATTATATCAATAAAGAAGGCTTCATTTACCTAAGAAGAAATGGAGGTTCGGATCACATGATTGCTCCGTCAAAACGAGTAAATATTCATACAGACAAAGGAATTGTTAAAGCAATATTCGGATGGCCGGCAATTCATATGCGTCACGAGAAAGATGAAGCGCCAAGTTTAAAGAATATCTTTTTGGATTGCGGTTGCAATACAAAAGAAGAAGTTGAAGCTTTAGGAATACATGTTGGATGCGTAATTACCTACGAAGATGAATTCATGGTTTTGAACAAAAACAGATATGTAGGCCGAGCTTTGGACAACCGAATGGGTGGTTTCATGATCGCGGAAGTAGCTCGCTTGTTGAAAGAAAATAAAGTCAAATTGCCGTTTGGATTGTATATCGTTAACGCTGTTCAAGAAGAAATTGGTCTTCGCGGAGCTCAAATGATTGCTGAAAAAATTAAACCACAGATAGCAATTGTTACTGATGTTTGCCATGATACACAAACGCCGATGGTAAGTAAAATAGAGCAAGGAGATTTTATTGGTGGTGGAGGCCCAGTTCTTACTTACGGTCCAGCGGTTCAGAACAATTTATTGAAACAAATCATAAGTGTTGCTGAGAAGAACAAAATACCCTTTCAGCGTGCTGCAGCTTCTCGTTCTACTGGAACGGACACTGATGCTTTCGCCTATTCAAACGATGGAGTGCCTTCAGCGCTGATTTCTTTGCCTTTGCGTTATATGCATACTACCGTTGAATCATGCCATAAAGATGATGTTGAAAATACTATTCGCCTCATCTACCATATGCTTCAAACGATTAAAGACGGTCAGAGCTTCAAATACTTATAGTTAGATATAATTTTATAATTGAACTAAATAGGATTACCCGAATTGGACTTTTTTCAAATAAAGTTCGATAGTTTTTCTGCGGGTTTTTGTTTAGAAAGCCCTACATTTATATAATCAATTAAATAAAAATTATATTCATGAAAAAACTATTACTCTCAGCGTTGACACTAACCTTTGGTTTGGCAGCTAGTGCTCAAAATTTCTCTGACGACTTTGAGTCGTATGCTTTAAATTCCTATTTAGGGCCTCAATCTGCTGAGTGGAGAGTTTGGAGTGCGTTAGGTGAAGGGACAGCTGAAGATGTGAAAATCACTGACGCTCAAGCAAGCAGTGGAACAAAATCAATTTATTTTCAGGGTGTAGGTGCCGGCGGACCTCAAGATGTAGTTTTAGATTTTATGACTACTCATACGACTGGTGTTTTTACTTTTGAATCTGATTTCTATGTGAATACAGGAAAAACAGCTTATTTTAATTTTCAGGCAAATGCTACAATTGGCGGAATTTATGCTTTGGATGTTAATATGGACAATGGAACAGTATTGATTCAAAACGCAGGGGCTGTTCAACTTTCGGCATCATATACTGAAGGAGCTTGGTTCACTATGACTATTGAATGTAACTTGACAACTGGAATTTGGCAGTTAATGATAGACGGTGTTCCTCAAGGTAATTGGTTGAACAGTGTAAATTCAGTTCGATATGCAGATATATACCCAGTTACAAATTCTCAGTTTTACCTTGATGATGTTTCTTACACGCATTCAGCATATACCTTGACATCTTTAAATGCGGCTGCTGCAACCTTGAATATGGGTGGTAATATTGCTACAATGACTACAAATCCAGAATTAACTGTGGTAAACGCAGGGACGACAGCAATTACTTCATTTGACGCTGTTTTAAATTACAATGGATCAAATTATACGGAGAACATTACTGGAGTAAATATTCCATCTTTGGGATCATCAGTTGTTACTTTCGGAAATGTAGTTTTGGTAGCCGGTTCAAATACTGCTATAGCTACGGTTTCAAATGTTAATGGAATGACAGATGATGTTGCTACGGATAATACATCATTACGAATTTTAGACCCAGTTATTCCCGCCGCAGGTAAAATGGTTGTTGGTGAAGAAGGAACGGGGACATGGTGCGGATGGTGTCCAAGAGGAACTGTGAACATGGATCGTTTTAATAATCAATATGGTAACTTGTGGGCAGGAATTGCTGTTCATAATGGAGACCCAATGGTTGTAACTCCTTACGATGCTGGAATGAATTTCTCAGGATATCCTAGCGCTAAAGTTGACAGAATAGGAACTGGAATTGATCCAGGGAATATGACAACCCCTTTCTTTACAAGATTGCAAGTTGCACCAACAGCACTTATTGAAGTTGGAGCAGACTTTAACGCAACGACAAGAGTTTTAAATGTTTCTGGAGACTTTGATTTCCAAGTAGCAGCTAATAATAACTACAAAGTAGTTTTCGTCTTAACTGAAGATGGAGTTACTGGCACAACTGGGTACGCTCAATCAAATTATTATTCTGGTGGAGGAAATGGTGTTATGGGTGGATATGAATTATTACCAAATCCAGTTCCAGCGGCACAAATGGTTTATGATCACGTTGCAAGAGATATTCAGCCATCATTTGGAGGTTATAATCAAACATTCCCTGCTGTTGTGGCAGCCGGTGCAAACATTGCGGTGCATCACCAATTTATTTTGCCAGCAACTTGGAACGAAAATAACATGCACATCATTGTAATGTTGGTTGCTCCAAATGGTCAAATTGATAATGCTGGAAAAGCAACTATCGCTGAAGCTCAAGTAAATGGTTTCATTTATGGAACAAGCACAAATGTTGGCGTTACAGAAATAGAAGCGATAGATGCAACATTTAAAATGTATCCAAATCCAGCTTCAACAAATGTTAACTTGACGTTCAACTTGTTGAAAGAAAGCAACGTAGAAGTTTCAGTTCTTGACCTTTCAGGAAAAGTGATTGCTAATCGTGTTTATGATAACATGAATGGTGCTTCAACAATTAACTACAATAGTTCAGATTTATCTCAAGGAATTTATTTGGTAGAAGTAACTATCAATGGAGAAAAAATGACAAGACGCTTGGCTATTAAATAAGTCAACAATACTTAATAAAAAGCCGTCAAAGTTTTCTTTGGCGGTTTTTTTTATACCTTTTAAGTTTGAAACTCAATTTTAAACGATAATTCAGAAGTTGGTTGTGATAAGATTTAACCTTTGATAAGGTTCAATAAATAAAATCCATTTTCCATCAGTCGGAAAGACGTTCCATGCTACATTTTCCAAAAAAATAACCGTAATTTTGCCGCATGAAATGGATAGGCAATCGAATTAGTTTTCAAGAGGACAAGCAAAAAGCAACTTTCATAGTTTACCCTGAAAAAAAACCTTTGATAACTAGTTTGATGGGAGCTTGGGTTGCTATGTGGCTGGCTATTGGAATAACCATGGCTTGGGCTTATTTCACTTTAGAATTGACTCAACAAGAACAAATCATTACATTGGTTTTTCTTGCCTTTTGGTTCTACTATGCGCAAAGAGTTGGTCGTTCGTTTTTGTGGCTACTCTATGGTAAAGAAATGCTCAAAATCAACGAAGTTGGTTTGGTTATAAAAACGGCAACGGGCTCCTACGGTAAGGCAAAAGAATATTTTCACGAGAACATCACCAAAATGCAGATTCATCAACCGAAAGAGCATTCTATGCAAGCCGTTTGGGAGAACTCTCCGTGGGTTGCTGGTGGTGAACGAATAGAGTTTGAGTACAAAGGAAAACTTATTCGCTTTGGTCGAAAATTGGATGAGAAAGATGCAAAGATGCTTTTTCAAATGATCATCAAACGGGTAGAATCTCAAGTCCGAAAATCCAAATAGTATAAGTTACAAGTTGAACGGCTTCTTCGAAGCGTTCTTCAAGTTGCAAGTTTTGGATGCTTTGCAAAGCACAATTCGACTCCGCTCAGTGTGCGATTATTCTTCTAAGCGACGACTGAGCTGAGTCGAAGGCAATCGCGCAGAACTTGCAACTTGAAGAGCCGCAAAGCGGATCAACTTGCAACTCTTTTTAATTTGCGAAAACCATCCGTTTGGAATCTATTTTTTTACCGTCAATTATTAAGCTATAAATATACGTTCCAACTTTTCCGTAACCATGTTCGTAGACCACTTCGTTCATGCCTTCTTGAAGTTGAATCGCTAGATTTTCAATAATTTTCCCTTGTAAATCTGAAATTTGAATCATAGCTTTTTTGTTCGCATAATTCTTATCTGCAGAAACGGAAATAAAGGTTGATTCATCAAACGGGTTTGGTCTATTTTGGAATAGCTCAACTCCTTTATAAATTGGTTTATTTTCTTCTAAACCTATCGTTGCAAGTGGAATTATTATTTCGTTTGAAAATAAACTTTCAATACCAATATTATCTACCGCAGCAACACTAACAATCCAATTGGACACGGTATTTGGAGGGAAAAATGTGGATTGGGTGGTTGTGGTGGTGTAAACGGTATCCCAATCATTCGTAACTGTTCGCAGTGCCACTCTATAAGCAGGATTTGTGCCAGAACTTGTAATATTTACCTCTAAACTAACCGGTGAACCAAGGTTTCCGTAAGCATTGAAAGTTGGAGTTTTTGGTCCAGAAAGCGCCGAAACAGCTGCAATTCCATTGATTTTTGCATTTCGTGCTAGGTAATTAAAATCTACAAAAAAGCTGTCAATTGTTCCATTACTATCTAAATCAACACCCAAAACATCATCTGCTGTGTGCTGACGGTCTGTGTAACCCGGGCCATTTGATGCATCTCCATGTTCATTTGCTGAAGTGAAACGCATGGATGCAAAACCTTGTTGACGAAATGGAATGTGATCTCCACCACGTCCTGTTCGATCTTCCGCTGTCATAATGGTTAAAGTCATAGGAACCGATTCAAAAGGCAACAATTCTTCTTTGTATTGTAGTTTGTTGAATCGGCTTAATTGTTTGTTTGGCGAATTAAAATTTCCTTGAGAAAACAATCGAACTTGCGTGCTATCAATGTCGTTTAGTCCGGGACAAGAAGGGCCAGAAGAAGTTGCGCCACAGATTATTCCACCAATTACATCGTTATTATAAACTGCCTTTATCGGTAGATCTAAATTGTTGGCATAAGTCGCAAATGCTTTCGCGCCAAATAATCCCTGCTCTTCACCTGTTGTAATCAAGAACACGATTGTTTTGTTGAAATTATATAGACACATTGTTCTTGCCAATTCAAGTACCAATGCCGTTCCTGTTGCATTGTCTTCAATTCCTTCAGCAAAGCAAGAGATGTCACATAAACCTTCACAACGAGAATCCATGTGTCCTTCAAATAACACAATTTCATGGTCTGTCGTGTCCAATCCAGGGAGAACAGCAAAAATATTTTTATGCTTCGTCACACCACAAATCGTTTGGTCGAAAGTTAAATAAGAAGGAATTAAACGGCCCTGTGCAAATAGTGAATACTCTTCAAATTTGCTGTACACCCAATTTCGAGCGGCACCAAAGCCTTCCGTTGTAGAAATAGTGTCAGAACCAGTATTTCTGTTTTTGAAAGTCGCCAATTTCAGGATTGTCGCCTTCAAAGAATCAGGATTGATATTAGCTGCCAAGTTTTGATAAATAAAGGTTGGATCTGTTACTGAAAAAGGGGGGATATAATTTGCTGGGTCGAAATTTCCAAGCATTATTTGTTCCGCTAATGGGTTACTCGATTGAATATTCGTTTGACCAAAAACTAAGTTAAACATCATCAAAAAGCCAAAGCACAATTTTCCTTTCATAATCAATATTTTGAGTAGGTAAGTTAAAACAATTTAAGAGAATAATTGTTGCGGTGACCAATTTAATTCTTGAATGTCAATTAAGAATCAGAGTTCTTTCTCCATCAAAAAGTGTTGAAGCACATCAAAAAGTTTATAAGATGGCCCTTTCAATTCGTAACCCAATTTCAAATAAAAATCTACAGCATAATCACGAGCGTGGAGTATCATTTTTGTGTACTCTTTATCCTCAGCTTCTTGCTCTATGGCATACATAATTAATTTACCGTATCCATTGTGCTGAGATTCCGATTCTACGGCAACAAATCGTGTTTGAGCGATATCCATAGAATGTTCGTCCAGTCGAGCGATTGCTTTCAATACTCCTTTATCGTATAAGGCAAAATGAATTCCAGTTTCATCGCCTTCGTTTCGCTCAGAACCTCTTGGCTGATTTAACGGTTCGCGTAAAACTCGGTAACGAAGATCGTAGTAATCATCCCATTCATCGTCAGTTTCAGGTAATCTAATTTTTATGTCCATTTGAAAATAGAAGCTTTCACACGTTTTGTAGTTTTTCCTTCAATTTCCTCCGAAAGGATGAGGTCAGAAGCTGCTTTTTCTTCAAAAACTTCTTTCAAATTTTTGATTTTCCCGCAGGGAACATTTTTTATTTCCATGTGTGATAGAATTTCTGATGCTGCAAATGTCGAAACTTTTTCTTGAATAATAATCGCTAATTCCTGTCTATTTTTCACTCGACTCGGATTTGAAGAAAATTTCTCATTTTCAACGAGTGGTTCTATTGATAGAAAGGAGCAAAGCAAAGTAAAATGTTTGTCAGAACCAATGGCAAAGCAAATATCGGCATCGTCTTTAGTTTTAAATATTTCACCGTAGGGCGCAATGTTAGGATGCAAACTCCCAATTCGTTGTGGAATAGCATTGCTCATCAAAAAATTCGACGCTTGATTGCTTAAACTAGAAACAGCAGCATCATATAAGGAAACTGAAACTGTTGCACCTTCTTGAGTTTTCTCTCGATTAAAGAGTGCTAATAGAATTGCTTCTTTCAAATGATGTGCAGCCATTACATCTATTATTGCCACTGGCATTTTTGTCGGTGGGCCATCAGCCTGGCCATTCATAAACATAAAGCCAGTTTCAGCTTGAAGGATGAGGTCGTAAGCAACGCGATCGCTATCATCTCCAAAACCGGATATTTTACCATGGATCAATTTCGGATTCAGTTGACGCAGGAAATCATCCATAATATTGAATTTTTCAGCATCACCATTTTTGAAATTGCTTAATAATATGTCTGCATCTGAGATTAATTCAAGAAATTTAGTCCTTCCGGTTTCATCACCTAAATCAATGGTGACATAGGTTTTTCCATAGTTAACAGACGAGAAATAATTAGAAATTTTTGAATTTGGATCTTCAGAAGGTAACTTCCAAGATCGCGTTACATCCCCATATTTAGGATGTTCAACTTTAATTACTTCAGCACCTAATTCTGCAAAAAATGTTCCGACGGACGGACCTGCTAAAACGGTTGAAGCGTCAACCACTTTTAGGCCTTTCATTAATTGATTTGCCATGCTTAGTTTTCCAATTTCCAAACAACAAAGGTTCGAATTTTTTCTTGTTCTTCGACTGAAATTTTTGCTTTTTTGGCCATTTTCGGGAGGATGATATCCCACTTAGCAAGCGTGTAATTGTTAACTGGTTTCATTTTATGACAGCTAATACAATTTTTATCCATTAAAGATTTTCCTTCCATAGCGGATTCAGACATTTCGTTTGATATAATTGTTTCCCTTTTTACGAATTCAACTTTATCCGTCATCTCCTTTTCAGGTTCTATGGTTTCAATTTTAACTTGAGCCAATCCTTCTCTAATAAAATTCAATTGTTTTGCTCCTGCCATAGAAACGTCGATTATCCGTTTCGGGCTTGGTATTCTGTCGTTCACTTTCAATAAAACGGTCGAATCATTTTTAAGATTAGTGACCAATATTATGGTTCCAAAAGGTAAAGTTTTATGCGCTGCTGTAAAGGCATTTTTATCATATTTTTCTCCAGAGGAAGTTGGGCGATTATGAAATTTGTCAGCATAGTAGGATGCCATACCTGTTTGGACAAAAGGCTCTTGGCTAGGAACGACGAAGAACAAAGCGAGAAAAACGAAAGGAATGGAATTTTTCAAAATCATAAAACGATAATTCTATTAATAAGAAAAGTTACAAACAAAAAGCGAACCATTTCCATTTTTGCTTGATTTTTCGCAATCGAGCGTTAATTTTGGAATCCTAAAAATAGAATGTCAATGACTCAATTTGAATTTGTAAAAAGCCAAATGTCGGCTAGTGATAAGGCTATTCAAAATACGACTTCACTTTTAAATGAAGCTGCTTCAATTCCCTTTATTTCTCGCTATCGAAAAGAAATGACAGGTGGTTTGGACGAAGTGGAAGTAGGACAAATTCGGGATGCTTTGAAATTATACGATGATTTAATTGCTCGTCAAAAAACGATATTAAATTCTATCGAAGAGCAAGGAAAGTTAGATGATGATTTAAGGAACAAAATTGAAACTTGTTTTGTGACTCAAGGTTTGGAAGATTTGTATTTGCCGTATAAACAAAAACGTCAAACAAAAGGGGACAAAGCCAAGAAATTGGGATTGGAACCTTTAGCAAAAATGATCATGTCGCAGCGTGGTGGAGATCCATTTCAAATGGCCGATCGCTTTGTAAAAGGCGACGTTATCGATGAAGAAATGGCTCTTGAAGGCGCTCGCGATATTATGGCAGAGTGGATAAATGAAAACATTTCGCTTCGTGATCGCTTGAGAAATCACTACCGAAGAAAAGGAATGCTCCAAAGTAAATTGGTGAAAGGAAAAGACGAAGAAGCGCAGACCTACAAAGATTATTTTGATTTTTCGGAACCGCTGTACCGTTGCGCTTCTCATCGTTTTCTGGCCATTTCACGTGCCGACAAAGAAGGTTTGCTTAAAGTGAAAATTCAAGTCGACAAAGATGAATGTACAGCTATGGTCGAGCGGTTTTATGTCAAAGGCGATGACGAATGTGCTGATCAAGTTGCAATGGCTTGCAAAGAATCATACAAACGCTTGCTAAGTTCTTCTGTTGAAAATGAAATCATGTCGGAAGCAAAAGAGAAAGCGGACAAAGAAGCGTTGCAGATATTCACTAAAAATTTACGTCAATTGTTGCTTGCACCTCCTTTGGGCAATAAACGAATTTTAGCAATCGATCCAGGGTTTAGGACGGGTTGTAAAGTAGTTGTCGTTGATGAATCAGGTGAATTATTGACAAACGCCACGATATATCCTCATCCACCACAAAAAGAATTCGGTCCTGCACAAAGTAAAATTGCGCAATTGGTTCAAGCGTATAAGGTAGAAGCGATCGCCATTGGAGATGCAACTGCTGGAAGAGAAACAGAGAAGTTCGTTCAAGGAATCCGTTTCGACAGAGAATTGCAAGTTTTCGTTGTTCGTGAAGATGGTGCATCCATTTATTCAGCTAGTCCAATTGCTAGAAAGGAATTTCCAAATTTTGACGTAACTGTTCGTGGCGCCGTTTCCATTGGTCGAAGGTTGATGGATCCATTGTCAGAATTGGTAAAAATTGACCCGAAATCTTTGGGCGTAGGATCTTATCAGCATGAAGTCAATCAAACTTGGTTGAAAACAGCCTTGGATGATGTGGTTGTTTCTTGTGTGAATGGAGTAGGAGTAGATGTGAACACAGCATCGACTTATTTGCTACAATACGTTTCAGGTTTGGGACCAACTTTAGCCGATAATATAGTGAAACACCGAGCGGAAAATGGACCTTTCAAATCTCGAAAAGCATTGAAAGAAGTTGCAAGAATGGGAGACAAAGCGTTCGAACAAGCGGCAGGATTCTTGCGTGTTCGTGAAGGAGAACATCCATTAGATAATAGTGCCGTTCACCCGGAAAGTTATGCTGTTGCCGAAAAAATTGCGAAGAAGGCTAAAATGACGCTCGAAGAATTAATTGGAAACGATAAAGTTCTCGGAGGATTGAACAAAACAGATTTTGCCGATATCGATGGATTTACCTTCACAGATATTATTTCAGAATTAAAAAAACCAGGTCGAGACCCAAGAAAACAAGCTCAAGTTCTAAGTTTCGATAACCGTATTCAAAAAATTGAAGATTTGATACCAGGAATGATTTTACCAGGAATCGTAACCAACGTTACTGCTTTCGGTGCATTCGTTAATATCGGCATCAAAGAAAATGGCTTAATCCACAAATCACAATTATCAGACAGTTACGTCGACGATCCATCAACAGTGATTGCCTTACACGAACATGTTGAAGTTAAAGTGATGGAAATCGATGTAAATAGAAAACGCGTTGGATTAAAAAGACTTTAAAAAAGTTACAAGTTGATCCGCAGGCGGCTCTTCAGGTTGCAAGTTCTGTGTGGATAATATATGATACAAGGTTTTGTAGAAATCAACAGCGAGCGCTGCGAACCTATGCGACTAGAACTTGTAACTTTGCCTTTCCGAAGCAAACAACTTGCAACTTGCAACTTTTTGAATCAATTATTATAACTTTAATGTCATGTTTAAATTCTCATTATTCTTAGTTCTTTGCTTGGCTTCTAATTTCACATTCAGTCAAGGTAAATCATCGCCAAAATTGGTTGTTGGTGTTGTTGTCGATCAAATGGTTTACGATTATTTGTACCGTTACCAAGATCGCTTTTCAAAAGGTGGTTTTGTGAAATTGATGGACAAAGGAACCAATTGCCGAAATACGCAATACAATTATGTTCCAACTTATACAGGTCCTGGTCACGCTTCGATTTATACTGGAACAACGCCTAATCAGCATGGTATTGTTGGGAACGAATGGTATGATAGAGCGCAACAAGCGACTGTAAATTGTGTAACCGATTCTGCTTATTTTTCCGTAGGAACAGAATCAGGTTATGGAATTCGTTCGCCAAGAACATTGACGTGTATGACGATAACTGATCAATTGAAAGTGACCTATCCTAATTCAAAAGTTATTTCGATGTCGATAAAAGACCGTGGGGCGATTTTGCCTGGAGGACATTTGAGCGATGGTTCGTACTGGTACGATTACATGACTGGGAAATTTATCACAAGTGAATATTACACCAAAGATTTACCGAAATATGTAATTGATTTTAATTCAAAAGAATATCCAAAATCAGTAATGCAAGGAACTTGGAATACACTTTACCCAATTGAATCTTATTCGGCAAGCGGTCCCGACAATTCAAAATATGAAGTTTTGTTACCAAATAAAACGGCTTCAACTTTTCCGTATGATTTCAAAACTATTTCGCCTGGAGTGACCAATTTTAACCTTTTCACAGTGACACCTTGGGCGAATACCTACTTAACAGATTTCGCTATTGCAGCCATGAAAAATGAGAATTTAGGAAAAGGTGAAAACAGTGATTTCCTTGCCATCAGTTATTCTACTCCTGATATTGCAGGTCATGCTTTTGGTCCTTATTCTATCGAAATTGAGGACATGTATTTGCGTTTGGACTTGGAAATCGAACGTTTGCTTTCTGCAGTTAAAAATCAAGTTGGAAAAGACTTTGTGTTGTTCTTGACGGCAGATCATGCTGTTGTTCCAATTCCTGAATGGTTGACAGGTCATAACTTGCCGGGAGGATATGCATTCTTAAAAGATAATATGTTGGAACTACAAGAGTCCGTTAAGGCAAAATATGGTGCTGACTTCGTGGCGATCGAAGAAAACAACAACATTTATTTGAATGAAGATTTGATTTCATTTTTAGATGCAGACAAAGATAAGATCGAACGATTTATTGCCTCTGAAATAAAAAAATGGGAGGGCGTTAAAGATGTTTTCACCACCTCAGACCTAAGCCGAGCAAATGCTGGTGATCAGTTTGCCGAAATGGTTCAAAATGGCTACGATCCAGTGAGAAGTGGAAACGTTATTTTCATGCTTAAACCAGGTTTCTTGCCTAAATATGAAGACACAGAATCCTCGCGAAAAGGAACGAGTCATGGTTCAGCATACAATTACGATACGCATGTTCCTTTACTTTGGTACGGAAAAAAGATTCCTAAACAAGAACTTTTCGAAAGGGTAGAAATCACCGATATCGTTCCAACTTTGACACATATTTTGAATCTTCAAAAACCAGCTTGTACGACTGGCGAACCTATTTTACCGATTCTTGTTAAGTAAATAGAAATTCTTGATAATGTCCCAAATTTCCAATTTCATAAAGCTTGGCGAAAACCAAACCCAAGATTTTAAATTCGCCATCGACGATCAAAAGAAGATTGCGCGAACTTTGGTGGCTTTTGCCAATACAGATGGTGGACGTCTACTGATTGGGGTGAAAGACAATGGAAAAGTAGTCGGTTGTAACCCCGAGGAGGAATTTCACATGATAGAAGGTGCCGCTCAAATGTATTGCAAACCAGCTTTGGAATTCAAAAGTCAAGTTCATCAAGAAGGTTTCCGTTTGGTATTGGAAGTGATTGTGGAACCAAATACCAAGAGACCTTATCGAGCACTAGACGAAGAAGGGAAATGGAAATCTTACTTCAGAAAAGACGATAATACGCTATTGGTCAACAAAATATTATTCAAAGTTTGGCAGCATCGAGAACGAAAAGTCGCTCGGCCAGAAAAGTTTGGTGAAGAGGAATTATCACTTCTTCAGTTTTTTAGAAATGATGAGGTTTTGTCATTAAGCCAATTGTATCGAAAGTCAAATTTATCGATGAGAAGCGTCGATCATTGGTTGGCGTTATTTGTCTGTTGGGACCTAGTAGACATGAATTTTGATGGAGTAAAAGCCATCTATTCAGCTAGTTCTAAAGAGGTGTAAAAGTTGAAAACCTTATATTTTTGTGCATATGTTTTTTCACAATAAAGTATAAATCCAAACAAAATCAGATATATAGTTGCTATCTTTATAGATTAAATAGTAATAATTAAGATTAAAAATAAGAAATGGGTAGACCAGCAACAAAGCCAGCGAAACTAAGAGACGGATTTTACATTGAAGTAAAAAACCAAGGTTCTTCTGGTGTATTAGTAAGAAGGGACACCAGAGAACAAATGGTTATGGCGGCAGAAGATTATGCTCGTACCAAAGTAGTGAACGTTCTAGGTGAAATGAGAAGTGAAAAATGGGTTAAAGAATAACCTCAATATATTTAACATTTAATTAAGCTTTCTTCGGAAGGCTTTTTTTATACACTCATATTCAAAAAGTAAAAAGAAAAATTTTACCGCAGAGAAGCAAAGAGCGCAGAGAAATTCATACACATAACCTTTGCGCCTCCGCGTCTCTGCGGTAAAAAAAACAACAGACTAAATTTTCCTTAAATTCACCCCATGAACAAAAACAAACGTTTCATTCCTTGGATATTATTTTTCTTTATCCTTTTGGTTTGTGTGCCTTTACTAATTCAAAACGGTCAAACTGGCTCAGCAAAACTGTTGGGCTTTATCGTCGTTGTCGGAGTTTCAATTGCCTTAATGATATGGCGCAAGCAAACAAAAACTTTAATGAAGTATAAAACGCGGGTAGCATTAAATGCGAACGATCGTTTTTGGTTGGAACGAAATATTCCCTTCTACAAGAAATTAAGCAAATCGGATCGGGTAATTTTCGCAGATAGGATAGGACTATTTTTAGCCGAAGTTTTGGTTACAGAAGTGGACAAGGAGGTAGCTGAAAAAGATACATGTTTGTTAGTCGCTTCTTCAGCTGTATACGCTTATTGGAATTTGCCATTTTGGAATTATGGAAAATTGCGAGAAGTGCTGGTCTATCCAGACAATTATAACAACGAAAAAGTAATTAGTGACGCAGGTTACATCCAAGGTCAAGTTCATCATGGTGGAATGATGAACAATACAATGATCTTGTCGCTAAGGGCACTAGAACAAGGATTTTCAAACGAAAATGACAGTCAAAATGTTGGTGTCCACGAATTTGCTCATTTACTAGATAAAGTAGATGGTTCAATTGATGGTTTCCCAGCAGGAATGGACCATGAAACTCGAAAAGTTTGGGCAAATGTCATAGCCGAAGAAATGAAAGACATTCGCCAAAGACAAAGCGACATTAATCCTTATGCTCTAACAAACGAAGCTGAATTTTTTGCCGTTTTAGCTGAATACTACAAGGAAAAACCAGGAAAATTAAAAGAAAAACATCCTGAGATTTTTGAAGTGTTGGATGGGTATTTTAAAGGGAATTAACCACACCTCCGAAGGAAGCAGCGCAGCTAAAGTGCACAAAGAAGGCACAGAGTTAAACAAAGATTATTCGTGTAAATTTGTGCATTCGTGGCAAAAAATCTGTCTAATCCCCCTCTAGCCGACAGGCAGGCGCGTTCCATTTCCCCCCAAATCCGCAATCCGCAATCCGTCATTCGTTAATCCGAATTCTCAAAATTTCATTAGAATTAGAATCCGTCAAAGCCAATCGTCCCACCTTCAATCCAACGCACCAAAGAATTTTCTCCTGATCTTCTACGACTATAACATTCTTTTTTTCTGCTGAAGGAACCTTCGCATCTTTGATGATATCAGATATTAACTGTGAACCTTTCATTCCTACCGAAGCGATTCTGTCACCTTCTTGCCAATGCCGTAAGTTGATTTCACCTTTTATTTTAGCTTTATCAGCATAGTAAATGTGTTTGTCGAATGTTTCTGGAAAAGAATTAATTTCTTCTATAATTAGTCGGGGAAGTGGTTTTATTTCGTTGGATTGAAAGGAAAAGGCATCACCATCATTCCAAATTTGGAGATTCAACCGTTCGATTTCAAAGTATTTAGATTTATCACTTTGACGCAAATCAACTAATCGTTCGTATTCAGAAAAACGAAAACCCAATTCTTTGGCAATTAGATATTTTCCTTCCTCTGGAGTTGAATCAAAATCAGAGAAAAGCCAAGATTTATTCTTATTAATTTCAGCGATTTGTGGTAGAAATTCTTGTTCCAAATGGTTCCTTTCTTTTTGAAAAGCTTGAATTAAAACTCGAACACTTTCTTCCAAACTAGGCAATTCCGATTTCAATTTTGGCAACCATTCGTTTCGCCAGAGATTTCGCAAATATTTATTTTCCTGATTGCTAACATCTTCGCGCCATTCGAATTTATTTTCCAAAACGTATTTTTTCAATTCTTGTTTTGAAAAATTCAGTAATGGACGCCAGTGATTTCCATTTTGTTCAGCCATGCAGCTCAATCCAGCAATTCCAGATTTCCGACTCAAATGCATGAAAAAGGTTTCCATTTGATCATCGAAATGATGTGCCGTCATCAGAATGGAATTCGGTTCTTTAGATAGATAATTCTGAAAGAAAGAATAGCGAATTTTCCGAGCTTCATTTTGCAAATTTCCACCCATTTCTGCTAGATGAGCCTTCATCTCGTAGTTGAGAACGGCAAGAGGAACAGCATTAACTTTTGCCAATTCTCGAATGAATTTCTCATCAGCAATTGAATCTTCTCCTCGTAAATTGTAGTTCACATGCAACAAATGAACATCAACTTTTTGCGCTTGAAGAAGATGAAATAATACAACAGAATCCAATCCACCACTAATCGCCAAATAGACCTTTTGTTTAGTCTCCGGAATTAAGTGTAACGGAAATTGAATTTTGGAATTGTTCATACTTTCGATTTAAACTATACTAGTAAAAACATGTATTGTAGATTTTTACACCGCAAAGAAGCAAAGTTCGCAAAGACACTTTTATAAAAATCCTTTGCGCTCTTTGCTTCTTTGCGGTAAAACTTTTATTACTCATTCATCCCATCCAAAATACGCTGCACCTTGGTCAAACATTCTTGGTATTCGCTTTCTGCATCAGATTGAATAGTAATCGCTCCTCCGACATCGCAAGTCAAGGTTTTACTGTATTTATCATAATAAAGTGAACGAATGACTACATTGAAATCGAAATCACCATTTGGGTCAATATAACCAATTGAACCTGAATATATGCCTCGTTTGAAATCTTCAAATTCTTCAATAATTTTCATTGCACTTACTTTTGGCGCTCCTGTCATAGAACCCATCGGGAAAGTTGCACGAATAATATCTGTAAGTTTCGTTTCTTCTTTTATTTGACAACTCACCGTAGAAATCATTTGGTGAACAGTTTCGAAACTATAAATCCCGAACAATTCATCAACAGTCACACTGTTTTTCTCAGCGATTTTTGAAAAATCATTTCGAACCAAATCAACGATCATGACATTTTCCGCACGTTCTTTTGGATCATTCAAAAGTGAATTTTTTAATGCCTCATCTTTTTTAGGGTCACGATTTCTAGGTGCTGTGCCTTTTATCGGTTGCGACAACAATTTAGTTCCTTTTCGCTGCAGAAAACGTTCAGGTGAACCGCAAAAAATTGTATAATCATCGAATTGGAAAAAAGTAGAAAACGGAGCTTTGGTGATGTTATTCAATTTGAAATAAGCATCTAATGAAAAGTCGAATTCAATGTCTTTTACCACAAATTCTTGACAGTAATTCACTTCGTATGCATCGCCTTGCTGAATTCTTTCTTTAATTTTATTGACATTCTCAATGTACTTTTTCTTCGGTGTAACTGGAATGAAATCCAATTTATATGGGTGAAAATTTTGATCAGTCTCTTCTTCCAAAAAGTACTCTAAAAACTCAAAACTTTCCGTTGTTTTTTCGCCCTGCATGAACTCAAAATGTTCACTATCCATTTTCACAACATATTCTGGAACCCAAAAGAATAAATCGGGAAAATTTTTATTGTCTGTATTTTTTGAAGAAACATCTTCCAACTCATTCTTCAAATCATAGGCCAAATACCCGAAAATGAATTTCTTAGGATGTTCAATGATGAACAACTCTAAATCATGGAGTGCCCTGCCAGCTTGAGTTTTTAGACGTGGACCATCGCCAAAAGCCAATAAACCGCTGCCATCGTTACTATTCAAATAAGCAATAGGGAATTCATTCATGCTGCGAATTTATCCTTTCTTGGAACAGCACCCAAATTCAACTCAATAAAATGTGCGATTTTCCGTATTTTCGTCAGGATTATGTTGTATCGATTTCTGAAACTTCTTGTTGGCCTTGGCATTCGCTTTTATTACAAAGAAGTGAGGGTGAAAAATAAGGTCAATTTAAAAACGGAAGGACCGCTGATTATCATAGCGAATCATCCCAATACATTGATGGATGCGATGATGCTTGGTCATGTTTGTCAGCAACCAATTCATTACATGGCGAAAGCGACTTTGTTCGATAGCAAATTCAAAATGTGGTTATTGCGATCATTAAATATGATTCCAATTAACAGAATAGGGGAAGGGCGCATAAAAGGAGTTTCGAATCAGGATAGTTTTTTGGCTTGCTATGAAATGCTGGAGAAAGGAAAAACGTTAGTTGTTTTCCCAGAAGGCACGAGTTTTCAAGAGCGACATTTGCGTCAATTAAAATCTGGAACGGCGAGAATAGCATTGGAAACGGAACGAAGAAATAACAATACACTTGGATTAACAGTATTACCTATTGGTCTAAATTACTCTCAAGCTGAAAAATTCCGGAGTAGTGTTTTGGTTCACGTTGGACAAGCAATTTCAGTGAAAGACTTCGCTAAGGATTTCAAAGAAAACTCTAGTAATGGCGCAAAAAAGTTGACAGAGCAATTTAGAATTCGCTTAGAGCAAGTATTGGTGAATTCAGAAAGCAAAGACGAAGAGGAGTTAGTTGACCGAATAGCAAGAATTATTGAGTCCAGATACACCAAGGAAGGATTAGAAAATGTGGAAGATGAAATGTCTTTTCTCAAAAAAATTCGCGATAGACTAGACGATTACAAAGTAACTGAAGCTTGGAAGCTCGAAGAAATACAGTTGTTGGTAGAAAAAATTGAATGGGAAATCCAAAAATGGGATATACGGACTGACTTTTTAGATCGTCGTTTTCGTTCCAGAATGTTCTTCCGACAAGTGCTATTTTCCATCATCTTTTTATTGATTGGTTTGCCTCTTTTCGTATTTGGAATTTTTCACAATATTATCCAGTACAAACTAACAGACTTGATCATTCCCAAGCTAACCAAAGACATAGAATATTATGCGCCTATGGCTGTGTTATTGGGTTTGATTCTCTATCCATTAACCTACTATGGATTTATAGAGTTGGTCAATATTTTCTATCCACTCACTTTTTGGAAATGGATAATTTACCTCGTACTAATGCCCTTGAGCGGACTTTTCGCCTATTTCTTTTACCGCTACCTAAATCACATTGGCTACAAATGGAAGTATATTTTCCTTATGATACGCCAGAAGGAGGTGATGTTGAGTTTGAAGGATAAGCGAGAAAAGCTAAAAGAGTTTTTTTATTAGTATGGCGCAAAAAGAATATTAATTAGGATAGTGTCCATAGAAACGCTTGTACTCTGAAGAAAGTATTTTGTTAAAAAAGTGTAGAGTTTGTAAATTAAATTTGATTTTAGTTAACTTGGCCCATAAATCTATGATAATTGTAATTATGAAAAAAATACTTTTACTTTTTAGTGCTCTACTTGTGACTTCCATCGCGTCATCGCAATACTGGCATATCCCTGCTCCTAATGCAAATACAAACCCTGGTGGATTAAACACGGACAATGAGTTTCCGTTTAATGCAGGAGCGCCTAATGGCTGGACTTCTATTCTTGGGGGTGGAAATGCATCACCTACATGGTCAACTGTTCAGACAATTCCGTTTGCTTTTTCTTTTAATGGAGCACCAGAAACACAATTTAAAGTTTCATCTTCAGCAGTATTAACTTTTGATGTAGGGACAGGGGTTTCCGCACCAACTTATACAAGAGCTACAATGCCTAGTGCATTAATTCCAGACAAATCAGTTGCTATTTGGGGACTGGCAGGAATTGGATCAAACGATGAAGTTATTACCAAAACCTTTGGAACGGCTCCAAACAGACAATTTTGGGTGCAATTTTCTTCGTATGGTTATGGTACTACTCCATCAGATGGTCAAAATTATACCTATTGGAGTATTGTTTTAGAAGAGACAACTAATAAAATTTACATAGTCGATAATAGAACTGGAGGTTTTGCAGGTTCTAACAAGGTTTCTATGGCTGTTCAAATTAATTCAACGACAGCTGAAGCTGTAGCAGGAGCTCCTAATACAGACAATATTGCTGGATTTGATGCTTCTCCAAATGATAATACGTATTACGAATTTATTCAAGGAACACCATCAGCTTTTGATATTGCCGCCCAAAGTATTACAACATCAGCATACTTAGGTACTGGAAACAATAATATCACTGGAACATTAAGAAATTTTGGGTCAACGACAATAACATCATTAACAATCAATTATGCAATAGACGGAGGTGCAACGGTCTCAGCTCCACTAACTGGATTGAACATCCCGTTTTTAAGTACTTATTCGTTTAATCATCCAACACCATGGAATGCGACAGCTGGTGCTCACACTATCGATGTTTGGGCTACAAACTTGAACGGTTCAAACGTTGATGCAGTGCCAGGAAACGATCACAAGATTAAGTCAGTTAGCGTTATCAGTGAAATTGTTCAAAGAATACCTCTTTTAGAAGTCTTCACTAGCTCTACTTGTGGACCTTGTACTCCTGGAAATATAAACTTCCATAATATAATGGATACGGTTAACGACAACGATTTTGTTGCAGTTAAATACCAACAAAATTTCCCTGGAACTGGTGATCCATATAGAACTGTAGAAACGGTTAATAGAAGAACAACTCCTTATGGTATCAACTCAATTCCGAGAATGGAAATTGATGGTGGATGGGACGGTAATGCGAGTTCGTATACATATGGATTGTATGCAGCTCAAAGAGCAATTCCGGCATTCTATAAAATGAATGGTGAATTTAAAATTACGCCAACACATAATTTTGAGATGAAGGTGCGTTTTGCTCCTTTGGTTACATCTACTGGAGCAAAACTTCATGTAGTAATTATTGAAAATAGAACGGAGAACAATGTTAAAAGTAATGGTGAAACTGAGTTTTTTGATGTAGCAAAGAAAATGGTTCCTAATGATGCTGGTACAATTTTGCCAGCAGGTTCTATTGGAGTTTGGGACAGTTTGTCTTTTACGTATGCCTTTAATGGTTCATATAGACTTCCAGCTGATGGTCAATTAGCAAATATCATCGACTTGGCGACGGAACATTCGGTTGAAGATTTCGGGAATACAATTGTTGTTGCTTGGGTTCAAGGATCTGACAACACAGTATTCCAAGCATGTCATCTAACGAAGAATAGCCAATTAGGTGTTGAGGATTTAGGTTTATCGGTAAAAGAAGTTACCATTTTCCCGAACCCTTCAAACGCTAATTTCACAGTTGATTTTGCTACTGAAAAATCGGCTAATGTTAAATTTGTTCTTGTAGACTTTGCAGGGAATGTTGTTTATACAAACCAATTGCAATCTTCAGCAGGAGTAAATCAAATGGAAATTGGAACTTCAAAATTAGCAAGTGGAATTTATAACTTGATGATATTTGACGAAAATCAAAATGCGCATATTGAGAAAGTTGCAGTTCAACATTAAAATAGATTAGATTCGAGAATATTTCGAAGCATTCATTATATCCTAACAGACGAAAGTTTGTTAGGATATTTTTTTGAGTTTAATTAGGTCATAAAACAGAAACACATGTAACTTGAACTGGTACAAATTTTTACAAATAGCGTCCTATTTCTCCCCATATACCAAGCCCAAGTTCCCAGAAAGTCTATAAATCTCTAAGTAAGTATCCAATCGGTTGAAAAGGTTCTCGTAATGTTGTAGCAAAGTGTTTTGGTAGTTCGTTTGAAAAACAATTAAATCAATAGAATTTACAGTACCCAAATCAAAACGTTTTTGTGCCAATTCGTAAGCTTTCGTTGCATATTCTAGGTTTTCTCTAGAAACTGTTACTAAACTGTTCCGAATGTCATACAACGACAATTGATTGGTCAAATTCACACGTAAAGTGTTTTTCAACTTCTCCACATTCATTGCGCCAATTTCTGTTTGAATTTTAGCAACTTCTACTGCGCGTTTTGATTTCCAGTTGTTGTAAATGTTGTAGCGTAAGGTCAAGTTTCCAGAATATGTTAAGGTTTGCGTCGAAAACGTAGTTGGGTTTCCAGGCATACCACCACTTAATTGTCTAAGTTGACCATAAGAAGGATTGGCCGACAATTGCAAGGCAAGCGTTGGGTAAAGAAAAGAGCGCTGAAATTCGACATTCGTTTCCTGTAACTCCAAAGCCAAAAATTGATTCTTTAAATTCTGGTTGTTTTCGAATAAATCGGCTGAAAGTTTATCTCTATCAATGACTGGAAGTACCATTTCCAATTTATCGCTTAGTACAGGTAAGGTGTTGAAAGTACTGTCCTCACTGTTGTTCAT
Organism: uncultured Flavobacteriales bacterium; assembly: GCA_963977135.1. Classification (GTDB taxonomy): domain Bacteria; phylum Bacteroidota; class Bacteroidia; order Flavobacteriales_D; family Crocinitomicaceae; genus UBA2040. Next base: position 28,953 of record CAXBNN010000002.1, on the reverse strand, counting down.
CAACAAAACTAGATTGCGCAAGGAGTTTTCGTAAGATAAATTTTGCAACAAATAATTTGTGCTATCCGTCAAATATTGATTTTTCAATTGCAACAATTCTAAGGAATTAGATGCACTGTACTGATTTTTAATTTCGTTGTATCTCAATCGTCTGGACGAGTATTCCATCACCTTTTTGTACAAATCACTTCGTTCTTTTTGCAACAAAGCAGAATAATAGGCTTTCATAACATCTTGAATCATGGATTCAATGATAACAGCCGTATTTCCTTTCGATTGAACTTCCATTTGTTCCAAACGCAACTTGTTCATTCGAACCTGAAAACCACTAAACAAATTGGCATTAGCCACCAAACTCGGACTAAATCCTTGGTTCAAAATAATTCCAGGCGTAAAGGTGAATGGATTGTTTGTATTGTCTTGAATCAAGTTGTTTTGACCAATTTGTAATGAAACTGTTGGAAAAAGGCCAGCCTCACTCCAAGAGTTATTTTTTGACGCGATCTCTTCGTTTTTCTCACTGATGAGAATATCGTAATTGTTTTTCAAGGCATTGAATACAGCCTGTTGTGCACTCAAACTTTCTTGTGCACGAAGTCCTGAAAACACAAGGAAAACCGTGAAGAAAATACTAGTGCTCTTGATCCAATTCATGTAAATGTTTTTTTAATTGAAGTGCTGGTTCAACTGACAAAGTGTCAACTTTTTCGCCCATCCAAAATTTGCGGAATGTTCTGCGGGTTCCATTCCAGAATAAAATTGCCGAAGGATAGAAGAACAAAATGAATACAGTTCCAAACAATACACCGAATGCAATAGAAGTTGCCATTGGAATAAGGAATTGGGCTTGCATACTTTTTTCGGCAATCATCGGTAAAAGACCAGCTACTGTTGTCAAAGATGTTAAGAGAATAGGTCTAAAACGAGAAACTGCCGCTTCTAATGCTGCTTCACGAACAGAATAGCCTTCCAATAACAAATCGTTGTATCTGTCCAAGAAAACAATTGCATCGTTGACCAAAACACCTAGAAGAGCGATCATTCCGAAAACAGATAAGATAGAAACTGGAATACCAACTAATCCGTGTCCCAAAATTGCGCCAGCTATTCCAGCTGGAATTACGAGCATGATTAAAAATGCCTGGCTCAAACTATTAAAATGCAACATCAAAATAATGAACATGATAACAATTGCAACTATGGCAGTGCTTCCCATTGAGCTTCCTGTTTTTTGACTTCTTTCGAATTGACCTAAAGAAACAGTTTGAACGTCTGGATAAACTTGTTGAATTTTAGGGAGAATATCTTTTCTAATCTCAGCATTGATATCCGCTACTTTATCAGGATCAATGCATTCAGCGTCGACTTTAATAATTCTTTGTCCATTTCTTCGCGTTAAATTTTCGGGAGCTCGACCTAAATTGAAATCGCAAAGTTCATTTAATGTTATCGCCAAACCTCCAGCTGTTCGAATACGCATATTCTCCAAATCAGATAAGCTATTTCTATCTTCTTGCGGGAAACGTACCCAAACTTTTACCTCGTCTGTCCCTATGATTACACGTTGGGCTTCGGAGCCAAAAAATCCTTGTCGAATCTGAGTAAGAACCTCATTTTTCGAGATTCCGTAAATCTCAGCTTCTGGTCTCATATTCAGATAAACTTCAAAACGACCTGGAGGCATGTTGTCTTTAATACTTATTACACCATCCTTTTTCCCCATTTCGCTTTTCAGCATTTCTTTCGCATCAAGCAAACTAGATTCGTTTGTCGAAGTCAACCCAAGTTCTATTTCTTTTCCAAATCGATTGAACCCACCTACGTAAATATCTTGTGCCAATTTGCCTTGTGGAGTTGCTCTCAGACGTCTGTAAATTCGATTGATAATGGTGTCAGCTGGCACGTCTGAACCTTCGTTGTCTAAGAAAACGGATAAACCTCCAGTATGATTTCCAGCTTGACCTAAATTTCTCGTAAACCCAAGATTGGAAGTGAAGTAGCGCATTAAAGTATCACCTTCCTTTTCGATTTTCGCACTTTCTTCGAGGACAATATTGGAAGCCAATTCTAAAAATTCTTTGGTCTTTTCTTTATTGTCACCCGGTTTAAAGGCAACTTCTACATTGAAAAAATCTGGCGGAATGTCAGGAAAGAACGTGAATCCAATGGTCTTGTTTGCCATAAATCCAAAGGTGATTATGGTGATAACCATAGGAACAAAAAATGTAAATAAATACATTTTTGCTTTTTGACCAATAAACGTTTCGATTGCGGCTTTGAAGTAATTATCGCGAACATGTTTAATTCCCTTATCCGCATTTCCTCTTATCATATTTTCCAAAGGGGATCTAGAAAAACCATGCAAACATAAAAAACCGCCTATGCCGAATAATGAAACAGGGAAGAGCATTCCTAAAACACTTTTCACATCCAAACCGCCAACAAGATAAACGCCAATCCAAACCACAAAAATTCCACCAAGGAAAAACAGAAGTCCTTGACCAATCGTATATTTCGGTTTTGCTGGTTCAGCCAAAATCGATTTATGAGCCAAGTGAGCTGGAAGAATAATGAAAGCTTCAAATAAACTAAAAACCAAACATGCAATCGCTACAAAAGCCATTTCACGCATCATTTCAAGTCCTTCAACAAAAAGTAAAACTGAGAAAGCCGTTATTGTTGTGATTACAGAAGAGAAGACAGAAGGCAAAACCTCCATCGTACCGTCTAAAGCAGCTTGTTTTGCAGGTTTTCCCTTTTCAAAATGAGCATAAATATTTTCAGCAATTACAATTCCATCATCAACCAAGATACCAACAACGAGTATCATCCCGAAAAGGGAAATCATGTTGATTGACATGCCGTAAATTGAACCGATAATAAACATTCCAAAGAATGAAAACGGAATCCCAAAAGCCACCCAAGCGGATAATTTGATATTTAAGAACAAGCCCAAAAAGATTAGGACAAGAACAAGTCCCATCAAACCATTTCCAGTCAATAAGTCAATCCGTTGGTTCAACATATCGTTGAATTCAAAGAAGATCACCAATTCAAATTCTGGATTTTCTGCATTGAATTTATCCCTGTAATCGTGCAAGGCATCCGTGATTTTGGCAATGTCTTGATCAACCGTTTTTTCAATTTGGAAAGAAACAGCTTGTCGTCTGTTGAATTGAGCTTCCTGTGATGCTTCACTATACCCAATTTGTACATCTGCAATATCTCCAACTGTTATATTTTCTCCTGTTCGGGTAGTTCGGACTAGAATAGCGTTTATTTCTTCAGCAGTCGTTCCACGGCTATTGGAGCGTATGCTCATTTCTTGAACACCACCGCGAATCATTCCGGCAGTTATGTCTAGATTTTTGGAGGATACAGCTAGACTAACTTCTTGTAGAGAAATGCCATATCGTAACAAGTCATTTTCTCGAATGTTAACCGCAATTTCTTTTTCAGGGAAACCATTTTTAACGATCTCAGTTATAAGTTTGGTGTTCAATAAATCTCGCTCAACCTTCGTAGCAATATCCGTTAACTCCGTTTGACCAATGTTGTCTTTTTTAGCTGCAATTCCAACGAATGCGACCGTACTTCCCATACCGCCAGTTTTTATGCGGGTGATAATCGGTTTTTCAGCTCCTTGCGGAAAGCTATTAATGGAATTTACGGAATTCTCAACGTCGCTCAGTAATTCGTCTATATCTGTATCCTGAAATGCTTTGATAGAAACCGTAGCACTGTTTTCAGAAGAAGTGGAATTCAGCTCATCGATTCCGTCCATTCCCTTGATGGCTTGTTCGATTTTAATCGTGACGCCTTCTTCCATTTCACTTGGCGAAGCTCCGGGATAGAATACGTTTATAACTACAGTTTTAGGATCTAATTCAGGGAAAAAGGATCGTTGCATCGTGGTAATCGAGAAGATCCCGAATATCAAAACCAAAACGATAAAGGCATTTCCCCAAATAGGTCTTTTTATAAAAAAGTTGATGAGATTTCTCATGTCTACCTATTGATTCCTTTAAATGTCTTTCCTTTGGTATCAACTTCTACCTTTTCAAGGATTACTTGCTCACCATTTTCTAAACCAGAAATATATAATGAGTCTGGCTTGTTGCCAACAACTTGAATTACCCTTGGCACGATTTGTCCATTTTTTAAAAGGTTTACTTTTCCTTCAGTCACTGCCATTCGTGGAACAGTAATACTCTCTGTGATTGCTTTTTGGTTGATAGCAACATTTAAAAATAATCCACTATAAATTTTTTGATTTCCAACTGGTCGAATTGAATAGTAGACATCAACTGATTGAGTTTGTTGATTAATAACATCTGAAATTCGACTTATTGAACCCGTTCCGACCATTAAACCATCAGAATTGGAGAAAGTAACACTTCCTTGTTTTTGGTAATTTCCGAGATTGTCCAGACTAATCGGAACTTTAATTTCAAAATCATTCGTTTTGGCGATTCGTGCAAGACGAGTTCCCGGATTTGCGATTGAACCAGGCTCAGCATACGTTTCCAAAACAGTTCCAGAAAAAGGAGCTATATAGACGTATTTTTCCATTCTCGATTCCGCACTTCGGATGTTGTAATATTCCGCAATAATTCCTCTAGATGTCATAAACATTTTTTCTTTACTGGAATTCATTTCAGGTAAAGTAGGCAAACGTTTTCCTGCTTGAATGTTATCTAAAAACTGCAACCATTTCGTTTTCTCAGAAGGAAAATCCAATTCTACGTCGGGCATGGCACCTACAACCAAATTAGCTAATTGAATTTTTCTTGCACTTAATGTGTAATAAGCTTCTTCATTGTTTACTCTGAACAAAACTTGCCCTTTAGAAAATTTCACACCTGGTTTCAAATATACAGCGCCTTGTTCTAGTTTTCCTTGGACTTCAACTGCTATGTCGATTTCGGCATTGGTTGACACTTGTCCGTAGGAGATAATTTGCATCTCTTTTTCTTGGTTGAGAGCAGTCCTAACGGGCACATAGACAATTGTTTCGGCCTCCTTCATCGGTTTTTCAACCTCTTTCTTTTTACTCTTGATATAAATAAAAATAAAGGCAAAAATTAGAAAAAGAGTTCCTAAAATGATAATTTGATTTCGCTTCATGCTGTTGAGAAAATGTTCCCAAAAGTAAACATTAGCAATGATTTAAGGTTTTCAAATTAGGATATTTTGGGAGTTTTTCAGCGAAAGGGAATAAAACATCGGCGAACTGTTGAAAACTCGGTTGAAAAACACAATTGGCTATATTTAAACTGTCATGTTTCTTTGATTACCTTTGTTTCAACTCCGATATGCAAAGATGCTAAAAACAATACTTAAAAGAAAATTAAGCGACGATTTATTGGCAAACGTTTTTATTAACGTTCTAGTTGAAGCGACTGAATCCAGTTTTGAAGACATCGCTGCCGGGGTGAACGATGACTCTGCCTTTGTTAAAAATCCAGATTTAAAGTCAGAAGACATTGAACATTTCCAATTTGTGGTAATAGCAGCGAATATTAGCTTGGTTCAAAGCACCTTCGAAGCTGTTCACGCAACACGGTTGGAACGAATGGTTTCGAGAAAACTCGCTGGGATTTACGATACTACTGTTGAAGAAATCAGTTCAAAAATAAAGAGCTACCAGTCTTTCATTAATCGTGTGAATCACCCTTCTAAGAATCTTGTTTATGGAATGTCAAAAGCAATTTTCGCAAAGTATGAATTGCACAATTTCCAAGATGAATACTTCAAAAGCCTAGCTGCGCCAAACCCTTTGTTTATTAAACGTCTTAACGAAGTAACAGATTTATTCCTTTGGGATTGGGACGCATTCTTCGGAAAACATAAGATTTAGTAAATTACGGATTACGGATTACGGATTGCTGAGAAATGGAAGCAGACAAAGTCCTAAAGTCTAAATAACCACGTGCACTACCTTCTTCGTCTCAAAAAACTCTTGATCGAAATAGCTGGATAAATCGTAATAGGTGATTTTGTTCTTAACCTGAGCCATTTCTTCAGTCAAATCACCGCCTTTCAAATAGAGAATACCATTTTTAAGCTCGTGCTGACTTTTGCTTTTGGTTTTATTCTTAACCCAAGCCATGAATTCAGGCATTTTAGTCACTGCTCGGCTTATGATGAAATCGTAGGAAACAAGAATGTTTTCGGCTCTATCGTTAATTGCTTTGACGTTTTCTAAGCCCAATGCTTCTGCAACTTCTTTTACGACTTTAATTTTCTTCCCAATAGAATCAACTAGCGTGAATTTCGTTTCTGGGAAGAGAATTGCTAAAGGAATTCCTGGAAATCCTCCACCGGTTCCTACATCTAGAACCATTGTTCCTGGTAAAAAGGATTGAACTTTAGCTATTCCGAGAGAATGCAAAACATGACGCTCATAAAAGTGTTCCGTGTCTTTCCTAGAAATGACATTGATTTGATTATTCCACAATTGGTACAAGTCGTACAAGTCGGAAAATTGCTTTTTTTGAAGGTCACTTAAATCGGGAAATTGGTCGAAAATAAGTTGAACGTTTTCCTTCATATTAGATCGTATGTTTCTTGTCTTCCATCATAGTGGAAAGGAAGTCTCTTGCTCGAAAAAGTTGTGCTTTTACAGTACCTAAAGGCAAGTTAAGCTCGTCGGCAATTTCCTCATAACTTAATTCTTCGAAATATCGTTTTTCAATCAATTCACGGTATCGAGGCTTTAATTTGCTAACAACTTCACGCATAGCTTTAACCTTTTGAGCTTTCATCAAGTGCTCTGATGGATCTAAGGTGTTTGACTCCGCGTCGAAATACATAATGTCACCATCACTGGTTCTGTGGCCAGAGTCCATGGAAGTAACTTTGATGCGCTTTTTACGGATAAAATCGATACAGTTGTTGGATGCAATTTTGAACAACCAAGTACTGAATGCGAAATTTGGAGAGTATTGAGAAATTCTATTGAATGCTTTTCCGAATGCCTCGATCGTCAAATCTTCAGCATCATCTTCATTTCTTACCATTTTCAGCATGGTAAAATAAACTGAGTCACGATAGCGCTCTAGCAACTTTGTATACGCCTGTTGATCGCCTTTTTGCGCCAAGTCAACCAATGCTAAATCTTCTTGCGCTTTCTTCGAAAAATTTTCGTTTACTTCCATCGTCCTTTTCTTTTACCATCCACACTGTAGAACAGATAAGGCAAAAGCAAGAAGTAACCTATTTCAACAAAAGGTAAAAAAGGTATGAAGCTTTTTTCCTTTAATTTAAGGTATACGTTGCCTTGTACTATCCATTTTACAACAACAACGAAGGCGAAAATACCGAGACTCCACCAACGAAATTGCTCATTGAATAGCAAAGTAACGAAAGAAACAAGCAGCAATAACAAGGTCAATGGGTAGATTCCTAACATCCATTTTTTGAAAACCTTATAATGTTTGCTCGTTGTGTAATGTCTGCTTTTTTGAATAACCCAGTCTTCCCATGTTTGCTTAGGTGCAGAGTAGCAGAAAGTATCAGGATCTATACAGATTGAATAGTTCTTTTTTTTCGCAGCGTCTTGAATAAATAAATCATCATCTCCTGATACAACGGAATAATGCGATCGGAATCCATCAACTTGATCATAAATGTTTTTGGTGTAGGCCAAATTTCGACCGACGCCCATATATGGAATACCAAATTTTGCTGAACCCAAATAATTCATACCAATCCATGCAGTATCATAACGGATGATTGCGTTGAGTAATCCTTTCTGTTTTTGATATGGACCGTAGCCCAAAACAATTTCCTTTTTATCAGAAAACTGATTTGCCATTTTTTTTAACCATTGATTTGAAGTAGGCATACAATCCGCATCAGTGAAAAGAAGATAGTCATTTGATGCACCTTTGATGCCAATAGACAGTGGCAACTTTTTGCCAACTTTTTGGTGAGCATTCCTTTCCATTTCCGTCACCTTCAAATTTGAATAACGCTGTTTTAGCGTATGAAGAATGAATTTGGAATCGTCGATACTCTGATGGTTTACAACAATTACTTCAAATTGTGGATAATCTTGTTCCAAAATTGAAGGTAAATTGTTGAGTAAATTCTCACTTTCGTTACGAGCAGCGATAATAATGCTCACTGGTGGGTAGAAGTTTTTTTCTGGAGTTTTTGTTTTTCTTAAAATAGAACCATGCACTAAAATCGAGAAAACCAGCTGTATAAGTGCTGTTGAACACAGGGTGATAAATGTTATCCAAATAAGAATTCCCAACAATTCGGGTGAAAAATGCATGTGCAGAAAGCTTTGGACAAAGATGGGGTGCTTAAACAAATATAAATATCTTTGCGGAGATTATTTTTCAACAAATTTATGCACTTCGATTTAGAGCACACCGACGATAAAAGTAAAGCTAGAGCGGGTATTTTACATACAGATCACGGACAAATAGAAACACCCATTTTCATGCCAGTGGGAACTGCAGGAACAGTTAAAGGTGTGCATCAACAAGAACTAAAAGATGAAGTGGAAGCTCAAATTATTTTGGGAAACACCTATCATTTGTACATGCGTCCAGGAATGGAAGTTATGGAAGAAGCCGGAGGATTGCATAAATTCATGAATTGGGATAAGCCAATTTTGACGGATAGTGGAGGTTATCAGGTTTATTCTCTCTCAGGTTCGAATAAAATTACGGAAGAAGGGGTTCGATTCCAATCGCATATAAACGGAAGTTATCACATGTTTTCTCCAGAAAGATCTATGGAGATTCAACGACAAATAGGAGCCGATATTATTATGGCTTTCGATGAATGTACACCTTACCCTTGCACCTACGATTACGCCAAAAAATCAATGCACATGACTCACCGATGGTTGAAGCGTTGTTTTGATCATCTCGAAGTTGCTCCAACTTTGTATGGTTTTAATCAAGCACTTTTCCCTATTGTTCAAGGTAGCGTTTATCGAGATTTGCGAACAGAATCGGCTGAAACAATTGCAAGTCATGAAGCTTTAGGTTATGCCATTGGTGGACTTTCAGTTGGCGAACCAGAAGAAGAAATATACGAAATGACCGATTTGGTATGTAACATTTTACCTAAGAACAAACCCCGTTATTTAATGGGAGTTGGAACACCAGCCAATATTTTAGAATCGATAGCGTTGGGTGTAGATATGTTTGACTGTGTTATGCCAAGCAGAAATGCACGACACGGAATGTTGTTTACTTCTGAAGGAATCATCAATATCAAGAACAAGAAATGGGAGAAAGATTTTAGTCCTATTGATCCAAATTCGGGTGTAAGCACAGATTCAAATCACTCTAAAGCCTATTTACGTCATTTAATCATATCTAAGGAAAACCTTGGAATACAAATAGCAACTATTCACAATTTGGCCTTTTACTTGTGGTTGGTGAAAACGGCTAGAATAAAGATTAAAAGTGGTGAATTTACCGCTTGGAAAAACGAAATGTTACCTAAATTGAGAAGAAGATTGTAATGCTCAGTATCCTCGACAAATATATCATACGAAAGTTTCTTTCGACATTTTTCTTCATGTTGGGGATTATTATGTTGTTGGCAATGGTATTTGATATTGCCGAGCGATTAAATGAGTTTTTAGGAAATCAAGCGACAATTAAGGAAGTTATTTTAGGTTACTACTTGAACTTTTTGCTCTATTACGGGAATACCTATTCCTCCATGATCATCTTTATTTCGGTGATTTGGTTTACGGCAAAAATGGCGCAGGACACTGAAATCATCCCAATTCTGAATTCAGGCAGACCATTTAATCGATTTGTTCGACCGTATTTAATTGCAGCAACTATTCTGATGCTGATTTCTCTTGCCATGAACCATTTTGTTTTGCCAAGATCCAATAAAGTTCGTCTCGATTTTGAGGAGAAATTTTATCGGGATGCCCACCACGTTGAGGATTATCATGCCGAATTCCCAGGCAATAGAGTGGTTTATTATTCTTCCTATAACGGAAACGATAATCTGATTAATGACTTCGTTTTGGAGCAATGGACAGAAAAGACGGAAATTCGTTATTTTTTGAAAGCTAGAACAGCACAGAATATACCTGAAACCAACAAGTGGATTCTAAACGATTATTACGAAAAATACTATACCGACACAGCCGAGGTAATTGTAGAAGGAAGAAAGAAAACGATCAAGTTTGATTTCAATTTGGAGGACATGGCTTCTAGAGAAAACGTTGTAGAATCTTTGACCTATGGCGAATTAAAAAAATTCATCAAACGAGAACGGAAGAAAGGTTCAAGCCAAATTCCGAGTTTTGAAATAGAGTTGTATCAGCGAACTTCTCTGCCCTTTGCAACCTATATTCTAACTATCATCGGCGTTTCCGTTGCCAGTAGAAAAAAACGAGGTGGAATAGGAATTAATATTGCTATAGGATTGGGAATTGTTTTCATTTATATATTCGCGATGAAAGTAATGGCGGTAGCGGCCGTTAATGTTGGCTTTCCGACAATCATCGCTACTTGGGTTCCGAATGCTATCTTCTGTGGAATAGCCTATTTACTTTATCGAAATGCCGTACGATAGATTGAGAAATCAGAAGTCAGAATCCATAAGTCAGAATCCAGAAGTCAGAAGGGTGCGGTTTTTGGCATTTCTTTTATTCTTTTTCTTTGTTTCTTCTTTACATTCGCAAGTTGTAAATATTGAGAACAAACGTATTTATGATGATACAATTGGTTGGAGTGGAAATATTAGCGGAACGTTTTCGGCAATTCAAAATCAAGATTTATTGTTCTCCGCCAATTTTCGTCCAACGGCTCAATACAAAACCAAAAAGCAGAATTATTTTTTAATTGGTGATTTCACTTATTCCAAAGGGCAACAAAAAGTTTATTCCAACGCTGGAATGTTTCATTTTCGCTTTGCCCAGCGCATAAAAAACAGTCCTTGGAAATGGGAATCGTATACACAAATTCAATACAATGAACTTCGCGATCAAGCCTATAGAACTTTAGCAGGAACAGGTTTACGTTGGAAATTTTATGACAAGAAAAACTGGAAGTTCTTTTTAGGTTCATCCACGTATTATGAAATAGAAGAAATAAGAACCACAGGTGAATTTACCGAGGACATTCGCTGGAGCAATTATCTTTCTTGGTTCATAGATCCCAAAACATTCTTTACTTTCTCCGGAGCAACATATTACCAGCCTAAATGGGAAGATTTCGACGATTATCGAATGTTAGGTCAGTACACTCTTTCGTTCAAAGTCACCAATAATTTCAGTGTAAAAACCGATTTCTCTTTCTTCCACGATACGAATCCTCCAACAGATGTTCGAAAAACTACTTTTTCTACAATGTTTGGATTTGGGTTGAAAATTAAATAAAGGACCGCTCCGCTGCTGGAGCATGGACCGTTCATAAACTCACTGCTGGATTTTATTAATAGTAAAGAACAAAATTCTTCGTCTATCAACAATGTGGTCCATCAGTCCGCCGCGGCGGACGGTGCAGATTTCATTTATTGCACAAAGGATAATTTCTCCAACTCCACTTTCATTCGCATAAACCCAAAAAGGACAACAACATTTTCTCCAGTAATACTTTCAACCGTTCCCGATTGGCGAGTAGAAATTAAACGAACTTTCGAGCCTTCTTTGATTTTGTGTCTTTCGTGTTGGTCTTTTTCAGGAGCAATTTTTTTCTGCTTTTTTGGAGATTCTTTTTGACGTTCGGCTAGAATCACTTTTCGTTTTTCTTCCTTTTTGCTTTTTTCGACCTTCAAGTATTTCAGAACCTCGTTCATCAATTCCTGATTGGCTCCTTTTTTTCTAGTGTTGCTTTTGAAGAGGTCGATAAAGGAAATCATTTTCTTGCCAGAGTTGAGGTATTTATTGTTTTTCTCGGCGTTTGCTTGAAGAGTTTGTAGCTTTTCGTCGAATTGCTCTTTCTTTTTTTCGAAAGTCAATCGAGCAGCTTCAGCGTTTTCTTGCGCTTCTATGTGTTCTTTGTTCAGACGTTGCAGGTAGGTTTTCTCGTTTTGCAATTCACTCAACAATTTATCCATCCTGATTTTCTGTTGATCGGTGCGCAATTTTGCTTGTTCAATGATTTCCTTTGGTATTCCGTTGATTTGAGCCACTTCAAAAGTAAAACTACTTCCTGGTTGACCCATGGAAAATTTGTACAAAGGAGCCAAAGTTTCCGTATCGAACAACATGCAACCATTCAATGCATTTCTGAGTTGATCGGCCTTCAATTTTATATTGGCATAATGTGTTGTTATAACACCAAACGCTTTTCTATTGTACAATTCCTCGAAGAAAACTTCTGCCAATGCGCCACCTAAATCTGGATCCGAACCTGTTCCAAATTCATCGAGTAAAAGCAACGTTCGTTTGTTTGTTACATTTAAGAAATGATTCATTCGCTTTAAACGATACGAATAGGTGCTCAATTCATTTTCTATAGATTGATTGTCGCCAATATCCGTCAATATATTCGTAAAAAAGAACATTTTACTGTTCGGATTTACAGGAACCATCAAGCCTGATTGCAGCATAACTTGCAATAAACCAACGGTTTTCAGCGTAATACTTTTTCCTCCAGCATTTGGACCAGAAATCACCAACATTCGGCTGAACTTATCCATTTTCAAATACTGAGGAAAAGTTGGTTTGCCGAGATTAGTATTGGATTTGCGCAAAATGGGATGGAAGGCATCAATCAATTCCATTTCGGAATCGTTGTTGATATTTGGTAAAACACCTTTCAGATCTAATGCTAATCGTGTTTTAGCGTGAATGAAATCGAATTCAGTTAGTAATACTTGATAAGCAGAAATTAATTCCGAATGCGTCGAAATCTCTTTTGTTAAAGCTTTAAGAATGATGAGAATTTCCTTTCTTTCCTCATCCAGTAAAATATCGTATTCGCGATTCAGTTCGGTATTGATTTGAGGTTCAATAAAGGTCATAGAACCCGATTTACTCGAACCCATAACATTTCCTTCAATCTTTCTTTTATGTGTGGAAACGATAGTTAAAACACGTCTGTCGTTGATGAATGCTTCTTTCGTGTCGCCTAGAATATTTTCTTTGGACAAACGACGAACCTCCTTATCAAAATTTCTGTTGATTTTTACTTTCAGCGACTTCAATCTGTTCCGAATTTCGAGAAGCGTTGAAGAAGCATCGTCTTTAATTTCACCCTTTCGGTCGAATACTTTGTCAATGGCTTGAATGATCTCTTCGGTAAAATAGACAGAATGCAATAAGCCAGATAAATGTGGAAATTCCTTTTCACGCTTGTCAAAGAAATAAATCAGTCGATTGACCAAAAAAGAAGCCTGAGAAATTTTTACAAAACCTTCTTGCGGTAAAACTGAATTTCTAATGGGAAGAAGGCGAATTTCTTTCGTTAATTCCTCGAATTGCAAAGCGGGAAAAGTCTCGCCTTGTTGCTTTATTTGAACTAGTTCATTTACCAATAAAAGTTCTTTGAGAATTTCTTCTTCTTTTATTGAAGGTGTAAGTTTCTCCAATTTTTCATGCGCTGTTGGCCCAACAGCATACGCACTCAGCCAATCCCTAATCTGCGGAAACTCTAAATCTTTTAATGTCTGTTCGTCTACTTTACTCATATAATTTGAAGCACAATTACCCTGCGCTCGATTGTGCAATTTGAAGTTCGCAATCTCACATTTGAAGTCAGCAAGCTGACATTTGAAGCGCTCCGCGCATTTGGAGAACCCCAATGTCAGCTTGCTTACTTCAAATAAATTCGTTTACGAATTTCAAATGTGAGCTTGCGAACTTCAAATTGTCGAATGCTAGAACAAAGTTAACACGGTTTTGGGATTGAATGTTTTGTCTGGCTATATTTGTATAAAATAAAAAACATGAAAATAATCTCTTTCAACGTCAATGGAATTCGAGCAATTACTAAAAAATCCTTTGTTGAGGATATGAAAAAAGTGGATGCGGATGTCATTTGTCTTCAAGAAACTAAGGCGACATCGGAGCAAGTAGCCGAGGCATTAGTTGGTTTAAAAGGGTATCATGTTTTTGCACATGAAGCGGAGAAGAAAGGTTATTCTGGTACTGCCATTTTATCAAAAGAAGAGCCAATTTCTGTTCTTAGAAATATTGGCATTGATGAGCACGATACGCAAGGAAGAGTGATTTGTGCTGAATTCAAAGAATACTATGTTGTTTCAGTTTATGTCCCGAATTCGGGAAGTGAATTATTGAGATTATCCTATCGTCAAACCTGGGATCAGGCTTTTCTTGCCTATTTAAAAGGTTTGGAAAAAAATAAACCAGTAATCGTTTGTGGTGATTTCAATGTTGCGCACAAAGAGATTGATTTAGCGCGACCTAAACCGAATTATAACAAGTCAGCAGGTTTCATGCAAGAAGAAATTGATGGAATGGATGCTTTTACATCAAATGGATTCGTCGATACATTTCGTATGAAAAACCCTGAAGAAATAAAATATACTTGGTGGAGCTATCGCGGCGGGGCCAGAGAGAAAAATGTAGGCTGGAGAATAGACTATTTTCTTGTTTCAAAGGCCATTCAAGGTAAAGTCAAAGATGCTTTTATCTTGAATGACGTTTATGGTTCGGATCATTGTCCGGTAGGAGTGGAGATTTAATAGCTCGTATTTTGGAATTTGCTTCTTCTTACTTTGTATGTTGAATCGTGTATTTTCGCTTTTTTATTCGCTCGGATTTCTTTTGTAAAACGTTTTTTTTCTTTTTTCAATTCTTTATCCAATTTGTCTTTTGCAAGAGCTGGCATTGCGAATAGTAATGTCGCTAGAATTAATGTTGTTTTGCAAATTTCATGTCTTTGGTATTAATTGGTTGTGAATATTAATACGCAAAGTGCAATATAGGGTTACAAAAAAAGGTCGAACCTTGCGACTCGACCTTCTGTTAATTATGAAAGTATTTGTTATTTCTTCTCTGTAGACTCAGCAGCAGTACCATGTGAACAGCAAGATTTTTTCTCACCAGTTGCAGATGTACATTCAGCTCCTTTTTTACTTTTCTTAGATTTTTTCTTTTTCTTGTCCTTGTCTCCTTTAACAACTGTAATATTGTCTGTATTTGAAGTCAATGCCAAAGCTGTAGTAGAAAATAAACCAGCAGCAAATACTAATGTTAATGTTAAGATTAATTTTTTCATCGTGTTTTTTTTATAAATATACAAGACAATTCCATATGAACCAATTTTTTATGATTTTTTAGAAATCAAAAAGAGTGATGGAATTGTAGTAATAAGAATAAAACAATGACCAGCAATAATAGAATGGTACTGTGAAAATAGCTGCATCGAAACGATCTAAAATTCCACCGTGACCAGGTAAAAATTTACCGCTGTCCTTTATGTTTAAGTTTCTTTTAAATAGGCTTTCAAGTAAATCTCCAAGTACTGCGCATGGAACAACAATTATCGCTGCTCCAATCCAAAAACCAAGATCTTGTTTGTCATTATAAAAGAAAGCCAACAATACGGCAACGAGAATAGTCAAAATTCCACCACCTACAGTCCCTTCCCAAGTTTTATTTGGGGAAATTCGTTCGAATAATTTCGTCTTACCAAAGAATTTGCCAGATAAGAACGCAAACGTGTCGTTGGTCCAAATTAGAAGGAACATTCCTATAGCTCTTGGGAAGTCGTGTGAGCTTTGTTTATTCAACTCGACCATTAAATAAAATGGGAATACGATATAAACTATCCCCAACATCTGAATGGCGATGTTATAAATAGGTTGGTCCTCCTTTTTCCAAAGCTCTATGAGCATGTTAAGGAATAAAATAGGGATGAGGAAGAAGATGAAAATCAATGGAATCCAATCCATAAAGGATGCGGATAGAATACTGAAGATTAAAAACCCGACGGCTGTTGCAAATTTCCAACTTACCTTTACACTTTCGTGTTGATTAAAAAGTTGATAGAATTCTATAAGCCCAAAGATGGTGAAGATACCGAACAGAATTACAGTCGAGATATCACCGTACCATAAAGATGCGATTACTAAGAAGACGAACACCGAACCTGCTAGAGTTCTTTGTAAAATGTTATTCATTCAAACTGTCAATTATTGCCTTGGCTTGTTCTTTAAATTCACTTTTCACTTGCAAATGTACATAACCAAACGCATTATATGACGAATCGCGTTCGTCCCATACTAAAACAGGAATTCCTTCTGCTTCTAATTTTAACTTAAAAATCTGAACAGAATAAGGTTCTAAACTTTGATAAACGCTAAGCCACTGGCTCTTCTTCACCAGTTTCACTTGATTCAGCTGGCGTTTCATCAGTATTCGTTTCCAAAGGTTTATCAACCCCATTTTTTTTAGGAATTTCTATTGGTTCTTCTTTTTCCCAAGCTCGTTTCCCGAAAATAAGTTCCAAATCTTCTTTGAAAATAACTTCGGATGTAAGCAATTTTTCCGCCAAGGTAGTTAATTTGTCCTTGTTTTCGGTCAATATTTGAATAGCTCTTTGGTATTGCTCCTCAATCATTTTACTTACCTCTTCATCAATCGTTTTTGCCGTATCTTCTGAATATGGTTTAGTGAAACCTTGATTTCCTTGACTGTCGTAGAAAGAAACATTTCCAATTTTATCGCTCAAACCGTACATAGAAACCATAGCGTATGCTTGTTTCGTAACTTTTTCCAGGTCACTCAATGCACCAGTAGAAATTTTTCCAAAGATTAATTTCTCTGCCGCTCGTCCACCCAGAGCAGAGCACATTTCATCGAGTATTTGTTCCGTTGTGGTGATACTTCTTTCTTCAGGTAAATACCATGCCGCTCCCAAAGACTGTCCACGAGGAACTATAGTTACTTTCACTAAAGGATGAGCGTGTTCTAACAACCATGAAGTTGTCGCGTGACCTGCTTCATGGAATGCGATAGAGCGTTTTTCACCTGCCGTAATGATTTTATTTTTCTTTTCTAAACCTCCAACTATTCTGTCAACTGCATCTAAGAAATCTTGTTTTTGAACAAATTTCTTATCGTGTCGAGCAGCTATCAAAGCAGCTTCGTTACATAAATTTGCAATGTCGGCACCAGAGAATCCAGGTGTTTGTTTCGCTAAGAAATCAACGTCCATACCGACTTCTAATTTGATTGGCTTCAAGTGAACTTGGAAAATTTCCTTTCTTTCATTCAAGTCTGGCATATCAACATAAATTTGTCTATCGAAACGTCCAGCTCGCATTAAGGCGCTATCAAGAACGTCTGCACGATTCGTTGCAGCAAGAATGATAACTCCAGAATTGGTTCCGAAACCATCCATTTCAGTCAAAAGCTGATTCAATGTATTTTCTCTTTCATCGTTAGATCCGAAACTATTGTTCTTTCCTCTCGCACGACCTATAGCATCAATCTCATCAATAAAGATGATAGCAGGCGCTTTTTCTTTTGCTTGTTTAAATAAATCACGAACTCGAGATGCACCAACGCCAACAAACATTTCAACGAAGTCTGAACCTGACAATGAGAAGAAAGGAACTTGTGCTTCACCAGCTACTGCTTTTGCAAGTAGAGTTTTACCAGTTCCCGGAGGGCCAACTAATAAAGCTCCTTTAGGAATTTTCGCTCCCAAGTCGGTGTATTTTTTTGGTTGTTTTAAGAATTCAACAATTTCTTCAATTTCTTCCTTTGCCCCCTCAAGTCCAGCAACATCGGCGAAAGTAATGTTAGTCGATTTACCTTTATCGTACACTTGAGCTTTGGATTTTCCAATATTGAAAATCTGGCCACCGCCTCCACCACCAGCGCCGCCAGTCATTCGACGCATAACGAACATCCAAATCAACAATATGATAATAATAGGAAGTAGGAAGCTTAAAATATTTGCGAAATAATTAATTTCTTCTTTTGGTTCATATGGAATTGTTGATTTCCCTTGAGCTTTCAAAGAAGAATTAACTTCATTCAATCGAGATTCAAAATTTCCCGCATCCACAATTTCCATTTCAAATTTAGGATTCGGGTTTTTCATTCTACCGCCTTGTCCAAAAGCTTGTTGCATCGCTTTCATCTCTCCGGATTCAGCAGCTTTAATCGCTGTTTTTCCTTCGTCAGAAAGGGTGAAATCAACTCGCGCTTTATTCACTATGGCCACTTCATTGATAAATCCTTTTTCCGCTAGTTCAAAAAACGTAGATTGAGATTTAATAGTAGAAGTTGAGCCTGATCCGAGGTACAATTGAATTCCAATTACTACAACCCCAATGATTGCGTATATCCAATAAATGGAAAACGGACTTTTCTTGCTACCCTTTTTATTATTTTCTGCCATAATATTTTAATTCAAATTTGGGATATCTGTCCGTTTTGCATCCGACCATAAATCCTCAATATCGTAATGAGAACGAGCTGTTTTGTAAAAAACGTGAGCAACAACGCTAACGTAATCAATTAAAACCCATTCGCTTGTTCCTTTTCCTTCCGTGTGCCAAGGTTTTTCTTGAATTGTTTCTCGAGCATGTTTCAAGACAGAAGAGGTAATCCCATCTACCTGAGTTGAAGACTCGCCACTACATATCACGAAAAAATCGGTCACTGTGTTTTCTATTTTGCGTAAATCCAAAACAACTATATCTTGTGCTTTGTTCTCTTGCATCCCCTCAACGATAGTGTCACAAAGGATTTGTGATGTAATTTTCTTAGTTTTTGCCATTATATATGTTATACGCGATGCAAATCTACTCTAATATTTTATTTTTGTCTTAAATTTAACGCATGTTGGCATCCCGAAAAAACGAGTTGTTACTTGGTCAAACAAAGCTTCAATTGTCATCTGTGGATTCCACGAACAATTATGCTGCCAATATGCTAAAAGAGGGTTTAGTTGATCATGGGACTGTTATTTTGGCAGACGAACAGACAAATGGTCGTGGACAACGCGGTTCCATTTGGCAGTCCGAAGCAGGATTGAACTTACAAATGACTTTAGTTTTGTTCCCAAATGATGTTCAAACAAGTGATCAGCGATTTCTAAATTCTCTTGTAAGTGTTTCGATCATAAAACTCCTGGAACGCTATGGACTAAAGCCAAAAATTAAATGGCCGAACGACATTTTAATCAACGACCAAAAAATAGCCGGAATTTTAATTGAAAATCAGATTCGAAATGGGATGATTTACTCTTCGTTAATCGGTATTGGTTTGAATGTTAATCAGCTGAATTTTGGTTCCTTGCCCGCAACAAGTTTAAGATTGGAAACAAACGTATTTAACCCGATAAGCGATGTTTTGGATTCGTTAATGCGTCAAATGAATTTTTATTATGAGAAATTCAAATTGAATCAATTCACAGAATTAGAAGCATTGTATTATGAAAACTTGTGGGGCTTCGAAAAATTGAAGAATTTCAATGACAAAAATGGCACTTTTTCAGGAACTATTAAAGGGATTTCAGATGAAGGCTTACTTAAAATAGAAACGACCGAAGGCATTCGCAAATACGATATCAAGGAAATTTCTTTCGTTCTTGAAGAAAAGAATGTTTAAGCGTTTTGGTTCCCGAAATATTTCTGCAGCTCAACAGTCATGTGATTGAAAAGCGCGGTCAAAGGTTTTTCCACCATCATTTTCAAAAACATATTTACTTGCCCATCAAATTCAATGTAACCTTCAGTTGCTAAATCTTTTTGTGCAAGATGAATAGTTAAGTCAAATGGGAAAGGTGATTTTTCACCTGATTTTAAGAACAATTTATTAGGCGCTTCCATGCCGTTTTCTACCAAAGTTATAACAAAACCTCCTTGAACCTTAAAAGAGCATTCTTCCTTGGTAGCTTTCCAATCAGAAATTTTATCTTGAGGAAGTAGATGAATTAAATTCTCTGCAGAACTTAAAAATTCTAATATCGTTTCATTTGAAGCCGAAACGATGGCTTTATCACTAGTTATTATCATTGTAAATCATTTAAAATTCCACTCACGTGGATTTGATTTCCACAGCAACAATTGTTCCGCTTCTTTTTTCGTGATATATTTTTGCTCTAATGCTTCTTCAATTAAAAAGTCATAATTACTCAAGGTTACAAAAGGACAACCAATTTTATCAAAATTATCTTGCGCTTCTTGAAAGCCATAAGTGAAAATTGCCACAAGACCTTGGATATCCAATTCAGCATCTTTCATAGCCATAATCGCTTGAATACTGCTTTTACCGGTTGAAATTAAATCTTCAATTACAATAACCTTTTGACCTTTCTCGAAAAAGCCTTCTATTTGATTACCCATTCCATGTGCTTTCGCCTCTGAACGAACGTAAACAAAAGGTAATCCCATTTCTTCAGCTACTAATGCTCCCTGTGCTATTCCTCCAGTAGCAACACCAGCTATTAAATCAGGTTTACCAAATTTCTCAATTATTGCAGCGCAATACGATTGTCGAATATAAGTACGAACATTTGGATAAGAAAGTGAAATTCTATTATCGCAGTATATAGGTGATTTGATACCTGATGCCCAAGTAAAAGGCTCTGTTGGCTGCAGCTTTATAGCTTTGATTTGTAATAAAAATTCTGCTACCTTTAGCGCCCTATCATTGTCTAAAATCATTCGACAAATGTACAAAGTTTTTATTGATAACACACCTCTTTACATAGTAGAAGAGATAGGGGAGTTGCTACCAAATGCGGTATACATTCATTCTGAGAATATTCTGTCTATTCAACAGGCGATTTTTGCATTTTCTAAAAAGGTCAAATTAGCTTGCCCCGTTTATGTAGTAACCGACAATCCGGAAAGCACATTTGCCAAATTATTTTCCGGGTTTGATTTTATAGAAGCCTCCGGAGGAATAGTTTGCAGGGAAGATCGATATTTATTTATTAAGCGAAATGGATTTTGGGATATACCTAAGGGTAAGCTAGATACAGGGGAAACTCCTGAGGGAGGAGCAATTAGAGAAATTGAAGAGGAATGCGGAATTTTAGGTCCAACCATTGATCGATTAATTACAATTACGTATCATACCTATAAGTTAAAAGGTAAACCAAAAATCAAACGAACATATTGGTATGGTTTAAAGTACGATGGGCCGAAAGAGTTGACGGGTCAAATTGAAGAAGGGATAACTAAAGTTAAGTGGTTTAAGCGAAGTGAATTTGACAAAATTCGAGCTAAAACATTTAACTCTATTCTTGATGTAATTACGATTTATGACGATCAATTGAAATCTCCAATTTTATAGAATCGTTTTTATTTTGTTAAAATGTAAAAATGGAACGGAATTTGTCGTAGAATTGCTGAATAAAATTTAAAACAAAATACAATGAAAAATACATTATTAATCATGTTGGCGATAGGTTTTTCTTTCGCATCGTTTTCTCAAGCAACTAAAGCTCCTGCTAAAGCTAAAACTGCTCCCGTAAAAAGTGAAAAAGTTGTTGCTCCTGCTAAGGAAGTGAAACCAGTTACATTTACAAATATGGTTATCGAGCGAAAAGATATTGCCAAAGGAACAGATGACATGTTTAGCTTCGAATTTAAAAACACGGGAAATACTCCAGTTTTAATTCAAAACGTTCAAACAAGTTGTGGATGCACAACTGCAAGCAAGCCAGAAGCGCCAATTGCACCAGGAAAAAAATCTGAGATTTCAGTAAAATACGATACAAATCGCGTTGGTGCATTTGAAAAAACAATTACGGTTACTACTAATGTTGGTGAACCGATTGTTTTAACAATCAAGGGAAATGTTTTAGGTGAAGCTGGGACAGAAGGTCAAGCTCATTAATAGAAACTAAAAACAAAAAAAAACGGTTCTGAATATTTTAGAACCGTTTTTTTTGTTTCAAATATTTTTTATTGACTCACGACATGGAAGAATCCTTGTGCTTGATATTTCGTTTCATCTTGATCGTCGTAGGTATATTTTATATCGTTTATTACTTCAGCTGTATAAAAATAAACACCATCAACTAAAGATGTCCCGTTTTTATGCTTAACTGCCCAGTCATTTTGATAATCAGCAGATTCATAAATCATTTCACCCCATCTATTGAATATTTTTAAATTAACGGCCTGATAGTCTTTTATATTCTTAATTATGAATATTTCATTGATTCCATCTCCATTCGAGGTGACTATATTAGGCACAATGATCGGACATTGATTGTAAACTAACATAGTATCAGAAAAAATCTTTTTACCACATGCATCTGTAACCTCGACATAGTAGGGATTAACAAATTCTGTAATAAAATCTGGACCAATAGTTATTTCTGCTTGGTCTGGATAATATTCATTTGGATCAGCATGCCAATAATAGGACAAAGGACTGATACCGTTCTCTGCTAAAACCGAAAGTTCTGCATTCTCAGGGGTGTCAGGACAAATGTTGACGCTATCTATTGGATTAGAAATAGTCATATACACATAGTCAACAATTTCTATATTAAATAATATACTGTCGTACATATTGGAACATATATCAAAATATCTAAAGTTGAATAATACTGTTTCAGTTCCTTCAATTAATCCATCATAATATGGCGCAAACGAAATCGTATCGGCAAATACTCCTGGCAACATAGTATATACAGCAGGAAGAGAGGCAAAATCCAGACCATTTGTAGCTGTTCCAGTTTGAATTATTTCAAATTGCAAAGTATCTACGGCTGCAGTTCGAGCAAAATAAAAGAACTGCTGACCGCAATCTTCTACTAAAACATTAGGGTTGCCATTTACAGGTGGCCCATCACTTGAGGCTGAAAAACTAAAAGGTATTTCTACGTCGCAACTCACTACCCCAAAATTATAAGTACGATTGGTTGTGTTAATCAGGATTCCATTTCTATATTCTTGAAGGCAAACTCCGGTCATGAAATTTCCGATCATCATCGGTGTAAAGGTTAACAAACCCGTTACAGAATCAAGTGTAATTGGACTAGTTAAACCAAATGGAATGCTGTCGGCATACCCTGGGGTCCAGAGAATCGGAACATAAGGACCAGCATACTCGGGATTAGGATCAACGTTTCCTCCAATATTCTCTAATTTATCAGGGTCACATAGTGAATATACTATGGAGTCGCCATCAATGTCAATAGCGCTATGATCAAAAACGGTTTCGTTACCCGAGCACAAAATAAAAGGTGGTAAATTGGTAAATGCCGCTGAATTGTTTTGTACGGTTACTTGACTCGTCCCAGGGATGTCACAGCGCAATAATAAGCCATAATCGTCTGAATTGACCATGTTCAAAATACCCGCTGCCCAACAACAACGTTGGTATGAAACATAATACCCATTTAAGCTTACAGGTAAAGTTATTGTATCCAGATAAACACCCCTTTGAACACCAATATTCGCTGGCGGAATTAAACAAGGGTTCGTGTTAGGGTTGTTTAATATGTCAACCGTTCTTTGGTAAGTTGTCTCCTCCAAAAGAATGGTGTTATCTGCGTTAAACACAGTATAGGTTAAGGAGTTCGGGAGTGCAGCACCAGTGCTGAACTGGTCTCTATACAATGTGAAAACAATTTGATATTTGTTGTTTCCTAAATGGATATAGCTTATTTCGCCACCGACAAGGTGTGCTGCTTTTGCTTGGAAAAGGAAAAGAAATAAAAAGGATAAGGATAAAAAGAATTTCATAGTCTACTTATTGTTTAAATAAATTTTGACTGCTTCCTTGTGCCGTTGGCATAATTGTTAAGTCGTTAATTGTGACATGCGCTGGCCTACTAGCAGCAAAATAAATGCTTTCTGCAATATCTTTTGCAACTAATGGAGAAAAACCATCATACGTTTTCGAGGCAATAACTTTATCGCCTTTAAAACGCACTTCTGAAAACTCTGTTTCCACAGCCCCAGGTGCAATATTTGTAACCTTTATAGCGTATGGAAGCAAATCTATTCTCATTGCTTTAGATAACGCATCAACGGCGTGTTTAGTTGCACAGTATACGTTACCACCAGGATAAACTTCTTTGCCCGCAATTGAACTTAGATTCAATATATGTCCACTCATTCTTTGTTTGAAATAAGGAACAATTTCTTTAGTAACATGAAGTACACCTTTGATGTTTGTGTCAATCATTCTATTCCAGTCATCGAGTAATCCTTCGTCAACTGGGCCTTTACCTACGGCCAATCCAGCGTTATTTATAAGTATTGTAATGCTGTTTTTAACATTTTCAGGTAGTGATTGAATAGCTTTTGCTGTTTCCTCAGCATTACGAACATCAAACGAGAGGACTTCAATAGGGATGGAAGAATGTATTTGTAATTTTTCTTTGAGCTTATTCAGTCTTTCTAGCCTTCTGCCAGTAATCACTAATGCATAGCCATTTTCATAAAATAGTTCAGCACAGGCTTCACCAATTCCAGAAGTTGCACCTGTTATAAAAACGTATTTATATGCTTCTTTCATGTTTCAATTTCGTCATTAAGTACACAATAATAATCAAAAGTTGAATAGGAATTCTATATCGAACCAAGGCTCCAGAAGCAGGGGTTGTAATCCCAATCAAGATTGCGAGAGAAAAAACAGATATCAAGCAAGTTAAAGTCAATGAATAAAAGGGTTTAGGTGTGTCTTTCCAGTTTTTAAAAATTAGAAAAATTAGAAAAATAAAAAACAGGTTTTCCAGAAAAAAAATAAGATTTAAAACAGACAATTTCTGATCAAAGGGTAATGGGCGAAAAAAGGAGTTGAACACAGCTTCAGGAACAGCTTTTAAAAATGATAACCAACTGTTATTTATGGGCGATATTTCGAAATAACTTCCACCTTCTTTTTGGTAAAGGACCAATTCCAATTGTTCAGAATTTGGTTTTAACGTTACATTTTGCTCGTTTCTAATTTTACCAAATAAATTGGAAATAGCGGGAGTGCTTTTTTCAATGATAACAATTGAGTCCTTGATTAAAATATTCTTTTCATTCGCAGAAGAAATAAAATAGAAAGAGGTGTCGCCTTTAACCTGAATACCACCACGAGCAAGGTTTATAAAGTCAAATTGCTGGTCTGAAATGGTTTTGATCGATTTCTTCGGAATAGAAAAAATAAATAATAGAGAGGCCATTATTATGAGCGGGAAACCGAAAAGCCATTTTTTTTCTAAAACAATTTTCTGAATGAATGTGATTAATAACCAAGGAGTAAATATAACAACGAGAAGTACCGGTTTAAAGAGTGTCAATAAAATTACTCCGATAAGTAAAAACCATATTTTAAGTTTAATTCTATTTGAAAAGAAAAAGGCCAGCACTAAGCAAAGTCCAGCCATGAATGGAGCTTCTTTTAAATTGCTTGATGTCCAAAAAAGGAGACTTGGAGTAAGAAGAATCAAACTAAATGTCCAAAAATCGCTAATGCCAACCTTGTTTTTTATGGATAACCATAAAATAGCAAATCCCAAAAACGACAAGAAAAAATAGATGAGAAAAATAGCCGTCTTGTCTTGACCAACGATAAGCATCAATACAGCGATAGTTTTGATGTGATTTCGTGTATCGTTTATTCCTGTTTTGGTTCTTGATATCCTACTTCTGGGCTCATCTTTGAAATAGTTAGCAATTAAATCTTCACTGTTTTCGGAATTAAAAAGGATAGAATAAAAATCAGATGATTTTTTAGATTTAATATCCGCGAGTTTTTTAGCCTCTGTAATATATGCTCCAGAATCTTCAACTAATTTCCCATTTCCGTAATAATACGTGTAGGCATAGATAAAAAGCATTCCTGCAAAACATTTAACTAACCAGCCTGACAACAGATAGATGGAAGTTTTTTTGTCACCTATTTTTTTTCCAATCCATGAAATGAAAAGTGTAAATAGGAAAAAAAGTATAATTGCAACGGTCATTGTGATTTTAAAAGCCAAAGTTAAAAATTGACTGTTGATTTACGCCACTTTGTCCCTTTAAATAGACAAACTGTCAGTTTTAATCCATTGGCATAAAGATTGAAACCTCCAATTCAAAAAATATATAAAATGAAAACAGGTCAAATTAATGTTCAAACAGAGAATATTTTTCCAATCATCAAACGTTTCTTGTATTCAGACCATGAGATTTTCTTGAGAGAATTGGTGTCTAACGCTGTGGATGCTTCTCAAAAAATGAAAGTTCTATCTAAAAATGGTGAATTTAAGGGTGAAATAGGTGATTTGCGTGTTGACGTTATCATCGATAAAGAGGCAAAAACGTTGACAATCCGTGACCATGGAATTGGTATGACGGATGAAGAAATAGACAAATATATCAATCAAATTGCGTTTTCAGGAGCTGAAGAATTTGTTGAAAAATACAAGGGAAAAGAAGGAGCAGAGCAAATTATCGGACACTTCGGTTTAGGATTTTATTCAGCTTTTATGGTTGCCGAAAAAGTTCAAATTCAAACTTTATCTCATAAGAAAGGCGCTAAAGCAGTGCAGTGGGAAAGTGATGGTACGCCAACTTTTACTTTAAGCGAAATTGAAAAAGAAACTCGTGGAACGGATATCATATTATACATATCAGAGGATTCGGTTGAATTTCTTGAGAAAGGAAGAATAGAAGGTATTCTCAATAAATACTGTAAGTTTTTGCCAATTCCCGTAATCTTTGGAACAAAAACGGAATACGTTGATGATCCGTCAGGTGAAAAAGACGAAAACGGAAAAGTTAAACGAGTTTCTGTTGAAGCCGAAAACCAAGTAAACAATCCAAATCCAGCATGGAATAAAGCACCAATCGATTTAACTGAAGAAGATTACAATGCATTTTATAGAGAATTGTATCCTTCAACTTTCGAAAGCCCTTTATTCAACATTCACCTAAATGTTGATTATCCATTTAATTTGACAGGAATATTGTATTTCCCAAAAATTAAAGAGAATGTTGAAGTACAAAGGAATAAAATCAACCTATATAGTAATCAAGTATTTATTACGGATAGTGTTGAGCAAATCGTACCAGAGTTCTTGACTTTGCTTCACGGTGTTATCGATTCACCGGATATTCCATTAAACGTATCACGTTCCTATTTGCAAAGTGATAGTAATGTGAAAAAGATTTCTTCACACATTACCAAAAAGGTAGCGGACAAATTAGGCGACATGTTTAAGAAAGACAGAGCTGATTTTGAAAGTAAATGGGGTGATTTACAATTGTTCGTTCAATACGGAATGCTTTCAGATGAAAAATTTGCTGAAAAAGCGAAGTCGTATGCCTTATTGCAAAATGAAGAAGGCAAGTATTTTACTTTGGAAGAATACAAAGAAAAAGTCGCACCTCTACAAACAGATAAAGACGGAAAAACTATACTATTATATACAACCTCTTTTGAGGAGCAGTTTTCTTATGTGAAAAAAGCGAAAGAAAGAGGTTATGACGTTATTGAACTTGCTGGTCCATTGGCACCGCATTGGATCAGTAAACTGGAATCTCAATTGGAAAACATTTCATTTGCTAGAGTTGATGCGGATACGTTGGATAAGTTGATTAAGAAAGACGAAGAATTACCTTCTAAGCTAGAAAAAGCCCAAGAAGAAACTTTGAAAGGTGTAATGGAAGGTTTTGTTGCCAAAGATAAATTCTCAGTACAATTTGAAAGCATGTCTGAAACAGAAGGTCCAATTCTTATTACTCAGCCAGAGTTTATCCGTCGCATGATGGAGCAACAAAAGATGGGTGGAGGAAATGGAATGTTTGGAGCTTTTCCAGAAATGTACAATTTAGTTGTAAACGGGAATCATCCTAAAGTAACTGAATTGGCAACATTGTCTAAAAAGAAGCAGACTGAAAAGTTAAAGCAGCTTACTGATTTAGCAATGCTTTCTCAAGGAATGTTGAAAGGCGAGGCTTTGAATGCATTTATTGAAAGAAACATAGAATTAGTTTAATATATAAATAAGGTAGATTAGCGGGGTGTTTTGCATTCCGCTTTTTTTGTCAACTTAAAATAAGAAAGATTTGTACAAGTGGATTTTTGCCTTTGCGGGCTTCATGTTATTCGGAAGAAGTTTTCTTGGTGGAATTATTGGATTTGTGATTGGAACATTTGTGGACAATTACCAAGTCACAATGGAGCGATTAAAACAACAAGGTTTTGATCCTCGGAACAATCGTTCTTCAGAAGATATTTTTAATTTCTATCGTCAGCAAACAAGCTCCAATGATTTCCCTACGATGCTAATGGCATTATCTGCTGTTGTCATGAAAGCAGATGGGAAAGTATTGAAAGTTGAATTAGACTATGTAAAGGAGTTTTTCTCAAGACAGTTTGGGGCTCAGTTTTCCGCAAGTCATCTTCAGACTTTAAAGAGATTTCTGGACGAGGGGAATATTCCTTTACAGAAAATCTGCAATGATATAAAGGTGCGTTTGCAGCCAGAAGTGAGGCTTCAATTAATGCATTACTTATATGGTATAGCTAAGGCTGACGGAAATGTCTCTCAAAGCGAAGTCCAATCCATTGACCATATTGCTCAGATGTTAGGCTTGAATCGAGTAGATTATGAAAGCATCAAGAATATGTTCTTCCGAAATATTGATTCAGATTTTAAAGTATTGGGAATAGATTCAAGTGCAACTGAGGAAGAAATCAAGAAAGCTTATCGAAAAATGGCGATTAAATTTCATCCCGATAAGGTTTCACAAATGGGTGAAGAGTATCAAAAGGGAGCAAAGGAGAAGTTTCAGGAGGTTCAGAATGCCTATGAGAATTTGAAAAAACAAAAAGGGTTTAAATAATTTCATTTTTTTTGATGTTGTAACTACTTGTAATTCAAAGGTGGATTTGAATAATTAAAAAAAAAGTAAAAATAAATTGGAAAAAGTGTTGTGGGTGTAAAAAAGCTGTGTACCTTTGCCCCCCGCAAACGAGTGGACGGTTGATTTGAAAGGTTTTGGAATGAATAAAAAAAGTTTTATTTTTTTTCAATAAAAGCTTGTCAGTAAAAAATAACCGATTACCTTTGCAACCCCAAA
>CAXBNN010000001.1:0-707787 GCA_963977135.1 uncultured Flavobacteriales bacterium | reverse complement strand
TCCAAACCAAGCATATTGGCGCTAAAATTCATCATCATGGAACCAACAGCTGGATGATCCGCAGGTACTTCAGGAAAAAGTTTTCTAAACAAGGGAGCAACCAAACGTGAAAGGATGTTCACCGCTCCGCCTTTTTCTCCCACACGCATGAATCCCATCCATAAACAGAGAGCACCTGTAAGAAACAAAGCCAATTCAAATCCTGTCTTAGCAGAATCAAAAAGAGCGTCGACCATGTCCTTAAAAATATTCACATCATGCCAAAAAAGCAGTTTGCCAGCAGCCATTGAGAAGCCGATAAGGAACATGGCAATGAAAATTCGATTTAAGAGCATAGGGGTAAATATCAGAATTAATCGAGAAATGTGCAGGGGGAATTGAAACTATCTTTCCACACTAGAATGTCCATTATGTTGACTTCTCGCAGATTCGTGTGAAATTCTCTATGAGGACGCTACCCATATTTCCAGATACTTCTGGATGAAATTGGACACCGTAAAGATTTTTTTCGTTGTGCTTCATTCCTTCGTTAACGCAAGCATCAGAAATTGCCATTAAGGTGAAATTTGGCGGAATAGAAATCGCTTCGCAATGATCTTCCATCATTTGAGTAACAGATGGCATTCGAGCAAAAAGGGGATCTTTATGAAGGAATTCTATTTCTTGTAAATCCCTATCTTCCCGCATCATACTTCCAAAAGCACCATACTGAAGTCCAATTATCTGATGGCCAAAGCAAATTCCAAGAACAGGTATTGAAACATCTAAAATCCACTTAGATTTCTCTAAAAAGGGTTTCATATTCATTTCTGTTATGAGCAGAGGTGCTCCAGAAATTATTATCCCAAGCAAGTCTGGGTAGTTTTTAGGATCGAAATCTAAAAAGGGAATCGTAATAAAATCCATGTATTCGTCAACCATATTTTCTATGGCCGGCACCTTTGAACTTCCGCAATCTAATATGGCTATCATATATCTATTTGCCCTAATCCCTGACGGACAATTTTAAATTCATCTTGTGTGCAATCCACAACTGTACTTGCTTCCAAACGTCCATGTCCTCCATCAATAATCATTTCAATTTGATTATTTCCTTCGAATCGTTCATAAATCTCATACGGATCTGTGAAGTAATCCAATAAAGTATCTTCTGCATCATGCAACGATGTGCTTGCTATTGGACGACCCAATTCTTCAATTATCGCAGAAATAATCGCGTTTGCTGGTATACGTATACCTATTTCTTTCTTTTTACTTTCAAATAGCTTAGGAACGTCGTTATTGGCATTTAAAATAAACGTGAAAGGTCCTGGAGTGTTTTGTTTTAACAACTTGAAAGTTGGTCTTCCTATCGGTTTTACGTAATCGGAAAGATGCTTCAAATCGTGGCATAAAATCGAAAAGTTCACTTTATTTAATTTCTCGCCCTTCATTGAAGCTAATTGATTGAGCGCTTTCTTATTGTACAAATCACAACCCATAGCGTACACAGTGTCTGTAGGAAAAATAACAATCCCTCCAGCTTGCAACACATCAGCAGCTTGGCGAATCAGGCGACTGTCAATATTATTTTCATTTATTTCAATTAGCATGGAGTAAAATTAAGGTTTATTTGACTGATTTTTGACTTATTGTGCACCATATAGCGCGGTGATCACTGACAACTGATTTTTGTATTTCAAAATCAAATGCCTCTAAATTATCACTATGAAAAATAAAATCAATCCTTCCCGCTGGGATTTTTCCAGCATACGTGGAACCGATTCCGTATGAAGCTTCCCGAAATGCATCAATAAAGACTTTATTGAATTGATTGTAGGTATATGAAAGTGGAGTGTCATTAAAGTCTCCACAAATAACTACAGGATATGGAGAGGTTTCCGCATGAGCAACAACCAATTTGGCCTGATCTGCGCGCCGTGGATAGGCAGACCCAATCTTAAATACTGTGTTTTCAATTGCCGTTGTTTGACTTTGAATAGGATTTCCTTGTTCATCAAACAGTTCATAATCATCTTTTTTTAACTTAATTGACTGTAGATGAACATTATAAACACGTATTGTGTCGTTATTTTTAACAATATCTGCGAAAATGCAGTAGTTATCACTTTTCTCTCCTTCTTCCAATTGTAGCGGAACTTCTCCTTTTGATATCATTGGATACTTGGACAACATAGCAATTCCAAAATGCTGCCTTCCTCTTGATTTGTAACTATATCTCTCGTGAAAATCAACAGTTTGCAATCTTTTGATTAAAGTGTCTCGAGTTGGGAAATTTGTGTTTTTGTCTTGTTGATAAAACTCCTGGAAACAAACAACATCCGGCGAATTCTCTTCTAAAAAGTCGAAAATCTTTATTCGGTTTTTATTACTTAAATCTACTGACCAGTTGTACAAATCAAACAATCGAACATTAAAGCTCATTACCTTAATTCCCTCAGTATTCTCCTCACTCGTTTTACTCGAACCAATTGGGAATTGTCGAAAATGTAGGTTTCCTCCGATAACAATAAAGAACAGAATGACCAACGACCATCGTGAACGAGCGACGGCATATATAACCAACAGAATTATAGCAATTAGTAAGAATATTGGGTAAAACAATCCGAAAAAGGGAAGAAAGGGAATTGTTTTAGGATGAACGTATGGCGTAAGATAGGCAAGTAAAAGGCAAAATATGGCTAAAATGGTTAACGCTTTGAAAACCCCAGCCGCTAATTTATACACCTTGCTTTTCTTCATCTACCGCTTTGTTTGAACAAGAAATCTTTCTCATGTTTGGAAAGCGAATCATAACCAGCACGACTTATTTTATCTAAAATAGCGTCAATTTTTTCTTGATTCTGTTTTTTCTCCATTGCATACTGCTCGTCTGATTTGAATTCAGGACGACGATCAGTTTTAACAACTTTCATTTTTTTAGGCCCAAATAGCCCTTTGAAAAAAGAAAAAATACGGTCAAGGAATTTCGAGAACATGGTAATAATATTTTTTGATGAATTTAAATTTCGAACAGATAAATAGCCCAAAAGCGCACCACCAAGATGCGCAAAATGCGCTGTTCCGTCATTTGAACCAATTGCAAATAAATCACTTAACAGGAAAAGTAGTGCTAAAACAAACAGCCGAACTGGTAAAACACCGAACAGCCGAATTTCTAGTTGTGGCCTATAAAATGCCAAAGCCATAAAAATCGCCATAATAGAACCTGATGCACCTACTATTACAGCCCCTTCAACGCCAATATTTGGAAACAATAAATGTGTCAAAATTTCAAGTAAACCTCCAAAAAGCCCACCTAATATATAAGTTGACAGCAATCGTTTTCCTGAAAAAAATTGAAGAAACATTTGCCCTGCGAAATATAGGAACATCATGTTCATCACAAAATGCCATAACCCAAAATGCGCAAACATACTTGTGATTATTCCCCAAGGGTGAGAAATAAAACCAATTAAATCTGTTTTCAAAGAGAAAATACCTGTAAGGATAAAGTGAATTGTTTCACCATCACCAAAAAGCCGTCCCAACAATCCTAAAAGTCCAATTCCAACGAAAACAATGGCATTTATGAACACCAAACGAATATTCATGCCACCTTGATGATATGTTCTTTTAATTTCGTCGATAAATGAATTTTGTGCCATTATTTTTTAATAGAAATTATTACTTTTTTTACGCCATATCAAAACTATAATTGTTCCAACTAAGGCACCACCCAAGTGGGCTAGATGATTAATGTTATCATTTGCAGCAAAACTATTATACAATTCAAATAGAACGTACGCTCCAATCATATATTTTGCTTTAATTGGAACGGGTATGAACATTAGGTATAACTCCGTATTTGGAAAGAGAATTGCAAATGCCGCGAGCAATCCAAAAATTGCCCCAGAAGCACCAACTCCAGACATCAAACTTAAATGCAAATACTTTGTTGCTGCTTCATGAGCATCAGCACCAGTAACGATTTGACCATATGCTTCATTGATTGCATTGTCAGACATTGAGCCAATGTTTACAATTAAATTGTTCAACGCTGACACATCTACATTAACCGCTTTTAATTCTTGAACGAGATCAAAGACTTGAATTCCATGAACAATATTGTCTAATGCAAATGCACCTAATCCAGCAGCGAAATAAAAAATGAAGAATCGTTTTGGTCCCCAAAGGCGTTCCAAATGAGCGCCAAACATTACCAACAATAACATATTAAAGATGATATGCATAAAATCCACCGGACTGTGCATAAACATATGTGAAATTACTTGATAGGGCTCAAACAGTGGAGTACCGATATAATGAGAAGCCAAATATCGACTTAAATCAATACCGCCAGATGCCAGGAAAAACTGCATTAACACAAACAAAAGAACGTTTAGAAGTAAAAAGTTCTTAGTAACCTGTGGAATATTATTCAAAAATGAGAACATAGTTTTTTTTTAGTTTTCTAATTGCTCAAAAGTTATCGTTTTCAATATTAACTTACCTGACGGTGAATAAACATGCTCCTTACAACCAAAGAGACTTTGCACCAAATCTGATGCATTTTCGTTTGAAAGAATCAATTTTTTCTTCATTGAAGCGGCTTTGGATAGACTTAAAACAAAATGATGAGCAATTTCACCTTTATCAATTTGCTCCATCATCATTTGTTCTAAAAGCATTTGAATAAAAGCTGGAATTCCATCTTCCGGTAAGATTGATGGAATAGATGAAAGCGTCATATTCTCCTTTTCAAACTCCCAAACCAAACCTAATTGCTTTAACAACAAAGCGTTTGACTCCCAAATTGTCTTCTCATCTTTTTTCATTTCCCATTCATAAGGGAAAAGCATTCCTTGAGAAGCAATAGGGGATGTGATAAACTGCCCCATCAACTCATCGTATACAATTCGCTCGTAAGCCCGACGATATTGAATACTCATCAAACCTGACTTCGCATTCGTAAGTAGAAAATTCCCTGCCACTAAAAAGTTTTTGTGTTCAACAGATTCGAATTCCAAATTTATGGTTTCAGTATCGACTTCTGTTTCGTCCTCAATCGAATAGAAATTCTCCCAGCTGGCTGCTTTTTCTTGATTAAAACCCGCATTCGATATAGCATTCGACTTCTCGAATTTAACTCCAGAACTCGGTTTAGGAATATTGGTATCAAACGGATTATAGTTTTTATTGATTTGAATCTCAGGCTGTCGAATCTCAGCTTTTTTGTGACTATATGGCAAGTCAAAGCTATGCTCTTGCTCAAAATCGATGGTAGGCATAATGTTGAATTTACCCAATGCCTGTTTTACAGCAGTACGAATGATGGAATAAATCAACCGCTCTTCTTCGAACTTAATTTCTGTTTTTGTGGGGTGAACATTAACATCAATACGCCCTGGATCAACAGTTAAGAATAGATAATAACTAGGAAATGTGCCAGGCTGCAATAACTGGTCGAAAGCTTTTTGAACTGCATTATTTAAGTAATTGTCTCGAAAATATCTATTGTTAACAAATAAAAATTGCTCACCTCTCGATTTTCTTGCTGCTTCTGGTTTTACAACAAAACCTTGAATGCCGACTATTTCAGTGGTTTCATCAACTGGCACCAACTTGTCATTGTAATTTCTGTTATTCAAATCAACAATCCGCTTTCGCAAATTCGAAGGATTTAGCTGATATATGGATTCTCCATTATGATGCAACGAAAGCTGAACTTCATGATGGGGGAGGGCTATTCGCTCGAATTCATGCAAAATATGTTTGAATTCAACTGAGTCTGACTTTAGAAAATTTCTACGAGCTGGGACGTTAAAGAATAAATTTTTAATTTCTAAAGATGTCCCTACCGGACAAACTTCAGGTTCGTTCTTTCGAATATCGCTTCCTTCAATCTCTATTCTTGTTCCCAGCTTATCGTCTTTCTGACAAGTTCTCAAAGTTACTTGAGAAATCGCGGCAATTGAAGCTAAGGCTTCGCCGCGAAATCCTTTGGTTGTTAATTTGAACAGATCTTGGGCATCTTTTAATTTACTTGTTGCATGACGTTCGAAGCACATTTCAGCGTCAAACATGCTCATGCCATTGCCGTTATCGATGATTTGAATTAACGTCCGACCAGCGTCTTTAATTATTATATCAATTTTGGTCGCCCCTGCATCTATAGAATTTTCTACCAATTCTTTTACAACTGAGCTAGGTCGTTGAATAACTTCCCCAGCAGCAATTTGATTTGCGATGTGATCGGGGAGTAGCTTAATGATTCCTCCCATTTACCAGAGTTTTTTTACAACGGTATCGACTTCGTTTACTCCGTTAAAAATAAAATAGCCCAATGCCAATAGTACTCCGATTAATATTAAAACTCTAAGGTTCGAGGAATGTTTTTGTTTTTGTGCTTGCTGAGAACGAACCCACGTCTGCTGCATATTGGACCGCAATATAGATTTACGCTCCTCTGAACTCAGACTTTCATCCGAAAGCTTATCAAATTCCTTTTTTTTTAATTCTAATCGCTCTTTCCGCTCATCATAATACATGGGCGAATAATCAAATCGCTTGTTTTTAAACGTTTTATTTAGAAATTGGAACTTCATATCTCAAAGCTAGAGAACAAAGATAAAAATATCAATGTTTTAGACGATTATTTGTCAAGAATCATTCCTGAAGGCGATTTGCTGACAAATGGTCAGTAAGATTCCGGTTTTGGTCAGATTATTGTTAATAATTATTCAGGTTCGATTCCACCTGCATGCGAATCAACCTTAATTTTGCAAACAATGAAATTAAGATCCGTCATCTGGACCTACATATTGCTCTCCATTTTGTATTTAAGCAAGACAGAAACCGATAATGGGAATAATTCTAATGCTTTTTTAAGTCTCCAAGACAAGAAAATCGCCAAAATAGATAGCGTTTATAGGAGTCTGACTTTAGAAAGTCGAATCAAGTTATTATCAATTAATTCACTGAGCGGAAAAGAAAACGATTCGATTTTATTTAATTCTAACGGCTTTATAACGCATTCTGACCAATCCGATATTTTCGTAAAGAAGATTCAAGATCAATCTGATGCAGGTTTTGAAAAAACCAAACTTCGGATTGGTCACTCTGGACTTTCTCAACAATTGGTTAACAATTTGGCCATCGGACAAACTAACGAGCTTAAATTGGCCCAGTACAAACAAGCCATTATTTCCGAAAAACTCAAAAGCGACGGCTATAATATTGTTTTAGGAAACTTTTTTCAAACCTATGACACCAAATTGGACAATGAAAGTGTGGCTTATACTCAATCCCCTCTGAGCTCTGAGAAATATTGGCAGGCCATGTTGGCAGGTGCCGAGGAGAATGGAGTGAAAATAGGCATTTCTGATCCATTTATGCTTGATATTGCAGTTGACTCGACAGATGCAATTGAATTTCAGGCAATTGGACTTTCAGGAAACAGGTATTATGCAAGAAGAGGACATGGAATTATTCAATTGAACGCTAATCAACATGACTTTGCTACACGAATTCGTTCGAAGGGCAAAAATAAACAGGCCTTTCTGAGAGAGAATTACAAGTTTGAAGGTTTGATAATCAGCCCGGACTTATCCAAATTCTCAAAGGACAATCAAGCAAAAGAAGCTTTAAAAAGCATCCAATCGGGAACCGATTTGGTTTGCGTTTCACTTGAGATTCAACAAGAACTAGACTCTTTATTGAAAATATACTTCAAAGCCAATGAAGTCCAACTTAAAGAAAGTTGCACTCGCGTATTAAAATTGAAGTACGATCTAAACGAAAACAGAGCGAAAGAAACTTCGGTAAATAAGTATTCAAAAGCCTTTGAATATCAAACTTTACAAGCATCATTAAGTTGTATTTTAAATAGTGATAACTTATTGCCAATCAAAAATTTAAACCAGTCAATTTACTACTTCACTTCAAACGATAGAATACCGTTTATTGAAGCTCAGTTAAATCATTACTCCAGCGTAAAAACAGCTGAAAATCTACAAAAAAAACAAACCGGGATTTGTATTGTTGATGGTTTTGGAGATAATTTAATTGATGCCTTGAAATGGTCGAAAAAACATGACGGGGATATAAAACTCATTTTGGTAACAGACCAAATTGCAGCTATAAAACATAGAACCAATAAACTTGATATGTTTGAGGCTATCCTTATTTCGGGTGATAGCACTATGTTAAGCCAAGAAATAGCAATACAAGCCTTATTCGGAGCTTATTCTAGTAAAGGAAAGCTTCCTTTTTACCTTTCTCCAAAATTCCCAATGAGCACTGGACTTGAGTTAGGTTCGCTTGCGCGATTAGCCTATGTCGCTCCAGAATATGTCGGAATCTCCCCTGAGAAAATGAACGAAATTGATATCATAGTCGAGGCAGGAATATCAGCAAAGGCTTTTCCTGGTTGCCAGGTACTCGTTGGTTTTGAAGGTAAAATCATCTATGAAAAAGCATTTGGATCTCAGGATTTTTCGCAAAATTCAAAAATCGATCAACAAACGATTTACGATATTGCTTCCATTACAAAAATCGCGGCTTCAACTACATCTTTAATGAAGCTTCAGGGTGATAGCTTGTTTTCTCTTAGCAAAACATTAGGCGATTATATTCCCGAAATTGTTGGAAACACTCCGTTTGCAAACATTCTAATAAAAGATATGATGGCTCATCAAGCAGGACTGCCGGCATGGATACCATTTTATTTAAAAACTCTAAAAGGAGGAAAACCGGATCCGTATTACTATTCTAAAACAAAAACTACTGAATATTCTGTTCCAGTTGCAAAGGATTTATGGATTAAAAGCCACTATCCCGACACACTTTACGACAGAATATTATCCAGCAACTTAAAATCGAAAAGTTATGTCTATTCAGATTTAGGATACTATTTCGTTAAAAAAATTATTGAGAAACTTTCCAAGAAGAAAATGGAAGATTATGTTCAAGATTCCATTTATAGTCAATTAGGATTGCAGACAATGACTTACAACCCATATTTGAAATTTGATTTATCGAGAATTGCACCTACGGAAGATGACAAAATTTTCAGGAAACAAGTCGTTAGAGGTTACGTTCATGATCCGGGATCAGCAATGATGGGTGGAGTTGGTGGACATGCAGGTATTTTCTCAACAGCTAATGACCTAGCCATATTGATGCAAATGATGTTAAACGGCGGTTATTACGGGGGTAAACAAATTTTAAAGAAGGATGTTTTGGATGAATACACTTCCGTTCAATTTCCAAATACAAATAGGAGAGGAGCTGGATTCGACAAACCAAATTTGAATGGAACGGAAGCGACAGCTTGTGCTATGGCTTCGCCAGTTAGTTATGGTCATTCAGGATTTACAGGCACTTTAGCTTGGGCTGATCCAAAGTACAAAATCAACTATGTTTTTCTATCAAACAGAGTTTACCCAGATGCAGAAAACTGGAAAATTGTTAGAATGGATATTCGAACTAAAATTCAGACAAAAATATATCAAGCGGTTCAAAGCGCTGACAATTTCAACTTTTTACAGTAAGGAATCAACATAATCATCGACAAATCGAACAAATGGACAAAATGAAAATAGGAATAGTATTGTACCCAACATTTGGTGGATCTGGTGTAGTTGCTACAGAATTAGGAAAAGCACTCGCTAAGAAGGGACATGAAATTCATTTTATTACCTATTCTCAACCCGTACGTTTAGGAAGTTTTCGTGAGAATATTTTCTACCATGAAGTTGCAGTAACCGATTATCCATTATTTGAATATCAACCATACGAAACTGAATTAGCTAGTAAAATGGTGGACGTTGTGAAATATGAGAAGTTAGATTTACTTCATGTGCATTATGCTATTCCTCACGCTTCTGCAGCATTTATGGCTAAACAAATTTTGCTTTCACAGGGAATCAAAATTCCTTATGTTACAACTTTGCATGGCACAGATATTACACTGGTTGGTAAAGACCCTTCATTTGAACCTGTGATTACTTTCTGTTTGAATCAATCGGATGCTGTCACAGCTGTATCTGAAAGTTTGAAAAGAGACACTCTTGAACATTTTCACCCGACTACTGAAGTTCATGTTGTTCCTAACTTCATTCAAGTTGAAGAGGAAGACGAGTCTCAAACCAAACTTATACGCCAGCGATATGCTCTAGATGAAGAACCAGTCCTTTGCCATATTTCCAACTTTAGAAAGGTCAAAAGAGTAGAAGATGTATTATTGGTTTTCAACGAAGTAAATAAAAAAATACCCTCAAAACTTTTGCTAGTTGGAGATGGTCCTGAAAGAGCAAACCTAGACATGCTTTGCCGTCAATTGGATCTATGCGATCGAGTAATCATGATAGGTAAAGTTAGAGATACTGCCCACGTCTTGGGTATTTCAGATCTTTTCATCCTGCCTTCTGAAACAGAAAGCTTCGGATTGGCAGCGCTAGAAGCAATGGCTTTATCTGTCCCTGTGATTTCTTCCAATACGGGTGGAATACCCGAAGTAAACGTTCAAGGAAAAACTGGATTCTTATCGAATGTGGGCGACGTGCATGACATGGCTGCAAATGCTATTAAATTATTAGAATCAAAAACATTAATGGCTGAATTTAAGATCAATGCTTTAAACAGAGCAAAGGAATTCAGTCTCGAAACCGTACTTCCGATGTACGAAAAAATTTATAGAGATGTTTTATCTAAATAATTGACAGACAAACTTTAAACTCACATCTTCATACCGGTTTCTTGTTGATTTACACACCATTCAAACAATAATGTCGAACTATTTTCGTTTTTAATGTAACGAATCGAGATTGTTTCGTTTTATTTCCGAAGAGTCCTAAAAATGCTCTTCAATTGCTTGAATAAAAACCCTATTAGTATGTCAGTGAACCCATTGTATCACCAGACTTCAGCCAAGTTAGAGGAGGAACTAGGCTGGATTCGGAGAGCACAGAAAGACCCGGAGAAGTTCGGTCCGCTGTACGAAAAGTACCATGAGCAAATTTTTCGGTATGTCTACCAAAGAATGGACGACCAAGAATTAGCTTTCGATGTTACTTCTCAAGTATTCATGAAAGCCTTGAAAAACATCAAGAAATATGAATACAGAGGAGTTCCCTTGTCATCATGGTTGTATCGTATTGCAAAAAGTGAGCTCTATCAAGCTTTTCGAGACAGAAAGGCAACAAGAACAGTCAATTTGGATACCATCCATTTAACGGATATGGTCGAAGAAATGGACGAGGAACAAAATGAGTTGAATCGAAAAAAACTCTTTGAAGTCCTTAAAAAACTGAACGAGAATGACTTGCAGTTGATTGAAATGCGCTTTTTTGAAAAAAGATCGTTTCGCGAAATTGGAGAGATTCTCGAGCTGACAGAAAACAACGCTAAAGTAAAGTGCTTTAGAGCGTTGGAGAAACTGAAGAAATTTTTTATTTGATAAACAGTGAGCATGAAGACAAAATTCAATCTCGATCGTGACAAACTTAACAGTGATTACATCAATTCCAAACAAGATTATAAACGGATCATGGATGGATTCGAAAAACTAAAACCTCCGATTTGGAAAAACCCATGGTTTTATGGTCCCGTCGGACTAGCAAGTTTAGCAGTAATCCTAGTAATAACATTTCAATCCCGCGTGAACGCATATGGTAATAACTCTACTTT
Organism: uncultured Flavobacteriales bacterium; assembly: GCA_963977135.1. GTDB lineage: Bacteria > Bacteroidota > Bacteroidia > Flavobacteriales_D > Crocinitomicaceae > UBA2040. Next base: position 696,117 of record CAXBNN010000001.1, on the reverse strand, counting down.
AAATAATACATCAGAATCTACAATATCACTTCCAGAGGATACTCCATGTATCAAGGCACCAATATCTGACAAAGACATTGCCTATCAAGTGATAGACGTTTTACCAGAAAAAGGTCTAAATATCGAATTGGAAAGCGGCACAAGCATTTCCATTCCAGCAAATTCCCTTAAGAGCGAAAAAGGAGCACCCGTTCAGGTGAAAATTCGTGAATTCCATGACAAAGCAAGTGCATTCTTAGCTGGTATCCCTATGGATTACAGCGATAATTCTGCTTTTGAATCTGCAGGAATGATTGAAATCCGTGCGGAAAAAGATGGGAAATCAATCTCGTTGGACAAAACGAAGCCAATGAGTATAGATCTTGCTATGAACAAAACACCAGAAGGTTTTCAATTTTGGAAATTGGACGAAAGCAAAAAGGAATGGATTGAAACTCCTTGCGCAATGAAGCCATCTGCCAAAGCGTCACCAAAGGAAAAACTCATGTTGGTTGAATCGAAAATTAGTCAACAACAAGAGAAAATTGAAATTTGCGAAAATAAGATAGCTAACATCGCAAAAACAAGTAATACAAAGGTTAACAATAATTTAGTTCCAACGGCAAACGCAAGAAAACTGGTGATTGATTTTGAACAAAGTGATTTTCCTGAATTAGAAGGGTATAAGGATATAGAATTCGAATACTTATTGCCTAGCAATAGGAGTGAGGCAAATTTGCAAGAATATGGACAGCGAATTAAATATGCCCAAACTCAAATCTGGAATGATATGGATATCAAAAAACAAGGTGATCATTATTTGGCCACTTTTATCAATTCAAAAGAAAAATACACACTACCGATTAGACCCGTTCTTAAAGGTAAAAGTTTAGAAGAAATGCAAGCAAAAATGGCCAGTGCTTCTGTCGATAAATCCGTCGCTCTCAAAAAATTACGTGAAGAGAAAATGGCTTATGAGCAAGAACAAGCTAAGCTAAAACGAGACCAGGAATTGCTAAATGCTCAATTAATTGCCCAAATAAAACGTGGAAATGCGGAAAGCATGGAAAGTCGTGCAAGAGAAGCAAGAGATAGAGCCAAAGATAATCAGGCGATTATCCAACAAGGTACGGCTAGTTTTAGAACGACATCGTTCGGTGTGTTCAATTGTGACAAACCCATACCTTATCCTCCAGGATATTCAGAATTCTTAGCATTTGAAACTCAAGAAGGCGTTCAAATTCAAATGGAAAATGCTTTTGTATTTGACACTAAAAAAGATACAAGATATTCTTTTGGGCCTTATTATATGCATAAATCGAATGATTTGGGATGGTTCAATCATGAAAGCACATTAATTATTCTTGATCCAAAAGGAGATGTTTACTATCGTAAAAATGTAAATGACTTATCGAAAAGTAGCAATAAGGTTGTCGTTAAACATTTGGATAAAAAAGCCTTAAATTTGGATGACATTCAAAAAATTATCAGTGAAACTACTGTTACTGTTTAGTCTTGTTCATTTCTCGATTTTAGCGCAAAACGATACCATCCGTGTTAAGAAGATACACAATTATTATCCAAGTATCTCTGGCATCCAATTTGGTAACATTCCGTATTGGAAGCTTTGTGCTTCTGAAGGAATACAAACTAAAGCAGAAAGTCACATTATGTCGTTTGATTTGCAGTATTGGGGTCGATATGGATTAATTCAACAGCACATTGCTGGAAATCGCATTCCAGATTCAGTATGTACCCAAATTTCGGTTTATGGATTAAACAACATGATTTTCTTTACAAATATTCGCTCTATTCTTCCTGACTCTGGAAAAGTAATTCATTTGAGCCCAATGAATTTAATGCCTATTAAAGAATATGATTAGATTTTTTATCTTGTATTTTTTTATGCTGGGTTTTACTGCATTTGCACAGAATGATACAATCCATATACAAAAGGTTCGAAGCGACATCTATAAATGTCAAACCAAACCTGCCCTTTCATGGTATATCCACGTTACGAATGAGCGAATAATATTGGTTGATTTGAAAATTCAACCATTTGAAATTGAAGGTTGGTTTGAAAGGTTCGGCAATAGCCAAAACCTATATAAATCTCTATTTCCCGAAAATCCTTCAAAAACATTATTCTTTCAAAAAACCAATGAACCTCTAGATACGTTAATCTTTGAAATAATAGAGTTCACCAATAATCGAATAATTCTGGAAATTCAACCTTCAAAAGAAAAATTTGAATTTAGTATTTTTAGGATGTAAACAAAGCAGTATTAATTACGTTTACAGATAGTTTTGAATTTGATATAAACTTTAGTTATTTTTGCCTTTAGATTATACTATGAGAACAAAATTTTCTATTCTTGTATCCATTCTTTTTTTAGCCTATACGGTTGTTATAGCCCAACATACCAATTTTAATAGTCAACGCAATTGGTCGTTAAATAAAAAGGAAATCATTTTTGGAGTAGGAGCCATGAACTTTTTGGGCGACTTAGGTGGTCGAAATCGAATTGGTACAGATTATAGTCCTGTGGATTTAGATATCGGCGCAACGTCGATTGGCGGGCTGTTTGGCTATCGTTATAGATTTGCTCCAAGATTTGCCACAACAACTCAATTAAGTGGTGGACTAGTAAGAGGAAGTGATAATCTGACGGATGAAGTCATTCGCAAAAGCCGAAACTTAAGTTTTCGTTCCCCAATAGTAGCAATTTCTCAACGATTGGAATGGATATTCTATAGCTACGAGCAATTTGGTGGTCGTTACAATATTCCCGGAATTAGAGCTCATAAAGATAAAAACAATCAAGCGTATTTATTTGGCGGAATTGGCGCTACATACTTTAACCCACAAGCGAAATTAAATGGAGCTTGGGTTAGTTTACGTCAGTTGCACACAGAAGGTCAAGGTTTGGTTGGCGGTCCAAAACAATATGGATTTGTTACAGCAATTGTTCCGATGGGAATTGGGTTTAGAACAGGTATTGATAAAGTTTGGCGTGTAGGAATAGAAATTTCTTACACTAAAACCTTCTCTGATTACATTGATGATGTTTCAACAGTTTATTACAGTCAAAGTGAATTGGCAGCAGCTTATGGTCCTGATGCAGCTTATTTATCCAATCCTTCTTATCAAAACCAATATTGGTTCTCTGAAGGCCAACAAAGAGGTGATGAGCAAAAAGATAGCTACGCAAACATCAACATCGTTTTCTACAAAAACTTAACCTACAAACCGGTTAATTATAAATTTGGTCGACCTCCTAAATTCAGAGGTGGAGGACGTTACAAGTTTTAAAATCTTTATAACTTTTCTTGGTATTACGCCTTTCCTTTCGGGATGTGTATTAATTTTACAGAAAAAACATGTACGGTCTTCTTCGCTCTATTTTATTTCGCTTTGATCCCGAAAAAGTTCATTATTTCACTGTTCGACTTTTAAAAACTACACTGTCTATTCCTGGTGGCAAGTGGTTATTCAAAAAGCTTTTCTTCGTTGAAGACAAAAGATTGGAAACTACTGTTGCTGGTTTAACTTTTAAAAATCCTGTTGGGTTAGCAGCTGGCTTCGACAAAAATGCCACAATGTTCAACGAGATGTATTACTGTGGATTTGGTTTTATTGAAATTGGAACGATTACACCCAAAGGACAAGCTGGCAATGATAAACCTCGACTTTTCAGAGTAAAAGACGATAGCGGAATCATAAACAGAATGGGATTCAATAACGATGGGGTAGAAATTGCTATTGAGAATTTAAAGAAGAAAAATATTGACCTAATTATCGGAGGAAATATTGGAAAAAATAAAGTAACTCCTAACGAAGAAGCAAACTCAGACTATAAAAAGTGTTTTGAAGCACTATTTCCTTACGTAGAATACTTTGTTGTTAATGTTTCTTCGCCAAACACGCCCAACCTGCGGGATTTACAAGAAAAAGAACCTCTGACAAAATTGTTACAAGAATTGATGGTTTTAAATAATGCTAAAAGTCGTCCAAAACCTATTTTCTTGAAGATTGCGCCAGATTTGACCGATTCGCAATTGGACGATATCGTTGAAATTGTTCTGACGACAAAGATTAATGGTTTAATTGCAACGAATACAACAATTAGCCGCGAAAACTTAACTACTAAACAAGCAGAATTGGATGCTATAGGTGCTGGCGGATTATCAGGGAAACCACTTAAAAGCCGATCAACCGAAGTAATTCGTTATTTGGCGACTAAGTCAAATAAAGCTTTTCCAATTATTGGAGTAGGGGGCATTCATTCTGAAATCGACGCTATAGAAAAACTTGATGCCGGTGCGGATTTAATTCAACTTTATTCTGGTTTCATCTATGAAGGTCCAGGCTTGGTAAAACGAATAAACAAAGCTATTTTAGCAAAGAGATAAAATGGAAAAAGCATTAAAAATAATTGAATGTCCTCGTGATGCCATGCAAGGTTGGCATGACTTCATCCCGACTTCTAAAAAAATAGAATATCAAAATCTATTGCTGCAATGTGGTTTCGATGTGTTAGATTTTGGGAGTTTTGTTTCTCCTAAAGTTATTCCGCAAATGCGAGACACAGCAGAGGTACTTGCAGGATTGAACTTGAGTAGCACGCAAACAAAGCTGCTGGCTATCATAGCAAATGCCAGAGGAGCTAATGATGCAGTGCAATTCGAAGAAATTGATTTTTTAGGCTATCCATTTTCTATTTCAGAAGAATTTCAGAAAAGAAATACAAATGCAACTATAGAAGAATCGTTAATTCGATTAGAAGAAATTCAAAATCTATGTACAAAGAACAAGAAAGACCTTGTTGTTTATTTGTCTATGGGATTTGGAAATCCATATGGTGAAAAATGGCACCCTGATTTAGTTTCTTATTGGTCAGACCGTTTATACAATGAATTAGATATAAATATTCTAGCGCTTTCGGATACTATTGGTTGTGCGAATCCAAAGTTGGTAACTGATTTATTCGACCAAATTATTCAGGATTTACCTGACGTTGAGTTTGGTGCGCATTTACATACGCTTCCAGAAAATGCAATAAGTCTTGTTGAAGCTGCATACGAAAGCGGTTGTAGACGTTTTGATGGCGCTATTAAGGGTTTTGGTGGTTGTCCTATGGCAAAAGACGACTTAACCGGCAATATGCCAACAGAGAGGATTCTAGAATATGCTTATAGCAATGGCGTGCGTAACGAAATCGTAAAAGAGCGTTTTATAGAGGCAGAAGCCATGACAGCATCAATATTTATTTAATATGAAAAAAAGTGTAATCCTGTTATCAATACTTTTCACCGCACTTGTCGGCTGTAAAAACGAAGCTGAAGATTTAGAGAACCTGAAAACTGAGAAAATTGAGGAAACCGATGGTTTTCAAAACATTGAAATACTTTTCGATGAGTCTGAATTTACGGATCCAGTGATGAAAGAATTGCTTCTAGAATTGAAGATTTGCAGTGAAGATGAAAATCTAATACAAACTTCTGAGGTTCCACCTTGTACAGCTGAAAAATTCAAATTTCTTCCTTTACAAGATAAATTGTCATTAAAAAATGGCTTTATCTTATTAATCAAAGCAAAAACAGCCGGTTTTCCGCTCCGTCGAATTCTAATATTCCAAAGGGAAAGAGGAAATCTTGTGAAAACGAATGGATTTGTAGCTAACATCATCGGCCGAACGAAAAGTCAATCTGGATATGATGACTTATTACTTAGATTTAATGATAAAGACCAGGGCGAAGATATGTTCTACAATTGCTTGTTTAGTTGGGAAGATGGGAAATATCAGTACAAGCAGGTTGAAGTAATACAAGGCGCTAACTGGGGCGGACCCGTGAAAGCGATGTACAAAGATTCGATATCGAAAGAAATCTATCAAAACATCATGAACAACGAAATGATCTTCTAAATGGTAATCCGTTTGTTTCTTTTTATTTTACTTTTCTATTCTTGCAGTTCTGACTATTCAGACATTAAGAAAATTAACCGAGAATCCTTATTTCACGGTAATTCCAGCAAGATATGGGTAATTAACAAGGTGAAGAAAAAGGGTGTAAATTATGCCGCGTTGAAATTAAAGGATAAAGACGTTGCGATATTCTATGAATCAAAGAAAATATTGATTCAACCTATGAAAACATTAGGAACGTTTCCTTCAAAGACAGGCACTTTGGAACTTTCTGATGATAATAAGCGATGTGAGTTTCACTTTCCAAATGAAGTTTGGCGATTTACGACTGTAGAAATAAGCTCAAAAAAAATCTCCTTGAAACCTATGAAAAATAGTGCTTTCTTTTATGAAATGGAATTAATCCCTTATCCAGAAAGCGAGGCTATTAAAAATTAACCAACTTCCTGTAAATCAATCCTTTGTTTGTTTTCACCTGAAGAAAGTAAATTCCTTTTTTCTCTTTGCTAATATCAATATTTAACTCCTTCGTATTTTGGATCAATTGACCAGTAGAATTGTATATTCTAGAATCTAAAACTTCTATGTCACCTGTTAAATTGAACAATCCTGGATTTATAGTTTTAACCAACAATCCATCAATTTGATTTTCTTCAATTCCGACTGGGTCGTCCTTTCTAACCTTTACATCATCTATGTACAATTTAAACCCATCTTCTGTTTGAATGATAAAAGCTAAGTAAACTGTTTGATTATCTAATCCAAGAGCACTTAAATCAGACGTTCTTTCTGTCCATGTTGCATATTCCTGAATAATGTAACCTACTGTATCAGTAAAGCTGGCAATAGCGGTATCTGTTTTAGAAACTAAAACCAAATAGTTGTCTGGATAAGATGGATCATGTGATCGAGCTCTCCAAGAAACAAAGTTGCCATAAGCTCCAAGATTAATTCCTGGTGAAATTAACCAGCGATTGGCTGTTCCTATTGGCGAAAAGAATGAAGTAGAACTAGCAGTGAGGTTTGCTGCGCTGTCAATATCAACTTTGCTTATCCATGCAGATGTGTACTCAGAAACAGCCGCAGCAGGAGCGTTTCCATCAAAATTGCGTATCCCCCATGTTGCAGGTATACCACTTTGAAAATCTTCTGTGAAAATATTTACTTGAGAAACTCCTGTAAAAGTGATTAGACTAAAGAATAGTCCGACTAAGAGTAAATTTAGATTTTTTGACATAGGGAACAAAAATAGGGAATGTGCTTTCTTAATGAACAAGATTGATGACTATTTCTTTATATTCTTGATAAAATTCGTCAAATTTAATGAGTGTATGTTCTAAAAAAGCATAAATCTCCTCATGTTGGTTTGAATCAAAATAGGAGCAAGGCTCTTTTTTCCATTGTATTCTGCAATAGCGTTGACCGTTTGGCAGCATCAAATCATCAAACCATTGAGCTTCCATTTCCATAGTATTCTCCATGATTTTTCTCATTTCGTGAAGCTGTTCCCAAACTAAATCAAGAATTTCCTCGTCTTTGAATTGAACATCAAAATTTACAGAAGCTTCTTTCTTATTAACGTCCAAGCGGATAAAAATTGATTTTACATCCGATGGATAATTAAGCCAATTCATCCGTCGTCCACTGGATGAGTGGTGCTTTCGCATTCTTTTTCGGAATTCCTCCCAAAACGATTTATTATACTCTTTTAATTCCTCTTTGCTTAACACGATTCAAAAGTAACCACAATTCAACGATTTTGATGATTGACATGAGTAGATTGAGAAGATTCATTTTTAAATTTTACCTTTAATTGGATGTTTTGAAATTATGGAACATTATTTGCTAAATATCAATTGTAACGTTTGTTGCACAAAGAGTGCTTTAAAAACAATATTTTTGAACTTATAATTAAATAATAAAGTAACTAAATATGAAAAACTTCTTTCTTTTAAATATTCTTTTTGCATTCCTTTTTTTATCAGGATGTGCTAACAGTCAAACTATTAAAGTGAAAACTATGACGCAAAAGGAATTCAAATCCTCTTACGACAAACAAAAGAAAGCACAAATTCTTGATGTTCGTACTGCAAAAGAAGTTGCTCAAGGAAAAATTACTAGTGCTGCTGAATTGGATTATTTCGATCCGGAATTTAAAGCTAAAGTTGAGAAAATGAACTTCGACAAAAGCAAACCAATGATTGTATATTGCGCAGTTGGCGGGCGTTCCGCTAAAGCAGCCGATATCCTTGTGGAGCTTGGATTTAAAAATGTATATAATCTTGAAGGCGGATATAACGCTTACAAATAATGAATTTCGAAAGTCGTCTTTGAAAACTCAAAGGCGACTTTTCTATTTACTTTAACAACTATTTACTATTTCCAAATCTGTTTTCGAGAAGTATAATTGTACTTTTGCTACGTACTTTTAATAAATTCTCATGGATCCGTATCTTGTTCAGATTGTTGAATCTTTATCCGTTTTAGCTATTGTTTTTCTGTTACGGTATTTATTTCAAAAATCTACACGGAAAATGGCGCTAACTCTGCATCTTAATCCAGATAGAAAAAGATTAATGGCCCAAACTGTCAATACATTTTTAAGCATTTTGGGGATAATTGCCCTAATTGCCATTTGGAGCATAGATACGAAAGAACTAATATTTTTTATTTCTTCCTTAATAACGGCTTTAGGTATCGCATTTTTGGCTCAATGGTCCGTACTTTCAAATATTACGGCAAGTATGGTTTTGTTTTTCAAACATCCATTGCGCATCGGTGAACCGATAAAAATTCTTGACAAAGACTATCCAATTTCTGGAAAACTACTCAAAATCTCTTTGTTTTTCATGCATATTGAACTGGAAAATGGTGAACACATTACCATTCCTAATAATATTGTTTTGAATAAAATAATTAGTGTGAAAATGGATTAGCAGAACCCATTGCTGAACCAGCTTCTTTACCCATCCTGCAATCCGTCATTCGCAATCCGCGTTCCGCATTAATTTGAGAATATTCGGTTAAAATTATAATTCCAATGTAACTTTATTCGTTCCTGTAACACCTAACTATCATAAGGCAGGAAAAAACCATGAGTAAAGTCAAACAAACAGAATTTTTAAAGCTATACGAGCCAGTGCATGCGCGGTTTGAGCGATTCTGTAGGGCGAGAGTTTATGGTGACATGGATTTCAAAGATCTGATGAATGAAACTTTGCTGACTGCTTTTCAGAAATTTGAAGATTTGCGAGCTAAAGAAGCATTTCTATCCTTTTTGTTCAGCATTGCTGTGCGAATATTGGCCAACGATAATAGGAAGAAGAAAGAAAATTCAGATGCTTTTGAAAAACAAAGTGCATTTCATTTCGATGTAAATACAAATACCGAAGCCAATGCGGAAGTTTATTTGTTGCACAAAGCGTTAAAATTGATTCCTTATGAGCAAAGAGAAAGTATAATTCTTTTCGAAATATCTGGAATGAGTATCAAAGAAATAGCAGTAATTCAGGATACGTCTGAATCGAATGTGAAACAACGCCTGAAACGAGGACGTGAAAAATTGAGAAAAGTACTCAGTTTTGAATCCAAATTTAAGAGAGGAGATATTGCAATATGAAAAACGAAATGATAAACGATAGCAACTTGGATAAGCTATTCCATAGCGCTAGAAACCAAGCTCCAGCGTATTTATTTTCGGAAACACAAGCTGTTTTTGCTTCCGCAGCATCTGTAGGTGCTGGTTCAGCCGCAGGGCTTAAGATACTGGGAAGTTCACTATTTAAAACTAAATTCTTCATTATGACAGTAACTGTAATCACCATTCTAACAAGTGCCGTATTAGTATTAAATTCTGCCAATACTCAAGCAAAAGAATCTATTTTGGCTAAAAGCGAACAAACTCTTTTATCAAAACAACAGAGCTCAATCAAGTTAAAAGTTGTATCTCTAAATTCAGCGATTGATAACTCTCTCGAATTAAACAGCTTAGTGCCTCATTCAACTATAATAAACGCTTTAAACCCTAAACCATTCCCAACGTATAGTTTGAATACGATAATCAATACCTTGCCGGCTGTCCATTCAAAAAAAGAAACAAATGGTGATACCATCAGCGTTTCATACATTATAACTCAAAACACGACAAATTCCGAGCTAAATGATATCAAAAGTCAAGCAAAAACGGCAGGTATAGACTTTGTATTTGTAGCCAAAATAAAAAATAACCGAATTAAAAAACTCGATTATAGCTTGAGAGCAGTAAATGGAGCACGAGGTTTTAAAAAAGCAAAAATAAACATCAGTTCGCCAAATTTTCAACACGAAATGCGCTGGAGAACAAACGGAGCAGGGGAGTTTGTAGATTTTAACGATAATAGCAGAACTATAACTTATGATGGTAAAAAGCCGCTCACAATTGAGAAAGTAGATAAACTAATGGCTAAAGCTGTAAAGGATGAGCTTAAAAATGCTGAATCTGCCGAAGGATATGATGATAAAACCCGTCAAGAAATTATTATGTTAAATAGTAATTCGGGCAAAAATCTATCGACAGTCAGTCAATTCATCAATAATTTAAGTACCGAGGAAAGCCTGCAGGATTTGCAATTAGCAGCCACAGAAGCTGGTGTAATACTGAAATACGATGTAATTTTCAGAAGAAACAGTATTCGTAAATTAGACATCAAAATGACTATAATTGACGATGCTGGGGATAAAATGCATTCGTATTATTATATAAGCAAATCTAAAAGAGAATCCTTCAGCTATCCAATCATCTGGCGAATTGATGAGTCTGGTAAAGCCGTGGATTTCGGAGATCCAAAACAGATTAAATTTAAATAATTAAGTATTAAAATCTTTAACCTCATGAGAAAGGAGTAGAAGGTTTGTATAGTTCAACATATCCAAGGAGGCGCTGTAATGGCGCTTTTCTTATATCAAGTCAAATATTCTATTTAACATAATATTAATTATAAGACAATATAATGATCTAAAATAATCTTCTCAAGTCTAATCATACATTGGTATGTCACTAATAATTCCAATAAGCGTAAAAACAACCATTTGCATTCACCATCTTCCTCTAGAATCTGACAATTAATATTATAGCTTATAAAATTAATTTCGTTGTCCTTTAAAACTTAACGCAAAGTATAAAACCACTAATACAGATGCCAAACCAGTAATTAGGAAAGTAAAAGAAGCTCCAAATTGGAACCACAGAATTCCGGCCAAAACACTTGCTATCATTGTAAAAATACTTTCTATTCCTGTATAAAAACCAATTGCAGTTGCAACCTCATCCTTTTTAGAAATACTACTTATCCATGCTTTGGCAATTCCTTGTGTCGCCGCAGCATATATTCCATAAAGTAAGAACAAAAACGAAATTGAAATCCAATCCGTGACTGCACTCATTCCAAAATAAACGAGCGCAAAGACAAAAATTCCTGAAACGAACATTTTTCTAAACCCAATTTTATCAGAAAGAATACCCAATGGCAATGCAAAAAGTGCATATATCAAGTTGTAGAAGATAAAAATACCTATGACCATAGTGTCAGAAAGGCCTGCATCTTTTGCTTTTAGTAGCAGAAATATGTCCGAACTATTGAATAATGCGAAAGCGAAAAGTCCAATCATCAACTTGCGGTACTCCTTGGTACTCGATTTCCAATAAGATAGGAATGAGAAAAAATTAACCTTCTCTCGTCCCCCGTTCGTTTTGGCTGATTTGTCTTTCAAATAGAAACTAGCAATAATGGCCAACAAGCCAGGCAAAAAAGCAATATAAAATAATGTGATATAATTTTCAGGATAGAAATAAAGATAGATTAGCGCCAATGTTGGACCCAAAACTGCTCCCAAAGTATCCAAAGAGCGGTGAAATCCAAAAATTCTTCCCTTGTTTTCGGCATTTGATTCGCTCGCAAGCATTGCATCCCTCGCCCCTGTTCTTATTCCTTTACCAAATCGGTCCATTGTTCGACAGAAAAACACCCAAATTGGTAAAATAGAAAACGCAATCAACGGTTTCGCAAACGCACTCATAGTATAGCCAAGTTGTACAAATGGCAAACGCTTACCTGTTTTATCGGAAAGTTTTCCAAAATAACCTTTACTCAATCCAGCAGTAGCTTCAGCAATACCCTCAAGAACACCTATTAGAACAATCGAAAACCCAATACTTTCCAAATAAATTGGCATTATAGGGTAAAGCATTTCACTAGCTGTATCCGTGAAAAGACTAATTAGCGATAAAACCCAAACTGTTCTAGAAATTTGTTTCATTTAATTTGAAAATTAAATACTTTTTGTAAAATAACTCATTTCTTTTTTAATACCTGCCTATGCGGTGACAACCTTGGCCAGAGCTTATGCGCAGGGGTTATCCTGAATTAAACGGCAATTACAAATTTTTCATACTCTCAAAAATTTACTATTTTGTGGAACGCAAACGCTTTATATGTTTTTTGATTAAATAAAAATTCATTTAAAGTCTTTGTTTTATTACATATTACATAATTAAAACAAATTCTATGAGATTTAAATTTACATTTTCGAATGCAGCAATTCTCTGCGCCTTCCTTTTTACTGCGGGATCAGCATGGTCGCAGATAGTTTACAACTTTACTTCATGCGGAGTTACTGGCAGTATTGGTCCAACCCAAGCTCAAGCCAATGCGGCTTATTCTAGCACAAATTTAGCTGGTAACGTTACAGTTACTGGAGGAATTCAATACTGGACTGTTCCTGCATCAGGCGCGTATCGTATTGAAGCATTTGGTGGACAAGGATATGGATCTTTCGGAGGTCGTGGAGCTCACATTTCCGGCGAATTCACACTTGTAGCTGGCCAACAACTTAAAATTCTAGTTGGTCAAAAAGCAGGAGACTATTATTTGTATCCTGGAACAGGCTATAACGCACAATTCGGCGGTGGCGGTGGGACTTTTGTCACAACTTCGACAAATAACCCTATAGTTGTTGCTGGCGGAGGCGGCGGAAATCACGGTACTTCATGGAACACATCTTGTGATGGTCAAATCACGAATAATGGATCTGCGGGTGTTGCAGGGTCAACAACTGGAACTGGTGGAACTGCTGGCGGCGGCGGCGGAGAAGCTTCATCCGCTCACGGTGGTGGTGGACTTCTTGGAAACGGACTTGGTGCTGCAGGAGGAGGGAAATCCTTTGTAAATGGCGGTGAAGGCGGTTTTTTATACGGTTTCGGTGGTTTCGGCGGAGGCGGCGGAACTACAAGCTGGAATAATTTCCGTGCTGGCGGCGGAGGCGGCTATAGCGGTGGTGGTGCTGGAAACAACGGCTCTACTTGCTGCTCAACAGGTGGCGGAGGTGGATCCTTCAACAGTGGAACAATGCCCGCAAATATTGCTGGGGTTCAAATTGGAGATGGAATGGTAATTATTACTCCTTTAACTTCTGTTCCAAACGATGCAGGTATTTCAAGTATTCTTGGATTTAGTCCAGCTTGTACTGGCACATACCCGGTGCAAGCCGTAGCAAACAACTTCGGTAACAATGCTATTTCTGGATTAGTAGTTGGCTGGTCTATAAATGGTGTGGTTCAAACTCCATTTACCTTGACAACTTCTTTAGACACAGTTAACGGAGTTGGCCCAAATTCACAAATAGTTACATTAGGAAATGTATTGATTGATGGTTCAACGCTCGTTAAAGCTTGGACATATTTACCGAACAACGTTAATGACACTGTAAATGGTAACGATACAACCTCAATGAATATTATCCCAATGCAGGTAGTTCCTAATTTCTTAAGCGGAATTAACTGTAATGGCGGTACAAACGGAGTTGTGCAAGCTGGTGTCATAAATAATGCCGGAGGCACAATGACTTATTCATGGTCAACAGGGATAAATGGTAATTTATTGGTAGGTATTGGAGCGGGAACGTACGTTCTTACAGGTTCAAATGGAACGTGTACGGATACCGCTAGTTTTGTTATGACTCACCCACCAGCAATAGCATATTCAGATGCAACAACTGGTGTTAGTTGCTTCGGTGATTCTACTGGAACTTCAACATTAACGATTTCAGGTGGAACACCCGGATACACAGTATCTTGGGCTGCTGGTGGAACAGGATTAACAAATAATGCTCTTCCAGGTGGAATGAATGCATTCACAATTACAGACAACAATTCTTGTCAGGTAACTGGTTCTGTAAATGTAACTCAACCAACAGCCTTGAATTTAACCTCAGCTGTTACACCTGAAACTTTAGGAAGTGATGGTGCTGTTGATCTTACTGTTACTGGAGGAACACCTGGCTATACTTATCTTTGGAGTAATGCGGCAACAACACAAGATTTGAGTGGCTTAAACAGCGGAACATTTAATGTAACAGTAACAGATGCAAACGGTTGTACTTCAACTTTAAGCGCTGTGGTTAATTCTGTTGTAGGAATCAATGAAAAATCAGATGACTTCGGTATATCTATTTATCCGAATCCTAGCAATGGACATTTCACAGTTGCACTTGCCAATGGAGACAAGAATACTTCAATAGAGGTATTTGACGTTCTTGGAAAGAAAGTATTTGGAAAAGTAAACCCTAGCTCCAATACAAAAATTGAATTGAATGTTCACAACGGAGTTTATTTAGTTAAAGTAACTAATGGTTCTAACTCTTATCTAGAGCGAATTGTTGTGAAAAACTAATTCTATAATTAAAACTAAAAAAGCTTGTTCAGAAATGAACAAGCTTTTTTTGTGCTTTTCAAAAACTCAACTTACCAAGCTGTTTTTTCAATAAGTAGGTTGTCAGATCTTTTAAATTAACCTTTTACTTTTTTTTTCAAGAGCGATAAAAATTCACTACCTTGTAAATCTCAAACACTTTATATTTTTTTTATCTATTCAAAACTCATATAAAGTGTTTCATTTTATTAATAATAACACAAAACTAATTCTATGAAATTAAAATTTACTCTTTCGAATACAGCCATTTTGCTTGTATTCTTGTTTTCAGTCGGATCATCGTGGTCTCAACTTTCTTATACTTTGACATCCTGTGGTGCAACTGGAAGTGCTGGACCAACGCAAGCACAAGCTACTGCGACATATTCAAGCACTAGTGTAGGAAGTAGCGTTACCGTTACTGGTGGTATACAATATTGGACTGTTCCTACTACGGGAACCTATCGAATTACCGCTATGGGAGCTCAAGGCGGAGGAGCTCAAGGCGGTCTTGGTGCATCTATGCAGGGTGATTTTGTATTGACCCAAGGCCAAGTCATTCGTATTTTAGTTGGTCAACAAGGAGAAACTCAATCCGGCAACCCTAATTCCGTAGGTGGCGGTGGAGGTACATTTGTAGTAGCAAACCCTGCATTGACTTCAGCTGACATATTAATTATCGCTGGTGGTGGTGGTGGTTCGGCAAGCAATGCCTATGTAACTCGTCATGGTAATTCAGGTACTTCTGGAAATAACGGCCAAATTGATGCTGGTGTTGCTAATCCTAATGGGATTGGTGGAATCAATGGAAATGGAGGAAGTAAATCTGTAACTGGTTGTTCACTGGACAGAGGTTCTGGTGGAGGAGGCTTTCTTACAAATGGAGAAAGTATTTGTCAATCAGTTGGGGTTGGAAATGGAGGTAATTCGTTTTTAAATGGTGGACTAGGAGGAACTGGAACAGGTCCAGGAGCAACTGGAGGTTTTGGTGGCGGTGGCGCTACATGGCAAACAGGATTTCGCGGCAGCGGCGGCGGAGGCGGCTATTCAGGCGGCGGTGCTGGTCAGATTAATTCAGTAAGCCCTAATCACGCTGGTGGAGGCGGTGGTTCATTCAACGCAGGCTTAATGCAAAACAACTTATCTGGAATTAATTCTGGAAATGGAATGGTAACTATTGAATCTTTGACTTCAGTTCCAAATGATGCTGGAATTACAAACATTCTTGGATTCTCGCCTGCATGCACAGGAACATACCCTATCCAAGCCGTAGCTAATAACTTAGGCAGTAATTTAATATCTTCATTAACTGTCGGATGGTCAATTAATGGCGTTATACAAACTCCATTTACCTTAACTACTCCTTTGGACACAGTTAACGGAGTTGGTCCAAATTCACAAACTGTAACTTTAGGGAATGCCTTGATTGACGGTTCAACTGTTATTAGAGCATGGACTTACCTACCGAATAACGTTGTTGACACTGTAAATGGTAACGATACAACTTCTATTAGTTTTACGCCAATGCAGGTAGTTCCTAATTTCTTAAGCGGAATTAACTGTAATGGCGGTACAAACGGAGTTGTGCAAGCTGGTGTCATAAATAATGCCGGAGGCACAATGACTTATTCATGGTCAACAGGGATAAATGGTAATTTATTGGTAGGTATTGGAGCGGGAACGTACGTTCTTACAGGTTCAAATGGAACGTGTACGGATACCGCTAGTTTTGTTATGACTCACCCACCAGCAATAGCATATTCAGATGCAACAACTGGTGTTAGTTGCTTCGGTGATTCTACTGGAACTTCAACATTAACGATTTCAGGTGGAACACCCGGATACACAGTATCTTGGGCTGCTGGTGGAACAGGATTAACAAATAATGCTCTTCCAGGTGGAATGAATGCATTCACAATTACAGACAACAATTCTTGTCAGGTAACTGGTTCTGTAAATGTAACTCAACCAACAGCCTTGAATTTAACCTCAGCTGTTACACCTGAAACTTTAGGAAGTGATGGTGCTGTTGATCTTACTGTTACTGGAGGAACACCTGGCTATACTTATCTTTGGAGTAATGCGGCAACAACACAAGATTTGAGTGGCTTAAACAGCGGAACATTTAATGTAACAGTAACAGATGCAAACGGTTGTACTTCAACTTTAAGCGCTGTGGTTAATTCTGTTGTAGGAATCAATGAAAAATCAGATGACTTCGGTATATCTATTTATCCGAATCCTAGCAATGGACATTTCACAGTTGCACTTGCCAATGGAGACAAGAATACTTCAATAGAGGTATTTGACGTTCTTGGAAAGAAAGTATTTGGAAAAGTAAACCCTAGCTCCAATACAAAAATTGAATTGAATGTTCACAACGGAGTTTATTTAGTTAAAGTAACTAATGGTTCTAACTCTTATCTAGAGCGAATTGTTGTGAAAAACTAATTCTATAATTAAAACTAAAAAAGCTTGTTCAGAAATGAACAAGCTTTTTTTATGTCTAGAAAATCTATTTGAGAAGGAATTAACCCATTTTCTTGCGTTTGTGATAGGTCTTATCACCACGTGTTTTGGCTTTTTTGTATTTCTTTCCGATGTTTTGCTTGTAACTTCCTCCAAGATTCACTTTTTTGTTCTTGTCTTTTTTCTCGTGAAAACTCGCCCCTTTGTCAACGTTTCTATCGTTTCGGGTTGGGTTTTTATCGATATAGTCATCGGGTTGTTCTTCGGCAAGTAATCGATCTGCAATTTTTACATCCTTAGGGAAATCAAGTAATGGAATAGTATAGTCCATAAGTGATTCTATAGCCGATTTAGCAAGTACTTCAGCTTCCGTTGAGAAAAGGATAGAGCTTCCCTCCTCTTCCGCACGACCAGTTCTACCAATACGGTGCATATAATTTTCAGGGAATGCTGGAGTATCGAAATTGATAACATGCGATATTTTATTCAAATCCAATCCTCTCGCGATAATATCCGTTGCGATAAGTATCCGGTTGTAGCCTTTATCAAAGTTGTCAATCGTTTGAAAACGTGTAGATTGCGCTTTGTTTGAGTGAATGACCCCGCATTCTTTTCCGAAATCTTCTTCCATCTCAGAGAAAACTTTATCAGCCTTTCTTTTGCTGGAAACGAACACCAATACTTTCTTAAAGGTTTTTGTGTCTGCAAGAAGGTATTTCAACAGATTAACTTTGGTATAGAAATTCTCAACGATATAACTAGATTGACGAATGTTGTCAAGTGGTGTTCCACTTACCGCAATAGATATCTTTTCAGGAGCCACGAAGAAAGTATCAATTAAATCCTCCACTTCATCCGTCATTGTTGCAGAAAACATGATGTTTTGACGTTTATCATTCATCAATTCGAAGATATTCATCAATTGTGGTCGAAAACCTAAATCCAACATAACATCTACTTCATCAATCACCAATTTCTTGATACTTTTGGTGGAAATAGTTTGACTTAAAATTAAATCATATAAACGTCCTGGAGTTGCAACAATTATATCACATCCTTCTGCTACTCGGATTCGTTGTGTATTTATGTTTACTCCTCCAAAAATTGGGAGTATCCGTACGTTCATGTATTTAGTCAGGCTTTCAAGCTCATCACAAACTTGCTTAACTAATTCCCTTGTTGGAACAAGAATTAAAACCCTTGGCTGAACTTGATCTGAAAACTTCAATTCTTCGAGAATCGGCAAAGCATAAGCCATAGTTTTCCCTGTCCCTGTTTGTGCAATACCTAAAATATCTTTGCCCGAAAGAACGGTTTTAAAGGATTGCTCTTGTATAGGAGTTGGAGATTCAAAACCCAGGTCTTGAATCGCATTGCCCAACTGTTTTCTTAAATTGAAGATTTCAAATCCCGACATTTCTAACTTTTTTCACGCAAAGGTAAGCTAACTTACTGATTTGAGCGAATTGGACAGTTTTTTAAGCTCTAAATGAGTAAAAAAACCAATTACTATTTAATGAATACTAAAAGATCATTGAATCGAATGTGTGAAAATTAACATTTTATTTATATATCACTATAACTTTTAGTCCTTATTATACGTACCTTGTATTGTAGTTTAACCTAAATATCTACGCTGCGAATTTTATTTTTAAATAGGGTTCTATTTGAACAGATAGAAAGTATTAATAGTTTGGTGGAAAAATCAGAGGAAGAAATCAGGACTAGATTAAGGAAGCAGGCCTTAATGTTTAGTATTGTGTATGGACTGATTTGGGTTTCAGAGTTTATTATTTCTGAAAAATCTGGACTAGGATTTATACAACACAATCATCCTTTAGGGCTTTCCCAGCTAATTATAGTGAAAGCTGTTTGTGCAATTTGGATTTACAGAAAATCAAAAAGACTTAAAATTGAACCCTTCACTTGGATTATATTTTGTCTGTTCACACCAATTATAACCTTCTTTTTAATAGGAATTTCCAAAGACAACGAATCCGATAGTGACCTATAAAGTACAGGATTTCATCTCATTAAACAATTCACTGTTCACATCAATTCTGTTTCCACTCTGTACTGATGGAATACGTTTCCTAAATTTGCCTTGACGACACAAAGTTATATTTGATTGGTTACTACTTATCTAATTCAACTTTTACAAGGTAAATCCAATGCATGTATTTGAAGAATACAATGAACTCATATTAATTCCCTCGTTTAAAGGAATAAAAGGGGTCGCCGTGAAAACGATTATGTATTGCGAGGCTTATGGGAATTATACTAAGATTTACCAATCCGATTCTTCATTTACTACCAACCTTTCGTTAAAACATGTAGAACAGATTTTACCTAAAAAGTTCTTCTTTCGCTGCCACAAGTCCTATATAATGAATTTCATGTTCTTTTCTGAACTACATATTGCTGAAGATGTTATTCATCTAGAAAACAAGGCATTAGTTAAGTTAAGCAAGCATAAAAAAAGAGAATTTGTCGCTGAATTAAATAGCTTTGTCACAGAAAACAACGCCAAATTGACCAAAGGTCATTAAATCCTACCCTTTTATCACGAATCGATTACCTATCATCCTTTAGATACCACTGGAGTACCTTGTTTTGCACACAATGTCTGACTTTTGGTAAGAACATTTAACAGTTTTTTAACAATCTCAACTAAAAACAAAAACAATTATGAAAAAGATTTTTTTATTCGTGGGTGTGATTTCAATGATTACATTATCATGTAATAAAGAAGTTCCAACAACAGGCACTTCTATTAACACTTCAAACACTCCGAGTGCTAGCAAGATAGTTTCTTCTCCAGGAGACAACTTCTCTATTACATTCGATGCTAAAGGAAGTTATACAACTACAGATGCGAATTACATCAATTCATTTCCTCAATTGAAAAGTGCTGTTACAACAGTTGCTTCTTCAATCGAAAGTAAATCAGTAACGATTAATGTTGATGAATACGGAATGGTTACTTCTAACAAAGTAGAATTTGACGGTCTGGACTTAATGGACTTAATGACCACATATGGCAATTTCTACTTCGCAGCAGCTGAAAATTTAACAGTGGTTTACGGAAAAGAAGGTTTCAAATCAATTTCAAATCCTGAAATGTTTGAAATGTTCCCTACAATGAAAGAAAGATTGATCGAGAATGGTGAAATTATGAAATACCAAATTACAGATGGTAAAGATGTTTCTTTCTCAATTTCTAAAGACAACCAACTTCTGATTAACGGTGTTGTAACAAGTACAACAACAGAAGACATAGACGAGTATAACCGTTGCACAAGATATTACTACTGGTTTGGGTCAACTGCATCAGCTATTATGTGTGCTTACACTTTGTTTCAGTAAAAAAACATTGTAATAAATTTAAAACAGAAAACATGGAAACAACTCCCCTTTGGATGTCGGCAGGCTATACACTAACACTAGTTGCCTACTTGATACTTGGCGTGATTACCGCGTTCTTATGTTACCGAGAAAGCAGAAGACAAAAGAACTACTCATATGAATGGGTAATGTTTGGATACCTTCTGCCTATCTTACCTTACTTAATATTAAAAGGTAAAAAATAAAATACTGGAGATTATCTCCAAAAACTTGAGTGTGATAAAAAGGCAATCGTAATTCATTCGTGATTTATGGTTGCCTTTTTTTATTATCAAAAGCAGTGTGTAGGTATTTTAATTTGTTAATATCCTTGAATAATTAATATCTGCCTACAAAAAAAGCCTAATTCATAATTGAATTAGGCTTTTCTTATTGTATTGTAATCTATTTAGATTCTTTTCACTTTTACAGCGTTCATTCCTTTTGGTCCTCGCTCTAATTCGAATGTAACTTTATCATTCTCACGAATCTCTTCAAGAACACCGTTTACGTGGAAGAAATAACTTTCTTGAGATTGAAGATCCTTAATGAAACCATATCCTTTAGATTCGTTGTAATATGCAACTTTACCTTCAGCTGGTCCTTGTTCCTCTTCTTCTTCTCTTGCAGGAACTCCTAAAACGATTTCACTTGCATCAATTTCTTTTTTCTTAGTTGGAATTGGCGGAGTATCAACAATGTTTCCTTCATCATCGACGTATGCCATCATATTATCCAAGCCACCGCCTGGAGAGTTTTCTTTGCGCTCCTCTTTCTTAAGTAACTTGTCTTGACGTTTTTTCAAACGCTTTTTTTCTTTTTCTTTTTTGCTGTATGTTTCTTGCGATTTACCCATTTACACTATTTGATATTTGTATTCCGTTTGCTCTCTTTCACCCTCTCTATCGAAGAATTGACAAACTATATTTGACACAATTCTAAATGAAAATGAAATTCACATTGGGCGACCAGTGATACGCTCACCCAAATTCTTTTGCAAAGGTACTACTTTCTTTGCTTTTTATAAAGAAAGCTTTAATTAGATTATTAAGATAATTTCATTTTTTTTGAATGGAATGCCAAAATATTACTCTTCCTCTATCCCAATAGCGCCTTCTGGTTCAAGTTGCTTTTCCCAGTATTCATTTAACCACGCAACAAATTTTCTTGAAGTGGTATTGAAATACCTTTTAGTTCGGTAGCCAATGATCCATTTTACACCATCAATTGCATTGGTTAAGAAAACTTCATCTGCACTAAGAAGGTTTTGGGGAAGTATTGAGCATTCGTAGACCTTAACCCCATTCGTAAGAGCCAAATTGATAATTTGCATGCGCATTGTTCCGGCTAAACAGCCATCTTCTAATCCTGGAGTATATAAAACACCGTTGCTAACCACAAAAAGATTTGAACTTGAACTTTCAATGATTCCCATATCATCATTCATTAGCAACATATTATCCAAATTCTTTTCCTTGGCATGTATACCTGCTAAAACATAAATCAAACCATTTTTGGTTTTAATGTTCGACAATTTTGAACGTGTTTTCTTGTGTTCTGAGTAAATATCGACTTCAATGCCTTTGGAATTCAAAACGAAATCTGCGTCTTCAATAGGCTTGACATCTATAGAAAAAGTAGCCTCATTAGATTCGGGAACATAATTTCCACCAGCCATTCTATCCAAGGATAAGCGAACTCGGCCGCCAGTTTCAATTTTGGATTTAGTCAAGAGTTCTTCAATTTTTTCTTTGAAAAATTCCTCTGTAAAAGAATTAGGCATTCGGATTTTAAGCACTTCTGAGCCGTCTTTTAGGCGTTTGAAAT
The DNA here is from genome assembly GCA_963977135.1 of uncultured Flavobacteriales bacterium. Taxonomy (GTDB): domain Bacteria; phylum Bacteroidota; class Bacteroidia; order Flavobacteriales_D; family Crocinitomicaceae; genus UBA2040. The sequence continues at coordinate 673,808 of CAXBNN010000001.1, read as the reverse complement.
GGTTTTCGAAGTTAATAAGCTTGCCATTGAAGACTCGGATAGTTTCAAACAAACCATCGCCATAGAGATAAGAGCGATTATTTACGCTTATTCCATTTACGGAAGACTCAAGGACTTCACCGTTAATGTTTTGAAATAAAGTTGACATGAATTTAGGAAATAAATTGATGAACGAAATTAGAGAGTTTACCAAAGTTAATCAATAAAATGTAAACTATCCCTAAAATTGCTCCACCAATATGCGCATCGTGTGCTATACCTGTGTTTCCGCGCTTATCCATATAGACTTCATAAGCCAAATAGAATAAACCAAACCAATATGCCTTGAATGAAATTGGAATAAATATAATTTGCAGCTCCATTTCTGGGCGCCAAAGAATGGCTGCAAAGACTATGGCAGATACTGCTCCTGATGCTCCTATTGATCGATATGCTGGGTTTTCATGATTTCGGATATAAGGTATCAAAGTAGCGAATAAACCACCTAACAAGTAGATTATGGCGAAATGAAGCTCTCCTTTTACTCTCCCATATTCATACATTAGCTCCATTTCCAACATTCCGCCTAATGCGTATAAGGAAAACATATTGAAAAATAAATGAGCGACATCAGCATGAATCCAAATATGACTAAAGATTCGGTAACCTTGATGATTGTGTTTGACCAAATAGGGCGAATACATCCAACGCTCTTTCAATTCGGCGTTTTGCATAGCTTGCATTGAAATTAAAACTGTAATAATTAGTATTAACGTTAGAATATTAAAACCCATTTTTTCCTTTTTGTCTACTAAATTAAAGATTATTCCTATTCTTAGCGACATAAAGGAAATGAATTCAACAATTGTTCGACTTGTAAACAATTCACTCCATATCGCAGCAAAATTGATATTTTCGTAAAAAATTAAATCAATATGTCGACTATTGTCTCCCCTTCTATTTTGTCTTGCGATTTCGCCAACATTCAACGTGATGTTGAAATGATTAACTCTTCTGAAGCAGATTGGTTTCATGTAGATGTAATGGATGGTGTTTTCGTTCCTAATATTAGCTTTGGTTTCCCAGTTATCGCAGCCATTAAGAAACATGCAACCAAACCACTAGATGTGCATTTGATGATAGCCAATCCTGATGATTATGTAGAAGAATTTAAAAAAGCCGGTGCTGACATTCTGACCGTACACTATGAAACTTGTCCGCATCTGCATCGTACGATTCAAAACATAAAAGCCAACGGCATGAAGGCAGGCGTAGCATTAAATCCACATACATCAATTGACTTACTTGAATACATCATTGAAGATTTGGATTTGGTACTTATTATGTCCGTAAACCCTGGATTTGGTGGGCAAAAATTTATAAACAAGGCTATTTACAAAGTAGAACAATTGGCCAATTTGATTCATCGTAAAGGTTCTCAAGCAAAAATTGAAGTTGATGGAGGTGTTAATTTAGAAACTGGAGCTAAACTAATTCAAGCTGGGGCGCATGCATTAGTGGCAGGAAGTTTCGTTTTTAATTCACCAGACCCATTAAAAGCAATAGCTGATTTGAAAAAGCTATAGTTAATTTCGTTGACCTCATTGCAACAATTAAGCTAACATAGCGTTAAATCAACTCTAGCTAGACAGACAGAAGCGCAAAAAAGTCAAATCTAGCATGATTATTGCAATTTTTGAAAATGAAACAATAACGAATTCTCCATTATGCTCAGATTCCTTTTTCTTATTATTTCCGTTGTTTTCGTATCGAACACTGCCTTTTCCCAAGAAAGTAGTACCTCCATGGTGGCTATCGAAAATGAATTGGCAGACCTACTTTCATCGCTTAGAAATTCAGAGAACAATTCAGAGAAATCTTCTAGTAATGCTTTGTTTAAAAGCAAATTATACGAAGCTTTAGAAAATGAGCAAGCCATGACCCACCCTTTTTCTAAGTTAAAAACTGTAGGTATTATTAGCAGTCCAGACAACATGGTTAGAATTTTTAACTGGAATGTTGAACAAGACGATTTCAGTCAAAAGTACTTTTGCATTATCCTTCGATACGATGACCGAAAAAAGGAATACAAAACCATAGAACTTGAAAAGTACAATGATGTCATGGCGTTAAAACCAATGGATATTCTTGATTCAAAACAATGGTATGGAGCACTTTACTATCAAATTATTCCATTTGAAAAAGGGAACCGTGATATGTACACGCTTTTGGGATGGGATGGGAATAGTTCAAGCTCAAATATGAAAATAATTGATGTACTCTATTTTTCAGGAAATAGTGCAAAGTTAGGCAGCCCAGTATTTAAAGTTGGCAATCAAACGTTCAAAAGAGTTTTCTATGAGTATTCCAAGAAAAGCACCATGTCTTTACGTTGGGATGAAAAATATCAAAGGATTTTAATGGATCATTTATCACCAGAAAGTCCAGGTTTGGCAGGATTCTACGCGTATTATGTGCCTGACATGTCATATGACGCCTTTGAATTGAAATCGAGTAAATGGATATTAAAAGAGGATGTTGTAGCCGTAAACGCTAAAAAACCAGAGAAAATTGAAATACAGGTACCTGACACCGATGGCAGTTTGAAAGATGTTAAACTAAAAAACAAATGGATCGACCCTTCTGACGCAGGTTCACCAACTGGAGGACTCGGTCATAGTGCCGCGTTACCTGAAGGAGAAATAACTAAAGACTCCAAAAAGGATAAAGTTAAAAAAGAGAAGGTCAAAAAATCTAAAGATAAACGCGACCCTAGCAATCAATATCCTTATAGCGATTTGAAAAAAATGAAGAAAAAGCAAAAAAAACGCTAGTATCCATATTCAAATGTTAACTTCTTTTTGATGGAATTGTAACAATATAAATGTGATTTGTTATATTTGATAAAACAATTCTGATAGTTATGAGTAAGAATCTTTACATCGTGTTGCACGATTTTACTGAAATAGGTGACACTGCATTGGATTATGCATTGCATTTGGCAAAACACGTTCACACTGACATTAAAATGATGCATGTTGTTAACGATTCTTCAAAAGAAATTCAGGCGACTTCCAAATTAATGGAAATCATCACCAAAAAAAGTATACCTGAAGGCGTAACGCTTTCCCCGCTTGTTAAAGTTGGAAACTTCATAGAAGATATGAATGACTTCGTGAAAGACGAAAGCGCTCAACTTGTAATCATGGGGACACACGGTGCTTTGGGTTTACAAAAGCTATTTGGTTCCCATGCTATTAAAATGATTCGTCACTCAGATGTTCCTTTCCTAGTTGTTCAAAAAGGAACGCCGCTGAAAGAAATTGAAAATATTATTGTTCCTGTTGATTTGACAAAAGAGTCTCTACAAATTGTGAATATTGCTGGTGACATGGCTACTATAGTTGGCGGCACTGTTCATATACTTTATGAGGATCAAAATGATGAACGGCTTTCTATGACTATGAAAAACAGAATTCACATTGTTAAAAACAACTATGAAGAACGGAATGTGAAAGCTGAATTTGTTAAACTCGAATCAAAAGGGTCTTACATAAAAAAAATAGAGGCTTACGCCCATGAGCTTGAGGCTGAACTCCTCGCTTTCTCTTATCATTCAGAAAGTATCTTACCTCAATTTGAGACTTTCGGTCAATCGCTGATTACGAATAGTTTGAATCTTCCTTGTATGGTTGTTAATTCAAAACTCGCTTCAGCACTTTATTTCTAATTCATGATTCTAGGCGATTACAACGACCTTCCTATTTTAAGATTTACTAGTGTTGGCGTTTACCTTGGCGACGAGGATGGAGATGTATTGCTCCCACAAAAATTAGTTAAAGACGATTGGGAAGAAGGAACAATAGTTTCAGTTTTTCTATATCGAGATTCAGAAGATCGTCTAATAGCTACAACGCTTCATCCAAAAGTTACTGTAGATAGATACGGCTATCTAAAAGTAAATCAGGTAAATAGCTTTGGTGCATTCCTCGATTGGGGAATAGAAAAAGATCTGATGGTTCCTTACAGCGAACAACGCTATAAATTGGTCGAAGGTGAAGAAGTTTTGGTTTATTTGTTCCGCGATGACTTAACGGATAGATTGGTTGCGACTACTAAATTCAAGAAATTTCTTTCTACTGACACCAGCATAGTTCAATTAAATCAGCCAGTTGACATTATTATTGACGATGAAACTGATTTAGGAGTAAAAGTAATCGTTGATGATCAATTCTCTGGTTTAATCTATCACCAAGATTTTAATAAAAGACTTCTAAAAGGCGAAATAACAACTGGTTACGTTTACAATATTCGAGAAGACGGAAAGCTAGATGTACGTTTAGAAGCAGAAGGATACGGTAAAATTGAACCCCTTTCTGAAGAACTTTTTGACATCATTCAGCGTCGTGGCGGAGTGCTTCACTTACATGACAAAAGCTCACCAGATGAAATTAAACGTCAAGTCGGAATGAGCAAGAAAAACTTCAAAAAAGCACTTGGAAACCTTTACAAACAGAAATGGGTTAGTATCGAAGAGGATTCCGTTAAATCCCTGAAACCTCAAAGCTAGTCGCGATCAACAATTTGGGTATGATTCTTGAATTGTTGCGTTTAAAAGGCATAACTTGTTGAATTCGATCAAAATATTTCTTGTAAGTTTCCCATTGCTAGTGAGCTTACTCGGCTCAGTAGCGAACGCCCAAGAATTCAATAACAAGAATATTGGCGTAAAACTGGGAATAGTTGCAAATTTTGGTTCTCACATAAATCAATTTGGTGTTAGAATTGATTCCTATGTGCACTATGGCTTCGCTCAAATTAACTTGGGGAATACAACTACCTTTTCATTCTCAAACTTAGCAAAGCGGCAAGAATTAATCGAAAACAGAATATCTTTAGGCGCTTTGCTTCTTGGAGGAAAACGCAGTCAGGACGTTGATTACATTTGGGGCGGTCTTAGACATCAATCAACTTATAAAAATGCTATTGGATACAATTATCTTTGGTATAGAGATAATCTAGGTACAAGTCAAAATTCGGGAGGTTGGACTACTCAATTCTCTAAATTTCAAATCTTTTTTGAAAACGACATTTTTGCTGGGACAGGAAGAGATAAGTTCAGAACTGGACATTTAATGCTCGGTTACCGCTACAATGATTTTAATTTCCAAATAGGTACTCAGCTATGGACTGGCGAAACTCGAGGTTCAGATTGGCGAAAAATTCATCTAAACAAATGCCCAAGCGGCTTTCGTATACTAGAAGATCTACCCTATGGAAAAACGAGTCATGGAATATTCTATGGTGGGGTAACCTACAATCTAACAAATGGGAATTATTTATATGGCAAATTAGGTGTTGATTCCGAGCAAGTTAGACATATATTTCAAAACCGACTTTCACACGATATGATACTATTTCCCAAACAAATTGAGCGAAAAACTCCCCACTACCCTAGATTGGATGATTATGGTTGCCCAATATTCTACAAAAATGAGCGGCGCAGGGATAAACTATACCTCCAAGTTGGTCTAAATCCTACTTGGTCATATTAATTTGTTAAATAACTAAAAGTAAACGTCCCTTAATCCAAGCAAAAGTATAACTTTGCATCCCGTAGTTACAATTCTTAATTCGGTATGTCAAATTCCACAAAATACATCTTTGTAACAGGGGGTGTTACTTCATCATTAGGCAAGGGAATCATTTCCGCCTCTCTCGCAACACTGTTGCAGTCTAGAGGTTACTCGGTGACCATTCAAAAATTAGATCCTTACATCAATATTGATCCAGGAACTCTGAATCCTTATGAGCATGGCGAATGTTTCGTAACCGACGATGGTGCCGAGACAGATTTGGATTTGGGCCATTATGAGCGTTTTTTAAACGTCCCTACGTCCCAAGCAAATAATGTAACGACAGGAAGAATTTATCAATCCGTGATTGAAAAAGAGCGAAAAGGTGAATTTTTAGGTAAAACGGTTCAAGTTATCCCTCACATAACCGACGAAATCAAAGAAAGAATTCAGATTTTAGGTAAAAAAGGAACTTTCGACATCGTTATTACAGAGATTGGAGGTACTGTTGGTGATATTGAGTCTTTACCATATGTTGAGGCAGTTCGTCAAATGATGTGGGAGTTTGAAAACGATTGCATCGTAATCCACTTGACTTTAGTGCCCTACTTGGCTGCAGCAGGTGAATTGAAAACTAAACCTACACAACACTCTGTTAAACAGCTTCTTGAATTAGGAGTTCAGCCAGATATACTTTGCTGCAGAACAGAACATCCATTAGGATTAGATCTTCGAAAGAAAATTGCAAAATTCTGTAATGTTAGTATGAATGCTGTTATCGAATCAATTGATGCGAAAACAATTTACGAAGTTCCATTCTTGATGAAAGAAGAAGAATTAGATAAAGTTGTTCTTGAAAAGCTAGGTTTGAACACGAAATCAGAGGCTAAACTTGAAAAATGGACGAAATTTTTGGATCGAATAGCTAATCCAAAAACCACTGTAAACATAGGACTTGTAGGGAAATATGTTGAATTAAAAGATTCATATAAATCTATTTCAGAGTCATTTATACACGCTGGAGCGGAGAATGAATGTCAAGTTAATTTAGTTTGGTTGCATTCTGAAAAATTGAATAGCAAAAATTTAGAAAAGAAACTTTCTGGATTGGATGGTATTTTAGTTGCCCCTGGATTTGGTTCACGAGGAATTGCTGGAAAAATAGAAGCTGTTCGATATGCTCGTGAGAACAATGTTCCATTTTTCGGAATATGTTTGGGTATGCAGTGCGCGGTAATTGAATTTGCTCGTCACGTTCTGGGGTACGAAGAAGCTCATACGACTGAAATATCAGAAGATTGCCCGCATCCAGTGATTAGTATGATGGAGGAGCAGAAAACGATTTCCAACATGGGCGGCACAATGCGTTTAGGAGCGTTTAAATGTCAATTGAAACCAGGAACGAAAGCTGCAAAAGCTTACAATACGGATAAAATTTCGGAAAGACACCGCCATAGATATGAGTTCAATAATGAATATTTGGCTGAATTTGAAAAGGCTGGAATGATAGCCTCAGGTAAGAACCCTGAGTCTGGATTGGTTGAAATAGTTGAAATTCCAAAGCACCCATGGTTCGTTGGAGCTCAATTTCACCCAGAATACAAAAGTACGGTGGCCAACCCTCACCCACTTTTCGTTGCTTTTGTAGAAGCGACAATTAAACACAATAAAAATAAAAAATAAAAATGGATAGAAACACCATCGTTGGATTGGTTTTAATTGGTTTGATTTTAAGTGTTTTCACTATTTTCAATCAACCGACTGCAGAAGAACTAAAGGAAAAACAACGTTTAGAGCAAGAAAAAGCAAAAGCTGAAAGTAAAAATGAAGCTGATTCTACAATTGCTGCTAATGATAAAACTACGAAAGTTGAAGAACCTTCTTCAGAACCTAAAGTTGTTGAAGATACAACGGAAACTATGGTTGCAAAACCTACAGTAGAAGTTACAAGTGAGATTATTCGACTGGAAAACAATAAATTGATAATTGATTTTGATACGAAAGGTGGAAAAATTGCCTCTGTTCGTTTGAAAGAATACGAAACGTATTATAACTACGCAGAGAAAAAAGACAAGCATGTTCCTTTGCAACTCTTCGCGGAAGGTGATGCGTCAAATGGACTAGTATTTAAAACAGGAGGTAAACAAATAAATACGAATGAGGTTGTTTTTAAAGTCGACAAGAAAACATCGAAAAGTATTCAATTTTCATACTCACCATCTTCAGGCAAGTCTGTTGTATTTGAATACACTTTACCAAAAGACAATTACAACATTTCTTATGACGTCAGTTTAAAAGGAATGAAAACCGATATTCAAAACAAGAATATCAAATTGGAATGGAATACATCTTTCAAAAAAACCGAGCGTTTGTTCAGCGAGCAAAGAAGAATCTCAACTATTTGTTTCCAAAACGAAAAGGATGGTTTCGATTATTTAAGCGAAATGAGCGACGATGAGGAAACAGCTGAAGACAACATTAATTGGGTAGCCTACAAACAAAGCTACTTCTCCTCTATTCTTAAGCCTAAAACAGCTTTCCGCTCAGGATCGAGTAAAATGGAAGTTGTTACCTACAAAGAAGGTGAAAAGAAAAATAACACTCATCTTAAAGACTTCAACTCTGTTTTGGCATTGGATATGCAAGCAAGTGATGATGCAACAATGAACTTCAACTGGTTTTTTGGACCAAACGATTACGAAGTATTGAAATCGTATGGTGAAGGTTATGATGATATTCTTAACTATGGCTGGGGATTATTCCGTTGGATTAATGTCTATGCCGTTCAGCCATTGTTTAACTTCTTACTTGAAATGGGGTTGGCAATTGGTATTGCAATCCTATTATTGACGATGATTCTGAAATTGGTTTTAATGCCAATACAGTGGAAAATGTATGTTTCTTCTGCGAAAATGAAAATCTTAAAACCAGAAATTGAAGAATTAACAGCTAAATACCCAGATAAAGCGGACGCAATGAAAAAGCAAACTGAAATGATGGGATTGTACCGAGAGTCAGGCGCAAGTCCATTAGCTGGTTGCTTACCCATGCTAATTCAGATGCCTATACTTCTTGCAGTCTTCCGTTTCTTCCCAACCGCTTTCGAATTGCGTCAAAAAAGCTTCTTATGGGCCGACGACCTTTCATCTTATGATTCTATTTGGGATTTCGGTACGTATATCTGGCCTTACGGTGATCACGTTTCTTTATTCACCCTTTTAATGGCTGGGACAACATTGATATATACAGCAACGAACAGTGGTCAAATGCAAACGCCGCAACAACCTGGTATGCCGAATATGAAAGTTATCATGTACATCTTCCCGATTATGATGATTTTCTTCTTCAATAATTATGCATCTGGATTAAGTTACTATTACTTCATTTCTACGCTGTTCTCAATTTTAATTATGCTTGCAATCAAAAAATTCTTTGTGGATGAAGCGAAACTAAAAGCGAAAATGCAAGCGAAAAAGGCAACGGTTACGTCGAAAGGCCCAAAACCTAAGTCTAAATTCCAAGAGCGTTTAGAGGCTATGCAGAAAGCTCAGCAAGAGAAAATGAAGAAAAAATAACAGACAAATAGTTTGATAAAAAGGCATCTTTTCAGATGCCTTTTTTATTTGAGTAAGTTTCTCATAATTTGTTCTATATACGATAGATTTCATACAACTCATTTACAGCAATTTAAAACCTTGTTCGTAAATTTGCGAATTTTAGCGGAAAATATTCCTTAGGAAAACATATCATAAACCACAGTTTACTTTCCCAATTTTAATCTCAACATCTATCAAGAATAATTTCATTGGTTTCTGTTACAAACTACATTTTCTATTTTTTCTTTTACTCTAGTTTACTTAATTTAGCCGAAAATAAAATCTATGAAGTTGTTTTTGGCTTTTAGCCTTATAATGCTCACTTCTTTTACTTCAATCGCACACGAGTATTTTTTCGGATTTGCTGAACTGAGTTATAACTCAACAGATCAAGTCATTGAAGGAACGCTAATGCTGTCAACTCATGACCTTGAAGAATGGTTCCAAATAAAGAAATTGCCCGTTAAAGAATTAGAAGATCACGTAAGTGATGAGAAGTTAATTCAACAAATGGCGTCTACTCTATTTTCTGAGTTCAAAATCAAAAACAATGGAACCAGCTTAAAACTTCAATTGATTGGTTATGAAGTGCTGCCAAATGGAATGACCAACTTTTATTTCCACTCAAATAAAACCGAAAAACCACAGAAATTGGATTTTACATTCGACCTGATGATGAATGAGCTTCCAAAGCAACAAAATAAAATCACCTATCTAGATAAACAAAAAAGCTATACCGCTGTTTTCGTTTCAACTAAAAAACAATCTTCCATAATTATAGAATGAAAAAAATAATCCTCCTTTTTCTTTTTCCATCACTAGCATGGGGACAATCAAAATTCGCGCAATTAGATCAAGAACTTCCAACACCAAACGAATATCGTACAGCTGGAGGTGCTCCTGGGCACAACTATTATCAGCAGAAAGCCGATTATAAAATCGACATGAAGATTGATGATAAAACTCAGATTTTGACTGGTATAGAAACAATCACTTACACCAACAATTCCCCGGACAAACTTGAATATTTGTGGTTACAACTTGACCAGAACATTTATCAGCCAGGTTCTGACGCTCAATTGATCCAATTGGACAAAATGGAAGATTTTAAATCAATAAAAGATGTTGAGAAAAAGACTTTTTATTACGATGGAGGATTTAAAATAGATGAAATCACTTCCCTTTCAGGAGGGAAAATGAAATACTACATCAATAAAACAATGATGCGTATTGATTTGGATAAACCGCTTCAACCAAAAAGTTCGGTTTCTTTCAAAGTGAAATGGTGGTACAATATCAATGACAGATCCAAAGTTGGTGGTCGATCTGGATTGGAATATTTCCCAGAAGAAGACAATTACATCTACACAATCGCACAATGGTTTCCGAGAATGTGTGTGTACAACGACGTTGAAGGTTGGCAAAACAAACAGTTTTTAGGATCTGGAGAGTTTGCACTTCCTTTTGGCGATTATACTGTTAACATTACTGTTCCTTCTGATCATATTGTTGGAGCGACAGGTGAATTGCAAAACGCTACAAACTGCTTAACTGCTGAGCAACGAAGCAGAATGAAAGATGCCGTTAGTTCGGATACCCCTATTCTAATCGTGAATCAAGACGAAGCTGAAAAGGCAGAAAAAGAAAAATCTGATAAATACAAGACATGGACTTTCAAAGCGACAAATGTTAGAGATTTTGCTTTTGCTAGTTCTCGAAAATTCATGTGGGATGCACAAAATGTAAAAGTGAACAACAAAAATGTTCTTTGCATGAGTTACTACCCGAAGGAAGGAAATCCTTTGTGGGAGCGCTACTCTACTAAATTGGTGGCACACACCATCAAAACTTATTCTAAATATACGGTTGATTATCCTTATCCAGTTGCTATATCTGTTCACACAGATCGAATTGGGATGGAATATCCCATGATTTGTTTTAACGGAGGTCGTCCAGAAGCTGATGGAACGTATTCGGAACAGACGAAATATGGTATGTGGGGCGTTATCATTCACGAAGTAGGTCACAACTTCTTCCCAATGATAATAAACTCAGATGAACGCCAGTGGACGTGGATGGATGAAGGTTTGAATACATTCGTTCAATACTTGACAGAACAAGAATGGGAACGTGGATATCCCTCTCGTCGAGGACCAGCTTATTTAATAGCCGATTACATGCGGGGAGATAAGAACTTTATTTCACCAATTATGACCAATTCTGAAAGCATATGGCAATTTGGCAACAATGCTTATGGAAAACCTGCAACGGCACTAAACATTTTACGAGAGACGATTATGGGTCGCGAATTGTTTGATTTTGCATTTAAAACCTACTGTGAACGTTGGAAATTCAAACATCCTACGCCAGCAGATTTCTTTAGAACCATGGAGGATGCTTCAGCTGTTGATTTAGACTGGTTTTGGAGAGGTTGGTTTTATACAACTGATCACGTAGACATCGCTTTGGAAAAAGTCAATGGCTTTGAAATGAGTTCCATGGATCCTATCGCTACTAAAGAGTCTGCAAAAAAAGCTGATAGCCAAAAAGACCAATTCATCGGTGATCTTAGAAATAAAGAAACGATTAAAGAAACGGTTAACGAACGTGACTCAAATATTGATGACTTCTATGCAAATCGTGACATTTATAAGGCTGACGCATTAGACAAAAAAGAATATGAAGAAATGCTATCTGGTCTGACCGATGAGCAAAAGAAATTATTGAAAAGCGGTAAACATTTTTATGAATTGACATTTAGCAATTTGGGAGGTTTGGTTATGCCAATTATTATGGAAGTAAAATTTGCCGACAATACTTCAGAAGTAATTCGCATCCCTGCAGAAATTTGGAGAAAACAAGAAGATAAAGTGACCAAAGTGTTCCTTTTTGACAAAGAAGCAATTTCATTCCGAGTTGATCCATTTTTAGAAACTGGTGATACGGATTTGAACAATAATTCCTTCCCTCCTGCTTTGCAACCTACGAGATATGAGCTGTTCAAACAAAAACCTACTCGAGAAAATCCTATGCAACGTCAGAAGCGCTTAGAAAAACTGCAGGGGAACTAAGATTTAAATCAAGGTATTACGATCTAATTACTATTGTTTCGATAAAAACAGATCGGTTTGATATTATTTTCAAGAAGTATGTTCCTGTTTGCAACGCGGGCAATAAAATATATGCCTTTGAATCTTTAGATTTTTCATTAAAAACCATTTTTCCATCTGCAGAAATTATTTCTATCTCGCACTCATCTATTGATTTGGATAAAAAGAGATGTTGGCCGCTTAAAACTGGATTTGGGTAAACATTAAAATCAGTAAATATATTTTTATCGACTGATAAATACTGTTCTTTTAAACGGACTAAACCACCGCTACTAAGGCCAATCCAAATATTGCCTAATGAATCACTTGTAGCTGAAATAACGTGATTTTCCGGTAAAGAGGAATTTGACATTGAATAAGATCGATAGGCATTATTTGAACTGCGAATAATAATTCCAAATTGATCTGATCCCAAAAGAAAATTTTGAGTTTTGTCAATGTGAAAGGCGGTCAATGAATTGGTGGGCAATGGTGAATTTTGAGTATTAGTAGATTGCCAAGACAATGAACCTATATCTGTAAATAATCCAGCCGCAGGGGTTGCAAACCATGGTTGACCATTTCCATCAACTTGAATAACTACTGTTGAATTATCTGGAATTCCAGAATTTTGAATCGTATAATTTTGAATTTGCTCAGCTGGAGAAACATATATTACTCCGCCATTGATTGTTCCACAGTATTTTTCATTATTAGCACCTACGGCAATGGTAGAAATGTTTTGTGAAAAAATACCTGAATTTGCAATAGTCCAAACTGTCCAATTGATGCCGTCAAACTTTAATAATCCTTCCACAGTTCCTATCCAGACGTCACCATTCAAATCTACAGCGATGGATCTCACAAAATCTGTCGTTAAAGGAGAATTAAGTGAGTTATAATTCGTCCAATTTAGTCCGTCAAAATGAAAAAGCCCTCCATTTACTGTTCCAACCCACAAGGCATTGCTTTGATCAATTGCGAGCGATTGAATATAATTATCAGTTAAGCCTGAATTTGATGAATTAAAAACCTCCCAATTCGTTCCGTTCAACTTGCATAAACCTAAATCTGTAGCAATCCACAAATTGTTTGTTTGATCGGTTAATAAAGCCCGAATTGAATTATTTGACAGAGGAGAATTATTCTCGTTGTACACAGTCATTTCCTGAGAAACTACCGACTGACCCATCAGAACGTTTTTGAAAGCAAAGCTTAAAGCCAGTATCAACAAGAATATCTTACTCAACTTTTTCACTTTATTCCACAATCATTCGAGATATATAATTTTTACCTTCATAGACCATATTCATCAAGTACACTCCTTTTGCCAATTTATTCTGATTTATGGAAATAGTATTTTTCCCCACCGAATGATGTACCTGATCTTCAAAAACTATTTGGCCTAGCAAATTTGACATATTAATAGATAAATTTCCCTCATCTATTGTTTCAAATTCAAGATCAAAAGATCCATTGTTTGGATTTGGAAACAATTTTATAGATTTTTTAAAAAGTACGTTTTCAGCAATATTTAAGCATGAAGACACCACAGCAAAAACAGATGTCATAGCACTTGAACATGTGCTGTTTGCCGAAACAACTTCCCAATCGTAAAAATAATAGAAATATGATGCGCCGGCTGATGCTCCAATAATCGTTAATTTATCATTTGGATTGTATGGATAGGTTGCACTGTTATTATTTCTATATAAATTAACACCTAAGTTCTTGCCGACCAATCTCATACTATCACCATAAGGAACGGAAAAATTAAGCTGAACTCGACTCTCACCAGCTGGAACTGCGGTCGTATTTGATTCTAAAAGTGTACCTGATTCATCTTGAAGTTCAATTGTTATATTTCCTGCATTTTGAGCATATACTTTTACAGATTTAAGTGTTACGCTTGTTGAGGTGCTGAAGATTTCATACTGCTCACTGCTCAACCATCCACCTCCACCAATTCCATTAGAATGGGGTTCTTGAAACAAAGTGTCTGAGTAAACATCTGTATTTTGGGCAAAATATTCAGTGGTTTGGGTTAATATTGGGGTAGTATATGTATTTCCAGTTCCTACATAAAGACCATTCGAATCATACCATGATAAATTTCCTGTACCCGAAGCGGTTAAAATCATAGAGCCTGAAACACAAACAGTATCTCCTTGGCCGACTGGAGCAATAGGTGCCGCTGAATAAACAATAAAAGGACTGGATGTGCTAGTCCCACAATAATTGGTTACCGTGCAAGTATATGAACCTGGAGATGTTACATTAATTGTTTGGGTTGTATCTCCGTTCGACCATAAAAATGAACTTCCTGCAGTAGCCATCAAATTCAATGATTGACCTGTACATAAATTCGTCGAATTATCCGACGAAATTGTCGGTATTTGAAGACTCCCAGTAGAATGTTGAAGTGATAAAGTTACTGGAACCGCAGTATAGTTATTGTCTTCTCGCTCTTCCAGAAACAAGTTGTTCTTATCTATTTCAAGAACAATATAATAGTTTCCATTGCACGTGTTTGGTGGAACATTTATCCACATTCCGTCCAAGTGTTTGCCATATACATCTGTCCATCCAGAAGAAATGCCTTGTTCCGTAGTTGAGCAGTTGTAATTTCCTCCACCTAAATTGAAATTTGGAAAATTACTATTGTGTAACGTGTTTCCTCCTAAATAAACGGTATTATCATCTCTACAATGACCATCGTATGTTGAACCTGTGTTGCCACATTGTCCATAATCCATTAAACAAAACCCTATTTTCGCGCCTGTCCCAACTATTGGCCAATTTAAAGGATTGGGATCAGCTGTTTGAATACGTAATGTCATAACGGCCCAATCGTCAACGTGATTGTGACCATGTGCTGGATGATACGTAACACTGCCAGCCCAACGATCAAAATAACTCATTGTATCACTGTTCTTTTTATAAACCCTCTGAGTAATTAGCTGTTTTGGATTAGCATAACCATTTGGACATGTAAATTGGCCGCTTGAAGGTGCGTTAAAAACTGTATCATTTCCACATAAAAATGTACGAAGACCGTTCTCGTTAACTCCTCTAACCGTAAAAGAACCATGACCAATATTTGGTGTCGAACCTGAAACTCGTATTCGACCATCGTCAGGACCTTGTCCAGGATAATTTATTCCTGCTCCGTTCTGAGGATATTCAATATAACCGTTATTAGAAATACCTTTCCACGATGCTGTAATATCAGGAAGCAACCAACAGGTAGACGTTCCATTCTCACAGACACAACTTGTTGCATTTGTTGTTGTGCATTGACTAAAAGAAAAATGATGGAACGCGAATGTAAAAAGGACTAAAAAATATTTCATAATCTGGCAATATTATATAACCAAATATATGCTAAATAATTTAATATATTTAAAATGAATTAAAAACCGTATCAATCAAAGTTTTCGGTTTAGATAAAAGATTGAATTATCTCAGCACTCTACATTTTTTAATCTAGAAATTCGCTCAAGTTTATTGAATTATCAGGAAAACATTATTTAAGAAAATCTATCTTTTGTTCAGTAGTTGAAAATGATAAAACTTATCCTTCACAAACGTAACCAATTCCATTTCTGTTGCTGTTTTTAGGAAATCTTCGTTAATATTTAAGAAAGAGATGAATGCGTCAAATTCCGTTTCGCTCAGATAGAAAATATCGTATGCAACATATAGGCGAAGCAACTCTTGTAAAATAGATTTTTGCTTATCAGCATATTCATATGAAGCAATTAATCGCTTGTTCTTTTCTTTTTGGGAGAAAGCTTGGTAAAGCGCTGTGATTGGACTCTGCAAAACCTCAATTCCAGTAACTTGTCTCGTTTCGCGCATGGCTAATCCAGCTCTTTCTTCCTGTATTTCCTGCAAAGACTTTAATGGATAGACAACAACTTCCTCTATTTCTTGAGGCTTCATTTCTATGTACCAAATGTTTTTTGCCTGACAATTTCCATCTGCCTTAACCTTGTACTCTATATTTTTATAGCCTTTTATTGAGAAAGTAATCGAATCGCCATCATTAACATATTGATTGTAACCTCCGTTAGGCATCCCAAAATGACCTTTTCCTGTCGTTCGGTTGACAACCATTAAATTATAGAAATTCTGCGGCCGTAGCGTATCCACCACTTTCCCAGATAGAAGCACTTTCTCGCATTCTTGCGAAAAAAACACCCCGGTGAAAGAAGTCATAAGTAGGATTAATAAAACGTTTCTCATTGACACAAATATACAATTTGCCAAACATCGACAATTGTTAACAAGCTATAATATTCTGCAATAAACACAAAATATGCCATAATGTGAAAAAACTCAATCAAAAAATCGAATAGAATTTCCGTAATTTTGCACCATGAATGGAAAACGCGTTGTTGTTGGTCTTTCGGGTGGTGTAGATTCCAGCGTCGCGGCTTTGTTGTTGAAAGAACAGGGCTACGAGGTTATTGGGATGTTTATGCGAAACTGGCACGATGAGTCAGTTACAATTTCAGATGATTGTCCCTGGATAGACGATTCCAACGACGCTCTGCTCATTGCCAATCAATTGGAAATTCCCTATCAGGTTATTGATTTAAGCGCTGAGTACAAGGATAAAATAGTTGATTACATGTTCGCAGAATATGAAGCGGGAAGAACGCCAAATCCTGATGTACTGTGCAACAGAGAAATAAAATTCGATGTTTTCCTTAAAGCAGCTTTAGATTTAGGTGCAGATTACGTTGCCACTGGTCACTATTGCAGAAAAATTGATAATGAAGACGGAACTTTTAGTTTAGGAAAAGGTCGTGACAATGGTAAAGATCAAAGTTATTTCTTGTGTCAATTGTCTCAAGAACAACTTTCTAAAGCCCTCTTCCCTATTGGCGAATTACAAAAATCTGAAGTTCGTGAATTAGCCTCAAAAGCAGGATTATTAACTGCAGACAAAAAAGACTCACAAGGTCTTTGTTTTGTTGGTAAAATAAAACTTCCTGACTTTTTACAGCAGCAATTGTCTGTCAAAAAAGGACCAGTTATAGAGGTTTCTCCTGAATTGGAAATGTTTAAAGATTATAACTCTGTAGCCCCAACGATAGAAAATGTAGAAGTGTTGGCGAAACCATTTTACTTTGAATTTGAAGATGGCAAAGTTGTCGCTGAACATCAAGGCGCGCATTACTACACAATTGGTCAGCGAAAGGGCTTATCTATAGGCGGTCGTCCTGAGCCTTCTTTCGTGATAAGCACAAATACAACTACAAATAATGTTTTCTCTGGTCAAACTGATGATCATCCCGGATTGAATCGTTGGGCTTTGTTCATCAAGGAAGACGATATTCATTACGTGGAACCGAATAAGAGTTTAAAAATTGGTGAAACGCGTGTATACGACATACGGATTCGTTACCGACAAGCTGTACAAAAAGGAACCTTGATAAGAAAAGCCGACGGAGTTTATATACTTTTTAACGAAAAACAAAGAGGAATAACCGCTGGTCAGTTTGCCGCTTGGTATGACGGTGACAAGTTGATTGGCAGCGGCGTTATCCAGCATTAATTCTTCAGCAATTTCTCAACTTTTTGGGGAGGTAATTTGTTTCATTAGAAGAATTCTATGAACATGATTATTGACTCAACGATTCAAACCCCAGAGGTAAAGCGGAAAATGTCCGAAAAAGTTGGAGAACCTTATGGTTTTATCGAAAGATTAAAAATGCGCGGAGTTGGCTCGAAACGCATGCGCATTCATTCTGCAAGTGAGCATTTTGAGCCTTTTTTCTCCAATCAGCAAGATAGTATCTATTGCAATATTGAATTGCGAAAAGCCGGAATTGTGGTACATTTTAAGAAATACCAAACACTTTACAGTTGGTTGATTCCAAATGGCAGCTTAAGAATTAAAAGCGGTGAATATTACACGCTAAAAGCTGAAAATCACACTTTACTGCTCAAAAAAGACCGTCTTTTCACCGAAAACAAGGTCTTTTTGGAAAGAATTGAGTGAAAGCGACGAAATATTGATGTTATTTTCCTTCTTTGATCATCCAGATTTCTTACGAAAATTGGTAAAATATTAGCATTTATTAAGCAACAAATACACTAAACTTTTGTTATTAATAAAAAGAGTTTACCATGGCTGTATCTAAGAAAAAAATATTGGACACTTATTGCAATAATCTTTGTGAAACTGGGCATCGACCTGTCACAGTTTTTGCATTTTGTAAAGAATTGAAAATAGATGAAAGTAAATTTTACGAGCATTATGCTTCATTCAAATCATTAGAATCGACTATTTTCGAATCTTTCTTTGAAAATACCAAAGCACTATTAGAAAAGGATTCAAATTATGCCGAAGCCGATTCACAAAATAAATTGTTGGCCTACTACTATACCTTTTTTGAAGTGCTGAATAACAATAGAACTTTGGTGACTTTGCTCCTATCTTCAGAGGATAAAAACTGGAAGATGTCTAACTTACTAAATAAACTTAAGACACACTTCCAAGAATATATTGATTCCTTGGACATTGAAGTTGGGTTTTTACAAAACACACCTTTGTCAACCTATAAAGACAAAGGAATTCGCTCTATTGCCTGGTTGCAAATGATAAAAACAATTGATTTTTGGATGAAAGACGAATCAAAAGGATTCGAAAAAACCGACGTCTACATTGAGAAATCCCTTCGAGCCAGCTTTGATTTAATTCACAAAAACCCATTTGAAAGTCTTATGGATTTTGGAAAGTTCGTGTATCACGAAACGGTTAAGAAATAAACCTATGAAATCATTAGACAAAATACCAACCTCCAAAATCCAACGAGCCTCAAAAATAGTTGGAGTTGGCGCTAAAGTTGGAGTCAATTATTTAAAATATTACGGTCAAAAGTTGACTGGCGACGCAGACAAGGCGAAAGCCAACCTTGACGAGAATAACGCAACTGACATTTATGATGGTTTATCTCAACTAAAGGGAAGTGCACTGAAAATGGCGCAAATGATGAGCATGGATCAGTCCATTTTACCCAAAGCTTACGTCGATAAATTTTCATTGGCTCAGTTCTCCGTTCCTCCTTTATCAGCTCCTTTAGTTAGAAAAACATTTTTCAAAACCTTGGGAAAATATCCAGAAGATATCTTTGATGATTTTGACGTAGAAAGTTCATTTGCCGCAAGTATCGGTCAAGTGCATAGAGCTCGCATTGGTGATCAACTTTTTGCAGTAAAGATACAATACCCAGGTGTTGCCGATAGTATTTCTTCGGACTTAGCATTGGTAAAACCATTTGCGCTACGTATGTTTAATATGAAGAGCAAGGATGTTGAACGATACTTCAAAGAAATAGAATCAAAACTTTATGAAGAGACGAATTACACATTGGAGGTTGAACAATCAACAGAAATAGCGTCGCAATGCACTCAAATCCATAACCTTCGTTTTCCTAAAATGTTTCCGGAATATTCCTCTGATCGTATAATAACAATGGAATGGATGGACGGAAAACACCTCTCCGAATTAACCGAACAAAATACCGACAAAGAAGCAGCCAATAAGATTAGTCAAACGCTTTGGGATTTTTACATGTTTCAATTTCATCAATTGGGAATAATGCATGCCGATCCGCATCCTGGTAACTTTCTTGTGAATAAGGAAGGCGAGCTGGTAGTTTTGGATTTTGGATGCACAAAAGTAATTCCTAGCAACTTTTACAAGCCTTTTAATGACTTAATGCAACAAGAAAACATTGAAAATGACGTGCGTTTCGAAGATTTGCTCTGGGAATTACAAATATTCTCGAAAGAGGATACAGAAGAGCAAAAAAATATTGTTCGATCTATCTTTAAAAAAATGCTGACTTTGCTATGCGCTCCTTTTAATGTTAACGAATTCGATTTTTCTAACTCGGACTTTTTTACCGAGTTGGCAAAAATGGGTGATAAAATGAGTAAAAACAAAGAAATACGTACTATGAGCGGAAATAGAGGCTCTGAACATTTTTTATATGTTAATCGTACTTTCTTTGGACTGTTTAGTTTGTTAAGTCAGCTCAATGGAGGTAAAATAAGAACTTCAAAAGTTTAAAGGAAAGTTATAAAATCCAAAAAGGGAAGCTCTCACTTCCCTTCAATTGGTTACCTAACAAAACTAAAACTATGAGTCTTAAATATTTTAATTGAATCCTATGGATTGAAATATCGATGGTTTGTTGCTGGGTGCTCCCAAACTTTCAGCTCTTTTGATTTGATCCAACAAGTTGGCCACATCGAAAATGCTTAATTGAGAATGAACGCCTTGTGTTCTATGTTCAGCGATTCTGTATTGTGCTGTTTTTACATTATTGTTAATCATACGAAATTTTGTTGCTTGCATAATTGTTTTTAAATAATCTACAAGAGTCTTCTACGGTAGGTTCTTTTTCAGGTTACGTTTTTAATAGTCTAAAATTAAACTTCGCTCAAAAAAAGAATGCTAACCGATTGACGATTAGCATTCTAAAGATTTAATGATTTTTTAATTTATTTCAAATCTTTAATCCAATTCTTCATTATTCCAAGAACTTCTGGTGCAAAAGTTTCTTCAATTTCACTATATTCACTTGGTGCTCCAGTTACACAATGTTGAAACAAATGATTTAAACCTGGTAATTCCATTGTTTGGACGTTTTCATTTCCACTTCTTTCAGCCAGCATCTTAAACGTTGCGAGATTTTCTTCGGCCGGAACTTGCAGGTCTAACGAGCCATTTAATGCCAAAACCGGACACTTTACGTTCAGAAATACATATTTTGGATCATAATTCAAGAAATTTCTCATCCAAGTTGTCGTATACGAATTCACCAAAACCTCGCTCATTTTTTCTTTAGTCATGCCTTCTGGTAGTTTGGTTTCATTTTCCGTCATGTAATTTACCAAATATGTTCCTAGATCCTTTTTCAAGGTTTCAGACTCAGCATTGTCACGCATAAATTGAAAAATCGCAATGCTCATAGCAGAATTTGATTGAATCTCCTCTTCATTCTCACCGCTGGCAGCTGAAATAAGTTCTTGCTGTTTCAACAATATTTCTGAACCTGGAATTGCTGTTCCTGCAAGCATAATAATAAAACCAACCCCATTCTCTGGCCTACCCGCTACAATTGGAGCTATCGTTCCACCTTCACTATGACCAATTATTCCAACCTTTAATTTATTAATCTTTTTAAGACTTAACAAATAATCTACACCTGCCTTTGCATCGCGAGCAAAATCTTCGGTTGTTCCGCTGCTAAAATTGCCAGTAGATTTACCAACTCCTCTATCGTCATAACGAAGTACCGCTATTCCATTGTTTGTTAAAAAATCAGCGATAACTAAAAATGGCTTGTGACCCAGAATTTCTTCATTTCTGTCTTGGGGCCCACTACCACTTACTAAAACAACCGCTGGAAAAGGCCCTTTACCTTTTGGCAGTGTTAAAGTTCCTGCCAAAGTAACTTTATCCACTTTATTTTCAAAAGCAACATCTTCAATTACATAATTGAATTCTTGCATAGGTTCTTGTGGTCGCAATATTTTTTTAGCTTCCCTTTTATCCTTGGTCATAGTGAAAGGAAAAGATCCACCATTTTGGCTAAATATTCCTTTTACACTTCCGTCAACATACCTTCCTTCAAAATCGCCACTCAACTCAGCACTGATAATTTTCAAGACCTCGTTATCAAAGGTCGTTGACGTCATTGTTATACCAATGGCTTTTTGCTCTGGGATATCTAGAATAGATTTATAAGAATCTTCCTCTTTAGAAATATGGAAAATGAATCCCAACTTAATTCCTGAAATCTCGATATCTCCATACCAGTCACCCTTAATTTCTTGCGAGAAAGCAGTTCCGGTAAAGAATAAAAAAAGTAAAATTATTCGTTTCATATTTATAGAATTGTTTTGTAAATAATTAATTTAGAAATAATCTCTGCCGCGAATAGAGCTACAATAAACAAGATTATTGAATTATTTCCTTTTGCATTTGTCGCAATTTTATAGCCATTGTATAACAGCGCTAGCATCCAGACAACAATCAATATCATAAATACAGTCATCGGAATCAATAAAAGCAAGTTACTCATCGCAAACTCTGTTATTTCATCGATTGGCAAATTTGCATCGACACTTAGAGCATTTGTAACGTTGAACAAGGTCAAAAAATAAAACGGAACCCGAGCAATCAGAACTGTATTGAAAATATCAATTAATCTTGTCTTTTTGTTCCGATAGAATCCTGCGAAATACATACAGATGAAAAGTACAACTATATTTATCAAATTCTGAGCCAACAATTCTGTGAATGTCAGTTGATAATTTGAAAAATGTAAATCAAAAAAACCGTCAAAATTAGCATGACAAAAACTTGAAACATAACTACCAATTAAAAGAAAAATTATACCAAAAAGCAGAAGTTGACTTTCGCTATATTTTTCAAAGGGTTTGAAGAGCGTTACTTTCATTATGTTTCAGTATTTAGTTTTTCAATAATGTCATCTAAAATATTCCTAACTGTTGGATAGCTTTTACCTAGTTTTTTTGCCATTTCCTTTAAACTTCCACCTGATGTTGTAAAATTCACGACAAACAATTGTTCATCTTCAGAAAGCCTTAAAAAGACTGGTAACAAATAGTTCCCCGAAATATGTGTTTCACAACTCGTGCAAGTCAATTGACTTACAGAAAGTGTGGAATCACAGCTAGGACATAAAATTGGTAATTTGGACATGAATCATTTTATATGTTGAAACAAATATAAATAATATTAATTAATTAATAAACATTATTTAAATATTTATTAAAATTATGTCATTATTTTCGTATCAGTGGATAGATTAAATCCTCCAAACCATTTATTTTAATTTCAAGCATAACACCTAACTGATCGCCAAGTTTGCCTTTTGGAAATCCTTTCTGGCGGTACCAAACTAAATAAGCTTCTGGTATTTCTACCAAAAGCTTATTCTTATATTTTCCGTAAGGCATTCGCATATTTGCTAAACCTTCAAGATCAAGGTTATTCATTAGTTTAATCTAGTCAAAGCTACCAAAAGGTAATCCCAAAATTTCTGAACCGATGAAATTTGAACTTTTTCGTCCGGAGAGTGCGCTCCACGTATGTTTGGACCGAAGGATATCATATCTACCCCTGGTAAATGTTTTCCTAAAATCCCACATTCTAAACCGGCATGACAAGCTTTTATTTGCGGTTCTTCATTATATTTCTCTCGATACAAATCCGCCATCATGGTCAATACTTTTGAATTGGGATTTGGCTGCCAACCTGGATAATCTCCTGATTGAACAACAATTGCACCCATATTCTCGAATGATGCTCTGATGGTATTCGCTACATCATCTTTTGTACTTTCAACACTGCTTCTTTGAAGCGATTGAGTAATGAATTGACCTTCCTTAACGACAACTCGCGCTAAACTCGATGAAGTTTCAACCAAACCTTCAATATCTGGACTCATGCGAAAGACACCATTCGGAACGGCATAAAGTACATTCAATATTTTCTTCAGATCTGAATGACTCATTGCTACATTGCTTGGCAAAGCCATAGATTCAAAAACAACTACAAGGTTTTTTTCAACAGTTTGAAATTCTACTTTCAGTGTTTTTGTAATATTCGCCAATTCTGTTTCGAACGCTGTAATATCATCCTTTAAGACTGCAATTGTTGCCACAGCTTCGCGAGGAATAGCGTTTCGAAGACTTCCTCCATCAAATTCAAACAAATTCAAATCTACTTTCGGTTGCAACGTATAAAGTATACGTGTAAGAATTTTATTCGCATTACCGTGGCCTTTGTCGATATCCATTCCCGAATGTCCTCCTAACAAACCTTTGACAGTTAACTTATAACCAACATGTTCGCCATTCAATTCTTCGCTTTTGTAATCATAGCTTGTGTTGGTATCTATTCCTCCAGCGCAGCCGATAGACAATTCGTCATCATCTTCAGTGTCTAAATTCAAAAGTGTTTTTCCTGTATAATAGCTTGGATCTAACTGCATAGCACCAGTCATACCTGTTTCTTCATCAATGGTAAACATTGCCTCTATTGGTGGATGGGCAATATCTTTTGAAGACAAAAGTGCCATAATTGCGGCTACTCCTATTCCATTGTCCGCACCAAGTGTTGTTCCGTTTGCTTTCACCCAATCACCATCAACGATCATATCAATTCCTTGTTTGTCGAAATCGAAAACTGTATCGTTGTTTTTTTGGTGCACCATGTCCAAATGGCTTTGCATTATTACTGGCCCTGCATTTTCTAAACCGTTAGCACCTGGTTTTTTGATAATTACATTACCTATTTTGTCTACTTCAGTTGATAAACCCAGATTTTTACCAAAATCCACCATGAATTGGATAACCCTTTCTTCCTTTTTAGAAGGTCGAGGCACCGCATTCAAATCGGCGAAATGATTCCATAATGAGTTGGGTTGTAGTTGTTTTACTGTCATATTCTATTTTTGGATTCAAGACTAAAGGATTCAGGATCTTAGGACTTATTTTGGGATTCATGTTTAAGGATAATTTATTCTTTCCTTAAATTTAAAATCCTTCAATTCAGTCCTGTAGTCCTGACTCCTGCGGTCCTAACTCTTATTTAATTAATTTTCTATATCTTATTCTCTTAGGAGCGTTATCACCCAAACGTTTCTTTCTATTTTCTTCATATTCTGAGTAGCTTCCCTCGAAAGCATAAACTTCAGAATCTCCTTCGAATGCTAGGATATGCGTACAAATCCTATCTAAGAACCATCTATCGTGAGAAATAACAACAGCGCAACCTGCAAAGTTCATTATACCTTCTTCAAGTGCCCGTAAAGTGTTTACATCGATATCATTAGTTGGCTCATCTAGCAATAAAACGTTAGCCTCGGTTTTCAATGTCATAGCCAAATGGAGTCTATTTCTTTCTCCACCCGATAATACGCCAACTTTCTTGTTTTGATCCGAACCACTAAAGTTGAATTTTGACAAATAAGCTCTTGAATTAATTTTCTGATTTCCCACTTCAATGAAATCTAAGCCATTTGAGACTACATCAAATACTGTTTTATCGTCTGATATATCAGCATGTGTTTGATCTACATAGCCAATTTTCACCGTTTCACCAATTTCAAATGTACCTGAATCTGGCATCAACTCTTTCATAATCATTTTGAAGATGGTTGTTTTACCAGCACCGTTTGGACCAATAATTCCAACTATTCCAGCAGGTGGCAATTTAAAGTTCAAATTATCATATAACAATTTGTCTCCAAATGCTTTAGATACATTGACTGCATCTATTACATTATTACCTAAACGCGGTCCATTTGGAATTGGTATTTCCAAAATATCTTCTTTTGATTTCAGATCTTCGGAAAGCATTTTGTCATAATTAGACAACCTCGCTTTGCTTTTTGCTTGTCTAGCTTTTGGATTCATACGGACCCACTCGAGCTCACGTGCCAAAATCTTCTGACGTTTTGATTCAGATTTTTCCTCATCTTTCAGTCGATTTCCTTTTTGCTCCAACCAAGATGAGTAGTTACCTTTCCAAGGAATACCTTCTCCTCGATCTAATTCAAGTATCCAACCGGCCACATTATCTAAGAAGTAACGGTCGTGGGTTACGGCAATTACAGTTCCTGCATATTGTTGTAAATGCTGCTCTAACCATTCGATTGATTCAGCATCTAAGTGATTGGTAGGCTCATCCAACAGTAGAATGTCTGGATTTTTTAACAACAAACGGCACAATGCAACCCGTCTTTTCTCACCTCCAGAAAGAGTTTCAATCAATTGATCATCCGGTGGACAGCGTAAAGCATCCATTGCTCTTTCCAATTTCGAATCAATTTCCCATGCATCCAAAGAGTCAATTAAATCTTGAACTTCTCCTTGACGCTGAATTAATTTATCCATTTTATCAGGATCGTTTAAAATCGCCTCATCCATAAATGAATTGTTGATTTCTTCGAATTCTTTTAACGCATCCATCGTTTCTTGAACTCCTTCTTGGACGATTTCTTTCACTGTTTTCTTCAAGTCCAGCTCTGGTTCTTGGGGCAAGTAACCAATTGAGTAATCTTGGTTAAAAACTACATCTCCTTGATAGGCTTGATCTAATCCTGCAATGATTTTCATTACGGTTGACTTACCAGAACCATTCAAACCGATAATGCCAATCTTGGCACCATAAAAGAATGAGAGGTAAATGTTCTTGATTATTTGTTTTCCAGCTGGTGTATTTTTGGAAACACCAACCATTGAAAAAATGATTTTATTATCTTCTGACATGTTCTATTTATTGAGACTTTAAAGGTACCATTTTTCCCTTTTTTATAAAGAGAAAAGACGATTATAAAAAGAAGTTTTATTTATGGTTCCAATTCTTTACTTTTATGGGTACAATTCAAGTCGCATGAAAATAATCATTTCAATCTTTATCTGTTTAATCACCTCCGCACTTATTTTCAGCGGCTGTAAGAAGAAAAAGGTAACCTATGTCGTTGAGGGAAAAGTTACTAACACTAGCTCTGCGACTGGGCTTAGTAATTTACAGTTAAAGGTCGAATTGAAAAAATCAGGTAATGCTTATTATACCACATTAACAACTGTAACTACGGACAGTCAAGGAAAATATAGCTTTTCAATTGAGAATGATTTATACGAAAAGGTTAAAATTTCTGCTACTCCTTCAATGTATTTTGAAATTGACAGAATCATTTCTTACGGAGATTTGAATCAAGAAAGCAATGTTTACAATATTAATACAAGCGCAAAATCGTGGGCTCGATTGATTTTTAATAATATAAATCCTAATCCTGGTGATGTTCTTCAGTACATTAAACAACAAGGAAAAATTGGTTGTAATGAGTGCTGTCCCGCTGACCAGCAATACCTTACAGGAGCAGTGAATGACACAATAATTTGCATAAATGACGGGAATAGCTATTACTCTTACTTATACTCCGTTCAAGGGACCTCCAACACAGGAATTCAAGCCGTTTATACTTCAGCCTTCGATACGGCAACTTTAATTCTAAATTATTAGGAATTACTCGTCCTCCAATGTTTCTCTGAGCTTCTGACGCAAATGACGATTGTACGTTTCAATTAAAAACTTGAAATAGTTGTTTGTACTTTTAGAAATACATTTTGTGTATTGCTTCAATCTATATTCAATGTGCTCTTGCATGGCAGTTTGAAGATCCAGACCATCGAAAAAATCTGTTGCTGCTGCATGGATTACCTCGTAGTGGTTTTGAAGAGACATATCTACTGCCTCTTTACCTTTTTGATTATTTTCAATGCATTCGTAGTAAATATCGCGCATATTGAATGAATCCAATTTCTCAACGTCTAAACGCTCTTTAAGACCTTTAGGGAACTCATATTCTACTTCAAACTCGATATCATCTGATTCAGACAAACGTGATTCCAAGAAACGATCAGGGAATTTAAACGCATCTTGCCAATTGATATAGTCTTGCCAGATACCAAATCGCCTAACGTTATTTCCTAAATCAATTAATTTAAAACTGCTTTTGTTCGGTAATTTACGAGACCCACGACCAATCATCTGATGATAAAGCGTCAATGAACGAGTTGCGCGATTTAAGATGATCGTTTCAACAGTGGGTTCATCAAATCCTGTTGTAAGAATACCAACGGACGTTAAAATAGCGTCTTTGGTTACTTTAAACCAGCTCAAAACCTCTTTTCTATCCTTATCAGAAAAAGTAGAATCAAGGTGACGAATAGGAAAACCACGTTTCTTGAACATTTCCTCTACACGCTGGGAAGTTTCAATTCCTGAATTAAAAATCAAAGTCTTGTTACCAATAGCAACTTCTTCGTATGCAAAAAGTAATTTCTCTTGCATGAAGTAGTTTCCGTAAACTAATTCAGAAGAACTAACCGTAAAATCACCATTTGATCCTATTTTCAACCCATGCAAATTTACATCATATGTAAATGTTTCTGCATCAGACAAATAACCTCCTTCAATTAAATTGGAAATACTTTCTCCAACTATCAATTTATGGTAGTTATCATTCAAAGGCAAAGCACGATTCGAACTCAAAGGAGTTGCGGTAACCCCTAAAATATTTGCATTTTCATAAAATTGGAAAATCTTACGGAAACTATTATAGTGAGCTTCATCCACAATAACGAGTCCAACATCTTTAATGAAGTTTTCATCATCGTGCAAACGATTGTTCAAGGTCTCAACCATGGCAATAAAGCACTGGAATTCATCTTGATCATCAAGTGTTTTGATTTCGCTATTTATGATTTTGTTCTTAACCCCAATCGCAGAAAGCTGCTTCGACGTTTGAACAGATAACTCTATTCGGTGGGTAAGAATTAATACTTTTTCTTTCCAGTTCTCAATGTAATTTCGAGTTATCTCCGAAAATATTACAGTTTTCCCTCCACCAGTTGGAAGTTGATAAAGAAGATTGAAATTTTTACCATTTTTTTCTAACTCTGCTAGTATGGAAGTTACGGTATTTTCTTGAAATGGGTAAAGGGTTTTCGCTTCGTAAAATTTAGTATCAATCATTCTTTATGCTCAAAATTGGGGTACAAAATTACCTCCTTTATTTTGTAAAACAAAACCATTTGCTTCCTTTCTTTCGTTTTTTCCTTTGCTTTTCAAGAATATTAACGTTTGTGGGTATCTTTTAGGTAGTATTGACACTTTTCTCCTGATAAAACTATTATTTTTGCTCAGAATTTTATTGAAAATATGAGCGATATAGAAAAAGTGCAATGCTTGATCATTGGATCTGGACCAGCAGGATATACAGCTGCAATTTATGCAGCCAGAGCAGACATGAAACCAGTTATGTATCAAGGAATGCAACCTGGAGGTCAATTGACAACTACGAATGAAGTTGAAAACTTTCCTGGTTACCCTGATGGAATAACTGGACCAGCAATGATGATGGAATTAGAAAAACAAGCAAAACGTTTTGAAACGGATGTTCGTTTTGGATTCATTGATAAGGTTGATTTTAGTGGTGATGTGCACAAATGTTGGACTGAATCTGGTCATGAAATACATGCTGACACTGTGATTATTTCTACTGGTGCAACTGCCAAGTATTTAGGTTTAGAAAGTGAACAGAAGTTTTTATTGAACGGAGGAGGTGTTTCTGCTTGTGCTGTTTGCGATGGTTTCTTTTACCGTGGGCAAGAAACAGTGATTGTTGGTGCGGGAGATTCTGCTTGTGAAGAAGCTCATTATCTTTCTAAACTTTGTACCAAAGTTACAATGCTTGTGCGTCGTAATGAATTCCGTGCGTCGAAAATTATGGTTGAACGTGTTGAAAACACACCGAACATTACGATAATGTACAATACTGAGACAGAAGAAGTATTGGGTGATGATGTTGTAAATGCAGTTCGAGTTAAAAACAATAAAACTGGTGAGGAAACTACCATTCCTGCTACCGGATTCTTTGTTGCTATTGGCCACAAACCAAATACAGACATCTTTGCTGACTTTTTAAACCTAGATGAAGTTGGTTATATAAAATACGAAAAACCAGGAACTTCATTAACAAATGTTCCAGGAGTATTTGTTGCTGGAGATGCTGCAGACAAAACATACCGTCAAGCAATTACCGCTGCAGGAACAGGATGTATGGCTGCTTTAGATGCAGAAAGATATATGGCTGCAAAAGGTCATTAAAAAAATATACCCAAACAGAAAAGCAGTGATGAAAATTCGTCACTGCTTTTTTTTTGCTTTGTCCTTTCTATCTAACTTTATTCTCTAACATTGGGACAAAACTAAAATCACCATAATCTTCTTCTTCAAACTCAGTTTCTGAGATTTTGATATAACGCTTCATTCGCTGTACACTTCCTTCCCCCAGAGGAATAACCAACTTACCTCCTACTTTCAATTGTTTTTTCAATTCTTCAGGAACAAAGGGTGCACCGCAAGTAACCAGTATAGAATCAAATGGTTCAAATGCAGGCCAACCAGCAAATCCATCTCCAAATGAAAGCTTAGGTGTGAAATTAAAATGTTGAATTATCTTTTTAGCTTTTTGATGCAAATCCTTGTGACGCTCAATTGAAAATACTTTAGCGCCCAATTCACACAAAATACTCGTTTGAAAACCTGAACCAGTTCCTATTTCCAAAATTTTATCTTTCTTCTGTATTTCCAATAATGACGTTTGAAAAGCCACAGTATAAGGATGGGAAATCGTTTGTCCTGAACCAATTTGGAAAGCTTTACTAGAATAAGCTTGTTCCACAAACGCCAAATCAAGAAAAAAATGTCTTGGAATTGCATTGAATGCATCCAGTACTTTTTCGTTTGAAATACCTTTTTCTCGAAGTTCTTTGATAAGTAACTTGCGCAATCCTTTGTGCTTGTATGAATCTTGCATGGCACAAAATTAAACTTATTGACAATTGAAACAAGGTTGATTTGCGAACATTTCATTGTTGATTTAACAAAGTTTTGAAAGATTAGGCACCTACAATACGACAAGATATGCTCGTTTATTCTGTATATTTGAGCTTCAAATTAAATACTATATGGCGATTTCTAAAAAGGAATTAGAATTCAATAAAAACGAAGATCTGGTCCGTCTAAAAATTTCTGCTTTACAAAAAGAACTAGAAAAAATCTATGATGGTGGTGGTCAAAAAAGAATAGATAAACTGCACGCTCAAGGTAAGTTAACAGCCCGCGAAAGGATTGATTTACTTTTAGACAAAGGTGCTGAAAGAATAGAAATTGGTGCTTTGGCAGGCTATGAAATGTATGAAGAACATGGAGGATGTCCTGCAGGTGGTGTTGTCATAGAAATCGGATATGTTTCTGGAAAACAGTGCATTGTTGTTGCAAATGATGCGACAGTTAAGGCAGGAGCATGGTTCCCTATTACGGGTAAGAAAAATCTTCGCGCTCAAGAAATCGCAATGGAAAACAACCTGCCAATTATCTATTTGGTTGATTCCGCTGGAGTATTTTTACCCATGCAGGATGAAATTTTCCCAGACAAAGAACATTTCGGTCGTATCTTCAGAAACAACGCAATTATGAGTTCACGTGGCATTCTTCAAATTGCTGCGGTGATGGGAAGTTGTGTTGCTGGAGGAGCTTATTTGCCCATAATGTCGGATGAATCGTTGATCGTTGATAAAACAGGAACAATTTTCCTTGCTGGATCTTATCTTGTAAAAGCAGCAATTGGCGAAACGATTGACAATGAAACTTTAGGAGGTGCATTTACACACACTGAAATATCTGGTGTCTGCGATTACAAATCAGCTAATGATCAAGAGTGTTTGAAAACTATCCGTGATTTAATGGATAAAGTTGGTGCGCCGGAAAACGCCGGTTTTGATAGAAAAGAATCTAAAGAACCGAAATTGCCAGCAGAAAACTTATATGGAATTCTCCCTGCTGAACGCAACAAAACATACGAAATGCGCGAGCTTCTTAAATGCTTGGTTGACGATTCAGAGTTTACAGAGTATAAAAAAGACTACGGAAAATCAATAATTTGTGCTTATGCCCGAATTGATGGATGGGCTGTCGGTATTGTTGCCAATCAGCGAGAAATCGTAAAAAATGGTAAGGGTGAAATGCAATTTGGAGGTGTTATTTACACAGATTCAGCTGATAAAGCTGCACGTTTCATAATGAATTGCAACCAAAAAAATATTCCTTTGGTTTTCTTGCAAGATGTTTCTGGATTCATGGTTGGATCTAAAAGCGAACATGCCGGAATAATAAAAGATGGAGCGAAAATGGTGAATGCAATGGCTAACTCTGTTGTTCCCAAATTTACGATTGTTGTTGGAAACTCATATGGAGCAGGAAATTACGCTATGTGCGGAAAAGCATACGATCCCCGATTAATGCTTGCTTGGCCAACGGCTGAAATTGCAGTTATGAGCGGTGCTGCAGCAGCTAAAGTTTTGTTGCAAATTGAAGTAGCTTCATTGAAATCTAGAGGTGAAAAGATTACAAAAGAAAAGGAAGACGAATTATACAATACCATTAAAGACCGATACGACAGACAAATCAGTCCATACTATGCGGCAAGTCGTTTGTGGGTTGACGCAATAATTGATCCTGTAGATACTAGAAAACATATTTCAATGGGAATTTCTATGGCTAGTCACAAAAAAGCTGAGAAACCATATAATGTTGGTGTAATTCAAACGTGAGAATGACGATAGAAATCAAAGCATTCAATGATTTAAGTCTTGACGAATTTCATGACCTTATTGCCCTTAGAATAGCCGTTTTTGTTATTGAACAGGATTGTCCTTATCAAGATTTGGATGGAAAAGACAAAAGTAGTTACCATCTTATCCTGAGAAATGATGATGACAAAATTATTGGGACTGCTAGAATATTACCCGCAGGCCTCTCCTATCCAGAAATAGCTATAGGTCGAGTTGTTACCAGCATTGAATCAAGAGAATTGAAACTAGGACACAAAATAATGGAGCATGCACTTGAATTTATTCAACAGAAATGGGAAAATAAATCGGTGAAACTGTCCGCTCAATCACATTTGACTGGTTATTACGGTAAACATGGATTTGTATCTACTGGAAAAGAATACTTAGAGGATGGTATTCCTCATACAGAAATGAAATTAACGAAGTAACTTATATTATAATGAGAATCAATAGAATCGCGTTTATCGCATTAACGGGCACAGTTGTGTTTTCATGTGGAACAAAAAAAACGGCTGACACAGCTGTCATTATTAGCACCAATGAAACAATTGATGAGGCTTATATGGACAAATCGGTTTCACCAAAGGAGGATTTTTTCCTTTATGCGAATGGAACATGGTGCAAAGAAAATCCAGTTCCAGATAGCGAATCTCGTTGGGGAAGCTTCAATGAATTGGATAAAGCCAATAAGACAAAATTGACAACCATCTTAGAAAATGCAGCTGCAAATAACAGCGTTGCCGGCTCTCAGAATCAAATATTAGGCGATTATTATTCAACTTTCTTAGATATGAAGCAGAGAAATAAGGCTTCTTATAAACCTCTTACTGAAGAGCTTGATATCATCAATAGTCTGGCAAACAAAGAAATGCTTCCATCTATCATTGGAAAACTTCACAAAAATGGGGTTCGCGCTTTATTTAATTATGGAGTTCGTCAGGATTTAAAAAATATTGATCAAAATATAGCTTCTTTATCACAAGGAGGAATTGGTTTACCTAACCGCGATTATTACGAAAAAGAAGGAAAAAAAGAAATCCTTGACGCGTACGAAGCATATATCGTGAAGATATTTGACTTATATGGAAAGTATTCTTTGGACACAAAGACAGCTAAAAATCAGGTGATGAAAATCGAGAAAAATCTCGCAAGTAAAATGATGCTTCCTGCTGAATTGAGGATTCCTGAGAAAACATACAATAAAATGGGATTAGAAAATATTGACGCAATGTCCGGTGATTTTAATTTCGAGTCATATATAGAGGAAGTTGGCATTCAAATGATGGATTCTATCATTGTTGGTCAACCGCTATTCTTTGAAAACTTTAAAAGTCTTTTAACAGATATAAGCATCGAGGAATGGAAAACATACCTTACTTGGTCAGTTTTAAATAACTATGCTGGACATTTGGATGATAAGTTTGTTCAAGCCAATTTCGATTTTTATAGTACTGTTTTGAAAGGTCAAAAAGAAATGAAACCTATCAGTGATAGAGCGATCGACGAAATTACAAACATGAATTTTGGTGAGTTATTGGGCAAAGCTTTCGTAGAAAAACATTTTTCAGAAAATGCACAAGAAATAGTCAATGAAATGGTTAACAATCTTTTAATCGTTTTTGGAGAGCGAATAAGCTACCTTGATTGGATGACTTTAGAAACGAAAATAGAAGCAACAAACAAACTCAATGCTATCGGAAGAAAACTTGGGTTTCCTGAAAAATGGGAGGATTTCAGTTCGATCGGATTTACGAATACTAGTTATTTAGACAATTATCGAAAGGCAAGACAGTTCGCTCACAAGAAGAATATGGCCGAATTGAACAAGCCAGTCGACAAAGATAAATGGGGAATGCCAGCACACATGATTAATGCATATTATCATCCATTATTAAACGAAATTGCTTTCCCAGCTGGTATTATGCAACCTCCATTTTTCAGTGAATCCTATGAAGACGCAGTGAATTATGGCAGAATTGGTATGGTTATCGGTCATGAATTTACACATGGATTCGATGATAAAGGTTCTAAGTTTGCAGCTGATGGTTCATTTAAGAATTGGTGGTCAGAAGAAGATAGAAAATTATTTGAAGAGAAAACTGGAATCTTAGGTCAGACATACGCTGCATTTTGTCCGACAGAAGACAATTGTGTGAATCCGGAATTAACAATGGGAGAAAACATTGCAGATTTGGGTGGTTTGACGATGGCATACGGTGCTTACACAAAAACAGAAGAATTCAAATCAGGAATTGCTATAAATGGCTATACTCCTGCTCAGCGATTCTTTATTGCTTATGCGCAATTGTGGAAAATCAATTATACCGAAGCAGAAATGCAAAATCGATTAGCGAATGATTCGCACTCACCTGGTATGTATCGCGTGAACGGTCCGTTAAAAAATTGTCCTGAATTTTTTGATGCTTTTCAAGTTAAAGAAGGTGATAAAATGCGAAATACTTCAGGTAAAGTGGTTGTAATTTGGTAAAAAAAAGAGATTAAACAAAAAAAGTCCGGGATTAACCGGACTTTTCGTTTTTAATTCAGTTGGAAAAGCATCTTATCTTTTCCTATTTTCTTTGCTTCAACCGCTTTGCTGTAATTTATTATAAATTTTAAAGCCTCAATGGTTGGTCCGATTTTAGACTCCTGGACCGGAGCAACTTTAGGGTATTTTTTCAACATAGGCATTTTTAACGGGTTATATAAATCTAAAACGGAATGTTTTTGACTTTATTATATGAAGAGAAAAAAAATTGCGAATTACGAATTACAAATTGATTAATTCAACCTATTCGAAATTGATTAATACCCCCCAAAGAACCGTCGTAAAGACCATTCAGCGACCAAAGCTATCAGTAGCAGGAAGAACAATAATTTCCAATCTATTAGATCGATAAACGTAGATTCTGCATAAGAAATGTTAACCAAATCATCGCGTTTGTTTAAATCTTCATACAACTGGTCCAATTGACTAAGCTTAAAGAATTTACCGTTCGTTTGACTTGCAATTTGACGCAAAACTTGATGGTCAGCTTGATTGTCCAAATCTTCTATGACAATGTCTTCAACAATAAAGCTTCCTGACTTATAATATGCTTTTCCATTGAATTTTGTATTTGCCTTCCAATCGTATTTTCCTGGTTGTAAACGACCACAATTCAATCTGTATGCGTTTCCACTTTGTCCGAACTCGAATTTATTTACTATCCCCGCTTCATTTTTCAACTCAAAATTGACAACTGGCGTTGTTATTAAATCCATCGCCTCGTTGTAGAATTCGGCTTTCACAATAAACTCTTCTGATTTAGAAATACGCTTTGGTAATGAAACTATAAATGGCGACGAGTTCTGTCTAACAACTAAATACTGCGTTATCTTCTGTATAAACTCATTGAAATACTCGAATGAACCATTACGAGAATAATCGTTAATCTTCCATCTCCATAAGCCTTCTCCGTACAAAACACCATATTTCACACCGTTTTGCTTTCCGAAAAACAACATTGGATCTTTCTTTTGAATATTCCCGATACGCTGATAAAGCATCACATCTATCCCAGCTGGCCAATTTACATTCCCAAATTTTGATTTTAAAGGTGGCAAATAATTAAAAAAGTCTTTCAATTCATCCGAAATCTCAAAAGGAACAAAACCTGAATTGTATTTGGCTTCTATATCATCCGTCTGATTTCCACCAGGAGTTTTTAAACCTAAACCTAGTCGTGCAATGTCATTAGCCGTGCTCGATACCCCCACAATATATAATACGGGTAATTTCTTGGCTAAAATAGTCTGTAAAGCTGTATTATTCGTCTGCCACCCTGGTTCGTGCCAAATTACTAGGTCAATATCCTTTGTATTGTTATCCCAATCTTTCGTTAAAACGGATTGAACGGTTAAATTCTCATCTTTTTCAATTACGGATTTCAAAGCAGCCACATCTGGATGAGGTGCGCCTGCTAACAACAGAACTTTACTACGTGCGTCTAGAATTTCAATGTAGAAGTCGCGGCTATTGTTTTTGGTATTATACTCCCCATCGACAACTATTAAATTCGCGGTATATCGCTGAATGCCAACTTGATCTGCTGGCAAAGTAAAATTGATTTGTTTAAAAGAATAATTCGGATCATTATAACTAATAGATTGATTGGCAATAACTTTTCCATTTTTCAAAAGAGAAACATTTGCTGATCGAACACCCATTTTAATAGCCTCCACCTCTACTTCAACTGGGAAATCATTCTTTAAAAATGCGAAATCATTTGAGCTTACTGCTTTTATGTATTGGTCTCGTTTCGGAACAGTATCTCCCACTCCTACTGTAAAAAATGGTGTAACATTGAACTTCTCAGCCACATACAATGGATTAATTCCTTTATTGTAGTTTCCATCAGAAATAAGCGTGACTGCCCCAATATTTCTATTGTAGAAATCAGAATGTAGTCTATCTAAAACAGCTGAAATGTTTGTTTCTTCACCGTTAAAATTTAGTTTACCAGTAGAATCATTAAATAAGTTAACTGCATAGTAATCAAAACGTGAACCAAGCTTTTCTTTCAAATTAGCTTGAAAATCAGATAGTTTTAATTTTACGTCGTTTGAATCTTTGTAATTTAGAATTGATGATGAATTATCAATAACCGTAATAACAACAGGTTTTTCATTGCGATAACTCTTGTACTCGAAAAGAACACCGAGTATAAGTAAGAACAAGAGTATCAAGCTCAAAGCTCGAAGTGAAATCAATAAAATACGTTGAAATTTGGTCAATTCAATGACCCAACCCTTTTTCTTGTAGAGTAGAATGGATAAGAAAATGGCCAATATTGACCAAGGAAAAATCCACCAAAGCGATATGTCTGAAATCCAGTTCAATTTTCGGAATACGAAAATAACAAACTAAATGGTCTTAACGCTTGGTGGATTTTCAAAAAATCGTTAATCAATTACTTTTTTTCGTCAATGAAGTTTTGAATCGAAAATGACATGCCCAAACCAAATACCGATTTAAACTGTGTTCTAGGTCCGACATTCTTGTTCCTGTCGGTAATTTGAATATCATCATCGTAAATCAAGTTCCATTGCAATGACGTTGACAACCAGCCATTTATTTTAAAATTGAACAACACTTCGGCATTCACATCGACATTTTGAGGATTGTCCAAATAATTACTAAACAGTTGCAAACCACATTTAAAATCAATGTTCTTGGCAATAGTTCTATTGTATTTCATTTGAAGGTAAGCTCCAAATTCACCACGAAATTGTTTTCCTGCCTTCAACAAGTTTCCAAGAGTATCATACTCAGCTGCATCCACGCCAAAAGCACCGAGGTTTGCTAAACGATCAGATTTCACGAAGGTCATTTTCGCCGCAAGTGGAGAAACAAATAATGAAAAATTATCCGTTGGTTTATAATCAATACCCAAGGCCACTGTTGCATAACCAGGAGCCATAAAACGAGAAGCAGCAATAGAATCATTTGGATAGGCAAATCCATCCAAACTTTGTGTTCTCAAATTCCCTAACAAAGATAAATAGTAGTGTTCTTTCAACTTAACACCTGCATTCGTATTGAATTCTATTCTATCATCTGTCTTTTGAAAACGTTGACTACCATCTTCAATCTTTCCAAGATAATTTACAGCCCCTAATGCTAAATGCAAATCATTGTCCCATTTAAAATTACCTTTTTTGTAATTACCTAAGGCATCAATGAAACCTAAAACGGCTATGTTGTTTCGTCCACCCGCATTCCAATTTACAAACGAGGTTTGGCTTCCGTTGATACCATAAATAACTTTCAATTTCCATTTTTTTGGCAATGTGTCAATTTTTTCAGACAAAACCTCCGAGTTTTCCGGAATTGTGTCCAGGACTTGTGCGCTCATAGAGAACGCGATTAATAGTGCTGAGAATAGTACTGTTTTCTTCATGTCAAATGTTAATTTAAGTTATAAAATTAAGAATAACTTATAAAAGCAACAGTTGCCGTTTACCTTCTTAACAAAAACTTAAAGGTTTTAAATGATCTTTTTAGTTCAATCTGGAAAATGAGGGAAAAGAGTAAACTACGATTTTAAGGATGAACAGATTTAAGGATTTCATTTGTGCTGTACACCAAATTACCACGTCCCCAATTAAAGAAATCTCGGTTCATCGCTCAATCCGTTAAATCGTGGGTCTTTTTAAACCTCGTAAATCAATATAACGCAAATTCAACTTTGTTTAAATCTATATCTATCTAGTAAGGTTCGCTTCAATTTACCGTCCTATTTTCGTACTTTTGTACTCTAAAAATTAAAAAATGAACAAAGACGTATATATCGTTTCTGCCGTAAGAACTCCAATGGGAGCGTTTATGGGTGGACTTTCAACTGTACCTGCAACGGCACTTGGTTCTGCTGCAATTAAAGGAGCTTTGGATAAAGGAAATGTTAAACCAGAATTGATCAATGAAGTATACATGGGCAATGTTTTGCAAGCTGGAAACGGTCAGGCACCTGCTCGTCAAGCTGCATTAGGTGCTGGTTTGGGTGAAAATGTTCCTTGTACAACCGTAAATAAAGTTTGTGCTTCTGGAATGAAAGCTGTTATGATGGGTGCTCAATCTATTATTGCTGGTGATAACGAAATCGTTGTTGCTGGTGGAATGGAAAATATGTCTTTGACACCACACTATGTTGCTGGACGCAACGGAACGAAATTCGGAAACATTACGATGTTGGACGGAATTACTCAAGACGGACTTTTGGATGTATACAATAAGGTGCCAATGGGAACTTGTGCTGAATCTTGTGCAACAGAACACAATATAACACGAGAAGACCAAGATAATTTTGCAATAGCCTCTTACAAAAAAGCTGCTGCTGCTTGGGAAGCGGGAAAATTCAACGACGAAATTGTACCAGTTGCAGTTCCTCAGAGAAAAGGTGACCCTATTATGGTTTCTCAAGATGAAGAATACAAAAACGTTTTCTTGGATAAAATCCCAGGATTGCGCCCAGCATTTAAAGCTGACGGAACAATTACTGCTGCTAACGCTTCAACATTGAACGACGGTGCATCTGCATTGATTCTTGCTTCTAAAGAAGCAGTTGACAAATACGGATTAAAACCTATCGCTAAAATCGTTAGTTATGCAGATGCTGCGCAAGCACCTGAGTGGTTTACTACTGCGCCTGCAAAAGCTATTCCTATCGCATTAGGAAAAGCAGGTTTGACAGCAGGAGATGTTGATTTCTGGGAATTAAACGAAGCATTTGCTGTTGTTGGAATTGCTAACACAAAATTATTAGGATTGGATCCTGCGAAAGTTGATGTGAACGGCGGAGCTGTTGCTCTCGGTCACCCACTTGGAAACAGTGGTTCTCGTATCTTGGTTACTTTGATCCATGTATTGAAACAAAACAACGCGAAATTAGGTGGCGCTGGAATCTGTAACGGTGGCGGTGGCGCTTCTGCTATGATTTTGGAGAATATCTAAATTTCGGCTTTATAGTATTGGAAAGTCCTGCCTCGTTGAGGTGGGATTTTTTTTTGATAAAATATATGGTTTAATATTTTGTTCAATCATATATAATCCCCGCCTCCCTTTCTTAACTTTGTTTATTTAAATATTGATTAATCAATAATGTCCAAAAAAGATCCATACGCAGCACTCCGTTTCAAAGAATTCAACATCTTTCTAATAGTTCGTTTTGCTTTAGTTTTTGCTTGGTCTATGCAGTTTATTATCATAGAATGGCAAGTGTATAGTTTGACCAAAAACCCCCTAACACTCGGCATAATTGGTTTAATGGAAGTAATCCCCGCAGTTTCCATGGCGCTTTTTGCGGGACACATTGTGGATCAAAAAGAAAAACGAAATTTATTACTGAAATGTATCGTTGCATTTTTTCTGTTGAGTTTAGGCTTGTTTTTACTTACCGTTCCAACTATTGTTGAGGCGCTTTCTACAAACCTTATTCTTGCAGGTATTTATACCTTGGTATTTATAGGTGGAATTGTGCGCTCTTTTATTGGTCCAACTATTTTTTCTTTGGTTGCGCAATTGGTTCCCAAAAAAGCATACCCAAACGCCGCGACTTGGAGCAGTTCTGTTTGGCAAGCAGCTTCTGTAATAGGACCTGCAGTTGCTGGAATAAGTATCCATTTGATTGGGGTTCATTGGTCAATGTCGCTAATCTTATTTTTTGCAGTTTTGGCCTTCGTGAGTTTATTGAAAATAGAGAAAAAACCTATCCTGAATACGAAGATTGGTGAACCCATTATGCAAAGTTTGAAAGAAGGCTTGAAGTTTGTGTATAATTCCAAAGCCATTTTTGGCGCGATAACTTTGGACATGGTCGCCGTGTTATTTGGAGGAGCTGTAGCTTTATTGCCCATTTTCGCTCAAGACATTCTAAAAGTTGGTCCGCAAGGATTTGGCGTTCTTCGGGCTGCTCCTGCAGTTGGTGCACTATTAACTGTGCTAATCACAGCATACATTCCAATCGCTAAAAACGCAGGAATGAAATTACTATTCGCCATATTCGGATTCGGACTAAGCATTATCGCTTTTGGTTTATCAGAAATTTTCTGGTTGTCCGTTTTAGCCTTGTTTTTCTCCGGGGTTACTGACGGAATATCAGTTGTGATTCGCCAAACCATACTTCAATTGAAAGCACCTGATGAAATGCGAGGAAGAATAGCTTCAGTTAATTCCATGTTTGTCGGTTCGTCCAATGAACTAGGCGCCTTTGAAAGCGGATTAACGGCCAAATTAATGGGAACAGTCACAGCTGTAGTTTTTGGTGGTTGCATGACAATTTTCACAGTAATCACAACGGGAATTGTATCGCCTTCATTTAGAAAACTCGATCTAAGACAAGATTTAAAGGAGCATGATGAAAGCTAGTGAATGATTTATGGAGTATTTGTTGCCATGGAACCATATTCATAAAAGCTTTTAATTGAAATGTTTTGATGTATTTTTTTGACCTGTTGGAATTTATTTACACTATTTTACAATTGATAAACAAATAAGTACTGTCTCTACCCTATCTTGGCTAGATAAACAAAATTGTAGAAATGAATCTATCCCTTTTATATTTTCGAACCAGCCTTTTTTTCGTTGTTTTATCGCTAACTCTTTCTTGCAGTGGGCAAAACAAAGCGATAGAGAGCAAAAAAGCGGCACAAAGCAAAAACACCTCTCTTACAATTGGCGATACAATTTCTGAGCTAGAAAAGAACATCTGGATTGTATTCCAAGACCAAAACGAGAACTATTGGTTTGGCAGCGACGGTTCAGGAGTTTATCAATACGATGGTGAGACAATTCTTCATTTCACGAGCAAAGATGGTTTGTCAAACGACAGAATTAGAGGAATAAAGGAGGATAATTTTGGAAACGTTTTCATTACTAACTTGGGTGGCATCGATAAATTTGATGGAGAAAAATTCACTCATTTAACCGCAATAGAAAGCAATGAATGGGAACTAAATCCTGATGATATCTGGTTTTCAATTCTTGGTGGTCCCCTTGAAACTGGTCCATATCGCTACGATGGAAAGACACTTCATCATTTGAAATTTCCGAAACATTACATGGAAGATGAGTACTACGATAATCATCCAAATAAATCATGGAGTCCTTATGAACCGTATACCATATTCAAAGACAGCAAGGGAAATATTTGGTTCGGAACGTCCAATTTTGGTCTTTGCCGTTACGATGGAAAAACCGTAAGCTGGCTTTATGAGGAACATTTGACAATGATGGAAGGTGGCGGATCTTTTGGTATTCGTTCGATTATAGAAGACCGGGACGAGAAATTTTGGATCTGTAATACGAATTATCGTTACGATATTCAAGCAATTCCTATTGTAGAAAAAGACAAAATTTTAATTGACTACAAACGAGAAAAAGGAATGGAAAATTTGAAGTCGTTTGATGGTACAAGCTATTTATATTTCATGTCGGCAGTTAAAGATAACGCCGGCGACCTTTGGTTGGCAACTTATAGTG
The DNA here is from genome assembly GCA_963977135.1 of uncultured Flavobacteriales bacterium. Taxonomy (GTDB): domain Bacteria; phylum Bacteroidota; class Bacteroidia; order Flavobacteriales_D; family Crocinitomicaceae; genus UBA2040. Next base: position 631,288 of record CAXBNN010000001.1, on the reverse strand, counting down.
AAGGAGTAATTAAATACGATGGAACTACCACTACTCGATATTCAGTAAAAGATGGAGAAAAAGATGTTACGCTATTCTCTATTTACAAAGACAAAGAAGGCAATTTATGGCTGGGAACGCACGAATCGGGCGTTTATAAATTTAACGGAAACACTTTCGGAAAATTCAAGCTATAATAATTACTTCTTCTTAGCGATGTACAAGATTTCTGAAGAAGGGATTCTATATCGTTCAAACTTCTCAGCTGAAATTTTATCTTTCAAATGAAATTCTTCCACTTCAAAACCAGCTCTACGCAAGTAATCTGGGTAATCCAATCCAAACAAACGAACGTGGTCTTTTTGCCAGAAGTGTTTTTCACGCTCTTCAGGACTTGTTATAGAAGCGTCTTCGTAGGTAACTTCTCTTGAAACATCTTGCGGAACTTGCATAATTGCCCAACCGCCCGGTTTCATAACACGGAAAAGTTCGCTCATACAAGTATTTGGATTGTCTACGTGTTCCATAACGTGATTACAGAAAACAACATCAAAACGATTGTCTTCCAATGGAATAGAATGCAAATCGAAGTGCATATCGGCAATTGGGCTAACCAAATCACCTGTTAAATATTCTAGATTTTTCTGTGCTTTGAACTTATCTATGAAACATTGTTCTGGTGCAATGTGCAAGACTTTCAAATTATCTTTGAAGAAATTTGAATAATCACGAAGATACAACCACATTAAACGATGTCTTTCAAGTGTTAAATCACCAGGGCAAAGAACTCCTTCTCTATGAGCAGTATTAGAACCGTAAGACAAAAACTTACGGTAGCTTTTCCCACAAACTGGACATTCTACATTGTTTCCTTTGTACAAAAGTGGTGCTATGGCTTTAAACGGATAGCTCAATCGAATTAGTAATGGTCTTGGTAACTTATTGAGTAAAAAATTGTAAAGTTTCTTCATGCTATTTAAACGAAAGCCAAATTTAAGAAAGTAATTTGAAAATGCTTCCATCAAATAGAAAACCGGGATTAAAAGGATTAAGGGGTGAATCGGGATTTTTTTGATGTATCACAAAGAATCAATCCAAGTATTATTTTTATAAGTATGATTTATCAATCGCTTAAATTGCAGGCTTTTGGAACCAAAATTTATTAACAATCCAACTTCTAGGTTTTGAACTTGAAGGTAATTTAACGCTTGTGCTAAATGACTGTCATCCAATTCTGAAGTTGCTTTTAATTCCAATGCTATTTTTTCATATACAAGAAAGTCTACTCTTCGCGTGCCAATGGGCACTTCATAATAATAGACAGGCATTTCATATTCTCGTTCAAACAAAACTTCGTTCTCTTCAAACTCAATTGCTAAGGCTCTTTGATAATAAATTTCAGGGAAACCTCTTCCTAATGCAGAATGTACTTTCATGCAACATCCAATAATCTTCGAAGTTTCTTCGGAATATTTTAAAGATTTATCATTCATTTCAATTATTTCTTACTAAAAGTTAAGCATAAATGTCACTTCCCACAATACTTTTCTAAAAAAAATCCCTCAATCTTTTAATCCTTTTAATCCCGGTTTGTTTTTTTATCCTTTGTGTGAACAATTAAAACTTTATAATTTCTCAATACCAACTTAACGTGAAGAACTTTTTAATTTAACTTGCAATCTAATCTGAAATAAGCCTTAATTTTAGTCCACAATTCAACGAGTGAACATAATTTTTTCATCAGTAGTAATAAGTATTTTGACTATGTCTTCTCTCCAAGTTCTTGCACAGGGTAAATTGCCTAAAGCACAAAAAAAAGCAACAACTTTAGTAAAACATGGCCACGAAAGAACAGACGATTACTACTGGATGAACGAACGTGATGGTGTTGAAGTTTTGAAGTACATCGGAGAAGAAAACAATTACTGCAAAAACTATTTTGAAAGATTACTTCCATTGGAAAACAAACTTTTGGATGAATTTGAAAACCGCATTGATCCTAACGAAACGAGTGCTCCATTCATTTTTAATGGCGAAACCTATCAAATTAAAAATAAAAAAGGTGAAGATTATTCGTACATCTATTTAATCAATGGAAAGTCAGAAACGCTATTTTTTGACGAAAACAAACGCGCAAAGAAAAAGAGTTTCTATGATTTGGGCGATTGGGTTCCTTCGCCTAATAATTCCCTACTGGCAATCAGTGAAGACGTCGTAGGTAGGAGAAAATACACCATTCAATTTCGCGACAATAAAACGGGTCGCTATTTAAACGATAAAATTGTTGATACTGACGGTTCTATGGTTTGGGCAAACGATAATAAAACCGTTTTTTATATACGCAAAGATCCAACTACATTGCGCGAATATCAAGTATGGCGTCACACTATCGGTCAAGCTTCAATAACTGATAAATTAGTGTACGAAGAGAAAGACGAGAAATTTTACGTCTATATCAATAAGGCAATGACCAAGCAATACGTACAAATTGGTTCCTATTCATCTTTAACATCAGAACTTTGGATCATTGATGCAAACTCGCCAAAGAGTGAAGCTCAATTATTCCTAAAACGTGAAACGGGCCACATCTACTCTATTGATTATCATGAAAATGGATTCTATATCACTTCAAATAAAGATGCGAAAAACAGAAAGATTCTTTTTTCTAAAACAATACCTAAAAACTTAGAATCTTGTTCTTTGGTTCAAGATGTTGATGAAAATGTATTAATTGAAAATACGATAGTTTTCAAAAATCATATCGTTGTTGAAGAACGTTCGAACGGTTTGCAGAAAATCAAGTTAATTGGCATTAATAAACCTGAGATAGATTACATTTCTTTCGACGAAGAAACCTATACGCTTGGCTTTGCCTTCAATGATGATTACGAAGGTGGTAACTTCTATTTTCGATACAATTCGTTTACTGTTCCCTCGAGTATTTTTACCTATCACCTTAGCACGAAGAAGAAAGACTTGTTTTTTCAAACAAAACTGATCGACCCTAACTTTAAAAGCGAAAATTACGACACAAAACGAGTTTGGGCTATGGCAAATGATGGGACAAAAATTCCAGTTTCCATGGTTTTTAAAAGAGGACTAGATTTATCAAAAGCGCCAATATTGATGTATGGTTACGGTTCTTATGGTTATACAATTCCCGATGTTTTCTCGGCTACTCGATTGAGTTTATTGGATAGAGGATTTGTTTTCGCCATAGCACACATACGCGGAGGTAAATACATGGGTGAAACTTGGTATGACGACGGAAAATTCCTAAAAAAGAAAAACACATTTACTGATTTCATAAATGCAGCCGAATATCTTTCGAAAAATGGCTATTGTGATCCAGCGAAGATATATGCTTTGGGCGGTTCAGCTGGTGGGTTATTGATGGGAGCGATTACAAATATGGCGCCCTATCTTTGGAAAGGCGTTGTCAGTCAAGTGCCTTTCGTTGATGTGGTTACAACAATGTTAGATGAATCAATCCCATTGACAGTCGGGGAATACGAAGAATGGGGAAATCCGAATGAAGAAGCTTATTATCAATACATGTTGAGTTATTCGCCTTATGATAATTTAAGGAAAACGGATTATCCAGCAATATTCATTACAACAGGTTATCACGATTCTCAAGTACAATATTGGGAACCTTTGAAATATGTAGCAAAAATCCGCGAATTAAAAATGGATGAGAATCCTTTACTCTTTGAATGCAATATGGATGCAGGACACGGTGGCGGATCAGGAAGAACGGCTGAAAGAAAAGAAATTGCGCGAATTTATTCATTCATTTTAGATTTGGAAGGAATTGAAAAGTAGTTTGATCTTCGTTTTATTGTTGAATGTCTTCGTAAGTTATGGTGCATTTGATGATAGCTTGACCTATTTCACTCGTTTCAAAGAAAAAATCGTTCTATACGCCGATTTCGGTTATGCCTCTGCCCCATTTATTATAAAATATCCATTCGCTGGGGAAATTAAAAAAATTCATTACAAAAATAATTTCAATCCAGTTATTGGGTTCGGCGGTGCTTACAAATGGTTTTCCCTTCGTTTGAGCTTTGCTCTTAAAGGAACTAGTCGTTCAAAAAAGAACTTTGGAAATACACGCTTTTTCGATATTGGAATCAACTTTCAAATAAAAAAATGGTTCTTTGAAGTTGATGCAAAAAATTATATCGGTTATTCTATCAAAAACGCCTATAAGTGGAATGATACACTCAATAAGTTAAAACCAAATGACATTCGGCCCAATACAAATGCAATTAGCCTTTCAATAAACACATGGTATTTTGCTAATCGACATTTCAACATGCCTTCTATTATGGGTAAAACGGGACACTATGAGAGAAGATTGGGAACATTTTATTTAAAACCTACATTTGTTATTCATGGAATTAGCAATTCAGAAAAATCTGTTATCCCAAATGATCTGATTGATTCATTAGTGGATAAAACTTCGTCGGATGTTTTTTATTCTGTTGATTTGGGTGCTGTTCCGGGTTATGCATATGTTGACCGTATTAAGAACTGGCAGTTTTCGGCATTCTTTGGTCTAGGTTTGGTGGCGCAAGCAAAATTCTACAATGTAAATTATTATCAACGCGGTTTTTTGGGACTTGCTCCACGCTATGATATACGTATTGGCGGCGGATATACCGTTCCTGCGTATTTCGTTTTCCTGAATCTTGAATTTGACAATAAAAGTATAAAATTTGGTGAGCTGAAATACAGGCAAAGTTTTTACAATGTAAGACTCACGGCTGGTTTTAGAATAGATACAAGGAAAACTAGAGCGAAATTATCTCTCTAAATATTCAGCAATCAGCAATTTTTCTTTCAATCGAAAATCTCCCAAGTTTTCTGGAGCAGGATTAAAAATCAGCTTCGTTGGGTTCTCACCTAATTTCGAAAAATGCATTAGCTCCTTATTCCCATCAGATTCAACCAAAACTTGCAATCGATTGAAGAAATCTAGATTGTAGTTTTGCCCCAATTCTTTTACAAATCGCACTGAGGAATCAATAGAACAACCCGAGGCTTCAATGTTTCCATCTGTGCAAAGAACCAAACGATATTCATCAATTACTTCTCCCTCAGCTTGCAATTTTGCACCATGAGCCGACCATTCACCAACAAATCTTTTCAATTTTTGATTCAATTCAGTTTGAAGTGAAGCATCCATCGGTTTGTTGGATTGATAAATCCAAATTTTTGCTTCTGGTGAGAATTCTGGGAAATACATTTCTTTTTTTTATAAATCTGCTGCTGTTGCAATTAATTCGGCTACATCCATCACTTGAATATCAGCTTCTTTGTTGAAGTTTTTTACTCCGTCTGTCATCATAGTATTGCAGAAAGGACAGCCCGTTGCTATGATTTCTGCTTTTGTTTCCAAAGCATCTTCTGTTCGCTCAATGTTAATCTCTTTATTTCCTTTTTCAGCTTCTTTGAACATTTGTGCTCCGCCGGCTCCACAACAAAGTCCATTGGTTTTACAACGCTTCATTTCAACCAATTCACTGTCCAATTTTTCAATTAGTGCGCGAGGTGCTTCGTAAACATCGTTAGCTCTTCCTAAGTAACAAGGATCATGAAAGGTAATTTTCTTTCCTTTGAAGGTTGCTCCGTTTTCGAGACCAAGCTTTCCTGTATTTATTAAATCCTGTATCAACTGAGTATGATGAATCACTTCATAATTTCCACCCAATTCAGGATATTCATTTTTCAAGGTGTTAAAACAGTGCGGACAACCGGTAACAATACGTTTTACTTCGTAACCATTTAGAACTTGAATATTCATCATGGCTTGCATTTGGAAAGTAAACTCATTACCTGCACGTTTTGCAGGGTCACCAGTACAGCTTTCTTCCGTTCCTAGAACAGCAAAATCAACATTGCAATGATTCAAAATTTTGACAATCGCTTTTGTAATTTTCTTTGCTCTATCATCAAAACTACCTGAACAACCAACCCAAAATAAAATATCTGGTGATTTACCTTCGGCCAACATTTCGGCCATTGTAGGAACTTTCAATTCGCTCATGTCTTATTTTTTAAAAACTTCAATTGTTGTGTTTTCTTCTACCAAATCAGTGAATTTACCAGCGTATCTAGTTGCCCGAACGATGTGATTGTCCACCCAATGATAATTTCCTCCTCTTGGTTTATTCATCACCATTCCATGGAATTTGAAACCGTGATCCTTCAACCATTTTTCTGTTACTTCACGATGTTCTTCTAAACGTGAAGTGAAAAAAGTGATGATATGACCTTCGTCGTACCATTTATTTAAAATCTCAAGTGCATCTGGAAAAACTTTTGCCTTAGCCATTCTTTCTGGCTCTTCATTTGGAATATCGTCGCAAATAGTACCGTCGATGTCAATCAAATAGTTTTTGACACCTTCTGGTAATATTGGAGAAATTTTCTCTCCATCGACGATTTTATCTTCCAAATTATGCTTCATCTTTCCAGTTTAAACGGTTTGCTTGAGCAAATTGCCATGGCGCGCCGTTGTTTTCTATATTCGTTAGCATTCCTGCCAATTCTGTTGGCACTTTCGATTCTTCCATCACTAAGAATCGACGCAGGTCTATAATAATTGATAATGGATCAATGTTCACTGGACATTCTTCAACACAAGCGTTACAACTTGTGCATGCCCAAATTTCTTCTTCGGTGATGTAATCGAATAACAAGCTCTTGCCATCTTCGAAATCTTTTCCGTTTTTGCGTTTCGCGTCTCCTAATTCTGTCAATCGATCACGCGTATCCATCATAATTTTACGAGGAGACAATAATTTCCCTGTTTGATTCGCTGGACAAGACGAGGTACAACGACCACATTCAGTACAAGTATATGAATCAAGTAAGTTTTTCCATGTTAAATCTGTAACATCTTTCGCTCCAAATCGCTGAGGAACTGCCCCTTCAGGCGCAGCTGCATAAGGATCAGCATTTGGGTCCATCATTAATTTCACTTCATTGGTAACAGATTCCATGTTTGTGAATCGACCTTTCGCTTCCAAATTCGAATAATACGTATTTGGAAATGCCAAAAGAATATGAAAGTGCTTTGAATAAGGCAAGTAGTTTAAAAATGCGAAAACCATCAAAATGTGGCCCCACCAACCTACTCTTTCAAGAATATGAAGCGTAGATTCATCCATACCACCAAAAATTGCTGGACCAAACGCACTACTTAAAGTAAACGACAAACTTCCGTCACCTAAATTGGCTGCATGTGAAGCACCTATATTGTACAAAGCTTCATCCGCTCCGTTCATCGTAAAAATGCAGAACACAAGAATAATTTCCATGATAAGAATCAAGTTACCATCATTCTTTGGCCACCCATTCATTTCGGGCATATTAAGTCGTTTAACCTTAGAAACATTACGTCTCCAAAGGAAAGCAGCCGTTCCAATCAAGGCCAAGAGTGTTAGAATTTCAATGAAGCTGATCATGAAAGTGTAAAATCCACCTAAACCCTCACGAAAATACCGATGTTGACCAAAAATTCCGTCAACAATAATTTCCAATAATTCTATTTGAGTAATGACGAATGCAACATACAACATCATATGCAAGATTGCCGGAATAGGTCTTTTGAACATTTTTTTCTGTCCCAAAGCTACTAGCGCCATGATTTTCCAGCGCTCCACAGGCTTATCTTTTCTACTTATATCTCGACCAAGCAAGACGTTACTTCGAATTTTGCTAATGTTCCAGATAAAAAATCCGAAACCCAAAATGCAGATTAGAGCAAAAATAATCTGTGCCACCATAAAAGTTTTGTTTTAGTTTGGAGTCTCTTCCAAAATTTTCCTCAATTTCTTCTCTTCGTCACTCGTTAAAGGTACTCCTTTTGTTTTAGCACCTAATACTGAAAAATGAATATATCTCTCTGGATGAAGATTCAAATCATTGACCAGATTCTGCAGAGACTTATTGGTAACCACCAATTCGTTATAAAGAGCGTCATCTGAAATCAATTTACCTAAAGTTCCTTCACCACTATTCGCTTTAGCGATTAAAGTATTCACACTTTCCAAAGTTTTCGAAGCATCGCCTATAACCTTTTTAAAATCCGCACTAACAAGGTCTTCTGTGATTTTTTGAGCATTTCCTAATATGGCTGTTACTTTACTATTACTCAGTTTTAGGTTTTCAGTGATGCTTTCCACATTGCCTAAGATTCTACCCAATTTCACTTTTTCTGTCGCCAATAAAGACTCAGCTTCGTAAGCTACATTTCCGAAACGTTTAATAGCAATTTTCAATTCATTTAATCCACCCTCTAAGTTTTGGGCAGAATTGGTGTCTAGTAAAGATGAAACTGAATTCACAACTTTATCGATGGAAACCATCATTGTTTGCAATTTCTGAGAAATCGGATCAGCATAAGCTTTGGCTTGAGAAACCATGTCAACTGCTACCTCTCCCGGTATTTTGTCTCCTGGCTTGTAGTAACCTTTTGATAAATCATCTGTAAGTTTCAGTATCATTCCTTTGTTGAACAAATCCAAGGAGCCGATTTGAATGATGGAACCTTTTGGAATCTTAACGTCATCATTCTGAACATTAAATGAAACTTTTACTTTTTCATTTTCATTTCCTTCAGGCTCATAGTCGACAGCTAGAACTTTTCCAATTCCAACGCCATTCAATGTAACCGAACTTGCCGGAGCCAATTGACCAGAATTTGGGAAATAGGCGTAATAAACATCGTCACCGCCAAAAAAACTATTGCCTTTCAAAAAATTAACTCCTGTCACCAACAAACCGATGGCAGCAATCGCAATAACACCTGTTTTTATCTCTTTTGATATCTTCAAAACACTATTTTTCTGCTAATTTAAGTGCTTTTTCTAAACTAATTCGCTCCTCACCCTGAAACCCGACAACAAACGCATGTTGAAAACCTAATTTTCTTAGTTCATTTTTGTAGTCATTTGCGGAACTATAATCGTTTACAAAAACTCCAGCTGTATATTTATACAATTTATCTTGCTGATATTCAGAAACATCTAATCCTTTAAAACGCTCATCTTTCAAAGAAACTCTTTTTTCAGAAGTTTCTATTTGAACTTTAAATTCAATTTCTTTTGAAGAACTAGATTTCTCTTTTTTAACGTTTGGTTGTACAAGAATTCCTTCCAACTCATTTTTATATTTTTCAAAAGCGGCAAACATACTATTCGACATTAATGTTTGAGTAGCCTCGGTCATTAAGAATTTTTGCTCTGTCGGATTCGTTAAAAATCCTGTCTCTATCAATACACTTGGCATTGTAGTTTTGTACAAAACGATAAATCCTGCTTGTTTAACACCTCTGTCGTATCGACCAATGGATTTAAATTCAGTTTGCAATTTGGTTGCAAACGAAATTGATTGATCCAAAAACACTGACAATTGAATTTGGCGGGCAATTATGGCATCCGGAGATAAATCGAAATCTTTATATTTCTCTCCTTTATCATCCTCTAAATAGATTGCAGAGTTTTCACGTTCGGCAATTTTTTGTTGAGATTCTGTTCTATGCAATCCTAAAACATAGGTTTCCGTACCCACTGCTGAAGCGCTTGCCGCGTTTGCGTGGATACAGATAAAAAGGTCAGCATTGTTTTTATTTGCAATTTTTGCTCTATCGTCCAATTCAACGAAAACATCCTTATCTCTCGTGTAAACTACCTTTATGTCTGGGTAGTTCTTTTTTATCATATCACCCAATTTTAAAGCCATTGCTAGACAAACTATTTTTTCCTGAGTACTCGAGCCAAGACAGCCTGGATCCTTGCCTCCATGACCTGGATCGATAACTACTGTTTTAATTGCAGATAGCATATTTCCTGAACCTTGGGCATGAAAATTGGAAGCAAGAAAAATGCCCAAGAGGAAGATGGAAAGGATTTGTATTCTTTTTGAGTTCATTTTTATTATTTTGAGAAAGCTAATTTTTTAGCTTTGCAAACGTTTTAACAAGATTCGTGCAAATTTACAATTGTTTGATAACCAAAAAGCATTCCATATTTCGATTTTTCTTCGGCATATTGTTCATAATGTCTTTTAATTTTGTTTTGTTCAGTCAAGATAAAATAAAAAAAGACACTATTTACCTTGTGGACAAGTCTTTTGAAGAAATTGTTGACTATGCTTCTGCAGATTCTATTTACATGGATTTGAAGAACAAAAAAGTCCACATGTACAGAAATGCAAAGATTGTATATGGCGACATTACTATGAATGCAGGTTATATTCAATTAGATCTAGACAAAAACGAAGTTTTAACTACCTACCTCATTGATTCACTTGGCAACAAAGAAGGAAAACCAGAATTTGATGATGGCGCCGAAAAAATGACGGCCTCCAGTATACGTTATAATTTCGAGACAGAAAAAGGTTACATTCAAGAGGTTATGACTCAACAGGACGAAAACTTCCTCTACATGGAAGTGGCGAAACGTCAAGCAAATGAAGAAATCCATTTCCGAAAAGGACGATTTACGACTTGTGACTTAGAGGAACCACATTATCATTTTCAATTATCGAAAGCAATCTTAATTCCTGAGAAACGAATTGTTTCAGGACCGATGAATTTATGGATAAAAGGAGTCCCAACTTTTTTAGCTTTACCTTTTATAATAATTCCGCAACAAAAAAATAAGTTGAACGGTTTTATTTTCCCGCAAATAATCCCTAGCTCCAATTATGGTTTTGGATTCGATCAACTGGGTTATTACATCCCAATCAACGACAAAATTCAAACCACAGTGTACGGAACTCTGTATTCTCGCGGATCTTTTGGAATTGGGAATGTTACCGACTATTATTCTAAATACAAGTTTCGCGGCAGCATTGCGCTTGGGTACGATCGTTTCCGAGATGGTTTCCCTTCAAAAACGGCCAAGACCAATATTAAATTCCTATGGTCGCACCAAAAAGACGCGAAATCAAATCCTTATTTGCAATTCAGATCTAATGTGAATTTTTATTCAATCAATAATCCGCAGTTTAACCTTGACCCGGTAAACAATCAATATTTGAATAATACTTTCAATTCAGATATCGCTTTGGATAAATCATTACCTAATCTGCCAATACGAACTGGTATTAAATTAACGGCAAGACAAAGCTCTGTAAACAAAACTATAGAACTGAACAGTCCAACGGTCAATCTAAATATGACGCAGATCTTCCCCTTGAAAAGATTGGTTTCGGGTTCCCAAGGATGGAGGCAAGTGGTTGCTCGTTTTGGTTTAACATATGATATGGAAGGAAAGAATCAATCCACATTTGGCGATACGCTTCTTCAACAATTCGATCTTGCGCGAATTGGCCAAGGTTTCAAAAACGGAATTTCACAGCGAGCAACAGCTAAAACAACCGCTGGTTTTTTTAAAAACACTTTAAAAATAAATCCTTCCATCACCTATCGAAATGATTTGAATTTTCAAACTGTAGAGAAATTCAACGATTCTACGGATACAACTGGCGTAACCCAATATTCGGTCCGTACGGATCTGTTGAAACAAACTGGAATGGCGCAGTATTTTAATTTTACAGTAAATGCCACGACAGTTCTTTACTCATATTATAAGTTCATTGGTAAGAAAAAATCATTGCTACGCCATGTTTTCACTCCTACAATTGGGTATACTTATATCCCGAATTTGAACCCAAATCAAACATTGAATGTTGTCAATGCATCCAATCCTCTCAACTATTCTCGTTTTGAGCAAAGTGTTTACGCAAGTGGCGCAACCAATGACCAAAGCCTTATAACCTTCTCTATGAACAATACATTCGAGTTGAAACAAAAATCTGCTCGAGATACGGTTACAGGATTCAAAAAAATTAAGCTGATTGATAACTTTTCGATTTCAGGAAACTACGACAGATTGAAGGACACGATGAAATTGTCAGATTTCAATTGGAATATAAGAATAAGCCCGCTTCAAGCATTGAATTTCCAAGCGAGTGGAGTTTATAGTCCATACAATTGGAATGACTCTACCGGAGCAAAAGTGAAAGAGTTCGCCATCAACGAACGAGGTAAACTAGGTCGCTTTTTAAATTCTACTTTTTCAACAGGCTTCACACTTACCTCAAAAAAGAGTCTAGCAAAACTACAGGATGTAAAAGATAAAATGGAGGAAAACTGGAATTCTGATTATCAATATTTCCTTTTGCATCCTGAGCAAATGGTGAGTTTCGAAATTCCATGGAAAGCAACTTTCTCTCATAACGTGACCTGGAACATAAATCAATTTAGAAGCATTGGAAACCGAGAACGATCAAACATAGTGCAAACGCTAAGATTAGATGGTGACGTGAGTTTTACAAAACGTTGGAAGCTGTCGGGCAATAGTTCATTCGATTTTGAAACAGCTAAAATAACCTACACCCAGCTAGCTTTGGTCAGAGACATGCACTGTTGGCAACTAAGTTTCAACTGGACACCTATTGCCCAAGTGAAATTTTTCTCTTTTCAAATGAATGCAAAAGCATCCATGTTTCAGGATGCTAAAATTCGTTTTCAAAAACCACCATTTTTCTTATAATATTTATAGATTAACTGTATTATTGATAGAAATTATGTTGAATAAAACATGATATGTTAATAATTTGTACTCACAGACTTATTGTATTTTGTACAAAAAGTATGTATATTCGAACTCTATAATGATTTATTATGTCAGATAAAGTAAGGACAAAAAAAATTGAACCTTTCAATTTAGTAGTTTTTGGTGGCGATGGTGATTTAGCGTTACGAAAAATTTACCCTGCTCTTTTTCATCGTTATGTTGACAAACAATTGTCAATGGATTTTACTGTCTTTTGTGTTACCAGGTCTCCTGAAAAAATTGACGAAATACATAAAAGTATACGCACTTTTATTAAAGATTCTGTCGATTACAAAATAGATTCGAAAAAATTCGCAGAGTTTGAAAAGAGATTAATAATTCAAGAAGTTTCAAAACCAACATTAGAAGGATATAAAGGGTTAAAAACCGAACTAGAAAAAACTAAATCTCGTCAGAACGTTTTTTATCTTTCCACACCTTCCTCTGCTTTTGGTCAGATATGCGAATTACTTCAAGCAAGTAACTTAGTTAATGAAAAAAGTAAGGTAGTTCTTGAAAAACCCTTGGGAACCAGTTTACGAACTTCAAAAGAAATTCATGAGCAAATTAGCCTAGCTTTTACAGAAAGACAGATTTATCGAATAGATCACTATTTAGGAAAAGAAACCGTGCAAAATCTAATGGTATTGCGTTTTGCAAATCATTTATTTGAGCATTCGTGGAGCTCAGAAGATATTGATTCGGTTCAGATAACAGTTGCTGAAAGTCTAGGAGTTGAAAAGCGAGGTGATTATTATGACAAAAGTGGTGCTTTACTCGACATGGTGCAAAATCACTTACTTCAGCTTTTGTGTTTAATTGCCATGGAGCCCCCGACAAAACTCGAAGCCAACTTTGTAAGAAATGAAAAACTGAAAGTTCTGAATTCCCTGCAGTTATTTGATGAAAAAACAGTACTCACAAACACTGTTAAAGGACAATATACTAGAGGAAAAGTTAAGGATGAATTAGTAAATTCATATTTAGAAGACATTAGCAATTACGAGTCCAAAACAGAAACATTTGTTGCAATAAAAGCATATATTGACAATTGGAGATGGAAGGGTACACCATTTTATTTAAGAACAGGAAAAAGATTGACTAAAAGGTACTCTGAAATAATCATCAATTTCAAATCTGTTCGGCACAATGTTTTTCCTTCTCAAGGTGAAATACCTGGTAATAAATTAGTAATAAGGCTTCAACCTGAAGAACGCATTGAGTTGGTCCAAATGACAAAGATTCCCGGACCAGGTGGATATCGGTATCAACCGATTAGTTTAAAATTAGACTATATGGATTCCTTTAAAGAAAGATTTCCTGAGGCCTATGAGCGATTATTAATTGATGTTTTCAGAGGTGAGCAAACACTCTTTATGCACCAAACTGAGTTAGAAGCAGCTTGGATATGGATAGAATCCATCGTACACGCTTGGGAAAAAACCAAAATGGAAAACGTATTGTACCAAGCTGGATCCTGGGGCCCTGGAGATAAAATAATGGACGAAGGACACAAATGGTCAAAATCTTTTCAAAATGAAAATGAAAAAATTTAAAACCAAATCTGAGTTAGAAAAGCAGCTCTCATCTGATATTATTAGTTGGATTAATCAAGCTATTATTGAATATGGCTCTGCACATCTTTTGCTCTCTGGCGGTTCGACTCCATTGGATTTATATTCTCTTATTGGTGAAAATAATTTAGATCCAAAAAAAGTAAAAATTGGTTTGGTTGATGAACGATTTGTTCCCTATGAAAGCGAATTCAACAATCAACATAACATTGAAACAGCATTGAATAAATCAGGGAAATCTTTAATAACTGTTGTTCCCATGGTTATAAATGGTAGTGATTCCGAAGAAAATTTAAGGCTCGTCAATGAAAGTTACAAGCCATTTTTTGAAAGAATCGATTTTTGTATACTAGGAATGGGCGAAGATGGACATACAGCTTCTATTTTTCCAGATGATGAGGCTTCAAATGACCTAATTACTCATACGACTAAAGGTATTTTCAATACTTCAGCACCAAATTATCCGAACGAAAGAATCAGTTGTAACAAGGTTATGCTCACCGATTCAAAAAATATGGTTTTAATGTTGGTCGGTGATAAAAAAATGAAAGCATACGAAAATGCCATTTTATATAATTTGCCAATATCCCACTTTGCAAACGGGAAAAATGAATTAACCATTTACATGTCAACTCTATGATACATCCTAATATTCAAAAAGTTACAGAAAGAATAATTGAAAGAAGTAGAAATACTCGAGCTATTTATTTGTCTCAAATGAAGGCCCAATTCGATACAGATTTTAGCAGGGCGCACTTGCATTGTGGAAATCTCGCACACGCTTTTGCTGGTTGCGGACCAGATGACAAATCAGCCTTGTCGGAAAATAAAATTCCAAATCTTGCAATCGTAACGGCCTACAACGACATGCTTTCTGCTCATAAAACATTTGAACATTACCCTGATGAATTGCGTAATTATGCAAAAAAATATAATGCTGTGGCTCAAGTGGCTGGCGGAGTTCCCGCCATGTGCGACGGGGTGACTCAAGGACAAACGGGTATGGAATTGTCTTTATTTAGTCGTGACGTTATCGCTATGTCGACTGCAGTTGCTCTCTCGCATAATATGTTTGACGCAGTAATGAATTTAGGTATTTGTGATAAAATTGTACCAGGTTTACTTATTGGTTCATTGAAATTTGGACACTTGCCAGTCGCTTTTGTCCCTGGGGGTCCAATGGAAACAGGTATTAGTAATGACGAAAAATCAAGAATTCGACAAGATTTTGCTGAAGGAAAAATAGGTAGAGAAGAATTATTAAAAGGAGAATCTGATTCTTATCATTCTCCAGGTACTTGTACTTTTTACGGCACAGCGAATAGCAACCAAATGCTAATGGAGATAATGGGCTTGCAGCTACCTGGTTCAAGTTTCGTGAACCCCAATACTCAATTGCGTAGATTATTGAATGAAGAAATTGTCAAAGTACTCTCTGAAACTTCACTTAAAAGAAGCTTCGAATCGACTCTGGCTGTTTTGATGGATGAAAAAGTAATTACGAATGGACTAATAGGCCTTATGGCTACAGGAGGTTCAACAAATCACACAATACATTTGATAGCCATTGCGAAAGCGGCAGGAATAATTATCAATTGGGAAGATTTCTCCGATTTGTCTAAAGTCATTCCTCTATTAACTAAAATTTACCCTAACGGTGCGGCTGATGTCAATCATTTCCATGCTGCAGGCGGTATGGGCTTCGCTATAAAGACCTTAATTGACAATAATTTGCTGCATAAGGATGTAAACACTATTCTTGGTTTTGGACTTGATAAATATACTCAAGAACCTAAGGTGATTGATGGTAAAATCGAATGGCACCGAGGTGCAAATGAAAGTTTAAATACATCTATTTTAAGAGATGCTGCTGAGCCCTTCTCTAAAGAAGGTGGATTGAGAATGTTAAAAGGGAATATTGGTCGTTCCATAATGAAAATTTCTGCTGTCGCACCTGAAAATTTAATTATAGAGGCTCCAGCTATAGTATTTAATGAGCAGGAAGATTTAATCAAAGCCTTTAAAGCAGGTGAATTGGACAAAGATTTTGTAGCTGTTGTTCCATTCCAAGGCCCTAAACAAAACGGCATGCCAGAACTTCATCAACTCACTCCCACATTAACAATTATTCAAAAACGTGGCTTTAAAGTGGCGTTAGTTACAGATGGAAGAATGTCAGGAGCTTCAGGAAAAGTGCCAGCGGCTATTCATGTCGTTCCAGAAGCTCGAGATGGAGGTTTGCTCTCGAAATTAAAAACCGGCGATCTCATTCGGGTTGATGCAGAAAATGGAATATTAGAATGTTTGGATTCAACTGTTATCAATCGTGAATCCCGGCATAAAGACAATAGCGAAACCTTTGGAAATGGTCGTGAACTTTTCGCGAATATGCGTAAATTAGTTTCCGCAAGTGAAGAAGGCGCAAGTTTTTTATAATTCAAAAACGAATATGGTTCAAAACAACATACTAGCAGTTCTTAAAAAGCATCCTTTGATTCCGGTTGTTACAATAAATTCATTGGATGAAATTGATGAAATAGTAAATTCGTTATTCAGCAAAAATATTTATTGTATCGAAGTCACATTGCGCACTCCAATAGCCTTTGAAGCATTGGCAATAATTAAAAAGAACTTTGGTGACAAAATGGATGTTGGCGTTGGAACAATAATCAATCAAGAACAGATAAAAAAAGTGACTGAAATTGGGGTAGATTTTATCGTTAGTCCTGGAATAAATTCAAATTTAGCTCAAGCGCTTGAAAGCTCTAGCATACCCTTTATTCCTGGAGTTTCAACTCCAAGTGAAATTATATCTGGGATTCAAATGGGCTGGAATGTTTTCAAATTTTTTCCTGCCAATTTATTTGGTGGAGTTCCAGCGATAAAAACGTATGGACAAGTTTTTCCTGAAATAACTTTCTGTCCTACCGGCGGCATTTCTGAGAGTACGTATAATGAGTATTTGAGTCTCGCAAATGTTGTTAGCGTAGGTGGATCTTGGATGATGAACAAATGAAACATTTAATAATGTAGGTTGTTTGTTTGATTATTACTGTTTAAAACTTTTCATGTGTTAATATTGTACAAAATACAATAAGTTCGTATTTTGCACTTGCGTTTAATTGTTAAAACTAAGTATGACTAGAAATTTATCAAGTTTATTTATCGCTTTTGCCATATTTTTCAGTGTTTTAAGTCAGAAATCAATAGTTACAGTAAGTGAAATCAACGACCAATGGGAGTTGCTTGTTGACGGAAAACCTTTTTACGTAAAGGGTGCTGGTGGCGAAACACAAATGAACAAAGTAATTGAATGTGGCGGCAACACCATCCGAACTTGGGGATTGGAAAATGCTCAAGAGGTTTTGGATGAAGCTCAAGCCAAGGGACTAAAAGTTATGCTCGGCATGTGGGTTCAACATGAGCGTCACGGATTCGATTACAACGACGAAGAAAAAATCAAAAATCAGCTAAATAATTTCAAAATTTCAATTGAGAAATACAAAAACCACCCTGCCCTGCTTATTTGGGGAGTTGGAAATGAATATGAACTAGATTACAGCAATACCAAAGTTTGGGCCGCGGTAAACGACATTGCGAAAATGATTAAGGAAATTGATCCTAATCACCCAACTTGTACAGTAACCGCAGGAACTAATGCGGAAAAAGTGAAATTCATCAATGAAACGATGACTTCCATCGACATATATGGCATAAATACTTATGGTGACATTGGAAATGTAAAAAACGTTCTAAAAAATGGAAATTACAATGGTCCATATATGATTACTGAATGGGGGCCAAATGGACATTGGGAATCCCCAAAAACACGCTGGGGTTCATCTATAGAGCAAACTAGTACGGAAAAAGCAAAAACTTATTTAGATCGTTACCAAGACTATATTTGGAAAGAAAGACAACAATGCATTGGTTCTTTTGCCTTTTTATGGGGACAAAAACAAGAATATACGAGCACATGGTACGGTGTTTTTGACGAAGACGGTCGTCCGACTGAGGCTATTGATGCTATACAATATGATTGGTCAGGCAAATATCCGGAAAATCGCTCACCTTCTATAGATTCAGTTCATGTTGGAGGCATAAAGGAATATCCTAAAAACTTAATTCTAAGTGCTGGTCAGCAAATTGAATTTGAAGTTTTCGCAAGTGATTTAAACAAAGATAAGTTGAACTATTCTTGGCAACTATTCTCGGAAAGCACTGATTTAAAAACCGGCGGGGATCGCGAAAACAAACCGCCTGCCATACCTGGTAAACTTAAAGGAAAATCAAAATCAGAAGTTGTATTGAAATCACCAAATATTGAAGGCCGATACCGACTTTTCGTAACCGTAACTGACGGTGAAAAAGTGGCATACACCAACATTCCTTTTTACAGTCAAGTTGAACTTGATGAAGACGGCAATTCGAAGAAAATAGTATTCATCCCTCAAGACATTAAATCATTTGAAAAATAGAAGACTAAATATCGCGCTCTTGGCTATTTTATCATTGAGTTTTTCAGGGATAAATGCACAAGAAAAAGATAGTACAACGCTCGATTTGTTCAATGCTGGTTCTTTTCCAAAGATAATGAAGAATGGACTCGGCAATCTCTCCGTCTCAGGTTACTACCGATTTATTGGTAACTACACTGAAATGAAAAACCAGTATCCGGAATTTGGCGCAGTTAAAAACACACTTTTTCTTGGTGACGATAGTAATATTCCACAACTGCACATGACCATTGGTGCTCGCCCATCTTCCACTACTTCATTTAGCACAGACTTATTTCTTTGGGATCCACTTTCTGGAGCTCAAAATGGACTTGTCAAAGGGCTAAATCTTGGTGTAAACTTAAATGGAAGTCATTCCACAAAATATGGAAACTTCAATGTGCGAACAGGAGGAATTCATTGGTATTCTTTGAGTCCATTTACATTCGCGACGAATACAGGTTACAATCGTTACAGTTTGTTCGAAAGAAATCCTTGGGATCCAAATACAAAAGGTGTTTTCGACCGTTACTCCCAATTTTATGAAAAAGGAGCTTTGGGACAAGATGTCCGTTGGGGACAACAAGCTTTTCAGGGTTTTATTTTCGACGGAAACAATTTACCTCAAGACTTCTCATTTGCTTTAATGTATGGGAAGTCACAGTTCAACGGAGGGGCTTTACCTAAACCTAATAGCATGTTGGGAGGGAAAATTCGTAAAGATTTCAAAAAATGGTTTATTAGTTTAAATGCAATTTCCAACAAAACTTTTGATGACAGTTTAGCTAGAGAAGTTATAGGCTATGAATTGGTAACTTCAGAATTTAATATTAGAACAAAATATGTTACCATTCTAGGGGAAATTGGCGCCGGAAGCTACCATAGTCCGAATTTGACCGGAAAATGGGGTGAAGCTATCGATGTTCGATTGCAATTTCCGAAAAAATCAACCTATTTTCCAATTGAGGCTAGATATTTTTACATAAGTCCTAACGTAATCAATAACAACGGAATTTTCTGGAATACATCGATCAGTGAATTCTCTGCAAATTCTTCCTCATCAGTAGCTGCTGGAAGTCAAACGCCATTAATCCCATTTGCAAGTTCATTGGTGAACATTGGTCAAATGACGAATAATAGACGAGGGATAATTTTGAACGCCGATTTAGCTGTTAGAAAACAAAAACTAACTATAGGTTATAGCGCGGCTTCAGAAATAAATGGCTTATCAAATCAAATTACCTATGGTCATCCTGCAAATAATTTGGCACTATCGCGTTTTTGGCGGTGGGCCTTTCCAGCAGAAGTTGGACCATATCAAAACTTGAACAAAATTTATCGTGGGGTTTATGAAACGGTTTATATTACCGACTCTACAAATTTATTTCCAGCGAAAGGTTTTACGTCAATTGAATTGAGCTACAAAGGTAAATTCAAATTGTTTAATCGCGATTTAATGTTCTTTTATTTAGCTGGTTTTCACTCGGTTCAGAGTTCTGTGTCATTTGTTCCTGTTTATTCAAAAAAAGCCTATTTACAGAGTTATAACAACCAATTTGAGTTCTATTACCACATATCGCCAAACGTGGCTATATCAAATTATTTTGGCTGGGATAGAATTATTGCGAATGATCAAACCACAAAAGACGTTATAACTAATACCCCCAGAAATCAACTTGGAACGAGTTATTCCATAGGATTGGATATTCTA
The DNA here is from genome assembly GCA_963977135.1 of uncultured Flavobacteriales bacterium. Taxonomy (GTDB): domain Bacteria; phylum Bacteroidota; class Bacteroidia; order Flavobacteriales_D; family Crocinitomicaceae; genus UBA2040. The sequence goes on along the minus strand of CAXBNN010000001.1, from coordinate 610,893 downwards.
TTGTCAAAAAATGTTGGACTTTACGTTCGCCAAAGATGGATGAATTATAAAGACGTGAGTTTTTCACTCGACCAATACAAAGGAACCGAAACCACTGTTGAATTAAAACTTTATTTCTAATAATATGAAAGCATTAATACTTTTTATAATCGCGCTTTGCTCTTTTACGCTTTTTTCTCAAAACGCGAAAAAAGTGCAATTTGTTGGTGGAGCTCGTTCGATACTTTCAAATGCAAGCTTTCAAACCCAAGGAGAAGAAGATACGATAACCTCGCGAAAATCGAATGGCGGATATGCACTGATCGATTTAGGTTTTAAAATAAATCCGAACGCTTCAACCGAAATTCTCGGTATGGTTCGTATTAAAAATGATTTGGGTGGATTTTGGGGAAGCAACGTTGCTTTTGATGTTCGTCAGATCTACGTTCGCGGAGTTGCTGGAAGAATTTTTCGCTACCAGATAGGAAATATCGATTACAAATTAACGCCTTATACTTTCTACAACCACAATGCAGATATGATTCTTAACGGAACCGGTGTATTGAAAATGAAAGAAGACATTTTGAATTATGAGTCATTCTATTCCAAAAACAATACTTGGCGTCAACAAGGTGCAGCGATTGATTTTGGCTTGTCATTTCCAAAAGTTGTCCGCGATATTAAATTCAATGGATTTATAACTCGATTGAACCCTTCTAATCTTTCAAATATATTTGAGCGCTTCTTTGGCGGCGGAAATATGATAGTTAACCAAAGTAAATATTTAACCTTCGGTATTAATCATGCTAGTGTTTTCGACCTAAAAGGAACGGCAACAGCCTTAAATCCATACAAAAATGGCGTTAGTTCTGTGACATACGATGTAAAATTTGACCAAGGGAATTGGCGAATTGGTTTAAAAGGTGAAAACGGAATGTCAAATGCTGGATACGCGGATGACACAACAAGATTAGAAGATTTCTTTGCAAACACTCAATTGTATGTGAAGCTGAAGAAATTGAATTTGGATGTTGCAGCAGGTTATATGAACAACGGTGCTGATTTTAGAAGTGTTGGTGCCCAATCCAAAAGAATAAATTACAACCAAACAAATAATTTCTTCGATAGATATACCAATGGTCAAATTCAGCGTGGATTGTCTGTATATGATTTATACAACGACCCACTACTCTATTCTTCGTCCATTTCTACAGGAATTATGTCTTATGATCCTTCGGTAAATAATGCTTTACCTTATGGAACTGCATCTTTCAATAGAAAAGGAATTTATTCAACGCTTCATTACGCAGATTCGTTAAATAAAGTAAGTGCGAATTTATCTTACTACAATTTGAGTGAAGTTCGCGGTCAAGGTACTTTAAGCTTGAAAAAGTTTAATTATATTAAAACAGATGTGAAAGTTGATTTAGGGAAAATATTCAACATGAAACGTGATTTGGCAGTTGAAATTGGAGGTTCTTATCAATTGACGAAAAGAACTAGTGAAATAGCTTTCGAGCAAGTGTCTTTGACTTCCGGAGCATTGAGTATCTCTGCAGAATTTGAATTGGTAGATAAACTTTATCTATTGGCAAATGTTTATCATTTTGAGAGCAAAGGAAATGATTTGATTCCAGTTAGAAATACCAAGGATGAAATCATCAATTTCTCAAATTTTAGCGCTGATAGATTTGAAAATTATTACGCCGGAGGATTGAAATTCCAATTCAACGAAGACATATACCTATCGGCATTTTACGAAACAAATTGGAACAATGGAAATGGATTAAATCCATACAAGCTGAACCAATTTATGATTATTTATAACATGAAATTTTAAACTATGAAAAAGTCATTAGTTCTACTCATAATAGCAATCCCCTTACTTTTCTCTTGTAGAAAAAAAGAAGGAGACAAATACGACGGACCATCTCTAAATGATGTTTACGGTTCTTTTTCCGTTATAACACCGCTTAGTGCAGATAAAGATTCTGTAGATTTCGCTGCTGGTCAAACCCTTGTGTTTTCAGCTGCCTTGTCCAAAATAGCTGAATGGACAATTACCATTACTGGACAAAGCTCAGGAGCAGTTAAACGAATTGAAGGAACAAGTTCCATAATCGATGCATCAGTAGCAACTTGGATTGGAAATACAAGTGATTTCCCAATGTTTAAAGAGGAGGTTTGTGATGTTAAACTATCCTTTACGGGAGAAACAGATACCTTAACAACTACCGTAAAAATCATTAATCCAAAATTAAACCCAGGTTTCTTGGTTTCAGATTTCGAAACAGGAATGAATCCTGGTTGGAGTACATTCATTCAATCGGGTGCAGATATGGATTTCCAAATAAAAACAGATGCAACAGCTGCACAAGGAAATTCATACTACAACATGGCCGGAACTGTTGATTGGGACTGGTTGATTGGATACTTATATTTTCCGGCAAGTGCATATGGCGCTCCACAATATCCATTAGCTAGTAATCCCGACAATGTTTATTTCAATTTATTGATTTATGGAGAACCCGGAATGGTTAATACATTACTTCTTTTCCAATTCCAAGAAGATGAAGATGGTAATGGAGGCTTCAGTGGTTCATCAGAAGACATGTATTCTTTGGAAATACCAGTTAACTGGGCTGGATGGAAAATGGTTTCTATAAAATATAGTGACATTCCTTGCTTGGTGAACGGTCAGCCATCTGCTCCTAGCGGAAATGGTCAACATAATCCAGACAAACTTCAGCAAATCAATATGCTAGATCTTGCCAATCCTATTTCTGGAAATGCAAAAACAAAAGTGGATTATATCATCTTCACAGAAAATGCACCTTTGAATCCATGATAAATCGTTCAAAATTCTTACTATTTTCTTCTCTTTTCTTCACTATTCATAGTTTTGGACAAGACACGACCTTTCGTACTCAAGAAATAAAGGAAATTCAAATTAACGAAAACCGGATTTTCAAAAGAATTGGATTGTATGATTCCTATGAAACGGACAATACACCTTCAATCAATGGCTTCACACAATTAACCATTTTCGATAATACCATGTCCGATGAAGTATGGTCTTCCCTTGATAAAAAGTGTGTTGAGTTTAGCTTGACGGAAGAACCGAACAACGCATATTTAAACGTAAAGTGGAACAAAGACCAAGAAGGTTGCGATTGGGTTGGAATCGGTTTTGGTTGGGACTTTTGGAGTTCAAAAGACATGGGACAAATTGTTAACATGTCCGCAATTGAAATTGAAATTCGCTCTAAAGGAAAAGATATTGGGAATTTACCGTGGGCATTCGGTTTTGAAGATTATGCTGGCGGACAGGCTTGGACTGGATTCAATAAAAAATTCATACCAAATGGCGTAATAACTGCCGAATGGACTAAGGTCCAAATTCCTGTCGAGTTATTTCCATTTGAAGATTTCGATTGTGATCCCAGCAATATAAAACAGTTGATAATTCAGCTTTTTGCTCAAGACGAGGTTGAAATAAACGCTATTCGTATAGTTCCGTTTAAAGGAAAATTAAAAGAGGAAGTGTCAGCTAAAAAAGTTTCTGTAAACGAAATCAAATTGGACGGAAATTTAAGTGATTGGTCAAATATGGCTTTTTCTGATATAGATGAAAACAATAGCTTTTCAGTTCAACATACTGGTGACTCACTTTACGTAGCTATAAAAGTTAAAGACAGTTCACCAAGAATCAACGATCATCTAAAAGGTGAATTATGGAATGGAGATGCGATAGAAATTGCGTTTTCGACAAATTCCAAAGCTAATCCGAAACGAAATCTGTTTTTATTGAGTGATTATCACATTGGAGCAAATTGTGGCGTAAATCCATATTTATGGAGCTTTTCTGATGATCAACTATTTGACAAAGGTAATTTGGCTTTACAGAACTCGCGAGATGGCTATACAGTTGAGATTGCTATCGCTCTAAAAGAACTAATGAAAAGAGAAATTACTTCTGATTTACAGTTAGGGCTTGAAATAGCTATTGATAAAGGGGATAAAACGAATCGTAGAACAGAGCAAATCCGTTGGAACAGTTCTGGAAATGATGGATTTTTTAAAAACCCATCACTTTGGGGAACTATTTCTTTTGAATAAAGAATCTTATTCTTTTATAAATTGAATTGCCTTCATTTCACCTTGATTGTTCTCAATTTTGGCTAAATATATTCCTGCCTTTATTGAACTAACATCCAAAACGCAGGCCAAATCCGCTCTCCTATTGGACATTTTATTCTTGTTTCTATCTTGCCATAGCGAGTTTCCATCAATCCTTTGGTCGTAATTTTGGCAGATGTATATGGATTGTTGCCAACTTGCTGCTACAATGCTGTAAATGTCAATTCACCATTCGCAACCGACAAATTGGTTGAATTGATAGTTTACATTTGAGATTCGTTATTTCCCCAACCATGACCACTGGTTTCATGTACCCATTTTGAGGGGTCCAAATTTGTGTTTGAAAATTCGTCAGATCACACTAAAACTTATTGCGAAAATGCAAATTGATTAACTATCAAAAATGAAATCAAAAGAAAGATTCTAATCATGGCTTTTGATACAAAAAAGAATGGGAGGTTTTAAACCTCCCATTCCAAATATATGTTTTATTCGTTTGTTATTCTTTAATAATTTGGGTTCTTGAAATACTATTTGAACCTAAAACTACAATTTGGTATACTCCTGTAGCAAGATTTTGAATGTTTAAATCGTAATCTTTTGAATTAACATCTACATCCATTACTTGATTTCCTACCATCGAATAAACTTGAATTTTTTCCATATTCAAATCTCTTTTAATATTGATTATTGTTTTCGCTGGATTCGGATAAACAGAAATTGCGTTCAAAGAATTTTCATCAATTGATAAACTCGCACAATTCACACATGATCCGTATGTATTTGTAACAGCACCTTGACCAATGTACCACTGACGATTTGCATACGTAGAATAATCCGTAACCGGCGCACAACTTCCACCATTAACCATTGCTTGAATCAAGTTTTCCATTACCTGCCCATCTTTCACCAATAAATACTCTAAAGTATCAGTTGGCGCAGGAGAAATTGTAAATGTCCACGTTCCGTTACCGTTATCAACTGCTTGTGGTCCAAAAGCTGGATTCCAGCTCCAAATTGGCCCAGTCAAATTAACAGAGTTTGCAGAATCGCAAATTTCGGTGGTAATTATTAAATCAGGATAAGAACAAGGAACACATCTATCAAAATAGATATCCGTTACATCACCATCACCAACAAGCCATTTTCTGTTTGCATAATTTGCATAATCTGTAACTGGCGCGCATGTCCCACCATTAAGCATATCCGAAATAAGGTTTTCTTGCACTCCATCAACTATGAATAGGTATTCCATATCTGCGGTTGGAGTTGGATTTAAATTTACAGTCCAAGTTCCATTGCCATTATCAACAGCAATTGGACCACCATTTGGATCCCAGTTCCAGAAAGGACCAGTCATTCGAACCGTATCAGCTGTTGTAGAACATACCTCAATTGTAATATTTAAACCTGCACCACCGGCAGAACAAGGATCGCATTGACCATATACATTTGAAATTGTTAAAGGATCAGTAGTCAACCATTGGCGGTTGGCATAATTTGCATAATCAGTAACTGGAGCACAAGTACCACCTGCAACCATAGCCGAAATTAAATTTTCCTGAACACCATCTTTTAACAACAAATATTCCATGTTTGCTGTTGGTGCTGGATTTAAGGTAAAAGTAAATGTGCCATTTCCGTTATCAACGGCAATTGGTCCACCATTTGGATCCCAGCTCCAGAAAGGACCTGTCATTCTAACTTCATTAGCGCCACTACAAACTTCCGTTGTTATTACCAAAGCTTGTGAAAAGCTAAAAGAACTAATAAAAACCAACATTGTTAAGACACCTAATTTTTTCAATCTAGTCGTAAAAAATTGTTTCATATGTTTAAATATTATTAATTAAATATGATGCAATTTACATAATATTGTACAAAATACAATAACTAAGTGTTAAAATTTACATTTTAAACTGATAATCATACATTTCCAACAAATTGTTATATTCTTTTTCATCAAAAGAGAATAGTTTTGCTGGCCTGTGTTTAACGTTTACTTGTTTCTCCTTGTGATCAATTAATGGGATAGATTTAATCTTTTTTCTAAAATTTGCTTTGTCCATTTCAGAATCGTAAGCATACTCATAAAGCTGTTGCATTTCATTCAACGTGAATTTTTGCGGGAGCAAATCAAAACAAATAGGATTATTAGCTAATTTTTGCTTCAATAATTCAAAGGTCGAATTCAATATTAAATTATGATCGAAAGCTAAATTTGGAACTTCATGGATTGGCTCCCATTTTGCCTCACCTGCCCATGACGAAGCCTCAACTTGAAAATCATCTATTCGCATCAATGCAAAATAAGCTGTAGTAATAACTCTTCCTTGCGGGTGTCGGTTTGGATCTCCAAAAGTCTGACTTTGGTGCAATTCTATATCATGTATTTTTGTTAACTCCATCAATATTCGACTTGCTGCATCAGTTATGTCTTCATCGGGATAAACTAAATCTCCTGGTATAGCCCAATGCCCGTCGTAAGGTTCCATTGAACGCTTTATTAATAAAACATGAATTTGACCATTTCGATACCCAAAAATAACACAGTCAACTGAAAATGAGTAAGTAAAGAAATTATTGAAGTCTATTTTATACATTGCCATTAACTATATTATTTTATCTCAAATTGAACCTTTTGATTACCAATTGCTATTTCAAAAATTCCAGGTTCTGATAACCAGCCCTCTTTTGAATTGTAATATTGTAAATCTTTAGATTCGACCGTGAAATTAATTATTTTGCTTTCACCTGCTTTTAAAAATATTTTTTCAAATCCTTTTAGCCTTTTACCTGCTGGAACCTCTGATGCTTTTTTATCAGAAATGTAAAGTTGAACGACTTCCTTTCCAGATCTTGGCCCTGTATTTTTTACAGTAACAGATACTTGAATTTCATCGTTTGAATTAAAAGTTGTTGATGACAGGCTTAAATTAGAATACGAAAAAGTGGTATAGCTTAATCCCGTTCCAAATTCCCATTCAGGATCAAAAGCATCAAAGTTATCCGATTTCCCTGAACGATCGACACTTTTCGGTCTATCATAAAATTCAATTACTCCATCGTATTTTGGATAAGTATAAGGAAGTTTTCCGCTAGGGTTTTCATTGCCAAAAAGCAAATCAGTCAAAGCCTCACCTCCATAGTCACCAGGTAAATAACATTGGACAATGGCATCAGCCTTTTCAACGATAGAATGAATTATTCGAGGCCTACCTTCTGCCAAAACTAAAATCACTGGTTTCCCAGTTCGATAAGCTATTTCAGCCAATTTTATTTGTGCTTTTGGCAAATGTAAAGAATGAATGTCACCTGGCTTTTCAGTGGCTGGCATTTCACCTAAGCATAATACTATAACCTCAACTTGTTTCGATTTTTCAATAAAATCGAAGGTGTCAATCAGGGTAGAAGTTTCCCAACCGTTCTCATATTTCAAATCAGCCCCAATTGAGTAAAGGCAATTTTCTTTACCATTTTCCGCTTGAAATGCTTCCAAAATAGTTTTTCCTCCAATAGTATTGTAAGCGCTATCTGCACCTTGCCAAGTATGGGTCCATGCCCCATTCAAATAAATTAAATTATTGGCAGTTGGTCCAGCGATAAGTATTTTAGAATTCTTGGAAAGCGGAAGAACACTTGATTTATTTTTAAGGAATGTGATTGATTCCAAAGCAGAATTGTAGGCCATCAGTTTATGATCCTCTGATCCGAAATTTGGATAGCTCACCTCTTCTTTTTCATCAAAAAGACCAAGAGCCATTTTTACCCTTAATATTCTAGAAGTAGCGTCGTTTAAACGTTTCTTTGAAATCTTCTTAGAAGATATCGCACTATTCATCGATTCACAATACTCCTTGTATTGTGGATTATTAGGGACCATGCTCATGTCAACGCCAGAATTGAATCCAAGGACAATAGCTTCTTCAATATTTTCACTCACATTATGAACAGTCTGAAGCATAATGAAATCCTCCCAATCCGAGACAGTAAATCCTCTAAAACCCCACTCTTTCTTCAGAACATCAGTTAACAAATGTTTATTCGCGTGACCAGGTATGCCGTTCACGTCACCACTGTTTATCATAAGCGTCATGGCACCAGCATCAATAGCCGATTTGAAAGGCGGCAAATACAACTCTTCCATATATTTTTCTGGAATCCAAGCTGGTGTTCTGTCTCTTCCAGAAAAGGGTGCGCTATACCCAACAAAGTGTTTTAAACATGCTGCAACATGATAATTATCTATTTCGGAGTTACCTTGATAACCAAAAATTATTTGTTTGCCTAATACGCTTGCCAAAAATGGATCTTCTCCAAGCGTCTCAAAATAACGCGACCAAAGAGGTTGTCTTCCTAAATCCAGTACAGGAGAGAAATTCCAAGGCAATCCCGAGGCTCTCGCTTCATAAGCGGTAACTTGTGCAAATTGTCTAGCCAATTCCCTATTCCAAGTTGCCGCAAGGCCTATTTCTTGAGGAAAAAGAGTTCCTCCAACAGTGTAATTCACGCCATGAATTGCGTCAATTCCATAAATTATGGGAGTCTTCAAGTTGTTTCGAATGGCTGCGGCTTTTATTTCTTTGTGTATTGAAGTCCATTCTTCCATTTTTAAGGTGTGTGAACTTACATTGAGTATTGAGCCAATTTTGTATTTTGAAAAAGCTTCATCAATTTTATCAATGTCAATTTGCGCTGGCTCGGTAGTTTTCCCATTTTTATCTGTGACTAGAATGGCATCTAAAGTTATTTGACATGTCTGTCCAACTTTCTCTGCAACGGACATTTTTCTAATCAATTGTTTTATCTTTTTTTCATGCGCCTTATTTAACGGAAAGGCAGATTGTCCAATCGCATTGATGCTTATAAACAACAATGAAAAAAGGGAAATTTTTATAGAATTGAATTGCATGGATTCACCAATTTTTCAGGATACAAATACGAAAGTAGCTATTTATTGTCAAATGTACAATATCTAAATCTTCAATTCATTACACCCAGAAATCATCAAATAAAAATATAATTGAATCATAGACAATTCAGATATTTCTATTAAATTACAGGAAAATCAAAAACTTGCTCGATTTAAATTTCGAAAACAATCTTCAACCAAAACAAGGATACCTTCTTGTTGCCGAACCATTTATGGATTCTGATTATTTTAAACGAAGCGTTATCTTAATTTGTGAATACAACGCGGAAGGAAGCTTTGGCTTCGTATTAAACAATTATTTAGATATCAACTTTGAAGATTTTTCCGAAGAATTGATAAAAATCGATTCTAGAATAAGCATTGGCGGCCCGGTTGACGTAAAAAATCTATTCTACATTCACACATTAGGCGAAAAAATTCCTAATAGTATTAAAGTTTCAGACAAGATTTTTATTGGTGGAGACTATGAAGTTCTTATAGAACAGCTTAAATCCACTCCAAATCCAGAAACAAAAGTTCGGTTTTTTCTAGGCTATTCTGGCTGGTCAAAAAACCAATTAGATGATGAAATTGCAGAAAAATCATGGATAGTTGTTAAATCTGACATGACCAATTTAATCATGGACACGAGTAAAAACAACCTTTGGCAAAAATGTTTGCAAGAACTTGGAGGCAAATACAAGATGTTTTCTCAAATCCCTGTCAATCCAAACAACAATTAACATTTTTTTACGTTTCTGAATAAAATACCTCAGTTTATGGAGATTTCTATTCCAGTTCGGCGTGAAAAAAGTATTTTTGCCGCTCAGAAATTAAAAATGGGCAGCTTTTTTAGCAAAATTCTTTATTACGGTGTGGTTTTACCCATTTCGTATTTACCCTTTACTGTCCTTTATTGGTTGGCCGATTTTGTATATTACCTAACCTATTATGTTGTTGGATATCGAAAGAAAATCGTGCACAACAATCTGAAAAATTCTTTTCCCGAACTTTCGGATAAGGAATTAAAGAAAATAGAAAAAGGATTTTACCGTCACTTTGCAGATTTCTTGGTTGAAAGTGTTAAATCATTGACCATTTCCAACAAAGAAATAATCCGAAGATGCGCCATTCTTAATCCAGAAGTTCCCAATAAGTATTTCGAAGAAGGAAGAAGCGTTATGGTTCTATGCGGACACTATAACAATTGGGAATATTACGCTGTAGGACTAGCGCAACAAATGAAACACAAAGTTTTTGCAGCCTACCAGCCATTAAAAAATGATTTTTTCAACCGTGTACTTCTTAAATCTCGTCAACGTTTTGGTATAAAAATGATGAGTATGAAAGAAGTGCCTAGAAAATTGGTAAAAACACCTAAAGTACCAACTATGAGTATTATGGTGAACGACCAATCCCCACATGCACCTAAAAAAGCATATTGGAATACTTTCTTGAATCAACCAACTGGTTGGATGACAGGAACCGAACGATTGGCTTCAAAATTAGATCAAGTTGTTCTTTTCGGTTGCATTCGAAAACGAAAAAGAGGATTCTACGAGGTAAGTTTCTACCCGATTACTGAAAATCCTACCGAAGTAGATGAAGGCTTTGTATTGGATCAACATACAAAATACCTAGAAATGGTTATTGCTGAGAATCCAGAATATTGGCTTTGGTCCCACAGACGTTGGAAACACGAAAAACCAGTATGATATCATCAATGACTCCATTGGCGGAGCGTATGCGGCCGAAAACTTTGGATGAATACATTGGTCAAAATCACATATTAGCAGAAGGTGCGTCTTTAAGAAGAGCATTGGAATCCGGAGTTTTACCTTCCATTATTCTTTGGGGACCACCAGGTGTTGGAAAAACTACATTAGCACAAATTATTGCTGACAAACTCAAACGACCTTTCTATACCTTATCGGCAATCTCTAGTGGTGTTAAAGATGTTCGTGAAATAATTCAAAAAGCTTCTTCAGGAGGAATGTACCAGCAAAACGGAACCATTCTTTTTATTGATGAGATTCATCGTTTTTCTAAATCACAGCAAGATTCTTTACTCGGAGCAGTTGAAAAAGGTACAATAACCCTTATTGGTGCAACAACGGAGAATCCTTCTTTTGAGGTTATCTCAGCGCTATTATCCCGCTGTCAAGTCTACACGCTTGAAGCACATGGTAAAGATGAATTGGCATTAATTTTAGATCGAGCCATTAAAGAAGACGAGATTTTAAAAACGAAAAAGATAAAACTTGAAGAAACAGGTGCCTTAATGGCAATATCTGGCGGAGATTCTAGAAAGCTTTTGAATGTCTTTGAAATGGTTATCAGTTCTTTTTCAAGGAACGAAGAAATAATTGTAACGAACGAGGTTGTGACTCAAATTGCGCAAGAAAACATTGCTCGGTACGACAAGGACGGTGAACAGCATTACGATATAATCTCAGCTTTTATAAAATCAATTCGTGGCAGCGATGCTGATGCGGCAATTTATTGGCTTGCAAGAATGGTTGAAGGTGGTGAGGATCCAAAATTTATCGCTCGACGATTAATTATCTCCGCAGCCGAAGATATTGGGGTCGCAAATCCTACGGCGTTGATATTGGCAAACAACTGTTTTCAAGCAGTTAACACAGTTGGATGGCCAGAAAGTAGAATTATTTTGGCGCAATGTGTGGTTTATTTAGCGACCAGTCCAAAAGGAAATGCTTCCTACATGGCAATTAACAATGCACAAGCCGAAGTCAAGAAAAGTGGCAACCTTCCTATTCCTCTTCATTTGAGAAATGCTCCAACGAAATTGATGAAGGAGCTTGGATATGGTAAAGATTATTTATATTCGCACAACTACCCAGGAAATTTTGTGCAACAAGAATTCATGCCTGAAGGATTGGAGAATACTCGATTTTTTGAAGCAGGAAGCAACAGCAGAGAAAAGGAGATTGAAAAATACATTCAAGACCGCTGGGGAGACAAATACAAATAGATTACATGTTGTCCAAACTGGCTTATTATCTTCTTGTTCTCCCAATTTCACTGCTTCCTTTGTGGTTACTCTACATTTTTACTGACTTTTTCTTTCTTTTATTAATTACAATTATTCCCTATCGACGCGAGGTTGTTAGAGAAAATATTAAAAACTCTTTCCCTGAGCTCAATTCACGTCAGCACAAATCTATTGAACGTAAGTTTTATCACCATTTTACAGATTTATTAGCCGAAGCGGTTAAGAACCTTACTATTTCCAAAATGGAACTCAAGAAACGAATTCATGTTTTAAACCGCGATTCTATTGACCAACTCTATATTCAAGGGAAAAATGTAATTTTCGTAGGAGGACATTACAATAACTGGGAATGGATCATATGCGCTCAAAACTTCCTTTTTGCCCATCAAGCTGTTGGTATTGGAATGCCAATGACCAATTCATTTTGGGACAAAAAAATAAATCAACGCAGAAGTCGATTTGGAATGAAAATAGTTAACGCTAAAAATTTCAAACAAACACTTATCGATCAAAAAAGCACACCAGTTTCGTTGTTGGTTCTTGCCGATCAAAGTCCTGGAGATTCTTTAAAATCCTATTGGACAAGATTTTTAAATCAGCCTACAGCGATTGCTTTTGGAGCAGAGCAGATAGCTCATGAATACAATTATGCTGTTGTTTATTTGCATATGAAAAAAGTGCGGCGTGGGTATTACGAGGTGATTTTTGAACCTATTACCGATAATCCTAAAAAAGAGGAATATGGAAAAATTACAGAAACCCATGTTGCTTCTTTGGAAAATGATATTACTGCCGAACCTGCATTTTGGATTTGGTCGCACAAACGTTGGAAAAGAGAAGTCCCTTCAGACCTCGAAAAGTTAAGAAAAGAGCAATATGAAAAGTTTAAAAGTAAGTTTCGCGTTTAGTCTTCTTCTTTCATTCGTTGCTATGTTGAATTCATGCGCAACACAAAAGAATATCAAAGTTAGTAGTCCCTTACTTACGATTGAATACGCTAACAACCCGAAAACCCATTCCCGCGCTATTTTCGCTACAGAGAAAGAATTGATTATTGCTGCTTCCGATGGAAAAGTATATTTCTACCCAAAAGAATCAAAAAACATTTATTCTATGTTTTCTACTCCTGAAAAGGAATACCGAGATATAATTTTTAATGAAAATAAGATTGTAATTGTTGCTGTTGGCGATTCCAGTGAAGTAACAAGCTACAAACTCGAGAAATCAGACAAGCTTTTTAAGACTCCTTTTGATGGTGTCTTTTTGGACGGTATTGATTATTCTGGAAACACGATATTTATGATGGGCGATCCAGTAAACAATAAGTTTTCTTTATTTAAGAGCCTTAACTGGGGAGAAACATGGGAATCAATAAAGAACAGTCCATTTGCTTTTGATGGTGAAGCTGGTTTTGCAGCAAGCGGCACAAATGTCAAAATGTTAGGCCCCTCAATTTTTACATTTGTTTCTGGTGGCGACTCATCTCGGTATTTCAGATCCAATAACGCTGGCGAAAGTTGGTTTTCTAATTCCATGGGATATAGCTCATGCCCTACTTGCGGTGCATATTCTTTTACCATAACTAAAAATAGAATTATTATTTCAGTCGGTGGTGATTATTTAAAACCTGATGAACCTTCAAACACATGCCGGATTAGTAAGGATGGAGGACTAACCTGGTTTTCTCCAAAAATAAATCCAAATGGATATCGATCGAATGTATCTGAAATAGACGGCATTTTGTATTGCTGCGGAACGAATGGCATCGATTTTTCAAAAAACAAAGGGAAAACATGGTCATCATTTGTAAAGGGTAATTATTTTACTCTTTGCGAGTTCGATGGAAAACTAGCGGCAAGCACTACAAAAGGACGTATTCATCTTTTTAATCTTAAGTAAATGATTAAAGACGTAATTTATTCGATAGAGTCCGAACTTAAAGATACTTGGAAAGACGAACCTACCGGGCATGATTGGGAACATATACGCAGAGTCAGAGATATGTCGCTTCATTTGCAAAAAATTGAAGGAGGAAATAGAGATATCATACATCTAGGGGCTTTATTGCATGATATTTCGGATCATAAATTCAATGGAGGTATATTAAATGCGAATGGCGAAGCAGCAAGAATTTGGCTAAAGAAATTAAACTGTCCTGAATCAATTTCTTATGATGTTTGTGAATTGGTTGATAAAATTTCGTTTAAAGGAGCCAATGTAGAAATTGGAGAATTATCAATAGAAACCAAAATTATACAGGACGCTGACCGACTTGACGCCATTGGAGCCATAGGAATAGCAAGGGCTTTTGCTTTTGGAGGTAATAAAAATAGACCTATCTACAATCCCTCTGTAAATCCAATATTGCATGACAATTTTGAACAATATGCAAAAAGTAAAAGCCATACTATAAACCACTTCTATGAAAAACTACTACTTTTAAAATCTAAAATGCAAACTGTTGAGGGCAAAAAAATTGCTGAAACTAGGCATGCTTTTATGGAAAATTTCCTAAAGGCTTTTTATACAGATTGGAACATAACAAGCAAAAAAAATGATTAAACATTACGCATTAGGTATTGATATAGGCGGAACTAATACAGCTTTTGGCGTGGTTAGTCAAGATGGGGAAATGCTATTTGAAGAAATAATTAAAACCCATGATTATCCAGAAGCCAAAGATATGGTGAACGATATTCATAAAATACTTACTGAAAGGCATGATATTCATCAAATATTAGGAATCGGAATTGGCGCACCTAATGGCAATGCTTTGGACGGGAATATTGAATTTGCTCCAAATTTACGTTGGAAAGGTATAATACCAATTTGCGAGCTTTTCGAAAATAAATTTCACAAACCTGCAATTCTTATAAATGATGCCAATGCAGCGGCCGTGGGTGAATTGATGTTTGGTGCAGGTAGAGATTTGAAAAATTTTGTTTGCATAACATTGGGTACTGGCTTAGGTTCTGGGATAATAATAAACGGCACTTTAATTGAAGGCGAACATGGATTTGCTGGTGAATTTGGCCATATCCGAGTGGTTAAAAACGGAAGAGAATGTGGTTGCGGTCGTTTGGGTTGTCTTGAAACGTATGCGTCATCCACAGGAGTCGTTCGCACATACAACGAATGGAAATCAGAACTCCCATCAGATTCTACCATACACAATGTTGACCATATTTCAGCACGGACTATTTTCGAATGTGCCCAAAAAGGTGATGAATTCGCAACAAAAATTGTTGACTTTACCGCAGAAATTCTCGGGAGTTCACTTGCAGATTTTGGTTGCTTTTCAGATCCAAAAGCTTACATTCTTTTTGGTGGACTTGCTCAAAGTGGGGAGTTTTTCGCGAGGAAAGTCAAAGCTGCCATGGAAAAAGACATTTTAAAAGTCCTTGAAAATAAAATTGAAATTCGAACATCAGAATTACATCATAGAAATGCTGCAGTTCTTGGAACAGCGGCAACATTATTTTGGAAAACAATAAAACATGCGTAAGCTCATTTTTATTAGCCTGTTCTTCCTTTCTATCGTTACATATGGACAAAATGGTAGTGTCCTAAAACTGCAAGAATCAACAGACAAAGCGAAACAACTATTTCAAAATAAAAAACCAACCGATACACCTTCGGACCCGATCGATTTTGTAAACCCATTTATTGGTACTGGTGGTCATGGACACACCTATCCTGGTGCTTCTGCTCCATTCGGCATGATGCAATTAAGTCCAGATACTCGATACGATGGCTGGGATGGTTGCGGAGGTTATCATTATGATGATGACGTTATTTATGGATTCTCACACACACATCTTTCTGGAACTGGCGTTTCCGATTACGCCGATTTATTGGTCGTTCCTCAAATTGGGAAACCCAAAATTGATCCATTATTCAAAGACAAAGTCGGCGGTTATGGCAGTAGGTTTAGTCATTCAAATGAACGGGCAGAACCTGGATACTACGCAGTAACACTTCTTGACAGATCAATTAAAGTTGAACTTACCGTTGCTGAGCACTCCGGAATGCACCGGTATTCTTTTTCTGATTTTGGAGAAGACAAATACATTCTTTTAGATTTAGATTATCGTGATGAATTATTATCCTCTAATTTCAAGGTAATTGATAATTCAACGGTTCAAGGAAATCGCATTTCTAAAGCCTGGGCTGAGGAACAGCACTTCTATTTCTACTTGCAAACTTCCATGCCTTTTTTGTCAGCAGAAGAAATAACGAAAGATGGTAGACATAAACTGTTACTGAAATTCCCAAAAAATTGCCGCGAAATACAACTCCGAGTTGGAATGTCAGCTGTGGATGAAAATGGTGCGAAGCTAAATGTTGATAAAGAAATTCCAGACTTTAGTTTCGAGAAAGTAAAAGCCAAAACCCAGCAAGATTGGCGCAATGAATTATCGAAAATACACTTTGAATCCAATTCAAAAGAAACTAAAACTATCTTTTACACAGCACTTTATCACTCATTCTTAAATCCGAATACCTTTTCAGATGTTGATGGTCGATATAGAGGAATGGACAAGCAAGTTCATTCTTTAATGGGTACTCAAAATAAAATGTACACCGTATTTTCACTTTGGGATACCTTTCGTGCCACTCACCCGCTGTTCACCTTAACGCACAAAGAACGCGTTGAAGATTTTATAGAAACATTCCTTCGTCATGAAGAACAAGGAAATGATTTACCCGTGTGGGAATTGGCTGGAAACGAAACAGAATGTATGATTGGTTACCATAGTGTTTCAGTAATTGCAGACGCATACAATAAAGGAATTAGAAATTTTGATGCTGAAAAAGCACTCGCTGCAATGGTTAAAACAGCTAATGACAGAGCATACTCAAAAGACTTTTATGCAGAAAATGGTTATTTATCATTAGCAACTGAGCCAGAATCCGTTTCTAAGATGCTTGAATACGCTTATGACGACTTTTGTATTGCAAACATGGCTGCCGATATGGGTAAAACTGAAATTGCCCAAACATTTTACAAACGAAGTTTTAATTTCTTAAACCATTTTGATCCTGATACCCATTTCTTCAGAGCAAGACGCGGCGGACAATGGATGGAACCCTTCCGACCAGATGAAGTGAATTTCAATTACACTGAAGCCAACGCTTGGCAGTATTCGCTTTTTGCACCACATGCTATTGGAGTCTTAAAATCTATTCACGGAGACAAACGAACACTTGAAGATCATTTAGATGAAATGTTTGAAGCAAGTTCCGAAACTTCTGGCAGAAACCAATCAGACATTACTGGACTTATTGGTCAATACGCTCATGGAAACGAGCCTTCTCATCACATGGCTTATCTCTACAACTATGTCGGGCGACCAGATAAAGCGCAATTGTATTTGGACAGTATTTTAAGTTCTTTGTACCAAAATGCACCAGACGGACTTTCAGGAAACGAGGATTGCGGCCAAATGTCATCATGGTATGTGCTAAGCGCGCTTGGGTTGTATCAAGTTGCTCCAGGTAGTGAATATTTCGATATTGGCCGACCAATTGCTAAAAAAGCGCATTTGTATATTGATGAAAAAACTGATCTTTTTGAAATTGAATGCATAAATCAATCAACTACGAATAAGTATATTCAGAGTTTAACATGGAGAGGGAAAGAGCTAAATCGTTTGTATCTCACATATTCTGAAATAATGCAAGGAGGTAAATTGGTATTCCATATGGGACCAAATCCTAGTGGAATAGTTAAGAATTTCATTCATGCACCTACCCTTTCAGAAATTCCAGCAGATTTTTGCACTATTCCCTACTTCAAAAATACATCACGGGTTTTTGATGGTTCCACTCAAATTGAAATAGCAATTCCTTCATTCATGGAAGGTCGAACACTAGCGATCGAATACAACATTGATGGTGGTGAATGGACACAATATGTCGGTCCTATTTTCATTGAAAAGAATACCTTAATAGAGGCGCGAACAGTCTTAAATGCGGCAAATAAAAGTGCCGTTGTTTCCACTGATTTTGTGCGTAGAAACAATGATTTGATTCTCAATCTTAAAACAGAATTTGATCTACCATATGCTGCAGGTGGAAAGAATGCCTTAATCGATGGAATAACGGGGAATAAAGAGTTTAGAACTGGTGATTGGCAAGGATTTTACGGAAAAGATGTAATTGCTGAAATAACCTTAGTTAATCCGAGAAAAAACGTAGACATTACCGTTGGAATGCTGGAAGATTTAAAATCTTGGATATTCTACCCTGAATCTGTAATTGTCGAGGTTTCAAGAGATGGCAAAAAATTCAAACCATGTTACAAACATAAAATCGAAAGACAATCGACTTATAGACCTGGCAACAGAGAAACTTTCAATATCAACCTTCGACATAGAAAACCTATAAAAACCATTCGAATTACGGCTGTAAATACGGGTAAATGTCCAGATTGGCATTTAGGTGCTGATAATCCAACTTGGCTGTTTTTGGATGAAATCACAATTCAGTAGGCGCTTTCGAAAGCTGAAAAAAAACATTAATTTTACGACTCTTAAATAAAAACCAAAACAATAATCAAAAAATGAAACAATTTAAAATAGCGCTTGTCGCGATTGCAGTACTTATTGGATCCTTTGCAAAAGCGGACGAAGGCATGTGGTTACCCTTCCTTTTGGGAAGAAATTACGAGGACATGAAAAAGCATGGTCTTCGCCTTTCGCAAGAAGAAATTTACTCTTTAAACAACTCATCTCTAAAGGATGCTGTCATTTCATTTGGAGGATTTTGTACTGGGGAAATCATTTCAAACAAAGGGTTGATTTTAACAAACCACCATTGTGGTTATGATGCAATTGCTGGTGCTTCAACAACAGAACACAATTACCTTGACAACGGTTTTTGGGCGAAAAATCACAAAGAAGAAATTGCTGTTCCTGGTTTAACAGCAACGTTTATCATTCGAATTGAAGACGTTACTGCAACTATTGCAAAAGAACTAAACGAAGCAATGTCACCTGAAGAACGTGCGGCAAAAATCAAAGAAATTTCTGCTGTGTTAACGAAAGATGCAACCAATGGAACCCATTACGAAGCTTTCGTTCGTGATTTCTATGAAGGCAACGAATTCTATTTATTTGTAAAAGAAACATTTAAAGACATCCGTTTTGTTGGAACACCTCCTCAATCAGCAGGTAAGTACGGCGGTGATACTGATAACTGGATGTGGCCACGTCACACAGCAGATTTCTCAATGTTTAGAGTATATTCTGGTGCTGACAATAAACCAGCAGCTTACGATGAAGCAAACAAACCTTACACACCAAAACATCATTTACCAGTAAATATTAAAGGCGTAAAAGAAAATGATTACGCCATGATTATGGGATTCCCAGGATCAACAGATCGTTATTTAAGTTCTTGGGGAGTTGAACAAGCTGTGACGTTAGAGCAACCAAAACGTGTTGACATCCGTGCTAAAAAGCTAAGCATCATGAAATCTTATATGGACAAAGATGTTGCTCTACGCTTGAAGTATTCTTCTAAATATGCGCAAGTTGCTAACTATTGGAAATACTTTATCGGTCAGACTGAACAAGTTAAAAACAACGGTGTAATTGGTAAAAAACAAGAATTAGAAGCCAAATTTGCTGATTTCGCGAAAGGCAAAGAATTGTATGAACCTGTACTTAGCTTATTTGAGAATGGCTACAAGGCCAAAGAAGACTATGTATACATCAAGGCTTACCAATCAGAATTTGTATACTCTGTAGATTTGATGTTGTTAACTTTCCGTTACAGCTTTTATATGAATGCTTTGAAAGATGGTAACACTGCTGCTGCAGAAAACATTGCTGGTCGTCTGAATCAAATCGGTCTTGAAACTTATGACAAAATCAATATTGATCTTGAATTGGAAACAATAGAATCATTATTGGCTATGTACATCAAAGATATCCCTAAAAACCAATTGGGTAAAATGGCAAAGAAAATGCGCTGCATGAGTAATATGAAAATGAAAAAATTCATGAAAGCGGTGCGAAGTACTTCCGTATTTGCTGACAAGGAAAGATATGCAGCTTTTGCTGCTAACCCAACAATGGAGGTTTTGGAAAAAGACCCATTGTATCGTTTAGCAATGGATATTACAGATGCCTTTGTAGCAACTTCGAAATTGGAATCGGTTAACACAGCTGAGGAAAACTTAGAAAGAGCTGAACGACTTTACGTAAAAGGACTTCGTGAAATGCAACCAGAAAAGAAATTCTATCCAAATGCTAATTCAACAATGCGTTTGACTTACGGAAACGTTTTGCCATACACTGCTCCAAATGGAACAAAATATGACATTACAACTAACTATGAAGGTTTATTGGCAAAGGAAGATCCAAACAACCCAGAATTCAATATTGATCCAATTATGAAGGAGAAAATGTTGGCGAAGGATTTCGGACAATATGCTGATGAAAATGGTGACTTGAAAATCAACTTCTTATCAAATAATGATATTACTGGAGGAAACTCAGGATCACCTGTTATCAATGCTGACGGTCATTTGATTGGAACTGCCTTCGACGGAAACTGGGAAGCGATGTCAGGTGATATTTTCTTCGAACCAAATATCCAACGGACGATTTCAGTAGACGTTAGATATACGATGTGGTTGGTAGACAAATGTTACGGAGCTGGTCACCTCGTAGATGAAATGACTTTGATTAAATAAATCTTAATAGACTTGTATATAATAACCGATAAGAAAATCTTATCGGTTATTTTTTTTTCATAATTTAGCTTAACTCGTCAGTAAATTTTATTCACTAAATCAGCAAATATGAAAAAAATCGTACTTATAACATCAGTTCTCCTCTCCTTTGGAGGTATGGCGCAAAACACTGCAATTGAACAGGATAGCGGACCAACTTTCAAAATTGGTCCGACTGCAAAACCTGCATTGGATAATAATCCAGAAAGCAGTTCTACACCTTTCTATACCGAAGATTTTGGTTCTGGATTTCCGGCCGGTTGGACTTTGCAAGACTCTTCAGCAATTTGTCCATGGTCTTATTCCACAGATGGTTCTTGGGGATTTTTTAATGGGAATTCTGCAACTGCTGGTGCAGCGGGAATAAATTCAACTACTGCTGCTAATGGTTTTCTAATTTGCGATATAGATTCAGCAAACCATTTTACAAACGGACAACCATCTGGTGCGAATTATCAATATTTGAGCACTTATGTTACTTCGAGTCCAATAGATTGTTCAACTCACGGTTCAGTGGTTTTAAAATTTGAACAGTTCTATCGCTATAACAATGGAGTTTCTATGAATGTTAAAGTTAGTAATGATGGTGTTACTTGGACAACATTCAACGTTTCAAATGGTTTGGCCAATAATGCCACTTCAGCCAATCCAAAACCTGTATCATTAAATATTACCGCCATTGCGGCAAATCAAGCAACGGTATATATTAGTTTCGGCTGGAGCGCTCGTGTTTACTATTGGATGATTGATGATATTACTTTAAGTGAATTGGAACCATTTGATATTGCACTAGACGATTCTTGGTGGGGAATGGGATCATTCGACTACCAATACTACAAAACGCCTCTTTCACATGCTGCACCAGTTACGTTTTACTCACGTTTGACAAATAGTTCTATTAGCCCGTTAGCTGGTTCAACAGTTGCAACAGACTTATCTGGCACTTCTGGATCTGTTTATTCTGGAATTTCGGCACCAATAACGCTTGCCATTGCAACGAGTGATACAGTGCCTTCAACAACAACTTGGACTCCGTCTGCAACTGGATTGTATAGTCTGGCAACAAATGCTTCTTCCACTTCAGGAACCGATGGAAATCTCTTAAACAATTCTTTCGCGGATAGTTTAATGATCACTGCATCTACTTTTGGATTAGATAATTTGACGAATGCTAGTCAGTCTACAGGATCGATTTCTAACTTTTCATCGAATACCGGTCAACCTTTTAAAATTGGAAATGTCTATCAAGTAACTGTTGATGATTTCGTTGAATGTGTTCATATTGGGATTACCAATTATGCTCAAAGTGTAGGAAAAGAAGTTTTCGCCGAAGTATACGCTTTCGATGAAGCCATTAGTGCTTTTACTTATCGTGGAGAATCATTCTATCACACAATTACATCGGCTGATTTAGGATCTATAATTACTTTAGAAATGCTTGTAGTTGCCAGTGTATATGCGGGTGAAGAAATTTTGGTAGTAGCCGGACACAACGGTGGAGTAGCTGCAGGAACTGATGACGTTCGCTTTATGTACGGTCAAACAGTGCCAGAACAATCTGTTTACGGATACAACGCGGCTGGAGATTTGCTCTTTTTATCGAATCCACGTGCAATCGTTATACGACCTGATTTTGACTGTAGCTCCATTTTTGGATTGTCAGAGTTGAATCAAACTATTGAAGCAAATGTATTCCCAAATCCGGCAAAAGATCAATTAACAGTCAGTTTATCCACCGAAATTAAGTCAGGAACAATTACAATGACTGATTTATCCGGTCGAATTGTGCTTACGCAGGAAGTGAAATCAAACGCTACGGATATTTCGGTAAACGTAGCTGAAATCGCTAACGGAATGTACACAATGAAAATTAAAAGCGACAAAGGGATGACAGCAATGCAAATTGTTGTTTCACATTAAATAAACTCACATAACGAAACACCCTTTTATTTTGAAAGGGTGTTTTTTTTATGCCTTGAAAATACTCTTCACTACTCCCATAATCATTTCTACTCCTATTGCTATAACAACGAAACCAATAATTCTGGACAAAGCATTTATACCTGAAGCGCCTAAAAAGCGAACAATAAAGTGCGATGCCTTTAGGATGCCATAAATAACAATAACCGTAAAAAGTACCGCTCCTAAAACAGAAAATATTTCTTGCGGTAAAGTATACTTCTCATTGAAGGCAATCAGCATCGAAATAGTTCCTGGTCCAGCCAACATAGGCAAGGCTAAAGGCGTTAATGATATTTCTGAGCGTGTCCGTATATCTTTCTGAACCTTTTCCTTCTTCATTCCTTTATGCTCAGAAAACCTTCCTGTAAGCAAAGCAAAACCTGAAGTCGCAATTATTAAACCACCACCAACTTTTAATGCATCCAATGAAATTCCAAAAAAGGAAAGCATGTACTTCCCTGCGAAAAAGGATATGAGTAAAATTAAAAGAACATTAAATGCCGTCCAAAAGGCTATAGAAGAACGTTCTGAAAGCTCAAGTTCTTTAGTAAGTCCAACAAAAACAGGAACCGTGCCTAAAGGATTCATAATCGATAGCAATGCGCCAAATGTGTAAATAAATATTTCCATTTTTTGCCGCAAAGGTAGAGGGCAAAAAAAGAACTATCTAAAGCAAATCAATTATGAAATCAACAAGTATAATTAATAGCTAATTAACTCTAATTAGACAGATTTGTTAACCATTCCATAGTATCTACTCCATCAGCATAATCATTCCAAGCAGGAGATTGGGCAGAACCAAAAGGCAAATAATCATGTCCAATTATCGCTTGGATAGAATCCTCATGTAATTTCAAATATGCTTCAATATCCGCTTTTGATTTATAAACGTGATGATGAACCATCGCTAGAGGTGAATGTAAATCTTCTGTTTCTCTAAGTAAAAGGAAATTATTGTCCAATAAATTAAACTTGTTCATCAAGAATATGGCCTTATTGTAATCGTAATTATTACCGTATTTCTTGTTATAAATAATATCGTGATATTCGAAAATTCCAGTAAAAAACAAATCAATATTGTAGTTTTCTGGCAATAATAAATGAGAAACATTTCTACAACCTAAACCATAATAAGTAAAAATATCAGCGCCTAGTGCTTTTCGCTCATCTTCAGTTTCTGTTCCATTTAATATCGCTACAGATGTTCTGTTTCTCCTAAAAATATGGGGCAAATGTCCAAAATACTGCTCGAAGTGTTGAACAGAATTGTTACTTCCAGTAGCGATTAATGCATCAATATTACCGAGTTTTCCTGCTGTCAATCGAAAATGACTGGAAAAATCTGGGTTCCATTTTACCATCGTTTCAAGTAAAGCCGGCAAAAGCGTATTATCATCAGAACTTAATTTACAAACCGCGATGTTACCTGATAAAACTGTGCTTACAAAATCGTGAAATCCAACAAGAGGAATATTGCCAGCCATAATTACACCAACTTCTTTCTTATTTTCTGAGAAGGAATAATTAGACAACCATTCGTTCATTTTTTCAGAAGAAAGCAAATTCGACCAGTCTATCAACGCGCGTTGCACGTTCTCTTTCGTAAACCAACCGTTGAATACGAATTGTCGATTGACGATATATTGTAATTTCTCAAACTCTTCCGAGGTTACACCAATTTTAAAAGACTCCCACTCTTTAGAGTTTCCTAAAGCGTCGCACACTTTTCCAAGTTGGGCAAACAAATCAATCAATTCTTCTCTTTTCACGGGGCAAATTTACGCTTCTCTGAACAAAAAATCAGTAAAAAGGTAGATTTTAGGAGTTTTTAAACAAATGATTCCCCGAGACGTTCTATATTTGTAAAAAATTTGAAAAAAGCATATACGCTATGGCAATAATTATTACTGACGAATGCATCAATTGTGGAGCATGCGAGCCAGAATGTCCGAATAACGCAATATACGAAGGTGGCGCAGAGTGGAAATACTCTGACGGAACCTCATTGAAAGGGATGATTACAACATTAAACGGTGACGAAATCGAAGCAGATGCTAATTTCGAACCTGTTGACATGGACGTTTATTTCATCGTTCATGACAAATGTACTGAATGCAAAGGCTTCCACGACGAACCTCAATGCGCTGCCGTTTGTCCTGTTGATTGCTGTGTAGACGACCCAGATTACCGAGAATCAGAAGATGAATTACTTGCAAAGAAAGATTTCATGCACGTGGATTAATCTTTTCTATAAGATATTTAAAAGCTCGACTATAGTCGGGCTTTTTTTGTTTTGGTTAGAATCATTTTGGTTTACACTAATTTATGCCAATAATTCAATAATTGACTGCATTTTTATTCAACATTTAAGAATCATTCCCAATTAAATACGTACTTTTGCGCCGGGGTAAGTCTTTTACGACCAGCTCCCTCTTAATCCTCCAGGACGGGAACGTAGCAAAGGTATGAGGTTGAGCGGTGCGATGAAAGTAGCTTGCCCCACTTTTTTTTGCCCTAAATTTTCTGTACAAAATACAACTAGTTCGAAGAAACTTGTAACTTGCAAATCACAAACTCGTAACTAAAAAAAATGCAATTTTTCATCGATACAGCAAACTTAGACGAAATCAGAGAAGCCTATGATATGGGAATTCTGGATGGCGTTACAACTAACCCTTCACTGATGGCAAAAGAAGGAATTTTTGGGGATCAGGCGGTTTTTAAACATTACGTTGATATATGCAATATTGTTGATGGACCGGTAAGCGCTGAAGTTATTGCAACTGATTTTGCAGGGATGGTTCGTGAAGGTGAATTTCTTGCTTCGCTTCACAAGAATATTGTAGTAAAAGTTCCAATGATTCCTGAAGGGATAAAAGCTATCAAATACTTCTCTGGCAAAGGAATTGATACAAATTGCACCTTGGTATTTTCAGCTGGACAAGCTTTGTTGGCCGCAAAAGCGGGAGCAACCTACCTCTCTCCTTTTTTAGGTAGATTGGATGATATCTCGACGGATGGTTTGGACTTAATCGCTCAAATACGTTTGATTTATGATAATTACGCCTTTAACACCCAAATACTTGCTGCTAGTGTTCGTCACCCTATGCATATCATTCGTTGTGCGGAAATAGGTGCAGATGTTATGACGGCTCCTTTAAAGGCTATTCAGGCATTGGCTAAACATCCGTTAACAGATTCAGGTCTTGAACAATTCTTAAAGGATCACGCGAAAGGGAATTGATAATTTAGCCTTAAACTATCTCTCTCTTAGTTCAATGAATTCTTGTATTTTTTCGTTTTCGATAAGAACGGTTAAATTGTAGTAGGCCAACTTCCATTTTCCTTGCTCATAAACCATAATGCCTGAACCTCGACAATCTTTCATCCATGTATTCAGGTTTTCATCAAACCAAGCCATTTTTTTATTCTTCGAAAAGACCCAAGATCTGTCAATTGGTTTAAAATCCCAAGCAGCACCTTGTTCAAAATAAGGTTTTGAAAATGATGCAAAATCTTCTTTATTCCATCTTTCACCAGGAGCCGTTCCTAGAAATATGAACTTTTCATTCATTAATCCAAAGTAACCTTCGAAATCTGCTTTTGTCGCTGCCAAATGCCAATTATCAACAACAGCATTCATACTGTCAATATCTATTGGCGGTTCAGTTGGCTCAAGAGTAAAAGCAAAAAGAAAAAATACAAAAAGATAACGCATAAAAAAGCCGCCTCATTTTTTTTGAGACGGCTTAAAAATAGCTTTTTTTATTTAATTCATTTTAGATTTCTCTAATTCTTTACACGCTTTCACTGCATTTTCAACATTTATAACGCTTCCAGTTACAGACATGGTTGCAAAATCAACCAATGTATCTTCCGTTCCTGGTTGGATTTCCATTGTGCCTTTATATGACTTTCCTGTTGTCAACATAATTGCCTTAATCTCAGACATTGTCAAAGTTGGGAAGTATGATTTAAGCATTGCTGCTACTCCACTAACCATTGGCGCTGCCATAGAAGTACCTTGTAATTTCATGTACTCACTTTGTGGTACTGTATTCCAGATTTCATGTCCTGGCGCAAAGATGTCCACTTTTGTTTGAGAGTAATTAGAGAAATCAGCAGCTAATTCTTTTTTAGCAATTCGAGTTGAAGCTCCAATCGTTAAAAACATACTGTTTGGATTTGATTCAAATGAATATTGGTTTGTTGGGAAATTATTCGCTACATCCAAATTCGTTCCGTCATTTCCAGCTGCGTGAACCAACAAAACTCCTTTTGAAGCTGCATATTGAAATGCCGCTGCTACTTCTTTTTGGTGAGGTGAATATGCTTTACCGAATGACATGTTAATCACTTTCGCTCCATTGTCAACAGCATAACGTATAGCTAATGCGATATCTTTATCAGCCTCATCTCCGTTTGGTACGGCTCTCAAAGACATAATTAGAATATTTTCAGCAACACCATCATATCCAATTTTGTTTTTTCTTGTAGCGCCAATAATTCCGCTAACGTGAGTCCCGTGCAATGCATCTGGACCTTCAACATCATTATTACCATACCCAATGTCACTAAAATCATTTGGATTATCTCCAATAATTTTGCGTTCGTCAAAATCTACGTTTAGATGATAATCCAACATTTCATTTAACTGATTCTTCTGCTTTTCAACTGATTCTAGTGATAAATCACCTTCCGCAATAGCAATAGCAGTTTTCTTCAATTGCTGATCTGCTTGCTCTGTAGGATTCCATTTTTCCAAATCCTTAACAGTATAATCAGCTTTCCCTAATTTCTCTGCTACTTGCTTTGGTACTTGTTCGATCATCATAGGCAACATATCCATGTAACCAACATATTGAGAGTACATTGCAACTTCTGCATCAACAGATTTCTTTACTTCTTGGTAAAGGGCATAATCAGCTTTGTCGGCTGCCGAAATTGAGCTTTCGTCTTTACCCGCGAATTTTTTACCTAATTCTCTATAAATTCTTGTTTTTTCAAGATTTGCTCCGTTAACATTCTCACCTTTTGAGTTTCCTAAATAATTCCAACCGTGAATATCATCGATGTAACCATTATTGTCATCATCAATACCGTTTCCAGCAATTTCTTTAGAATTTGTCCAGATTTTTCCTTTCAAGTCCTCGTGCTCGATATCTACACCTGAATCAATAACAGCTACAATTACTGTTTCTGATTTTCTTTTCTTTAATTTTTTGTAAGCTTTTTCGGTTTCCATCCCTGCCTTACCTTTATTATACCAATTCTCCGTTTGCTTCGTAGCCTGAGAAAAAGCAAAATTCCCGATAGCTATGGCTACCGCAACTAAAAGTGTTTTTTTAATCATTTGATTTTATTTGAATCGTAAAAGTTGATAAATTTCAATAACTGACCAACTAAATTACCAATTTTTAGCGTATGTTTATTGTTGCATCTCTTATAATACTTAAAAATGATGAAAATTTCCTTTTCCTTTTTGGTCTCTTTTTTCCTTTTCGCTATTAATTCTGTAAGCCTTTCCCAAGGTTTTGGCTTCGATAAAACACTTAAAGAAAGTCCAAATGTGATAACTACTTTCTGTATTGATAACACTTATCAGAATTATCAACTCCTTGAAAAAGAAGGTGTAAGAACAAAGTATTCTTCAAAAAATTGGATATTTATTACATGTACACCAAGCTGGATCCAATCCAAAGTAACGGAAGGAAGCTTACCTTCTTTTTACTTTGAACATGCTCCACCGCAATTGCTTAATGACACAACAAGAGCTACCTATTTCGTAAACCCTGTTCAACAAGGTCTAGGCGGATTAAGCCAAGGCTATACCGGAAAAAATGTAATTATAGGAGTTGTAGATACTGGTGTTGATTTTAATCATCCTGATTTTAAGGATTCTACAGGGAAAACGCGTATTCTAAGATATTGGGACCATTCTATGACAGGACCTAACTCCCCTATGCCCTATAATTATGGTCAAGAATGGGATAGCACTTCTATAAACAACGGCACCTGCACTAGTATGGACGACAATGCACACGGTACAACTGTAGCTGGCGCAGCGGCTGGAAATGGTCTAGCAAATGGTCAAAACAAAGGAATGGCGCCAGATGCAAACATAATTGTAGTTGAAACCAATTTTAACTTACCGAATTGGACATTAACGATTGCCGATGCTTGTGATTACATATTTAAAATAGCCGATCAATATGATATGCCAGCCGTCGTGAATTTGTCTTTAGGTTCTTATTTAGGCAGTCATGATGGAAATGATCCCGCTGCCGAAATCATGGAACAACTGATGGACGACAAACCAGGACGCATTATAGTTGGTGCCGCTGGAAACTCAGGGAGCTGGGGTAAATACCATTGTCATGGAGATGTGACTTCTGACACTACCTTCGTTTGGTTTAAAAACAACCCAACCAATCAATTGGGGAATAATACCATTTACTTCGATTTTTGGACGGATACTATTACTGCCCAAACCATCGAATTTGCTTTAGGAGCGGACAAACCAGCGCCAAGTTTTGGCTTTCGTGGTAGAACAAACTTTCATTCTCTCATGACTTCATTATCGAGTGCCCCGATTATTGATACTTTATATAACTCAAACGGCAATAGAATAGCAATAATTGAAAGCTATCGAGAAATTGAAGGACCAAATTTCCATATGGAAGTGTTCTTTTCAACAGTCGATTCAACTAGCTACTATTACCGATTTATGACAAAAGGTTCTGGAGAATATGACCTTTGGAGTGGAACAGCCCTGCAACTTAACGACATGGTTACCTCTTTGCCTTCAGCGTCCATCATGCCTTCGATAGTTCATTACCAAATGCCCGATTCATTGCAATCAGTTGTCTCAAGTTGGAATTGCTCTGAGAAAGTTATTTCAGTTGGAAATTTAAGAAATCGATCAATGCATATTACTAAAACTGGCAATCCATACGTTCCATTTCCATCCGCAGTTGGCCAAATTAGTCCAAATTCAGCTAGAGGCCCAAGTCGTTTAGGGGTTAACAAACCCGATATTTCAACTGCTGGAGACATTTCTCTAGCCGCAGCTCCAATGTGGCTATTGTCAAACGCTGCTTATAATAGTACAATTGATTCCAATGGCTGGCATGCTCGAAATGGCGGGACTAGCATGGCATCACCTGTTATTGCTGGAATTGCGGCCTTGTACCTCGAAAAATGTCGATACGGGACTTATTCTACATTCAAACAATTACTTACCTCAACGGCTTTCACAGATGGTTTTACAGGATCTGTTCCAAATAACCATTATGGCTATGGAAAGGTTCATGCATTGAATTTGATGCTTCAAACAAGTGAGGAACCTGTACCAACTGTTACGCAATCTTTTAATCTACTAACAGCAAGTACATCTATAAATTATCAATGGGTAAAAAATGGGGTTGACATACCAAATCAAACGAATCAGACTCTTGCTATAGCTCCACCGGACGGTGATTTCCAAGTTTATGTCGTAAGCAGTGATGGATGCCCTTCCATTTCATCACCTTATTTTGCTGCACTCGATTTGGATGAATTGAACCAAGCGTCAATCGTATTATATCCGAACCCTGCAAAAGGACAATTCCGAATAAAAAGTGACGATCAAATTATAGATGTTAAGGCATATAACGAACTAGGTCAACAAATGAATATTCAGACGCTTGGCAGCAACAATTATTCAATTGAGAATTGGCAAAGCGGTATTTATCTTTTAAAAATACAAACTGAAAAAGGACTAATTCAATTAAAAGTGTTTGTGAAATAGTGTAAGGGCAAAGTTTTTTTTATTTTTGACCTTGAAAATTTAAAACTAAGTATGATATTATCCGGAATTATTTCCATTTCAGGACGCCCAGGACTTTACAAGGTTGTGGCACAAGGGAAAAACAATATAATCGTTGAATCTTTAGAAGATAGAAAACGTTTCCCAGCATATTCGACAGATCGAATTTCTGCATTAGAAGACATTAGTATCTATACTTATGATGAGGATCAAGCTCTTCATGAAATATTTGACTCTATTTTCAAAAAAGAAGGAGGGAAAACATGTATTTCTCATAAAGAAAGTGATAAAGATTTAGTAGATTATTTATTGTCTGTTTTGCCTTCGTATGATCAAGAGCGAGTGTATCCGTCCGATATTAAGAAAATATTCATGTGGTACAATCTCTTGCACAAAGCAGGTGAATTGAAGCAGGAGGAAGAGGAAGCTGAAGATAAAAAAACAGCAAAAGCTGACGACAATAATGAATCGTCAACAGAAGACAAGCCGAAAAAAGCTGCGAAACCAAAAGTTTCAGCAACCGCGAAACCAAAAACGGCAGCAAAACCTAAAGCTTCTCCAAAATCAACTGCAGGAAAGAAAGTAGCCACCCCAAAAGGTGGTACGAGCAGAGGGAAATAATTGAAGAAAGATATTCTCGAATAAAAACTGAAGTCGTCCCGTAATTTTCGAGACGACTTTTTTAATGATTAATAAAATGAAACTAGAAAGAGTAGAACGGAAATTTGTTGATAATAACTTGGAAATTAACTCATGGGAAATGATTCTCCCCTATTTTGAAGATTTGACGAAAAGAGAAATTTCTAGCCGAACTGAACTGGAAAACTGGTTAAAGGATAAAAGTGAACTTGAAGCAATTCTTGAAGAAGATATGGCTTGGCGATATATAAAAATGACCATCGATACGACTAATGATGAGTTCGCTAAAGATTACGCCTTTTTCGTGAATGAAATTTCGCCAAAAGCTGCTCCGTACGACGATATTTTGAACAAAAAATTAATTAATTCGGCAGGCAGAGAAGAATTAGAGAAAGATGATGCTTACCGTATTTATTTCAGATCTGTCAATAAAAGCATCGATTTGTTTCGAGAAGAAAATATTCCATTAGAAACTAAAATTCAAACCAAAAGTTCGGAATACGGCACTATTTCTGGGGCTCAAAATATCGAATGGGATGGCGAAACAATCACGATGCAAAAGGCTGCTAATTTTCTGAAAAATCAAAACCCTGAATTAAGGAAATTGGCTTTTGAAAAAATGACAGAGCGTCGGAGTAAAGATATTGAACCGTTTGAAGCTTTGTTTGACGAGCTCGTTAAATTGAGACACCAAGTAGCAATAAATGCAGGTTATTCTGATTACAGAGATTACAAATTTGATGCATTAGGGCGTTTTGACTATACAAAAGAAGATTGTTTCGATTTTCATAAATCGGTGAAAGAACATATTGTTCCTTTGGTACGTGAAATTCAAAAGGAACATGCTGACAAAATGGGTTCGGCAAAAGTTAAACCATGGGACACAGAAGTTGATCCAGATGGCCTTGAACCGCTTAAACCTTTTGAAAACGGAAAAGAACTTTTAGAAAAAACCAAATCTATATTCAATAAAATGGATTCTTATTTTGGAGATTGTCTTCAAACTATGGATGAAATGAATCATTTGGATTTAGATTCAAAAAATGGTAAATCCCCAGGTGGTTACAATTATCCCTTGTATGAAATCGGTGTTCCGTTTATTTTTATGAATGCTTCTGGGGCGCAACGAGATGTAGTTACGATGATACACGAGGGCGGACACGCAGTTCACTCATTTTTGTCTCGCAATCTTGATCTTACAGCCTTTAAAAATGTTCCTTCCGAAGTTGCTGAGCTCGCCTCCATGTCAATGGAGTTGTTGAGTATGGAATATTGGAATGAGTTCTATGATGATGAAGTAAGTCTTAAACGGGCTAAAAAAGAACAATTAATCGGAATATTGAAAGTACTTCCATGGATATCAACGATTGATGCTTTTCAGCATTGGATATACACACATCCTAATCATTCGAGGATAGAAAGACAAGCTCAATGGACTTTTCTACAAGAAGAATATGGCAATCCATTTGTGGACTGGACCGGCTATGAAGGAAGTCGAAATTATGCTTGGCATCGCCAATTACACCTTTTTGAGGTACCGTTTTACTATATTGAATATGGAATTTCACAACTAGGAGCTCTTGGTATCTGGAAAAACAGTCTTGAAAATAAAAAGCAAGCGCTAGAAGATTATAAAAAAGCCTTATCAATTGGTTATACACAAGATATACCATCTATCTATAAGTCAGCTAACTTAGCTTTTGATTTTAGCAGTAAAAACATTCAAGATTTAGCCAAATTCACCAAGCAACAATTGGATAAATTATAAATGAAACAATGTTGTTGGCAAACCAAAGCTGTATTCCATACGTATGGTATTGTAACAGCATAGACAAATTTAAAATATGAATATTAAACTTATTTCCATTCTTGCCATTTTAATCGTTACTATTTCCTCTTGCAAGAAAATAGATAAACTCACTCAATTCAATTTAACGTTTAACGAAACGATCACAGTCCCGGCATCATCGTTGATTAACCTGCCTTTTAATATAATAACTCCAGATATTACAAGCAATTCAGAAACTGCATTTGAAATAAATGACACACGAAAAGACCTAATTCAAAAAATTAATTTAATTAAAATGACCTTGTCGCTGAATAGTCCAGCCACAGGCAACTTTAATTTCTTGAAGAACATCGAGCTATTTCTAAATGCAGAGGATTTGCCAGAAACTAGAGTAGCATTTAAATTAGGAATGGTAAATGAAAACAAAACTCAAATTATCTTAGAAGTTTCTGAAGAGGACATTAAAGAGTATATTAAAAAAGATAAATTCTCCCTTAGATGCGCAACAACGACCGATGAAGCACTTTCGGAAGATTACAAGATTGACATCAAATACGTCTTATTCGTTGATGCCAAATTGATAAAATAAAGATTCATAAAACTATTAAAGCTCAGTTAAACACTGGGCTTTTTTTATGTTCAATGACTACTATTAACCTTAGAAATGAATCTTAAAGAATTATTTAAAACTAAGAAAAGCTCAATAAATTGAGCTTTTCTTATGTAGCGAGAGGGTCCCGATAGCTATCGGGATGAACTCTCGACCAAAACATTATAAAACAAAAAAAGCTCAATAAATTGAGCTTTTCTTATGTAGCGAGAGGGAGATTTGAACTCCCGACCTCCGGGTTATGAATCCGGCGCTCTAACCAACTGAGCTACCTCGCCATGTCCCTTTCGGGGTGCAAATATAATAGTTTTTTGAATTTTGAGTTCACCTGAATCAAATATTTTCTTACAAATATTCGCTTAGGATCGATCTTCTTCATAAAGAACTTTCGTATTGTGTTTCAAGGTTCTTAAAACCAACGAAATACTTAAGGCTACGATAAGCACGATTGTATAATTTGAATTCCACTCTAAAGAATAATCTTCAAAGAAATTGCGTAACAAATCCACAAAAAGAAAACCAATAATCGTTGCAGTAATACCTGAATACTCTCTTCTCAAGATTGTTTTAATTGAAAAAGGGATTTCACCTTTATCGTAATTCTTCATACTCGGCCAAAAAGGTGGTACAGTCATGGACCAATTTACATAAGAATCACCGAATTTTCTCTCAAGAAAACGCTCTTCAGCAAACATTATTCGCTCATAATACAACCAGAATAGCAAGGAAACTAGAATTACGTACCAGAAATTGAACGTGTACATCACGATACCAATCCACATGAAATAATTTCCCAAATACAATGGATGACGACAAGTAGAATAAATACCTTTTGTATTTAATGCTTCAGCAACTTGTTCTTTCGTATTTCTACCAGAAGTATTTTTGTTACTTGTACCTATCGCTATCCCTCTGATAATCTGGCCAATCAAAGAAATTAACGAACAGATTATTAACATAGGCAAAAAGAGCGAATCGTTCCTGTCAAGAAATTGATAATCAGTAAAGTAAACCACAGGAATGGCTAATAAGAATAAGATAACGGGAATTTGACCTCTGTATTTGAACAGTAGATTGCCGTTTTTTTCAAAAGAATGTACTAGAGCCATTGAAAAGATTTAAGTATATTTCGCAAAATAGATGCGAAGTTATAATTAATTAATAAACTACATGTCCGAGAAAAAGAAATTTGAACTCGAATTCTTACTAAACACCTCTCCAAAAGTCCTAGAAAATATGCTTTTTACTCCTGGTGGGTTGAGCGAATGGTTTGCAGACGATGTGAATATTAACGATGAAATTTACACATTCTTTTGGGATGGCAGCGAAGAAGATGCTCGACTCCTAACAAAAAGAAATGGCGAGAAAATAAAGTGGCAAAAAATGGAAGATGAAAAAGAAGGTCTAGACACCTATTTTCAACTCCAATATGAAATTGACCCGATGACAAAAACGGTTGTTTTAACAGTTACTGATTTTGAATACGAAGAAGATATGGAAGAATCCCAAGCTTTATGGGAATCTTTGATTGAAGGTTTAAAGAGAACATTAGGCGCATAAATTCCAGTTTCTTTCGTTACAACATTGAAGTTTCATTGACTTCATTGACTATCTTTGTTCTCACATGAGGTTGCCTTTAAAAAGACTTTACGTTTTTAGCATACGATCGTTTGCCGGTCCTTTCGTGGTTACATTTTTAATCTCCATGTTCATTCTGATTATGCAGTTCTTTTGGCTGTATATAGATGATTTAATGGGGAAAGGGATAGAAATCTCTATTATTCTTGAATTGTTATTATACGTTAGCGCAAGTTTAATCCCGCTAGCTCTGCCTTTGGCGATTCTCCTCTCCTCTATTATGACCTTCGGGAATCTTTCCGAAAATAATGAGCTAACTGCTTTAAAATCGAGTGGCTTATCTTTGTTTCGAATTATGAGACCGCTCACGGTGGCGGTTTTTATAATTGCCATTTGCACTTTTTTCTTTGCGAACTATATTATTCCAGTTGCAAATCTCAAATGGCGGTCGATTATTTACGACATTCAAAGCACTAAAATATCCGCAATTCTAAACCCCGGCGCGTATACAAAGGAATTGGATGGATATGCAATTAAAGTGGACAAAGTAATTGACGATAAATTCACCAACATTATCATTCATGACCATAGTGATAATACAGAAATAAAAACTATTCGCGCCGAATATGGTCGAATGTACAAATCTGAAAACGGTAAATACGTATTTTTTGAGCTCAACAAAGGAAATGTTGTTGAAGAACTTGCTGCTCAAACCCCTTTATTTGATGAGAATGGTAAAATACTATCAAATGAGAATAGTAATCATCCTTCACGACGAACGGCATTCGAAAAATCGACGTATAAAATCGATTTAACTGGATTTGCCATCAATCGATCCGAGGAAGAACTTTTCAAAAATGATTACGAAATGCTTAATGTATTTCAATTGAAGCATGCGATCGATTCACTTCAAAATAAAGCTGATACGGCAACAGCCAGATTTTTAAAATCAATAAAGGCAGATCACCCTTTGTTTCAAGCAGAAAACTTTGAACCCAGAAAAAATATTGGAAATCAAGAGTTCAAAGCATTACCAGCAAGAATAATAAAATGGGGTGAATTATCGAAAAAAGAAAAAAATCTAGCGATTGAATTCTCGCAAACCTCCATTAGACGAAAGATTGATAATTTAAATAATCAAAAGTCGTTTATGGAAACTTTTGATAATTCTGTGCGTGAATTTGACATGGAAACTCAACGAAAGTTTGCCTTAACTTATACTATAATTGTTCTGTTTTTCATAGGTGCTCCTTTGGGCGCTATTGTTCGGAAAGGGGGATTTGGCGCGCCTGTTGTCATAGCAGCACTTTTATTCATGATCTATTTTGTATTGTTTTCATTGGGCGAAAATTTAGCAAAAGAAGAGGTTGTTTCCCCATTTCTTGGAATGTGGTTTTCTTCAATGGTCTTAACGCCTGTAGCAATTTTACTCATGCGATCTGCTGTGAATGACTCACCTCTTTTCGTGATGGACAATTGGACGAAATTTTTCCGGAAATTTAAAAAAGCAGCTGATGAAAGTGCTCCTGCTAACCAATAAACCCTTCCTACCAACAATTGATGGTGGCACTTCAGCAACAAATGCATTTGTTTCTCAACTTATTGATGAAGGATTCGAAATCAAACATTTAACATTTTCTTCTGAAAAACATCCTTTTGCTTCCAAGCTTTTCGAACAAAAAGAATGGAAGCAAATTCGCACTGTAAACGTGCCCATAATCTTGAAACTAAAACCGTTTGAAGCATTAAAGGCTTTGCTCAAAGATGTTTCTTACCAACTCTCCAGGTTTGAGAGTAAAATAATGCTAGATATCTTTCAAGAATTAACGAATCGTGAGAATTTCGACTTTGTCATTCTAGATTCACTCTATTCAGCGCAAATGATTGAAAAACTCAAGAAATTCGCTCCAAAATCAAAGTTTATTCTTCGAACGCATAATGTAGAATCGAACTTAACCAAGGATAAGGCCGAAAATCATAGTAATAGACTCAATAAACTATATCTTTCGATTCTTGCAAAACAACTCGAAAAAAGGGAAAAAGAAATCATTAATCAATTTGAAATAGTCTTGTCTATCTCGGAAGACGATTCCAACAGCTTCCGTTCTTGGGGAAATAAAAATATTCAAACGCTTCCTTTCTTTGCTGAAAAATCGAACGTTAAGTGGATAGATAAACCGGATTCTTTTATGCATTTTGGCGCAATGAATTGGCAGCCAAATGTTGAGGCTTATATGCAACTCGCCAATGAACTATTTCCCAAAATTAAGGCGTCATGTCCAAATGCTCAATTGAAGGTTGCAGGTTCTTTTATGCGCTATTTACCCGCTTCAGAAAATGACTCAATTCATCATTTAGGCTTCGTGGATAATAAATTTGAGTTCCTAGCCAATAACGGTATCCTGTTGGCTCCAATAAAAAGCGGATCTGGTGTTCGAATAAAAATTATTGAAGCTCTTTCAATTGGTGTTCCAGTGATAACTACCGAAATTGGTGCAAAAGGAATACCCGCTCAAGATAACTTCGGATTGTGGGTTTGCAAAACAGATAAGGAATTCGTTGAGAATTCCATTGTGTTAGCTCAAAACAAAGAAAAACGTCAAGAGCTTTCGAAACAAGCCATGGAATTTTATAATGATTGGCGTTCAAATTTTTCGTTAAAGACTATATTCGCAAACGATGACAAAAAATAACAAACCAAGTCTGGCAGTTATTCTATCCCGTTTTCCTTATCCTTTGGAAAAAGGAGACAAACTTCGCGCGTATTATCAAATTAAGGAAATGAGTGCTTATTTTGATATTAATCTGATTTGCATTTCTGAATTTTATCCTAAAAGTGAACATATCGTTGAATTGAAAAAATACTGTTCTGAGATAAATGTTCATGTAATTCCTAAATGGCAAAGCTGGCTCTCTTGTCTTTTAGCACTTTTTACGGGAAAACCTCTACAAGTAGCTTATTTCTATAAGAATTCCGTACGTCAAAAAATTGAAAAAAAACTTCACGAACTTAAACCAAAGCATATTTTTTGTCAATTAATTCGTGTGGCCGAATATGTGAAAAATTACCATGATTGTCCTAAAACATTGGACTATATGGATGCATTTTCAACTGGAATTGAGCGAAGAATCTCTCTTGAACCATTTTATCTCAAGTGGTTATTTCAATTGGAATATAGACGATTGAACGACTATGAACGACAGGTTTACGATTATTTTGAAATTCATACTATCATAAGCCAACAGGATAAACATCTTCTTGGTACTACCCCAGCGCAAAAAATTGTCTGCATTCCGAATGGAGTTTCTAATCATTTTTTTGTCGATCATGATAAACCGAATCCAACGCATGACCTAGTTTTTGTTGGTAATTTGAACTACCCTCCAAACGTTGAGGCAGTAAAATTCATTGTTAATGCCATTTTACCCTTGGCAGAAAAAAATGGACAAAACTTTCGATTTTTGGCCGCTGGAGCCGAACCCTCTAAAAGTCTTTTGAATTTATCTCAAAAGAATAAAAATGTTGAAATTCTAGCTAACCCAGTGGACATAAGAGATGCATATTTATCGGGAAAAGTATTTATCGCTCCTATGAAAATAGGAACAGGACTCCAAAATAAGCTTCTTGAGGCAATGGCTTTGGGTATTCCTAGTATCACTACTTCCTTAGCTAACAATGCACTTAAGGCAATTCCAGGTCAGGAAATCGGAATCGCCGAAACTGCTCAAGAATTCTTGGATCAAATAAATTCACTGACAGACAATGACCTCTATAAAATTCTTTCAGAAAATGGACCAAAATTCATTAAAAAGAACTTTGATTGGGCTGCGGCTACCGAACCATTAATTTCCGCTATTAAAAATGCATAAAATTCAACTTAGAAAAGGCCAAAAGCCAGTTAAATATATATCTTTGGATTCATGAGATTTGTATACCCTTCCTTTTTATGGGCTCTCCTCCTACTGATAATTCCAATTATCATTCATCTCTATAATTTTCGAAAATATAAAACCCTTTACTTTTCAAGTTTAACGTTCTTAAAAAAAGTTGAATTAGAAAATCAGGCAACCAAAAATTTAAAGCATTGGCTAATACTGGTAAGCCGACTACTTTGTTTGCTTTTTGCCATTCTTGCATTTGCACAACCCTATATCCCAGTAAGCGATTCATCAAGTGAAGGTGGAAATCCAGTTTTGTCCTTGTACATTGATAATTCTTTCTCAATGGGACAAAAAGGAACTGAAGGCGAACTTCTGTCCGAAGCAAGAGAAAGTGCAAAACGAATTATAAAAGAAGCTAGTTCTGATACTCGATTCTTGGTCGTAACCAATGAAATGTCGGGCATCGAACAAAGAATAATCAGTAAAACGGAGGCAATGGATGCCGTGGATAAAATCGAGCTTTCACCAATGGTACGCAAACTTGGTGATGTGATGGAATGGCAACGAAATTTTGTCCAACAATACGGTAGTGAGAAAGAAAAAATTAGCACTGTTCAATATGTCATTCTTTCTGACTTCCAAAAAAATAGCTTCGACACGAAAGCATTACGAGAAGACAATGCAAGCTTCTATTATCCAATTCAATTTATAGCTCAAAACAGCTCTAATTTATGTGTCGATTCTGTCTGGTTTTCGGAACCCAATATTAAAATTGGACAGAACAACGAATTAAATATCCGGGTTAAGAATTACGGTGAAAAGGATTGGGTAAATGCAGAATTACATATTGAAACCGGTTCAACTAAAAGAGACGTATTTGTTGATGTGCCTGCCAATCAAAGTGTGACAACCACGGTTAATTTCATGGAAAGTTCTTCCAAGAAAAAAGATGAAATATTCCGAAGTGCTTCAGCATCTATTCGAGACAAACAGGTATTTTTTGACGACGAATTTTTCTTCTCATATGCGCCAAAACAAAGTGCCAAAGTCTTAATCATTGATGGACCTGATGCCGTTCCAAATGTAAAATTGGTTTATGGATTAGATAATTTCTATGCACAAGAATCTGTATCTCAAGGTGGCGTGACTTTGGATAAATTTGACGATGTTGATTTAGTTGTGCTTAATGGTTTGAATGAATTAGCGTCTGGCTTGGTTCAATTATTAAAAGACTTTAAGAATAATCAAGGTAGTCTATTGGTTTTTCCCGGCGCCAACATTAACAAAAGCTCTTGGAATTCAGCTATGTTTAGCCTTGGTTTGTCAAGCATAGGCTCAATTGTTTCGGACGGTACAAAGATGCGTGATATAACTTTTAATGACCCTTTTTTCAAACCTGTTTTTGACAAAAAACCGAGTCAAATCAACATGCCATCTCTATATAAAATGTATTCGGTCAGCGGAAATTCTCAAAATGTAACTTTGATTAAAGCCCAGAATGGTCAGCCCGTATTCCTTCGGTCAGCGGATTCAAAATCATTTTTATTTACCAGTAGTTTAAAGTCTGAATTCAGTTCATTTACCAACAATGCGTTATTTAGCACGTTGCTTTTACGGGTTGGTGAATTAAGTCACAAACAACGCCCTTACTTTTTAACAATTGGAGAAGACAGTAAATACCCGCTTTACACTGCCATAAATTCTGAAAAACCGATTCACCTAAAAAACAACTCAATAGACTTCATTCCAATCAAAGAAAGAATTGGAAACATAGATTACATTTCAATTCGTGGAAATGAAGCTTCAGAAAGGCTTACCGGTGGTATTTACGATATTTTCAGCGAATCAAAAATTGGAAAACTTGCATTGAATTATTCAAGGCTGGAATCCAATATTCAACCGATGGAATTGGATGAAGTCGTCCTAGCCTTTGAGAATAAAGGGTTAAAGAACATTTCTCCAGGAAAGATTAAAGAAGGTCAAAGTTTAGCCAAATTGGATTTAGAAAAACCATTTGAATATTGGCGATGGGCAATTCTATTAAGTTTGTTATTTTTAGTCATTGAATTGATTTTAATTCGATGGTGGAAAAATTAATTTGAAGCATGAAAATACTTATCAAACAAGCATTAATTCACGATTCATCTTCTTCCTACAACGGAAAAAAAATGGATCTTTTAATCGAAAATGATTCTATCCTCAATATCGCTAAGAAAATTGACGACAAGGAGG
This sequence comes from uncultured Flavobacteriales bacterium, assembly GCA_963977135.1. Lineage (GTDB taxonomy): Bacteria > Bacteroidota > Bacteroidia > Flavobacteriales_D > Crocinitomicaceae > UBA2040. The sequence continues at coordinate 569,604 of CAXBNN010000001.1, read as the reverse complement.
CTTATTTGATACAGTCAAAAGATCTTCATGCGAGTCCAGGATGGGTTGATTTAAAAGCCAACTTTTGTGATCCCGGAGCAGAACACAAAGAAACCATAGAAACAGGTTTAGATGCAGCCTCTTACGGCGGATTTACACATGTAGCAGTTCTTCCTTCTACCAATCCAATCGTTGATAACAAAGCTTCAATAGAATATTTACTTCGACGAGCTGAAAATCATTCTACGAAACTTCATCCAATTGGTGCGATAACGGAAAAAATGAAAGGCGAAAACTTAGCTGAACTCTTTGATATGTATCAAAATGGTGTGCGCTTGTTTTCAGACGACAATCAACCTGTGAGCTCAGGGATACTATACCGTGCTTTGCTTTACACGAAAAATTTCGGTGGAAAGGTTGTATGTTTCGCTCGAGATAATAGTCTTTCTGGATCAGGAATGGTAAATGAAGGAATGGCCTCCGTTCAAACAGGATTAAAAGCTGATCCAAGTATTTCTGAAATTATTCAATTGGAGAGAAATCTTCGATTGGCTGAATATACTGATGGGAAAATTCACTTCTCAGGCCTTTCTTGTGCAGAATCTGTAGATTTGATTCGAAAAGCTAAGAAGAAAAACAAAAATGTAACCGCCGACGTTCACTTAATGAATCTTTTGTTTACTGAAGATGCACTTTTTGATTTTGATTCTAATTTCAAAGTTTTACCCGTTTTAAGAACTGAAGAGGATAGAAAAGCACTATGGAAAGGACTGAAAGATGGAACAATTGACTGTATAGTTTCAGATCACAGACCAGGCGATTTGGAAGAAAAAGAGTTAGAATTTGATCACGCAGCCTTTGGTTCATTGCAACTTCAAACTTTGTTTCCTAATTTAATTGAAGCCTCAAACCTCGACATTGATACAATTTGTGAAATTCTTGGAACTCGTGCTAGAAACATATTAGAAATACCATATTCAAGTATCGAAATTGGTAACAAAGTAGACTTAACGCTTTTTTCTTTAAATGACAAATGGACTTACAGTGAAAATGAAATTATTTCGTTAAGTAAGAACAGTCCATTCATTGATAAAGAATACAATTCAAAAGTTCTAGGTATAGTTCATCAAGGTAAATTGATGATAAAAGAAGAGTTGTATGGAGAAGCGTGATTTTTTTAAAGAATTTTTCAAGAACAAAAAACTTGTTGGTTCTATGCGCCCAAGTTCGCCAGCATTAACTGAGAAAATGCTTTCTCCTATTGACTTCTCTAAGGTCAAAACAATTGTTGAGCTTGGGCCTGGAACTGGTGTTTTTACTCGACAAATACTTGAAAGAATGGCACCAGACGCACAACTTCTTGTTTTCGAATTGCATGATCAGTTTTATCACAATTTAAAATCAACCATTCACGACGAGCGTTGCCATATTGTTCATGATAGTGCAGAAAAACTATCTGATTATTTGGAGCATTATAACTTACATAAAGCAGATGTTGTGATTTCTTCGCTTCCTTTGGCTAATTTCTCTAAAGATTTGCGAGGAAATATTGTTTCAGCGGCTAAAGATGCTTTAACAAAAGATGGAATTATGACTCAATTTCAATATTCACTTCAATCAAAAAAATACTTGAAATCAGAGTTTGGGAAAGTGAAAATCAACTATGCTTTTTGGAATTTTCCACCTGCATTTATATACACTTGCCAAAAAGGCTGAAAAAACACCTATTTCCCTCAATTAAACTTACCATTCACTACTTCGTAATTTTTTTGGTATAGATTTTGGCTAACTTCAGTTAAATACTAATTCAATAGTCATGAAACGTAAAGAAAAATCAATACGAGTGGCTCAAGAAACAAAAAATGCTTGGGCTTTGCCAAAAAAAGTAAAAGGTGGTTTCGATGAAGCTTTAATAAGTCTAGGTGTTCACATTAAAAACTAGAAATTACAGCTTTTGTCAACAATTGCCGTTTTTGTTCTTAACTGCGGCTCGTTAAATCTAATTACTAATAAGAATCACGTAATTTGTCCAAAAGCTGACTCAATTGTTCTGCATCTGATTCTGAGAAATTGGGTGGTTCAATAAGTTTGGAAAAATCTGAATTATCAATCTGTCGTAAAATATCCATTCCTGAATCAGTTATTTCAACATAACTTTGACGCTTATCCTCTTTGCAACTGTTTCGGCAAATAAAATTCTTCTCTAAAAGCTTATCCAAAAGACGAGTAGTATTCGGTGATTTCTCTATCATCCTTTCTCTGACCGTACTGATCGTAATAGCTTCACCCGCACCTCTTAAAATTCGGAGTATGTTAAATTGAGCCATTGACAAATCGTAATTGGACATAAATTTACTTTGTTGAGCAGATAAGAAGCCGGCAGTCAATAGGGTATTTATTACAGCTTTTTGCTGTGTTGAATTAAAACTGGACTTTATTTTATTATCTATGCTCATTGCTTGACATCAGTAGTAGTTCTGTTAATCTGGGTAAAGTTAATGAAAGATTTCCATTTCTAAAGACATTAATAAGCGGTCATCTACTTGAAATTCTTGTCCCTGATACTCTTCAACTTGTTTTTCTATGTACCCAACCCTTGATTTGCCAGTTAAAGTAAGACTTTCATTCAAAACTGATAAGAAATTTTTACTCCCCAGTTTCTTACCTTTCTCACCACCAAATTGATCTTGGAATCCATCTGTATAGATGAAAAAATCTAATTTGCCTTTTAAAGGCAAAGTGTGATTAATAAATTTCTTATTTGGATAAAAACGAGCTGCACCAATTGGAAAACGGCACCCTTTGATGGTTTTTAATTCACCATCTTGAAAACAAACTAAGTTTTGTAATGCTCCGCTAAACATCAGTTCGTTGCTCATTTTATTCAATCGCAAAACACAAATATCCATTCCATCCATTCTCAATTGGTCAGAAGACAAATTGATGTAATCTGTAAATTGCTTGTCTAATTTTAATAAAACTTCTTCAGGAGTTTTATCTTTTCCATTTACAAAAAGTCCATTTAAAATAGTCGCACCAATAACACTGAGTACCGCTCCTGGCATACCATGCCCGGTGCAATCACCTACTGAGAAATAAACGAACTCTTCTGTTTCAAATGACCATCGAAAATCACCAGAAACAATATCTCTCGGCTGATTTAAAAAAGTTATACTTTTTATCACACCCTTATTTTCAATGGTTCGAACCAACGCTTTTTGAATGTTAGAAGCATAACGAGAACTGGCTTGAACTTCATTTGAATAGGCTTCAATAGTCTCTTTCTGATAGGTAATTTCTTTAATGTATTCTTCGTCTTGTCTTAATATTTTAATTACTACTGGCAATAGAATTAATGCAATAAGTATTACTCCTATTACACTGTAGAAAAGCATCCACAGGAATTCATTTTTCACCTTTTCAAAGTATTCTTTCGCATTGACATCTGCTTCTACGACACCTACCACTCTATTGAAACGATTTCGAATAGGCTCAAAGGCACTTAACCATGTACCGTTCTCAGTTTCATATACGGGTAAAAAACCTCCTTTGTCATAGTGTAATTTTAATTCTTTAGGAAACTTTTTGTATTCATGTAAATAATAGACTTTTTCATCGGAACGGATTACATATCGAAACAAATCACGAGATTTATCAAATTGGAGTATGTATAAAGGATTATCTAATTCCTGTATTGAATCAACCTTTGCCAATGCAGTTTGAAGTTTTAGATAAGTGCTGTCTTCAAAATGGGTGACCAAATCATTCTTGTTTGGTTTATTTTTCAATAAGTTATCCAAATCATCCCCTGAAACCTGGCTTGATGCAGTTTTCACTATTGACCATAGTTTAGCATGTACGGTCTCAGCAATCTGTTTCTTTTGGTTGAAATAATTGAAAATGATAAAAAAGGAAGTCAGAATTATTATTATAAAATAAAAGTAGAATAGAATTCTAGCCGTTTTATTCTCAAAAATTCTCCTAATCAAATAGCTCATCTGCTAGCTTAAGTTTAGTTCTAAAATTAATTCACCGCTTATTTACGAGCAGTTATTTATTCTAGATTTCTAAAATTATCAATTTTTGAATTCGAAAATTAATTTTTAGACGAAACAAATGAACAAAACTTACCTTACAAGTACTCGAAAACTAAATCGTCAATAGTTATTAAATCCTCTGATTGAAAGCTTATTGTATGTTTGCCTGGTAAAAGATACAATAAATTATTATCGAAATGTACTCCATTCTTTTTACTAGAAATAAACAATGAATTCAAAAAGCAGGTGTTTTCTAAGGTTAAAACGCCACTTTTCTCAGCTGGATTGTAGATCAACTTCGCGACAATTTTGAGATCACCAGAGTGCTTTTTCTTTTTCGGTAAATGGAGAAAACTTCTTTCGGTCAACACCTCTCCATTTTCATATACCTGAAATTTTACCAAGAAATTATTTTTCGCCCACCCTTCTTCACTTAAGTAATTCGCAAGTTGAATTGATTTATTGCTATAGCTATCTTGATGGCTGCTATCCTCTTTCAAAACCGAACCATCTAAAGCATAAATTTGCCATTGAATATCCAAGTCTTGTGATTGGCCAGTACTATTCACTAAGAAGTACTGTTCCTTATTCAATTCTTCAATTTTCTCAACCATTGCAATATCTTCATAATCGCGTTTTACTTGATAATGCAGTGCCTTCCAATTTCCAAAATAATCGATACTCGACCACGAAGGTGCAGACCAACAATCGTTGATTTGCCAATACAATGTTCCCATGCAACGCGGCGCCTGAACTCTGTGCGAAGCAATAGCTATACCAACGGCTTTGGCTTGAGTTAGTTGGGAATAATAAACGAATTGCTCAAATGTTTTGGGTTGACCATATAGAATTTTTGCGTGCTTCAACATCATTCCGTTGCCCACATAACTCTTTTGATGTGCTTTCATTACATCTGACTCCAAGTCTAAATCTTTTTCGCTAGCAAAAGTATTTATGGTTGACATTTGCGGAAACGACTGAAAACCATATTCGGCATTGAATCGTCCGCTTTTCTTGCCAAAATCCTCGATTGGGTCTTTTCCATGCCAAACACCCCAATAATGCTGAGAACCGCTGTCATAATATTCATCTTTTCCCCAATTACTCAATGGAGATGTATGTATATATGGAGTATTGCTCCAATAATTTACGCGTTCCGGCAAAAAGGTTTGAAACAATCGTTTATAATCTTGCTCAATTTTGTCAGCTTCGGCACCAAAAATCAAATATCTTGCCTGAAATCCCCAGTTTTTCCATGCCACATCAACTTCATTATTTCCATTGAAAATAACAAGTGAAGGATGACTTGAAATTCGGGGAATCTGGTAATCAAATTCCTCTTTTACATTTGCTAAAAACAGCTCGTCTCCTGGATACATTGCACAAGCAAACATGAAATCTTGCCAAACCATTATTCCTTTTTCATCACACAACTCGAAGAAATATTCATCTGGATAATAACCACCACCCCAAACACGGACCATATTAAAATTGGCTTTTTCCATGTCTTCAACCATTTTGCGAATTTGCTCGTTCGTTACTCTAGCTGGAAAAATATCTTGAGGGATGTAATCACCTCCTTTACAGAAAATGGGACGGCCATTTACCGAAATTTCATAACTAGTACCGATTTCATCCTTCTCTTGCATTAACTGCGACGTTCTGACCCCAAAACGAACATCAACCTCATCTATAACGGTATTATTTTTAGATTGAAGAATCCATTTATCGGAGTATAGATACTGTTTTCCTTGACCTTTGGGCCACCAGAGTTCTGGATTATCTATGCTTATTTTTCGTGTAAATCTATCTTCACCAGCTTTTAAGATGAAATCGCCAAATTGCTCGCTTTTCCAAACCAAATCCTCTTTTAACTTGGCTTTGGTTTGTATTTGAAATTGAACGACAGCTTTCTTATTCTCAACACTTTCTATTTGAATGTTTTTAGAAATAATTTTATTTCCATCATACGTTCTTATTTCCACAGGCTTCCAAAATCCCATAGTGTTCATTCGTAATGACCAATCCCAACCAAACTGATACTGTGGTTTTCTAGAATAAGGTGCAATTGCAATTTTATTCACATCATTAGGCGCCGGTAGCCTCGTTTTTGCATTTTTGTAATTCTCTTTATGATACTCGACTGGAGATGTGAAAATGACCTTGACATGATTCAAGCCAACCTTTGCAAATTGCTTGATATCATAGTGATATGGTCGAAAAGCATTATTTGTTTTTCCTATTAATGAGTCATTCAAAAAGATTTCTGCATAAGTATCTACATTGAAGAAATTCATTTCAATGAACTCATTATTAAAATTTTCTTCACTCAATTCGAAACGAGAAGTTAACTGCCACTGGTGGTTTTCCATCCATTGATACAAGTCTTCATTCTTACCAACGAAAGGATCAGGCAATTCACCGGCATTTAAAAACGCTTCCTGAACGCTTCCTTTGGTTCCAAATTCCATCCAAACATTTTTCAATGGGTTCAGAACTTTCCAATCCAATTCTATATTCTGTGAGTTGCCAATTAAAGAAATACCCATCCCCGCTATAAAAAAAAGTGCTTTTGACGTCATATTACCATGATCTATTGAATGGAGTGTCTTTCATTCCTTCAAATTCATTCGTTCGCAATGCAAAATTGAAGCCATTGTATACTGAATAACCTCCATACTCGCCATTTTTGTTTAAGGCAAGAAATCCACACTGTAAACCAGTCAAATCATCATGTTTGGCAATTATTCTTTCCACAGCAGTTTTACAAGCATCTTGAGGTGACATTCCGTTTCGCATTAACTCCACAACCGTATGACTACCAGCAATTCTTATGATCGCTTCTCCTAATCCTGTTGCAACGGCTGCACCTACTTCATTATCAACAAATAAACCAGCACCTATAATTGGGGAATCACCAATACGTCCATGCAGTTTATAAGCCCATCCGCTTGTGGTACAGGAACCGGAAAGGTTTCCAGCTTCGTCCATTGCTATAATCCCTATAGTATCGTGATTTTCGTGATTAATTTCTGGTTTTTCGAAAAGTGTTTTGTTTTCTTTTTTCCAGTCTTTATAATCTTTTTGAACCTCTTTAATCGGTGATTTTATTTTTTTGAACCCCACCCATTTAGCATAATCCTCAGCACCTTCACCAACTAACATTACATGTTGTGTGTTTTCCATTACCGAACGAGCAATGGATATAGGATGTTCATATCCTTCTATAAAGCCGACTGAGCCACATTTCGACCTATGATCCATTATGCATGCGTCTAATGTCACATGGCCATCTCTATCAGGTCTGCCACTTATTCCAACACTTCGGTTTGTCCTATCAGATTCAGTCACACGTGCAGCTTTTTCAACAGCATCCAATGCATTTCCTCCTTTTGACAATACTTCCCATGCTCCTTTATTGGCATCGATTCCATGCGACCAGGTAGACAAAACTATTGGGCCAGCTATTTTTTCTTTGGTACTTGACTCAATTAATTGTGCAGCTTTAACAGGCTGAGTCACGCCCAAAAAACCTCCAATTGCACCGAATTTAAAGAGTGTTCTTCTTTTCATTGGATTAAGTTAATTATTTTTTCGCCAATTCTGCTGCAAGCCATCTTTGAAATACCCTTGCGTTGGCACTGTGTTCACTATAGCTTTTCGAAAATAAATGTTTTCCTGAATATGAAGGTTCAGCAACCATGAAAATATAATCATGTTTCGAGGGGTTTAAAACTGCTGAAACAACTCCCAATGGAGGAATACAAATTGGTCCAGGCGGCAAACCTTTGATCAAATAAGTGTTATAATCACATTTAATATTTCTATGTTCATTCAATAATCGTTGAACAGTATCCAACTTTTTTCCCCAGCAATATTTGAATGTTGGATCAGATTGCAATGGAATTCCCTGATGAATCCGATTCAAATATAGTCCAGCAATAATTGGCCATTCTGATTGTTGTTTGGATTGTTCACTATAAACTATACTTGCAAGCGTAACTGCCTCAGAAGGAGATTTTAATCCAACTTTTGCAAGAGATTCCTTTCTTGCCGGCGTCCAATAATTTTTAAACTCTTTCGCCATTCTACTTATAAAAGCACTTGCGTCGGTATCGTAGTACATTTTATAGGTATTCGGAATGAATAATGCAGGCAATTGTTCTCTTGTGAAATCATATTTTTCTAAGATTTCTGGTCCATTAAGAATGGCAATAAACTCGGCGCTATCTACTATGGTTTTTTCGGCTAGTTTCCCTGCTAAATCTTCCAAAAAACGAACATTTGGAACAACCACATCCACTTCTACCTCAGCATTTCCGTTCCCTAATGAATTCAAATGAAAGCCATTTAGCAATGTTCTTAGGCTTGTATGAGCATTTATGCGATATTTCCCAAGAGCAATATTCTCTTTTGTCAACTTTTTATGTTTTCCCAAAGCTTCAAAAGGAACAACAGATTTCAAGAATCCTTCTTCTTTCAGTTTATTAGATAAGGCAATTAAATCTAGTGGTTTAGAAATGAAAAAATCTTTGGTATCAGAATTCGAAGTTGTAGCAGCCGAATACCAAAGTATAACCAACTTGTCTTTGAAGACTATTCCGCCAACTATTCCAATTGCCAAAAGGGCAATGATTATTTTTTTAGACATAAACGCATTAGGATTGTCTCCGAAGAATTTTGATCAAATATAGGATTCTCTTTCCCTTCCGTCAACACTTCAAAACCACATTTTTTGAACAATTCTAAACTCGGTTGATTAAAACTTTGAACGGAACATATGAGATTCTCAAATTTTAGTTCTTGGAATACATAGTTTGTAGCCAATCTGATTGCTTCTTCTGCATATCCATTTCTGCGCTTATTTGCATCGGCAATTAAAATCCCAACGTGAACCGTTCCATCCTCAATAACTGCTTGAAAAAGATCTAAAGTTCCTATCGGTTCATCTACGCTTTTCAGAATAATCATCAATCGCAGTTGACCATTTTCAAAAATATCTTCTGAAGAATCAACTAACAAATTAATCTCTTCAAAAGTGTATGCCTTTTCCGTTTCAGAAACTATCCAATTTTCAGGATTATTTTCCCATTGCATGATAAGTGGAATATCAATAATCCGAACGGGTCTTAGATATATTCTTTCTCCTTGAATCAACCTAGAAGTTTAAAAAGGTACATTTCTACCTCACGGCGATTGTATTTTTTAATTCCTTTGAAATCATATGGCAAATTCAGGCACAAAGCTTTTCCAAGAGTATCGTGATTTGAAAGATCAGAAAGCAAATCGAAAAGAACTCCTCCCTTTTTCTTTATTTCTAATCCATCTAAAATAGGCTGAATACATGAACTATTGTCAGAAGCACAACTAGTGTAGTTAGTGAAAATATCTGATAAATCTTTACTTTCAGAAGTGATTTCTTGCCAAATCATACTTAGCTTTTTTCGTCGTATTATTTCCATTTGTGACTCAATACTGAGGGCTACTTGTTTTCGATCGTACAACAAACTATAGTACTTTCCATTTTGTGAAATACCCAAATGTGGTGGCAATTTATGTGCTTGCCAAATCCAAATAAACAATCCTTCTGAAAGATCTTTTGTCGAGTTGATCTCAACTCTATCTTTAAAGTTGAATTTATACATTTATCGACCCTTTAAAAACAAACTCAGCAGGTCCAATTAGTCGAATATTACGAAAATCAGTCCCGTTTTCAGAATAAAACTTCACTTCCAAATCTCCACCCATAGATTCAACAAAGATATGTACATCTCCTGTCATTTTTTTTGATGATGAATGAGCAATGGCCGCAGCAGTAATGCCGGTTCCGCAGGAAAGTGTTTCATCTTCTACACCACGCTCGTATGTGCGGATTTTTAAACTCGTGTCATTCACTTTTTCCACCAAATTTACGTTGATTCCAATTTCACGATAATAATCATTATACCGAATTGATTTTCCAAATTCAACAATATCCTTTTCTTTAATGTCCGATTCGAATTTAATGTAATGCGGCGAACCTGTCTCCAAAATATATGATCCGTTTTCACCATTTTCAATTTCAGAAACATCTTTCATTTCGAGACTCACATTTTTCCCTTCCAATTGCGCTTCATGAAAACCATCTATGGCATTGAAGGTGTAAGAATCTCTTTTAAACAAGTGCTCATTCACAAACCGAACAGAACAACGAGCGCCATTTCCGCAGAAACTCTTCGACCCATCAGCATTGAAATATTCCACTTCGAAATCGGATTCTTCGTCTTTGTTTATCTTTATCAATCCATCAGCACCAATTCCAAATCTTCTGTCACACAACTGTGAAATCTGAAAAACTGTCAGTGCGTCATACTTTCCTGAAAAATTGTCCAATAGTATGAAGTCATTCCCAGTGCCTTGATATTTGTAAAAGTCAATATGCATTCTTCTTAATTTCTTTAGCAAAGGTAGGTTTTAAAGGTGATGTAGCATCATTCTGCTTAACAATCTTTAACAACGACTTATGCAACACCTTATTCTTTTTGGAGTTATAATTGCTGTACAAGCAAAAAATATAAAATATAAAAACATGAAAATATCTGGTAATTTAAAAACGATTGGTCTTGGATTAATTGGTGGACTTTTACCACTTGGAGTATACTTGACCGTAGGAAACAATCAATCCGTATCTCTTTCTGATGAAGTTATAGACGGCAATAGAAGTGAATATGCTCAACGCGTAAGTTTCAGTGGAGCAACTCCTGTAGGAACGGAAAGTTTTGTTGCGGCCTCAGAAAGCTCATTAAATTCGGTAGTTCACGTGACAACCAAAGTTGTCCAAACTTCCTTTCAACGTGACATATTCTCAGAGTTCTTTTATGGACCTGGAGCTGGCGGAAAAGAATTTAAACAATTCGGACAAGGGTCTGGCTCTGGAGTAATCATCGCCAGTGATGGATATATTGTCACCAACAATCACGTAATTCAAAACGCAAGTGAAATAGAGGTTATTTTAAACGATAATTCGAAATATACCGCAAAGGTTGTAGGCGCAGATCCGTCAACAGACATTGCTGTTTTGAAAATTGAAGCGAAAGGACTTAAAGCTATTCCTATTGGAAACTCAGACAATATTAAAGTTGGAGAATGGGTTTTAGCCGTTGGTAATCCTTTCAATTTAACTTCAACGGTAACGGCGGGAATTGTATCCGCAAAAGCTCGAAATATCAATTTGTTGGCTGACAAATCAAAAGCCAACGTAGTTCCTATCGAATCATTTATCCAAACGGATGCTGCGGTTAACCCAGGAAACAGTGGTGGTGCCTTGGTGAATACGAATGGTGAACTTATAGGTATAAATACAGCTATTGCCTCTCAAACTGGATCTTATTCTGGATATAGTTTTGCTGTTCCAGTGAATTTGGTTCAAAAAGTTATGAAAGACTTAATCGATTATGGAATTGTACAACGTGGATTCATGGGAGTTCAAATTGCAGACATCAATCAAGAATTAAAAGAGAAAGATAAACTACCAAATTTAAAAGGTGTTTATGTTGCAAAAGTAACGGAAGGTGGCAGTGCCGATATAGCGGGTATGAAGGATGGAGAAGTAATCCTGAAAATTGGAGCGAAAGAAGTAAATTCTGTTGCTAGCCTGCAAGAAGAAATTGGGAAAAGACGTCCTGGAGATAGAGTGAATATTACCGTTCGTGAAAAAGATGGTTCTGAGACGATTAAAGAATTAGTTCTCCGAAACGCTGAAGGTGATACTAAGTTAGTTTCTAAGGAAGAGATTTCTAAATCTGGAGCTTTGGGTGCTATGTTTGCTGAGCTATCGTCTAAAGAGAAAAAAGAATTGAACATCACTAATGGTGTAAAAATCAAGTCACTGAATTCTGGAAAATTAATGTCCATAGGATTGGAAGAAGGTTGCGTTATCACAAAGGTGAATAATGAACCTATTCAAAGTGTTGAACAATTAACAGAAAAACTAAATAGCGTGAATAGAGGAATCTTGATAGAATTCCTGACACCAAGTGGAAAGAAAGACTATAGAGGCTTCGGACTCTAAATTAGGCACGATATTTGACGACCAAGAATGTTAAAAAAAAGCTCGTTTACTTTTGGAAATGAGCTTTTTTTGGTCGTACCTTTGTAGCCGTTTCAATATATATTGGAATTTCGTGAGAACCCATTAAACTAAATCGAAAAAACGTTCATGAGACAACTAAAAATTACCAAATCGATAACCAACCGCGAAAGCCAATCCTTAGATAAATACTTACAAGACATAGGCCGAGAAGAATTAATCACGGCAGAGCAAGAAGTTGAATTAGCTCGAAAAATCAAACAAGGTGATCAACAAGCATTAGAAAAATTGACACGTGCGAATTTACGTTTCGTTGTTTCTGTTGCTAAACAATATCAAAATCAAGGTCTTACCCTACCCGATTTAATTAATGAAGGTAACTTAGGTTTGATCAAAGCCGCTCAGAAATTTGACGAAACACGTGGATTTAAATTCATTTCATACGCAGTATGGTGGATTCGTCAATCAATACTTCAAGCATTAGCTGAACAAGCTCGTATTGTTCGTTTACCGTTGAACCAGGTTGGTTCACTGAATAAAATAAACAAAGCCTTCTCTAGATTAGAGCAAGAATACGAACGACCACCATCAGCTGAAGAATTAGCTGAAGCATTGGAGGTTCCTGAAGATAAGATTAAAGAAAGTATGAACGTGTCTGGTCGTCACGTATCTATGGATGCTCCACTTTCCACAGCAGAGGATGGCGGAACATTGATGGACGTAATGGCAAATGCAGATTCACCGAAAGCGGATCATGTATTGATGGCTGAGTCTTTGCAAAAAGAAATTGAGCGTTCTTTAAGTACATTAACTGATAAAGAAAGAGAGATCATTCGTTTGTTCTTCGGAATTGGAATGAATCATGGACTTACATTGGAAGAAATTGGATCTAAATTCAATTTGACTAGAGAACGCGTTCGACAAATAAAGGAGAAAGCGATTCGTCGACTGAGACACACTTCGAGAAACAAGCTGTTGAAAGCTTATCTCGGCTAAAAATAATAAGGCTAATTATCTCTGGTAATTAGCCTTTTTTTGTTTACATATATTTATTTATCAAACATTTACAAATACAATGGAATCAGCTGTAGGCTATGAGAAGGAACTCGATTCACATGTGAAAAGAGAAAGAGCTGCTGTTAAACTAGCAAGCAAAGTAGGAGAATTGTTGTACGACAAAGGAATCGAATTGGTTTTGTTTAGAAACCACCTTTTGGATACAACTATTTCAGAAATCTTGAATTTACACAAGTATTCAAGAACGGTAGTGAACAAACCGATTGATGTTTTCACTACATCTGAATTGGCTGAGGAATTACTTCAAATGGATTTGCGCCCGTCTAAATTAGACATTGGCAAATTGGGTAATGAATGGTTGACAGAAAAAGAGAACTTTAGCTCTAAAAGAGAATTTTTAGAAAATAAATTATCTGGTTTCGATATTACAAATGCTGAAGCAGCTGCACCTAGAGACGTTGTTTTATACGGTTTTGGTCGTATCGGCCGTTTAGCTGCGCGTGAATTAATCAAACAAGCTGGTAAAGGACAACAATTACGTCTTAGAGCAATTGTTACACGTGGTGGATCGGATGCGGACATTATCAAAAGAGCTTCTTTACTAAGTAATGACTCAGTTCACGGCGCTTTTAAAGGTACTGTTGATGTTGATTTGGACAGAAAAGCTATCATTATGAATGGGAATCCTGTTTTAATGATTGATGCAAAAAATCCTGAAGATATTGATTATACGGCATACGGAATCAACAATGCATTGGTAATTGATAATACAGGTGTATTCACAGATAGAGCAGCATTAGGTCGTCACCTTCAAGCGAAAGGTGTTAGCAAAGTATTGCTTACGGCACCTGGTAAAGAAATTCCAAATGTTGTTTACGGGATCAACCAAGGTGATTTGGATTTGGAAAATGAAAACATTTATTCAGCAGCTAGCTGTACAACAAATGCTATCTCTCCAATCTTGAAAGTCGTGAATGACAAATATGGGGTTGTAAAAGGACATATTGAAACTGTTCACGCCTACACAAATGACCAAAACTTGTTGGACAACATGCACAACAAGCCAAGAAGAGGTCGATCAGCAGCAATTAATATGGTAATAACATCTACTGGAGCTGGAAGCGCAGTAACGAAAGTTATTCCTGATTTAAAAGATAAATTAACGGCAAATGCTGTTCGTGTTCCAACTCCAAACGGTTCACTTGCAATTTTAAGTTTAGAATTGCAAAAAGGAACTTCTATTGAGGATATAAACGCAACAATTAAAGCTGCGGCTTTGGATGGTGATTTGGTAAATCAGATTTACTACTCATTTGATCCTGAACTAGTTTCAAGCGATATCATTGGAAACACTTGTTGTTCTGTTTTCGATTCTCATGCAACTATCGCTTCAAATGATGGTAAAAACGTTGTTCTGTACGCATGGTATGACAATGAGTTTGGATACACAAAGCAAGTTATTCGTATGGCGAAATATGTAACCAAAGTGCGAAGAGCTATTTATTATTAATGAAACCAAGTAAGTCGCTCCCCCGCGATGTTAGATAACTTAAAAAGCCCAAATCATTAAGATTTGGGCTTTTACTTTCTAGAATTACTTTATTATTGAATCTCAACTACGAAACTCAATTCTATATCTGTTTCTCCAACATCACAGCTCCCGTTCTTTAAACTAGGTTGGTGTTTTAGTTTTATTACCACCGCCCCATTTGATATCGACAAAGTTTTCCACTTACTCGACAAACCAATTTCATACGTTCCATCGCTATCTGTTCGAACGATAGATAAATTTCCATTGATGTTTGGTGAAAAACAGAATAGATGTTCATCAGCCTCAGCAAGAATTTCGGAAGTTATGTCTTCCGCAGGACTCACCGATTCGTTAAACAGTTCTATACTGACCAAATAGGTTTGGTTAGAATTAATTCGAATGGTATCAAAAAGTGACGGAGCATTTCCTCCTGGTCCATCAATATCTTTGAAATAGAACTCTTTTGTTGGATCGATTCCACTTGAATCGGTAAAAGTTAATTTGAAAGTCGTTATCAACTCTTCTTCATTTTGCGCTGGTGGATTCTCCACAGGATCTAACTTATCTTTTTTACAAGAGAAAGCTAATAAACCAGATATTAGTGCAATAAATATGAATTTTGTGTTTTTCATTTTGTATAATTTTAAAATTTATAATTGATTTTTAAACCTAAATTAATTCCTCTTTCATCTGTGAAATAGCGGAAACGATTCATATAATCTCGGTAAGATTTGTTTAATAGATTGTCGACGGTAAATGCCAATTGCACAGATTTTTCTTTGATAAGGAAATCATAATTTACAGCCAAATTCAATAATAAATAATCTGATGGAGGATCAACATAATCTGCGTTTTCAGCAAATCTGGTTTGCTTGAAAACATAGTCAGTAGTCGCAGATAAATTAAGTTTTCTTTCTTTTTTCATTTTAAACGCAAAAGCTAGTCCGTTCCTTAATCTATCGGGAGGAATACCAACTAAATAAGAATTGTTGCTTACGTTTTTAGCTCTTACCACGTTGTATTTCCCAATATAGCTTATCACCTTTGACAAATGATACTCTATGCTCAAATCCAAGCCTGAATACTGCGCTTTAACAGATTCATATACGAAACTAGGAAAAGCCCCTTTTATCGATAATTCTATTCCATTTGGTCGCAAATAGATATAATTACTGAAATACATGTGGTATAAATCCAAATTACCCGTTAATTTATTTGACTTGTATTGCCCTCCTATTTGGATAGAATTTGATTGCTCTTTACCAAGATTGGAATTTCCCACTTCGATTGCTGCAGCGCCATGATGAAGTCCATTGCTGTATAGTTCACTAATACTAGGTGGTCTCCACGCAGTTCCCAAATTCAATTTTATAAGCCAATGATGTCCAAAAGATCGCGTTGCACCAACTGTCGCGCTTGTATTGTCGAAGTTTTTAACGGATGACACCAAGCTGTCTTCGATATAATAAAACGATTTTAGTCGAACGTAATCCCAGCGGACGCCACCTTCAAAATCCCAATGCTCCAAATGAACATTTCCAATTGCGAAAATACCGCCCATGTATTTGTAAAAATTTGGAACCAAAAACCTGCCAGCTCGAGCATTTTTTTGATAGGTTAATTGCGTTCCTATTTGAGTCTCTAGCTTTTCGCCCCATTTGGATTTATGAATAAAATCGATTGCATTTGTTGTTAACTTTAGTCTAAAATCAGGTGCTAATTCTTCATCTGCCGTGGAAGTTTTTTGATCTGCGTCATATTCAGAACGATCGTTGATTTGGCGCGAATAGGCTAAACTACTTTGTTGCCGCTGATTCCACTTACGTTGATAATGTGCTTTTAGTAATTCATGCGATATCATTTGACGAGGCGGAACGATAGCATATGTAAACTCACTTTTCACAAGAGGCTCTTTTGCCACAAAAGCTGCCTGCAAATCGCTTAAATTTCCAATATGAGATCCAGCAAAAATCCCCAATTTTGTGTTGAATTGAGAATAAAAGACTTCGAAGCTGTTCTTTCCAAAAATATATCTGCTAGCTACCGAAAAATTGTATTCTGAAAATCCGGTATTTCCCATAGAATAATTTGGTGCTGAAATGTTGCCGCTTTTCTTTATAGTTCCATGACCGCGGAACGAAAGTCCGTTTATTTTCTTAGAATTATTCTCAATTTTCAAGGAACCAAAGCCTTGTCTCCCATTAGAATAAAACCCAGTTAGAAAATCAGATTTCCAGCCTTTTTTTAGAGTCCAAGGTGAAGGATCCATGAGTAAAACTCCTCCAAGTGCTTCTGGACCATATTTTACAGCGCTCGCTCCTTTTACAACAGACATTTCGGTTGATAGAAACGGATCTATTTCCGGGGCATGTTCACTTCCCCACTGTTGACCTTCTTGTCTTATTCCATTGTTCATCATAACAATACGATTGCTATGAAGTCCGTGAATTACCGGTTTAGAAATACTTGCACCGGTGGATAAGGTTTGAACGCCAGGAATTTGCGTCAATTGTTCCCCAAGAGTTTTGCCTGCTCCATTCAATTTGTCAATTTCCGACATTTTGACAACTGAAATCGGTGAATTATCTAGAACATAATAAACAACATTGGCTTCTTCTAATTCCAGTAAATGGTATTCAATTGAAAAATCTACTTGCGTATTTTCGATTAAGAGGATTTCTTTTCTTTCAGGCTCGCAACCAACGTGATGGAAACAAACAAGCTGAATTAATCCTGGACAAAGTCCTTCCAACTGGTAGATCCCACTTGAATCTGTTTCAGTCTGCACGCTAGTACCCTTAATATAAATTTTCGCTGATGGAATTGGGTGACCATCGTGCCGATCTGTAACTTCGCCCCGAATACGAATATTGCATTCTTGAGAATATACTATATTGATGCTCACAATAAGAAAGCAGCAATAAATAATAATTTTCATGATTATAATTTAATGATTTCGAAAAACTCCCTTAAACAAGGAAGGTATCTGTGCATTAAACTATTTTGGGTGGACCTCGGCGTGAGAAGTATAAATCGGCCTCTGTTTCAACAAAAGGAATACTTTTCAGTTGCCTTGGCAGAACAGCATGGCTAAATTTATCAAATTTAAATTCATCATGAACCGTGAATAGACTTAAACTAAAATCGCAAACGAAACAATCTGCTGAATGAAACGAGTTATCTGTCTTCTGAATTTGAAGTTCAGCTAGCGTTTTCTCTGCAACATGATTATGTGAATGCCATATCTCTCGCGGCGATAAAACCACAAAAAAACTAGCCAATAGGGCGAATGCTATAATTCTTTTCACATTACAAAAGTAAGAGAGATTTATGAATAATCCTCACACTAATCAAAACC
The DNA here is from genome assembly GCA_963977135.1 of uncultured Flavobacteriales bacterium. Taxonomy (GTDB): domain Bacteria; phylum Bacteroidota; class Bacteroidia; order Flavobacteriales_D; family Crocinitomicaceae; genus UBA2040. The sequence goes on along the minus strand of CAXBNN010000001.1, from coordinate 551,614 downwards.
ATTATTCAACTTCCTCACCGTCAGGTTCGCCTAATTGAATTTTGATCAATACATCCTCTTTATCTTTCTTATAACATTCTAGAGCAAATTGTCCAGGATATGTTTCGACCATTCTTGAAATTGCAAATTGATTTAAACTGTACCCTTTAACTTTTCTTGTATTCAATATTGTGGTTCTCGTTGCTTCTCCCTTCAAGTCGTCAAGTTTATAAACAACCAAGTAACCGCCTAATTTATCATAATGTTTATAGGGAAATTTATCTTCTTTTAGTTTTGCGTTCTTTTTGTTATCCAGAAATAAGAAATAATAACCGTCTGGACCAGAGATATACTTGTATCCCATTCCGCCAACAGCCTCACCACCGATTTGATATTTGGGTATTTGATTTGCCCAAATCATCTTCCCGCTGTTTTCAACTTTAGTTACAAGTATATTTCGTGAATAGTATTCAGTGCTTGTGGTTCCGATTCCGCCAATACCGCCAACTCCAGCACCCGAAGTTCTTGTAACAACAACATATTCATGTTCGCCAATAAGAATGACGGAATTCCCTTCAAACAAGAGTTCTTTTGGCTTTAGATTTGTTAAATTGACCTGTTTACCTCGATTATTTCTTCTCGTATTTTTTTTCTGAAATCTCTTCTTGATAAATAAATTTTTCGCAGATAGCGGAATTTCAGAATTAGTTATTCTACTTATTCCACCATCCTCAATCTTGCAATAGAACATACCATTGGAAACTCTATCCATTTTCCATTGTTGGTTCGCAAAGTAACCTGCGATATATAATTCATTATTCGTCGTATCATTGAACAAGCCGTATGAAGTTAGAACTCTATTGGATAGTTCAATTTTTGTTCGAAATACATCGGGATTTCCTTGTTTGATTTGTAACAATTCAACATCGTATTTTGGCTTTTTAAACACGTAGGTAAATTTTCTTTTCTTTGAACCTTTATGGTAAATTTCAGCTAATATGTACACGTCGCCGTTTTTATCTAAAGCGTAATCGTTGATCCTTATTTTTGACTCAACCACCGGCATTTTAATTACTTGTCGATACAATTCCTCCATAGTATTCGAGAAAATGCAAAGTCCAATTTCATCAAAATTTATTTTATCAATTTTCTTTTCAGGAACTTCTTTATATGAAGCCAGAATCATGCTTTTATCATTAGAAACTTTAAACCTGAATTTCTTAACAATATTTCCAAATGTCATTGTAAATCCAAAAGCTTCATTAGCTCCAGCTCCTATTCCTGCACCAAATCCACCAACAACTTTTCCAGTGGATTCAAAAACTTTAATTCCAGCCGATTTAAAAACACAGTCTTCAAAATCTAATTCACGATAATAAAGCTGTTCTTTGTTTTCACTTCTATTCCATACTGAATAAAAAATATAAAAATGATCATCAACTTCTAAGATATCTTCTTCAACGAATCCTTCCTCAAAATCAGTGTACTCATTTACTATCGTTTGATTCAAGTTATTATTCCCATCAAATTTTTGTAAAACACACTTCTTTCCATGAAACTTAACGGATAAAATTGAGCCATCTTTAGAGAAATATTTCTTCGTTCTAGCATCTACGACATTATATGGCGAACTAAAAGTATAGGCGAATTCAGGTAAATTTTGGGGTGATTTACTTCTTTGTGAATTAACTGTGAAAATAACACAAAGACACAGTATTAAAAGGTTAAGTTTAGTGGTCATCAATTTCAGTTGTTAAAAATTTCCACCGAAAATAATCAATCATTTAACATTTCATAGTTTTCTTCTTTTTTCCTAAACGCCCCATCGTTTTTATCTTTTCTAAATAAGAAACTGCTTCTGGAACTTTGCAGGAGGTTTTCCCCATAAATACTTCTACTTTCCCAATCCTTTTGGCTAAGTCTTGACAAGTCTTAAAAAATTCTGACTCAGAGGCCCCTAAAGCTATTATGAAACCGTTCATTGTATATTTTACTCGATTACCTGAATTGTGTATTTCCCTTTCGATTTTATTCAGACAAGTATCAAGGAAACTTGATTCAATAGGTTCTCTCTTTTCGTAAATCAAGTGACTACTTAATGACGCCCAGCCTATTGCTTGAAGATTTTCGTCTTTTGAATTAATCCAATTTTCAGCCAGTTCTATACAATGTGGACTTTCTGCAACATTCCAAGCCACGGAATATTCAGCCACCATATACCAACTTGCGTTATTTGCCCAATTCTGTAAATCTTTTGTGGTCAACTTTTTTGCATCGGCCATTAAACCAGCCAAATATTGCGCATCGGCATTACCCGTATCGTATAATTTCAATGCCAATTCGTGGTCTTTCTTAGTCTGTTTTAAAATGGTTTTAAGATTTGCGACACTTACACCGAACATTGCACTTTTACATCCGTGATTGGTATATATTTTTCTGGTTTGTTCCGAACCAAGTTTTTCAAGTTCGGTCATTGTTTCAATCAGTGTCATCTTCTTTTTCCTGCTTTAAGACATTTTTTAATTTTTTGTTCGTGCTCTTCTCTTTCTTCAGGAGTTTTATTAGGCGACATTACTAAAAAAGCCTTACACTTTTGATCAACCTCGTCAAAGGTTTTCATAAACTTTTCGTCCAAATCGACGTTTTTCTTTATTAATCGATCCAATGAATCATTCGCCAAAACACAACGACAGAAATCCCATTGTTCACCGAATTTTTCTTCAATTTTAATTTTGTTCTCAACAAACTGATCGTCCACTACAACCATAGTATCCAATTTCGTTATTACTTTTGAACTAGCAATCGGAACTACTTCCCGTGAACCATATTGGAGATTTTCGCCGCACTTTTGGCAGTCATCACATGGTATCACCTCATTGCATGAGCTAAAAAGTAGCACTGTAAAAAGAACATAGAAACTTTTGATAATCTTTGGCAGCATTTTTGTCTAAATAATAAGTATGAATAGGTTTACGTTAAAAATACAAATTATTAGTATGCGACTATTAATACTTTTCACATTTTGTTTAAGTAGCCAATTATTGATTGCTCAAGCTGTTGCACCTGTTCAATTGTATCAGGAAATTCGGGAAATGCATGTCGAGAAAAATTTTGATATAAAATACCAGAATGCGCTTAATCAACTAAAACGTGTTTATCCATTAGCACTGCAGGCAAAATCTTACTTGCTTGAATTTGAAAATGATTTAGCCGACATTGAAAAGAAACGTAAGAAAAAACAGTACGGTAAGGATGCCCACAAAACATTGAAAGAAGAATTCCTCTATGACATACGCGACTTGTATATAGGTGAAGGAATAATGTTGATGAAACTTGTTCATAGAGAAACTGGAACAACCGTTTCAGAAATCGTTTCAAAGTATAGAGGAAAATTGCACGCCAATATTTATGAAGGAATCGGTAAAATCTGGGAACAAGACTTAGATGTGCAATACGACCCGTATGGAGAGGATTGGATTACAGAAATGGTAATTCAAGATATCATTGCGAAGCGCATAGATTTCAATTGGGATGTGAAACCTTTGAATAAAGAAGAGTTCAAAGTATCTCAGAAAGCATACAAAAAAAGATATAAAGAGTATAAGAAAATCAAACGAAAAACGAAAAAAGCTGCATCTAAAGCCAAAAAAAAAGAGGACTAATTAAGTCCTCTTTTTTTATTCATTGATTTTACCAACTATTTTGGCGCCAATACTGTTTCTTCAAACGACTGCGAAATCGCAGATTTGTCAAAACGAATCTTGCTTCCTTCTGAGTTAATCAGAACAGTTGCATCATTCATTTCTAAGATCTTACCGTGAATTCCACCGATGGTAACTACTTTATCACCAGCTTTTAAATTTTCACGAAATTTCTTTAATTCTTTTTGTTTTTTCATTTGTGGGCGGATCATAAAAAAGTAGAATACTACTAAGATCAAAACCAACATTATTATTTGTTGTGACATATTTCTATTTATTTGTTTTTAGTTTATTATTTGTTCATTACAATTGCCTTCACAACCACATTTGAAACCGACGGGTCAGTATTGGCAACTATGGTTATTGACTTACTTATCGCTCCTGTACCTGTTCTTTCCGTGTCAACATAAGCACGAATTACATAACTATCGCCAGGCATAATAGGATCTTCAGGTTTATCAGCAACTGTGCATGTACAAGAACCTTTTACTTCAGCAACAACCAAAGGATACGAACCCGTGTTTTTAATTTTAAATTCTGCATCAATTTTTTCACCCTTCAATACCTTGCCAGCATCAAAAACTGGTTCAACTTCCATAGAAGTTTTATTTCCTACCTCTACCACGTCGCTTCCTCCGCATGAAGAAACTAAAACTGAAATTGCTAATAAGTTTATAAAAAGAATTGCTTTCATTTTCTATTATTAATTTATTAAACCTCTACCTACTTTATTGATCTTCTTGTCTTTCGTTAATCGATCAATTGCTTTGTCCAAGACACCATTGATAAAGGTGTTACTTTTTGGAGTGCTATAAAACTTTGATATTTCAATGTATTCGTTCAAAGTAACTTTTGTTGGCACATTTGAAAAGACTTGCATTTCTGTAATGGCCATTTTCATTAGGATTACATCCATTTTGGCTATACGGTCTAACTCCCAGTTTTTCGTCAACTCGTCAATTAGACTTTCGTTTTCACTGTTTAAATTGATGGTTTTACGAAACAATTCTTTTACAAAAAACACCTCGTCCTCTTTATCTTTGTATAAAGGTAGAATCTCTTGAGAATCTTCTGTGAAATTTTTCAAAGTTTTAACAACCATTGAACAAACCAAATCGATATCATCGATCCAGTTAATGTTTTCTTCTTCGAAATAACTGTAAAGAATTTCGGAGTTTGCGATGTCTTCCTTAAAAAGTTCAATTAAGAAAGCTCTATCATCATCGTAGTTATCCAATTCATTAGACATGAAACTAAAATACGTTTCACTTTCCTTGAGCTGCGCCAAAACCTTCTTGAACATTTCTTGTTGCTCTGCTCCTTCCCAATTCACTCTGCGCTCATTCGCGTCGCGTTTTAAAACTGCCGATGCCTCTAACTGTGGGATTAAACGATTGTTAACCAATTTTAGGTTGGGCTCAAGATCATCTGCTGTAGGACGTATTTTCTTCTTTCTATCCTCGAATTGATTTTCAGAAATCGTTTTAAGCTCACTGAAGGTCAACAAAAAGTACAAGTACAAATCGTAAATTCTTTCTAAAGCAGTCATCATTTCCTTTTCAGCCTTCGGATAATTCTCCTCATTAGACTGAAAATAAGCATATAACGCTTGTAAAACTTTGATTCGTAAATGTCTTCGATTTAGCATAACTTACATTGGTAATTTCACTGAACCGATGTGTTCGATTCGCTCTTCAGCCATTTTATTGGCAATCTGATAGGTTGGTATGTTTTCCGATTTTGATCGATTAACAATATTCAATATCGTGTTGTAAATTTCATCAGCTTGTCCCATCGCCCATTCTGAAGTAAGTCCTTTTACTTCTGAATAGCAATTGATAACACCACCAGCATTCAATGCATAATCGGGAGCATATATAATCCCTTTATCCATCAATTCAACACCTTGAATATTTTCGCTTTTCAATTGATTGTTTGCAGCTCCGGCAATAATTGAACACTTCAAACGACTCATGGTGTCTTCGTTTACAGTTGCACCTAGCGCGCATGGAGCGTAAATATCCATATCGATATCATAGATTTCTTCTAAACCTACAACTTTAGCTCCGTATGCTTTTGCTACACGTTGTAAAGTTGGTTCATGCATGTCAGTGATATAGATATCTGCATTTTCCTTAGCTAAGGACTTTACCAAATATTCACCAACATGACCAACGCCTTGAACGGCAATTTTTTTACCTGCCAAACTATCAGAACCAAACTGCACTTTAGCGCACGCTTTCATCCCCATATACACACCATGTGCCGTTACAGGTGATGGATCTCCGCTTTTTCCAGGTAAACCAACGACATGGTTCGTTTCCATAGAAACCCAATTCATATCAGCCGTACCAATCCCAACATCTTCAGCTGTAATATACTTTCCAGCTAAACTATTTACGAATTTTCCAAAACGGCGAAACAGTGCCTCTGATTTCATTGTACGTGAATCACCGATAATCACCGCTTTTCCACCTCCTAAATTTAAACCAGAAATTGCATTTTTATAAGTCATACCTCTTGAAAGTCTCAGAACATCGTTCAATGCGTCCATTTCATTGGCGTAATTCCACATTCTTGTTCCTCCCAATGCGGGACCTAGAACCGTATTGTGCACAGCAATTATTGCTTTCAAACCCGTTGCATTGTCGTTACAAAACAACAATTGTTCGTGATTGAATTGACTCATTTGAGCTATCACTGGGTTTTCTCCCAAATTGACGTCAGAAAGGTTTTTAACTTCGATCATATTATCCGATTTAATTTTAACGGTTTTTATCAACATGAATCACTAATTTTGCCAGCAATTCATTTGGCGTCGCAAAAATAGGAAATTAATCGCATGAAGTCACTCAGCTATCTCAACAAATATTTCATCAAATACAAATGGAGAATGCTTTTGGGGGTTCTTTTTATTATTCTCTCAAACTATTTTGGGGTTAAAATGCCTCTTTTCGTGCAGTCAACGGTTGACAACTTGATGGGTACGGGAGAAATAGCCAATTTTAATGACGCTTTATATTTGTCCTTGAAAATTGGCGGAATCTATATGCTTTTGTCTTTTGGCAAGGGTTTCTTCTTGTTTTTAACAAGGCAAACGATCATTATTACATCTCGGTTCATCGAATTTGATTTAAAAAATGAAGTTTATCATCAATATCAAAGGCTCAACTACAATTTTTATAAAAAGAATAATACCGGAGATCTGATGAACCGAATTTCAGAAGATGTTACTCAGGTTAGACAATATTTAGGACCGGGAGTAATGTATACCGTCAATTTGGTTGTGCTTTTTACGATGGTTATCCGTGAAATGGTTGCAATTGATTTGTATTTGACTCTTTTCGTACTTTTTCCATTGCCTTTGATGTCGTTCTTGATTTACAAAGTTTCGAGTAAAATGAACTTGCTGAGTGGCGAAGTTCAAAAACAACAATCTTTTATATCAACATTGGTTCAAGAATCATTCTCGGGTATCCGCGTTTTAAAAGCATATACTCGTGAAGGCGAAACCAAAAATAAATTTGACGAAAACACTGAAGAATATAAAAAGCGGCAAATGAAACTCGTTTTGGTAAATTCCTTATTTATGCCAACTATTATTTTCTTGATTGGCTTGAGTACTATTTTATCAATTTACATAGGCGGATTAATGACCTTCAATAAATCGATAACTCTTGGACAAATTCTCGCTTTTATCTTTTTTGTCAATAATCTTACTTGGCCTTTTGCATCTGTTGGTTGGGTTACTTCAGTTATTCAACGAGCAGCCGCATCTCAAGAACGAATAAACGAGTTTTTGAAAGTAAAGCCCGAAATAGTAAACACTAACTTGTCACCTCTTTCTTTTAATGGGAGTATTGAATTTAAAGACGTTACGTATACATATCCTAATTCAGGACTTACAGCAATTAATCACATTTCATTTTCGATTAAGCCAGGTGAAACTTTAGGAATTGTCGGTAATACAGGTAGTGGAAAATCGACTATTCTCAATCTCCTGATGAGACAATTTGATCCAGATAGCGGTCAAATATTGATTGATGGAAAAGATCTCAAAGAAATCAATTTAGATGCCTTTAGAGACCAATCTGCGGTCATTCCGCAAGAGGTATTTTTATTCTCAGACACAATTGAAAACAACATAAAATTTGGTTCGACTAATCCAGATGTAACGAATGACGAAATCATTGATGCTGCAAAAAAAGCACATGTTTATCACAATATACAGCAATTTCCCAATGGAATGAACACGCTACTTGGTGAGCGAGGAGTGAATCTTTCAGGTGGTCAAAAACAACGAGTTAGTATCGCAAGAGCCTTGTTACGTAATCCAAAACTTTTATTGATGGACGACTGCTTTTCAGCTGTTGATACCGAAACTGAGGAAATTATTCTAAAGAATTTAAAAGGAGAATTTGATGAAAAAACAGGGATAATCGTTTCACATAGAGTTTCTTCTCTTAGAAATGCCGACAACATAATTGTTCTTGACAATCACAAAATTCAAGAAATGGGTGATCATCAACAATTGTTGAATTTAAACGGGCTTTACGCTGAAATGTACGAACGACAATTGGCAGAAGAGTCTTAAAAACATGAATTTCAATTAATTGAATTCTTACTTTTATTACATTAACAATTCATGCATTTCGTTGAAAACTCTGCATAAGTTATCCAAGAAAATAGCGTTGTTTAATGTATCTTTACAGCTTATTATAAAACATCGATGGGTAAAATTATTGCGATTGCAAATCAAAAAGGTGGAGTTGGTAAAACGACCACGGCTATCAATCTAGGTGGATGCCTAGGTGTTTTAGAATACAAAACGTTAATTGTTGATTCTGATCCACAAGCGAATGCGACTTCTGGTGTTGGTCTAGACCCAAGTAGTGCTGGAAATATTTACGATTGCATTATTAACGATGCACATCCAAATGATTTCATCATAAAAACGGATAATCCAAATTTAGATATTCTTCCTTCTCACATTGATTTGGTTGGTGCTGAGTTAGAAATGATCAACTTACAGAATCGTGAGTACAAATTAAAAGCTGCACTTGATAAAATCAAAGACAATTACGATTTCATCATTATCGATTGCTCTCCTTCATTGGGTCTAATTACAGTTAACTCACTAGTAGCTGCAGATTCTGTGATGATTCCTGTTCAATGTGAATATTTCGCGTTGGAAGGTTTAGGAAAATTATTAAATACAATTAAAATTGTTCAAGGTCGTTTAAATCCTGATTTGGAAATTGAAGGAATCGTTTTAACCATGTATGACACACGTTTACGCCTATCAAATCAGGTTGTTGACGAGGTTAAAACACACTTCCAAGAGTTGGTTTTCGATACAATTATTCACCGAAACACGAAACTAGGAGAAGCTCCAAGTTATGGCGAAACAATCGTTATGCACGATGCATCTAGCAAAGGTTCTATCAATTATTTGAACTTTGCAAGAGAGATTTTGCAAAAGAATAATATGACGAAACTGGCGAACGAGGACAAAAAAATGAAAATAGGAAATGAGCTCTAATACAAAGAAGCGTCCGCCATTGGGCAAGGGTTTAAGCGCATTATTAGAAAGCGCTAGTACGGACATAACGAGTTCAGCATCAAACGGATTGGTGGGTTCTATCTCCAGTTTACCTGTTGAAAGTATAGAAGCAAATCCTTTCAATCCGCGAACAAATTTTGAAAAAGAAGCATTAAAAGAATTAGAGCAATCCATACGGATTCACGGAATAATTCAACCGTTGACGGTAAGAAAATTAGGTCGTGATAAATTTCAATTGATTTCTGGAGAACGTCGTTTCCGAGCTGCACAGTTGGCTGGATTAACAGAAGTTCCCGCATACATTCGTGTTGCAAATGATCAAGCCATGTTGGAAATGGCTTTGGTTGAAAACATTCAACGTGAAAACTTAAATGCAATTGAGGTGGGCTTATCTTACCAGCGTTTGATTGACGAATGTGAATTAACACAAGACCAACTAAGTCAAAAAATATCAAAGAGTCGTTCAAGTATTACTAATCACCTTCGTTTATTGAAACTGCCTGCACCAGTTCAAGCTGGTGTTCGTGATAATTTAATTTCCATGGGTCATGCGCGAGCAATCGTGTCTGCGGGAGAAGAATCAACTCAAATCGCACTTTTTCACCAAATAGTTGACGAGCAATTGTCAGTGCGTGAATTAGAAGGCTTGATTAAATCTGGAGTTACCAAAGAACCTAAGGCAGATAAAAAAGTTAATGGAAGTGCTAAAACTGAAAAAGCCGAAGTTTCGTCCAAGCAATTCGCTTTTAAAGAACATTTATCTGATAAATTATCGGCAAAAGTTGAAATCTCTAAAGGTTCAAACGGAACAGGTAAGTTGGTCGTGAATTTCAATTCTGAAAACGATTTAAATCGAATCATCGCGCTCTTAACAAAAGCATGAAACGCTATTTAGGACTTTTAATCCTCGCATTTTTATTCGCTTTTACATCCAAAGCCCAGGACAGTCTTAAAGTTGAAAAATGTGATACTTGCCATTCTGTAAGAAAAGCAACACTCTTCTCAGCTGTTATTCCTGGTTCTGGTCAAATATACAATCATCTCGCTCAACCCAAAGGTCAGAAAAAGGCCTATTGGAAAGTCCCATTAATATACGCTGCTTTAGGCGGAGCTTCCTATTTTTTAATTACTAATCAAAGGGACGTTATTTCTTTGAGAAAAGAATATCGTGATCGGGAAGAAAACGGCGGCATAGCAGTGAATGAAGATTGGTCTGCTTACGATTCTCAAGGACTATTAACTTTAGAAAACCAGAATGCTGGATTTAGAGACTTCTCCATCCTAGGCCTTGTATTGATTTATGGATTACAAGTTGCCGACGCTGCTGTTGAAGCTCATTTTGTGAGTTTTGATGTTTCGGAGGATTTATCATTCAGAATCAAACCATGGTCCTACCAAAGCTCGCATGTCGGATTAAGTCTGTCACTTAATTTTCGTTAATTAAAAACCACTGTCACAGTAGAAAAACTATTTTTACAAGCAACATGAAACTAGCATTAATCGGTTATGGGAAAATGGGCAAGGAAATAGAAAGACTTGCGATCGAGAAAGGACATGAAATTGCGTGTATTGTTAACGTTGAAAATCCCATTGAAAAAGCTGATTTCTCTGAAGTAGAGGTAGCCATTGAATTTACAAAACCAGAAATGGCCCTTCCACACATCAACTTTTGTTTAGAAAACAATATACCACTTGTCTTAGGAACAACAGGTTGGACAAGTGAATTACCGAAGATTACAGAGATTGTAGAAGAGAAGAATGGAAGTTTTTTACATGCATCAAACTTTAGCATAGGTGTCAATATATTTTTTGAAATCAACAGAAAATTAGCGGAGTTAATGGCTCCGCATTCTAATGATTATCAAGTTTCTATGGAAGAAATACATCATACACAGAAACTAGATTCACCGAGTGGCACGGCTATTAGTTTAGCTGATGACATAATTTCCAAGTCAAATTACGAAAAATGGAATTGTATTGATGACAATGAGGGAATTGCAACAAGCAAAACGCCAGATTTTGATATCATTGCCAAGCGAATTCCTGAAGTTCCAGGTACCCATGTTGTAACCTACACTTCCGAAATTGATTCCATTGAAATAAAACACGAAGCACATAACAGAAAAGGGTTTGCTTTGGGGGCAATTCTCGCAGCCGAATGGTTACAAGGGAAAAAAGGCCTATTCACTATGAAAAACGTACTTAATATATAAGTTTTATGAACGCATTGTATTTTTATTTACTCATTTTAGTTCACCCTTACATTGCTTTATGGTGGAAAAGTTTTCCAGCTGCTGGAAGAAAATCATGGGAAGCATTGGTGCCGGGATACAACTACTATGTTGCATTCAAAATTTCTTGTCAAAAACCTTGGTGGTCGGCTTTGTTGATTTTTCCAGGAGTTCATCTGGTGATGCTAGCTGTCGTAAACGTCAGTTACATACGTCGATTTGGCTACTTCACCTTGGTTGATACTTTACAAGGAATCTTTTTCCCTTATATAATTTTCTTTAAAATATCTCAAAACCCAACAGACTACAAAGCCGAAACAAATTGGGCAAATGCCAAAGAAGCAGCCGAAAGAGAATGGGGTGATCATTTGACATTATTCATGTCCTTACCAGTATTTGGTCATATAATTGCATTAGGAACCCAAGCAGTCACTAGAGAGAGAGCAGGAAAAAAATCCAAAGTTAAAGAATGGGTAGAAAGTATTTTGTTTGCCCTTGTGGCAGCTGGTATTATCAGAACTTATGTTTTTGAACCTTTCCAAATTCCAACCGGATCTATGGAGAAAACCTTACTTGTAGGTGACTTTCTATTCGTGAACAAACTTGCTTATGGTCCAAAAGTTCCTGTTACGCCTTTATCTTTCCCATTAGTTCATAACACTGTTCCTTGGGTAAATATGCGCTCCTATTCTACCTTAGAGACGTGTAAATACACTAGACTACCCGGATTTAGTGGTGTAAATCGTAATGATGTTGTTGTTTTCAATTACCCATCAGGCGATACCGCAGTATATGATCCAAGAATGCCAATGGGTTTGATGGGACATGATTACCACGGAATTGTAATCCGAGAAGCTCAGCGACTGTGGGTTGATGAAAAATTGAATGATAAAAAAGCGGCGGTAACGCAATACTTTTCAGACAGTATTGTAAAAGCCAATGCTGGTCAGAATTTAAACATGGAAGCAGTGAACAATTATGCTGCATCAATGGCAACCAACTACTTAACGGAAAAATTCGCTAGTTCTTTTATAGCAGAAATGGATGTTTGGCAGAATAAAGCGAGAAAAATGATTGCCATTGACAAACTAACAATGGACAACGAAGGTGTGATTATAGAGCACGGTGGGGCAATTGCTCGACCTGTTGACAAAAGAGAAAATTATATCAAACGCTGTGTTGCCATTCCAGGTGACAATGTTGAAATTGTAAAATCAATTTTAATGATAAACGGCAAGCCTGCATTTGTTGCTGAAAATCAAAATTTGCAATATAGAGCGAGTAATTTTGCTCCGGTTTCGAAAACAACCATGCAAGAAAAATATGGCCTAGAAGAAGAACGTCAAGATTATTACCCGTCTGGAGAAGGTGCTGATTCTTATATTGTTAACGCAACATTATCTGAACTTAAAAAACTAAAAAAGGATTTTCCCGAAGCTAAGTTTTACGTTAATTTATATCCTCAATATTCAGACGCTTCGAATGCAAAACCGACAGGTATTCAAATGTTGAATAATTTAAATATGTTTCCAAAAGACCCATATATAAATAACACGGTTTCAGATTTTACAAAGTTTAAAGTTCCAGCTAAAGGAGCGACCGTTAAATTGAACAAGGACAACATTGCTTGGTATCGCCGAATCATTACTGCGTATGAAGGTCATTCATTGTTAGAAAAAGGAAACGATATTTTTATTGATGGCAAAAAAGTAACTAGTTATACATTCAAAATGAATTACTATTGGATGATGGGAGACAATCGATACAATTCAGCCGATTCACGTGTTTGGGGATTTGTTCCTGAAGACCACATTGTTGGTCGCGCTTCTCTAGTTTGGTTCTCGAAAAGTCCATACATGGGAATTCGTTGGGAACGTTTGTTTAAAATGATACACTAGGTTTGATTAGTGCTTTTTCAACGGCATACTTTCCCTCAGTTAGCTATCTGAAGGCTTTTTGCGAGGCCGAAAATCCGGTTATTGATTTGGGCGCTCAATGCACCAAGCAAACGGAAAGAATGCGCGCTAGTATATTAACAGCAAATGGTATTCAAAAGCTCAGCGTTCCAATCATTCGTCCAAACGGAAACAAAACAGCAACCAAAGATATCCAAATCAGTTTCGTTGAATCATGGGAACGAGATCATTGTCGCGCGATAAAAGCAGCCTATTCGTCCTCGCCTTATTTCGAGGATTATTCAGATACAATTTTTGATTTAATAAATTCAAAAGAAGAATCATTGTTTAAGTTTAATCAGCTTATTTTGAATAAGATAATAGAATGGCTTGATTTACCCATTCAACAAAACTTTCAACTCGTTTATATTGATAATCCGACCCAGGATTATCGAGAATTCGATTTTAATATTGAAGAATCTAAATACCAACAAGTTGAATTCGGACAGAAAGGATTTACCCCTAATCTCTCTATTCTCGATGCTATTTTCTGCTTAGGACCAATGGCTCGCAAATTAATAATCAGCTAAGTCTTTCTATCATTCTTATACCTACTTTTAACCCATGAAATATTCAATTCTTTTACTTTCTTTTTTGCTATTCGGAGTCGCTTTTACCCAAAAGCAAGCCACTGTTTTATTCTATAACGTTGAAAATCTATTTGATACGAAAGATGACAAAGATGTTTTAGACGAAGAGTATTTGCCACAAGCTGCAAAAGTCTGGAATATAGATCGATACAATACGAAAGTTTCCAGAATCGCTAAAGTAATGAATGAATTCGACAACATTGCATTCATGGGAATGTGTGAAATTGAAAACAAGGGCGTAGTAAAGGATGTGGTAAAAGCACAAGACAAAAAATTGAAAATTGTTCACTTCGACAGCCAAGATGCTCGAGGAATTGACGTCGCGCTGCTTTACGATAAGAAAACATTTTGCTTGAAGAAGAAAGGGTTTCTTGGGTTTACCTTAACCGTAAATGATGAAACAAAGGCGACTAGAGATATTTTATGGGCAAAATTCAAACAAGGGAAATCTTACGTTTACGTTATGGTTAATCACTGGCCAAGCCGAAGTGGAGGTGAATTAGAATCGGAGCCAAATCGTTTACTTGCTGCGACTACAGCCAAAAGTTTTATTGATGAAATTTTAGCAGAAGACCCAAATGCAAAAATCATTTTCATGGGTGATTTGAATGATTACCCGACCAATAATTCAGTAAAATTGATTGATGAAAAATTAGACCCTATGATTTCGAAGTCATCTGGTTCTTTGGGCGGATCGTATAGTTACCGAGGCGAATATGATGTATTGGATCACATTATGATTTCTCCAGGAATGAATACGACAAGTGGATTAAGAGCAGTGGCAAATTCTGGAAAAATTAATGAGTTTTCATATTTGCTAACAACCTACAAAGAGAATATCGTACCATTTAGAACATACGCTAGAGATGAATATTTAGATGGATATTCAGACCATTTGCCGGTATCGTTCACGATAGAATATTAATCACCATTCGTAAATTCTAAAGGAAGTTTTTCCTTGTACAAATACTTTTTCTGTGCGGTTTCAAAGGGTCGATATACATAGTAAACGAAATTATCGAAAACTTGAATTTTCTCTAAATATTTGAAATTCAGCTGATATTTAGTAGTTACTTCACCAGTTTGAGTATCGATTTTACCTAGAAAACTTGTCCCAGCTTTTTCGTACCAAGTATAAATACTTTCATTTTTCCGATCTTGCATCAAATCAGCTTTCCAGCCTGATGTCTTCTTATCCAAATGATGATTAATTTCAGAGGACCCCAAAACCAATCCGTTTTTATCATGGATAAAGAGTTTATCCCTATAATAATCGAAAACCAGCAGATTCTCTTCCACTTGAAAGAAAGGAGCATAAAGTTCTTTATAGAAAATGGATTGTGTAAAGTAGTTCGCCCCTACCCAAATTTCAGCATCAATTCCCGTTTCAATTTCTAAATTCCTTGCCCAAAGCTTCGTTCGAACATCAACCCATTTGTATTCAGCTAGATACAATTCCATCATCAATTCGTCTTTTATGGTGCGAATTTTATCATAAACAGAATCGTTCTGATCATATTGCCAATAGGAGAACTCTGGATAATCTTTATTGAAGTCTGAATAATACATCTTGTATGCATTGGTATCCAAAATTGGGGCAACATATCGATAGAAGTAGTCTTTTTCCAGCTGAGCCAATTTCAAATTACTGCCTTCTGCCAATAGGGTGAATACTTTATTTCTGCAAATGACGTGTACATTTCCACGGTAGTCTTGAACCAATTTCTCTGCAATTCCAGGTACGGCAAACGAATTGAGTATTTTCTGACCATCATATAATAAAACCTCTGATCCTTTTTTTAACCGTTTGGAATACGTCAATAACATCATATTTCCATTTGGTAAAATGGCAAAATCCTCAACATGCAACCTTGAACTACTAAAGACAGTGTCTACGGCCCCAGGTGCTTTTATAACGATTTCCCTTAAGTCTTGAACTTTTTCAGGTCGTAAACGAATTACCAATTCCAAAGTATCGTCTTTCATTTCAAACTGACGCTCAAACGAATAATAATTCGGATGAGATATGATTAAATTCGCTTTATCCTTGAATTTTAAATCGACTAAATACAAACCACTTTCATTGGTTGTCCCTAAAATTAAAAGCTCCCCTTGTGAGATGGTCACTTTAGCGGAAGAAACTGGTTTATCATTCGATAAATTTTGAACTTGTATTTTTAAATGTCCTTGCGAATAAACATAGTTAGAGCAAAGAATAACTCCCAAAAAGAGTAGTATATATTTTGATATTCTCATTATGAAATTACGCTGGCTCATCAAGGTCTTTTATTTTATTGATGCATAAACAAATTCTATTCCATAAAAAAAGCTTCCGAAGAAGCTCTTTATTTATTTTACTTTCAAGCACCAACCAAATGGATCGACTGCTTTACCCTGTTTTATCTCGTTTAGAAGATTTTTGATTGAGTTTGAAACAGTACGCGTTTCAACTGCTGGCAATTCAAAGACTTCGTCTCTAAAACCGATTTTATCAATATGAGCAATTGTTGCCGCAGTGCCTATTCCGAAGGCATCTTGCAGTCTATTCTCACGAATTGCTTTTACTACTTCCTCAACACTCACTTTTCGTTCTTCAACTTTATGTCCTTGAGATCGCGCCAATTCAATAAATGACTTTTTAGTAATTCCTCTTAATATCGTATCGTTCTCTTCAGAAGGAGTAACCAAAACGTTGTCTATCATAAACATAACGTTCATTGTACCCGATTCTTCAAAATATTTGTGCGTTTTACTATCGGTCCAAAGTAATTGATCAAAACCTTGTTCGTTTGCCAATTTAGCAGGGTAAAGACTTGCAGCATAGTTTCCAGCCGTTTTGGCTCTACCCACTCCTCCTTCAGCTGCTCGCGTAAAATGCTCTTCTACTTTTACATTTACAGGCTTGGAATAATATGCTCCTACTGGACAAGTGAAAATTATAAATTTGTAAGTATCAGAAGGTTTAATTCCAATATAACCGTCTGTTGCCATAATAAATGGTCGGATATAAAGTGAATATCCTTCTTTATCAGGAATCCAGTTTCTATCAACTTCAACCAGCTTTCTTACACATTCAACAAATACCTCTTTTGACACTCGCGGCATACACATACGATCGCATGATTCCATGAATCGTTCTGCATTCATATCAGGGCGAAAAATTAATATTTCCCCTGACTCGCTTTTGTTTGCTTTTAAACCTTCAAAAATCGTCTGACCGTAATGTAAAACCGATGTAGCTGGGTGCATGGATAAATTTTCAAACGATTGAATAACTGGCGTCTGCCATGCTCCATCTTTGTAGTCCATTACTAACATGTGATCACTAAAGACTTTACCAAATGGTAAATTGTCCCAATCAACTTGCTCAAGTTTTGATGGTATTGTAGAATTGATCTTGATTTCGAATTGTTCTTGTATCATTAGTTTCCCTTGAGTCGCGAAGATACCTTAAATCCGTTACACATCAAACTTTTTGACCAATAATGGCGAAATATTTATCTAATTTTAGCATCCTTAATATAAATTTAATTCTTGACTAAAAGCAAAGAAATACTAGAGCATTTTTGGGGCTACAATAAATTTCGACCTTTACAGGAGGATATTATTGATAGTGCTGTATACGGGCATGACACCTTGGCTTTGCTTCCAACGGGCGGAGGGAAATCCATATGTTTTCAGGTGCCCGGTATTGCTCGAGAAGGATTAACCTTAGTCATTTCACCACTAATTGCTTTGATGCAAGACCAAGTCAAAAACTTGAGAAGCAGAGGAATTAATGCTCAAGCCATTTTTTCAGGAATGACTTATCGGGAAATTGATATTCTTCTCGATAATGCTATTTATGGGAATATTGATTTTTTGTATGTTTCACCGGAAAGGTTGAAAACAAGAATTTTTATAGAACGATTGAAAAAAATGTCATTGGGACTATTGGTAGTCGATGAGGCACATTGCATTTCCGAATGGGGACATGATTTTCGACCATCGTATTTAGACATTCATTTAGTCAGGGAATTTCATCCAAATACTCCGATTATTGCCCTAACCGCAACAGCAACTCAAAGAGTTCAAGAAGATATAATAGAGCAACTTAAATTAAAAAACGCAAAACTTTTTCAGGGTAGTTTTAAACGTCCTAATCTAGAGTTCAAGCTCGTTCAAACTGAGGATAAACTCGGACGTATTGTAGACTTTTGCTCTAAACATAAGCAAGAAACAGGCATTGTATATTGTCAAACTAGGAAAAGCGTCAAAGAAGTAGCGAGAATTCTTGATTCTTATGGCGTAAATGTTGGAATTTATCATGGCGGGATGAATCAATCCGATCGAAACACCATGCTTCAAGCTTGGATGAAAAATGAAACTCGTGTGATTGTTGCTACAAATGCATTTGGCATGGGAATTGACAAAGCAGACGTTCGATATGTTTTACACTATGAAATTCCCAACAATCTAGAAGCTTACTATCAAGAAGCTGGCCGGGCTGGCCGGGATGAAAAGCCGGCAATTGCCATTGGCTTTTGGAATTTGAAGGATTGCAGTAAAATGGAAGAGCAATTGAAAATGCAATTCCCTCCTATTTCTGAAATCAAGACAGTATATCGTGCATTGGCCAGTCATTTGCAAATTGCCATCGGATCTGGTTTGGATGAAACTCACCATTTTGACATTAAAAAATTCAGCTCTCAATTTGACATACCCGCTCAAAAGATCTACCATGCTTTACGTATATTAGAGATGAACGAGGATATACAGTTTTCAGAGTCGGTCTTTCATCCGACCAAAGTTAAATTTGCCATTGGAAACAAGGAATTGTACAATTTTCAAATAAAAAACGATCGATTTGCACCTTTAATTTCATTAATTTCAAGAAGTTACCCAGGTATTTTCCAATTATTTTTTGAACTAGATGAAGTGCAATTCACCAAACGGCTTAATATTTCTTCTCTTGAATTTGAAAAACAACTTCATGAACTTGAAAAGTTTGGGATTTTAGATGTTTCATGGAAAAGTTCACTTCCAACAGTCACTTTCCTGCATGAACGATTGCCAGATGACTATATCGCAATCAAAGTTGAGATTTACGACAGGCGCAAAAAACTTGCCGCAAGCAGAACAAAAGCAGTAATAGATTATTTACAAGAACCTCAGTGCAGAAACATTGGGCTTTTACATTATTTCGGCCAACCGGCTGAGAAATGCGGAAATTGTGATATTTGTCTAATTGAAAATGACTTACGGTCGCCTCAAGAAAAAAGAAAGATACTTTTAGTAGAGTTAAGAGAACCCCAAACTTTCAAGAATCTTATAGAAAAACTCAATTTTTCTGAGAATGAACTTAAAAAATATTTGCAGGAATTTTTATTGAATGAAATCGTCTTTTTTGAGAACGGACATTATATTTCGAAGAAATAAATTAGTTCTTCAGCTGTATTTTCAAGTCATGAACCTCTCTTTGCAGGGCTTGAACGGATTGCGTCAAACCGCTTTGATCCATTTGAACATCGGGTAATTCCGGAGAAATATAATTGACAAACTTCCACATTTCTAAAATTGAGTTTGCTTTTACTTCGTATGGAGCATAGAATGTGTTTGTTGAGCACAATTGGAAACTTTCATTCGTAGACAGCAGATTATTAACTACTTTGAAAACTATCCCGTCTTCTTTAGTAACAACTATACACGGTGTTCCATTACGAATCGTCATCCAGTTTTGAACAAATTCCGCAACAACATGAGAACCTTCAACTACTGGAGGCATAGAATCTCCTACAATTGGAAAGGAACGGTATTTTTTATTTTTACTCAAAAAAGGCAAATGAAAAGTTGGTAATACTTTCAAATATTCCGGATCTGCATATCCATTCGCATAACCTGCGCTTGCTTGCATAGGAATCATCTCGATGAGTTCTTCTTCATTAGAGTCTACCATTGCCGTTAAAACGCGTAAATGGCGCCCTGAGGTGTCTGCCTTAGGTCCGTCAATTGCCTCTTTTATTTGGTCATCTGTATACTTTGAAAAATCTTTTCGAACTAAATCATCAATTGACAAACCAAAATACTCGCTAAAAGCAATTAAATTTTCAACACTTGGTTGTGCTACTCCATTCTCATATCCACTATACGATGAACGAGTCAAACCCATAGCAGAGGCCGTTTCTTCTTGAGATTGATTGATTCGTTTTCTAAGAATTTTTAAATTTTGACCTGTGAACATGAGAATAATTTAATCGTTATTATGTCGGAAAATTAATCAATTCTGATTAAATAAACAATTTTTAGATTAAATTTTAATCAAAACCGAAAGAAACATAGCTATAAAAGAGACTTCCAGGGATCAGTATTTCCTATTCAGAATAGGCATTTCAAGCATGTCGCCGAGTACTTTGGTAAACTTGGCTCCCAAAAAGATAATTTGGGATGAATAATACATCCACAAAAGTATTACTAAAAGCGTTCCTGCCAAACCTGCTGATGAACCAAAGAAGTAATTAGATATATAGAAGTTTATCATCATTTGTCCCAAATAGAGCAGTCCGCTAGTAAAAATGGCCCCATAAAAAGAAAGTCTCCATTTTATTATTCCGTCATGCAAGAATTTAAACATAAACATGAAAATGATAACATTAGAACCAATAGAAATAGCGTGGTGCAAGAAGGATTCAAATAGCCATTGTATTGTATGAAATTCCGAAAGCCAATCCGATGAAATAGACATGAAAATTGTTTCAGCGAAATAGAAAATAATAATAACCAAACCAATTGCTGTCAAAAAGACGATGGATATAAGTTTTGTTATTAAAGTCATCAATATCATTCGTTTTGAACTATGATATTCAGGTTCAATGTCATAAAATTCATTGATACTTGATCGGAGTGAATTCAACAAAGCCGTGCTAGACAGCAATAAAGCTGCAATTCCAATGGCATTTAAGACAAAACTACTCTTCTCAAAATTTACACCATCTAGAAATTTTAATATTCCAGAAACATCGTCGATCCCGACATAGCTTTGTAGCACTTCGGTAATAATTTCTATCATAAATTTATTCCCGAAAATCATGCCTACGTAGTTAACAGCTAAATAAAGCATAGGAACCATAGCAAATATGGCATAATAAGCCAAAGCAGCACCGTGAAAGAAACTCTTTTCCTTGAAAAATTCTTGGAATGTATTTTTCATTAATTGAAAAACAAACAAGGGTGAAAGTAATTTCAATAAATTCTTAAACATATATGCAGTTTAATGTATTCATGGGCTCTAAAGTAAACAATAGAACCTCCTCTCCTCTTTTTGTTTGAAAATAATTGTATTGCAAGGGTCCTTGCTGATGATTTTTCAGGAAAGTTAATTCAAGTTTGGTTGAATTTTCCTTTGCATCCAGAGAAAATTGGTTCGGCCGAAACAATTTGCGTTTTTTATTGATCAAAACTGAATTTATTGGTCCAAAAAACTCAGCTTCCTCGATACTTTTAGGAGAATCGTAAAACTTTGAAGGACTTCCCTTTCTCTTGATTTTTCCTTTTTTCATGAAAATAGCTTCGTCACATAAACCGAGTATTTCATCGCCATTATGAGTGACTATAATAAAACTGACATCCCTTATTTCCTTAAGTTTTTCAAGATAATTAAGTAATCTGGCTCGCATTGGCGCATCTAGATGAACAAAAGGCTCATCTAGTAAAATTAAATCAGATTCGCTTGCCAAAGCTCTAGCAATGGACAATCGCTGTTGCTCTCCGCCAGATAAATCAATAGCTTTTTGACTTTCTAAATGTGATAAATCAAGTAAGTCGATCATTTGACGGATCAATTTATCTTGAAACTTGGTCGGTAAATGAAGTATTTTTTGCCTGATATTATCGATAACCGTGTGATATAGGTCTAAACCAAAATCCTGATGTACAATAGCGATTTGCTCGTAACCTGGAATCAACATTTCTGAAGGCTTTTTCATCAAAGCTTCATTGAAATGTACCTCTCCTGAATTGGGTGTCAAAAAACCACCTATAATTTTCAATAAGCTGGATTTCCCTCCACCACTTTTTCCAACAATTCCTAAAAACTGACCTTTTTTCAATGAAAAAGAGACGTCATGAAGTATTTCTCTATCGTAAGAAAAATGAATATTTTTAATCTCTAACACTAGCTATCAATTCTTTAGGAAAGGCTTTTGAGGCCAAATATAGTCCTGGAAATGGATTTGCGTATGGCTCACCTTTTAGAAAAACAGTCAATATTTTGTCGTTGATTATTAAATCGTAGCTATCAACTAAACTCTGAGAACAAGCAATTTGCGTCACAGAATTATCCTCGTTAATGAAATTAAAAATTAAGGTATTTGGAATTTCTATTTCGAATTTAGCACCATCAGCTTTTTCACCACGCAAAGTGTAAATTGCATTTTCCTCAATATCCACTTCAGCAATTTCAGTCCGAATATTCATTTCATCCTCCCATTCAAATAGCTTGTTGTCAGCAGATTCCTCTCCCGCATGATGCTCATCCGCGAATTCTTGCGAATACAACTCGTTGTTCATGAAAACGTTTATCAAAAAAGCCATTCGTTTTGTTTTGTTGCAAATTTAATCAAATCAAAAGCTTCACAACAGAAGTCCAGTCAAATTCCTAAATTTGCGGCTTATTCCAAGGAAATATGAGAGAATTAACTATCCGAAAAGACAAAACAAAATCTATATTAAGAAAACATCCTTGGGTATTTTCTGGTGCAATTCTTTCCGACACAGAATCTTTCACGGATGGTGAATTGGTCTCTTTAGCCACTACTAACGGTGATTTCTTGGCAATTGGACATTTTCAACATGGTACAATTGCCGTTCGAGTTTTAACGCATGAAAAAATAAAAATCGATAAAGAGTTCTATTTCAATAAATTTGAAAATGCTTTGAAATTACGCGAGCAACTTGGACTTTTTTCTGAAACAAATAACATTTGTCGCTTAATTCATGGTGAAGGTGATGGTTTACCTGGATTGATTATAGATCATTACAACGGTGTTTTAATCATCCAATGCCATAGCGTTGGTATGTATTTGGCCTTAGAAACAATGGCACTTGCCCTGAGAGACTTATTTGGAAAAAGAGTTCACGCAATTTATACAAAGAATTCAGAAACACTACCTTCTCATATAAATCCAGAAAACAGATACTTGTTTGGTAAGTGTGATGTTCCCCATTTGGCAATGGAAAATGGTATTAATTACGCCATCGATTGGATTAATGGACAAAAAACTGGCTTCTTCATCGATCAACGTGAAAGCCGCTCTCTTCTTGGGAAATATTCAAAAGACAAAGTCGTTTTAAACACATTTTGTTACTCAGGCGGATTCAGTTTATCTTCATTGATTCAAGGAGCTAAAGAAGTTCATTCATTGGATAGCTCTCAAAAGGCAATAGATTTGACCGAAGAGAATATTAAACTCAATAAATTTAATGGTGAGCACAAATCCATTGTAGACAACGCAGTCACTTTTTTAAAAGACTTAGAGTCCGAATATGATATCATCGTTTTAGATCCGCCAGCATTCGCGAAACACCGAAACAAAAGACATCAAGCTGTTCAAGGTTACAAACGATTAAATGCCAATGCGATTCGACAGATAAAACCAGGCGGGATAATTTTCACCTTCTCTTGCTCTCAAGTTGTTGACAAAGAACTATTTAATCACACCGTTATTTCTGCCGCAATTGAAGCACAACGAGAAGTTAGAATTCTGGAGCAATTGCATCAACCAGCGGATCACCCAATAAGTGCTTTCCATCCGGAAGGTGAATATTTAAAAGGTTTGGTCATTCAAGTCCAATAATGCTAGATTATCGTTATAAAACAATTTTGGCCATTGCTTTACCGGTGATGGGCGCAAGTTTCATACAATCCATTGTAATGATAACCGACGCTTCATTTTTGAGTCGGTATAGCACTTTAGCTTTTGATGCTTCTGGCAATGCTGGATTGATTTACGTGACTCTTTTTGTTGCATTAATGGGGATTGGAGACGGTTCCCAAATTGTTTTTGCCAGGCGTATTGGACAGAAACAATTTAGTGAATTGGGTTCCATTCTTGGAACAACCGTTTGGACTAACTTACTATTAGCTAGCTTTTTATTTATCGTCATACAGCTTTTTATGAGCGATGCCTTACTCTCCTATTCGAAACACCAAGATTTAGCCATTGCTCAAGGAAGGTTCATAGAAATAAGAAGTTTCGGGCTGTTTTTTGCTGTTTTCACGCTTTCAGTCAATGCATATTTATTCGCTAGCGGACAAACTGGTAAGGTGCTAATTGCATCCATTGTTACGGCTTTGAGCAATGTAATCCTAGATTACGGTCTAATATTCGGAAATATAGGTTTGCCGGAAATGGGGCTAGACGGCGCTGCTTGGGCATCCACCATTGCCGATGGATTAGGAATGATTTGTATACTTGCTTTGCTTGTTGCCTCCAAAAAAAATCGAGAAATTGGTCTTTTGAAAAATTTGGGTTTTAAGTTCAAAGCCATGCAAACTTTATTTAGAATTGGAAGTCCGATGATGCTTCAAGGGTTTCTTGCTCTTTCTACATGGACTGTTTTCTTTACGCTAATTGAACAAATAGGAAAATTCGAACTAACAGTATCGCAGAACATTAGAGTCATTTATATGCTCGCATTTGTACCTATTTGGGGATTTGCCGCAACAACCAAGACTTATGTATCGCAATATTTGGGCGGAGATCGTAAAAATGAAATTGCCGTTATTCAAAAAAGGGTAAGGCAATTGACCATGTTATTCCTATTCCTTATTTTTCATGGAGCTCTTTTCTATCCTGAAACATTGATAAAATTGATAAATCCAGATCCATTATATATTAAAGAAAGTGCTAAAATTCTTAGAATGGTTTCGCCATCCATTTTTCTTTTTGGCTTTGTTAATGTTTATTACCAAACTATAAATGGAAGCGGCAACACTAACATTACCTTGTATATAGAATCAATTTGTGTCATACTATATCTAACATGTGCTTACCTTTTCATTAAAGTATTGAACTTCCCTATTTTCTATATTTGGACGGTCGAATATGTCTATTTTGGAAGTTTAGGTTTGATGTCATACATGTATTTAAAGCGTAAAGTCTGGCACGACAAAATTATTTAGAATATGAGAATAGTGTTTATGGGTACGCCCGAATTTGCAGTTACAATTTTAAATGGCCTTTTTGAAAAAGGGCTAGATATATGTGGAGTAATTACTGCTCCTGATAAACCTGCGGGTCGAGGAAGACAATTGAATCAAAGCGCTGTAAAAAAATACAGTGTCGAAAAAGGACTGAATATTCTTCAACCCACCAATCTGAAAGATGAAAACTTTGTTTCTGAGCTTAAGGCATTAAATGCAGATTTATTTGTTGTCGTTGCTTTTCGCATGCTTCCAGAAATCGTATGGTCTTTGCCGAAAAAGGGAACGATTAATCTTCATGGTTCACTTCTACCGCAATACCGGGGTGCAGCGCCAATAAACTGGGCAATAATAAATGGGGAGAAAGAAACTGGTGTTACCACCTTCTTTATTGAAAAGGAAATTGATACAGGGAAAATTATTGATTCTGACAGAATTTCAATTACTCATGATATGTCTGCAGGAGAGTTGCATGACAAACTTGCCTTACTTGGCAAGGACACCATGTTAAGAACAATTGACAACATAGAAAACAATTCTATCTCTCCAAAAGATCAAGAAGAGTTTGATTTAAGTCAGCTAAAAAAAGCTCCAAAGATCTTCAAAGATGACTGTCTTATCAATTGGGAGAGCGTTGCGGAGGTAAATCATGACTTTATTCGCGGACTCAGCCCTTACCCAGCTGCTTGGTGTCGCTTGCAAAAAGACGGGAAAATACTCACATGTAAATTATACTGTAGTGAAGTCACAGAGTTGCGAAGCAATCAAAACAAGTTGATCGCTGAGAAAAAAGCTGTTTTATTCCCATGTTCGGATTACTATTTAAGAATAACTGAGTTACAACTTGAAGGTAAAAGAAAGATGACAGCAAGCGAATTTTTGGCCGGAAACAACATTGATGAATTCCATTTGATTTGATTGGAAAGCTCAAAACCCTTGAATAGGGGCGTTTTTAAGGCATTTATGAACATATTATTACTTTTTTCCACAAAATTCAGCATTTTTTACCCCAAACACTTGGAACCTATTGATATTCGGCTATATTTGCTCTCATATTAATTACAAGAAACTTTTTTAAAACTAAAATTTTATGAACAAAGCAGAACTTATCGATGCAATGGCATCAGAAGGTGGAATCACAAAAGCTGACGCAAAAAAAGCATTAGACGGATTCGTAGCAGTAACAGGTCAAGCATTGAAAAAAGGTGATAGAATTTCTTTAGTAGGATTCGGTTCTTTTTCAATTTCTAAAAGATCAGCTAGAATTGGACGTAACCCTCAAACAGGGAAAGAAATCAAAATCGCAGCTAAGAATGTAGTAAAATTCAAAGCAGGTGCTGATTTATCTGGTAAAGTAAACTAAGATAATTGTATAATATCTTTCTAAAGGGAATCGTTAAGATTCCCTTTTTTTGTTTTAAATATGAATATTGACAGCTTAGTTCTTGATGAGTTTCACAAAATAATCTCTCCTAATAAAATTGAACTCTTTGACTCGATTGCATCGCTAAGGACCGATTACATGACCGTAGTTCTTGAAAATATCTATCAAGAGCACAATGCCAGTGCAGTCTTAAGAACGTGTGATTGTTTTGGCGTTCAAACATTACACGCAATTGAGAAGAATAATAAATACATGGTTCAACGCGACATTGCTCGAGGAGCAGGTCGATGGGTGGATCTCAAAAACTATTCTACGCCAAACCCAACAAAAGATTGTTTGACCAAATTAAAGAATGATGGTTATACAATTATTGCTACAACACCTCATGAAAACGAAAAAAAAATGACTGAAATACCTCTAGATAAGCCAATAGCATTAGTATTCGGCACCGAAGGAGAAGGAATTAGTCAAGAAGTCGTTAACATGGCAGACCACTTTGTTAAAATCCCCATGTATGGCTTTACCGAAAGTTACAATGTATCCGTTTCAGTAGCCTTGACATTGCAGTTTCTGCGTAACCGTTTAGAAAATGAGAATGTTCCCTTTTTAATGAATGAAGAGGAACAAACTAAACTAAAGATAAAATGGTGCACGAAGATTATTCGTGAAGGTTCTAAAATAGAAGAGGAAATTCGCAAAAGGATACTTGAAATACGGAAATAGAATATTATATTTGCAATCATTAAGATACAAATAATACTAAATTAAATACTATGGGAAAAGGTGATAAAAAAACAGCAAAAGGCAAAAGAACAATGGGTTCTTATGGCGTGTCTCGACCAAAAAAAAGTAAAACTTCGAGCACAGTAGCTGCAGCACCGAAAAAAGCTAAGAAAGCTGCGAGTACCAAAGAAGCGAAACCTGTAAAAGAAAAAGCAGCAGCAGTTAAAAAAACTGTAGCTAAAAAAGAAACTGTAGCTAAAAAGGCACCAGCGGCTAAAAAAGCTCCCGCAGCTAAAAAACCAGCAGCTAAAAAATAATATAATATGAATTTCAAAAAATAGCTATCCGTGTGATAGCTTTTTTTTGCTTTTAACGTCATAAAAGATATGAAACATAATTTCGGAGCAGGCCCTTGTATTTTGCCTCAAGAAGTATTTAAAAGCGCCTCAGAAGCGGTTCTAGATTTCAATGGTTTATCCATTTTGGAAGTTTCTCATAGACATAAAGACTTTGTCGCTGTTATGGACGAAGCAATCGAGCTTGTTAAAAAAGCGCTTAACGTTCCTGATGGTTATTCAGTTCTATTTCTTCAAGGAGGGGCTTCGCTAGGTTTCTCGATTTCTGCTTTAAATATGATGAGAAGCGGCAAGGCAGGATACATCAATACTGGAACTTGGGCCTCTGGCGCAATTAAAGAAGCCAAAAAAGTGGGTTGTGACGTTAAAGTGGTTGCAAGTTCTGAAGACAAGAACTTCACTTACATTCCAAAAGAGCTTGACTTGTCAGATGACCTAGATTATCTTCACTTTACTTCAAACAATACAATCTATGGAACTCAATTTCAGGATTTTCCAAAGTCAAAACTCCCGTTAGTTTGCGATATGTCTTCAGACATTTTCTCCAAAACTATCAATGTTGCCGACTTTGATTTGATTTATGCTGGAGCTCAAAAAAATCTTGGTCCTGCTGGAGCAACTTTGTATATTGTTAAGGATGAAGTTCTCGGGAAATCGACTTCAAAGTTTTTACCAACCTACATGGACTTAGCTGCACAAGCGGCTAAAGAATCTATGCTAAACACTCCGCCTGTATTCTCAATATTTGTTTCTATGCTAAATCTTAGAAACAGTATTGCTAAAGGTGGTGTGGCGCATATTGAAAAAGACAACATTGCGAAAGCGAATCTTTTATATACAGAAATTGATAGCAACCCTTTATTCAAAGGGACTGTGGCAATTGAAGATCGATCTAGAATGAACGTTACCTTTCTTTTGGAAAATGAAAATCTACAAGAAGAATTCGACAATATGTGGAAAGGAGCTGAAATAGTTGGCTTACCAGGTCACCGTTCGGTTGGTGGATATAGAGCAAGTATGTATAATGCACTTCCATTGAGCAGTGTAAAAGTGTTAGTTGACGTAATGAATGAATTAAAAAGAACAAAAGGATAAATGATAGTATTAGCAAATGACGGTATTTCAGCTGCCGGAATAAACAAATTAAAAAAAGCAGGCTATACTGTTGATTTAGAAAAAGTTGAACAGTTTGGATTAATTAATAAGATTAATAAAAATAATATCGAAATTGTCCTAGTAAGAAGCGCAACCACTGTTAGAAAAGAAGTAATCGATAGCTGTCCAAATCTCAAATTAATTGGTCGCGGCGGAGTGGGAATGGACAATATTGATGTCGCCTATGCACGCGAAAAGGGATTAACTGTCATCAATACTCCTGCAGCATCTTCGCAATCGGTTGCGGAATTAGTTATGGGCAATCTGTTTTCCATTTCACGCTTTTTCCACGAAAGCTTTAGAAACATGGAAAACAATAATTTTTCAGCCCTAAAGAAAAGCTACGGCAAAGGTGTAGAGCTAAGAGGGAAAACCCTGGGAATAATAGGGTTTGGACGAATTGGACAAAGCCTAGCTTCATATGCATTGGGTTGTGGCATGAAAGTAATTGCTGTTTCACAAGACGAAGAAACGATTACCATAAATCTTCCTGAAATACAAGGTGTTGGATATATATCAACAAAAATAGATGTTGAAACAGACCTAAATACAAATCTTCCAAAAATGGACTTCATTTCTCTACACGTTCCAAAACAAGAGAATGGCGCAGCTGTTTTTGGCACAGAGGAATTTAAACTAATGAAAGACGGTGTTCGCATTGTCAACGCGGCGCGAGGTGGCGTAATCGACGAAGACGCTTTGCTTGAAGCTTTGAATAGTGGGAAAGTAGCGGCTGCCGGACTTGATGTTTATGAAAATGAACCAAATCCAAGACAAGACTTATTAAATCACCCTAAAATAGCCTGCACACCGCACATTGGAGCTGCAACAATTGAGGCTCAAGATCGAATTGGTGAAGAGCTTGCTGATTTGATAATTTCTAAGTTTGGCACATTCAATTAATAAATGATTAAAATCAAAGCTTTTCGTGCATTGCGACCTGTTCGTGACAAGGCTCATCTTGTTGCTACAAGACCATACTATTGTTATAAAAAAAGTGTTTTAAAGGCAAAACTGAAAAGCAATCCATACTCTTTTTTGCAAATTATAAATCCAAATTACGATTTACTATCGAGTGACTCGGATGGCAGAGAATTCGAGAATAGAATTCAATTAGTAAAAAACAAGTATGCTGAATACATAACTAAAGATGTTCTCCGACGAGAAGAAAAAGCAACTTTATATATTTACAGACAATCAACTCATAACCAAAACTATACAGGTGTTATTTCAGCTTCAAGCATTGAGGATTATAACGATGATAAAATCAAAAAACACGAAGCAACTTTAACATCCAAAGAAGAGTTATTTACGGCCTATTTGGACATTGTTGGATACAACGCTGAACCAGTTTTATTGTGTCATGAAAGCGATTCAGAATTGGACGAAATACTAAATGAAGTTTGCTCTGAAAGACCTGAATATGAATTCACTACAACTGATGAAGTAAAGCATGAGTTATGGCTCATGAATGAAGCTCAATGCCAAAATACAATAAGCGTATTTGAAAAAATGGATTCATGTTATATCGCAGATGGACATCACCGCAGCGCTTCATCCGCTCTTTTAAAGAATTCAAGAAAAAACAACAAAATTCAATACGATAATGACGGTTATTTTCTAAGTTTCTTAATTGATGAGAAAAAACTGAAAATCTATGAATATAACCGTTTAATCAAAAACAAAACAAAACTTGACTTAAACAGCTTCTTACACAAGCTTGGTGAAAACTTTCTAGTACTTCCACTCACCAAAGGGAGAAAACCCCTACAAGAGCATGAAATCACCATGCTGATGGAAGATAAATGGTATAGTCTTCAGTGTAAACCTGAAATTATCGAATCAAACCATCCCGTGCGAAGTTTAGATGCTGAGATTTTAACGAATTACGTCTTGACACCAATCTTAGGTATCGATGATTTAAAAACTGACCGAAATATCGGCTTTATATCAGGAATAGAGCCTGAGAACAAATTATTACGCAAAATGAAAAAAGGTCATTTTGACATAGCTTTTTTACTCTACCCTGTCCGTATGGATCAAATTAAAAAAGTAGCTGACAACAAGATGATTATGCCACCAAAATCCACATGGATTGAACCCAAAATGCGCAGTGGATTAACAATTTACCCTATCAATGAGTAAAGAAACTTTTGAAAATATCGCTTCCAAAATTCCTTCTGACGTTTGTCTTGTTGCTGTTTCTAAAACGAAGCCATCGAGTGAAATAAAAAAGCTATACGATTTAGGACAAAGACATTTTGGTGAAAACAAAGTTCAAGAATTAGTTGACAAATATGACGAACTTCCAAAAGATATAAACTGGCACCTTATTGGCCATTTACAAAGTAATAAGGTAAAATATATTGCGCCTTTTGTTCGTTTAATCCACGCCGTAGATAGCTTAAAACTTCTTCAAGAAATAAACAAGCAAGCCGCTAAAAACGAAAGGGTTATTTCATGTCTTCTGCAGTTCCATATTGCTACAGAAGAAAGCAAATTTGGATTAAATTTTGAAGAAGCAAAGGAACTTTTAGAAAGTAGAACATTTGTGGAAATGCAAAACATTTCCATTGACGGAGTTATGGGAATGGCATCAAACACGGATAATGAAGACCAAGTCCGTGAGGAATTTCGAAACCTTGAAGGGTATTTCAACGTACTTAAGAGTCACTTCTTCAAGTATAATGACAAATTTAAAGAGATTTCCATGGGAATGAGTGGCGATTTCAAAATCGCAATCGAAGAAGGAAGCACTATGGTCCGCGTGGGAAGCGCAATTTTCGGTTCACGATGAAATTATTTTTGGTATTAGTATTTACACTTTCAACACTTTACTCCTATTCTCAAACCAGTTACTTCGATTCTATCATTTCCGAAAGGAAGTCTAAAGAAATTGAACTTTTAAACCCTGTAAAAGGCATTCTCACTGAGGAAGACCTAAATCATTTTGAAGGACTTCATTATTTCTACATTGATTCAAGCTACATCGTTGAGGCAAAATTTGAAAAGTCAATTGGAAAAAAATTCGAAATGCCTACCTCAACTGAAAGAACTCCTATTTATCGTCGTTACGGCTACTTGAAATTTAATTTGAATGGGAAAGAGCTCCAATTGACCGTATACCAGAACTTAGAGTTGAAAGGAATTAAAAAATATAAAAACTACTTTTTTGTTCCTTTTCGTGATATGACTTCTTCCAAAATGACTTATGGAGGCGGACGTTATCTAGATCTTACAATGGATAAAAATCAAATAGAGGTAATTGTAGACTTCAACCTTGCTTACAATCCTTACTGCGCGTATTCACATCGTTATTCCTGTCCAATTCCACCAGAAGAAAATACCTTAAAAACCTTTATCTATTCTGGCGAAAAAACTCCATTTTATAAAGAGGAGGAATAAAAAAAGCCAGCCCAAAAGGACTGACTTTCATAATTTTATACGGTTTTAATTAAACCAACATTCTTACAGGATTCTCTAATAATTCCTTTAATGTTTTTAAGAACTCAGAACCTATTGCACCATCAACAACACGGTGATCACAAGACAAGCTTAATTTCATCACGTTTCCTGGAACAATTTCTCCGTTTTTAATAACTGGAGTAGCTTTTATTTGACCAACAGATAAAATACATCCGTTTGGAGGATTGATAATTGAAGTGAAATCTTCAATTCCAAACATTCCAAGATTTGAAACTGCGAAAGTTCCACCTTGCATTTCTTCTGGCTTTATCTTTTTATCGCGTGCTCTTGAAGCAAGATCCTTAATTTCAGCACCCAGTTGTGCAATTCCTTTTGAATCGGCAAATTTAACAACTGGAACAACTAATCCGTCTTCAACAGCTACCGCAACACCAATATGAATATGATTGTTGTAGCGAATAGATTCGCCCATCCAATCTGCATTTACTTTTGGATTCCTTCTCAAAGCAACAGCTACTGCTTTAATCAACATATCATTAAATGAAACTTTTACCCCATCTTCCGAATTGATAGCATTACGAGCTTGAATAGCGTTATCCATGTCTACTTCCATCTTCAAATAGAAATGAGGAGCAGAAAACTTTGATGCTGTTAATGTTTTAGCAATCGCTTTACGCATTTGCGTATTTGGCACTTCCGTATATGACTCTGTTCCAGCAGGAGCAGAAGAAAATGCTGGACGACTTGCTGGCGTGTATGGCACAAAGTGATCAACATCGCGCTTAACAACACGACCATTTTCACCAGTACCGGCAACTTGATTAATATCTATACCTTTTTCTTCGGCTAATTTCTTCGCTAATGGGCTTGCCATTAAACGAGAATCATTTGAACCATTAGATGAAGAAACAGTTGGGGTTGGTGCAGCAACAGTCTCTGTTTTTACTGCAACTGGCTCTGGACTTGGTGCAGGCGCTTCCGTTTTTGGAGCTTCTTCTTTTGAAGCTTCAGGCTTTGCAGCTGGAGCATCACCTCCTGG
The DNA here is from genome assembly GCA_963977135.1 of uncultured Flavobacteriales bacterium. Classification (GTDB taxonomy): domain Bacteria; phylum Bacteroidota; class Bacteroidia; order Flavobacteriales_D; family Crocinitomicaceae; genus UBA2040. The sequence continues at coordinate 518,333 of CAXBNN010000001.1, read as the reverse complement.
AGTTGCGTTTGCCAAAATAGCTTTCACATCCTCCCCTTTTTCACCTATAATAGCTAATATTGAATTTACCGGAGCTCCTTTGCCCTTTTCAACGCCAATATGCAATAAAACACCGTCGTAGAACGATTCAAATTCCATAGTCGCCTTATCAGTTTCTATTTCTGCTATAAGCTCTCCATTAGCAACAGTGTCACCAACTTTTTTCAACCATTCTGCAACAACACCTTCTGTCATGGTGTCGCTCAATTTCGGCATATAAATAATCTCAGCCATATTTTCTTTTATATATCTATTCGATTAATATTCAATAATGTAAGGGTAATCAGGCTCTTTGTAAATATCATCATACAAATCTTTTCCTTCTGGGTATGGAGAGTTCTCAGCAAATTCAACTGACTCTTCTACTTCCTTTTTCACCCATTCTGAAACCGCTTCAATTTCTTTTGCAGACATCCATTTGTTTTCTTTGATAACTTTCAAACAATGTTCAATTGGATCTTGTTCCATCCACTCAGATACTTCCTCTTTCGTACGGTATTTCTGAGGATCTGACATTGAGTGACCTTTGTATCGGTACGTTCGGATATCTAATAAAGTTGGACCATCACCTTTTCGAGCTCTAACAGCTGCTTCAGCAATTGCTTCATGAACTGATTCGGGACGCATTCCGTTTACTATTTTTGATGGCATTTCGTAAGAAAGACCAATTTTAGACAAATCTTGAACATTAGTCGTTCGCTCTACAGACGTTCCCATCGCGTAGTTGTTATTCTCAATGATAAAAATCACTGGTAATTTCCACAACATGGCCATATTAAACGTTTCGTGCAATGCTCCTTGACGAACTGCTCCGTCACCCATTGAAACCACGGCTAAATTGTCGGTTCCAGCGTATTTCTCGCCAAATGCAACACCTGCACCCATAGCAATTTGCGCTCCAACGATACCGTGTCCGCCCATAAAACCAACTTCTTTATCAAAAAAGTGCATCGAACCACCTTTTCCTTTTGAACAACCTGTTGTACGTCCGTACAATTCAGCCATTAAAACGCGAGGATCAGTTCCTAATGCAATGGGATGAGCATGATCACGATAAGCTGTCATGTGTTTATCGCCTTTTTGACAAGCACTAGCTGTGCCAGCAACTATAGCTTCTTGACCAATGTATAAGTGACAGAAACCACCAAATTTTTGTTGAATATACAATTGACCTGTTTTCTCCTCAAACTTGCGAATGAGTAACATGTCTTTGTACCATTTCAAATAGGTTTCTTTGGAAAACTTCGTCCCTTTCGCTGCTTTTGATTTTACAGTTGCTGTACTTGGTTTTTTTGGTGCTTTCGTCGCCATGAATTTATATTAGTTTAATACGAAGGACAAATATAGTAAGAAGATTGTATTTTTTTATTTAAGATTTTAAGGAATGTTAGAAATAAATTCTGCAACCCTACACCTCCGAACTAAACAAAAACTTGTTTGGTTTCACCAAATCAGTTTTAACAGCATACATAACAATTCCCGCAGTGTTCTTTACACCTAGTTTTGTCATGATGTTTTTCCTGTGTGTATTCACCGTGTGATTGCTAATGAACAGTTTTTCAGCAATTTGCGCGTTGGTATACCCTTCCGAAATCCAAACAATTATTTCATTTTCACGTTCCGTTAAAAGAACTGGTGCGCATGTGAACGAATCCAAATCTATGTCATTAACGTCAATTGAGGCCTTTTGAATTGTTTCTAGTATTTGTCCACAAAAAAACTTCGTTCCTTTACCTGTTTCGCGAACCGCATCAACGATTTCGGTAACATCACAATCCTTTTTTATATAAGACTTTACACCACTTCGCAATGCATGCACTAATGTTTGTGCCGATTGCTCAGGTGTTATGGCTAAAATTTCAATTTTTTCGTATTTGCTTTTAATTTTTGGAATAATATCAATATCAAAACCGTCAGCAGTATAATCAATCAATACCACGTCCGTTTCAAATTGTTTTAATAAGGCCATCAATTGACTATTGCTTCTCGCCTCACCTACCACCTCTATTCCTTTCTCAGCATGCAGAATGCTTTGCAAGCCCACCAAAACGATGTCATTATTGTCCGCAATTACGATTTTTAAAGCTGAACCTAGCATTCCTTATTTAGAATTGATTTAGATAAGACAAAAATAGAAATTTTGAATTAGTTATAGGGGAATTTTGAGATAAAGAGTTGAATTTTTTCAAAAACAATTCTAAAATTCTGATTAACAGACCTCGTTCGTAAATTTGGGAATCTGCAAATTCCCAAATTTGAAATACGAATTATCGAATTTTAATCAAAAAAAAGAGCCGACCAAATGCCGACTCTTATATAAAACATAATTCCAATTTATCTAGTCCAAAGCATTTCTCTGAATTTTGGCAATGGCCAAACCTCATCGTCAATCAATATTTCCAATTTATCCGCGTGGTAACGAATTTCATCAAAATGAACTTTGACTTTATCACAATAAACTCGAGCTTTTTTCTCCATATCCTCGATCTTGTTAGCATCTTTACGGTCTACCAACATTAGATCACAGGCATCTTTCATTTTATTCATATGAACAGAAGTACGCATCAAAAGATCCAATTGTGCGTCACAAGCTACTTTCGCTTGTTTTTCGCCAAGAACATCGAACATTCCTTGAACATTCGCTAAAAGTTTATTTTGATATTCTACAACGGCCGGCAAAATATGATTCAATGCCAAATCACCCATTAAACGAGCTTCTATCTGGATTTTATATACGTATGCCTCATATTCAATTTCTTGACGCGCGTGCAGTTCTCTTGGGGTTAAGACACCCATGTCATCAAATAACTTAGCGACTCTTTTGTCTCCCCATACTTTCAAAGCACTTGGTGTGTCTTTTAGATTAGAAAGTCCACGTTTTTTTGCTTCTTTCACCCATTCCTCGCCATATCCGTTTCCTTCAAAGCGAATTTTTTTAGAATCTGTAATCATCACTTGAAGCTCTTTCAAAATTGCTTCATCTTTCCCTTCTCCTTTGTTGATTCGACCGTCAACTGCTTTCTTGAACAAAGTCAATTGATTTGCCATGATCGTATTCAAAACAATCATAGCAGATGCACAGTTTGCTGATGAACCTACAGCACGGAACTCAAACTTGTTACCCGTAAAGGCAAAAGGAGATGTTCTATTTCTATCGGTATTATCTAAAATGATTTGTGGAATCTTGCCAATATTCAGTTTCAATTCTGTCTTTTCCTCTGGCGTCATTTTTCCAGCTTTCACGTTTTTCTCCAAATTGTCCAATGCTTGGGTCAATTGAGTTCCAATGAACGCTGAAATAATTGCCGGAGGCGCTTCATTCGCTCCAAGTCTGTGGTCGTTTCCTGCTCCAGCGATACATGCTCTAAGCAAATCTGCATTGTCATGCAAAGCTTTTATTGTATTGACAAAGAAAGTCAAGAACTGTAAATTCGATTTTGGATTTTTTCCAGGAGCCAAAAGGTTAACACCAGTATCAGTGGCTAATGCCCAATTGTTGTGTTTTCCTGATCCATTGACACCTGCGAATGGTTTTTCATGAAGTAAAACTCTGAAATCATGCTTTCTAGCAACTTTTTCCATAATATCCATCAACAAAAGGTTGTGGTCATTGGCTAAATTACACTCTTCAAAAATCGGAGCACATTCGAATTGATTTGGTGCAACTTCATTGTGGCGAGTTGTAACTGGAATTCCCAAACGGATAGCTTCATATTCAAACTCACGCATAAAATTGGTTGCTCTCTCAGGAATAGAACCGAAATAATGATCATCCAATTGTTGCCCTTTGGCTGGAGCGTGACCAAATAAAGCTCTGCCAGTCATCATGATATCTGGTCGTGCATTGTATAAAGCCGAATCTATTAAGAAATATTCTTGCTCCCAACCTAAAGTTGCGTGTACTTTTTGAACGTTTTTATCAAAGTATTGACAAACCTCTGTTGCCGCTTTGTCAACAACGTGTAATGCTTTCAAAAGAGGCATTTTATAATCCAATGCTTCACCTGTATAAGAAATGAAAATCGTTGGAATACAAAGTGTTTTGCTAATTACGAATGCTGGTGAAGATGGATCCCAAGCTGTGTATCCACGTGCTTCGAATGTATTACGTATTCCTCCATTTGGAAATGATGACGCATCCGGTTCTTGTTGAACCAATAAATCTCCATCAAATCGCTCAATAGCACGGCCTGGTCCAACTGGCTTAAAGAATGCATCGTGTTTTTCAGCAGTAGTTCCCGTTAGCGGTTGAAACCAATGCGTATAGTGTGTTGCTCCTTTTGTTACAGCCCAATCTTTCATTGCTGAAGCAACTTGGTCTGCAATTTTACGATCCAAACGTGTTCCATTTTGAATCGACTCTATCATGGACTTGTATGCTTCACTAGGAAGATACTCTCTCATGATTTCTGTGTGAAAAACATTTTCTCCAAAAACTTCAGAGATTTTACCGTCAAATTCCATTTTTCGAGGAACTCTACCCATCACATCTTGATAAGCTTGCATTCTTTTTGTTGCCATTTTCTTACTTTTTAAAGAATTTTGACAAATGTAGTTCATTTTTTAGGGGGGTCAACCAAAAAAAAGTAATTATTTATCAACTTACCCCCTTTGAAATTAACAATGTACAAAAAAAAGGCCAACTCCTAAGAATTAACCTTTCACAAAATTTGATTTTGAATTCTATTTTTTAACTACTCGCATAGTTGATGTCTCGTTGTTGGATTGCACTCTGACTAAATAAACTCCGCTTGTTAAGTCAGCTAAGTCTAGTTTAGTTGTTGAACCATTCACATATTGACTGTAAACAACCTTTCCAGTTAAATCACTAACCATAACTTGCTCAATGTTATGAGATGAAACTACATTTACAAAATCAGTAAACGGATTCGGCATCAACATAACTTTACTTATTTCATTTTCAGATAGTCCAAGAACGTTATTCTCATTGAACGTTGTGTTTGTTACTATAGCCGGATTCCAATCAAAGTAAATATGAGCGGTATTCAAAATTTGTGACCCAACTCCATTACCTACATTCTCTTTGATAGAGTAGGTAAATTCACCATGACTTAAAGGCTCATTTGTCGTACTATCTGGCAACCAGATTCCAGGGAAGTTGAATTTCATTACACCATTTCCTAAATCAATCAACTGCATATCATGCGATGCGTTAATCATCTTAAAGGTTGTCCAGTCTAGGTTTGCACTTAAAGTATCTAAGACGTAAACATCTTGTGCTGGCGCAGTTCCCGTGTTCTGGAAACGAATAGTATAGGTTAACTCATCTTGAACAGACGGACTGATTATCGTGGTTGCACTAACATTTTTATCATTTGGATCATAACTGTTACCCAAAATCATCATCAATGAACCGTTGTTATTTGCTGAGTAGCAATCTGCATTTGTTCCGTTTGCTGTAATTGTTGAAGAATAGATATGTTGTGTTCCATTTGTTAATCCTCCTGGCACAGTAAAGTAGATTACATCAGTACTCAAAAAACTAGATAAATTACTTCCAGTTACAACCCATGTGATTGTATTTCCTGAGATTGTAAAGTTTTGGTTACCAATTGATGAAGTAATTGGCGTCACACCAGCTGGATAGGTAAAAGTAAGTGTATAGGATTGAGCAGGTGCTGGACCATAATTTCCCCATTTCAATTTCACATAATTGGTTTGATTTTGATAATATCCTATCCAAGGCGTTACTGTTGTCCATAAATCAGCGCACCCTGAAGTAGATCCGCAATTCAACCCAAAATATATTGGTGTTAATGAGTTACAATTAGTTGTAGTCGTTAAAACTTGATTTATTGCTGAATAACCGTGTTGAGCCAACCAGTATTGGCTGATTGAAACGATAGTGGATGTTCCTAAATTTCCAAATCCTGAATAATTGAAAATACCATTTGAATTCGAATAAACTGTTACTGTATTCCCATTTCCAGAGAGCATTACTGGAGCATATGGTATGGTAACTTCACCGGAGTCTAGTATTCCATTTGAATTAGCGTCGCAAAAAACCCAACCGATTACGCACTCACTAGAAACAGTAGATGAATCACAATCCACAGCAAAATTAATTGGTAAGTTATTTGCTTGTGAACACTGTGTAACGGTTGTTATTTGAGAGTTGTTCGTTAAGAAATATCCGTTTTGTGCTAACCATCCAGAATTTACTGTTACTGTCGCAGAATTAATATTTGGATTCGGGAAGGATATATTATAAAACCCATTAGGGTCTGTTATCCCATAATAAGATTGGTTATTATATTGCACAATAACTGGAGCTGAAGGAATGCCTGTTTCATTTGAATCAAAAACTCCATTGTTGTTGTCATCACAAAATACTTGACCCACTGTACAACCTGTCCATGTTGGAACTGTAATACAATTCAGAATAATTTGTATTGTATTCGTTGTATTAGGGGAAATAGTCATTGTTGCTGGCGTAATTGAAGCAACTGTATAATTGTTAGCTGCTAACCAAGCACTGCTCACTTGAATAGTATATACTCCTGCAGGGATATTTGAAAGGTACGCAAGTCCGTTGACCATAACACCATTATAAACCCCTCCTGAAGTATTTGATAAAATTATTGGAACAGTTGAATTATACAAGGTCGAATCGATAATGCTATCGCCGTTGCAGTCAACTTGTGGGTAACCATAAATATATCCATTACATGAACCGATATAAACCTGTTCAGTTGTCGTAGCGGTACTATTATTATTAGGATTAGTAACGGTTACTACCATTTGATAGGATACTCCTGGATTGGAATAAACGTGAGATGGCGTAATTCCTCCAAACTGAATTGGAGCGCCTATAGTGGTAGACTGACCAGTATAGGTATTAAATGTTCCATCACCCCAATTAACGGTAACGACGATTGGACCTGCTACATAATTAGTTCCTTGTATAGTGAAATAAAAATTGGCATTTCCACTGAAACTTTGATTTATAGGTGAAAATGATAAAGTAATTATACTATCACATGGATAAACCCAAGAAGTATCAGCATTCACGCCAGTTATATTAAAGGACTGTGAAAATAAGCTGGTCGAAAAAAGAATCGAGCAAGCTAAAAGGAGTTGTTTTAGGGAAATGAACTTCATAGCAATATTATTTAATTGGTTTCGTAAATAAGAACGGAGAGAATTTTAATTAGGGGGGGGATAAAAATTGTTTTAATTGTTCCTTCTATTCAACCTTATGACGACCAATTGTTTTTTATGGTTGCTTTACGCCCTTATACAATCGCTTATTGTGTTATTGATATAGTGGGATTATTCGACGATTTCAAAGATCAACTCTGAAATCTTTTCTTTTGCAAAATATTTATTAGCAATCCTCTGAATATCGTCTGCGGTAACTTTTTCTATACTTTGATTCATTTCAAAAATGGAATCAACTTGATTGAAAAGAAGTACACTTTTACCCAGGCTTAACATCAACCCAGAATGACTTTCCATTGCAAGGGCCATGTGACCTTTGTATTGATCTTTGGCCATTTTTAAGTATTTATCGCTAAGCTTTTTAGTTCGGAGACTATCTAATTCTTTGTAAAGTACCTTTAACGATTTCTTTAAATACTTCGTATCCGTCCCCAAATAAACTGACCAAAATCCAATTTCGCCATAGGGAGTGTATGAAGATTCGATGTTATAGGAATATCCATACTTTTCGCGAATGGATAAATTTAATTTTGAGTTCAAAGCAGGTCCACCAAGTATGTTAGTGAGTAGAAACATACATTTCCTGTCTTCCTCGTCATAACCAGGTGCGTAGCCACCTACAACAGCATGGACCTGATAATTTGCTTCTTTTTCAATTTTGTGAAACTGGTGACAACCAGTAAACTCTTTTACTATTTCTTTTTGGCGTTTTGGACAATTTGCAAAGTACTTCTCTATCCATTTTAGCACTTTTTGAGAAGGAACATTTCCAACGAACGATACGACCATATTGTCGGCATGAAAATGTTTCTCTAAATATTTTTCAAGATCTTTTTTAGTAAAAGCAGAAACCGTTTCAGGCGTCCCCAAAATATTTGTTCCTAAAGCATGACCTTCAAAAAGATAACTTTCGAAATCATCAAATATTTTATCTCCAGGACTATCTAAATAAGAATTTATTTCGTCAAGAACAATTTCCTTTTCTTTTTCGATTTCTTTAGCTGGAAAATTAGCATTCAAGGTTATATCGGCCAACAATTCCATTGCCCTTTCTGTATGATTCTTTACGAAAGAGGCATAAACTACCATCTCTTCTTTGGATGTATAAGCATTTAGTTCACCACCTACTGAGTCTAACCTCGAAAGAACGTGAAATGTCTTCCTCTTTTTTGTGCCTTTGAAAATACAATGCTCCAAAAAATGTGCGAGACCTTCCTCATTTTTATCTTCTAGACGGGAGCCCGCCAAAACGTGCACTCCTAAATGCGCAACAGGTGAAATCGTTTGTAAATAAACGAATCTCATTCCATTTGATAAGTTGAAAATTTCAGGTTGCCACTCTTCCATCTTATGGATTTAGTCGGAATATTTTCCAATTTCCGTCTTCTTTTTGATAGACTATTCGGTCGTGCAATCGAGAAGGTCGTCCTTGCCAAAATTCAATTTTAGATGCTACAACTTCGTATCCGCCCCAATGTGGCGGTCGAGGAACATCATTCGGGTATTTCGCATCAAGCTCAATAATTCGGTTTTCTAGTTCTTCACGACTTTCCAATATTTCGCTTTGCTGAGAAGCCCAAGCACCTAATTGGCTCTCTCTTGGTCGGCTAGCAAAATATTCATCTGACATTTCTGGGCTAACCTTTGTTGCTATTCCATCAATTCTTATTTGCCTTTGGGCTTGCGGCCAGAAAAAGTGGAGACAGGTTTTATTATTGATTATTAAACTTCTTCCTTTTTCGCTATTGTAATTGGTATAGAAGATGAATTTCTCGTCTAAAAGTTCCTTCAAGTAAACAATTCGAGTCGTCGGCTGACCTTCGGCTGAGGCTGTCGAAATTGTCATTGCGTTGGCTACTTGCTCTCTTTCAAAAGCTTCAGCATACCATTTCACAAATAAATCCCATGGTTCATCTCCATAATGACTTTCTAATTTGCCATCGTCGAAATCACTATGATCATGCTTTAAATCGTCGAGAAATTTGCTCATTTTTTAATTTTCATCTTCGTCGAAGTCATCAGAAATCTCATTCTCAACTTCTTCTACATCTTCGTCAACATCACTTCCAGGTGCAGAAAAAACTGCTTTTTTACCTGGCTTTGATTTAATATCTGGTAAATCTTTATCCTCTTCCTCCAATGGACGACGGTTAAGTTCTTTATCCATCTCTTCTTGGTATGGGAAAATCTCCACTATAGGAGAAACAGTAATTGAAGGAATAATAAAATCAACTAATAAAGTTGATAAACTTTCTTTTATTCTGTCATAAGCTTCTTTAACGGAACTTGCCGAAACCAAGAAATTTTGTGTTACTTTTTTTGCTTTTTCTGCATCTGCATCAACAGAGTCGTAGGTAAGCTTTACTTTGTACCAAACATCTGCATCTTCGTACAAGAATATATCGTGTATCTCAGTTCTTGTAATTCCAACAACATTAAATTCACCACGGATTATTTGACCAAGCTCCTCATAAATGCGAGCTTCAGCATCGGTAAAGGTCATTGCGGCTAGCAAATATGGTTCTGTAACTCTCTTAAAAGAGCCGTTTTCAAGTTGTTTTGTGTATTTTACTTTTACTGTAAACCAATTATTCATTTCTTATCGCATTTTGAATTAAGGAGCCAAAGCCCCATTTTTATTAAGAATGCAAATATAAGGTCTATTGACTAGGAATTGTAAGGTGTTGATAAAGTTTTTTATGGTTCAAAAGTTCTTCCGTCCCAAAACACTTTAAAACTGTTATTGAATAATTTAACCAATACAGAACTACCTAAAATTTCGTATGCAGCATCCATTTGATTGGTAATGGTATGGGTTTTTCCATCGATAGAAACGTCTACACCTTGTGATATATTTCTGAAGGCAAGCACATTATTTTTTAATTCATAGTCTTCGGGGACATAGTTGCAAACCCGCCAAGTCTGTCCGTTACACTCCATATTCAAGAAACTGTTTTCAAACCAAATAACTACATCATCTTTTACTTCCCATTTGGAAGCTCCAAAATTGGTTAAGGTTGTTCTTTTCCCATTTTGATATTTGATTAAGTTTCCATTCTGATCTTCATAAACGACAAATCCTCTACCCGCTTTGAAATTTTTCATAAAAAACTGCTCAACGTCAATTAATTCGCCATTTTCAAATACTGTGAAAGTTCTTGTTGTTGGGTCATTGTAACATAAAATATCGGTGCCACAGGAAAAATCTATGTTACCCACCCATACATCAATTTCATATGATTTCCCGTTCCAAAAGATTTTATAGAAATCTCCATTATCCTTATAAGCGACAATGTTTTCTCCAATAGCTGCAGGCAAAACCAAATCTCCAGTACTTGTTTTTATGGGGTATATCTGATCTTTCCAATATACATTAATGGTATTGTAACGAATGTCTTGATAAACAACAATACTATCTTTAACCGCATACTGACCACATCGATAGGTTAAAGTTTGCATTTTCCCATCGTCCCATAGGTTTAAGGTTTCTCCAATTTTCCAAGTAATCAAGTGGTCGGAAACTTGATATTCAGCATTTAGATTGGCAACATCAACAGGTTGTCCTCCATTATATATTCTAAGATTTCCACGATTATCATAATACGCAATTGCTTCATCTCCAGCTTTATATTGCTCAATCCTCTGAAATTCTAATTGACGAAACGTACCGCTTTCAAAAGTTCTGAAAAAATTATTGAAGTCAACAAACGGGATTGCTTTTTGAGCAAGTGAAATTGTCGTAAAAAGTACGAATAGTACAGTGAGTCTTTTCATGCTTGCTAAATTACAATTATTGTTCCATTTTTAAATCTAGATTTTCAAACGCTATTCGTTAAGTTCTGTTAATCGTTATTGTTTGTTTAAATTCAAACGCAAAAAAGTCGATTTTTCTTGTTTAATTTGTGAAAAAATAAGTAACTAATTTAACTATGAAACAACTTCTCTTTATCGGAGCCATGGTCATTTTTTCGCAAAATGTTCTAGCCCAAAAGACAATTGAATTCGTTGAATATGATCTGGCTAACGGTCTACACGTAATTCTTCACCAAGAAAAATCAACACCTATTGTAGCCGTTTCGGTTCTCTACCATGTAGGTTCAAAAAATGAAAAAGTGGGTAGGACAGGATTTGCGCATTTCTTCGAGCATTTACTTTTTGAAGGTTCACAAAACATTGAAAGAGGCGAATATGACAAGTTAGTTGAAAGTAATGGCGGAACATTAAATGCTAATACTTCCAACGATAGAACGTACTATTATGAATTGATGCCTTCTAACCAATTGGAGTTAGGAATGTGGTTAGAAAGCGAGCGTATGTTGCATGCAAAAGTAAATATCAAGGGTATTGAAACGCAGCGAAGTGTCGTTAAAGAAGAAAAAAGAGAGCGAATAGATAATCAACCTTACGCATCTTTTATCGCGGAAATATTTAAGAGAATGTTCGTTGATCACCCTTACAATTGGGTACCTATAGGAAGCATGGAAGACTTAGATGCTGCTCAAGAAGAAGACTATGTTAATTTCTATAAAACATATTACATCCCTGCAAATGCCACACTAAGTATAGCGGGAGATTTGGACATTGAACAGACAAGAGAGTGGGTGCAAAAGTATTTTGGGACAATTCCTGCTGGCCATGCTATTAATATGCACCGTGATGCCCAAAATCTTTCAGATGAAGCCTTTTTAGCTATGTATAGTGTGGATAGATCACGAGTAATCGGTGCAGATTTCTCTAATCCAAAAGACCTCGAAGTTAAGCAGGTTGTTAATAATCAAGCCCGAATGAAAATTGACATCAAAAGACCACCGAACTATGATAGAAAAATGGAAAATGTTTTGATCGACACTGTTTATGATAATATTCAATTACCTGGTTTGTTTATCAATTACCTCTTACCAAACGAAACGCACCCTGATTTCTACGCACTAGAAATGATGAACGATATTCTTTCAAGCGGAACTTCTTCTAGAATGAACAAAATTTTAGTGGAGAAGAAAGAACTTGCTGTGAATGCATTTTCATTTGCATATGGTTTAGAAGCAGGTGGAGTCGAAATCTTTGGCGCAATTGCAGCAGATGGTGCTGATCTGGATGTCCTACTTAAGGAATTTGATGAAATCATTGAAAACATTAAAACTGAGCCTGTGAGTCCAGAAGAATTTAAAAAAATTAGAAACAAAACGGAAAACGAGATTGTCTCTTCAAATTCAACTATTGCTGGTGTTGCTGAGAACTTGGCTAATAATTATGTCTACTATGGCTCAACAAACCGTGTTAACACCCTACTTGATGGTTATATAAAAGTAACCAGAGAAGACATTCAGCGAGTGGCAAAACAATATTTGAAACAGGACGCAAGACTTATCCTATACTACTTACCTAAAGAAAAATAATTTATAATGAGAAATTCAATTATCATATTACTTGGATTAATCCCAACTTTAGCTTTGGGACAATTGGATCGATCGGTTCGTCCGAAAGCTGGTCCTGCTCCAACCATCAACATAAAAAATTCTGAAGTTTTCCAAACCGAAAGTGGAATTACTGTAATCCTTAGTGAAAACCATGCTATTCCAAAAGTAAGTTTCGATTTAGTGATGGGCGCAGATCCAATCCTTGAAAAAGACAAAGCTGGATTGTCAAATATTGCCGGTGACATGGTTATGTCAGGAACGACAAGACGTGATAAGGATAAACTAGACAACGAAGTAGATTATATTGGAGCCTATTTATCGGCAGATCAAAATTCAATTTTTCTATCTTGTTTGACTAAATACAAAGAATTTGGTTTGGATTTAATGGCTGACATATTGTCGAACGCAACTTTTCAAGAGTCTGAATTTGATCGTATTGTTAAACAATACGAATCTGGTTTAAAGTCGCAAAAGTCGAACCCTTCAGCAATGGCTGCCAGTGCTAAAGCAAAAGCAAACTTCAACAGCAATCATCCTAATTCAGAGATAATGACCGAAGAGTCGTTGAAAAATATCAAATTAGATGACGTTAAAAACTATTACAAAAATGTTTATACGCCAAAAGGAAGTTATTTAGTTGTTGTAGGTGACATTACCATTGAAGAAACTAAGATTCTTGTTGGCAAGTTTTTTAGAAATTGGACTGGTTCTGAAGCATATAAAAATAATAATCTTACTTCAAAACCTGCTACAGGAAGTGAAGTGTTTTTTGTAAATAAAACTGGCGCGGTGCAGTCAGCTGTCAACATCACCTACCCAATAAACATTAAGCCAGGAAGTGATGATGAAATTGGGCTTTCTGTATTAAACAATTTATTAGGAGGAAATGGGTTTAGTTCTCGTTTATTGCAAAATTTACGCGAAGATAAGGCCTACACATACGGATGCTTCTCTTCTTTTGATATCAGCGATTATGGCAGCACATTCTCCGCAAGTGGAAATTTCCGAAACGATGTTACTGATAGTGCGATAACACAAATTCTTTATGAAATTGGTCGTCTAACTCAAGAATATGCTACCGATGAGGAGTTGAATCTTATTAAATCATCAATGGCTGGAAGCTTTGCTCGCGCTTTGGAAAGACCGCAAACAATCGCGCGATTTGCGTTGAGAGTTGCAAAGTATGATTTGGATAAAGACTACTACAAAAACTACCTCAAAAAATTGGCAGCTGTTAATAAGGAAGATATTCTACTATTGGCTCAGAAATATCTATCTTCAAAAAATGTAAATATTGTTGTTGTCGGAAATGAAGCTATACTTGGTAGCCTCAAGAAATTCGACAAAGACGGTAAAATCACCTTACTCGACGCATTCGGGAATGGGGTAATTGAAAGCAAATCTGCTGATATCACTGCAGACCAGTTAATCGAAAAATACATTTTGGCGGTTACAAAAACTTCCTCAATGAAAAGTGCGACGAAAAAACTTAAGAAAATCAAAACTTACAGTCGTGTTACGGATTTAGCTTCGGCACAAATTCCAATTCCGATTAAGTTGACAGAAGTTTGGATGACTCCAAATCTTGAAGGAAATAAAATGGAAGGTCAAGGAATGGTTTTTCAAAAAACCTATTTTGACGGTAAATCTGGTGCTACATCAGCAATGCAAGGAGGTAAACAGGAATTAGGTGCCGAAGAAATTGCTGCAAAAGCAAAATCCATTGGCTTGTTTCCTGAAATGAACTTCAAAAAAACAGGAATGACCTATGAGATTAAAGGCATTGAAGTTGTTGATGGTAAAGACATGTACAAATTGGCATACAACGATGGAGAAAGTGATCATGTTGACTTCTATGATAAATCAACTTTCATGAAAATGAAGTCGGTTACAACCAGCAAAGAAGGTGAGGAAACTCAAACGGCTGAGATTAGCTATTCAGACTATAGAGAAGTTGGTGGAGTTATGATGCCTTACAGTATGTCTTTAACTGCTGGACCAATGACTTTCGATGGGAAGATTTCTTCGTTAACGATAAATGAGAAGGTGAGTCTAGATTCTTACAAGTAAATAAAATCTTGAATACAAGATTAAATGAGAGGCACGATACTATCGTGCCTCTTTCTTTTGATTATCAATTTTTGTTAAAACGTGATTTTGAATCATTGCTGCTACAATAAAAGCAGTAACTTCGTTCCTGGTTATAATCAAATAAAATCTACAGATATGATTAAAATAAATACCCTTATTATTGCAGCAGCTTTGACATTCAGCACTGCGGCAAATGCACAATTAAAAACTCCACAACCTAGTCCTACTGCCACTATTCAACAAGCAGTTGGTTTGACAGATGTTGAAATAATTTATTCTCGTCCAGGATCAAAAGGTCGTACAGTTTTCGGTGAATTAGTTCCGTTTGGAGAAATTTGGAGAACTGGTGCAAATGCTTCAACGAAGATTAAAGTTTCTGATGATGTGAAAATTGGTGGTCAAGAAGTTCCTGCTGGACAGTATGCAATATATACTATTCCCGGTGCTGAAGAATGGACTGTTATAATTTACAAAGGTTTAGAAAACTGGGGTGCTGGAGGATACGATAAGACTCAAGATGTCGCTCGTTTCACAGTTAAACCAACAAAATTAGCTGACAAATACGAATCATTTACAATGGATTTCAGTGATTTCGAAACTTCAGGAGCTAATTTGAACTTGATGTGGGAAAACACAAAAATTTCAATGCCTATCGTAACGCCAACAGATGCACAAGTTGAAAAACAAATTACAGAAATGATGGCTGGCCCTAGTGCGAATAGCTATTATGGAGCTGCCCGTTTCTACTTGGAAAAAGATAAAGAATTAGCTAAAGCTGAAATGTGGATAGCTAAAGCAATTGAAATGCGTCCTGATGCATTTTGGATGATTCATGTTCAAGCTAAAATTTTAGCAAAGCAAGGAAAAAAGAAAGAAGCTATTGCAGCTGCTGAAAAGTCAATGAAAATGGCCAAAGAAAGTAAAGATGGTGATTTTGGATATGTTGCAAGCAATGAAAAATTAATCAAAGAAATTAAAGCAATGAAATAGGGGCTTCCACCCTTCTTCATTCACCCCATTGGTCGTAAGATTAATGGGGTGTTTTTTTGCTTTTTTTTTGATACCTTCATAAACTAAAAACTTATTACTATGAAATGTTTTTCTTTGTTTATCAGTCTTTTATTTTGCTCGATTGCCTTTTCATCTGATGGTTGGATGCGCTACCCGAAAATTAGTCCAGATGGCGAAAACATTGCGTTTTCCTATCAAGGTGAGATTTTCATCGTTAATTCAAAGGGTGGTGAAGCCAAACAAATCACCTCTCACCCATCGTACGACTTCATGCCTGTTTGGTCAAATGATTCCAAAAACCTTGTCTTCTCAAGTGATAGATACGGTAATTTCGATTTATTCACTGTCCCAAAAGAAGGTGGTTCTCCAAAAAGACTAACCTTTTATTCTTCACCTGATTTTGCGTACGCCTTCAAACCTGGTACCAATGAAGTTATTTACGGCTCATGGCGACTAGACGACCCTAAATCCATCCAATTCCCTACTCCTGCTTTGCACGAACTGTATTCCGTTTCTTTGGATGGTGGACGAGAAAAAATGTTTTTATCAATTGCTGCAGAAAGTTTAAACTTTAGTGCAGATGGCAATAGTCTTCTTTTTCAAAATCAAAAAAGTTATGAAAATGATTGGCGCAAGCATCATGTATCATCAATGGCAAGAGATATTGTTTTATATGATTTAAAAACAAAATCATATCGACAAATAACAACATGGAGCGGTGAGGATAGAGACCCTATTTTTATTGATAATTCCTCTTTTTATTTTCTATCTGAAAAAAGTGGTTCATTTAACATTTGGAAAGGAAAGCTTGACGGAGATGTTTATAATCAGCAAATCACAAAATTCTCGACTCACCCAGTACGGTTTTTGTCTTCTTCAACTTCCGGAATCCTATGTTTTGGGTTCCATGGTGCAATTTATACAATTGAAAATGGCAAAGAAACCAAGTTATCCGTTCAGATAAACAAAGATAATTCTGCAAACAATAAAGAAGTACTATCCGTTAATTCTGGAGCAACTGAATTTACAATATCAGCAGATGGAAAAGAAATGGCGTTCATTTATCGTGGTGATGTGTTTGTTTCATCTGTAGAATTTGGAACATCCAAACAAATAACCGCTACCTCAGGACAAGAACGCAACGTTAGTTTTAGTCCAGATGGTAAGAAAATATTGTACGCCGCGGAAAGGGACACTTCCTGGAATATTTATGAAACAGCTCGTGTCAATGAAAAAGAGACACACTTTTTTAACTCGACATTACTAAAAGAAAGCACCATTGTAGAAAACAATGGAGAATCGTTCGACCCGAAATATTCACCTGATGGCGAGGAAATTGCATTTTTAAAGAATAGAACAGCCTTGCAGGTTTATAATGTGGAGAGCAAAGCCATTCGTACAGTTTTGGATGGAAATTTAAACTATTCCTACGCTGATGGTGACCAGTATTTCGCCTGGGCACCTGACTCGAAACATTTCCTTGTAAACTATATGGAAAATGATAGATGGAACACGGACATTGGACTTGTTGCTTCATCCGGAAAAGAAAAGCCAACAAATCTAACACAAAGCGGATATGGCTCTGGCGGTCAAAAATTTGCCATGAACGGTGAGATGGTTTATTACGCTACTGACAAATATGGCTTGCGCTCTCATGGAAGTTGGGGAAGTCAAATGGATGTCGAAGCCATATTTTTAACAAAGGATGCTTACTACAAGTTTACCTTAAGCGAAGAAGATTATAAAATTTGGAAAGAAGCGGAGGACGAAGCTAAAAAAGAGAAAGAAAAAGAAGAACCAACAAATAAAAAAGGAAAGGACAAATCGAAAAAAGGTGACGACGAGAAACCGGAAGTTAAACCATTAAAAGTCGATTTGGATGGCCTTTACGATAGAAAAATTCGATTAACAATTCACTCCTCCGACCTTTCGGATTTCGTTTTAAACAAAGAGGGCACCGAAATGTACTATTTGTCGAATTTTGATAAAGGATATGATTTATGGACGACCGACTTTAAAAAAGGCGAAACCAAAATGTTATCGAAAATTGGAACTTCTGGTTCTG
The DNA here is from genome assembly GCA_963977135.1 of uncultured Flavobacteriales bacterium. GTDB lineage: Bacteria > Bacteroidota > Bacteroidia > Flavobacteriales_D > Crocinitomicaceae > UBA2040. The sequence goes on along the minus strand of CAXBNN010000001.1, from coordinate 500,528 downwards.
GGATCGAAATGGATAAAGAAGAAAAAACTATTTATTATTCGAATAATGGAATGATCATGCAATTTGATATAGCGAAGTCTGCTCCAAAACCAATTGCTTTTAATGCTGAAATGATTCTTGACAATGAAAAAGAGCGAGCTTATATGTTTGAACATGCTTGGAGACAAGTAAGAGAAAAATTCTATGTTGAAGATCTTCACGGTGTGGATTGGGACATGTATAAAAAAGAATACCTCAAAATGCTCCCTTCCATAAATAATGGATACGATTTCAGCGAACTGCTTTCTGAAATGTTAGGTGAATTGAATGCTTCTCATACTGGTTCAAGTTACAGAGATGGCATGAAAAACGGTGACCAAAGTGCTCGTTTGGGTTGTTATTTTGATGAAAATTACAAAGGCGATGGTTTGAAGATTTTGGAAATAATGGACAAAAGTCCTTTAACACTGCATTCAACGAAAATAAAAGCTGGGACAATCATTGAAAAAATCGACGGACAAACAATAAAGGCGAATGAAAACTATTTACCCATGCTTAATCGTAAAGTGGGAAAAAAGGTATTGTTGTCTTGCTCTAACCCTGATACTAAGGAAAAATGGGATCAAATAGTTGTTCCTATATCCATGCGAGATGAATTCAATTTGACTTACGAAAGATATGTAAAGAGATGTGAACAAATCGTTGATAGCTTATCTGGTGGCAAAGTTGCTTATGTGCATGTCGCGGGTATGAATTCTGAAAGCTTTAGACATGTTTATGACAAAGCTTTGGGCAAGTACAACACCAAAGATGCCTTAATCGTTGATACGCGATTTAATGGTGGTGGATGGCTTCACGATGATTTAGCTACTTTTTTAAGTGGTAAAACCTATATGCTTTTTGAACCAAGAGGTCAAAAAAATATGGGAGGTGAACCATTAGCCAAATGGCAAAAACCATCTTGTGTGTTAATGAATGAAGGAAATTATTCGGATGCGCATCTTTTCCCGTATGTGTACAAAGCTTTGGAAATTGGCAAACTAATTGGAACTCCTGTTGCCGGAACTGGCACTGCTGTTTGGTGGGAAATGATGATTGATGGTCACACTGTTTTTGGAATTCCACAAATTGGAATGAGAAGTGTAAAAGATAATTTTCTTGTAGAAAACCATGAGTTGCAACCAGATATCTTAATCTATAACGAATATGATAAATATTTAAACGGTATTGACCAACAGCTAGAAGCAGCTCTGCGCGAAATGTTGAAAAAATAGGCTGATATTATTTATTTTTCTGTGTAACATATGTGACTGTAAATTCTAAGCCAATCTCATAACTTTGCACGAACAAATTGAAATGACCAAATTTCTTAATAAAAACATTCTTGTACTCATTGGAGGAGTTCTTGGAGCGATTGGAGGATATAGTTATTATTCCTTCATTGGTTGTAATTCAGGAACATGTTCTATAACATCTAGTCCAATAAATAGCACAGTATATGGAATTGTTTTGGGTGGACTTTTTTTCAGTTTGTTTCAAAAAGAAAAAAAACAAAAATAAATAAATATGAATATCGAAAAAGCAATTACAGAAAAGCAAGGAACTATCGTTGACGTTCGTTCACCAGCAGAATTTTTTGGTGGTAACGTAACTGGAAGTGTTAATATACCTTTACAAGAGTTAAATGAGAGAATGGATGAGTTAAAATCATTGAAACAACCATTAATTTTATGTTGTGCCTCTGGAAACAGAAGTGGAATGGCAACGCAAATTTTAACTCAAGCTGGTATCGAATGTGGAAACGGTGGGTCGTGGCTAGATGTACAATATTATGCGAAACAAGCTTAAATGACAAAACTAAAAATACAATCCCTCATCTTACTTCAAAGGATATTTCTTCCATGGAATATTACTCGAGTGTTGTTCCTTTTCATCGGAATTTCCGTTTTCTATCAGGCAGTGCTTGATAATCTGGGAATAGGAATTGTATTTGGTTTATACTTTATTGCAACTGGTTTGTTTGCTTGGGGTTGCGCTGGCGGAAATTGTCAAGTAACCAATAACGATCAAGCTGTTAACTCAGAAATTGAATTCAAAGAAATCAAATAAAATGGCACAATCTTTCTCACAAATTATCAAAAGCTCTACCCCTACTTTGGTTGACTTTTATGCTGAATGGTGTGGTCCGTGTAAAACGATGAAACCAATTTTAGAAAAGCTAAAAACTTCAGTAGGTAGCAAGGCTAAAATAATTACTATTGATGTTGATAAAAATCAGCATGCGGCGAGTGTATACAAAATACGAGGTGTTCCAACATTAATCTTATTTAAAAATGGAGAAATTGTATGGAAACAATCTGGCGTTGTGCAAGGAGCTCAATTGAAAGCCCTGATTGAACAACACGCCGGTTAATTCATCAGTAAAATATAAGCGTTAAGCGAGGTTGCGATAATCAACCAAATGAAATATGGGAACAATAGCAAAGTCTTTGTTCCCATTTCCTTTTTAAAGATAAACATCATCCATCCTATCAGAATTGTCAAACTCGTTATGGTGATCAGACCAAGCACGACGTTCTGAAAATAGAAAAATACGGGATTCCAGAGAATATTTAAACCGATCTGTACTATAAAAATAGTTGCCAAAGATGGTTTGTTTTTAACAGCCTTCCATGCATAGGCCATATAAATTGCAAGACAAATCATAATTGAGGTCCATGCAACGCCAAAGAACCATCCTGGAGGCGTCCATGGGGCTTTATCTAAATTATAATACCAATCAGAGTTTACTCCAGTATTTGTGAATATACCACCTACACCCAATGCAGCACTGTTAATCAATAAAAACAAAGAAAATCTAAGTAGCATACTTTTCTATAATTTAAAAAATGTGGTAAGCTTTAAGTAATGTTATTACACCAGTTAAAAATACCAAAATCAAAACGAATACCTTAAACTTTTGTTCAGAAACATATGCCAACAATCGTTTTCCAATATATGTTCCTATAATTCCAATTCCGAATAAAAAAGGTATTAAGTAAAGATCATGAGGGTGGATATATCCGTTCATCCAATAAACCACGCCCCTGGTCGAATCCACTCCAAAATCAATAATAGCCGATGTTGCAATAAATGCCTCCGTTTTTAAGCTAAACGCAGCCAAAGTAATTCCACGTATTGCTCCTCCAGTTCCTATTAACCCAGCAACTCCCCCTGATAGCGCACCTCCAATTATAGAATTTCTTTTGTTTGCGGCTATTTTAAATGTTTTGAAAATGAGAAAAACCAAACTCGTAACTATCAAAAAAATTGCTAAAACAATTTCAAGTTTATCTGTCACTAAATATTTGGAGAAGTAAGCCCCAAAGTAAACGAATATAACTGCTGGAATACCTAAGTATAAAATCAACTTTTTGTCTACTCCTTTTCTGAAAAGAACAATTTTACTCAAGTTTGAAACTACATGAAAAATAGCTGTAATCCCCAGTACTGAATGGAAATCTAGAAAATAGCTAGCTATTGGTACAAAAAAGAGAGATGAACCAAAACCTCCCATTGTACCTACTATCTCTGCAAGAAATGCGAGAAATAGGAATAGGAGAAGATTGTCCATCATAATGGGAAATGCTTAATTTATCCTTACTTCGGTTAATGGTTAGTTGAAATTATAATAGGCGATTCAATGACAAGAATGTGTGCCATTAAATCGCCTAAGTGAAATTCACTATTATTCAATAACTATTTTTCTATTGATAAACATGGAGTCATTTTTAACAACAACATAATATACCCCTGCTCCTTCTTTCGATAAATCGATAGACGTTTTCTCTTCCGAAGTAATTTGCTCGTATACCTTTCTTCCTGTTGGATCTACAATCTCAATAGTGAATTTATCCGCACTATTTAAAACGATTTCGAATTTTCCACTCGTAGGATTCGGTGAAATAGTAAGTATCGGAGATGTGCCTTCTTCACTCAAGCCTAAAACATTTAAAATAGTTATTGATAAGTCACGTAAACAGTTGTTAGCATCCGTAACAGTTACGTTATACGTCCCTGCTGATAAGTTTGTTGGATCTTGCGCAGTTCCTGCTCCGTTTGTCCAACTGTAAGTATAAGGTGGTGTTCCGCCGGTTACAGTCAAATCAATTGAACCATCACCGCCCAAGTTTTCATTCACTTGTGTTGATGTAAGAACGATTTGCGCAGGCTGACTAATAACCACAGTATCTACTAAAATACAGCCATTTGCATCCGTTACTGTAAAGATTTTATTTCCTGCAGACAATAAATTTGGATTATTTGAGCCCCAATCTACTGTTAATGGAGCAGTACCTCCTGTTGCTGTGACACTTGCTGTTCCTGACGTTCCTCCAAAACAAAGTACAGCCGTTGAAGTAGTTTGAGCAAATATCGCTGGTGGTGCCACAATATTGTATTGACTACTAGTTTGGCAACCATTTCCATTTGTTATTGTTACGGTATACAAACCTGCACCTAAACCAGATGCGGTAGCTGTTGTTCCTGAAAAATTTGTCCATGAATAAGTAAATGGTCCCGAATTAGGCAATCCACTGGGTGAAACTGTAATTGTCCCATCGTTTAATCCATTGCACGATATTTGTGACAAATTCGTGGGTAAAACACTGAATCCAGCGCAAATAGATTTACCAACTACTTCAAGCATCAATTCCTCTGTTTCGTTATTTCGCCACTCAGCCCAACCTCCAGCTACTAATTCATAATTTCTTCTGGACAAAGGTGCCTGATTGTAGGTACCTAGAACTATACCTGGAAATGCAATATCTTGCAACCAAGCAATATAAAGACCTCCTGAAAAAATAGTGTCTGGAGTTGGCAGTGTATAAGTCACCCAACCTGAAAGTCCAACATTTGAGATAGTACCAGTGTTTAAAACAGTTCCTGGAGAATTATTTATCCCGTCATCTGCTAACAATTGCAACACCGCGTCGTTTGAGCCTGAGGTAACAGTTACTCTAGCTTTTAAAGCCGTTATAATGTAAGGATAAGATGGCGGAATTATGTGTAATCCTCCACCGTCGTTTATTCCACCAGTTAAACTCCACTGACCAGAAGGAGCATCTCCCACATTTACGTTACTTAATCTTGTATTTACACTACTTTGTTGCACAACTTCCATTTCAACAACCTTGAGATTATTACCGGGGTTTATATCGTTGGAATTTGTGACCAGTGATTCAATGGAATACTGGCCAACTACTGTCGGTGTATATGTATAAAGCAGAAGCGTATCATCACCACTTGCGAGACCACCAGTAACTGTTTGCGTGGAATTTAATACTATTGCTCCTGCGGCATTTTTCACCTTGACATTCACCGTGAAAGAAGTTGTGACATTAGCATTCCCAGTGTTTTTAACGTTCACAGGTATACTGGCCGCAGCATTGGTGTAATAAAATTGTGCCTTATTTCCCGTATTTAAAGTCCAAAATGGCGTTAAATCTTGAATTTGAATTAAAACAACTGGTGGGTATATAAACTTTACTGCATAATTAGCATTCGGTGCTGCTAAATTTATTGAATGCGACAAACCTAAGGTCCCCGTTGGACCCTCAATACCAATAACTTGATTTACCGTTGGAGTTAGACAAGGCCCACCTCCCAAGTTGGAATTTTGGTATTGAAATGTAATGGAAGAATCAGCTCCAGATAAAATAACTTGAAAGGTGCTTATTCCAAAATAACCAGGCGCAGCAGCTTGCCAATGAGGAACTCCAATATAACTAACAATAAATCGATTGTTTACAGCATCGTGCTTATAATAAGCAGCTCCCGGCACTCCTGGTCCAAAAATTAAATCTGACATTAATGGAGCCAAAAAGTTGTCTCCTGCCCCTCCTGCCGTTGGTATAGAAGGAAAACAAGAAGCTATATTTCCAATATTATCAAATCCTAACCAACCGTTTGAACCAATTTTTAAAGCGTTGAAATCTCCCCAATAATAATGGAAACTCATTCCCATGGGAATCATTCCTACAGAGTTGTCATCCGCTAATCCAGAAATTAATGTACCCGTTGTGGTAATATCTATCCAAGAATAGCTTGGCCCTCCGGGCTCATTGCTATCTATCCATGTATAACCATAAGCATCCGGACCACCTGTAGCGGCAATAATAAATGAAGAAACAAAGGAAATGGCAAAAACTAGTATCAATTTTTTCATAGCAAGGGTTTTTATTTTTCGATGTAATTTACAAAAAAGAACAATGCAAATTTCAAGGATGAAAAACTTAATACTATAAATAAATCGTTTTTGAATAACTTCTCAGTTCCTATAAGCTATAGTCAATCTAGTTTTCTGACGAATTCACTCGTGTTAACAAAATTCGAAGACTTCAACCTTCTATTTATTTTTTAATGAACTTTTTAACGCTTTCACCAACGACTATCAAATAGTTTCCTGAAGCCAAATCATTCAAATCAATTTGGTTTTCAGTGGATTGAATTTCAGTTTGCTTTATAAATTTTCCATCGAAATTATAAATGCCAATTTGGTCTCCAATCAAGCTTTTGTCAACCGATAGATTTATATAATCCTCTACTGGATTGGGGAATATGGACCAATTTGTTTCGTCCATATTCAAATGTGAAACACCGATAGTCGTGTTCAAACTTACTAAGGTTTTGGCGAAATAGATGTTCATTTTGTTGTTTCGCGTGTCGCCCCAAACGGAATACAAAGTATCGCCACTGTAGGTGCAACTCATAAAATCATTTCCGCTATTCGTAATTAATGAATCAAAGGCAACAAACTGACTGGTTAACTTCTGATTTTGTCCAAATGTCTGGCCATTATCCGAACTCGTTGCGTAATAAAAATCATATCCTGCGCCCCAGAAATCATTGACTGAAGAATTTCTTCTATCTCGCCACGTTACAACCAATTTCCCTGTTTCGTTGTATGCACCCCAAACCATGTCTTGGGCTTTTCCATTGCCAATTGCATCATCATTTACACGAATTCTAGCACTCCAGGTTTGTCCGCCATCGTTGCTATGTGTCGCTTCAATATCCGATTCATTGTTCGGCGAAGCTGGCGAAAGGAAAACCATTTTATCGGAATCGCTTGGGTCTGTAATCAATAAATACCCTTTTTTGAAATTAGTATTGCTCGTGCCTGCAGTTGCCGTGTAAACCGTTGAATACGTTAAGGTTTGACCTTGATCAACTGATTTCGCTAAATAATAGGCTGGAAAGACATTTTGAGAAGCAACAAAACTTGGATAGAGAGCAACAAATTCACCATTCTTTGTAACCGCAGGAGTTGCCATAGTTTGTTGAATGGATCCTCCAGTCAAATAACCCGGACCATCGAGATTTGTCAATGTGGACCAAGTGAATCCTCCATCTGTGGAAACTTTGTAATACGGTCGATTTGGCGGAGCTATAAAAGACGGCGGCATAGAAGTAATGTACAATGTTCCATTTGAACTCGTCAAAGATTTATCGATAACCATCCAAGGACGGTCAATTGGTTTTTCGGTTGGCGCATCATACATGTCAATTGCTAAAGTTGGTGTATCCCAATTCAATCCGCCATTGGTTGATCGCGCTACAAAAACTCCTCCACTGTCAGGCGCTTCTCTATGATCGATATAGGCCAAATAAGCTATTCCAGTCGTTGAAAAAGCCATTGTTGGGTCAGCTGAACCGTAGGTTGGAGCAAAATGCGGTAAATAGTTCTCTGTGCTCCAAGTTGAACCACCGTTGAAACTCGCTTTCGTTTTGATAACAGTTGTGAAACCGCCATTCAAAAATTTCACACCTATCCAAGCAGCTATTAAATTCTGATTGTTCGTTGGATTGATCGTCAAATAAGGCTCTCCATCAAAGAAAACACCGTTGCTTACGTTCGTGTTTGCAGGTTGAGCAAAGGCTAGTTGAGAGACCAAAAGAGTTAAAAAGGAAAGGAGCGAGAATGATTTCATTGTATTAAAATTTTATAGCAAAAACGTTTGTTTTCAATCAAATATAGGACTTTAAGAGCTATTTAAAGGAATGAATTTATAACCATCAAATAGTTGAAAATTCACTTTTCACAACAACTTAAACTTTGCCTATCTAAACTATAGAGTTAATTATTTTGCTTTTGGTTGGGTGTGAAAGTTAAAATTAGGATATCGGTTGAAATAAGGCCACGAATACACGAATTATCACGAATGTATTTTTCTTCTTACCCATTCGTGCCTTCGTGGCAAGTATAATTTGAAATTCATATATTTACTTGTGCTTGATTGGTTTCATTCATTATATGAAAAACCATTTGCATAAAAATAACGCCATGAAAAATCTAATACTCTCTATTCTGGCTTTAGCACTATTTAGCCTTTCTGCAATTTCTCAAAACGACACTTTGAACCGTTACGACTCAAACCAGAAAAAAATCGGTTGGTGGAAAGTCTATCTTGACAAAGACTTGGCTGAAACTAAGGATACGAGTAAGGCCAACTATTTCAAATACTCTTATTATGAAGGCAAATTCGATTATTTTAATTCGGGAAAAATAGGATCGAAAAAAAATCCGGTGATTGCTCCCATTTCGGATGAATCAGGAGAAGAAATTCCAGCACTGAGCGGAGAATACAAAGCTAACCACAGCAACGGTCATACCAAATATGTGTATGTGGCTGAAGAAGGTAAATTGCTCGAATACAGAGAATATTATAAAAATGGAACCTTAAAAACCCATTTTGATTATAAGGAAAATTGTGGAGTTACGCCTTTTCAGTTTTGCATTTATTTGTATAAGAAAGATGGCACTTTGAAGTCTGAAAATACCATAAAGACGTCAGTCAGATAGTGAGAATGCGTACTATCGAATTAAGGGATAAACTTCTATTGTTAAACGTTTCTTCGCATTTATAATACATCATTACAAAAGAAAAAAAATCGATAATTATTTAGCATATTTAAAAACCATTAACTAAGATGCCGAATCACATCAATTATAATAAACTCCAACATGAAAAAAATAATCACCGTCTTACTCGCGCTAACTTGTAGTTATCTAGTTTCAGCGCAACAGTCCGACTCACTGAACATGGAAGCAGAAAAAGCTGCTGTAAAAAAGGTAGTTGAAGAATTTTTAACTGCTGCCGGCAATTACGATTTGGATGCTATTTCGAAATTGTTTTGTGAAAAAGCAAACATTTCAGGCGCTTCGCTAAGGGATGGAAAATGGAAAACTTATACGATGACCTTTCATGAATGGATGGAGCGTCTAAAAACTTATAAAGAGCCAACCAAATATACAGAACCAGTCTCCGAATTTACAGTCCACATGGAAATGGGCATGTTGGCCTTTGTAAAAGCTGACGCAATTTTCACAATAAATGGTGAACCCAGAAACAACAATTTAGATTATTTCACCTTAATCAAAGAAGATGGGAAATGGAAAATTTTGAACGGTTCTTATGTGTCAGTGCGACTTGAGAAATAGAGAGATTGTATAGGATGATATGCCATAACAAATTATCGTATCTTTTTAATTCGTCTAGGCTAAATAGTATTGTTCTTTTGATGTTTTACTATAGCTGACGTCACAATTCCTCTAATTAAAAAGATAAATCCGAACACGAGCAGAGTGATAGCAATAAGTAACAATATAAAACTAACAATCGAGCCAAAAATAACCGAAGAAACTTCCTTTACAGGATTTGCAGCGTTAGCTTCTTGTGTGGACAAAATCCTCGAATAAATTAAAATAGCACCCAGCAAAACAAGTGTGCCAAAAATGAGCAAATTACGTCCAATTCTCAGATACTCTTTCGCTTCTTCCGATTTCGGAGTATCTGCTTTTTCATTTTTTTCTTTGCTTCTGCTTATCTTGGTATTCTGACTTTGTGTATTTTTCGCCAAGGGTTTCACTTTTTCGCTATTCGCCAACTCCAACACTTTGGCAATCATAGGTTTCGAAATGAATTGCTTTACCCTATTTTCAACAAATACCATCTGCTCGTTGTCAACGGAACTCAAATCTTGTGTTTCCACAACCATGGCTTCCTCCTCAACTAAATTTTGTGAATCAAGATCTGTCTCTTCTATTGAATGAACTGTTTTTTGTGCTTGTTGTTTTTTGTGCCAATCGACATGCCAACCGTTTCGATGAACACGTTTAGTTACGGTGCAAGAACCCATCAAAAAAATGAGAGTAAGAGCGAAAATCGCAAACATTTTTGCAAATGATTTCATAAGTGTTTTAATTTAAATTATGTGATAAATCCCTCTACATCTTAAATTTAACTATAGATTTATTAAGAACCAATACAAATTAACTAGCCATATTAATTGAAAAACATTCTAAAGATCGATTTCAGTGACCATGAAATAAACAGATGATTTGGCAAAGCCAACAAGCAGGAAATTGCAAGGTTTACGATTAATTAATATGTGTTCACACCAGATTTTAAGGAATAATCCATATAGGGAATAGCCCAGTGTTTTCCTAAAACCAAAAAATCATCTCCCCAAAACCCCTATCTTTACCACACAAGATAATCCATGTTCCGTACCCAACTAAAAAACCTCGAGCTATTTCTAAGAGGCTCCAATTTTTACAAAGGCATTCGCTTGACCTTTGCAGTGGTTACGCCTTTGGTTATTTTGTATGCTTTGGGCTATACACAGTTTGCACCGGGCATAATTGCAGGAGCATTTTTGAATGCGCCGGGTGATATTCCGGGGAGTTTGAAAAGAAAAGTCAACGCTATTTTGATCAGCATAGCTTTGACAATGGTCATTACAACCATCATCCTCTTTTTAAAACCTTACTTCGTTATTCTACTCGTTGCTATTGCCGTTATTTCCTTCATCGTTTCGCTGATCTCAGTTTATGGTTTCCGGGCTTCTTTGGTGTCGTTTTCGGGTTTGTTGGCCATGGTGTTGGCTTTTGCTATGCAGAAAGAAACGGCGGAAGCCATTTTCACGCATGTCGCGCTCATGTGTGTCGGTGGATTCTGGTACTTGTTGGTTTCCTTCACCTTTCAGAAATTGGCGCCAAAAAAGGACAACGACCAACTCCTTTCCGATACCTTGAATCTCATTGGCAACTATTTGAAATTGCGCGCTCGGCTCTTGACCAAAATTGAAGAACGAGAAACGCTCATGCAACAAGCCTTGATTTTGCAATCGCAGATCAACGACAAGCACGAAACCTTGCGCGAAGTTCTCTTTGCCAGTCGAAGACGTTCTGGTCGCTCGCATTACGATGAAAAGCAACTGTTGATATTCATTTCAACCATCAACATCTTCGAACTCATTGAAGCCAAACACTTGGATTACCATGAAATAGATCGCGTATTTCATGGCAAAGAAGAATTCCTGAAAGCCTCTAAAAAACTAAATACGCTGATGGGCAATCACCTTATCCGCCTTTCGGAATTGCTCATTCAACACAACAAACTACCTAAAAAAGACAATTTGTTGAACGCTTTAGCAAACGCAAATGCGGCGATTACCGCCTACATAGAAGAGGTAAAACTTCCACAGGCGCGTGAAGGGGCAATTGTGCTTCGAAATCTCTACGATTATCAGGAACTTTTACTCGAAGAAGTCCGCGCGATACGCCGTGTAATGGCGAATGTAAAGGAAGCCTCAAAAGTGTCGCTGAAACGGCAGGATGGCAGTCAATTTTTGACCTTGCAGGAATACAACGTCAACGTACTCATTCAAAATTTCAGTTTCAACTCCAACCTCTTTCGTCATTCGCTCAGATTAGCAGTCGCTCTTGTTTTTGCCTACATTTTGGGTTCCTATTTGGACATTCACAACGCTTATTGGATTCTTTTGACCATCATCGTCATCATGCGTCCCAATTATGGTTTAACGCGAGAACGTTCCAAAGACAGAATTATAGGAACATTAATTGGCGCTGCTGCAGCCATTAGCATTGTTTTACTGACACATAATGTCATCGTTTACGGTATACTAGCGATTATCTCTTTAACCCTAGCTTTTGCTTTGATTCAGCAGAATTACAAATCAGCGGCTGCTTTTGTAACAATCAACATCATTTTCGTTTATTCCTTGATGAATCCAAATGCTTTTGAAGTCATTCAGTACCGCGTTGTCGATACCGTTATTGGCGCTGCGATCGCCATTGTCGCGAATTACATTTTGTGGCCAAGTTGGGAGATTTACAATTTGAAAGCTATACTGCTCAATGCGCTCAAGAAGAATCGAATTTATTTACTCGCGACAAAAGACCTCTACCACGACAAAGACGAAAACGAATTGGCATACAAAATTGCGCGGAAGGAAGTCTTTTTGGCCATCAGCAATCTGAACGCCGCTTTTCAACGTTTAACCCAAGACCCGAAATCCAAGCAAAAAGAATTTCAGCTGATTTACAAGCTAGTTACCCTGAATCAGACGATGATTTCTGCTATTGCATCGATAGGAAGTTTTATTCTCAACCACCAAACTACGCCAGCCTCCAAGGAGTTTGATGTTTTAATCGTGCAAATCGCAGATACCTTGCAACAGTCGAGCGAACACATTGAAGGTATAACGCCCACTTTAACAAGCGATTCCAAAACCCAAAAAGAAGCCCAAGAAAAACTACTCCAAGCCTATTATGACCTTTCCCATGAAAGAGATGAAGACATTGAAAAAGGCAACATCGAATTAAAAACCGAAGACCTCCATCATTTGCAAGAAGCGTATTTAATTTCCAACCAACTTTCGTGGTTGAAAACACTATCTGAGAATTTGAAGAAGGCGACAGTGAGTTACGGCAAATTAGTGTAAGTGAATTGTTCCTAATTAGAAGTAAATTATTGATTCGTAATTAGCTTGTCGTTATATATTTTCCCTAAATTTTTCAACCAAGCCTCTTTTTTCAACAAAACCAGCACACAAGTGTTTCAAATAGGCAAGCAAACAGAAAAGATGAACATAATACTCAAAACACCTGTAAAAGGAAACTACAAAACGGTCATAAACGCCTTCGATCGGAAACTTTTTGAAGCGTTGAAACCTTCTGTCGGGAAAATGGAAATTGTTGAGTTTACTGGATCTAAAAAAGGCGACAAAGTTCATCTTCGTTTTATTAGTCCCATAAAGGCAGATTGGATTAGCGATATTATTGAGGATGGAATAAACGAAAATAGCGCTTGGTTTGTGGACAAAGGAACAACCCTTCCTTGGCCGCTTAAAACTTGGACGCACAAGCACATCGTAGAGAAAATTGACGATGACAACTCACTGATTGTAGATGACATAAGCTACTCTGGAGGTAATTTTATTGTTTCGTTTCTAATGTTTCCTGCTTTATTCTTTGCCTTTTACCCGCGAAAAAAAATTTACAAGTCGTATTTTAATAAATAAAGATTAAGGCTCCTGCCCTTCTCAATTTCTACAATCTTACTACTTTTAGAGAAGGTTATTGTGAAATAAAAAAATATGGAAAATCCGATTATTATTGGTGCTGGTGTTTCAGCTTTGGTTGCCGCAATAGAATTAGAAAAAGCAGGTTTCTCTCCGATTATTTTAGAAGCTTCGAATGAGATTGGCGGACGCGTGAAAACCAATGATTTTAATGGATTACCAATCGACCACGGTTTTCAAGTTTTATTGACGGAATACCCCGAAGCCAAACATTATCTGGATTATACCAAATTGGATTTGATTCAGTTTTTGCCAGGAAGTGTAATTTTCAAAAACGGCAAAATGGAGAAAATTGGCGATCCATTGCGCGACACCTCTTTTCTTTGGTCCACAATTAGCGCAAAAATTGGCTCTCTAAAAGACAAAGCCTTAATTTTGAAGCTATCCCTCACCTTGAAAAGGAAAAGTATAGATGCGATTTTTGCTGAACCAGAAATGACTACAAACGACTATTTGTTGAATTTTGGATTTTCAAAAGAAGTGATTCATAATTTCTTTCAACCCTTTTTTGCAGGTATTTATTTAGAAGAAGATTTGGCAACATCAAGCCGAATGTTTGAATTTGTCTACAAAATGTTTGGAACTGGTTTCGCTGCCATACCGCGAGTCGGCATGCAAGCTATTCCTCAACAATTGGCCAGTCAGCTCAAGAAAACGGAAATTCGTTTCCAATCACCAGTGAGTAAAATAGACGAACACACAATAATCCTCGCCTCAGGCGAAACATTTACTTCTGATAAAATTATTATTGCAACAGATCCTGCTTCATTTTTTGATCAAAAAGAAAATACAAACGTTGAATGGAAATCGTGCGTTAATCTCTATTTCGCATCTACGAAACCATTGCTAAAAGGCGCAATAATAGGCTTGTTGCCCGGCAAAGAAAACCTGGTTAACAATTTCCACTACGTTGACGCTATATTCAAACCAAACGACAACTCGGCTGAATCACTTCTTTCAGTTACCGTTGTAAAAAACAATTCCCTCAACGAAGCCGATTTGATAAAAGCTGTAAAAACGGAATTGAAAGACCTTTGCGGAATTGATACAGGCGAAATGGTGAAAATGTACACGATCAACAAAGCGCTACCCAATTTGAATGACTTGAAATACCAACCCTCTGACGCATCTGTTAAATTAGCGCCAGGCATTTTCTGCTGCGGAGATTACTTAGCCAATGGTTCGTTGAATGCTGCAATGGCAAGCGGAAGAATGGCAGCGAGAGAAGCGATAAAAGGATAGGTCTAATAAAATCAGTCACAAACCTTTTTGCTAGAAAACGATTATAACTATCTCTTAAAATTGAATAATAAGCCCAATCGTAGGAACAACCGTCGCACCTTCGTTTAAGAGAATTATAGGAATTCCATTCGATCCGTCAGCTGCAAGAGGTTTTCCATCCGTCGTTTCGAAAGTGCTATTATCCTCTGTCCTTTTAAACGTGTAATTCGGAACACCTTCTTGTTTAGTCAACAAAATATTTTGAATATCAATAAATCCTACAAACGATACCTTTTTTAGATTCCACGTTTTATCTATTCGGATATCGAGCTGTGAGAAAGTTCGCAATCTGTTTTCATTGATACGCTGAAAATCAAGAACACCTGAGAACGTAACTGGGAAACTAGCTTGCGATGCAACTGTATCGTAAGGCGTGTAAGGATTCCCTCCACTTAACCTATATTTTGCGCCAAGCTGCCAGTTTTTGCCCCATTTGTAACCCAAAGTCGCTGAAAGTAAATGTCGGTTGTCCCAAGCCGAGGGAATTAGTTTTCCATCCGTACCTGCAAAAAAGCTTCGCACGTAGGTATAGCTGACAAAATAAAATACTTTTTTGGTCAATTTTTGTTGCGCAAACAATTCTATTCCGTAGGTATTCCCGATTCCGTTTGAAACCACTTGTTCGTTGCCCAAAGCCCCAAATTCCGTTCCCTGATTCGCCAATGATATTCCATTTACAACCGAACTTGGGTAATTCGAATAGCGTTTGTAAAAAGCTTCTGCCGTGAACCTTAAGCCATCATTTGGAAGATATTGTGTTCCAATGACGAGGTGATTGGAAGCGATATAATCCGCGTTTCTATTGACCAATTCGCTCGCTGCATTTCGATAACCTAAAACAGTGTATGGAACCAATTTGAAGTAACGACCAGCACTTGCGCTAACTTCCCATTTTTTTGTTAGTGAATAAGCTATACTCGCACGTGGTGAAAGTGTGCGCAGTGGATCCATTCCTGTATCTGTGAATGTATTCATGTCGCTCCGAACTCCCATCGAAACTAGGAAATTGTCCTTGAAAAAACGTCTCGAAACTTGTCCGAAAGCACCAAAACGAGCAAAATCTATTTCTGTTTTGAAACGTATCGCTACTTCTGGAGCAACAACATTTCCAAGGCTATCGGCAACCGGAGCGACAACTTGGTTGTACAAATCAGCATTGTATTTTACATATTGTGCAGAAATTCCGTAGCTATATTTCCATTGATTCACAAAACGATTTACGTCAACACGAAGTTTGTTTTCAATTTCTTGCGATTTCAATCCAAAATTTCGGAATTCTTCGTTGTTGTACTGAGCATCTTTGAAACGATCAATTTGATTGTCAAGCATGTTTCGGCTGAGTGCAATGTTCACAAATCCTTTGTCAATTTTTCGGTTCAATACTGCGCCAGTGGTATATGTCCATTGCGTTATAATTGGAAGACTTCTTCTTAGAAATTCGTTTTCCGGCGTTGCTTCTCTCGTTGATCCAAATTCAAAATTATCGATGGCGCCAAGTCCTACAAATTTCAATGTTGTTTTGTCATTTAAACGCGTTGTTGTGTTAAGTTGATAATCCTGATAGCGCGGACGAATAGGAAGATCAATCAATTGAAAAAGAAGATCAAGGTACGAAAACCGACCACCAGCAAGAAAATCTGTTTTTTTACCCAATGGACCTTCCAAAGAAAATGCCGTTTCCGTAATCGAAGCGCGAATATTTCCCGATAATTTTTCTCGGTTGGCGGTACGTTGCTTGATAACAAAAGTTGAGGCCAGCGCATTGTCATAGCGAGCGTCGAAAGCCGAGGAGGTGAGTTTTAATTCGTCAATAAATGCCACATTTATAATTCCTTGCGCTCCGCCCGAGCTTCCTTGCGTTTGAAAGTGATTCAGAACGGGTACTTCTATTCCATCAAGATAATACACATTTTCGTTTGGTGCTCCTCCACGAATAATAATATCGTTTCTAGCGCCACCGCCAGCTGATCCACCGACTCCAGGTAAAGTTTGAACAACTTTGGATACATCGTACCCACCGCCAGGATTACTCTTTATTTCTTCAGCTGTCAATCGTTGAACAGAATTTGGGGTAACCATGTCTGTAGCACCTGCTCGCTTGGATAAATCGGCACTCACCGTTACTTCACCAATGTTCGTAACCATTTGTGCCAACTCAAACTTTAGTATTTGTGCATTTCCAGAAGTTACTTGAATGTTATACTTCGTTTGAGTCGTGTACCCAGAATATTTAACTTCTATATTATACGTTCCAGTTGGCACCTCGATAGAAAAATTTCCATCAAGATCCGCTAAAGCTTTCACATCTGTTCCCAGTACTGACACTATAGCGCTTGGTATCGTTTCGGTGGTATTAACGTCTATTACTATACCTTGAATTTTCCCATTCGTTTGGGCGCTTGAAAAGCCAATTTGGAATGTGATAAAAAGGAAAGTAATAAAAGATCCTGAAAAAATAAACGTTCGCATAAAGCAAGAAATGATAAATAAACGGTTCAGTTAGAACCAACAAACTTTCTTTCCAATTGTTTCCATCCGCAGTTTTATTTTAAAAAAATTAGCATCTGGGCTATATCGGTAAATCGTTACCAAGTTCCAAAAACGACATTTGAGATACCAAGTTAATACTTTGAATTGTTTAACGCTAAATTGCTATGTTTACTTTGATTGAAAGGGATGTGTTGCACATTTATGGTGCATAGCCCTTCGTTGTGCTTCATTAAAACCAACCGCTAACCAATGATAAAATTCTTTAGAAAAATTAGACAAAAGATGCTGACTGAAAATAAGTTCAGTAAATATCTTCTTTATGCGGTTGGAGAAATCATCCTTGTAGTCATCGGGATATTGATTGCACTTTCAATTAATAATTGGAATGACCAAAAAAAGAACGCAGAATCGGAGTTTATTTATTACAGTAGAATTTTAGATGATTTTGAACTGGACAGACAACTAATAGACGAATTAAATATTAAGGCAGATTATAGAATAGATTCAAGTAAACAGATTTTATTGGATTTGGATGCTGGAACAAAAGACAAGCATTACCTTTTAAATCAGTTTATTTTAGCGACCAGAAGTGATGTTTATGAACCTCGTAATGTGACCTTCAAAGATTTAATTTCTTCAGGGAACTTAAAGTTAATCAATGATATCACTATAAAAAATAGTCTGATTCAATATTACAGTGAATTAGATAATAAACAGTTTCAATTGAAACAAAATAGAGATGAAATAACAAAAAAGGTTTTTGATCTGGTTAACACTTCAATTGAAATTGGTGCTATACAAGAATTTGATTACGTTCATAGACTATTGGGTCCAGAAATTCTAAAGATTTTGTCTCAAGACGATTGGACAAAAGATAAAAAAAGTGATTATTATAAAAATTTTCAACTTGCACTATTGTTCAATATCGCAATGGCAGACAGAGAAAAACAGCATTTATCTGCAATAAATATTTTAATGGAAAGACCTTACCAACTTTTAGTAAAAAAGTGTGAAAATCGTAAATAATAACGAAAGCACAACACGGCTATAGTTCATTGCTTCTGCCTTTCCTCTCGGAAAGTCCTCGCAAATTTGCTATCTTCGGTTTACGGCGGAAAATTCTCGCGGATTTTCACGCAACGAAACCATAGCCAAACACGTTGTACTTAATTAAAGTGAAAGTAATACTATACATAATATCACTCTTTGTTGCGACCACAGCGTTTTGTCAAAACAAAAATTATTCAACACAATTTAATGTGACACTGGGAGCTGGTTTACCTGAAACGCTTCACGGAGGCATTAGAATAAATCGCAAACAATGGCATTTTGATGCCAGTGGTGGCACTACACTTGGAGGGCTATTTACGGTTAATGGAAATGCTGCTTATCATTTTGGGTCTAAAAACAATGTTGAAACCAATGAATTAAAGCCATGGTATACAAGTCTTGGAGTCTCATATATGCAACGGGAATCGTCAACAATTTATAGTCAAGACACGTATTTAAACGGAAGAATTGGTAGAGACTTTAGGATGAATGATTGGTTCAAACTAAGCTTTTCTGTCGGATTGGGGGTTATCGTATATCATTACAAATATGATAAAGATCCAGGCGGGTGGGATTTTGATATCTGGGTACCAGTAATCCCATCAGGCCAGTTTTCTCTTCAATTCATGATATTTGATTTAGACAACTCCAATGATTAATAATAACATAAGCACAACCTAAACTGCATTAAAACGCAGTTTAGCCAAATCGTTGTGCTTCATGCTCAAAATAAATAACACGTCGTATATTAAATGAAAAAATATTATTTTTTAGTTGTAAGTAGCATACTCCTTGGTTTGTCCATACTAGCTTTCTCAGACAACTTGATAACTGATGTTGGTCAGAAAAGTAACAGTGACCCAAAATTTATTATTCACGGCTTATTTTGTTTTGCTTGGTTTATTATTCTTGTCATACAAACCAACTTCATAAAAAAAGGGAATTATAAAGCTCACATCAGTTTTGGGGTCGCTGGTTTAATAGCTGCTATCGGTGTATTCATTACTACTTTATACATATTTGTTGTTATTTTCAATGGTTGGAGTAACATGGATCCAATGGTTAAGGCAAATAGATTTTTAATACTGGGTTTTGCAATATTGGTGACTTTGGCATATTTGAAAAGAAAAAGCCTACCTTATCATAAAAGGCTTATGCTTGTTGCATCCTTTTTCATGTTAGGACCAATTTTGAGTAGGTCATTTGCACGTACAAATCTTGATTCAATCCTCATTTCAGATCTGAGTTGGGACATTACTTTTTTAGGTACATGGTCTGCTTTTTTTATTTCACTTTTTATTTATGACTGGACAATTGATAAGAAATTTCATCCCATAACTTACTTAGGCTATATTGCTTTTTGTATTATTTATACAATTTCTTTTTATGCGTAGGCCATTTTAAATAACACCAACGCACAACAATGTAAATAAAAAATAGGCGAAATATCATCAAAATAAGGGCTTTTGGCTTGTATCAAACTTTGTGTTTAACCGAAAGTTTAGTGCTTCGAAATCGCCAACTTCTTGTAGCTGTGAAACGTTAATGACTACCCGGCATTCTTCGGCCAAACCTTCTCTATCACAAAAGCCAAAATCAATACCAACAAACAACCTATCAAGTTATACCACAAATAACCCATTTTCAAGAATTTAGGCGCGGTTTCGGTGAAGTTTAGGTAATGAATCCACAAAACAATTCCTTCAGTTACCAATGCCGCAATGAACACAGCTCTCGCCCCTACTTTTTTGAGGTAGAATGCCACTAAGAAAATCCCGAGTATCGTTCCATAGAAAAGCGAACCAAGCATGTTAACCGCTTGAATTAAGTTTTCGAATAAGGAAGCGTAAGTCGCAAAAAGTATGGCTATGACACCCCAAAGCAAAGTGAAAAGCTTGGAGGATTTTAAATAATGCTTATCGGATTTATTTTTAGAGATCGTCCGCTTGTAAACATCTATTGTCGTGGTAGTTGAAAGTGCGCTTAACTCTGAAGCAGTTGAGGACATCGCAGCACTAAACATTACAGAAAACAGAAGTCCTATCATTCCAATTGGCAAATTCGCCATGACAAAACTCATGAAAATGTAATCTTTGTCGTTGGTTTCTATTTTGTCATCGACTTGCTTTATAACTGTTTTCGCCGATTCGCGCAGCTCTTTCTCTTTCGCTTGCAATGCTTCCACCTTAAGCTGCTGAACACGAACTTCCTTTTCATTTCCGGCTTTGTTGGCCAGAACCATTTCGGTAACCGCTTCTTTTTTCTCTTCGAAAGTGATGTGATAGGCTTTGTTTATTTCTTCGTATTCTCCCGCTTTTGAGGATTGCATCACCTTTTCTGTTCCCGTTTGATTGAAGAACAAAGGCGCTTCGTTGAATTGATAAAAAACGAAGACCAAAACTCCGATAAATAGGATGACGAATTGCATAGGAACTTTCAGTAAACCATTCATTATCAATCCCAAACGGCTTTGAGCCAAAGACTTTCCATTCAAATACCGCTGTACTTGCGATTGATCTGTCCCAAAATAAGACATAAACAAGAACACTGCGGCTATCATTCCCGTCCAGATGTTGTATCGGTCGTTTAAGTCAAATTCGGTGCTGATAGCGTTCAATTTGCCCATTTTCCCGGCAACGTGCAGTGTGTCGGTGAAGCTTAAATTCGCAGGCAACATTTGTAGCACCACAATTCCGGCGAGCACCATTCCGCCCATCATGATGACCATTTGCTGCTTTTGAGTCTGCGTTACAGCGCGAGTTCCCCCAGAAACCGTGTAAATAATGACCAAAACACCTATGAAAATGTTGGTCAGCGTTAAATTCCAATGCAATAATGTTGAAAGGATAATGGCTGGTGCGTAAATCGTTATTCCGGCCGCTAAACCACGCTGAATAAGAAATAAACTTGCTGCTAGTAATCTGGTTTTTAAGTCAAAACGCGTTTCTAGATATTCGTAGGCTGTATAGACTTTAAGTTTGTAGAAAATCGGAATGAAGGTAACACTCAAAACGATCATGGCAATTGGCAAACCAAGGTAGAACTGAACGAAACCTAATCCGTCCATGTAGGCTTGTCCTGGCGTGGAAAGGAAAGTAATCGCCGAAGCTTGTGTAGCCATAATGGAAATTCCTATCGCCCACCATTTCGCGTCGTTGTTGCCTTTGAGGTAACTTTGTAAATCGTTGCTGCCTCTCGTTTTCCAAACACCGTAAGCCACGATGAAGACCAATGAACCAATTAAAACAATCCAATCTATTGTACTCATGAAAAACAGCTTGAAAGTGAGAAAAATAGGATTATTTCAATAAGCAAAGCTACTATTAGCAAGGTATACCAACCTTTCCAATTTTTAAAAATGGGTGGTTTTTCGTTCTCACTCATTCCCTAAAGATATCAAATTCACCAACAAACGATATGCCCCAGGAACGCCTGCCGGTAATTCACGGAAGAATGAAAGTCCTGTGTAGATGTAATTACCTTCACCATATTTTGCCACCAAAAGTGAACCTTCTAAACTTTTCTCTCCCGGATCATTACAAGCCAAAATTGGTGTAAAATCAGCGCTCCACTCATTCGGGAAGTACAAACCACGTTCCTGAACCCAATTGTCGAAATCGGCTTTCGTGATTTTATTTGGTGTGTTTAAAACCGGATGTTCTGGTGCCAAAAAGGTAATTTCTGCCGTTTCATCGGTCACACGATCGCGACTCAATTTCAAAGGATAAGGCGAGAAATTATTGGTTTCCAAACGGTGATTGGTGTTGTATTGCAAAATCAAGTTGCCGCCGTTTTTAACGTAGTCCAATAACTTCGGCATGATGAAATCCATTCTATCATTGGTGTTCAAAGCTCGAATTCCCAAAACTATAGCGTCGTATTTTGCAATGTTAGCCAAGTCAGCTTCTTTCAAATTATCCACTTGGTAACCGACTAAAGTCAATGCTTTTGGAATTTCATCACCAGCACCTTCAATATAACCAACCAATTTTCCGGCTTTCTTAATATCCATAACATTCAACTGAACTTGCGCGTCGCTCATGTACAATTGCGTTGGAATGTGGTCGTATTGAATGAATTTTACAGATTTTGAATAAACCTCGTCCGTTTTATTTTTGTCTAGTATTTCAATGGTAAAAGGACCCGATTTTGCATTTTTATCAGCGGTCAACTGAAATTCCATTACTTTCTCTTCCCCTTTATTTTTAATAGAAATTGTTTCTGGAGCGTTTTCAATTTTCCAACCTTCGGGAAGTTTGTAAAGGAAATCGCCTTCAAAATTATTGACAAAACCTTTGAATGAAACTTTTACAGCCTGTGCTTCAAGATTTTTCACCAATAAATTCTCTTTTTCAAACTGAATGGAAACATCGGGAACGACATTGAACGGTTTGTACAATTCACCTTTTACCGGATCGTTTTCCTTAAAAACAATTGGAATTGTCATTGGAACTTTTTGTCCCAATACCTCAAAAGTCAAAAGCAATCTGCTATTTGCCCCGTTATCTGGCTGTAAAACTAAACCTTGATTATCTAATTTATAAGTTCCCAAGGTTCCTTTCTCCTTCAACCAGTATTGTTGCGTAGTAGCAGTTGTTTCATTCAACTTCAACGCTTCTTTTTTCTCTAAAATGATGTTTTTTGCCAAGGTTGAATTTGGCGCCCAATTCCAATTAAAATCCTTGGATTCAACTTTAAGTAATTTAAAATCATTCGATTGACGAGAGATTATTTCCAATTCTAAGGTTAACGAATCACCAGCACTGGCAATAGATGAACTTGCTTTCGCTTCGGCATAAAGTCCTGCACATTGTACTATAAGTTGGTTGACTTCTTCAATTTTATCGTAAACGCGTTTTTCTGAGATTAAGCCATCCATTTGTTTGCGTAATTCAAGCAAAGCTGCAATAGACTTTTCAGGGTGACTGATGTCGTATGCTTTTAAAATTTTGTCAATTGATATTTCAATCTTTTTACCGCCAAGAACTCGATTCCAAGTCATATCAATTCCGTCGAAAAGTGATTTCTCAGCCTCTTTCCCGTCGACATGTTCGAAATATTCCAATTGTTCACCACGAACGCCAGTTGAACCAAATCCTTGACTCTTGTGCTGGCTGCGGCTCAATGCTGCTATTTCATTACATGAAGTTCCCAGCAGGGTTTCGTATTCACCTATATTCTCCGCAACTACATGTGGATCGTTTTCTGAAATCTTATCATTCCACCAACGACCTGTATTGGTTACTATACGTGTTGTTTGCCAAGGTTTTACACCAAAAGTAAATTGTTCAGGATAAGCATTTCTATCCGCAGCTAATTTAAAAGCTTCTTCACCTAATAGCGCACTAGCCGTATGATGTCCGTGTCCACCGCGACCATCCGCAGGGAAACGACAAACGATAACATCTGGTTGAAATGAGCGAATGACAAAGATTAAGTCGCCCAATACCAATTCCTTATTCCAAATAGCAAAGGTTTCTTCTGGATTTTTCGAATAGCCAAAATCGTTTGCTCTGGAGAAAAATTGCTGTCCGCCGTCTGTTTTGCGAGCCATCAGCAATTCTTGTGTACGAATTAAACCCAATTCGTCTCTCAATTCAGGGCCAACCAAGTTTTGTCCACCGTCGCCTCTTGTCAAAGACATGTAGGCCGTCGTTAATTTTTTATCATTTGCACAAAAAGCAATAAAGCGTGTGTTTTCATCGTCAGGATGTGCAGCCAAATAAAGCACCTTTCCTTGTACTTTTAACTTTTGGATTCCAGCATAAATTTCAGATGAACTGAGCTGTTTCGGTTTTTGAGCAAAAGAAAAGCTCGTAATAAAGACTAATGCAAAAAGCAAACTGATTTTCATCCGTTAAAAATAGGAAAACTATCCAAACCTCCCTAAAATGAACAATTGCAAGAGGCTAAATTAACAAAAACTCACAAGTTTGTTAGCACTAACTAAAATCTAAATAGCTCATTTTTAATCCATATTTGGTGCAAAACGGAACATTTTTTGCGTTTCAACGAATACATAGATATGAAACAACTTCTTTTTCTGGCAATTCTCTTTTCTTCATTTACCTTTTTTGGTCAAAATGAACTAGATGGCGTATGGCAAGGTTTCATTGTTCAGAATGGAAAAGCGAATGATCAATCCAATCCTTTTTATTTATCAATAGAAACGGCTGGTGGAAAAACTTCTGGTCAATCGCGCGAGGAAATTTATGATACCGAATTTTATGGTGTCGGAAAATTGTATGGAACCGTTAAAAATGGCATTTTTGAATGGAAACATGTTGTTTATCAAAAGAAGGTTGGAAACTCGAAAATCTCTTGGTGTAAACTAAACGCTACATTGGTATACAATTCGACCACTGGTTATTTAGAAGGGACTTACACTAGTTCTGATTGCAGAAACGTTGCAGGAAAAATGGTTCTATTCAAATCAAAGGCAAAGTTTTCAGATGAAGCTAGTTCTTTCATTTCACAGAATGCACGAGATATTCTCATCAAAGATCTTGCTGAAGGTCGCCCCTCACCTGCTATTCGAGAAATCCAGAGATTAAATTTTAAATTCCAACCCATATATTTCGATTACGACAAGGCTCTGATTCGTTCAAGCGATATACCTTTTTTAAACAGTATAGTAGAAGTTGTAGAAGGTCATTCTGACTTGCGAATTAAAGTAATTGGCAACACCGATGCGGATGGAACAGACCAATACAACGACGGTTTATCCAAACGAAGAGCCGAAGCTATAATAGCATTCTTTGTTGAGAAAGGGTTGAAACGTGACCGAATTGAAATTCAATTCAACGGTGAAAAAAAACCAGTTGACACAAATGAAACCAAGGAAGGTAAACAACGCAATAGGCGAGTGGAATTTGAGTTTATCTAATTGTTTTTGTAGTCTTTAGAATTCCTCCTTATATTTGATAGAGCGTTCGTTATTTTCGAATCCTTTGAATTATGTCTGGAAAAAAAATTCTTCTTTATCTTTTGCTCTTTTCGTTTCCAGCATTTTGTCAATCTATTCATCCCCAACTTGTGTTTTATGCTGATTTGGACGGAATCCAAGCTGTAAACCCTAGTTATCATTTCATGGATAAATATAAGGCGGGCGAGCAATTCAAGTTCACTGATCAGCGAATGATCCATTTTTACAATGAAAAAAAAGTAAAACAAATTCGCTTAAAAAATGAAGCGAATGAATTGATTAGCAGTTACAATATCGACACATCTGGTCAGGTTTTTGAAGGAACGAGGAATAATGGGCCAATTACTTTTTATTATAAAACCGTTCAGCTTCCTGAAGGTAATAAACTAGAAATTAATCAACGTTGGCGAGGTGATCACTTGCAAAAATCGGATAGTATCTTTCATTATTATCGCGAATATAAATCAGGCGACACATTAATTTATCACAATTATACAGTTCGAATAATTCACATCCAAGGAAGCATAATAAATGAACGAAATGCCTATTTCAACGATAAATATTTGGGTAAGCCAAATAACCAAGCTATGCTTTTATCTCCTGCAAGTTATGTAATCTATGATTTGAAAGGCGGCAAGGCAAATCGAAATTATATTCATGAAATCCCCAACTATTTTGATAGTGCTTTTAAAACCAACTACGAAACAGATAAGATTTATTTAGCCGAATACTCGATTCTCCGCACCGGCGGCTGCAACATTGGAGACAAAGAATATCCTCAAGAGAAGGTATACGAGCATTCTAATTTTAAAGACCTTCCGATAAGCGATAATAAAATTTATTTTGTGGATGGTGAGGAATTTAATGAACCTGCGCCAGTGAGTTTTTATAACTGCTATCCATATTATGGATGTGCCGGGCAATTTCATAATGATGGCTATGGAAATTATTACCAAGGCAATTATTTTTACCCTGCCACACCAAGAAAAGAAAATGGATTTATACTGCGTGTGAGCGACGGACTGTTAGAATCCTCTTATTGCGACTACTATGAATTCGATGATTCGCCCGAAGCGCAATTGCTCATAGCGCAACAAGACAGCCTAGAAGCGGCAAGAATTGAAGATTACAAAAAAAATCAGCCTGATTCTTTGGCATTTTATTCTTCATATCCAGCGATTGTTACCTCTCCATATGGCAATCAAAAAAGACGAATTCAAAAATTTAAGGAGCGCAAAACAGCCTATTGCTATGAATATGAGTTTTATGATAATTCGAGTTTTCCATAATCGTGGAGTTTGAGTTTATTTAATAATTAGTGTCAAAACTCGATGTAAAAGCAGGCGAAGCAAACAATATAAACCATGATTTTCAAGTGATTACATAATTTCCTGGATTTCAACTTTGGTGTAAACCGTATTTCTCGCTCAAAAAAATCGTGATAATCCCTTAATCGAAATAATCGCGGTTTACTTTTTCGATTTATAATTTTAGTGTGGACTAAAAAAAAACCACCAACTCAAAAAGCTGATGGTTAAGGTTTAAATATCTTTTTTTGGACTAATCTTCTACTCTAACCCAAGTTTGAGTTCTGTAGAATGGTCCCATGTAACCGCGTACGTTTAATAAATTAGGTTTTGATGCATCCACCCACATTTTTAAATTATATGCTTTTCCTATTTCTGGGTCAACAATAGTACCGTTTTCCCATGCTCCGCCATTCCAAGTCAAATTACGAACGATTTGCAATCCAACTAGTGGTTGATCTTTTCTATCATCAGTGCATTTATCGCATTTTGCATTTGGTTCTCTACCTTCTCTTGGGTACAAGTAAACAATTTTCCCAAACATTTTATCACCGTCCTTGTATAATTCTACGATAGATTTCTTTTTGTTGGTTTTATCATCAATTGTCACCCATTTTCCAAGGCTAGACTGAGCGAAAAGCACAACATTAAATAACAGCGCTAATGTTAAAATCACTAATTTTTTCATAATTCTCTTTAGTTTAATTGTTAATTGTTGTCCGTTAAAATAGACATTTTCATAATATTGAAATCAATTACTGTTCCAAAAAGTTCTTCAGAATGTTTTTTCCTTCTGGAGTCATTATGCTTTCTGGATGAAATTGAACACCATAGCTTAATTTTTCTTTTGACTCAATCGACATAATTATTCCCGTAGCACTGGTTGATGTTATTTCAAAAACACTTTTATCTTGAAGTTCAACCGCCCATGAATGATAAAGACCTACTTGAAATCTATTCGAAATTCCTTTTAATAATTTTGAGTCACCCTTTTTATCAATATATTCCTGAACTCCGTGTTTTACTAATTTCTGATTAAACAAACTTCCTCCTGTAAATTCGACCAAAGCTTGCATACCTAAGCACACCCCTAAAATGGGGATTTTACCGAATGAATCATTAATACATTGCATCATTCCCTTGGATTCTCTTGGTAAACCTGGTCCTGGAGAAAGTAGGATTCTATCCATTCCTAAAAGAAATTCCTCCTTGTATTCATTTTCGCGAATTACTGTTACTTCAGCCCCTAATCCAACCAAATAATGGCTCAGATTAAAAGTAAAGGAATCAAAGTTGTCTATCAGCAGTATTTTCACGGATTTTTGCCTCAAAATTAGTAAACTTGCACAAAGTTTCGAACTGGCATGAAAAAAGCAATTTCAATACCCGGAGCACCAGCTCCAATAGGTCCTTATTCTCAGGCAATTGTTAAAAATAACACCTTATTTGTTAGCGGACAAATTCCGTTGAATCCTATTTCAGGAGAATTAGTTTTGGATTCTATCGACTCAGCGACCAAACAAGTAATGGAAAATATCAAATCTTTGATTGCTGCTGCTGGTTTTGAAATGACCGACATAGTGAAATGCAGCATCTTTTTGCAATCAATGGATGATTTCAGCGTTGTGAACGCTCGTTATGCCGAATACTTTAAAAATGAACCACCAGCCCGCGAAACGGTTGAAGTTTCCAAACTTCCTTTAGGCGTGCCAGTTGAAATTAGTTGTATCGCAATCAAATAGATAAAAACGATTTGCCCGAAAATTATCCATATAAAATAAGTATTGTCATCGTTAATTATAACGTTGAATTTTTCTTGGAACAATGCTTAAACTCTGTTAAAAAAGCGCTTAAAAACGTTAACGGAGAGGCATTTGTGGTGGATAATTTTTCTATAGATGGATCCGTTGAAATGGTTCGTCAAAAGTTTCCCGAATATCATTTAATTGACAACAAAGTGAACCTTGGCTTTTCTAAGGCCAACAATCAGGCGATGAAAATAGCCAAGGGAGAATATGTTTTATTGCTCAATCCAGATACTGTTGTCGAAGAAGATTGTTTTCAAAAGGTTGTCCAATTCATGGATGATCATAAGGATGCTGGAGGTTTAGGTGTGAAAATGGTTGACGGTAAGGGGAGATTCTTACCTGAATCAAAAAGAGGCTTGCCTACTCCAGCTGTTGCCTTTTGGAAAATTTCAGGACTGGCTAGTTTATTTCCAAAATCTAAAATATTTGGAAAATATCATTTGGGATTTTTAGATGAAAATGAGACGCACGAAATAGAAATATTAAGCGGTGCCTTTATGCTCATGCGAAAAACAGCTTTGGATAAAGTTGGCCTGCTCGATGAAGCATTCTTTATGTACGGAGAAGATATTGATTTGTCTTATCGGATAACAAAAGGAGGTTTTAAAAATTACTATTTCCCAGAAACGTCAATTATACATTACAAAGGAGAAAGCACCAAGAAGAGTTCAGTAAATTATGTATTGGTCTTTTACAAGGCTATGGTCATATTTGCCAAGAAGCATTTTTCTCAAAAGAATGCGAAACTTCTTTCCTTTTTCATATACTCAGCAATATACTTAAGAGCTGGTTTAGCCATATTCGCAAGATTGATCAAAAAAATAATGCTCCCGTTTGTTGACGCAATAATCATCTATGGCGGGCTTTTCGCTTTGACGAATTATTGGAAAATGTCAAACATTGAGTTTCCTGAATTCACATTTCAGATTGCATTGCCGCTGTATACATTGGTTTGGTTGATCAATATGTATTACCAAGGAAACTACGACAAGCCATTCAAATTTATTAACTCGATTAAAGGTCTTGCGATCGGCACATTGATACTTTTGGTTGCATATGCTCTACTTCCAAAAGATTATCAGTTCTCAAGGCTATTCATTTTAATAGGAGCGGCTTGGACACTATTCTACATAGTTCTTTCCCGACTATTTATGCATTTGTTTTTCGGACCTTCTTTCAGCCTGTCTAAAGTGAAAAACAAATCCTTTGCAATTGTAGGCAGTATAGATGAAACCGAGAGAGTTGAGAAACTTCTTAAACAGACCAATCCAAATCAAATTAACATTTTTCGCGTTTCCGCAGACAAAGAGCGACACGAAAATCAAATTGGAACAATAGAACAATTGGACCAGATTTCTTACATTAATAAAATTGATGAAATTATATTCTGTGCGAAAGACTGTTCAGCGAATAATATTATTGAATGGATGAAAAGACTAGAAGGCGATCAGTTAGATTTTAAAATTGCTCAACCTGAAACAATCTTTTTAATTGGTTCAAATTCCATCGATACCGCAGGTGATTTATATCTAATGCAAGTCAACAAAATTGAGGAACCAAAAAACAAGCGTTTGAAACGACTTTTTGATACCATAACTTCAATACTAATGCTTGTATTCTCTCCGATTTTAATCTGGAAATATCAGAATAAAGGCACTTGGTTGAAGAATTTGCTGCTTGTTTTATGGGGTAAATTCTCAATTGTTGGGTATTACACAAAAAATACTGCACCAAATAACATACTACCAAAGATTAAGTACGGTATATTATCACCTTCAGATGAACCAAATATTAACTCTGATAGTCAGGTAGACAAAAGGAATTTGCTTTACGCTAGAGATTACAGTGTTTCCAAAGATATTAAGATATTAAAAAGTTGTTGGGGAAAACTTGATAAACCCCTTAAATAATCAAGGATGTAAATAGATAATTTTGTTATTAACTAAAGGACAGGGCTAAAAATACTATGGCACAGATCGAGATTAGACTCCCGAAAATGGGAGAAAGCGTTACGGAAGCAACCATTACAAATTGGTTGAAGAACGTTGGTGATTCAGTGGAAATTGATGAGCCTTTAGTGGAAGTTGCGACCGATAAAGTCGACAATGAGTTGCCATCAGAAGCTGGTGGAATATTGGTTAAACGATTATTCGAAAAAGACCAAGTGGCTCAAGTTGGAGACGTTATCGCAATCATTGCAACAGATGGAGACACCTCCACTCCAGTTGAAGCGCCAGCAAGTGTTGCTGCAGCAGCTGAAGAAATTTCACAACAGATAGAAGTAGTTTCAAACAGTACAAACGGTTCTAATACGGTTGTTTCTATAGACAAGCAAAGCGCTTCTGGCAAATTCTTTTCGCCGTTGGTTAGAAGTATTGCTGAAAAAGAAGGTGTTAGCTTGCAAGAATTGGATGCTATTTCAGGAACAGGTCAAGCGGACAGAGTTACCAAAAAAGATATTTTATCTTATTTGGAGAATCGTGGTTCAGGCGGAAGTGTTTCCCTTGCACCAGCGCAAGAAGTTAAAGTTGAAGCGGCGAAACCTGCAGCGTCAGAAGCAGCTGCAATATCTAATTCTTCTTATGGACATATCAAGGCTCCAATGGTGCCTTCTATGCCAGGTGATGAAATTGAAGAGATGGACCGTATGCGAAAGATTATCGCAGAGCACATGGTTATGTCTGTTCATGTTTCGCCACACGTAACTTCTTACGTTGAAGCCGATGTTACGAACATCGTAAATTGGAGAAATAAAACAAAGGCAGAATTTCAAAAACGTGAGGGGGAAAACTTAACGTTCACTCCAATATTCATGGAGGCGATTGTTAAGGCAATTAAAGACTTCCCTGGTGTGAATGTTTCAGTTGATGGAACCAAAATCATAAAACGTAAAAATATTAATCTTGGAATGGCAACAGCTTTACCATCAGGAAACTTAATTGTTCCTGTAATCAAGTCTGCCGATCAGTTGAATTTAGTTGGGATTGCTAAAGCCGTTAATCAAATGGCTAGAAATGCAAGAGACAACAAATTGAAACCAGAAGATATCCAAGGAGGAACTTATACGGTGACGAATGTGGGAACATTTGGCAACGTTATGGGAACGCCAATCATCAATCAGCCACAGGTAGCCATTTTGGCACTGGGCGCTATACGAAAAGTACCAGCAGTAATTGAAACTCCTGATGGAGATTTCATCGGTATTCGTCACAAAATGTTCTTATCACACTCTTATGATCATAGAGTTGTTGACGGTGCATTGGGTGGAATGTTCGTGAAGCGGGTAGCCGACTACTTGGAGCAGTTTGATGTGAACAGAGCTTTATAGAAGTAGTCGACTCCAATTTGGTCGGGCTTCACTAAAACAAATAAAATGGTAAAACGTTTTTTAATTTTATTGATGTTGTCTTGCAGCGTTATTGCACAAGCACAAGAGCTGACCGAAAAGGACATTCGTGCAATGGTCGAAAAGGAATCTGAGCAAAAGCTTTTAGTTCAATGTTCTGTTTTGATGCAAGAAGGTTATAGTTATTATGCTGAAATCATCGCGGACAAACTTTTGACTTTTCAACCAAACAGCGCTAACTACAATTACCGTAAAGGTTATTTAATGTTAGACTCTCACAACGACTTTGAAGGAGCTATGAAGTATCTTAAAGTTGCTGTTACGGACACTAAGAAAAACTTCGACATGTACTCATCTAAGGAGAAAAGTGCCTCTGTAGATGCGATTTATTATCTAGCGCGTTGTTATCATTTAAATGAGGACATCGCTTTGGCTACGGAAAATTATAACAAATTTCTTTCTTCTACTGACTCTGGTTCTGAGCTAATTAATGTTGCAAAATTAAAAATAAAACAATGTGAAGTGGCTCGTAAAGAGATTGATAATCCATCTACAGCTTTGGTTGAAAATCTTGGTCCTGTCATTAATACGGAAAAAGCTGAGTTTTCTCCAGTAGTTTCTTTAGATGGTTCGGCATTGTACTTTACGTCGAGAAGACCTTGGGAAGATAATTCAACTGACAAATTCAGAGACAAACGTTATAACCAATATCCAGAAGATATTTACGTAAGTTACATCGATTTTGATGGTTCTTGGATTGATCCATTCCGTTTAGACTTCTCTAATGGTGAACGTAATGAGGCAACTCAAGCAGTTAGTGCCGATGAGCGCAGAATCTATGTTTACCAGGATAATACTGGTAATGGTGATATCTATTATTCAGACTTCTCTACAAACAGATTCCAAGAAATTAAAAAATTGGAGGACAACCGTATAAACACTGAATATTGGGAACCGCACTCTTATGTGACGACCGATGGTCAAAACTTATACTTTACATCTGATAGACCTGGAGGATTTGGAGGACGTGATATTTATCGTGTTGTTCGTCTGCCAGATAATTCTTGGAGTGAGCCTATCAATTTAGGACCATCTGTAAACACCCCTTATGATGAAGATGCGCCTTTTGTTGCAATTGATAACAAAACACTGTATTTCTCTTCTAATGGACCAATGAGTATGGGTGACTTTGATGTCTTTGTTACTCGTCGTGATGAAGAGAACAACTGGTCAGCTCCTATTAACTTAGGTTATCCATTAAACTCTACAGGTGATGATATTTATTATACCACAACTGTAGATGGTTTAAGAGGCTTCTTAACTTCGTCTCGTAAAGGTGGACAAGGAGAAAAAGATATCTATGAAATCAAGAATGACTTCTTAGGTGTTAATTCATTAGCGGTATTGAAAGGTCAAATCAAAACAGTTGATGACAGACCAATTCCAGAGGATGTTGCAATAACGGTTAACTGCTTAGATTGTAATGAGGAAAATTCGAGAACAGTGTTCCCAAGGTTGCGTGACGGTGTTTATTTCAGCTCAATGGAACCATGTCACGAATATGAGTTGATCTATACTTTTGACGGTGGAAAAAGAGAAATATACAGAGAAAAAGTAAAGACTTCTTGTGATAAAGACTACGATGAAATCTATAGAGACATAACTATTGACGTAAGAGATCCTAAGAACATTAAACCAATCGTTAAAGATTTGTTTCCAGATGTTGACCCGAAAGATCCAAAAGACCCGAAAGACCCGAAAGACCCGAAAGATCCGAAAGATCCAAAAAACCCGAAAGATCCAAAAGACCCGAATAACACTATTACTAATCCAGATAAGAATCTTGATCCGGTAACAGTTAAAGACTTTAGTAATCCAAGGTACAAGCATTACTTTGAATACAACGGAAACAAAATCAACCCTAAAAAAGGAGATTTCAAACGATTTGTAAAAGAAATTGAGAAACAATTGAAAGCAGGTAGAAAACTTATTGCAATCAATGTTTACTCTTCAGCTTCCACGGTTCCAACAATTACATATGAAACCAATGAGAAATTGAGTAGACTTCGTGCAGAAAATATCAAATATGATATTCAAAACTACTTTCAAGAAAACACTCAAGTAAGTGATCAAATGACTGTTACTATCAAAGGTTCAGTGGTTGCCGGTCCAGCTTATCAAAACGATGCAAAAAATCGTGCTAAATACCGCGTTTACCAATACGTAGAGGTAATCACCGAATAGAAATATTTTAAACTTGAAAAAAGTCCAGTCATTGTCGATTGGACTTTTTTTTGCCCTGTCACTCCATAAAATTATTTTACTTTTAACAAAAAGTTCAAGAATGAATATCCAATTACAACGTCCTATTGCCATTTTCGATTTAGAAACCACTGGAATAAATATTACACAAGACCGTGTCATCGAAATTGCCATCTTAAAGATTCATCCGGATGGAAAGCAAGAAACGTATGAAAAGCGTGTTAACCCTGGCGTTAAAATGACTGAGGAAAACATGGCTATTCATGGTATCCGAAATGAGGACCTCGTTAATGAACCGTCCTTCGGTGATTTAGCTAAGGAAATTCAGTCCTTCATTGATGGCTGTGATTTTGGAGGATATAATTCTAACCGTTTTGATGTGCCTGTTTTGGTAGAGGAAATGCTTCGTGTTGATTCCACTTTTGATATTTCTTCTGCTAAATTCATCGATGTTCAAAATATCTTCCATAAAATGGAACAGCGCACGTTGTCTGCAGCATATAAATTCTATTGCCAAGAAGAATTAATTAACGCTCATTCTGCTTTAGCAGATGCAACGGCAACTTGGGAAATATTGAATGCTCAATTGGAAAGATATAGTGAACTAAAAACGGATGTAGATTTTCTTGCAGATTTCACGCTAGCTCACGACTTTTCGCGGGTTGATTTTGCTGGAAGATTAGCAAGAAATGATAAAAATGAAGTTGTATACAATTTTGGTAAGAACCGCGGTAAAACCGTTCGTGAAATCATGAAATCCGAGCCTGGTTATTATGGATGGATGCTAAACGCCGATTTTCCGCTTCACACTAAGCAATGCTTAAAACAAGAAGTTGAAAGAATAAAAACTGCGGACTCTAAAAAAGACTCTGTAAATATGGAGGATAAATTAAATCAGTTAAAAAACAAATTTAAATAATGAAAATCTTTTGTATCGGTAGAAATTACAGTGAACATGCGAAAGAAATGAAAGCTGAATTACCATCAGCACCAATCTTTTTCATGAAACCTGACACTGCAATCCTTAAAGGTAGTCGATTCTATATTCCAAAATTTACCAACGATTTGCATTACGAATGTGAGCTAGTTGTTAAAATAAACAGAGTAGGTAAAAATATTGATGAGAAATTTGCTCATAAATATTATGACGAAATAGGTTTAGGAATAGATTTCACAGCCCGTGACTTGCAACAACAATGTAAAGAAAAAGGGTTGCCTTGGGAAATCGCAAAAGCCTGGGAAACAAGCGCTCCATTAGGAAAAGACTTCATAAACAAAGCGGATTTGAACCTGAGCAAGATTAGTTTTAAGCTAGATAAAAACGGAGAAACCGTTCAAAAAGGAGATTCTTCAGACATGCTCTTTTCCATCGATAAACTAATTGCATACCTGTCTCAATTTCACACCTTGAAAAAAGGTGATTTGATTTTCACTGGCACCCCATCTGGAGTTGGTCCAGTTAAGATTGGTGATGAATTAATTGGGTATTTAGAAGATAAAGAAATGTTTAAACTATCGATTCGCTAGACTACTTCCCTGTTCCTTTCAAAACAATCTTAACCGTGTAAAGCAAGATCTTAAAATCCAAGGCTAAAGATTGATTTTTAATATACAATAAATCGAACTTCATCCTTTGAAGCATTTGATCAACGTTCTCCGCATAACCAAATTTCACTTGTCCCCAAGATGTTATGCCTGGTCTTACCCGTGTTAATTGTTTAAATTGTGGTTCAATAGCCGATATTTGATCTATATAGAATTGTCTTTCTGGTCTCGGTCCTACTAGTGACATATCCCCTCTTAATACGTTGAAAAACTGTGGAATTTCGTCCAACCGAACTTTACGTAGAAATCTTCCAATAGGCGTAATTCTTGGATCGTTTTCAGACGATAGCTGTGGCCCATTCTTTTCAGAATCCAAGAACATTGTCCTGAATTTTATTATTTTGAAAAGCTTTCCATTTACACCTACCCTATCCTGCCGATAGAAAATTGCTCCTTTTGAACTTAACTTAACGAATACAGATAGGATCAAGTAAACGGGTAATAGAATAATTATCGCAATTATTGACAGAAGAACGTCAAGCAGTCGCTTCATCAACTTCTGCCATATCGGCATTGAATCAGTATTTACCTCCATCAATAAAGCGCCATAAATATTGGTCATCTTTACAGAACCTGAGAGTATATCATACATATCAGACAGTATTTTAATGGAAACATGTCCATTGTCAACTCGTGAGATTATATTGCTCAAACGCTCGTGTTCTGTCGATTCTAAAGCAATAATTACTTCTTCTGGGTCATACGCTAATAAAATCTCCTCGATATCATCTGCATGACCTAAATACGGCAACTCATTTTCCAAAAGTTTATCTATTCCATTCAAATTTACAAAACCAATAAACTCATTACCTATTCCTTTGTCCAATTGCTGTATTTCATTATATATCGATACCGCCTTATCGCTTCCTCCAATTAATAAGGTGCGAAAGCCACTTTTTCTCTGATGAATTTGGGCAACAATCCAAGTAGTTAGCAATAATCTTACAAAAAGAGTTATAAAGAAATATAGCAAAAATAAGATGATAAGCGATTGATAATAGCTCTGATAGCCAACGATAGTATCATCCAAAAGAAGAGCAAAAAATAAAATAAAAGTACCTATCAAGGTTCCAAAAAATGTCAAACCGAGGATCTTCAGCCTATGCATCCTCCTTACATCATGGTAGGTGCCTTGCATGAAGTATACAGTAAACCAAATGAAAGGAACCACCAATATACCAATATAAAAAGTTGGATTGGATTGAAAAGATTCATTTTCAATATAGATTTTTCGTAAATAGTAGAAAACACCCCATGCAACGGAAGCAGTGACTAAATCAAGTAAAATAAATAAAAAAGTAAGTGAATTCTTTTGCATTAAAAATGAAGGACTTTCACATTGTCAATAATTACATCCCTCGGAATTCCTCCACTATTTAAAGTTGCATTCAAGGAAATTTTATAATATTCAGCTTGAGATGTATTTGAAATTATTTCTTTTAAATCAATATAAATTTTCTTCCAAACAACTTCACCATCAGGATCTTGAGCATTTAATTGTATATTAGGGTGGTATTTAATTTGTGAATTTGAAACTTCAATTAGACCAGTCACTAACGAATTGGTTGAACGATAATCAATTTCAAGATACACTTCAGCCCCGCCTTTCGGTAATTGAAACCATATGTCTTGACTGTCATTTGTGTAACCGTTGTATTGCGAATCTGTAGAATTCAATGCAATAAGACCATATTTACTGCCATATTTCACTATGGATGGGTCACTCGCTTGAACCAAATCAGACGAACCAGTTCCATCGTTCTCAAATTTTAAACTTGATTCTTCAAAGTCTTCAATCCAAAATTTAACTTCATCATAATGTTTGGTAAATGGATTGATTTTAATTTTTTCACCCTTAACTAGGTCAACTGTAATATCATAGGGCTGCACAAACGGATATGCTTTTTTAGTAGCTGATATACCGTTATTTAATACAGTAGGAAGTATTTGAAATCTAGTTTTTCCTTCTAATAACAATGGTAATTTCACTGGTAATTCAAAAACTCCAACCAATTTCCCATTGGCATAAACCCACGCGTTGCTAAAGTTGTGTGATAATTCACCTTCCTCACTAAGTAAACTTGCATTCGGAAGAAATTCCCACTCAGAAATTTCAATCCAAGAGGGTTGATCAATTTTTTTGACACAACCGGCCAATATGAAAATTGAAATAAGTAAAGGTAGAAGTGCTTTCATATTTATAGGAACGAAAATTATTGTTCTATATTGCTAAAATTGAATCGTTTTAGTTTGATCAATTCGATCTAATATTTGGTGAGCAACTTGAAGAGCTCGAAACCCAGAATCTAAGGATACTATAGGCTCTTCATCATTTGAAATTGCTCTATGGAAATCCAAAAGTTCTTCTTTTATAGCATTAACCTCAGCTATTTCAGGCTTATCAAATAATATCTTTTTGGATGGTTTTCCATTTCCAACTTCAAACACAATATCGAATGGATCTGGTTCACCATCAATATCTTGCATGCGCACTATTTCAGCCTCTTTTGACAGAAAATCAACACTTATATAAGCGTCCTTCTGAAAGAATCGGGATTTACGCATATTTTTCATGGAGATTCGACTTGCCGTTAAATTAGCAACACAACCGTTATCAAATTCTATACGTGCATTGGTAATATCTGGAGTATCGCTTACAACGGAAACTCCCGAAGCTGAAATGTTTTTCACATTGGACTGAACGACAGATAGAATAATGTCAAGATCGTGAATCATTAAGTCCAAAACAACTGGCACATCCGTTCCTCGAGGGTTAAATTGAGCCAATCGATGTGTTTCTATAAACATTGGATGGTCCAAGAAATTTCGCGCCTCTACAAAAGCGGGATTAAACCTTTCAACATGACCAACCTGCACCTTAATACCTGCTTCTTTGGAGAGACTTAACAACGATTTTGCTTCATCAACTGTCTCCGTAACTGGCTTTTCAATAAAAACATGTTTTGAAGCCCGAATTGCTTTAGATGCGCAGTCATAATGAGAGAGGGTTGGTGTGACTATGTCAAGACAATCAACACTAGAAATCAATTCATCCATAGAATCAAAACGTTTGATTCCAAAATCAGTAGCCACTTTCGTGGCATTTTCATCATTCGTATCAAAAAACCCGACCAATTCGAAATTCTCTTTTAACTCAAGAATGAGTTTAATGTGGATTTTCCCTAGGTGACCAGCACCAATTACGCCTATTTTTAACATGAATGACTTTTTGTAACAAAATTAACGAGAATAAGTGTCTTTCCGTTGGATTTGCAATTGATTTATTGCCATTCGAATGTTTATTTAGCTTGTTTTATTAAGTTTATTCAAATCTGAATCGCCATAATACCCCAAATCGATTCCAGAATAGATTTTTGTTAAGGTGGTAATTTGTCCTGTGTGATAACTGAAATGTTCAATTACATGAATTAAAACCGAAAAACCAGATTCCGTAAAACCTTGAATTGTCAGGTTTTCCAAAAGTTTTCTTTCTGGCATTTCACTGAGAACCTCCTTTAAGTTTACCCTTAAATTTTCCAGTAAAAAAATTAGATCTGTCTTTTTTATGTTTTTATGGACAATAAATTCCAAATCTCTTTCTCTATTATCAAGCCTACCACCTATTCCTGATAAAATCCATTGTCTGGCGTTTCCGCAAAGATGGAGAATCAAATTACCGATGGCTGGAATTTCAGTATTCGGTTTTTTCCATAATTGATCCTCCTTTAAAACACTTAGGCATTTGAAGATGCGATGATAAGATTCATCAAACACTCGCATTTCAAATTGCTGTACTACCTGTTCTTTAGGAATCATGTCGAAAAAATAATGTGATTAAATTTAAGTTTTTTTTATCACAATTGAAAAAGCAAACAATATTTATTTATCTTTGCACCCGCTGAAATATGGTGGTTGTAGCTCAGTTGGTTAGAGCATCGGTTTGTGGTACCGAGGGTCGTGGGTTCGAGCCCCATCTTCCACCCAAAAAATAAAACCAATCTTTTTTAAGGTTGGTTTTTTTGTGCTCATATGAAATTTTACGTTTACATATTATTCTCAGAATCAATCGACAAGCATTATATCGGTCAAACCAATAATCTAGAAAATAGATTAAAAAGACACAATTCTGGCTATGAAAAGTTTACTAAAAAAGGTAAACCATGGATTGTGAAATTCTCCATTACTTTAAATTCGAGATCAGAAGCGATGCGACTTGAGAAGAAACTTAAAAATCTAAAAAGTAACAAACTATTAAATGAATGGATTGATAAAACGAGGGACGCGGGCTCCGAATAAATCCAAATTCTGTGAATTTGTGATTTTTCGAGAGTCCTCAGAAATGTAAAAAGCTGCGCTTACATTTCTGGGATTCGAGCCCCATCTTCCACCCAAAAACTGGTTGAAAACAATTGCTTTTTCAGAGGACTTAGGGGAATCATAACACTCTGACTAACCCATTTTTATTGCAAAAAAAAACGCCACACATAAGTGTAGCGTTCTAAATAATAATAAAGAATCTTATTACTTAAGGATTTGAACTTGTTTTGTAGAAACTCCTTGAGCAGAAACTACGTTTAACATATAAACTCCATTCGATAAATGATCACCATCAAGTTTAATAGTATTGTTACCAGAATTCATTTTATCAGAAACTGATTTAATTACTACATTACCCTTAGCATCAATCAAAGAATACGTAACCTCTTGAGCATTATCAAGTGTCAAATTCACATTAATTGTTCCAGCTGAAGGATTAGGGAAAACATCCAAGTTAGCAACAGCCTCATTTGATTCAAGCTCAGCAAGTGAACGCTTAAATGTATAAGTATAATCATCCGCAGATGTTGGATCAGTGCCTGCTTGAGCCCCTACAGCTGGTGAACCAGGCACCATTGTTGCTGTTGTCCCATTTACTTGAACACCAATAGTTAATGCTCCAACACCAGTTGTGTTTCTCTGGTCAACAACATAAATATTATTTGTTGTTTCTTCAAGAACAATTGACAAATAAGACCAAGCAATAGTTCCATTTGCACAAGAACTATAATGTATCCAATGTTGACGATTCGGAGCAGCACCCCATGTTCTCATATGTGCCATATCATTAGATCCAGAAGTTTCTAAACCCCAAACACAAACTGACTTGTCAGGGATATTTGCACTTGGCAATACTTCAGCTGTTACTGAAGGAGCTGCCATTGAACTTCCTACGTCAAACGTTAAAACACCTGTTGAAGAAACTTTAAAAGAAGTTACTGCAGCACCATCGAAATTAAAAGCGAATGGAATAGTTTGAGCTGCAGACCAAGTTGGAGTTGTTAATGAGGGTCCAATTAAAGAATCCCATCCAGCTATCATTCCTCCACCGTTCGGGTAAGTAGGATCAATATTCAAATTTCCTGGACAAGGTCCAACCGCCGAAGAAAGAGAATATTGTGAAAATGAGATTGTACTAGCTGCACAAAATAATAAAAGAGTAAAAATTTTCATACTGTTATAATTTTATAGTTACAACACTAAATTAATGTATTTTTTCCAATTAAGAAAACTTGAAATATTCTATTTGTTAATCTTTAAATGTTAATAGCTCTAGGAAACATATTATATAATAGTAGAAAATGATACTTATTTTTAACTTTTAAAAAATTTAATCGATATGTGGAAAACCGTCATCGTTTTATTGTGCTCGTTAATTACTTTGCCTTTAATCGCGTTTTATTATGATTCACCGCCAAATGCTGAACAGTGGATGATAATTAAACATGTTACTACTTCATACTTGATTCTTGCAAGCCTTTGCTTTCTAATAAGTGTGATTACAAAAAATTACAGTCAAGTGGATAAAATATGGAGTATTGCGCCTATTTTTTATGCTTGGCAAATAGCGTATATCACTTCATGGGATAGCAGAATGGTTTTGATTGCATCTGTTATTACAATTTGGGGAATACGATTAACCTATAATTTCTCGCGACGCGGCGGATATTCCTGGAAATTCTGGGAAGGTGAAGAAGATTATCGTTGGGCAGTATTAAGAGCTAAACCAGAATTCCAGGCACCTTGGAAGTGGTTTGTATTTAATCTTTTATTTATTTCCTTTTACCAAATGGGACTGGTCTTAGCGATTGTTTTTCCAATGATTAAGGCAAAAACGAATTCAGCTCTTTCTTGGGTGGATTTTTTAATTGTCTTAATAGTGGTTTTTTGGGTGGTTATTGAGTTCATTGCGGATCAACAACAATTTAATTTTCAAAAAGAAAAATATCGCCGTATTGAAGCCAAAGAAGAACTTGGGAAATACGCTCACGGTTTTGTTCGAAGCGGTTTGTGGTCAATTTCAAGACATCCTAACTATGCATCAGAACAATTAGTTTGGATTACTATTTACTTCTTTTCTGTTGCAGCGACAGGCTCTTGGGTCAATTGGTCGGTTACCGGAGCGATTTTACTTTTATTGCTTTTTTACGGAAGTTCAGATTTTAGTGAAGGTATATCCGTTAGTAAATATTCTGAATATAAAGACTACCAGAAAAAAGTACGCAGATTTATTCCATGGATTTATTGATGGAAAAGTAAGTTTTCCTCTACTAATCCCTCTAAAATAAA
Organism: uncultured Flavobacteriales bacterium; assembly: GCA_963977135.1. Taxonomy (GTDB): domain Bacteria; phylum Bacteroidota; class Bacteroidia; order Flavobacteriales_D; family Crocinitomicaceae; genus UBA2040. Next base: position 458,441 of record CAXBNN010000001.1, on the reverse strand, counting down.
AATGGAACTATGAAAAAAGCGATTTGGAATAATAAAATTATTGCCGAAAGTGCAGTTACAAGAATTATTGAGGGAAACCATTACTTCCCTCCTAATTCAATTAAAAAAGAATTTTTTAAAGAAAGTTCAACTCACACCAATTGCCCTTGGAAAGGAGAAGCGTCCTACTATACATTGGAAGTTGACGGGAAATCAAATCCCGATGCTGCTTGGTACTATCCGAAAACCAGTGAATTAGCAAAAGCAATTGAAGGTTATGTGGCATTTTGGAAAGGAGTCACTGTTGAATAGTTTCCAATTTAGCCTATTAGCTTAGGGGAAAGTCCTAAAATGATTAGCTTTGTCAACCCTTTAAACTTGTGGCTATGACAAAAGAATTGGAACAAAGAAGTAACGGCAATTGTGAACTTTGTGCGTCAACAGAAAAATTAACTTCCTATACGGTTTCTCCAAAATCAGGAGATTCTGTTGAAGATTGTGTCGCGGTTTGTTCCACTTGTCTTGGACAATTGAATGAAACAATGGAAATCGATGCAAACCATTGGCGTTGTTTAAATGACTCCATGTGGAGTGAAGTAGATGCAGTAAAAGTTGTAGCGTATAGAATGCTTGACAAACTAAAATCTGAAGGTTGGCCGAATGATTTATTAGAAATGATCTATTTAGATGAAGATACGCTTGCTTGGGCTAAAACAGGTTTAACTGATCCTAATTTGAAAAAACATGTCGATTGCAATGGCGTTGAATTATCGGGCGGTGACTCGATTGTAATAATCAAAGATCTTAAAGTTAAAGGAGGTGGTTTCACTGCAAAACGTGGAACGGCCGTTAGAAATATTAGGCTAGTTCATGATAATCACGAACAAATTGAAGGTAAAGTTGATGGACAGACCATCGTTATTTTAACTGAGTACGTGAAAAAGTAAATCTCTGAACATCAATACTTAAATCGAAATATGTAACCTTTAACTTCCAAAAAACGTAATGAATTGAATAGTATTATGAACTATCTCAAATTATTATTACTTTAGCGTTAGTTATGGCTTACACACAAAACCCTCTCACCTTCGAGGTGAAAAATACAGCAGAAAAAATTTCTCCAAGGCAATTGGACATTATTAATGCGTCAGGGAAACTTCTTACCTCTAAAGGATCCAGTGGACTTACAATTAAAAACCTTGCTAAGTCAATGAAATTTTCCGAAGCTGCGCTTTATCGGCATTACAGAAGCAAGGAAGGAATAATTGTTTCCATGCTAGAATTTCTTGCCAGTGAATTAGACAATCATTTCAACGCAATGGATAAGTCTAAAAAACCTAACGAACGCTTTCTTGATTATAACAAATGCCAAATTGATTATTTTAAAGCAAATCCACATTTTGTGACAGTTGCTTTTTCCGACGGACTTTTTGATTCAACTGATAAAATTAATAACGCCATTGCTGGAGTTGGAACTGTTTTACAAAAGCATTTGATTCCAATAATAATGGACGGAAAATTGGATAACACTTTCCCAATGGAAGTCCATTCAGAAAAAATAGTACACATTCTTCTTGCAACCTCAAAATTGCACATGTCAAAATGGAGACTATCAAATTACACTTCCGATCTTGAGCGAACTGGTATGGACATGTCGGAGACAATGTTGAATATATTCAAGAAAAATTAATTCCTTTTAATTATTTTGGAAAGCGAGCGTTTTAGCCCGCTTTTTTTATGCTTTAAAATTTATTAATTGTTAAAAAGTTATAACTACTTACTAAAATGATAGTAATACTATTATGTTTGCACTCAACAATATTACGTCTAGAGAAATGTCAACACCAGTTTCAATTCAAGTTTCGCAAAATACTTACCTCAAGAACCCAGAAACCAGCGATTTAGGAATAAAAATAATTAGCGGAAGTATTGATTTACTGGATGAATTGGGTTTCGAACAGTTTACGTTCAAAAAGCTAGCAACATATATTGGGTCAACAGAAGCGTCCATTTATAGGTACTTTGAAAGTAAAAATCAAATATTGGTATACCTAACTTCTTGGTATTGGTCTTGGATTGATTATCAACTCCTATTGTGTACCTTAAACATTGAGTCGCCAGAAAAGAAACTAGAAAATTCAATAAATCTACTTACAAAAATAGTTGAGCAAGATTCTGATTTTTCGTTTGTTGATGAAGTTAAACTGAACCGAATAATAAATGCAGACTCATCTAAAATCTATTTAAATAAAAACGTAGATTTGGATAACTCCTACGGATATTTTGCTCCGTACAAAAAAGTTGTTCAAATGGTTTGCGACATTATTTTGGAAATTAATCCAAACTATAAGTATCCCCATATGTTAATATCTACAATGATAGAGGGTGCGCATCATCAACGATTCTTCGCTGAGCACCTTCCCCGATTGACAGACGTAATTAAAGGTGAAGATTCTGTCACAGAGTTTTATTTAGACATGGTTTTTAAAAGTATTGAACAATAAATATGAACAGCAACAGCACTCTTTCCCCAGTTCAAAGATTTTGGCTATTACTAAAACCAGACAAAAAAGAGATCAGAAATGTATATTCCTATGCTTTCTTTAATGGGCTAGTCAACCTATCCTTACCTATTGGAATTCAAGCTATTATAAACTTGATTCAAGGTGGTCAGGTAAGTACCTCTTGGATAGTTTTGGTGGCATTTGTAATAGCAGGGATAACAATAAGTGGTCTTCTTCAAGTTAGTCAAATGCGGATAACTGAAAATCTTCAGCAAAAGATTTTTGCTAGAGCTTCATTCGAGTTTGCATACCGATTACCGAGAATAAAACTTGAGGCTCTTTACAAGCATCATGCACCTGAACTAATGAATCGATTTTTTGATGTAATGTCCGTTCAAAAAGGACTGTCAAAAATGTTAATTGATTTTTCTACTGCGAGTATTCAAGTGGTATTTGGATTGATCTTGTTATCTCTATACCACCCATTCTTTATAATATTTAGCTTAATCCTAGTAATTCTAATCTACGCTATTTTTAAAATAACTGGAAGGATTGGTTTACAAACAAGTTTAGTTGAATCGAAATACAAATACAACGTAGCACATTGGTTACAAGAAGTTGCTAGAACCAATGTATCATTCAAATTAGCTGGCAAAACGGATATAACATTAGAAAAAACGGACAAAGAAGTTGGGAAATATATAGATGCGAGGGAAAGCCACTTCAAAATATTGAAACAACAATATTATCTAATGATTGTATTCAAAGTCTTGGTGGCGGCAGGTCTATTGATCATTGGTGGTATTTTGGTAATTGAACAACAAATGAACATCGGCCAATTTGTTGCCTCTGAGATTATTATCTTATTAATCTTAGGTTCGGTAGAAAAGTTGATTCTAAGTTTAGAAGTTGTATATGATGTTTTAACCGCTCTAGAAAAGATTGGTCAAGTTACAGATCTAGAACTGGATCCAACTTCTGGAATTGACATGCAAACCGAATTGGGCGAAAAAGGTATGAAGGTTGAATTTCAAAATGTAACATTCTGCTACCCAGATCAGAAAAAGAAAATTTTAAATAACTTTTCTCTTAAGATTGAGCAAAATGAAAAAATAATGATTGCAGGTCAAAACGATTCTGGGAAATCTACTTTAGTTTCGCTTATTGCTGGATTATATCAGCCAACGGAAGGTTTCATCGGATACAATGATTTTCCACAAGGTAATCTCAATCCTATCACACTGAGAAGTAGCATCGGGGAATGCCTTTCAAGTGAATTGCTTTTCAAAGGAAGTTTGGTTGAAAATATTACAATGGGAAGAAAAAGAGCGACCTTTGAAAACGTAAAATGGGCAATTGATAACTTAGGATTAACTTCTGTTATTAAAGATTTACCTGAAGGCTATGATACAGAGATAAAGCCTCAAGGTCAGCAATTCTCAAAAAGTGTCATCAATAGACTATTGATTGCTCGGAGCATCGCTGATAAGCCTAAACTATTGGTGATTAAAGATATTTTTGCTTCTCTTTCCTTAGAAGAAAAAATAAAAATTATTGATTTCCTTGTTCATCCTGATAACCTTTGGACACTTGTCGTGGTATCCACTGAAAAGGAAATTGCAAGTAGAATGGATAGAATTGCATTTCTAAAGAGTGGTCAACTCGACAGAATTGGCACTTATGAAGAAATGAAAAATCACCTTGGTTAAACGAAAAAATTATGTTGAATATATCAAATAATAGCATTTCTCATAACGTCAAACAAAATCGTTTCAATACTTTACGAAATGTTGAAGAGAAAGTAACGGGTAGAGCACATATACGATTAATGCTCTGGACCTTGATTTTACTTATCGTTGTCCTTTTTCTTCCATGGACCCAAAATATACGTAGCAATGGAAATGTAAGTACATTGAATCTCGATCAGCGACCTCAAACTATTAATTCCTTAATTGCTGGAAGAATAGAAAAATGGTATGTTAAAGAAGGAGACCTCGTTAGCAAAGGCGACACAATCCTATTTATTTCAGAGGTGAAAGACGACTATTTCGACCCCCTTCTTTTAGAACGAACTGATGGTCAGCGTCAATTAAAGGAAAGGACAGCAAATTCTTATCAGGAAAAAGTTGATGCCTTGGATAATCAAATTAGTGCCTTGAATGAACAAAGGGGGATGAAACTTGAACAAACTACTTTAAAATACCGACAAGCAAAATTGAAATCTGAAATAGATAGTAACGCTTATATAGCTGCAAAAGCAAATTATAAAATTGCAGATGAGCAATATATACGAATGAAACAGCTTTATGATGGCGGATTAAAATCATTGACCGACTTAGAAACTCGAGACTTAAAACGTCAACAAACCAAAGCATATGAAGTGGAAGCTCTAAATAAATGGTTAGGAAGTAAAAATGACATGATTACTGCTAAGGTTGAATACTCTTCAGTCAAAATGGATTATCAATCTAGTGTGGCAAAAGCAAATTCAGACAAATCGAGCGCGTTATCTGATAAATTCGATGCTGAGGCAACTGTTACAAAGTTGAAAAACCAATATGCAAATTATAAATTCCGTTCGAGTAATTATTATATCACAGCTCCACAAGATGGTTATGTTACCAAGTCAATTCAAGCTGGAATTGGTGAAATTGTAAAGGAAGGCGAGCAGCTAATCAGTCTTATGCCCACAAACTATGATTTAATCGTTGAGATGTATGTTGACCCTATTGATCTGCCTTTAGTTAAAAGAGGTAATAAGGTTAACATTCAATTCGACGGATGGCCAGCTATCATTTTTTCAGGATGGCCAAATGCAAGCTATGGAACCTACGTAGGTCAAGTTTATGCTTATGACAATTTCCTCGGTGAAAACGGGAAATTTAGAGTATTGGTAAAACCAGACCCAAATTCACCAAAATGGCCTAAAGCTTTGCGAGTTGGTGGTGGAACGAATGGTATGATGTTACTCAAAGACGTTTCTATCGGTTATGAATTATGGCGAAAAGTCAACGGTTTTCCACCAGAATATTACCAAGGCAATACTTCTAAATCGAATGAAAAGAAAAAATAGAATAATGATATTATCAAAGAAACATATCTTTTGTCTTTTGATTTTAATCAGCTGGAATTCAATAAGCTTTTCACAAAATGAAGGCGTAACAATTATGACTTTTGATTCTTTTATGAGTCAAATAAAGCAATATCACCCTGTTGCAAGGCAAGCAGCAATACAAGCAGAAAAGGGAGATGCTTATTTACTCAAAAGCAAAGGTGGTTTCGATCCATATATTGCAGGAGATATCAATCAAAAATATTTTGATGGTAGTCAGTATTATAGCACTGCAAATGCAGCTTTAAAGATCCCAACTTGGTTTGGTTTAACTGTTCAAGGTGGTTATGAGACAAATGAAGGATATCGACTTAACCCTCAAAATTCTACACCAGATAATGGTTTATGGTTTGCGGGAATTTCTGTGCCTTTAGGAAAAGGCCTGTTCATTGATCAACGTCGAGCAGATTTAAAACAAGCGAGAATATATCAGCAAAGCTCTGTAGTTGAACAGCGAAGAATGATGAACGAATTACTTTATGAGGCTGGTAAAACCTATTTTGAGTGGTTCAAATCTTACAATAAACTTCTTGTATATCAGGAAATGCTGGAGACCGCAAAAATTCGTTTAAGTGGAATTAAACAAAGTGTAAAATTCGGCGATAGACCGTCAATTGATACTTTGGAGGTGGGAATTCAATTACAAAATAGACAGTTTTTACTTCAGCAAGCTGAATTAGAATACTTGAATGACAGGGAATTAGTATCTGTATATCTCTGGGCTGATAATTTTGTGCCTTTGGAATTATCTGATAACGCTCTTCCTATTTCTAAAGAAGAAATAGTCCCGATTCCATTTGAAATTAGATATTTAAGCCAGTTAGATTCTATCAAATCCACGCATCCAGACTTATTAATTAATCAGTTTAAAATAGATTTCTTAAAAGTTGATTATCGCTTGAACAAGGAAAACCTCAAACCAAGACTAGATGTAAAATACAATGCGCTCAGTGAACCGATTGGTGGCGATGTGTTGAGCCAGTACTCAATTAACAATTACAATTGGGGGGCACAATTAAGCTTCCCTCTGTTTCTTAGGAAAGAGCGCGGTATGCTTAAATTGAGTGAACTCCAAATTCAAGAGCAAGAGAACAATCAACAATTTAAGGCTGAATTTATTGAGTATAAAGCTAAAATGACAATCAACAATTGGAGGACAAGCTATGATCAAGCAATACTTTACAACCAAACGGTAAAAGATTACCGCACATTATTTACGGCAGAACAACAACTCTTGTACAATGGCGAGAGCTCGTTGTTCATGGTTAATAGTCGTGAAATGTCCTATATTGATGCCGAAGTGAAGCGTTTAGAAACTTTAACTGAAAATCTAAAATCAAGAATAACGATGGAGTACGTATTTGGAATTTTGAAATAATTCTACCAAAAACCTAACGTACGTAATACATTAAAAGTCAATGTTTTTCTTTCGGCTAAGAAAACACCTTGATCATAGTCCGTGATTGGGCGAATCAAAGTGGCGAAGTAAATACGATTTTTGGGTTTTTGTATATATCCAATGTACCAGCCTAAGTCTTTACCTTCATTATCACCGAAGCCCGTTTTTGCGTACATAATTCCATTTTCTGTTGTATCAACAGCCATGATGTTTTTCAAAGACTTTAAAGTACCGTCCTTTAACGGGAATTGCTTTGTCATTAACCTTCTTAGAAAATCAACTTGCTCTAAGGGAGAAATTGCAGATTCACCTGCCAACCAAAATTTATCCAAATTCGTATTATCGAAATCCATTCCTGGATATTTCATACTGTCCAAAATCGTTCTCATTTGATTAACTCCAACTTTTCTTGCAAGTTCCTGATAACAAGGCACACAAGATTCCTGAAAAGCCTCACGGAAAGTCAAATCCTTTTCCCAAGCTTCTAGCATACGTTTCTCACCATCATATTTGAAAATCGAATTTTCGGCGTATAGTCCTGATTCCAATCCAACAATTGTGTTTGGAATTTTAAATGTTGAGGCTGGGCTAAATTTCGTTTTTGCTACCTCAAAATCGCTGCTTGTATATTGGTTGCTACTTTCATCATAAATCAATATTTGCCCGTACAAATTCTGCCCTTCAAATAAATCTTTCAAATCAATTCTTTGAAATTTTACTGGCTCATCTTTTCTCGTATATGTATTAGGGATTTTTTTTGAAAGAAAACAAGAGCTCAGAATAGCTAATAAAAGCAAGAATAATGTTAAACGCATATGAAAGTTTTTGCTTGCGAAGATAGCATTTTTGAACCATTTCCAAATCTAGTTGTACAGCAAGAAAAAAGTGACCATGAAAAAAATATTTGTATCCCTAGTTTTAGTTGGAATTGCAACTTCTGGAATATTTGCACAAGACAATGCAAATCAGCAATTACCAACGAATCAACGTAAAATTCAAATGGCTATTTTGTTTGATGCTTCAGGTAGTATGGATGGGCTTTTATCACAAGCCAAAGCTCGAATTTGGAGCATCGTCAATGAATTAACAACAATGCGATATGAAGGAACTACACCTTCTATAGAAATTGCCTTGTATTCTTACGGAAATGACGGCCATCCAAGCAAAGAGAATTACATTAAACAACTGGTTCCGTTGAGTAACGATCTGGATTTAATATCCGAACAACTTTTCTCCATTACCACTAATGGCGGCTCAGAATATTGTGCAGCCGTAATCTCCAGCGCTTTAAAGGAATTAAAATGGTCGACATCTTCAGAAGATTTAAGAATGATTTATATCGCCGGAAATGAACCCTTCAATCAAGGTCCGATTGATTACAAAAAGATCTGTCCCGATGCTTTAAGTCGAGAAATATTCGTCAATACCATACATTGTGGTGATTATGAAATTGGAGTTAAACATTTCTGGTATGACGGCGCTCAATTAGCTGGTGGAGATTATTTTCATATCGATTCCGATAAAAGCATTCAATACATCCCTACTCCCTTTGACGATAGTTTGAACGCATTAAACGATTCAATAAACAAGACCTATTTTGGATATGGTTCGCTTGGAATAGAAAGAAAAGAACTACAATTTGTTCAGGATAAAAATGCAGAAAGCCTTTCGCCAGCGAGCAAAGCAGAACGTTGTATCTCAAAATCCAATGACAACTACAATAATTCTTCGTGGGATTTAATTGATGCTTTTGAAAAAAACAAGGTAGATTTCGCAAAAATGAAGGATGAAGAATTACCTACTGAATTTAAAGGTTTAACAGTCAATCAAAAAAAGGAACTCGTTGTGAAAAAATCTGCTCAACGAAAAGAATATCAGAAACAAGTAGCTGAATTAGCAATCGAGAGAGACAAATTCCTTCAAGAAGAACGACTGAAAAAAGGCGCTGAGGTTGAGGATGATTTTGGAACTTCTGTGAACAAATGCATCAAAATCAAAGCTGAGAAAGTTGGATATACGAAAGTGGTGAACTAAATTCATCCTATGGGAAATGAAGCGATCCAATTCAAAAGCAAAATACATCATAAGAAGGATTTAAACCTTCATTACGTATGTTTAACCTTGGAAACGATGGCTTTACTCAAAGGAAAGTTTGAACGTGGCAAATACAACCAACGGATTTGGATTGAGGTTAACAGTCAAGTCAAATGGCAAGGTGGAATTGTTGCTCTTGGTGATGGTGAAGGCTATATTACTGTTTCGGCTGCTCGAATGAAAAAATTGAACGTTCATTTTGGAGAAAAAGTGAGCGTTTCTCTTTTGCCAGACGATTCGGAATATGGAATGGAAATGGCCGAAGAATTTGAAGAAGTTTTGAATTCCGATAGAGAAGCTAAAGAAAGATTTCAAGCCTTGAAAAAAGGCATACAGCGTTATATGCTTTATTATACTTTACAAGTAAAAGCTTCTGAAAAACGATTGGACAGAGCAATTTTCCTACTCAATAATCTCAAGGATATTCCACCAGGACAAGAAGATTTTCGTAGAATTCTAGGCAAAGAATAAGGGAATCTTCCCTTTTGACTATCTTTGTGAAAAATAATTTTTCCATGCACGTTTATTTAGATAATGCAGCAACAACACCTGTAGCCCCTGAAGTAATTGAAGCAATGATTCCAATTCTCAAAGAAGGTTTTGGAAACCCATCGTCCTCGCACTTTTTCGGAAGACAAGTCAAAGCGCATTTAGAAACATCTAGAAGGAATATAGCCAAACATCTAAATTGTCAGCCGAGCGAAATAATTTTCACCTCTGGGGGAACAGAAGCTGACAACATGGCTATCATGGAAGCGATTGATTCTTTGCATATTACAAGAATTGTTACTTCAACGATTGAACATCATGCCGTTGGCCACACTGCTTTGGCTGCAAGCAAATCAAAAAATGTCGAAGTTGTTTATGTAAATATTGACGATAAAGGAAATATAGATTTAAATGATTTAAAATCAACACTTTCTGACGGTAAAAAGACTTTGGTGTCGCTCATGCACGCCAACAACGAAATTGCGACTCTTTTGCCTATAAGTGAAGTTTCAAAAATATGTCGCGAAAATGGAGCCTACTTTCATTCTGATACGGTTCAAACGATGGGACATTATTCCTTCAATTTGAAGGAATTGGATATAGATTTTCTAACCTGTGCAGCGCATAAATTTCACGGGCCAAAAGGTGTTGGTTTTTTATACATCAACAAAAACGTAAAGATTCACTCCATGATTCACGGCGGAGCTCAAGAACGTGGCTTACGTGGAGGAACAGAAAACACAAGTGGAATTGTAGGTTTATCGAAAGCTTTTGATTTGGCATACGAAGATGTTGAAGAACATCAAAAATATGTTCAAGAATTAAAGAATCACATGATCGCTTCACTTAAGAAAGAAATTCCAGATGTCGAATTTCATGGCGAAATAGATCCTGAAAAAAGTTTATATACGGTTCTGAATGTTTGCTTACCGAAAACAGAAAAATCTGGTTTGTTGCTTTTCACTTTAGATTTAAAAGGAATTGCCTGCAGTGGCGGAAGTGCTTGTTCATCGGGAGCTGTTCAAGGTTCGCACGTTTTGGCAGGAATTAATGCACCATTAGATAAACCTAATGCACGTTTTTCTTTCTCACGTTATACGACGAAAGAAGAAATAGATTTTACGGTAAATGTTTTGAAAGAGATTTACCAAGGAGCTTTGGTTTAGATTCACTCATTTTTTCAGTTTTTTAGTTTGAAGCGGATATGCCGTACCTCTGGCACTTTGGTTTGTTTTTAGTTTTTTATAGATACATTTCGTCCCGATGGGACTATTGCATCTAAGAAAAAATGGGATCGCTTTCACAGTCCCATCGGGACGACATAAATCTATCCAAACAGTTTGTCTTTTTTTACAGAACCCCAGCGGGGTGACATATATAACCCTACGCTTCATAAAAAAAAAGGGACGCGAATTGATCACGTCCCCATTTCAAATGTTTTTCTTCCCTAATAATTGTAGCGCAATGTTACTATAAAGTTTCTGCCTGGAGCAGAAATATTTGATGCGAACGTACGATAATTTTGATCGAGAATGTTTTCACAAGCTACTTGCATCCCCAACAATTTATTGAACTGGTAATTCAACCTTAAATTCAGGGTGTACCAAGCTGGCATTCCATCTGGTGTTGCATACGCAAAATTATCTTCGCCTATTAAATTGTAATCTTTCAACAACTTGGCTCCAGCAAAATTTGAAAATACTTCAGCTTTAAAACGCTTCAAAGAATACGTCAATCCAAATCGGCCAAACAACGGCGCAATGTGATCCATTGGATAATCCGTCGTGTCAGTTTTAATTCTTCCATAAGTATAATTCAAAGTCCCGAAAACAGAAAGGTAATTTGTTATGTTACCGGTTAGACCGCCTTCGAGTCCATAAATGAATGCTGAACCCGCATTTGTCGGAGAAATTACTTGACTCAATTGACCATCGTAAATTATGGAATCAGCACCATTAAACTGACTTTTTTGAGTGTAAATCAAATTATTCAATTGCGTGTAATATCCTAATGCAGAAAGAGTCACCTTGTTTTTGAACGTTTTCGAAATACCTAGTTCTCCATTGTAAGAGTATTCAGCTTTCAAATTTGGATTAGGAACGATAACAGTACCTTGCACCGACTCGAACACTTTAGATAAATCGTCCACATTTGGTGCTCGGAAACCTGTTGAGAAATTTCCAGTAATTCTAAATCCTTTTCCTGGATTGAAAACAAGTCCAAGATTTCCCGTCAAGTTGCTATGCTGTTGCTCAATTGAAGAAAAGGGAAAAGGAAAGAAAGTTTGGTCTTTAAACTTTGCTATCAAATCTATATATGAAAAGCGTAAACCACTGTTCATAATCCATCGACCTTTCGTCTTTCCAAATTCTAAAGTATTTGTTGCATAAGCTGCTAAACCTGTCATTTGAGAGCCACCATCAGGATATCTTGTATCCAAAGGAGTCCTTGTGTCCAGGACGATATTTTCGGCAAAAGCAGTAGAATTAACCAAATTGGTATAGCCTTCTACTCCATAACGAAACTCGCTTTTTCCTATTTGTTTTTCGAAGTCTAAATTTGTCGATGCGATATTCAATTTTTCTATTCGATGATTGAGAATATCTTTCTTGAAACGTCTGTCCATTCTGCTTTCCTCAATGTTTTGATAACCAAAAATAAAACGAGCGTTGTCGTACATTTTAGTTTTCTTGGTCAAATCCATTTTATAACTCAAAAACAATCTTCTTTGTGGGCCATAATACCATTCAGCGTATTTCGGGTTTACACCATTTTGCTGAGTCAAACGGTCATAACGTGGAACATCGTTGGTGGTGCTGTATTGAAAATTTAATGTATGCTTCACGTTTTCAGAAGATTGATACATGAATTTTTGCATCAAATCCAATTGTTCATAGCCCGAACCTACTTGTAAATTCTGATCCTTATTTTGAATCATACTATCTACTCCATTGATTCGTTCCACGTACCATGGTCTTTTTCCGAAATCTGGGTACTTGCTCGAACGATTTGTACCTTGCTTCAAATCACCAAATTGTGAAACCGTAAACGCGGTCAACGAACCAAATCGACGATTCGCAATAGACAAATCTCCGTGCGCAGTATACCCATTTGCCGCTGAGAAATAACGACCATATGCATTTGCTTTTTCCAATCGCTCTTCGGTTGATGACAAAGTAGGATCTTTAGTATAAAAATGCATGACACCGCCAAGCGCGTCAGAACCGTATACAACTGCACTTGGTCCAAATGCTACTTCTACTCTATCCAATACGGAATTATCAATGGTCATTACGTTTTGTAAATGTCCACCGCGGTAGATAGCATTGTTCATCCGAACTCCGTCAACGACCAATAAAACACGATTTGTTTCAAAACCACGTATTATTGGTGAGCCTCCACCTTGCTGACTTTTTTGAACAAAAACATTTCCTGATTGCGCCAGCATATCAGCTGTAGACGTTTGATTCATTTGTTTTAAATCCGAAGAGCGAATCACTTGGATTTTTTGTACCACATCCTTTTTCTTCTCTTCAAATCGACTGGCAGAAATTACTACTTCGTCCAAATCATTCATTTTTTCAATCATTCCAACGGAAAAGTTCATTTCCTTAAGCTGATCGAAAGTGAAGGTTTGAGAAATGTAAAACGGATGTCTTAACGTTAAAACCCCTGAAATATCTATTTTCGAAATCTCCACTTCACCTTTTCCATCGGTAATAAAAAGGGTCTCTATTTGCTGATTGTTCAACAGTTGTGCTTTTTCAATAGCTTGAAGATTTGATTTATCATAAACCTTCAAAGTTTGAGCCATACCATTACCTATAAAGAGACATAAAAGTCCCATCACTATATATTTCATGTTATAATTTGATTAATTTTTTAAACTTATTAAAAGGTCAAAACACTATGTTTTGCTTTGACTGTGTTTATTAACAAGTAAAAAATTGGGGCGGTGGCGAATCTTTAGTTAATTCACCTAGTTTGATTGAATAGAGATAAATACCAAGAGACGTTTTTTCGTCAGAGTGCATCAAATTCGGTAAATCGTAATCATTTCGATCTAAATAAATACTAGGCTGTTCTAGGTTTAACTTTAACTTTTTAAGCGGTTTATGCTTGTTCGTATTTAGATCTGAAGCAACATATTCACCCAATTTCTCAAAAAGTTTAGTTTCTTGAATATCCGAAATACAAGTGAAGATTAAATCCCCATTAGCCAAAGTATCTGAATAAACAATATCAAACATTCCGCCTTGATATTCAAACTCATGAGCTTTGTGCCAAACCAATTCTCTTGCTTCTTTTGGCGAAAAAATGAAGTCTTTTAATTCATCCTTAGGAACAGAAAGCTTTAATTTTCTTTTGAATTCCCTTTGAGCCGATTGTTTCTCTATTTGGAAATATGCAAAAAAGCCTATGTAGTTCCATATCAGGAAAGAGACAAATAGAATGGACACAAAACGTTTCACCCAACAAATATAACTAATTTTGAAGGGTAAATAGTTCCAATGTTAGTAGAAAAAATACAGGTCAAAGTCAGTAAAACAGCCAGATTGATTCATCTGAAATCTGAAAAAAAGACAAATTCAAAACTCTTAATTGCTTTGCACGGCTATGGACATTTGAGCACGTATTTTTCTAGAAAATTTGAAGAAATTCATCAGGACTTTGATGTTTTAGTGCCTGAAGGGCTTCATCGTTTTTATCTGAAAGCGAGCGCTGGACGCGTTGGTAGTTCCTGGATGACAAAAGAAGAACGCGAAAGTGATATTTTGGACAATCAAAATTATTTAGAACAGATACTAGAAAGTTATTCAGACACTTATTCGACCATTGTTTTACTAGGATTCTCACAAGGCGGGGCAACCGCCTCACGTTTTTGTTATCAAAAAAACAATACAATAAGTGGTTTGATTCTTTGGGGAAGCGTCTTCCCTCCTGACATATCTCAAGAAGAGATCAACCATTTTAATGGTCAGAAATTCTTTGTTTTAGGAAAAGAGGATGAATATTTCACCGAGAAAAATCAAAAAGAAGTACTAGCTTTGCAGAAGAAATTGGGTTATGAAACAGTTCAGTTTGCTGGTGGTCATGATATTGACATTTCAGTTTTGAACGAAATTTTAAATCTTTTTTGAAAATAGTAGTTTGGCATAGTTTGTGCATTTACCTTTTAAAAAAACATATAATGAAATATTTATTCATATTAATCGGACTAATCTCTTTCACAGCATTCGGGCAAGACGCAAAAGCTCAAGCGGTATTAGACAAGTTGTCATCAAAAATGAAAAGCCAAAGTTCTTTTTACATAGAATTTACAGCTAATATTAAAAACAGTTCTACTGGTACAAATGAATCGGAAACAGGAAAAGGTTGGGTAAAAGGTAAAAAGTTTTACGCATCATATGGAGACAACACAATCATTTCTAACGGAATGAAGACTTGGACGGTAGTTAAAGAAGAGAAGTCAGTTTATGAATCTGATGCCGATACTGATGATGAGGAATCAATGAATCCTAAGAAATTGCTAACAATTTGGGAATCAGGATTCAAAAATCGTTATGACAAAATGGAAACTATAGGTGGAGATGCTTGTCACGTTATTTATTTGTATCCAAAAAATGCTTCGAAATCAGATTACCACACAGTTATCTTATACATTTCAAAAGCAGACAATGAATTGAAGAAAGCAATCATGAAAACAAAGGATGGAACGACAATGACTTACAATTTGTCAAAGTTCACAAGCAATCCTTCAATCGAAGATGCTAAATTCGTTTTCGACTCTAAAAAATATCCTGGTTATACTGTGATCAGAGATTAAACAATAGTAATAAAATTAAAAATCCGTCTCGGCTAAGCCAAGACGGATTTTTTGTTTACTATTTTTTGAATCAATAATTTAATAAATCATCGATTGCATCTTTCAATTTATTCTTAGGTAAGAAATTCGCTTCTAATTCTTCCGCGAACGGCACAGGCGTATCTAGTGAAGCTAATCTGCGAACTGGAGCATCCAATATTTCGAAACAATTCTCATTTAGCAAAGCTGTAATTTCTCCTCCAATTCCACCTGTCAGGCAATCTTCATGAAGGATTAATGCTCGACCTGTTTTGCGTACAGATTTATAAATTGTCTCGGTATCCAAAGGTAGCAGCGTTCTTAAATCAACAATTTCTATGGTATTTTCAGGATAATCTTCAAGTAAATCAAGTGACCAATGTACTCCAAAGCCATATGTAATAATAGAAAGTTTTTCTCCTTCTGATTTTAAAGCGGCTTTACCAATTTCAATTGTGAAATCATCCTCAAAAACATCTTCTTTTACGCTTCTGTATAAATTTTTGTGTTCAAAAAACAAAACTGGATTGGGATCCTGAATAGATGCCATTAACAATCCTTTTGCCTCAGATGGTGATGAAGGGTAAACTACTTTCAATCCAGGTGTATGCACAAACCACGCTTCATTACTTTGCGAATGGAAAGGTCCAGCCGCTGAGCCTGCTCCTGTTGGCATTCTTACAACAACATCAGCATTTTGGCCCCAGCGCCAGTGAATTTTTGCCAAATTATTGACAATTTGATTAAACCCACAGGTCACAAAATCAGCAAATTGCATTTCAACCACAGCTTTCATTCCGGCAATTGACAATCCTAATCCAGCACCAACAATCGCTGATTCACAAATTGGCGTATTTCGAACTCTATCTTTGCCAAATTCATCCATGAATCCTTCAGTAACTTTAAAAACACCACCATAATCAGCAATGTCCTGTCCCATGATGATTAACTCAGGATAATTTCTCATACTAGAACGCAAACCATCTTGTATTGCATCAATGAAACGCATTTCCCTTTTTGATCCTGAAGCTTGTTTCTCAACGAAATTGAACGGTGCATACAAATCTGCTAATTCTAGATTTGTATCTGCCACAGGTCGTTCTTCAGCATTTGCTGTATCAAAACCAGTTTGGATTTCATTTTTAAACTCTTCGTGAATTTCTTCTATAAGTTCATCAGTCAAAACACCAATTTCTTGGAGAAATGCTGTGTAATTGGTAACTGGATCAAATTTCTCCCAATGATCTTGCAATCCTTCTGGGTAGTATTTCGTTCCTGAAGCCTCCTCGTGACCTCTCATTCTGAAAGTCAGAAACTCCAACAAAACTGGTCTAGAATTTTCACGAATATCCTCTGCCAAACGGCGAACAGTATTTATAACATCTAAAATATTGTTTCCATCTACCTTTTCGGCGTGCATTCCGTAACCAATACCTTTATCGATAAACTGTTTGCATCGAAACTGTTCCTTACTTGGTGTAGAAAGTCCCCATTTATTGTTTTCTACAGCAAAAATTACAGGTAAATCCCAAACAGATGCCACATTCAATGACTCATGGAAATCTCCTTCGGATGCTCCGCCGTCACCAGTAAAAACAACTGTAGCTTTTTTCTCATTTCGAACTTTATAGGCTAATGCAATTCCATCAGCAATTCCTAATTGAGGTCCAAGGTGAGAAATCATTCCAACGATTTTGTGTTCATTCGTCCCAAAGTGAAATGAACGATCTCTTCCTTTCGTGAAACCAGACATTTTTCCTTGAAATTGAGCAAACAATCGCTTCAAAGGAATATCTCTTGTAGTGAAAATTCCGAGATTTCTGTGCATAGGCAGAATGTATTCTTCTTTATCCATTGCATAGGCTGTTCCTACCGAAACACCTTCTTGTCCCCAGCCTGAAAACCACTTTGAGATTTTTCCTTGACGCAAGAGAATGAGCATTTTTTCCTCAATCATTCTTGGCATTAAAATTCTTTTGTAGATATCCAACAGTTCTTGATCACCGAAACCTGTTCGATCGTATTGAATTTGTCTTTCTTGGGCTGTTTCCATTCTATTTATTTACTATAACAAAGCTACGTTTTTATTAGAAAATCTCTTCAAATAAAGTGACATTTCAAAAAAAAACCGTCTCAGCTAAGCCAAGACGGTTTTCGATATTCTTTATATGGATTAAACCAAACCTTGGTCAATCATAGAATCTGCAACTTTCACAAAACCTGCAACATTTGCACCTTTTACGTAGTCTACATTTCCATTTGCATCTTTACCATAAGCAACACATGCTTCGTGGATAGATACCATAATTCCATGCAATTTCTCATCAACTTCTTCAGCTGTCCAAGACAAACGTAAAGAGTTCTGAGACATTTCCAATCCTGACGTTGCAACTCCACCAGCGTTAGACGCTTTTCCTGGAGCAAACAAAATACCAGCCGCTTGAAATGCTTCAATAGCTTCTGGAGTTGAAGGCATATTCGCACCTTCAGCAACACATTTTACACCGTTTGCCAATAAAGCTTTCGCTTCATCACCATTCAATTCGTTTTGAGTTGCACAAGGTAAAGCGATATCAACTTTAACTTCCCATGGACGTTTGTCAGCTACGAATTTTGCACTTGGATATTTTTGAACGTATTCTTCAATACGACCTCTTTTTACATTTTTCAATTCCATAACGAATGCCAATTTCTCAGCATTGATTCCAGCTTCGTCATAAATATATCCTGATGAATCAGACATCGTTACAACTTTACCACCAAATTCAGTCGCTTTTTCAACAGCATATTGTGCTACGTTTCCAGAACCTGAAACAGCAACAACTTTACCTTGGAAAGAATCATTTTTCGTTTTCAACATTTCTTTAGCGAAATATACTGTACCGTAACCTGTAGCTTCTGGACGAATCAAAGATCCTCCCCAGTTTCTAGCTTTTCCAGTTAAAACACCAACGAATTCATTACGGATTCTTTTGTACTGCCCGAACATGTATCCAATCTCACGACCTCCAACACCGATATCTCCAGCAGGAACATCTGTATTTGCACCAATGTGACGAGCTAATTCAGTCATAAATGATTGACAGAATTTCATTACTTCGTTATCCGATTTACCTTTTGGGTCAAAATCAGAACCTCCTTTTCCTCCACCCATTGGTAAAGTAGTTAAAGAGTTTTTGAAAATTTGCTCAAATCCTAAAAATTTCAAGATTGATAAATTAACAGAAGGGTGAAAACGCAAACCACCTTTGTAAGGTCCGATTGCAGAGTTGAACTCTATTCGGTAACCTCTGTTTACTTGATAGTTTCCTGCATCATCCATCCACGGAACTTTGAACATAATCGTTCTTTCCGGCTCAACAATTCTTTCAAGAATATTTTCTTTCTTATATCTTGGATTTTCTTCGATGAAAGGAATTACAGCTTCTGCTACTTCGTGAACCGCTTGTATAAATTCAGTTTCATGACCATTTTTCGCTTTTACTTTTTCCATAAAAGCATCAACCTGTGCTTGGTATTTACTCATCTTTATCTAGATTTTTAAATCGACGGGGCAAATGTACTAATATTTACTATTCTTAATTCGTCAAGAAATTAAAATTAACAGAACTTTTGAACAGGTCTTTTTTCAATTGTTGCAGTCCTACAAATTCGTTTACATAAACATTATTAACAAGATTTTCTTTTTTTGTTAACAGAGACAACCATGACTAAATTAATTCGTCATATTTGTGACTTACAAAATGTAATACTATGAATTTTAAAAAATTATCGGCTTTAGCATTTTTTACCGCTTTGCTAACTTTCAATGGTCTCTCTCAATTGACACCAGTGGCAGTTTGTTTAGGAACAGATGCGACTGTTTGCCTTGGACAATCAGTAGTGATTACCAACTGTGGAACTGGCGGAGGTGGATCCTTGGGCGCATTGAATTTAAACTCCCCAAGTAGCGTTAGTCTTTCTGATGACGCTTGGAGTGCAGCCGTTCCTATTGGTTTTACATTTAGTTATTACGGAACAAATTATACACAATGCGTTATAGGTTCAAATGGTGTAGTGTCATTTAAACTCTCAAATGCTGGAGGATACTGCCCATGGAGCTTAAATGGTACGCCGATTCCAAATGCCGGAATTGCTGGCGCTAGTAATTCGGCGATGGGATTATATACCGACATGAATCCTGTAAATGCTTCTTCTGGACCAATTCAATATCAAACTATAGGGACTGCTCCTAATAGAATCTTTGCTGTATTATATAAAGGAGTTACAGCATACAGTTGCACATCTTCATGTTCCTACGTTGCATTCCTTTTTTATGAAGGATCAAATATAATTGAATACCATATTGGTAGTAAACAAGTTTGTACTTGGAATAGTGGACTTGCCATTCAAGGTGTTCAAAATTTGGCTGGAAATATTGGAACTGCTACACCTGGTAGAAATAATACTGTGTGGACTGCTTCTCAAGACGGTAAGCGTTTTAGTCCTACAAGTGCAACAAATACCAACGCATATGCAGTTACAACAATACCATATATAAATGTAACTTCCTCAGGTTCTGCTGGTGCCGGTCTTCAATGGCAAAGTACCTTGAATCAAACTTTTCCATATAATGGAGGTGTTTTAACCGTATCAAATGTTCCAGCAGGAACGACAGGATATTTTTTAACAGGTACTTCTTGCGGAGTCTCAATTGGATCCGTTTCTGATACATCATTTATTACAAGAACATCCGCATCCGTTACAACGACTTCAATCGGAGATACATGTGGCGCAGGTTCTGGAAGTGTTACCGCAATTCCTGGAGCTGGAACTGCTCCGTATACTTTTAACTGGGCGACATTAGGTGCAACTACAGCAACTGTCAATAATGTTTCGGCTGGTACGTATACTGTCAATATTACAGACGCGAATGGATGTCCAGCAACTTCTACAGTTGCTGTAACTAATATACCTTCAACCACTTCAAGTTCAAACACTTTAGTTTCATGTCCTGGCGGATCTGATGGAACAGCCACAGCTGAAATGTTGCCTTTAGGAGTTTCAACAACTTACCTTTGGGATGACCCGGCAGCTCAAACAACTCAAACCGCAGTTGGACTTCAAGCTGGAACATACAATTGTACGATTACAAGTAGCAATGGATGTGTTGAGATTGTCGAAGTAATCGTTACAGAAATCCCAGGGATGATTGGGACAACTGTTAATCAACAAGATGTTACATGTTACACCGGTAATGATGGAATAATCCAATTAAGTGTTACGCAAGGAACTGGACCTTACTCCTATTCTTGGAGTGGATCAGCGACTACAGATTCTATTGCAACTGATTTATATGTTGGACCACAACAAGTAGATATTACCGATGCGAATGGATGTCTTATTACGCTAAACACAGTACTTTCTGAACCGATGCCATTGGTATTGAGTAACGTTACCACAGACACAATGATTTGTCCGGAAGCAACAATTACTCTAGGTGCAGTTGGTGGTGGAGGTTCATCTCCATACTCGTATACTTGGTTTGAAAATGGAGTTCAAATATCAACTGACCAATATCCTTTGGTTGATCCATCAGTTACTGGGACGGTCTATCAAGTTACGTTGTCTGAGCAATGCGGAAGTCCAACAACATCAGCTTCTTTGACTATTATTTTTCCGACACCAATACAACCATTAGCAATTCCTGATCCAATCCAAGCTTGTGCTCCTGATACTTTTAAATTCATGAATAATAATTCAGTTAATAGTTCAGAGATAGCAACAACCTTTTATGAATTCAGTAATGGTACTAGTCAATTAATAAATGGACTCGATACAGCATCGCAGTGGTTTCAAATTGCAAATGATTACGATGTTAATATGACTGTAACCTCTATTTATGGTTGCGTGTATAACAATTTCTTCCCATCAATAATTACCGCTTGGCAAAAACCAAAAGCTCAATTCGGAATTTCTACCAACCCAACAACAATATTTGAAACACGTGTGAAAATGAGTGACAAATCTGTTGGAGCACTTGCTTGGCAGTGGGTTGCTAATCAGGCTTCACCTGCTGTTTCCAATGTGCAAAACCCAGAGTTTTTCTTTCCACAAGTGGAAGGTTATTATCCAATATTCTTGACAGTAACTTCATTGGAAGGATGCTGGGACACAATCACAGTGTTGTTAAATGTGCAAAGCGATATAATATTCTATGCTCCTAATACTTTTACACCTGATGGAGATGAGCACAACCCAACATGGAAATTTGCAGTCGCGGGTATGGATTTAACCAATTTCGAATTATCCATTTATAACCGTTGGGGCGAAGTAATTTGGCAAACATTTGATGCTAATGCTGAATGGGACGGGACATTCAAAGGTCGACCTGTTGATACTGGAATTTACAATTGGAAAGCTCGATTCAAGAAATTCGGGAAAGAAGATTTCCAAACAAAAACTGGAAGCGTAAACGTTTTAAGATAAATACCTGTAGATATTTAATTCAAAGGGAAGTTCGAAAGTACTTCCCTTTTTTATTGGGCATAGTATTTGCTCTTTCTAGTTATATTTGAAAAAAAAATGAAAATGAGAAAAATTCTTGTCTTTTCGGCACTTGTTGCCACAACCCTTATTTCTTGTGACGTTCTTAACGAAGCTGCAGGAACAATTCTTGAACCAACAACCACTGCGCCTAGTTTAACAAATGGTGAAGTAATATCTGGTTTGAAGGAAGCTTTGAATGTTGGAATTAAGAATTCCGTTAATTTAACGTCGGTTACGGACGGGTTCCTTGGAAATGCCGCTATCCGTTTGCCATTTCCTCCTGATGCCATTAAAGTTAAAGAAAAAGCAATTGAATGGGGACTAGAAGGTCAAGTTGATAAATTTGAATTGACACTTAACCGAGCAGCAGAAGAAGCAACAAAAGAAGCTTTACCTATTTTCGTTAATGCTATTACAAACATGAGTGTTTCTGATGGCTTTGCCATTTTAAATGGTGGAAACGGAGCAGCAACAAAATTTTTAAAAGATAATACGACAGCTCAATTGGTTGCTGCATTTTCTCCTAAAGTAGATGCCGCGATTGCAACAGTTAAATTAACTGACTATTGGAATCCATTGGCATCGAAATACAATACAGCTATGACGTTGACAGGTGGACAAAAAGTTACAACAGATTTAAGTGCTTTTGTGACTGAAAGAGCTATCTCAGGCTTATTCACCATGGTTGAACAAGAAGAAAATAAAATTCGTTTAGACCCTATGGCACGAGTTACGGATTTATTGAAAAAAGTTTTCGGAAGCGTAAAACCATAAGATTATGTCTTTTAAATCTTCAGAATTAGTCTTAAACAATAAAAATCAAGTCTACCATTTGGGCTTGCATGCAAAAGATATTTCTGAAAAAATAATATTAGTAGGTGACCAAGACCGTGTGGAATTGGTCACCTCTTTTTTTGATTCCGTTGAACACAAATCTCAGCATAGAGAATTTGTATGTCACACTGGGATATATAAAGGCAAGCGAATAACGGTTCTATCTTCAGGAATTGGAACTGATAATATTGATATCGTAGTCAATGAATTAGATATTCTTGCCAATATCAATTTGGAAACTAAAGAGTTAAACGCTGAGCACAAGAGTTTGGAAATGATTAGAATAGGGACTTGCGGAATTCTTCAATCTGATATTCCTATTCACCAATACATACTTTCAGAAATGGCAATGGGATTAGATAATGTGGCTCATTTCTATGATATTAAATTCACCCCAGAAGAAGAATCACTTTTAGAAGAAATTAAAGATCATTGCCCATTCCCGCCAAAAGTTGAACCTTACCTAATTTCAACAAATCCTGAGCTTACAGCTAAACTAGAAGGTGATAAAACATTTAAAGGAATAACTTTAACAGCAAGTGGATTTTACGGCCCACAAGGCAGAGCTATCCGCTTACCCTTAAAAAACAATTGGCGAGAAACTTTGGAAGATTCCTCTTTCCAAGGCAAAGCAATTACAAATTTTGAAATGGAAAGCTCTGCTCTTTTTGCCGTAGGAAGATCTTTGGGACACTCTTGCACCACTATATGTTTAGGAATTGCCAATCGACCAACTGGTGAATTTTCAAAGGATTACAGTGTTCAAATGAACGAGTTGATTAAATATGTTTTGGATAGATTTTAATCTCTTAAAGAACTCAAAATCGAATAAACTTTCTTTTCGTCAATTTCCATTCTATTTCCTCCAAACATAGATTTTTTGTCTTGAATTACATTTGCACCTGAAAAATGAAGAGCAGATGGTTGAAAATCTTCAACGAGTTCCTTTGCATTTTTTGCGTTCACACCACCACCTATCATCAATTCCAAATCATTTCCAAAAAGATCCTTGATTTCGGTATAGTTTTTCATTCCTTCATCAACATTAGCGGCTCTTCCAGAAGTTAAAACCCGCTTGAATTGAAAAAACTTCAAGACACCTACTCCATCTTCCCATTCCGCCATTTCGTCAAAGGCTCGATGAAAAGTAAGTTCTTTTCCTTTGGTTATTTTGGCGATTTCTCCAATTAAGGTCGTATCAATCTCTTTGTTTTCTTTCAAAGCTCCAACCACAAAACCGTGAACACCCAAATATTTTAATGCGTGAATTTCAGCTAAAATCAACTCTTTTTCAGCATCTGAATAAACAAATCCTCCCGCACGCGGACGAATTAAGGCATGTGTTTCCAAACCCAAATTCAACGCCATGTGCACCAAACCAGGCGAAGGAGTCAATCCGCCCATTTCCAAATTCACGCACAACTCTACTCTATCAAAACGATATTTCTTGGCTATTTGTAGGCCTTTTGGGTCGGTAACGCAGAGTTCAAGTTTCATTCTTATTTAAATTATGTAGATGTAAAAATAGGAATTAGTTTGCCATCACCTTAGTCAAACATAATTATAAACTGATTAATTTATCGAAAATATTTTGATTATTTTTTCGTCAAAAAAGTATTTCAATTCAACTTTTTCACTATCTTAAAGTAAAAATTAATACCGATTATGATTTTAATCGACGCATAAATGCTTGTTAAAATCTATATTGGCATTATACTTTGTTTAAAAGCAATACTGGTAATTAAAATATAAAATAGCATAACTTTACATCATGAACAAAAAACCGATCAACCTACTACAAGAAATCTTTGGTTACAGCGAATTTCGGGGACAACAGGAAGAAATAATAGAACACATTCTTGCTGGAAATGATGCTTTAGTTTTAATGCCAACTGGAGGAGGGAAATCGATATGTTTTCAAATTCCAGCTTTGGTGATGGATGGAATAACTTTGGTCGTTTCCCCATTGATTTCATTGATGCAAGATCAAGTTCAAGCCTTGGAAGCTAATGGTATCTCGGCAGTTTTTGTAAATTCTACTCAAACGCAAAGTGAAAAGGACGAAATTCGGGTCAAAGCCTTAGCTGGAAAAATTAAATTGATATATGCGGCGCCAGAAACCTTGTTCAGTCACTCGGAAACATGGATTACTGAATTGCCAATTTCGTTGGTTGCTATCGACGAGGCGCATTGCGTTTCCATGTGGGGACATGATTTCAGACCCGAATACACGCATTTAAATCGTCTTAGAACGCGTTTTGCTGATGTTCCATTCATTGCGCTTACGGCAACTGCAGACAAGCATACAAGACGTGATATAGTTCAGCATTTGGGTTTAAAAGAAGCCAAGACTTTTTTAAGTTCTTTCGATCGTGAAAATATTAAGTTAACCGTTCGTGGAAACTTGCCGAAGGCAAAGAAAATGGCGGAAATAGTTTCATTTATTAAAGCTCGAAAAGACGAAACCGGAATTATTTATTGTCTTTCCAGAAAAGAAACGGAAGACATGGCATTTTCTCTTATGAAAGCGGGAGTAAATGCTGCTTTTTATCATGCTGGTTTGCCTTCAGATGAAAGAGCGAAAGTTCAAAACGACTTTTTGTTCGACAGAACTCAGGTAATTTGCGCCACAATAGCTTTTGGAATGGGAATAGATAAAAGCAATGTTCGCTTTGTCATTCATAACAACTTACCAAAAAACTTAGAAGGATACTACCAAGAAATTGGGCGTGCTGGACGTGATGGATTGCCTTCCGAAGCCAGATTATATTATAATTATCGCGATGTAAAACTTCTAAGTGATTTTGCGCGTGATAGCGAACAATCAGAAGTTTTGTTGGAAAAACTCAACCGAATGTTGCAATTTGCTGAAGCTGAACATTGTCGTCGAAGAATACTTCTCTCCTATTTCTCTGAGAATTTAGAGGAAGATTGTGGCAATTGCGATGTGTGTAGCAAACCACCAAAATATTTCGATGGAACGAAATTGGCACAAATGGCACTTTCCGGTGTGAAACGTTGTGGCGAACAGATTTCCAGTTTGTTATTAATCGATTTGTTGCGAGGCGCAAAAACAGCTGAGATTTTCGAGCAAAAATTGAACACGGTTAAGACCTACGGAATTGGAGCTAAACAAAGTTGGAAAGAATGGTCGCATTATTTGACAGCCATGAAAAATCAAGGAGTTTTCGAAATTGCTTACCACGAAAAAATGTGCTTGAAAATCACAAATTTTGGGGAAGACATCTTGTTTGGAAGAAAAGAATTGAAACTTTCCTTTTACTCTGAAGTCAAAGAAAGCATAACCGTTTCTTCTCCTGCCCCATCTAATTTAGACTTTAACGAAATGTTATTCGATCGTTTGCGAATGCTTCGAAAAAAGATTGCTGTGGAAGAGAATGTTCCGCCATACATCGTATTCTCAGATGCAAGTTTGAAAGACATGTCCAAAAGAACGCCGAGAAATACAGAGGAGTTTGAATTGGTTAGCGGAGTTGGAACACACAAAGCAATGAAATATGGACCGGAATTCATTGAGCTAATTAAAACATTCCTAAATCAAAGTAAACCGACAAAAAAGCAGAAAGAAAGTACCTATGACAAAACCTTAGAATTAATTCGCTTAGGGAAATCCGTTGAAGAAATTAGCAAGGCTCGAGAACTAAGCCAAACAACAGTTCAATCACACTTGGCTCAACTTTACGCTGAAAACAAATGGACCGATATTGGAAAATATGTTACCATGCAAGAAATTGAAATCGTTAAAAAAGCAATGGATGAAACAGGTGAGAAAATGGCCTTAAAACCTATTCATACGCATTTAAATGAAGAGCTTGAATATGGAAAGATACGCTTAGCGATGGCTTATTTGGCGAAGGAAGAGGTTATTATTTGAATCTTTACCTAATTAATCCTCTGGCAAATCATCAAACTCTGCTCGTTTACTTTCAAACCAAGCTTGCATTTCTTGAGGAGTTTCCAATTTCTCCATCATATCTTGCATCGCTGCCATGTGTTCACGATCTTTTTTATGAAACATTTCAGTTCCATGTTTCTTGCTCATATCGGCAATTTCTTCAAAGGTTTCAGCCCGGAATACTAATCCGCAAGCTCCACCTAATTCTTCGCAGGTCATAGATTTCATAGTTCACAAGATAATGAAAATGTACTTAGTCCATCCAAATTTCATCCATAAACAGCCAAGGTGCATGCCCGCTGCCAGACATTCCTGATTCTATTTCCACTTTATTGACAATGGTTAAACGAAGGTATTTCGCTTTTTTCTTTAGAAGGATCCGTTTAAATTCTGAATCAATTTTGACTTCTTTGGACTTCCATCGTTTGCCGTTATTGGAATATTCTAAAAGAACATACTCCGGTAAATGAATCCAAGATGATTCGGCGGAAAGAAAACTGAGGCAAACACCATTAATTTTTTGTTTCGCATCCAATTCTATCCCCATTTTCACTTCTTTAGTATCGAAACCAATCCATTCTTTGCCGTTCCACGGTCTAGAACCAAGAATTCCGTCAGACAGCGTTAGCCCACCTTTGCCAGGATAGAATTGTGATAAGGGTGTTTCTATATTCCACGGTTGGCCCAAAGTTCGATGTTGCAAAATTTCTAAGCCTAAAGTATCAGCTACACCTTTTGACTTTGTTTTGGCGGTGATTTTAAGAAGGTTTGGTCGTTTCGTTTTTAGAATTTTCAGCTTTCCATTTGGTTCTTGAATTACTTTTGGCCCTTTTTCATAGTCCAGAACTATTACTGATTTTTCTTCAATGGCGTCAAATTCGATTTCAATTCCTCCCTGTTGAGAAGTAGCTTGAGATTCCAAATAAAATATAGCTTTAGAATAATTGACGTTTTTAGAATTTAAATAAGGTAATTCAAACTTCTCAAGTCTTTCCAAAAATGTTGTATAATCTTTTTCTCCTGAAGTCCACAAAACTTCTGAAAGTGCTATCATCCGCGGAAAAATCATGTATTCAACTTGTTTCCAATCAGCAATATATTCCGTCCATACGTTCGCTTGAGCACCAAGAATGAAATGATTCAATTCTGGTTTTAAGTTTTCTGGAATTGGGTTGAACGAGTAAACTTTTTCCAAAGAAGTAAATCCTCCTATGGCTAACGGTTCAGATTTTCTGTCGCTCTGGTAATGATCAAAATAACAATGAGAACCTGGTGTCATCACCACATAATGATGTTGCTCTGCAGCTTCTATTCCTCCAGTTGTTCCGCGCCACGACATTACCGCAGCATTTTCAGAAAGTCCACCTTCTAAGATTTCATCCCATCCAATCAATGTTTTTCCCTTACTCGTTAAATAAGCATCCATTTGACGAATAAAATAAGACTGCAATTCATCCTCATTCTTAAGTCCCTTTTTTCGCATTTGTGCTTGACAAGCAGAACAAGCTTTCCAATTTGTTTTTGGAGCTTCATCTCCACCTATATGAATGTATTTACCTGGAAAAAGAGGAACGACTTCCGAAAGTACTGCTTGTAAGAATTTAATTGTTGTGTCTTTGGAGCAAAATATCTCATCAAAAACACCCCATGTTTCAGCAACTGGTTTTGCTTTTCCCTCACAAGAAAATTCTGGATAAGCGGCAAGTGCTGCTCTAGCATGTCCTGGCATTTCTATTTCTGGAACAACGGTAATAAACAGCTTACTGGCATATTTTACGATTTCCTTTATATCCTCTTGGGTGTAGAAACCTTTTTCAGGGATTCCATCGTATTTTTCAGGATTGCTTGATGCATGTCCAACTCTTGTTTGAACACGAACAGATCCAATTTCTGTCAATTTTGGAAAGGCTTTTATTTCTATACGCCAACCTTGATCATCAGTTAAATGCCAGTGAAAGGTATTAAATTTGTACCGCGCCATCCAATCCAAATACTTCTTTACTTCTTCAACAGTAAAGAAATGGCGACTAACATCCAAATGCATTCCACGCCAAGAGAATCTGGGTTCATCTGAAATAAAACAATACGGAATTTCACTTATTCCATTTGTCTTTTGAATCAATTGTTTTAGTGACTGCAGCGCATAAAAACAGCTTGCTTCAGAAGAATATGAAATTATGATTTTTTCTTTTACATCAATAGAATACGAGTCTTGAGGAACATTTGACAATCGTTTGAAGAAAATAATTCCACCGTCCTTCACAAACATCGTATTTATTCCTAGTTCATGTGTGATATACCATTTTAAAATATCCTCTCCAAAAGTTGGGAGATTCTTGGAATTCACGGGTAATATTTCCTCCAAAACCATGGCCCCACCAGAAGTAACATAAGTTGCAGGATGCGGAATTATTGGGCAAAGCTGCGCTTTTGCGAAAGACAAATTCAATAATAACACCAAAAGGATGGTAAACATTCTCATACGCAGTATTCTGTTCTTTTTAGTACAATTCTATTATTTTATCTATTGGCCGGGCAATTATATTACCAATTTTATAGCCTTTTGCCCGAAAATACGATTTTATTATTTCTTGATGATAAAAGGCATAACTCCCAACAAGCTGAATTGTCGTTCCTTTTACAACATTTGGTTGAACATATTTGGAATAGAATAAATCAATATTCTTTCTATGGTAGTTTTGAAATTCGAAAAGATTATTCCCTAAGCGTTTGGATAAATCTAAACAAAGCTCATCTTCAAGTTCATTGCGCCCAAGCGAAGCTATTTCTTGAATAGACAGAACTGATTTCAAAATTGACTTTTGTATTGGCTCGAGTTTATTGTTGGTATAATCCATCAATACCAATTTACCGAAATAATATCCAGCTCCTTCATCGCCTAATTCCCGTCCTAAACCACCAAAATAATTGGTAACTGTTTGATTTTTATATTCGATTAAAACTGAGCCAGAACCTAAAATTGCAACGAAACCAGCTGATTTATTTAAAGTTGCTAAACAAGCTGCTTGTAAATCTCCAGATATTTCAACTTCCTGAAAACCAAACAATTTAAAATTCTTTTTGAGTTCATCAGCCTTTTCTAAATTGTTGCAACCTGCACCAAAAAAGATCAGTTTTGTGTTTTGAAAATCGAGTTGCTTCTCAATGAAATCGTAAAGCAAATCATTAAATAAGGAAGTATTCCAGTTTTTTGGATGAAATGATTCTGAAGAAAATTGAAAAATAATTTCTCCTTCACGAACCAATGCCCAATCTGTCTTGGAACCGCCGCTTTCACTAATAAGTACTTGATTTTTCACATCGGAAAGTTAAGCATCTTGAAAAGATTTTTGACCAAATACCACAAAAAAGGTATTGTCAGCGGAACACGTTGGTAGTATTTTTGTTCTGTAATTTAGAATTGATATAAATAAGGTAATTATAGAAAATGAAAAAAATACTTATTCCTACTTTAATACTGGCATTAACGGTAGTTTCCTGCAAGAAAAAAGGTTGCACAGACGAATTGGCTGTAAATTTTGATAAAAAGGCCCAAAAAGACAACGGTTCTTGTGTCTATGAAAATGTACAAACCTCATATTCCATTCCATCAACATATAACTTTGTTGATGCCGCTGGAAATTCAACAGTAGATTATTCTGGGCAAACAGACCGATTGAATCAAATGAGAGAAATGGCTACATATATTGAGTCTGGCGAAACAGGTGTTTTGAATGTCCAGATCTTGAAAGACATGTTTTCGAACACAAACAATCCATTTTCTTTTACAAGTACCAAGCAACTAAAGGACAAATGTTTTTCATTAGATCAAACATTAATTGAAAGTTATTTGGATTCTGTAGCAATTGCTAGTCAGAGTTTTGCGCAAAATGCAAGTGCTGGACAAGCTGGAACATTAACATCAGGAACTTCGGAATATCTGTTCAGCGCAAACGGTTTTGACTACGATGAATTAATTGAAAAAGGTATTATGGGTGCCGTTTTTATGCATCAAGCTTTGAACGAATATTTTGGTTCGACTAAAATGAATGTGGATAACACGGTTGCTGTTGACCCAGCAAACGGAAAATACTACACAGTAATGGCACATCATTGGGATGAAGCGTTTGGATACTTCGCTGTTCCAACCGATTTCCCAACTACATTAGGAACAGATTTCTGGGCTGAATATTGCAACAAACAGAATGCGACACTTGGTTCAAACGCGAAAATGATGGACAACTTTTTGAAAGGTCGCGCAGCAATTGTAAATAACGATTACACTAACCGTGACGCTGCGATTTCGACAATTCGAAATACTTGGGAAGCAATATCTGCAAATCAAGCTATAAGTTATTTGAACAGTGCGATTTCTTATTTTGGAAATGACCAAGCAAAATATTTACATATTCTTTCAGAGGCATATGCTTTCTCTTGGAATCTAAGATACGCCCCTTTGGAAACTAGAAAAATGTCAAATGTTGAACATACAGCTTTAATGAGCTTATTTGGAGATAACCTTTGGAATTTGACATTAACGGACTTGAATGCAATTAAGGCTGCAATTACAGCGAAATATTAAACTAATCATCATGAAAATTCTTTCATTATTAATCCTTCTTACTCTTTTGCTTTTCGGTTTTTCTTGTAAAAAGAAGAAAACGAATGAAGAAGAAGCGGTCAATTTCAAAAAAGGCGAAATGCTCGTTCATACAGCAAATAAAATCGTTTTGCCAGGGCTTTTAAACCTCAAGAATTCCGTGAATGAGTTAAATTCAAGTTGGAATCAGTTTAAAACAAATCAAGATGATGTTTCGCTTTTGGAAGTTCAATCCAAATGGGAATCTGCAGTTTTAAAGTTTCACAGAGTTAAGATTTATGAATTCGGACCTTCGGCAACTGTTGGTTTAAGAGCAGCTTTAGGAACTTTCCCAACAGATACCGCTAAGATTATTAGCAACTCCACTTCTTCTGGGACTAATCTGGCTTTATCCACAAACGTAGATGCGATTGGTTTTCCTGCTTTAGAATTTATTTTCTTTAGAAATAACGCTAAAAATCAACTGATCGGCAATGCTCAAATGCAAACATATGTTGATGATATTTTAGCTAAAATGTCGGGAGAAGTGAATTCGGTTTATTCTTCCTGGAATATTGGTTACGCTGCATCATTTGGAACATCCACTGGAACAGAATCCACGAGTGGATTTTCGTTTTTGATCAATGAATTCAACAAAGAATATGAATTGGCAAAAAACGCTAAACTCGGTATTCCAATTGGTAAGCAAAGTCTTGGGATAGCCCAAATTGAATATGTGGAATCGCCTTACGCGAAAATTTCACTGAAAATATTGAAAGAAAACGTACTAGCCCTCCGTGATTTATTTCGAGGAAAAGGAAATAATGGTGTTGAAAATCTAGGTTTTGATGATTATTTAAATGCTTTAGAGAAATCAACCATCGTAACGAATATCAACAATGGATTTGATGGAATAATTGCTGATTTAAACAATTTGAACGATGATTTAATTATTGAAATTCAAAACAGCCCAGCGCAATTAGATGCATTGTATACCAAAATGCAAAACTTGGTCGTACACATCAAAACAGACATGACTTCTGCCTTTGGCGTATTAATCACCTATCAAGATAACGACGGAGATTAATGTCATTTTACAAAATTTCGGATAAAATTTCCATTGCCCCGTTAGTTATCTTTCGACTACTATTCGGGGTTTTGGCTTTTTTCGGGACTTTACGTTTTCTACTCAAAGGTTGGGTATCTGAATTATACATTCAACCTAAGCTTTACTTCGGTTTTTACGGTTTTGAATGGGTAAAACCACTCGAAGGAAACTGGATGTATTTGCCATTCATTTTAATGCTTATAGGTGCTTTAGGAATTCTACTTGGCTGGTTTTACAAGACTTCTGCAACTGTATTTTTCGTGGCGTTTACTTATATCGAATTGCTCGACAAAACCAATTATCTAAATCACTATTACTTTTTTAGTCTTGTCGCCTTCATACTTATTTGGCTTCCAGCAAATGCTCGATTTTCACTTGATGTTCATTTTAAACGAATTAAAATTAGAGAAATCATTCCTTCTTATTATGTGAAAATTCTTCAGTTTCAATTGGCTTGTGTTTATGTTTTTGCCGGCATAGCCAAATTAAATTCTGATTGGTTATTCTCTGCGGAACCTTTGTTTACTTGGCTTCAATCGCATCGTGACATGCCTGTTCTTGGAACTATTTTTAGTCAGAAATGGACAGCTTTTGCTTTTTCTTGGTTTGGTTGTGTTTACGATTTGTTCATCGTTTTCTTTTTGCTGAACAAGCGAACCAGACCTTATGCCTATTTCTTCGTAATTGCTTTTCATTTAATGACAGGCTGGCTCTTTCCTATTGGCGTTTTCCCGTATGTGATGATTTGCTTGACACTCATTTTCTTTTCTTCTGAATTTCATGAAAAAATAGTAACTCGATTGGAAAGTTGGTTCAAAATCAAGTCATCAGAAACAGATTCAATTGCTAATCTTCGTCCGAATAAAAATCTTTATTTTGCTTCCATCCTATTCATTTTCATTCAGATAATAATCCCAATGCGTCATTTAGCTTATCCCGGAGATTTATTTTGGAATGAAGAAGGTTTCCGCTTTTCGTGGCGCGTAATGCTCATGCACAAGGAAGGTTTGGCGACTTTCTATATCCACGACAAAAAGACCAATGGAGATATTGAAATTGATAATAACAAGTATTTAACCAAACGTCAAGAGGAACAAATGTCAACACAGCCTGACATGATTCTTCAATTTGCACATTTTTTAAAGTTTGAATTTCAGGACACTACAATGAAATTCGGTGAGAAAAAATACAGAATTCAAAACCCAAGTATACATGCCGATGTTTATGTCGCACTGAACGGAAGGCCTTCTCAAAAAATGATAGACAAAAGCATTGATTTGTCGAAAAAAGAATACAATCTCCAACACAGAGCTTGGCTCGAACCTTTTAAACCATGAAGTTAAACGTCTTATTATTGTTTATGATTTGTGTGAACTTGGGTTTTTCGCAAGATACTTCCAAGGTGCAAGAAATTGAAGAAATGAGAATCATTCGTCAGCGACAAACGAAATACGACGTTGGCTTTTTACCTGCAATCAAAGGCGTTCAGATTACGACTGGAACTAACGCTGTAATTGCGATTGAGAACATGAGTGGTGCCAAATCTTCTGGAAATCCACGTGAATTGTTCGCTAAAATACCCGGATTGAATGTTTGGGAAAACGACGGAGCTGGAATTCAAATCGGAATTGGAGGACGTGGTTTAAGTCCAAATAGAGCTGCTAATTTCAATACAAGGCAAAATGGCTATGATATATCCGCTGATGCCTTAGGTTATCCTGAAAGTTATTATACGCCACCAATCGAAGCGCTTTCTTCCATTGAAATCATACGTGGTTCGGCTTCTTTGCAATTCGGGACACAATTTGGCGGTTTATTGAATTTTGTCATTCGAGATCCAGTAAAAAACACACCTTTGGAATTTACAACAAGACAAACCGTTGGTCAATACGGATATTACGGAACTTTCAACAGAGCAACCGGCACAATAAAACGACTTTCCTATCAAGTTTATCATCAATACAAACGAGGAAACGGCTATCGAGAAAATAGTCAATTCAATCAGCATCAAGTGTTTGGTCAGTTAGCGTACGCTATTAGCGAGAAAACCGCTTTGCGCATAGAATACACGCATATGAACTATTTGGCGAAACAATCTGGTGGTTTGAGCGATTTACAATTCGAAAACAATCCAATTTTGAGCTTTCGGGATAGAAATTGGTTCTCAGTACATTGGAATACACTTGCACTTCATTTTGATCACGAATTCAATTCAAAAACGGTATTTAACATTCGTGCTTTTGGTATGATTTCAGACAGAAAAACACTCGGATTCTTGGGGAAAATAACACAAGCCGACCCGATGGGAAATCGAGAAATGATTGCAGGAGATTTTAAAAACACAGGTGTTGAAGCGAGATTATTGAGAAAATACCAAACGAAAGATGATAGAAAATTCAATATCAAAGGAGCCGTTTTAGTCGGGGCAAGATATTACCGAGGTGAAACAAGCAGTTTGCAAGGTAGAGCTCCAGATGGCGATAATGCCGATTTTCGCTTTTTAAATCCAGACAATTTAGAGAACTCATCCTTTCTTTTTCCTTCAGAAAATATCGCTCTGTTTGCTGAAAACATTCTTTTCATCAATCGGAAATTTACCGTCAATTTTGGTCTTCGTTTGGAAGATATTAAAAGTTCTTCGGAAGGATTCTATAAACGCTATGTTGTGCATCCAGTGAACAATGACACATTAGCAATTTACCAAATTGAAAATTCAAATACTGTAAAAAGACAAGTACCTTTATTCGGAGCCGGTGGATCTTATCGCTTGAATTCAAAAGTATCGACTTATGCAAATTTCACGCAAAACTACAGAGCCATTAACTTTACAGATATCCGTATAAACAATCCAAATATCGTTGTAGATAGCGCAATTCGTGACGAATATGGTTTTACAGCTGAACTCGGGCTTCGCGGTTCAGTGAAGAAATATTGGATTTTCGATATTGCAGGTTTCTACATTTTCTATGGTGATAAAATTGGTTTGGCTCCCAAAGCAGGAACTACTTTCAAAGAAAGAACGAAT
Source organism: uncultured Flavobacteriales bacterium (assembly GCA_963977135.1). Classification (GTDB taxonomy): domain Bacteria; phylum Bacteroidota; class Bacteroidia; order Flavobacteriales_D; family Crocinitomicaceae; genus UBA2040. The sequence continues at coordinate 423,029 of CAXBNN010000001.1, read as the reverse complement.
ATCGGTGATGCAGTAAATCTTGGCGTTGAGCTCTTTACAGAGTTCGATATATTAAATGCTTTAAATTCAGAAAGCAAACAACAATTATCTGTATTCGTTAATGCAGCCTATATTCAGGCGAATTACATCCGTTCCAAAGAAGCCAATTATATCAATAAACAAGTTGAATATGTGGCACCTATTATCATAAGAAGCGGACTGAAATACAAGGTCAAAAACTGGACTTCGCAATTTCAAGTTTCCTACACTAGCGATCAATTTTCCGACGCCTCCAATTCAATCGAACCTTCCGGAGATGCAGTTATCGGTTTGGTTCCTGCATACACAGTAGTTGACTTTTCTACGAAATATAAATTCAGAAAAAACTGGTCTTTTGAAGCTGGAATTAATAACTTGACGAATGCATCTTACTTCACGCGAAGAGCTTCCGGTTATCCCGGCCCAGGCATTTTGCCATCGGATGGAATAAGTGTTTATGGAACGGTGCAGTTTCAATTTTCGGTAAAGAGATAGGATTGATTCGAACGCGCCTGACTGTCGGCTAGAGAGGGATAACACAGATTTTGTAAGATTTACGCGGATTTTTTTGCCACGAATACACGAATGAGGCACGAAAAATCTTTGTGAAACTCTGTGCGGACTTTGCGGATCTCTGTGATCAAAAATGAATATCTTCGTATCTGAATGATTTCAACTAAATATACAGTCATCGATCGCCTCTCAGCCGAGAATAGCAAACGCTTTGGGGAAACTTTCTTAGTTAAAAAAGGAACTTCTGAAGAATTATTCGTTCTAAAAACTGTTGAGAAATCAAATGAAATAGGGTTCGCTCAGCTTAAAATCGAAGCAAGTTTTTCTTTTGAAATTGACGGACTGCCAAAAGTGATTTCAGTCGAAGAAACAGAAACTCAAATCAGCATTCTAAAGAAATACCAAGAAGGAATAAGCTTGAATGACTATTTTCTAAAAATTAAACTTCGAAAAAGATTAAAGAACCTTTCTGAAATTGTGAGTGCCTTGGCACCTTTATTTAAGGAATTACAAAATCAACAAATCATTCATTGCGATATAAAACCTGAAAACATATTGGTGCATGAAAGTAATAATGGTCTGAAATGTTCCATTATTGATTTTGGTCTTGCTTTCAGAATGAATGAGTTACCGGAGCGAAAAACTCTGTTTCAATTGGCATATTCTGCACCTGAGATTGTCCTAAATCGCTTAAAATGTGCCGATTTTAGCACAGATGTATTTTCGTTTTGTTTGATTGCTTATAAGGTTTTGAATGGGCGTCTACCATTTTCTGATTCTAATCCAGCACTTTTAACTCAATTGCAAATCACTTATCCCATAGAGAAGCCATTCAGAATAAAAAAGAAAGTCTGGAAAGTACTAGAAAAAGGTTTAGCGAAGCATCAATTTAAAAAATCTCCAAATAAGTATAGATTGGAAGAAATTGAATCATTTTTAAAAGAAAACAATCAAAAACGGTATTCTTCCTTTAAAGATTTCTCAAAAGACTTTATCGAATTATCTAACAAATAAGTCTTTGCGGAACCCTAAACTAAATGTGAATGTTGGCTGTCTATAAGCAACGACTGTTCCATCTTGAACACGATAAAGGTAATTTGAATAATAAGGAACATCGTTACTGTTAGATCCTGTTAACAAGAAATCTACTCCTAAATCGAAGAATACCGTGCCAAGCCCTACAATTCCATATTTTAATCCGCCTTGCAATCCAAACCCAAGCGAAAATGCTGTTCCCGACTTAGCTAGCCCATCTGTTAATCGATATTTAGCTTCATTATAAGGTGTGTAATCAGCTTTCACTTTATTAAATCCTATTACAATTTTAGACCCTCCATACACTGAAAATCCTGTTTCGTAACCGTCAATCAAATAATAACGAATTCCACCTTCCAATTTAGTGTAATTCGTTTTAGTTGAATTCATTCTTGTTAAAAGCTGAAATCCAGTTAATGGGTCAAAAGCAAAATTATTTGTTGCATTGTCAATTAATGCAACTTGGTAATCGGTTGATTCTAATCCACCAGGAAAGTATGAAAATCGAGCAAAATAGCTTGAAGCATCATCTTGAGAAACTTCACCGCCAATATGAAAACCTGCAAGCATTTTCGGTGCTCCAAATGATTTTGTCAATGCTGGTCCTGCACTAAGTCCAAACTGCGCAGATGCACCAAGTGACAGACTGATGGCTAGTATTGTTAAACTCTTTTTCCCTATCATATTTTCCATTTTGGGTTGTGTTCTAGTATTTTATCAAAAATCGTACAACTTTCGTCGTGTGCACCTTTCAAATAACCTGTACTCATTAAAAACTCATTAACGATTTCTCCACCAGTAAATTTAAAAGTCTTTTTGAATAGCTTCGTCCACTCTTCTTTCGATAATGGATTTTGGCTGTCCAACCAGTTTGCAAAAGTGCCAAATTCCTTTTGAATTGAAATAATCTTTTGTGCATTATAAATAACGCTATTTATCTTCAATCGGTTGCGAATTATTCCGCTATTTTCCAGTAATTCTGAAATTTTAACATCATCATAGTTCGAAATTCGCTCAATATTGAAATTGTCGAAGGCCAGGCGGAAGTTATTTTCTTTCTTCAACATCAATGACCAAGAAAGTCCAGCCTGATTTATTTCTAAGATTAATCTGCCAAATAACTCGTTGTCATTTGCAATAGGAAACCCGTAAGCTGTATCATGGTATATTTTATTCAAATCACCATCCTCTTTGCCTGCACAATAATCGCAATAACTCATTCCTTGTTTTCATGTGAAAATAGTTAAATTTGAGCAAACAATATTCATGGCTTTTTTCGAATTCAAAGGATTTAAACCGGTTTGCGACCCAAGTAGTTTTGTGCATCCAATGGCAATAGTTACTGGAAATGTAATTATTGGAAAGGACTGCTACATTGGTCCTAGCGCTGCTCTCCGGGGCGATTGGGGACAAATTATCATCGAGGATGGTTGCAACGTCCAAGAAAATTGTACCATTCATATGTTTCCAGGAACGACAGTTTATTTGCGTAAAGGAGCGCATATCGGACACGGAGCCATTATTCACGGTGGCGACATTGGTGAAAACTGTTTAATCGGAATGAATTCAGTGATTATGGATGATGTTGTTATGGGCAAAGAATGCATTGTTGGAGCTCTTTGCTTTGTTCCCGCGAAAATGGAAATTCCGAATAGAAGTCTTTTAGTAGGAAATCCAGCGAAAATAATCAAAGAAGTTAGCGACGAAATGATAGCCTGGAAAACAAAAGGAACAGCTCTATACCAAGCTTTACCAAAAGAAATGCATGAAGAATGGAATGAATGTGAAGCTTTAGTAACGCTAGATAATGACAGACCGAAACAGGAATCGATGTACACAACTTGGAATTCTATAAAATAGCTATTGGCGCTTGGCTGTTGGCCTTTGGCTCATGGCCGCCAATAGCCAATCGCCAATCGCCAACAGCCATAAATCAAATAACAATTGAACTAAAAACTAAATGACAAGACACGAAGATTTTCAAAATACACATCAGTTTTTTAAAGATTTACTCGGTGATAGATGTGTTGTAGATGAAGAAATATTGAACGAATATGGCCACGACGAAACGGAAGATATACTTGTTTTGCCGCAGGTTTTATTGATTCCTAAAAAGGTAGAAGAAATCAGTTTGATCATGCGCTATTGCAACGAGAAAGGTATTCCTGTCACGCCTTGTGGTGCTAGAACTGGACTATCTGGCGGAGCAATTCCATTGGCAAACGGCATTTTGGTGAGCATGGAGAAGTTCAATAAAATTCTCGAAATCGACGAAAATAATTCTCAAGTCACCACCGAACCTGGAGTGATTACGCAAGTTTTACAAGATGCGGTGAAAGAAAAAGGTCTCTTCTATCCGCCTGATCCAGCTAGCAAAGGAAGTTGTTTCATAGGTGGAAATGTTTCTGAAAATAGCGGTGGCCCCAAAGCTGTTAAATATGGCGTTACGAACGAATATGTGCTTAACCTTGAAATGGTTTTGCCTAACGGTGAAGTGATTTGGACGGGTGCAAACGTTTTGAAAAATGCAACAGGTTACAATTTAACTCAATTGGCCGTAGGTAGTGAAGGAACACTTGGAATTGTGACGAAAATTGTATTGAAGCTAATACCTCATCCAACGCATAATTTGTTAATGTTGGTTCCATTTTTTGATGCTACAGAAGCTTGTCGTGCAGTAGCTTCGATTTTCAAAGCAGGAATTACACCAAGCGGCATGGAATTCATGGAACGCGACGCATTGATTTGGACGAAAAATTTCATGAATGATGAAAGTGTTATAGTTGACGAACGCCACGCAGCACACCTATTGATAGAAGTTGACGGTTTCAACCTCGACATTTTGATGGAAGACTGCGAGAAAATCATGACGGTACTTGAAGCTTTTGAAACAGATGAAATTCTATTTGCTGAAAGCGAAGCGCAAAAGGAAAAACTATGGCAATTGCGCCGAAAAGTTGGCGAAGCTGTCAAATCTCAATCGGTTTATAAAGAAGAAGATACTGTCGTACCACGATTCTATTTGCCTGAATTGTTGAACCACGTGAAGGCAGTTGGTGAAAAATATGGTTTCAAATCGGTTTGTTACGGTCACGCTGGTGATGGAAACTTGCACGTGAACATCATAAAAGGTGAACTTTCCGACGAAAAATGGAACAATGAATTGCCAATTGCGATACGTGAAATATTTAAACGAGTAATTGAATTGGGTGGAACCATTTCTGGCGAACACGGCATTGGATTGGTTCAAAAACCATATATGGACATTGCTTTCGACGAAGTAACGATGAACTTAATGCGTGGTATTAAAAAAGTCTTTGACCCAAAAGGGATTATGAATCCTGGAAAGATATTTGATTGAGAATTTCACCACGGTGAGAGCTGAGGACAAAGAGACTTTATCCTATTTTATCATCCGAAATGATTTAGTTTCGCCAGTATTTGTGATTATCATTATAATGTACAATCCGCTTTTCAAACTAGAACAGTCTATTTGAGATTTGTTTTTATCCTCCATTACAGAACGTCCATGGAGATCCTTGATTTCAATGTTAAAGTCGGAAATGTTTTCAACTTCAATATTCAATTCTGAATCGAAAGGATTTGGATAAACACTAATCTTTGTGTCTTTAGGCAAACTAGATTCAACACTGTTGACAGCAACATATGGAGTAACTGGTTCGCTTATAACCGCAAATCCAGAACCAGGTCCTGTATTTCCATCCGAAGGATAAACCTCTCCATAATAAACTGGTCCGAGTACATATGGAAAAACCGGTTTTATGCTGTAATCAAATGTGTCGCTGACCCAACCAATGGTTGTGAAATAAGCGTAAATTCCATTTGGATAATCATTCGTAATTACAAATCGACCATTGTGTTCATCTAAATCTCCTAAACCACTAACATATTCATAATCTTCCATGTACCCACCTAGTGGAACTGAATCTAGCAAAGGTCCATGTTGTGAAGTTGGTAAAATAGTTCCATTCGCAAGAGTAGTCCTATTGGTAATATTTCTTAATCGATAGCTACTTTTAAGTCTAATAATTGCTGAGTTTGTGTCCAATGGATTTGAGTAACCATATCCTCCATAAATTGGGTAACTATCGAAAGCGTAACCCAAAAGTGGAGACGCTTGCATGCTGTCTTCAATATCATACAGACATGCTGGACTTACATGTGTATGGTATTCTCCTGAACCATTTGGATGACCAATACAAGAATCGAAGGTTTCGCCCAATAAATGCTCCCAATACCAAGCATTTTGAAACCAAACGGAAGAATCCTGATAACTCTTTGCATCTTTAGGATTATAAATAGAACAGCCATTTTTCCATAAACCAATGTGACCGTAACCCGTTTTTGTTTCCGGCCCAACATTGGGAATTGGATTTAGTCTGAATTTAAACTGATAATTCATCGGAACCGCAAACCACGGATTGTTGGGCCAATCATAAAGTATTGGTATCCAGGACGGAATGTCATTTGTTTTAACATACACAAACGTATTCGAATAATTTACTTGTTGAACATTGGTCAAAGCTCCAGCAAAACCAATGTTGGTCGTGTTTTGCTGCCATGAAGTTATAACTGGTGAAAGTTGACCAAAGGATGTGAATGTCAGGGCTAGAATAGTAAACAACTGAAGTACTTGTTTTATCATATTGACATTTGTTTTAAAAGCTGATTCTCTGACTATTTGGTAGAAAAGATTAACCAAATGTAATAAAAAAACGATTTTACACTTTAAATTGGCAGAGCTAATTAAAAATTGGACTTATTTAAATAGAAGCGAGATTTGAAAGTGGAGAGTTGATTGAGTTTGGGTTTTTAGCCAATGTTTCCTCCAACCCTATTGTAAAGATATTCTGGATTCCATTTTATTCGTTCTCCCAAAAACATGCGTTTTACTTTGTACATCTCTTTAAAATTGTATTCAGACATTAACTCGGCTGCTATTGTGTTGTCCTGAGGAAAGATGAAGAAATCCTTTGTTGCTAAGCGTAGTTTCATTAGTTCTTTTCCTGCAAGAGGCTTGGTCGCAATAATCAATCCATCTCCTAAAGTTGGCATGTAGAATCCTTCGATAACTTCATCCTTTATAAATATCTGCGCTTGTTCCAGATGTTCATCAAAATAAGCACTGCGACCTTCGCCCGAAGTTAGTCTATCCATCAGGAGAATTTGCTCTTTATACTCGCTTCTATAAGGAATAATTTTATCTGATAGGGTTTCTTCCAATTTTATTTTCTCACCTTTAAAAACGCAATACTCTGTTTCGACCTCAAAGCCCAATTTACTGTACACTGGTGCACCCATTTCTGTGGCAATTAGATAAATAGACTTTATTCCTTTTTCACAAACAAAATCGATTAAATATTGGGTTATAGCTGCCCCAACTCCTCGCTTCCTATATAGAGGATGAACCATGATGTGAGATAACCAAGCTGTATCCTGATGTAAAACAGCCACACCTACTCCGACGATTTTCTGTTTCTTTACGATTTTAAAGGGATGACAAAAAGAAACACAAGTGTACCAATGAATTATTGGCAAAACACCTTCCCAACCTTCAGGTATTAAATCGAGTAGTAAATTTACATCGCTTCGTTTTAACCTTTCAACGTTCATGTAAAGAAGATTTTGTATTCACTTTTCCAATCAAATTCATCGCCTTCAGAAAAATTTATTTTTCACTTAAAAACACCCCATTTTATCCAAATACTGACAAAATCTCCGATTAATTGTCGTTTTTGGCGGATAATTGATTAAAAACGATGAAAAATCCTAATTTATTGCCATCAGTGGATGACAGCACCTTTTTTATCTTATTATTTTCGAAATTACCTATTTTAATGGATTTTAAGTGGTTTTGGCGTGGTTTTGGGGAAGAAGTATGTCAGACGTTTAAAAAAATGGTGGATTTGCAAAAATTGCACGAAAGCTATTTTTAAAATAAAGTTACAATATGAGTACAGTAAAAGAGAACAACACGGTAAAAGTAAATTACACAGGTAAGTTGGCTGACGGAAATGTTTTTGACACTTCTGAAGGAAAAGAACCTTTAGAATTTACTTTAGGACAAGGACAATTAATCCCTGGATTTGAAAAGGGTGTATTGGACATGAAATTGAATGAGAAAAAAACCATTACTATCCCAAAAGAGGAAGCTTATGGTGAAATTCATAAAGAATTGATACAAGAAGTTGCAAAATCTCAACTTCCTCAAGACATGGCTCCTGAGGTTGGAATGGGACTTATTTCTAAATCGAAAGAAGGACAAGAAATGAATTTGGTTATCGTTGAAATAAAAGACGAAACGATCGTTGTAGATGGAAATCATCCTTTGGCTGGTAAAGATCTTATCTTCGACCTTGAAGTAGTAGAGATTAAATAATAAGATTTATTTTATAGTTTGAAAAAGCCCTTGTCCCGATAGCTATCGGGATGAGGGCTTTCTTTTTGAGGTAAACTTTTTATTCGAGAAGTGTTAACGTTGTGCTCTTTATACGGACCTTTAAATCAATTTTCATATATTTCAAGAAAATTTTATAAATGAATAAATCCTATAAATTCCTTTTGTTTTTCGGATTTGCAATATTGCTCACCTCCTGTAAGGACAAGGAATCTCCAGAAATTACAATTGTCGCACCGGCGGTCGATGCCCATTTTACTCAGGGTACGTTTTTTCAATATGAAATAAAAGTTACTGACGATCGAGGGTTATCACAAATTCGAGAATATATCGGTGATGTGAATGGTGTCGCGTCGACAGAAATAGTTAGCAGTGGAACAACATCACCAAAGGGCAAGCGAGCAAAAAAACACACCTCATCAACTGGCTTTGATCTATCAAACGGAGTAACTGGTGAGTTTTACATTTGGGTTGAAGCCGCTGATCATGATGGGAAATCAATGAAAGCTTCACGACGATTTTTTGTTGACCCTTGATTTTATTCAGAATAATCTTTAAAACCAACAATCAATTCTTACTGTATGGTGATAAGCGTTTTGTTGTTCAAGATTACGTCTCCGATTTTTGCTTTAACAAATGACGTACTTTTTGTCATCCACGAAGATTCAATATCAAACTCAGAAATGACGCGTTCCTCAATTTCAAATTGATCTATCGATATTTTATCTTGCATATCCCTTGCCACTATGTAGTCAAGATAAGCGCTTTCCTTGTCGTATTCATATTCATAATCTATATTTAAAACTGAACCTTGAATTGAGCTATTCACAGCAAGTCCAGCCTTACTTTCAAGTTCGCTATACTGTATTTGATCTATTTGATATACTTCTATATCAGCCCTATATGTCTCATCCAAAATAAAAGGAAAACTATAGGCTTGGAAAATATAATTGAAAGAGTTTAGCATAGTTTGAATCGCTTCAGGCATTTTCTCATTAATGTATTCTTCTACTTTATCTTGAATTAGTTTTTCCTTCGTTTCGTCCATTCCATCTTCTAAATTTTTAGTTAAATGAGTCAAAGCAATATCAACGACCTCTTCAATTAAATTCATTAATTGCTCTTCATTCTTAACTTCAAACGCCTGGGCCGTATTCTTATTCACGAGAAAGGTATATTCAAAATCTTGCATTTTACTTTGCAACTCGGCAAGCAATTCCTGAAACACTCGTTCTATAGATTCAGTCTGCATTAAGTCCGACTTCAAAGATATATCGTTATCGAATACCATTTGCTTGAAAAGGATTTCATAAACAGTATCTTGCAGACTCACCACTTTAATTTTATAACCCGACTTTATACCAGTAGACATAAAAAGCGAATCCATATTGTAAACTATCGTTGAATCAACTTGATATACCGTTTTCTCAGTTCCCACAGTCCAATTCACATCAAATAACTGAGGTTCTTTTTCGGAGTTTTGGGAAAAACTGAGGTTAATAAATAAAAGCAAACTTAAAAGTGAGGTGATTAGTCTATCCATATAAACTCAAATATAATAATAAACCCTATTAAACAATACCCCGTTTTTTTAAGTGGATCTAAACTCCACTTTTAGTTTGTTATGAGTTTTAAAAAGACTATTCCAAATCAGATTGATTTAAAGTAAAAATCTGTTCTCAAAATCATCTAGAGTTGGTCTTTTTAAAGATAGCTACCGCAAAGTAAGAGCCTTTCTGATGAGACACAGGCATAGACAGTGGCAAAGAGAATTTTTCCAATTTATGGTTTCCTTTTACCTACAAACCTGATGACACTTCCCTGTCCATTATGAAACTTTCCTTCGTTCAATTCAACAACAACTTCTTCCAATTCAATAATTTCGAAATCGGGAAATAGGTTTTGAATGGATTCTGTAGAGAACAACATTTCCAGTTTATCTGGACCACCAATGCCTGGATTCTCTTCTCTATATTTTAAATTGTTCTTGCTGAAACCTTCTAAAATGATAAGTCCATTAGGTGAAATCATTTCACCAATTTTCGTGTAAAATTTCGACAATATTGATGGTGGAAAATGTGCATAAATAAGAGCAGCAGCGTCAAATTTCTGATGAATTAAATCCAATTCAAAAAAATCGCCCAGCGCGTAATTGATTTCAACATTTTCTTTTTCAGCCAATTGCAAGGCTTTCTTTTTTCCTTCTATGCTAATATCGAAAGCGCTTACGGTCAATCCTTTCTTAGCCGCGTAAACTGCGTTTCTACCTTCTCCTTCTGCTGGAAATAAAATCGATCCAGTGAGATTGTATTTTGAAAGCGAATCCTTGAAAAATTCATTTGGTTCGCTTCCGTATGCGTATCCTTCTGCGGAATATCGACTATCCCACATTTCTGACATTTTGTTCATTTTCCTTTATTAAGGTATGGTTTTACTTGAAATTCAAATATACGGATAATGCCAGTTCGAGAGGCTACGATTAATTCTTCCTTAAAACTAAACCCTTAAATCTGCAAACTCATTTTCCATTTCATGATAAAGCTCAAAACCAATGGATTCATAAATTGCTTTTATCTTCCGAATGGTCATTTCGGTCTAAATAAAAAATCCGAAATTCTTGAAAATTTCGGACTTCTTAATGGATTTAACCAGTGTCTATATGATCAATAGTTTAGTTTAGGAATTCTAACTCACCATTTCCAAGACGATAATACGCACCAACTATTTTTATTTCACCCTTGTCTTCCATTTCTTTTAAAATAGGGCTTTTCGAGCGGATTTGATCGATAGCATGTTCAACGTTACTCTTACAAACGTGCTCTACAAATTTTCCATTCTTAGAGGTTTTTTCACCTGAAAAATTTTGACTCTTTTCAACGGCTGGTTTAATTTTTGTTAGCATAGCTGTTATATTTCCAAGTTCTACATTATCAATCGCTGCCTTTATCGCACCGCATTCTTCATGTCCCATAACCAAAACTAGTTTAGCTCCGGCCACTTTACACGCAAACTCTAGGCTTCCTAATAGATCTTCGTTGATGAAATTTCCGGCTACACGACCAACAAATACGTCACCTATTCCTTGATCAAAAACGTCCTCAACTGGCACTCGGCTATCCAAACAGCTTAAAACAACGGCTTTCGGAAACTGCCCAGCTGCCGCCTTCCTAACTTGCTCGGAGTGATCTCTTAACGTGAACTCACCGCTTAAAAACCGCTGATTCCCTTCCTTAAATTGTGTTAGAACCATATCTGGAGTCAGTCGTTGTTGATCTTCAAGCGTCATAACATGAGAAATAACGGGCAATTGATCTCTAAGAGAAAGTACCTCCGCTTTCGATTCAGAGACTTCCACTTGTTTATCACCACAGGATGTGATGGACATTACTAATGCAATTGTAAAAATGTTTAACACTGGATTTCTCATAATTTTTTAATTTAATAGGTGATTACTTTCTGCTCATTATTCGGGTATCAACATTTCAACTGACACAACTTCTATTGTTTTTTAATCTACCAAATAAGGTGTTTTCCCATCGGTGATAATGACTTTGCTGTTCGGCGACTTCGCTAGCTCCAGAAAAGCTTCAATACTTCTTATTTTAATGATTTGATCGGTCAATCCTTCGGAAAGAATTTTCTGCGCGTCTTTTGCTCCGGTTGCTTCAATTATTTTACGCTCAGCTTCTAATTTTTCTTGCTTCAAAATAAATTCCATTCGCATTGCGTTTTGCTCGGCTTGCAGTTTTTGCTCTATAGAACTTGATAAACCATCTGGTAATTTGATGCTTTTCATCAGAACGGCTGCAATGTCAATACCCTGAGGATCCAATGTTTCGGCCATTTTGTCTAAAATTGACTTCTCAATTTCAGCCCTCATTCCTGAATGCATATCTTTTGCAAAGTATTGCGAACAAACATCAGCTGCTGCCGACCGGAAAACATTTGAAATAATATTTTCATAGCCTAAACCAATATTTTTAATCACGCTAGGCACGCTTTTTTCCTCAATACGATAGAGAATAGAAATCTGCGATTGAACGCTTAGTCCTTCTTTACTCGGAAGACTCAAGGAAAGTTCAATATCTTTTATTTGAACGTTCGTGATAATGACACGTGTAACAAACGGATTGTACCAAATAGCGCCTTGTGTTTTATATTCATCACTTAATTTTCCCATTCGCTGCTTCACACCAACCTCTCCAGGACGAATAACAGCGCAACTCGTTAAAATAATTGAAGATGCAAGTACAAATGTTGATTTTACTATTTTCATATCTTGTTTGTTTTAAGTTTATTAAAAACTGTTTTAAACAAATCAAGACATTTTAATTCATTAAATTTTATTTATTTATTTAATGAAATATATAAAAATAATTTATATATAAATAAGACTGATTCATGAAACCCTCTGTAAAAAGGAAGTTCCATATTCGGATGGAAGGAACAGATTAAACTTGGTCGTATTTAACACCCGCTCCATTTTAACACTAATTAATAATAACCATAAAAAAGGAAGACTCTTTTTTAGTCATCTGGGTTGGATAGAACATAAAAAAACTGAAAGGATTATTATGAACTTTTCAAAAACCAAACCCTTAAATCTGCAAACTCATGTTCCATTTCATGATAAACCTCAAAGCCAATGGATTCATAAAGTATTTTTATTCGCGGAACTGTAGTTTCTGCGTAGATAGTAAGTTTCGATTCCGTGGAAATCACTTTGATTTCTCTTTTAATTTCAAAAGAGGTTTTCATTTTATTCTCATCATTACTGATAGCGAAGGCTATACCCAACATTCCCTCTTTTGGACGAATAGAATTGACAGTCTTTTGCCATTTTAAAGCTTTCAAACCGCGAGAAATTCCTGCAACGAAAAGCAAGACATAAAGCTTCAAGAAGAAATTGGCGAAGGCTTGTTTTTGAATGTCTTGTCGATAAAGAAATAAAACACCGGAACTAGATTCAGTGATAAATGCACCTTTTTTAGCTTTAGCTTCGTTGAACAAAATCTTGAAAAGCATTCGGACATTTCGCTTAGTTTTCTTTCGAAACATCCAAGTTACATTGTCAGCATTGAGATATTCTTCGGCAAGAATTTCTATTGCTTTTTGTTTATCCGTTGCTGATATTATCAGGTGCATGTATTAAATTTTCGCTGCTAACTCTTCGCCCAATTTATCAAAATCTATCCCATCAAAATTACCACTACTCATCATCAGCAATACTGAATTATTCCAGTCTTGAGAACGTATGAAATCAAGAACATCTTCGGTTTTCTTCAAAACTTGAACCTTTCCTCCAAAGTTATGTTCTACTTCTTCCTTCGCTAAAGCTGGTAGTTTCTTGTGTTCAACAACATGATCGCTGTAATAGACAACTGCTGAATCAGCTTTGTCCATAGTATTTTTGTACAAAGGCAGGAATTCTTTGTTCAAGGAAGAAAAAGTATGCAATTCCATACAAGCGACTATTCTTCTGTCTGAATATTGTTCTTTCACCGCGTTTATAGTTGCTTTCAATTTACTCGGCGAATGGGCGAAATCTTTGAAAAGAATGAAATTTCCTTTCTCAGTGACTTTCTCCATACGTTTCCCTGCTCCTGTGAAGGTCTGTGCTGCAGTAAAGAATTGTTTTGTCGTAACTCCAACTTGTTCCGCCAAACGCATCGCTCCGACAAGATTTTGAAGGTTATGTGCTCCGAATATCTTTAATGGATATTTTTCTCCGTCCCAAATCAAAATAGTCCCTTCTTCAGTCATTTCGTATTTGGGAACATCATAGGGAACTGTCGTAATTTTCGAAGAATACCTCTCCCCTAGTCTCTTAACTTCTGGGTCGTTGTTGGCGTAAGTCAAATAGCCGTCACTCGCTATCTTCTGACAAAAAACATCGAATTGCTCGATGTAATTTTCCCAGGTTGGAAAAACGTTGATGTGATCCCAAGCAATTCCACTAATTAAAGCAACATCAGGATGGTATAAATGAAATTTTGGCCTTCTGTCGATTGGTGAACTCAAATATTCATCGCCTTCTAAAACCATGATTTTAGCGTCTTCGGTAATTTTAACCATGCAATCGTATCCTTCCAATTGCGCGCCAACCATATAATCGACGTTCATGCCTAATTCCTTGAAAACATGCAAAATCATTGAAGTTATCGTCGTTTTTCCGTGACTTCCGCCTATGACCAAGCGCTTTTTATCTTTGCTTTGCTCGTATAAATATTCTGGATAAGAGAAAATCGGCAAATTGAGTTCTTTCGCTTTCAACAATTCAGGATTATCTGCTCTTGCATGCATTCCGAGAATTACAGCATCCAAATCCTTTGAAATCATGTCCGCATCCCAACCTATATGTTTCGGCAAAATTTCATCTTTTGCTAAACGCGATTTCGAAGGTTCAAAAATTTCATCATCTGAACCTGTTACAACCATGCCTTTTCGTTTCAAGGCAATAGCCAAATTGTGCATGGCGCTTCCACCAATTGCTATAAAGTGAACATTCATTCGTCTTTTTGTTTTCGGTTTTTCCACCAATCATAAGAATCGATTAGTACTGGAATGATAAAAAAAGTGCTTCCTATGTCTAGTATCCAATGGTAAAAGTTTTCATTAATTGAATTGGCAAAGAATACGGGCAAAGCGATACTCACCATTGCAATATAATAGAGCCAATCCCACCACTTGATGTTTTTGAAAAGTAGCCTTTTAAAGAAATGAAAAGTGATGTAAATAATCACCAAAATCATGATGGGAACCGACACTTGCTTTATGGCTGAGAACTGTTCTGTTTGCCAATACTCCAAACAGAGAATCAATCCGATAGTCAGCATCACAATATTGAAGAGTAAATGTAATATGCGGAGGTTCATTCTTTTTTGTAACGAAGATATAGAATAAGGTACCCTGAATTAGAAGCCGTTTTGTTTAATTGCAAACACTGGGTTGAGGAAAACCATAGGGAATTTGGAATTGCGGAAGACTGATTACAGATTAGCGAATTGCCGGGTAGGATAGATATTGTACTGAAGAAAGGCAGATGAGATAGAATTGGCAGTTTTTCAGATTTTTTTGGTGTTGGTTTTGAATTAATTCATTAAGGTGATTCTGTTTCTTTAATAAATGTAATTTTTCAAAATGACATGTTTAGAGGTTTAGCCATAATTAAATAAAAAAAGGAAAAACAATTGAAACTATGAACATAGCTTATCGGCAGAATTCAATGGTCGATAAGAATAGTATTGCAATACTTCTTCTATGGCCATTTTCAGCGCCAAATTTACTGGAACAATTTGATTCGCCATCTGAAAATCAATTTGATTCAATTGCATATAATACTCTGTAAATATTGGAATTTTCATTCCTTTTTCTATCGCCAAACTTGTCGAATTATAGTTTTCAGCTTGCCCTTCTTTTATTATTTTACAAGTAGCCAATCTCAAAATGCCATATTTGTCCGTGTTGGCGGCTGAACCAAAAAGTCGACAAATTAATCCTCGGAACTTGTAATCACTGCAACGCCCACCTCCAAAAACGGTTAAAGACTTATAGATCATACAGGTAGAACTTTTGTTTTCAGCCAATTTCAAAAGCATATTTTCCGCTTCATCATTTATGAAAAGGTTAAATGCCCAAGGCAAAAATTCTAAAGGTGAGGCCTCAACATTTGGATATGTACAGCACTTTCCGCATCCCGCGGCACAACCTAAACCTGATAATTTGTTAAACTGAGCACTTTCGAACTCTAATTGGGAAAAAAGGCTTTCGACCAATTGAACTCTTTGCTCTATCGACATATTCATTGACGAAGGTAGACTTAAATAAACTGGTAATGAGAATTACTTTTCATTGAGGAAATTGGTGAACCCTTTCCCCAAGGTTATTATTCATCCATTTTACCCTTCATACCTTTGGTAGCAAAAGATTCAATCGTATTCTCTTCACCGCGATAAATAAAAAGAGCCTCCAATTTATCGTCTTCATTTTTTCTTAGATATTCTTTGGATTTATCCAACCCCATCGCCATAAAAGCTGTCGCCATACCATCAGCGATAGCCGCGTTTTTGGCAAGTACTGTTACACTCAATAATTCATTTTCGGCTGGATAACCCGTTGTTGGATTTAAGGTATGTGCGTATATTTTCCCATCTTTTTTGTAGAATTTACGGTAATTACCACTAGTGGCAATACCGCCATTTTCAATATTAATGACGGCTGAAATTACTCGCTTTGTTTTTCCATCATTGCTCGCCACAGGTTTGTCTACGCCCAATCGCCATGGTTTTCCATCTGGGTTGTGGCCAGAAACATAAATTTCACCGCCAATTTCAACGTAGAAGTTTTTGTGACCTTTTTGTTTGAGGTAATTAGCCAAAACATCAACAGAGTAGCCTTGAGCTATTGCATTAAAATCGAATCTTAACCTTGGGTCGTTCTTTTGAATTAATATGCCCTTATCTTTATTAAAAACACTGAACAAAGCCTGATTGGTAAATCCAACGAATGTTTTTACAGAATCAATTTCATGCTGGGAAGGTAGTTTCTCAGAATCTTTTAAAAAACCCCAAAGTTCCATTAAAGGCAAAACAGTTGGGTCGAAAATCCCGCTAGTTTTATTTGCAATTTTTTCAGATAATTCGAAACATTCCATGAAATAAAAATCTTTAGCCGGAACAATAAAATCTCCTGTGCTTTGATTTAAATTACTAATGGTTGAATTCGGGATATAACCAGATAACGACAAATCAAAAGCATGTAATATGCTATCAATATTCGACTTTGAAATAGCTTGCTTTTGATCGACTAAGGTGATTAAGTAGGTCGTGCCTTGTGTTTCACCAGAAATCTGCTGAATAGACTTTTCTTCTTTACACGCTAAAAGGAAAATACAACTAGTGACGAACCAGAGAACTATTCTGAGTTTCTTTTTGCCAAGTGTATTCTGAAATTGCTTCATTGTTCTTTTTATAGGTTGTAACTCCTTTCATCTGTGTGCGAACGTAAACGTCACCATGTCCGTCAACGACTACAATACGTCTTGTCAAAATCTTACTCAATTTACCGTCGGGACCATTTTGTGAGAATTTCTCTTCTGTCACTCCTTCTGAATATTCATCACCCAAGGTGTTTCGAGGCTTTGCGATATCCAAATCTGAATCAACTTTGTTTAGTGAGTTTGTAATCTCTCGCTGATTTTCTTGAGCACGTTTTGCATTATCCTCAGCTTGAGTTGATGCAACACTTTGTATCTCATCAACCATTTTGGCATTTTTCAATTGCTTATCAATTGTTTGCTTATCTCTTGCTGCAGATTCTGAAATTAATATTTCAATGTTTCCACGTGATTCCAAATTTTTATTGTCAGCTTTTTGATCTAATCGTTCATTAAGTGCTAATGCGGCATCTTTCTTCACTTTAAGCGTTTGACTATTATCATATTGCTTGTCAACATAGTCGGTTGAAATCTGATTTCCTTTAGCCTGCATATCATTCAAACTGGCTTGACTATTTTGATTGTCTATTCTCTCCGAATCTCCCAAATTGGCAGAAGTTTTCTCAGCATCAATTCGTTTTGCCTTAATATTTCTATTGTTTGCATCAATTTTATCGTCAGCTTCATTCGCTTTCCTAATACCTACTTTTTCTTGCGTACTAATGGACTCCTTGGTTTGAAGATAGATTTCCATTTCATGATTATAAGCCTTTCGACCTTCGTCTTGCATTTTACTTTCAACAGATTTGATCTGCTCGTTGTTTGATGCCAACCTTTCACCTTCCAGTATCGATTTCTGCTCCGATTTTTCTCTTAGAGCGTTTAATCCTTCAGTTGTTTGTCGAGTAGATTTAAATTCATCATTCTTAAGATTCAAGGCTAAATCTGCAGTATTCGTTTTCTTTTCTTCAAGGCTTTTTTGCATCGCCAAGCGAGAAGCATCGTCATTCAGAGACTCTTGCGCTTCAATTGACATTTTGGTTAATTCTGTACCGTTTTGAATTTGATAGTCTTGATGAGCCAAACTTCTACTTTCATTCATCGCATTGATGCGAGAAGCATTGTCTTTAACTTTCTGAGCATTTAATTTATATGCCTGCCCTTGTATTTCAGCGGTTTGAGCTACGTTACGCTCAATGTATTTTATTTTTTCTTGGGACTGGTAATTATCTGACTGTTCGTACAAAGCGTTTTGCTCGTTCAAATCGTTACCATACTTTTGAATTTGAGTCAAATACTCTTGTTTACGCTGAACCTGTTCTTTCGCCAATTGAGATTCTTGCTCACCTCGAATCTGAATATTTCCAATTGCATCTTTTGTTTCGTAGTTTTGATATTCCTCTTTGTAACTGTATTTTTCACGTTGAGCATTTGAAACATTAATAGCATCCGCAAACTTATTATTCTTCTCATTTTTACGGTCCAAATCGGCTTGAACCAAATCGGCCTCTCCATTAGCGCCAGTATATACGTCACCAAGAGCTTCTAAAGTACTAGATTCAATGATAAGTGGATGCAATAATAAGTCGATTTCGGCTAATTTTTGAATTGGATAAGATTCTTTTGGTCGTAATGTTCGAGCCTTTTCAAATAACTCTTTCGAACGTAAAAAGTCCCTCTTTTCAAAATTGTTATCAGCAGAAGCAATCAGAGCTTTGTATTCGCTATTTGCAAGTTTGTTTTTTTCTTCAGACAAACGCAAATCACATTCTTTTATTCTTGCATTAGCATGAGCTTTATTTTTGTCAATTTCAATTATAACTTCATATGCTTTTTTCGCTTCCCCCCAATCACCGAGATTGAATAAATCGTCAGCCGCTTTAACCAGAGCGGCCATTTTTTCTCGTTGATTTTTAGAATCTGCATCAGCCAATTTTCGTTCCTCAATGATTTGTTTTATTTCATTAATGTGATCTTTAGTAGCTTGATCATCTGGCTTATAACTTAACGCCTTATTAAAGTTTTCTAATGCCAGCTCGTAAGTTTTTGCCGCTTTCGCCGCCGTTCCCTTTTTATAATTTTCATTGAATAAACTTTCTTTTTGAGCCGCACCAAGAAATTCACTTTGCGCTTTTTTCAGTTCTGCAATTCGTTGACCAGGTAACGTTTCATCTTTCTTTAATGAGGCTGCTTCCTCATATTTTGAAATAGCTCTATCATAGTTCTTTTCTTTGGCAAAAACCTCGGCCGCTTCTACTTTTTCCTTGTAACTCGCATCTATTCTTTTAAGCTTCTCTATTTCTTCCAACATTTGTTCCGGACGTCTATCCGACTTTCTTTCAGGTGAACGAAGAGAAATAGCTCTATTTAATAATTCGACTGCTTTATCATAATCTTGCTCATCTATTTTGGTTTGAGAAACGGAAATTATTTTTTCAAATTGTTGGTTAGCAACATCACCCCTTGCCCTTTCTAAACGCTCTGCTTCATCAGCTTTGTCTTTAGGTTCTTTATCCGTAGGACGCACAACCAAAGCTTTATTGTATTCATCAATAGCAGCTAAATACTTTTCTTCTTTCATAAAAGCATCTCCTTTATCAATGATTGCTCTGTATGCTTTATCTGCCTCTGAATTTTTAACTAATCGAGCGTCAATTTCAGCAATACGCATTTTAGGTTCGTTTCTCGTTTCATCTAAATTAGCTGCAGCTTGATATGCTCGTCTTGCTTCTTCTAGTTTTTCTGCGTCCAACAAAGCCTTAGCCGCCTTCATACTTTCGTCAAATTTCTGGTCTACTAACGTTTTCGCTTGTATATTGGCAATTTTTGACAGCAAGGCGTTGTATTTTTCTCTCAACGCTGTATCTTCTCGAACTTCTAATGCTGCTCCATACTTTAGTTTCGCAGTTGAGTAATCTTGATTCTTCACCGCTAAATCTCCTTCGGCAATATACCCCTTGATAATGTTCTCAGCATTTTTAGCAGCTTCATCGGCCTTAATCAATCGATCAATTTCATCTAGTTTTACTTGCGCTAAGTTCGTCGTTGGGTCGATTTGAAGGATTTCTGTGTATTTACCTTTGGCTTTTACATATGATTTCTCATCAATCAATACTTGCCCTTCTACAAAAAGACGTTTTATATCTTCAGCATCTTTTATAGCTTTTGCATTTTTTGCAATTAATTCATCACACGATTTTATTTTCTCTTTTGGATAATTTTCAGTAGGAATTATTCCGAGAGCTTCAGTATACTTGGCTTTGGCTTCAACGAATTTAGACCCAGCGAAAAGTTGGTTGGCTTCTGCAATTGCATCGTCATATTTTTTCTGCTTTGCTTGTTCACTCGCCATTTTCTGCAACTCTTTCTCCACTATAACCAATTGATCTTTTGGATACTGTTCATCTGATTTTATGGCAATTGCAGCTTCATATCGCTCTTTCGCAACTTTATAATTATTAGCATTAATAGCCACATCTGCAGCAGCTATTGCCTCTTGGTAAGATCGATCTTCTCGCTCCTCTTTCCTTGATTCCGCTATTATCGCTTCTATTTTCTTGATTTCATCTTTAGGGTATTGCTCATACTTTACACGCATTGCCGTATTATACTTTGCAATTGCTTCTGGATATTGTTTATTATCTCTAAAATTATCCGCTGCTGTAATAAGATTGTTGTATTGCTTGTCTGTTTCACTAACGGCTGCCTCTTCTTTGTTCTTCGCTCTTAATAGCGCATCTATCTCAGCAATTTTCTTTTGAGGATAAAGCTCTTTGGGTTTTATCCCAGCTGCGTTTTCATACTGCTTTAAGGCTTCATCATACTTTTTTTGTCCAAATAAATTGTCGCCAGATTTTATTGCTGAATTGTAATTGGCTTCAGCATTGTCAGGCTGAGGAGTTGGATTTGATAGTAAACCTTCAATTTTTTGTTTTATCCTTTGGGATGCTGCAATATCGAGCATCGGAACAATATTATCTTCATTCAATCCAAAAGTTGCAACAGGTTCTCTTTCTAGAAAGGAAAAATCAACCCCTGGCTTTGTAGTGAATATTTCCAAACTCAAATCTTGCATCGGAGTAATCTTTTCACCTTCCTTGATGCGATCCGTATTCATTGTGGAAAAATTACAAGCAATTCGTTTGCTAACAAAACCAGATTTTGAAAATACTATCTGAAAATTAGATTGGGCAGGCATGGTTGCCGTCAACAAATATTTACCATTCGTCGCGGTCATTGCAGTAGATATAATTTTCCCACCGGAAGTCAACGTAGCCGTAACACTCCCCTCTTTCTTACCTGTCTCGTAATTTGTGATTTGACCGGCAAAAACATATTGAACATTCACCTTCTGCGCCATGAAATTCATGGACAGCAAGACGAATAGTAAAAGCAAACAATATCTCATACTTCTGTTATAACACTTATCTGTACAACTGGGTACGGAAAACGTTCAATAATTATTCCTTTTTTTTAATATTAGACAAATATCGCAAAAATGTTCTATACTTTCATGGCATGAACCTATCAGTAAACGACATAAGTTATTGGGAGCAGAAAATGTTGTTCGATTCTATTGATTTTTTAGTTGTAGGTGCCGGTATCGTTGGGGTGAGCTGTGCACACCATTTAAAGGAAAAACATCCTAATTCAAAGATTCTTATTATTGACAAAGGGTCTCTACCATTTTCAGCAACTTCTAAAAACGCTGGTTTCGCTTGCTTTGGCTCGCCTTCAGAGATTTTAAGTGATTTACGAACTACTGAATCTTTAAAAGTCTGGGAAACAGTTAAGAAACGATGGAATGGTTTGACTGCACTAAAAAAATGGCTTGGAAATGAAGACATTGGCATGCAAACTAACGGTTCTTGGGATTTAACAATTCACAAAAAGAAATCTTCAGAAATTCGAGATAATTTGTCTTTTTTGAATCGAGAACTTAAATCAATCACCGGATTTGAAAACGTCTACTCAGAAAATGTAGCGGATATCAAAAAATTTGGATTTGATGGTTTGGATTCTATTTTCAAAAATAAACTCGAAGGTCAAATTGATACAGCAAAACTAAATTTAGCACTATTTAAAAAAGTTGCTGAAAAAGATATTTTAATCCTCCGAGGAATAGAACTCCTTGCATATGAATCAGGAACAAATTCCGTGAAAATTGAAAGCAATATTGGAACCTTTGATTGTTCGAACTTGGTAATCTGCACCAATGGGTTTACATCCAGTATTTTACCTCAGTTAAAAGTTCATCCAGCAAGAGCTCAAGTTTTGATTACCAATAAAATAGAATCACTTAAATTCGAAGGAACTTTTCATTTTGATGAGGGTTATTTTTACTTTAGAAACATTGACAACCGAGTACTTATTGGTGGCGGAAGAAACCATAATTTTCAGCAAGAAAACACAGATAAAATCGAAACGACCGAAGATATTCAATCTGCAATTGAACATGTTTTAAAAACGATTGTTTTACCTGATACTCCATATACAATTGAACAAAGGTGGGCTGGAATCATGGGTATAGGAAATGAGAAATCACCTATTATTGAGCGATTGGATTCACGAGTTTGTGCTGGTGTTCGAATGGGCGGAATGGGCATAGCCATAGGTACACTTGTCGGTCAAGAGCTTGCAGAATTGCATTCTTAGCAGGTTTTCCTTTTCTATTTGTATGATATAACTAATTTTACCAAAAAAAAATCGATGAAAAAACTTACGTTAAATGATGAGCATATCGCAATGGGCGGAAAAATGGTTCCCTTTACTGGATATGATATGCCTGTGCAATTTGAAGGTGTAAACGTTGAACATGAAACGGTTCGAAACGCTGTTGGTGTTTTTGACGTTTCTCACATGGGTGAATTTCTAATTTCAGGACCAACCGCGATCGATTTAATTCAAAAGATTTCAACGAATGATGCTTCCACTCTCACAGTCGGCCGTGCTCAATACTCATGCATGCCGAACGGAAAAGGTGGTATTATTGACGATTTGATCATTTACATGATTAAAGATGAACAATACTTATTAGTGGTAAACGCGTCAAATATTAATAAAGATTGGGATTGGATTTCATCTCATAACTCTATGGGTGCTGAAATGAAGAATCTTTCTGATGACTATTCTTTGTTAGCAATTCAAGGACCAAAAGCAGTTGAAGCGATGCAGTCATTGTCTAGCATCGATTTAGCGGCAATTAAATATTACCACTTTGAAATTGCTGATTTTGCTGGTATTGAGCATGTTATTATTTCTGCTACCGGTTATACTGGCTCAGGTGGATTTGAAATCTACTGCAAAAATGACGAAGTAAAACAAGTTTATGCCAAAGTATTAGAAGCTGGTGCTTCATTTGGCATCAAACCTATTGGATTGGCTGCCAGAGATACTTTGCGATTGGAAATGGGATTCTGTCTATACGGAAACGATATTGATGACACAACATCGCCATTAGAAGCTGGTTTAGGTTGGATTACAAAATTCACCAAAGACTTTGTTGATTCAGATTTCCTTGCCAAACAAAAAGAAGCTGGGGTTAAAAGAAAATTAGTTGCGTTTGAAATGGTTGACAGAGGAATTCCTCGTCACGATTACGAAATTCATGATGCTTCTGGAAACAAAATTGGTCATGTTACCTCTGGAACGATGTCGCCAAGTATGAAAATAGGAATTGGCCTTGGCTACGTAACAGTTGAAAATGCCGCTTTGGATACAGAAATTTTCATTTCTATCCGGGATAAAGGAGTTAAAGCGAAAGTTGCTAAGTTGCCTTTTTATAAAAAATAGACTGAGAGATCTCAGATTTTAGAGATAAGACTCGATTCATAGGATCGAGTCTTTTTTTTGTCATTATTTTCCAACTTAGGGTTACATAAATTCGTTAGTATTAAATATCTAAAATCTACAACTATGAAAAAACTACTTTTCACTTTGATTGTTTCTGCATTAAGCTTTAACACTCAATCTCAGATTACATTGGAACATACCTATTCGGGAGTAGGAAATTACGGACCAAATTCGTTTGAAATATTAAAACTCGATAGCAACGAATACCGTTATCTTAACGTCGATTATAATAATCAACTAATCACCTTATACAATATGAATCACACCGTTGATCAAACTGCAAATATTCCTTATTTCTACGATTACAATTACAGCATTACTTATGTTTCTAGATCATTATTTGATTGTGACACTAATAATATTGAATTCCTTATTAATTATGACTGTTCCCCTTATCCTTGTGTCGGTGGATTCGTTGAAGTGAGGCAAGACAAAGGCAATATACTTTTCCATTCAGACAGCGCAGTTCTTTATGCGAGTATTGGTATCAATAATCGATATCCAATTGTTAACACTCCGTTTGGCACGAAAATGCTATTAAATTACTATGGTGGATCCATAGATGAAGTCAGAGTGTTTTCGCTTTGTGGAACAAATTATTCGAACGAAATTAAACCCGAAAACGATCAAGAATTGATTTTCGCTTATCCAAATCCAACTTCAGAATTAGTTCACCTTCCCTATATACTTCCCCAAGGAATAAAAACAGGTAAAATTGAATTAATCGATTTTAACGGAATTAAAATTCAAGAATATAAAGTCGATAATAACTTTAAGGATATAATTGTAAATATGAGCGAATATGAAGCCGGCACATACTTTTATCGAGTTACTAATTCTCAGGGAAATGGTGAGTTGAAGAAAATTATAAAAATGCAGTTGTTCGCTACAAACGATTAAAATTTTGCACAAAAAAAGTCGTGATGAAAAATTTTTCATCACGACTTTTTTTTAATTTCTATTATTATCCTGCTACATTCATATTATCCAAAACATCCATAACACCTTTAACGGCAACAGCTGATTCTTCTAATAATGCTTTTTCTTCTGCGTTCAAATCCAATTCGATGATTTTTTCAATTCCGCCTTTTCCAAGGATAACTGGAACACCTAAGAAGATATCTTTCATTCCATATTCACCGTTTAGCATAGCGCAAACTGGGAAAATACGTTTTTGATCACGAACGATAGCTTCAACCATTTGAGCTGCAGCTGCACCTGGTGCATACCAAGCTGACGTTCCTAACAATTTAACGATTTCACCACCACCGAATTTCGTTCTTTCGATGATTTCGTTCAATTTCTCAGTAGAAATTAACTCAGTAACTGGAATTCCAGCCACAGTTGTGTAACGTGGAAGTGGAACCATAGTATCACCATGACCACCCATCAATACCGCTTGAATATCTTTTGGAGAAACATTCAATTCCTCTGCCAAGAAAGCACGGTAACGAGCTGTATCCAATACACCTGCCATTCCAAATACATTCTTAGAATCAACTTTCGCTGATAAAAATGCACAGTATGTCATAACGTCCAAAGGATTGGAAACAATAATGATTTTAGCGTTTGGCGAATATTTTACTACGTTTTCAGTAACAGATTTAACGATTCCTGCGTTTGTTGCGATTAAGTCATCTCGTGACATCCCCGGTTTTCTTGGTAAACCTGAAGTAATAACTACTACTTCCGAATTAGCTGTTTTGGAATAATCGTTCGTAGAACCGATAGTTCTAGAATCGTACAATCCAATTGGAGCTGTTTCCCAAATATCTAAAGCCTTACCTTCTGCAAAACCTTCTTTGATGTCCAACAATACGATCTCATTGGCAATTTCTCTGTGTGCCAATACGTCTGCGCATGTTGCACCCACGTTACCCGCACCAACTACTGTTACTTTCATTGTATTTTTTTTGGTATGATTAATGTCGTTTTTAAAACAGTGCAAAAGTAAGCATATTGAATGAAAAATTCGTTATTTTGTGAGGTATTGTGAATGAAATTCTAAAACGGTTAATAAATATAGACCAATAGGCAACCAAGAAGAAAGTCAAGCGTCTTCTGAATGAAAACAATGTGGAAAATAGCGAACAATTAAAGGAAATTATCACGGGTTGCATTGAGAACAATAGAAAGTCTCAAGAACAACTCTTTAAGCTCTTTTATGGTAAAATGTTATCTGTTTGCATGCGTTATCACCGAAATCCGGATGATGCGCAAGAAGTTCTCCAAATTGGATTCATTAAGGTCTTTGATAAATTGGGTGCCTACGATCACACCGGTTCTTTTGAAGGATGGTTGCGACGAATTTTTGCTAATACATGCATCGACGCAATACGCAAATCCAAAAAAGATCCGATTCGGAAAGATAGCGACGAAGAATTCGTTCTTGAAGCTTTCAATCCTATGGTCGAAGATGAAGAATTTGATTTGAAAAGCTTAAAAGCAGAGATTGCAATGGAAGCTATAAATCAACTCACGCCAGCTTACAAAGCCGTTTTCAACTTGTATGTTATTGAAGAATATACACACAAGGAAATCGGTGAACTACTGGGCGTGACGGAAGGCACATCAAAATCCAATTTAGCAAAAGCCAAAATGAATTTGCAAAAAATATTGAAAGAAAAATTTGAAAAAATAGACCAATAATAATGAGTCAAAATTTAGAAAAACTATTCAAGGAAAGTCTCCAAAACATGGATGCTCCTTATAATCCACAAGCGTGGGACGCTCTCCAAGCCCGCCTTGACGCAGCAATGCCGGTGGCAACGCCGAAAAAGCCATTTAATCCTTGGCGAGCGTCTGCAATTGTGATCGGAGTGGTTGGAATTTCGACTGCTCTTTATTTCCTTAATTCATCTGATAAAGTAATTAAAACCAGTGAAGTCAAAGTTGAGAATCAAAATTCAACTAAGGAAAAAGTGGCAGTAAAAAATAACAATACTGAACAGAAAGCTATTTCTGAGAATTCTGTTGCCAAAACAATTGCCAACGAAACAGAACCAGCTGTTAAAACTAATAGCTCAACTACTAATACTCAAGCACAGCCTCAAAACTCAACGAATATAATTCAAGGAACAATTGGTGAGCTTAAAACAAATGTAGCTTCAACAATAAATAACGGATTAGTTGAAACGAAAAGAAATGAAAATATAGAGGCAATAGTACTTCCGTTAATTTCTAAGCATTGTTTGAATGATGAAGTGATAATCAACAATACAAATGCAAGAAATATTGTTCTTACAGCGCCAAGCGGTAAAAAACAAATAGTTGCAGCTAATAAAATTGGTGCAATTCAATTGAATGAAGCTGGTACATATCATTTGACCGATAGTAATAAGGAAGTAGAAAACACTTTCGTTGTTTATTCAATTTCTGAACCATACTTTGATGTGGATATGGACAACATTTATAAAAATGGTGTCCCTTCAACTATAGTTAAAACAACATCTATCGCAAATAACTTCAAATGGACTTACGACAAGTCTAAAAATGTGCTTTCAGGTAAAGAAAATGAATTCCATTTCTTTACAAAAGGAAATCATACCATTACGCTTGAAACAACCGACAACAACGGTTGTAAGAATTCAACAAGCAAAACAGTAAATGTGGATGAAGACTATAACTTGATGGCTGTAGATGCTTTCAGTCCTTTGTCGAATGATGTTAGAAAAAACACTTTCATGCCTTTTGCTTTAAAAGAAAGAAACACTGGATTCTCTTTAACTATTATTGATCCGAAAACTGGAGGAACTGTCTTTACAACAAAAAGCGCTGCTGAAGGTTGGGATGGGATTGATAGAAGAAGTGGAAATCTTGCTGACAATGGAGCCAATTATATTTGGAAAGTTGTTCTTACAAATCCTTTACCCGGAGAAGCTGATAGCTATAAAGGGATCGTGATTGTAACTAGATAGAAAAAATTATAAAGATTAAAAAAGGAGTGATTGAAAAATTGCTCCTTTTTTATTGCCAAATAACTTGTGGATTTTTCGCTAGAAAAGCTTTTAATTCCGATTGTTTAGACTGTCGAATTTCCAACTCTCTTTCATTTTCTTTTCTCAAAGGCCGGTGACCAAAATAAGATTTGAATTTTCCAATTTGATTGCAGATCCTAGCCGTTTCTTCTGAAAAATAAGTCTCTTGAAACTTTTCCCAGACGAATTCAATTGCCTCATCTGAAGGATGAACCAAGTCTTTTGAATAGAAACGATAGTCACGCAGTTGATCGATAACAAGTTCATAAGCAGGAAAATAGTTAACACTAACTTTTTTCTCAAGCAACTCACAAAGTTGTATTAATCTTGCTTTGCTCCTATTGTTTTCTACCAAGCCATCTTTTGAATGTCGAACAGGACTAACCGTCACTACAATTTTTAATTCGGGATTGAAGTTGGATAAGTCTGATAATAAATTTTCATAGGTTTTGACCAACTCCTGAACTTCAGATAATTGGCTATTAAATTCACTAGACGGAACTTTATGACAATTAGCAACAACCAAGCCGTCTGACATGACATATTCCTTTGCCGTACCAAAAGTTAAAAACAGATATTTCGCTGATTTTAAATTTTTGTGAAGTTTTGATTGTTCTTCAGAAAGTCTTTTTTCTAATTCATTTTTAGATTCAGCGACCATTTTTGAGGAAGTATCCCAAGAAAAATATCTTCCTTCATTTGAATCAATTCGAAAATCAGGATTTAAATGAATGGCATCTTGAATGATGCGTGCAATTGGTAAAGGGTGAAAAATGGTTCCGTAATTTGTCGATCGAAAATCAAATCCTAATTGTTTTCCGCGATTGAATATATTTTCAGAAAAGCAGCTACCGATAAAGACAATACCTTCTCCATGGCTAATATCCTGAGTGGCTTTAGGGTATTTTTCGTCTAAAAACCACTTCATATTTCGTCCATCAAGGATTTTGCGTTAACCAAAGCTGCTTCGTTGATTGCTGAACCGCTCATCAATCGAGCAATTTCCTCAATTCGCTCTTCTTGAGTTAATTGTTTTAAACTCGAAAGGGTTCTGCCCTCTTTTTCAAACTTTTCAACTTTTATATGCGTCATCGCTTTACCAGCTACTTGAGGAAGATGCGAAATGGCGATCAACTGAAGGTTTTTACCCATTCGTTGAAGCAGGTTTCCAATTTTTTGAGCGACTTCACCAGAAACGCCAGTATCGATTTCATCAAAAATGATACTTGGTAAACGTTTTTTCTCAGATATTAAACATTGAATAGACAACATTAAACGACTTAGCTCACCTCCACTCGCTATTTTTTCAATCGGTTGAACGGGAATACCTTTATTTGTAGAAAACAGCATAGAAACGCTTGTTTTCCCTTTAATGGTTAATTCTTGTGTTGGTGTTAACTCAAATTGTAAAATGGTATTCGGCATTTTCAAATCAGACAATAAACTAGTTATCTCTTTCTGTATCGAAATTGAAGCTTTCTTACGTTTTTCATGCAATTCGGAAGACCAAGAAATCAACTTTGTTTCCATTTCTTGAATTTCATGACTCATTTTCTCTAGAAGAGCTCTACCTTCTGTCGAAATAGACAACTGATCTCGCCATGAAGCTTCCAATTGCATCATTTCTTCTTGGGTCGCACATTTGTGCTTTTGAGCAACACGATTGTAAGCATCTATTTTGCTTGTCAATTCAAGAATACGTTCTGGATTTTTCTCTAAATTATCCAGATAGCTGCTTGATTCTAACGCAATGTCCTCCAATTCTAAAACAGTCGAATTCAATCGATGAATCAACTCCTCTAATTTGGAATTTTCTATTTTGCTTCTCTCTAGTTTCGTTTTTAATGATTTCAATACGGGTAAAGAGCCGTTATCATCATTTAGAGAATTGGAAATTGCATCCAAGGCTGAAACAATGTCATCCATGTTTTCCTGTTGCGCCAATTCCTCTTCTAAATTTTGATAATTAATAGAATCTAAATGCAAAAGCTCTATTTCTTCAAGCTGGAAAGTAATATAGTCTCTATCGGCCTCAGCTTTAGAGACTCTTTCCTCCTCTTCTTTAAATTTCTTCTTTTTGCTTTTCAGCTCCTGAAATTCAATCCCAAATTTTGAAACTTCGTTTTCATGTCCAGCCAAAATATCAAGCAATTCAAGATGAAAGTTTTTATCTCGAAGCGTAATCGTGTGGTGCTGAGAGTGAATGTTGATTAATCGCTCTGTAAGCTGCTTAATCTGTTGCAAAGAAACAGGTGTGTCGTTCACAAAAGCTCTAGATCTGCCTTGTCGATTAATTTCTCGTCTGACCAAACACAATTCTTCATAGTCGATATCATTTTCGACAAACCAAGTATTCATGTTCAATTGAGAAATATTGAATTCGGCTTCAACGAAAGTTTTGTCGCTATCTGGACCAATTAGTGAGAAGTCGGCTCTTTCGCCGAGAATAAGATTTAAAGCTCCAAGAAGGATAGATTTTCCAGATCCTGTTTCACCCGTAATTACGGTATAACTATTCTGAAAATCAAAATTTAACTCTTGAATTAAAGCAAAATTTTTGATCCAAATTTTCGATAACATTTATTTGGAAATTTCGTCGTACAAAGAAGAATTCGCGGGGTCAAGTCTTTGCATTAATGCTACTAGATCTTGTTTGTCTTTTACCTCGGCATCGGCAAAAAGATTTTTTAATTCTATATTTTTGGCTTGACAGAAGTTTAATAAATTAACTGAGTTTGGACGTGTTGCGACAACTTTGTTTAATTTATTCAAAGCAGTATACATGTTTTTTCGCGCTGTTTCTAATGATTCGTACATTACATCAACACCCAATCGGTGATATTCATAATTGCAAATTCTTAATGGTTCGAATAATTGATGTAGTGCATTATCTACTAACCAATAACGATTTCTTTTACCAGTTTCATTCGTTTTCCACCCTTTTGCTCCTGAAGATTGAGCATTCACGACCACATTTTGCGCCTCATTAAAATATTGAGTACCTCCTTTTAATGAAAAAGTATCATAATCCATCGCAATTATATAATAAGCATAAAAGGCAATTATCGAGGTTAAATTATCTCTGAATTGGTTTGGGGCATAAATCAACTGCGCTCCACGACTATATGCGAAAGTAATATCATCATCTTCGAAATTAAAAATAGTCGTGTTGTACGAAGAGTTAAATGCTGGTCGTGTTGATTGAATCTGCATAGAGCCAGAATAAACGCCAGGAGAAGGACTGTCTTTAATCTGAAGCACCATGTTACAATTGATTCTTTCTTCAATAGCGAATCGATCTTTCGTCCATTGAGTTGTATTCACCATATCATAAACTGTTTGTTGCAATTGCTCAAAAATCTCTTTTTCAACAGTTGTAAATTCTTGTCTTGCATCAGTTATGACGCTAACTTTACAGTTTAACTCTTGAGTAAAACCACTAAAACTTAGTGTTAACACACTTATAAAGAATAAGATTTTATTCATTTTTTAATTAGCTATTATTTTTCAAATGGTCCAAAATATCTTCTGCAACCGCTTTCTTAGATTTTAACTCAAAAGCAACGGAAATATTGCCTTTATCTAAGATAGTAATTTTATTTGTAGCATGTGCAAATCCTGCGCCAGAATCATTTAATGAATTTAAAACAATGAAGTCTAAATTCTTTTTAATCAACTTTTGCTTTGCATTCTCTACTTCATTATTGGTTTCTAGAGCAAAACCGACCAATTTTTGATTCCCAGATTTGATCTCACCAGCCCAAGCCAAAATGTCTTTATTCTTTACCAATTCTATGGTCAAAGTGTCTTCTTTCTTTTTAATTTTTTGATTCGCAACCTCTTTCGGTCGATAATCTGCAACAGCTGCTGAAAATATACCGTAATCTTGATCTTTCCAATTTTGCTCAACAGTTTCAAACATTTCCTGAGCAGAAACAACACGATGCAATCTTAAATTTGGGTGTTCAATTTTTTCGGAAGAAGGTCCTAAAACTAAACAAACGATTGCCCCTCGATTTAGAAATGCATTTGCGATTGCAACTCCCATTTTACCTGAGGATTGATTTCCTATAAAACGAACTGGGTCAATTGCTTCATGCGTTGGTCCAGCCGTTATTAGAACTTTCTTGTCTTTAAAATCATTTTGTTTGGCGAAAAGGTTTTCAAGGTATTGGTGAATCTCTTCAGGTTCGGCCATTCTTCCCTCTCCAACTAACCCGCTTGCCAATTCTCCGCTATTCGCAGGAATAATTTGCACACCTTGACTTTGTAATTTTTGCATATTCTCCAAAGTGCTTGGATGTTGATACATATCAAGATCCATGGCCGGAGCAACAATAACTGGACATTTAGCTGATAAATAAGCTGCTAGAAGAACATTGTCAGAATTTCCTTGCACCATTTTACTCATGCTAGAAGCTGTGAGTGGCGCAATAACGAACACATCCGCCCAAAGACCAAGATCGACATGATTTGACCATGTTCCGGTTTCTTCGTCCCAGAAGCTTTGGATTACATCGTTTTTTGAAAGTGTGGCTAGTGTTAGCGGGGTAATAAAATCACAAGAGGCAGGAGTCATTATACATTTGACTTCTGCCCCTGATTTTATAAATAATCGAACCAAGCTTGCAATTTTATAGGCTGCAATCCCTCCAGTTATCCCAAGAAGAATTCGCTTATTTTGCATCTTGATTAATCTTCTCCTCTACGGACGTTTAATTCGTCTTTTAACATTTGATCCATTGCCATAGCAACTGGCTTCGGCATTTTCTCGTAGAACTTTGAAATTTCAATTTGCTCACGGTTCTCAAAAATCTCCTCCAAGTTATCAGTTGAAGACGCGAATTCTAACAATTTGCTAGTCAATTCTTCTTTCAACTCAACACTGATTTGATTTGATCTTTTAGCCATAGCAACGATAGATTCGTAGATGTTTCCGAAATTTTCTTCGAAAGCTAAAGTATCTCTTGTAATCGTTGTCTTTTCTGCTGGACTGTTCTTAAAATTCATATGTTATTTATTTCCAAGATTCATTGTTTGAAGTTCCTTCTCCATACCATCGCGGTAATCGTCCACCTCTTTTTTGTATTTGGTGCCAGGAAATTCGGCTACAAAGTTACGATATCTTTCAATAGTATCCTCGATTCGCTCTAATTTTTTCTCTTTCACACTATTCTTTGCCAATAGATACGAGTTTTTTACCAAAATATAATAAATCTCTTCACGGAAATCTGATCTAGGATGTTTCTCGTTAAATGCCATGGCTGACACAACTGCCGCTCTGTAATACTCTGTCTTCGAGTATTGTCGGACATTCTCATACTCCTTTGTTTCTAGCTTAAAACGCAACTTATCGATAGTAATATTACAAGAATCTACAAGTGTTGAATTTGGGTATCGATTGACAAATTGCTGCAAATCATTTATTGCTAATTCGGTATCATTTGGATCTAAAGAAGGTTCTGGAGAATTTGACACAGAACACATTGCTGATAAAAACAATGCCTCCTCAGCTTTTGGACTATAAGGAAAACGTGTGCTAAAAGAACCTAAATAATATCCAGCCATGTAAAAATCTTTATCTTCATAATAAGATTTTCCTATTCGGTAATAGGCCAATTCTCCCTCACTTGTCTTTGGAAATCTTTGGTAGATTTGTTCATACAAAACCACACTACGACTGAACTTACCGCTAGTATATAGCTGATCGGCCATATCAAATTTCTTACCGTAATCATCGGATTTAATGGTACGGTTATAATTGTCGCATGAACCAAAAAGAATCAATGCAAAAATTAGGATGCTTAACTTCATAGCTGACAAAGTTAAGAGAAAAGCCGTTAAGTATTGTTAATGATTACACCATTTGTTCGACCTTAATTTTCATAAGGCTAAACAGGCGATTAAATTCGCTTCGATTTTGCTCGATATAAGATTCTGTATCTCTCAATAAAGCATTGATATTCTCAGCCGTGGTGTCACTTTCTGAAGAAGGCGGATCAATTAAAGTCGGCTGAAATCTGTAGTATAAAAGATTGTCATCAACTTTGCTGATTTCAGTCAAATTCTTATTGACAACTTCCATTTCTTTGTCGATAATATCCATCTCATTGAAATCACTTTGTCCTGTACCTAAACTTATGAGAATAATTGGATCTGTTGGATAAAACATTCTTGCATAATTGTAAGCCAATTCAGCTGGGTTTTTGGCAGCAACGATTCCATCTGCCAACAATAAATTACCCAAACTTAACGGAGGGTAAACTCCAGGAAAAGCTGAACAAGCAATCATAATCTTGGACAAAGGAAGTGACCTGAAACGATCAGCAGTATCAGTAAAAAGATACTGGCTATCAGAATTTAAATCATAGGATACAAATAAGAAACGCTTGTGCAAATGCTCTAAGTTTATACCACCAAAAAAATGGTCTAGCACAAAGCTTAGCGGATATTTTGAATGACTTGGGTCTATTCCAACATTTTTACTGAAAATCTGCTCGCCTCGGCGTTTGTATAACTCTAACATTTCTGTAGGAGAAAATTTACCTCTTCCCTTTTCATTTCTGAGCATTAATGCTCCGGCAATTATGGATCCAGTACTTGAAGCTGAAAAAACATCTACCCAAGATGAAATATCGATTTGATCATCCATTTTAGAGACTTGCTCTTGGATGTATGTAAGTATTTTCAAAGGAACTACCCCTCGAATTCCCCCACCATCAATCGATAAAATGACACGATATTTGCATTCCATGTCAACAATTTACAAAAAAATAGATTAAGTTGGTTCGTTTGTGAATAACTAAATGAACCTAAATTTGATTATCTGACACGAATTGTCCTACCAATTTGGATTTTAGAATTGTATCGAAGTCCGTTTAATCTGCATAGCTGCGCGACTGTTGTATGATTATTTGCAGCTATTCTTGTTAAGGTGTCGCCACGTCTTATTTTATGGTATTTCCGACTTTGTGATTTTACTACATTTTGAGCTGAAACTAAAGATTCACCGTGCTCCTCTAGATCGGTTGGTTTAGCACCTGGACGAAATATACTTTTATGTACAAATAGATTATCACTTTTACAGCGGTTATTTTCAAAATCAATAACTTCTTCTGGGTTAATTGGCGCATCATAGAAGCGAACTTCAAAATGTAAATGCGAACCTCTTGAATGCCCAGTATTTCCACCTAGACCCAGCGGTGTACCAGCCTCAACATTTTGATTAGGAACCACAAGTAGTTTACTTAAATGGGCATAAAATGATTCTAAACCGTTGTTATGTCTTACAATGACTAAATTTCCAAATCCGCCTTCATTAAATTTAGAATAACGCACCTTACCTGACCAAGCTGCTTTTACTGTATCGCCAGTATCTAAATCAATATCAATTCCATTGTGGTACCGACCGCTTCTATAACCGTAACGTGATGTTACAACTCCGTCAAAAGGCATTTTAAAACCACTTTCATCATCGTCTAATAAACAAATCCATAGGGTATCATTCAGCAATGAGAGGTCATTTTGTTTGTCTGATGTATAACAAACATCATTATCCCATGTTTGAATATAGTCCAAATCAGGAATAGATGTGATAATTCCGTGTAAATGTTGATTTAAGATTCCGTCGAATTCTAAGTCATCCAGATACTGCCATGTTCTATCTTCGAACATGACCATCGCACCATTTTTAGTGTTTATGGTGTCTAAAACAACTTGCGCACTTGTGTGTAAACTGAATAATACGGCTAGAGAGAGAGTAATAAGGGTTTTTAAAAGCATTCTTTACATTTAAAATGTATACTGAATTCACAAAACTAGGGTTTTTAAATCTGTCTAAAAAACGTCCATTACGAAGATATTAAAAAGCAAAGGTTCATTACTTTTCACCAAATCCAAGTATCCTTGGGCACCATAGCCTTCTTCAGGAGGAATCACAACGTACATTCTATCTGATTTTTTAGCATTGTTTAACGCTTTTTTTACACCTGGGATAAGGCCTGCATCTTTCATTTTAGTTGTAAATGGCTTATTTGTTCTAAATGAATTGAAATACATTGGATTGCTCGGTGAACTAATCATCGCATGAAAAACAATAGTGTTCTCTATATTGAATTTGAGTTTATTCTCCTTGTTTTCTTCAAACAGGTAAACCTTATTACCATCAATCACTCTATCAGGACTGCGTTTTTTCAAAGCCTTGATATAAACAATGTTATTGGAATTTGGAGGAATCATACCTTCTATTCCTTGCTCTCCTCTCGCCAAATCACTAGGGATAAAAATCTCTACCTCGTCACCGGCTTTCATTTTTTGAAGAGCTATGTCCCAACCTTTGGTTTGCATTCCAAATCCAACAACAAAAGGAAAAGAAGCTTTGTTGAGCATATGGTTTCCCTCAATAAGTTTTCCGTTATCAAGAAACACTTTGTAATCGATATCAACACAATCACCTAATCTCAATGAATCACCTTCGCCTTTTTTAAGCCAATGAATCTTCAATCCATTTTCCAAAATCAATGAATCCATGCTTGACTTATCTTTTGCTAAAGCGAATTCTTTTTTCTCAGGGATTGTTTGGTTTACGATTTTCTCTGCAGGTTCGTTCTTACAACTAAAAAAAGAAAATAGTAGGCAAAGGGCTACTGCGATTTTTACTAAATTCATTATCTTACTTTATATAATTCTATGTCAACAACGATGGGCGTCAATGGAGGAATTTTATTCATATCACCTGTTAATCCATGAGCCAAATGACTTGGGATTATTAATTTGGCATGATCACCTTCTCTCATTAACTTTATTGCCTCTTGAACTCCAGTTTCTACTTGACTTTTGTCCACTTTAAATTCTTCTATTTCGTCTTCTTCTGTTTTGTAACATTTCGTTCCATCCAGAAGTGATATATCAAAACTTACTTGGGCGTGACTGCCTGAAAGTGCTTGCGGACCGGTTCCTTCTTTGTAAATCCAATATCTTAAACCTGAACCAGACTCCTTCATTTTCCAACTGGATTTTCTATCCAAATAAAGTTGAATATCGATTTTCTCTTGTTCAGCCAATTCTTTATTTAAATTGGTGGAATTGTCCTTCGTCCATTTTACCTCAGGCTTCTCCATTGGAGTGTCATCTCCGCAAGAAAACAGTATTAATGCACCAATAATTATTGCTCCAATTCTCATATTACGTATGCGTGTACAACTTTTTTTAATTTATCTATAGTGGCTTCCAATGTATCAAAATTAATACCGCCAGAAGCATAGGCATGTCCTCCTCCTTCGAAATGATCTGCTGCAAGCTGATTAACGGACTGATCTTCCTTGGAACGGAACGAAATTTTTACTTTTCCATCCTTTTCTTGTAAATAAACGGCCATTTTCACTCCGGTTACACTCAAAGCAACATTTACTAGTCCTTCTGTATCTCCTTTTTCGTAATGATACTCCTCTAATTCGGCTTCCGAGAGTGACATAATAGCAACTTTACCATTTTCAATAATATCCAATTTATTGCAAATTGCATATGACCGAAGGCGAAGTTGGTTCAAAGAGTTTTGCCCGAAAACAGCTTCATGAATTGCTGTGTGATTAACACCTGATTCTAGCAAATGAGCTAAAACCTCATGTGTTCTCGGCGTAACAGAATTAAAACGGAATGAACCTGTATCGGTCATAATTCCAAGATAAATTGGAATACCCATTGTTTCATTAATTAAGCCTTTAGAATCAGAAACAATTAATTCATATATCAATTGTGCTGTAGAGCAGACACTTGTTTCACTTACTGAAATAAACGCAAAATCTGCTGGATTCAAATGATGATCTATCATTATAGTTTTTTCACGCTTGCTCTCTAAAAGCGGAGACATTGCATCTCCTAATCGGCTTGGGTGATTGTAATCCAGTGCAAAAATAATATCTGCCTTACTAATAGCATGCTCTATTTGCTCTTGGTTATCCTCAAAATTTAAAACTTGATTCACATCAGGAAGCCAAGAAAGAAAATTAGGATAAGCATCTGGATGACAAATTTGTACTTTCTTATTTTTCCATTTCAAGTAATGATAAAGTGCCAAAGAACTACCAATAGAGTCGCCATCAGGAGATTTATGTGCAGTAATTACAATGTTTTCAGCCGTTTCAAGTGCTTGGATTATTTCTTGATATTTTGTCATGGGTTCAATAAAAAAGTCTCGCAAAACACGAGACTTCAAAGTTAATGTATATTTTGATTTTCCTTGTTTGGGAAGTTTATGCTTTTAAAATACGCTTTGTTTCAGCTTTAATCTTATTTGCTAAATCGCTTGAGACATTTTGCAATGGCATTCTCATACAGTTTTCCATCAAACCTAATTCTACCAATGCTTCTTTGACGCCTCCAGGATTTCCCTCAGCAAAAAATAAGCGCGTAATTTCAGTCAAATCAAAGTGAATACCTACAGCATCTTTGTGCTTTTCTGTAGTCGTCCACTTTACCATATCTGAAAATTGCTTTGGAAACGAATTGGAAACAACAGATATAACGCCATCTGCTCCAACTGCAACCAACGGTAAAACCAATGGATCGTCGCCTGACAACACGCCAAAACCATCAGGACGCATTCGAATGATTTCCATGATTTGCTCCATATTTCCGGAAGCTTCTTTTACGGCAACAATATTATCTACTTTCGCTAGTTCCAACGTTGTTTCAGGACTCATGTTTGAACCTGTTCTTCCGGGAACATTGTAAAGAATGATTGGAAGTTTTGTCTTAGCGCTGATATATTTAAAATGTTCAACTATCCCTTTTTGTGTTGGCTTATTATAATAAGGTGAAACCGAAAGAATTCCGTCAACAGTATTTGGAATTGCAGCCATTTTGCTTGCGATTTCCATAGTGTTATTTCCTCCCAAACCAAAAACTATTGGCTTTCTGCCTGCATTAACATCAGCTACCGTTTTTAAGATCTCCATTTTTTCATCCCACGTCAATGTTGGAGATTCTCCAGTTGTTCCTTG
The DNA here is from genome assembly GCA_963977135.1 of uncultured Flavobacteriales bacterium. Lineage (GTDB taxonomy): Bacteria > Bacteroidota > Bacteroidia > Flavobacteriales_D > Crocinitomicaceae > UBA2040. The sequence continues at coordinate 384,281 of CAXBNN010000001.1, read as the reverse complement.
AACTACTAAAAAATCGATATCTCCATTTATTTGGAAATCAATCAACCTTTTCAATGCTTCGAAATCAATGCTAAAGTCTTTTTTAAATGGTGTGACCAATGCTGTACCAGCGCCTTTGAAGGGATTATTCATGCTTGAATTTTTTCTAATGTTTCTTTTGCAAAATTAGCTATTTGTTCCACGCCAGTTGCATTTGCATTGATGCTAATATCAAAATTTATGAAATCTGTTGAATTTGTAACAATTCGTCGATTCGCTTTAATTTTATTCACCAGTTTCGCGTGTTTTTCGCTGATATTGCCAAAAACAAATAAGGTGTCAAACTTTTCTTTGATGGATTGCCGCAACTCTTTGTCTTTAATCTGACCAAATATGTTGTAATCTGATCTTGATAAATATTTAAAACGTGCTGATTCAGGTAGTTGTAGTTTGTCTTCAGCATCCTCCATAAACACAACGAATAAAGTACTTTGAAGCACTTTCCCATTTATCAATTCATCCGTCGCATTCTTGAATTGATTGAATTCGCGAACGTCTTTAAATGAATAAAAAACGATTATTTTCTCATTGCGGTTTCCCAAAACTGAATTGCTCATATTTCCAATAGTTTCAATAAATCATCTTCACTTATTATTTTAACTCCTAAATCTGTAGCCTTCTTTAATTTTGCAGGTCCCATATTTTCTCCAGCTACTACAAAGTTTGTTTTGGCTGAAATGGAAGAACTCATTTTACCTCCATTTGTTTCAATAAGATTTTTAATTTCCTCTCGGGAGAATTTTTGAAAAACTCCAGAAACAACGAAAGTTTGGTTTATTAACTTTTCTGAACTTCCTTCTACTTCCTGAATTTCAAAATTCAACCCTGCATCTATTAATCGTTGGATAAAAACTTGATTTCGCTCCTCCAAAAAGTAATTCTGAACGGAAATGGCAATTTTTTCTCCAATTTCATCCGTTTCCACCAAGTCATCATAACTCGCTTTCATCAGATTCTCCATGGTTTTGAAACGTTTCGCTAACTTTTTAGCAACCGTCTCACCTACAAAACGAATTCCTATGGCAAAAAGCACTCGCTCAAAAGGGTTTTCTTTTGATTTAATAACACCCTGAACTAAGTTGTCGGCAGATTTATCGGCCATTCTATCCAATTCAACAACATCGTCAAAACTCAAGTCATATAGGTCTGCAGCATCTTTAATTAGTTTTTTCTCAACTAACAAATCAACGGTTTCTGCTCCCAGTCCTTCAATATCCATAGCTTTCCTGCCAATAAAATGCTCTATTCGACCTTTTATTTGCGGAGGACAACCCAATTCATTTGGGCAAAAATGTTGAACTTCTCCTTCTCTTCTAATTAATTCAGTTTGACATTCAGGACATTTATCAAGAAAAGTAATCGGTGTATTGCCTATTCTTGCTGATCCGTCAACACCAACTATTTTAGGTATGATTTCTCCTCCTTTTTCTACAAAAACAGTATCACCTTCATATAAATTCAGTTTTTCAATCTGATCTGCATTGTGCAAAGAGGCTCGTCTTACAACTGTTCCCCCTAAAGATACAGCTTTCAAATTTGCTACGGGTGTTATTGCTCCTGTTCGTCCAACTTGGTAGCTTACAGATTCCAAAACTGTAGAAACCGTTTCCGTTTTGAATTTATACGCAATAGCCCATCTTGGCGATTTTGCTGTAAATCCCAATTCTTGTTGCGTAGCGAAATCATTGACTTTTATTACAACTCCGTCAATCTCGAAAGGCAGGTCGTGACGTTTTTTATCCCAATAATGAATGAAATCCATTATTTCATCAATCGATTTTACTTTCGCAATATAGTTTTGCTTAGGATCAGGAACTTTAAAACCCCATTCTTTAGCTTTAGCAACACTTTCGAAATGACCGTTTAAAGGTAAATTTGTTCCATAAATTCCATAAAGAAAACAGTCTAAACCGCGTTCTGCAACCACTTTCGAATCTTGCGATTTCAAAGTGCCAGAAGCTGAATTTCTAGGATTGGCAAATTCAGCTTCGCCAGCTTCCTTTCTAGCTTCGTTAATTGCATTGAAATTTTCTAATGGAAAAAATATCTCACCACGGATTTCAAAATCTTGCGGATAATCTCCTTTTAAAGACAATGGAATCGTGCGAATCGTTTTTACATTTGTCGTAACGTCTTCCCCTTTGGTTCCGTCGCCTCGGGTTAAGCCTTGCATAAATTGCCCGTCGAGGTAATGGAGCCCAATTGCAACGCCATCATATTTTAACTCACAAACATATTCTAGTTCGTTCTCGCTAAGCTTTTTGATTCTATTTTCCCAGTCTATAATTTCTTCTTCAGAATATGTGTTGGACAAAGAAAGCATTGGATAACGATGCTCAACCGTTTGGAACTTTTTCGTAATATCTCCCCCAACTCTTTTCGTCGGTGAGTTTTTGTCAGCAAATTGGGGGAATTGCAATTCTAAGTCTTGAAGTTCTTTTAACTTGTTATCAAATTCAAAATCAGTAACTAATGACGAGTTTTCGACATAATAGGCATGATTCAAACGATTGATTTCTTCTGAGAGTTCATTAATTCTTTTATGCGCAATTTCTGGATTCATTCGAACTTATTTTTGACCAAAAGCTATACGGTTCTTGCCTTGCATATCGGCAATTATACTAATGTTTTTGAAATTATTTTCCTTTAACAAAGCTATCATTTCTTCTCCAAAATCTTCGTGGATTTCGAAAAAAAGCCAACCTTCATTTTTTAAACTTTTTTGAGCAGCTTTTGATATTGCCTTATAAAAAACCAAAGGGTCATCATCGGAAACAAACAAGGCTTCATGCGGCTCAAAATCCAAGACATTGGTTTCCATCTTCATCTTGTCTGAGTTAGGAATATAAGGTGGATTGGATACCCAAATATCATAGCGATTGTCACCGAACTCATTCATTTCATCGATTGACAAAACATCTACTTTTGAAATGTTAATAGAAACTTCATTTAGATCACAATTTTGTCGAGCCAATGCAATAGTGTTATCAAAATTATCTATGGCTTGAACTTCTGCTTCTTTGATTAATTTTTGCAAGGCAATTGCTATACAGCCAGTTCCAGTGCATAGATCAAGAATTTTTAAATTACCTAAAAATCCCTTTGCCTTGAGCACGATTAATTCGACTAATTCTTCTGTTTCAGGTCTAGGTATTAAAGCTGAAGGTGAACAAATAATTGGGAAACCCATGAACTCTGTTTCCTCAATTATATGTTGAAGTGGCTCGTTAGCTTCTAGCCGAACTATATACGTCTTAAAAAGTGCCAGCTGAGATTCTTCAACTTCCGTTGATAAATTAAAAATGACTTCATTAAAAGGAATAGAAACCAATTTGCTGGCAATGGCTTTGAAATGGTATTGAACAGAAAGAGAGGTCCACTTTTGGTGAAACCTCTCTTCAAATTCTGTTTTTAATATTTGTAGCGTTGTCAACTTTTTTTCGCTAATATCGAAAAAAAGGAAAGAACTTTTACTAATTATTGAGCAACTAGATGGAAGAAGCCTTGTTTATTTAGATCTTTTCCTTCGACATCTTTTGCTGTAACTACGTAGAAATAAACTCCATCTCCCGCAGGCTGACCTTCAGGTGAAATACCATTCCAGCCTTTGGTAATGTCACTAGTTTCGTACATTAAATTCCCCCAACGATTGAAAAGTTTCATATTGAAAGAAGCAAAACCTGAACCATCCGTATTAATTGGACCGAAGAATCCATTAACTAAATCTCCATTTGGTGTAAATACATTCGGCATTTCAATATCACAAACTCTTGCATCATAATAGAAATCCCAAATGTGGGTACCACAAGAATTCGTAGATTCTAAGTAATAATAGCCAGGTTCTGAGAAAGTTGCAGATGACCCCGTTTGACCATCACTCCACACATAACTCGTGACATTCTCCCATATTGAATATGCGAATAAGGTTTGAGATACACCTATACATCCCAACTCATTTCCAACTTCAGAATAAGGATAGAATGTAACATCAATAACTATTGTATCGGCATCTTGACATACAGGCTCAGTATAAATTATAGTGTAAACTCCAGGCTTAGACCATTTTACCGATGTTTGGATGGAAGTAGCTGGAAAGAAAGTTGCTGTTCCTGGACCGCTTAACTTCGTCCACAAGCCACCATCGTTACCTGCATTACCATCTAAACCTAATGAGTCACCACAAGTAAATGGGTGTGGCGTAAGTACTACTGGAGGTTGAGATACAATGCTAAAAGCTGAATCATTTGGACAGCCATTAATATCAACAACACTAACCGTATAAGCTCCAACTGGGAGGTTAGCCGAGTACATTGCATCCAAGATTGGGTCAGCTAATCCCCATGAAACGGATGTGAAAATTGCACTATCCACTAAAGCAATAAATTCACTAGTACCGGGACAAACAAAGAAATCTGGATTATTGAAGTTTAACGGAGAAGGTGCCGCATACGTAACAACTAGTGTATCTTTATCTGGACAGTTACTCGCTGTATAAGCAATTGAGTAAACACCATATGTTGGGAAAGTCAATAGTTGGTTTAAGTTGTTCAAATTCTGGAAGATTGGAGACTGTGAACCCGGCAAGACACTCCATGTACCAGAATTTGGCGCTCCCCCACCTGTATTAGAAACCATTGTTAAGGTATCAGTACAAATTGTAATATCAGGCATTAGAACAATATCCGGTTGAGTTGTAACATTAAATAATATAGAAGCACTACACAAACCTAAAGTGTCCGTAACTGTGCACGTATAAACTCCAGCCGGTAGAATATGAGAAGCAATACCATCTAAATTTGGATTGTTTCCCCATGTTATTGTTTGATATCTTGTTGAGTTAGCTACTGTATATAAAGATCCCGGCGTTCCTGGACAATAGAAAGGATTACTTGCTGAGAAAAGAGAGGTTATAGGCTTAGAAATAGTAAGTACTACTGTATCTGATTCGTTACAAGTTGCATCCGTATATACTAAAGTGTAAACACCCGTTGTCGAAAATGTGAGCAATGTGTTTCCTCCTGTTGTTGGAATCATTCCGCTTGGAATAGGTGTACCTACCGAGGACCATGATCCTGAACCAGATCCGCCTGATGCATTAACTGTATATGTATTTGCACATACTGCAGTATCCGGCGATACCGATAGAGGAGGCAATTGAGTTATGTTAAATGATGCACTCTCAGAACAAACACCTAGAGTATCTGTAACATTGACGGTATAAGATCCAGGTCCAAAGTTGTTACTATATAAACTATCTAACCCTGGATTCGTCAATCCCCAAGTAACTGAGCCATAATTCAACGAATCCGGAAGTTGATACAATGAAGTGGGAACTGCGCTACATAGCATATTGTTTCCCAATAGGTTAACTGTGAATGATGGTGCAACTAAGAAATTTGCTGAAACTCTTTTGAAACAACCATTTTTCTCTACAGTTACTCCGAAATTTTGGAGGGCACTACTAACATAGACCGCCGAATCGAGAAGTAAGTTATCCCATAAATATGAATCGTAACCACCACCTAAAACGTCTACCAAAATTGAGTCGCAGCCACTGAGAGGCGAAAGACTTGGATTAAAATTACTCGTACCGGTTGAATCAATAATGACGGTTAAATTCAGTTGAGTTACTCCAGCAGGAGTAAAGTTATCTGTTGCAGTTATTACAACTGTATGTGTTCCTACAGTTGCAGCAGTACCCGGAACTCTCAACACAGTATAGGCTGTATTTCCAGGTGCATTTGTAACTACCTGAAGGTTGGGCAGTGTAGGAGCACTTATGGTTATACTAGTCGATTGAGTGGCTTCTGGGGAAAGAAATATAAATTGAACATCCGCTGTATCACCAATTGAACAGACCCGAAATGTGTCACATGATGAAGCTCCATTTGGTACTGGAGGAATATTAATAAAATTACATATGTCAAAAAAGAAACTTTTATTATCCAACCAACTTATTCCATCAGGATTTCCAAGCGCACCGTCGAAATCAGTTCCAGGATGATCAAATCGGGCAATTAAAAAATAATTAATATTGTTTCCTTTATTTGCTCCAGCTGTTGCAGGAATTCCACCGAAACCATTAACTCCTTGAGAGGCACTTCCAGTGGTCCATTGCATATCTTCATAACAAAAAGCAACGTTTCCGCCATCAATAACCGGATCCAAACCATCAGAAATAATCAATTGAAAAGAATTTAATTTATCTCCTTGTTGACTATAATAACCGACATCCTTCCAATTAATATAAATAGCAGTTGGTGTAACTTTATAAAGAACTTGCCCATTCCCATTTCGAGTATCAACATCGGCCCAAAATGGGGCAATTATTTGATTATTAGCTGAAGGGAACGCTGTCGAACTAAATGCAGAAAGCCCTGATCCAAAAGTGATATTACCATTATTATTGATGTACATAGTAGTAACCGTATCACCATAAAAACAAAAAGAAAATGGTATAGTAATTGCAGCACTGAATCCATCGTCATTTGGAGCTAAGGCTAAAAGATAAGTTGAATCAGGATCGACGTAACAATTACAACCACTAGCTTTTGGAGGTATTCCTCCTTTAATTTTCTTCTTTCTTAGATCAAATTGACCCGGTAAACTTGGGCTAAATGTTCCACTAACGGCATTTTTGACCGTATACTGATCCAAAGTTCCAGCCATTTTCGCGTCTTGATACTCTTTAGAGTCGACGGTAATAACATTTTTGAGAGTTGGAGTCTGAGAAAAGGACAATCCTGCGAATAGCAAAAATATCAATAGAAGAATATTGTTTTTCATGGCTTTAATGGAATAATAACACTTTTAAGACGTGACAATTCAAGACCACGTTGCACGAATATAAAACTTATTTTCTAGTTTTAAAATAATGGGTGTAACCAAAACCAATTGTTAAATATTGAGTGATTTTGTTAAAATTTGCCGAATCAAAGCCGTTGTTTGACGACAAGCCCATAAGAGAAGGGCTAAAACCAAAGTCTTGGAACACGTAACCAACAGCTAACTTAATAGAAGTATTCTCATCCATCGTTAACATTATACCCACTTGTGGTTCTATATAAAAATTGCGAGAAATTTCATTCCTATTACCTTGAGAAGTTAATGAATCCGAGTTAAAAACGGAAAAATTATAGCCAGCTTTTATGCCTATATCTGTTCCAAAATTACTGGTATGAAACTTCTCTTGTCCTACTTTGGCAAATAAAGACCCCATTTGCAAGCCTCCTTTTATTTTTTCAGAAACTTTAAATTCATTCAAAGTGAAATAGGAATAATTTACACCTAATCCAAAGCACAAGGTATTATCTAATGTATACTGAAAATGGGTACTTCCGTTTACCAATCCTTGCATTATTCCTTTGAATGCTTTGTTGGTCGTATTTACTGGTAATCCAATATTTACTTGAAAACTAGCTCTAGGGTTGATATTTTGAGCATCAAGATTTCCCGAGGCAATTATTAAAGCGAATATGATACAATAGATATTTAGACGGCTCATGTTAAACGAAATTACGTAAATCTTTAGAGAATATTGTATCAAAAAAAACCTTAATTCCATCTTTCAATCAAACTACCCTTGATAATTCAGCTATTTTTGCACTACACGAAAAAAAGATCCGAAAAATATGCTCTTAGGCATTCGCTATATTTTACTTTCAGGTTTGAGTTTTATTTTCGTCAACTTTTTGGTGAAATTACTCAGTGGTAATAGTGAAGCAAGCGAATATTTCCATTTTGAATCCTACGGCGCTCATGAATTAGTTTTTTTTCGCTCTTTAGTATCTTTTGCGATTAGCGCATTTGTGATCAAAAAAAAGAAAATCCCTTTTTTTGGAAATAACAAACCATGGTTGTTTGTTAGAGGAATAGCAGGAGTAATTGCTTTAACAATATTCTTCTTTACGCTTCAAAATTTACCTTTAGCGGTTGCTTCGATATTACAATACCTCTCTCCTATTTTTACCGTTATTTTGGCAGCGCTAATTTTAAAAGAGAAGATATTTAAATTACAATGGATTTTAATTCTTCTAGCTTTTTGTGGAGTTATACTTATTGCTTTTGAAAATTTCCTTCCAGAATCCGGCGTTCAAATAAATCCCCTTTGGATGATTTTAGGAATCGTTTCAGCTTTTTTCTCTGCTATAGCCTACGTGGCCATTGTGAAACTAAAAAATACGGATAAACCGATTACTATTGTTCTCTATTTCCCCATGCTTGCTTTACCGTTTACTGGAATTTGGTGTTTATTTGATTTCGTAACACCTGTTGCTTGGGAATGGCTGGTATTACTGCTCATTGGCGTTTTTACGCAGATTGCTCAGATTCTAATGACCAAGGCACTCCACACTGCTGACACAGCCAAAATTGTCCCATTTCAATATTTAGGCGCTATATATGCTATACTTATCGGCTGGTTTGTTTTTGACGAAAGACTCAATGGAATTCCAATTATCGGAATGTTTATTATTATAATTTGTGTTATTCTAAACACGCTTTACCAGCATAAAATGAAATCAAATGCTTAATTTTAAAGTGTGAAAGAAACGATAAACAGAGTAAATCTCGCGCATTTTGGAAATCTTGAAATTCTCGCCAAACAAGTGGTTGAAGGATTTATTACAGGAATGCACAAAAGCCCTTTCCATGGTTTTTCTGTTGAGTTTGCTGAACACAGGCTTTACAACAAGGGCGAATCTACTCGCCATATTGATTGGAAACTCTTTGCTCGTTCAGATAAAATGTTCACAAAGAAGTACGAAGAAGAAACCAATTTGCGCTGTCAGATAGTGATTGACACTTCCGGCTCCATGTATTATCCCTTGAAAGAGCACAACAAATTGCATTTTTCAGTCTATGCGGCGGCTTCATTAATTGAATTGCTTAAAAGACAGCGAGACGCTGTTGGTATTTCAATGTTTAGCGATAAATTAAATTTACACACCGAAGCCAAATCTAGCCAAAGGCACCATTTGTATTTGTACAGCGAATTGGAGAAATGTTTACAAGGCTATGACGAAAAAGCACAAACTACAACCAATGCTGTAGAAGCTTTACATGCCATTGCCGAACTAAGTCACCAACGATCATTGATTGTCATTTTTTCAGATTTGCTCGACGATCCGAGTAAAACTGACGAGCTTTTTCAAGCTTTACAGCATTTGAAACATAGAAAACACGAAATAATCTTGTTTCATGTTACGGACAAAAAGAATGAAATCGATTTCAATTTAGAAAACCGTCCGTATACACTTGTTGATATGGAAACGGGCGAAAAAATGCGTCTACAACCAGCTGAAATAAAGGAGAAATACCAACAAGAAATTCAAGCTTATTTCAAAGAAATTGAATTACGAAGCATTCAAAACAGAATTGATTTTATGCCTGCAGATATTGATGAAGGATATGAGCAAATATTGTTGAAATATTTGATCAAGCGAGGGAAAATGATGTAGAGAAATGGCTGCTAGAAATCATAAAATAAACACAAAAGCACGCTCCTTTTCTAGGTGGTTGATTTCTATAAATCTTGCAATTTACTTTCTCGCTTTTCTTGGAATTGTATCTTCAAATTACACGGCTGACCTAATTTTAGATCATCTCGTATTAGTTTTTTGTATTGCGTTCACCGCGCTCATAATCTCATTTTTCACAGCCTTATTTTATAAAACCATAGAGGAAAAGGATAAAATGAATCTGAGTTTCTTTTACTTCGCACTTTTTGGTATTAATCTATTTATTGGAGCCTTCATCTATTTTCTAATCAGTCCAATAGAAGGATATCTTTTCGGGTAAAACTTATAGTCTAAACAAAAAGCTAAACATGTCGTGCCGCTAGTACTCTGGTTAGTTTGAATTATGCGGGTTCAAGAGGGATGAAATGCACAAAATGAGTTTATATCAAGTCTTAATAATGTCCTATGGACAACAAAACCAAAGTACAAGCCACTTCGCAAAAAATACCCGCTTTTTCAGCTTTGGAAATGAAATCAGGATTTTCTGTTCCTGGATTGAATATTATTCTTCTAGGTTTTATGTCATTAATAATATAATCGATCAAATCCTCTTGGTTTTGAGGACCAACATATAAAGTTACCGTATCAATATTTTCAAAAGGAATTTTCTCCGTTTCAAAAATAACTCCTTCAACTTCTCCTTTTCTCAATCCATAGGCTTTAACCTCTTGCCCATGTGCCTTTAATGAACGAATTGCTTTATAAGAATATCGTTCAGGATTAGTTGAAGCTCCAATTACTAAAGTGATTTTTTTATTACTCATTGATATTCTTTGATTGATGAGCTGGTTGCAATAAATCCAACATTGTTTTTACAGGACTGAAAACTTTATTGGGGATATCCACAAACAAAGTATTCCAATTTGCCATTGAACCATTCCACAATCCAGGAAGCTCGCAATATCTGATCTTTTTTCCTTGGTACTCTTTCTCTACAATGAAATACTTCTCTTCATCCATAAAGTCACGAAGGTTAAATTTATTTCCTACGCTGTCTCTGGTTGAAAGTGCCATCATCACAGGATTAAAGTGCGTGCTTTTCACCATCAACGATTGCTGAGCATCCGTATGTGCAATTTGCGCCTTTTCAACGATTTGTTTGCTTGTACTTTCCGCATCTTTAACCCAATATGGTCCACCTCCAGCTTGTCCCATATTTCGCACCATTCCGCAAGCGCGCAGAGGGCGACTAAGCAAAGATTTAATCTTGTCATCCGACCATGATTCTGCTTCCTGAACATGATAAAGTTGATATTTCAAATTGAAATCTAAGAAAGCTTGCTTTGAAAAATTAGAAATCAATTCATCCATTTTTTCTTTGACTTCAACTAGAAGCCCAATAAGCACTTGCCATGTTTTGGTAGCGTTATCCGCAAAATCAAAATGTTGGATATTGTCAATGTTTTTGATCAAGACTATCTCCTCCTGAACGGAATTCAAATTTTCAAGCAAAGCTCCATGCCCCGAAGGTCGTCTCAAAGGGCCATTTCCATCAATTTGAACGACTTCGTTGTCTTCACAAAAAGCATAGGCATCACTTTCAGGATTTTGTTCGGAGAAATCAATTCTTTTACCTGGACCAGTAAATTTCCTTAAGTTTTCGATGCTTTCCCTTACCTTATCTTCGAATTCTTTCTGAATTGTAAAATGAAATTTTGCTACGTGAGAAAGCACTCTTTCCCCTTGCAATATCTGATCTTGGAAGGGATTTAAAACGAATTGATCGATTTTATGAAAAGGAATAAGTCCTTTTGGTAAAATTCCCAAACCAAAACCTTTTTCGCCAAGAATAAATTCTGCAACTTCTTGAATGTTATAATCGCCACGTTGCAATTTATCTTGCATTTCAATTGGCAAAATGGTATAAAAAGCCATTTTATCCATGCTATTGAAAAACCTTTCCACCTTCGCCGAATTTTCTTCCGTTGGAGAACTTAAATAGCTGTATAAAAATTGAAACATTCGAGATCCCGACCCAGAAGCTGGAATGAAAAAGCCAACCGCCTTTTTACTCGACAAAGCTCTTTCTGTCAAATGGTTCAATTCAGAATCCGAGAATTTCAAAATACCTTCTTCTACCCGACATGGTCCGATCAATTCCAAAGGTGGATTGCCATTTTGTATTCTTTGTTTCTGAGTTTCGACTTCTTTGGGTAAGTTTATTTTCAATTCTTCGTTTATTTGCAACATGAACTTGGTACTCGAATATATTCAATATCTATGGAAAGCCAACTTAAAATCCACAGATACCAATGAAACGGCTGCAAAAATAAAAAATTGCATTACATCGAGCACATCAAATCTAGCATACGAAAACGAGCTAAAAGTGTTTCGTAACATAGCAAAAAGACAAAACAGAAAGATTCAGGTAAAAGACTTTGGTGCAGGTTCTAAAAAAATGGGATTTGAACGAAGTATTCAAAGCATTTATAAGAACAGCCGTTCAAGCCTGAAGTATCAGCGAATATTATTCAAACTGGTCAAAGAATTTCAATGTGATTCTGTTCTGGAAATGGGAACCTCATTGGGTTTCACCACTGTTTATTTATCAAATGCAGTAAAAACTGGAAAGGTTACTACGATTGAAGCCTGCCAAGAAACCGCAAATGAGGCGAAAAGTCTTTTTCAGGAAATGAAATTGGAGAATGTTGTTTTGGTCAATTCTACTTTTTCAGACTTCTTCGAGAAAAATCCGGAGCAAACTTTTGATTTTGTTTTCGTCGACGGTCATCACGATGGAAAAGCGCTTTTTGAATACATGGAAATCCTTTTGAAACGCTGCAAGTCTGGTTGTATTTTCGTTTTAGATGATATTCGCTGGAGTGGAAGCATGTATGACGCTTGGAAAGAACTCATTCAAAAATCCGAATTTGATTTTCACTTCGATTTGTTTCGAATGGGGATTTTGGTCTATAAAAACTAATCTAAAAAGCTGTATACAAAACGTCTAATAAGGCTGGATTATCTTGAACTACTTGTCGACTTTGCTCAGGTAAATCATACGATTCCAATCGATCTGAATGCGCAACATCCCCAAACAAATTAGTGTTCCCAGAAGTAGCATCTGCTTCTACTAAACGGAATTCACGACTCGGCATTCCACTTGGTGCCTCATTCGCAGCAACTTGAACAGGTGATTCTTGAATAGGATCAATTGATTGTTGTTCAATTGTATCTTCTCTTTTTATGTCTTCCGTTTTTTCCACTTCAGTTGTTGGCTTTTCTTTTTCTTCGATTGAATTTTCTTTGTTTTCAGCAGTTAGATTGTTCTTTGCTTCATTATTGCCAAACGGAAATAGGAACATAAATAATATGAAAATTGCTGCAACTGCGGCAACTGAGCGAAGAATGATAGTTTTCGATTTGGTAGAACCTTTTGCAACTGCAACAGCTGAAGCTCCTCCGTGATGAGCTGCAAACGTTTCCATCAAGGACGCTTTTAATTTCGAACTTGGCACAACACCTTCGTTTAAGGTTGGCGCAGTCGCTAAAATCTGTTTTAGCACATCAAATTCTTCCTCTGTACTTATCAGGTCAGATAAAACAACTTTATCGGCAGCGGAAAGCTCTGCAAAACTGTTTTCTTGGATGATTTTTTCTTGTTCTTGTTCCATTGTATTAAAATATTATGCTTGTAGCGTTACTCTGAACTCTACTAATTTTTCCGTTAATTGTTTGACGGCATAAAACACTCTAGATTTTACCGTTCCTTCATTTATTCCTAAGGTTTGAGCAATCTCTTTAACGCTAAACCCTTGGATATGTCTTAATTCAAATACTTCTCGGTGCTTGTCATCAAGTTCCACCATTTCCTTCTCTAAAGCCTCACGAAACATTCCATCTTGCAGCAAACTATCAGAAGAAGCTGCTTCAGTTGCTTGGTATTCGGTTTCCTCTCCTGAAGTAACTACAGAGCGAACGGCTTGTTTCTTATATTCGTTAATCGTCATGTTGTTGGCTACTGAAAATATCCATGTTTTAAAAGATCGACTTGTATCAAAAGAATCTGGATTTTTTATCAATTTGGTGAACAAATCGTGTACAAAATCCTCAGCTTTTTCTCTGTCTTTCCACATTCTACGGTAGAAATATTGATGTAAATTTTGCGCATAGCGGTCATACAGCTCCTGAAAAGCCTGTTCCTTTCCTTGTTGCATTTCCTGCATCAATTTTTCGTCAGAAAGATTTTTGTATGTCGCTTTTATTAACCGCATAAATTACTTTAGCGTTTTCCCTCTGCTTTTTGCTACCTCGTTAATTTCTTTGTCCATTTCAATCTTTTCCGAGGTCTGTTTTTGACTTTCATAATACCGACTCAGTTGAGCCATCATGGGAATGTAATTCAAAACCAAATCGTGATCCTTTGTTTCTATCAATTTCTTTTCAAGTGTCGTTCTCCAAAGTACTTCGTTCGTCAATGAATTATCCGTTGGTACTTCTTTGTATTCGAATACCAAGCCAGAAATGTAAAGGTTCGACAACATAGGTAAAAAGTACTCTTTCGGAATCGTTAGAGACAATGCGACATTTCTATTCTGATTCAAATGGCACAACTCTTCCAAATATTTCACATCGATAAAATCTGCATTTGGCAATTTAATGCCTTGTGCTTTGAGATTTGCTCTCCACTGCGGAGAATTAAGCCAATCCAAACAAATTATAGTTACATCTTCTCTTTTGCGCAACACTCGCTCGGCATATAAGGCACCAAAGCTATCTTCGGTGCCATGTGTAATCAGAATTCCATTTTGAGGAACGCTTTTGAGAACGTCAACTCCGTAATTTTGAATGGCTGTAGGATAAACATTCGCATTAAAAATATCAATTAGCGCGGCCCTAGTTTCGTCTTTTTTATTGAGTAAAAAGTTGTAAATCAACATTTGCTTTCTCACATCAATATTCAAAGGATTCATTTCGTATGCTTTCAAAAGTGCTGACGCTCTCGTCAAATCATACTGTCCCGTTTCATAGTAAAACAATAAACTTTCAAAACTTGCAGGACTTTCCGCAGCTACTTGTTGACATAAACCTTGCAATTCAGTTTCCTGACTAACATTATATGTTCTTTGCGTTCGTTGTTGGTTGTACTCTGTCTGCTTAGAAACAAATTTTGCTTTTTTCGCAGCATAAGAACTTTGTTGATCTTTTGAAACTTTCATTTCTTCAGACGTACCTATTACTTTCTCAGATTCTACTGAAACGGGTGTTAAGGCTGGCACCACTGAAGATGGAGATATTGTCTCCTCCATTTTTCCAGCGCTTTCTTTTTTTAAAGCTTTTGTCTCTTTAACTTTTATTTCTTTAATCTCAATTTTTTCAGAATTATTGGTGTTCGTATTATTCGTGTTCGTATTATTCTGAGCTAACAAATTGGAAGCGGAAAAAAGTATTATCAAAAAAAACAATTGTAATTTCATTGTTGTTAATTTCTTATCTGTACAAGTTAAGTATAAAATGGTTCAAAATAAATGAATACATCTGAATTTAATCGTCTGTCAATAGAGAAAAGGTTGGATTTACTCAAGGCTGACGGGGATTTTATTGGCTCAAGAAGAATTCCTTCCCATCACGTTTACTTGTATTCCCTAGATAAAATGTTTATTGAACTCTATGTGATTAACAATTTAAATCAAATACAATGGATAGAAGTTCAAACCAACAAGCAAATTCTTGCCGAATACACCCGAGATATTGACTTAAAAGGATTGTTTGACTAAACAACTACTCTACTACAGACCTTATCTTTAAATTTCTCAATTCCTCTGATATGAATTGAATATTATTTGATGGCACATTGTGGAGAACAACCTTCATGTTATCCGCTTGTTCAATGTATTCTTTTCGATAGTTTAAGCGATAAATGAAATCAGCTACATCGCCTTCTAACTGTCCTTTTTCAACGTAGAAGACAATTTTTCGATATCCATCTTTTTCTAGATTCAATGTTTTTTTGTAATCAGGAATAAAGACTGTATCTACATCTTCACGCAAGAAGTGAATCTGTGGGATATCTTCCACGCTATTATAAATTATGGATTTTAAGTGCTTGTCATTTTGATCGAAATAGAAACTTACGTGTTTGTTAAATCGATTCAACATGTCGCGCGGAAATTCATTGAATGTTTCTTTCGAAACTAATTGTATCCCCATTCCTTCTTCGAAACGTTTCTTTTCAACTTCAACAATTGCTTCTTGTAATTTTTCTTCAGCAACGATTCTCTGTTTCACATCTTTCACTATACCTATTGCTGTTTTTTCGATAATATCCATACCTCGATCTTGCAACAATTTTTCCGCTTCGGACAAACTAATACGCTCACTGCCATAGTAAGCCGTGATATAAGCATCTGAAATTCCTTTTTCAATTGCTTCTTTGCGCTTTGGCATAGCTTCTTCGATAGAAACATAAACTCCAGCAGAATATCGTATTTGACCATTTGGCAATCTCTTTGTGATCAATGGTGTTAAATTTTTTATCGTAGATGGATCAACAGGTTTGTTGTAAACACCAATTTGAACTGTGTAGAAAAGACCTTTTTTCAATTCTACTGGCAATGCTGGTGCGGCACCCAAAGCTTTATTATAATCCAATTCTCTGGTTATAAGCCTTGTTGTGTCTTTCGGACTAGGTGTTCTTTTAATTGTTAAGTTTTGAATTTGCATAGGCGCACATGCTTTCGATTCTTCCATTCTTCGTCCCTCCATTAATGGAATTCGCTCACCATCACAATACGCTACGACAAAAGCATCAGAATAACCCAAACTTCTAATGGTTTTCTGAGCCTCGGCAGCACTAGAACTCTTATCAAAGAAACCAGCCATGTATACGGTTAAACCATTACTTCGTTTTTCACCTGTTACTGGATTGAATTCTTGGAATGCATCTTTAGCTACAGGTTTTGAGAATGCACCAACTTGAACTCGAAACATCAATCCTGTTGGGACTTTAGTGTCTACAGCTAACTCCTTATTTTCAGTATTCGCTGTTTTCACTTCCAATTCAAATCCTTTTTCTGGGATAGGAATATAATTGGAAACCTCCGTTCGAATTGGGTCCACGCCTCTCACTAAAAGGTTCTCAATTTTAGATCTTTTATCTGGGTTCGTTGGGAATAACTCAGAGATAGTAGATTGTTTATCAACTAAGCCTTTTTTCATTTCTACCAATCGCTGCTCCTTCTCCTGAATTTCTTTCACTTTTGCTTCCGCATTTGCGTTATCTGTTCTACTTCCATCAACGACAGCTCGTTCAACTAATTTTTGAGCCTCCTGTTTATTCTTATCTATGGATTTTAATAAAAATGCTATTTCATTCTCAACAAACATGGCCTCTTTTGCTGCTTTGGATATTTCGATATATTCTAAGCTGGAGGATAACTCCATCTCCTCCATGAAAGTCAATTCTACCTCTTTCTTTTCGGCAGGAATTGTAGCCAATGGTTGGCTTGGCAACTGTCCTATTTTTTTATCAGCGTATGCGATTTGATCTATAATTAAAGACCGTTCTTTTGTTAAAAGAGCCCGTTTGGCTATTAATTCTTTCTCCTCTTTAGCGTTTTTGGTTGCTTTAATTTCTGCTTCTATATTTTTTATATCTGAATTATATCCAGCCTCTTCTACTTGTAAAGATTTTTTTCGTTGTTCTAATTCATCCTTTGTCAAAAGTGTTGAAATTTTGCCTTCGGTCAACTTATTGACTTTGTTATCAACTAAGGCAATTTCTAAGATTTCATTTGCTTGTTTTTGTTTGGACAATGTCTTTTCAAGAAGTTCTTTTGATTCCGCTTTATTTTTCGAATTCTTTGCCATTTCAGCAAACTCAACGGCCTCTTGATTTAATTGATCAGAACGTTTTAAAGCCAATTCTTTATTAACCCGTTCTGATACGGAAGAAGTCTGAATTGAACTTAATGCTAGTTGTTTATCTTCGTTATCTTTTGTAATATCCTTGGTTTCGTCTATAATTATTTCATTTTGACGTTCAACTTTTTGATCAGCCAATTTACCGAGCTGCTTCTCAATTTTTCGAATTTCTTTCATTGAAGTAATATCGCCATCGAGCTTAGCCAAAAGTTCCTTTTCTTCCTGAGTAATCTTGTCTATAGAATTGTCAGTTTTAGGAGAATCGTTTTGTTTCGATGTAATTAATTCCCTCTCAAGATCTCCAATTGTGATAGTATATTGACGTTTTTTCTTTTCAACTTCTTTCAACTCTGTGCCAATAACTTTCAATTGATTTTTAGTTTCAACAGAACTTGGCGTAGCAATTAAATCTTTTTCAAGATTCTTAAGACCACGCTCATAGTTTTCTAATTGCGCCAACTCTGTTTTCAATTCATCCACTGAATTTGAACTTGGTTCGGCATTCATCAATTTTGGCTCAGATTCTCCAAGAAGTTTTATTCTTAAGTCAACAGCTGATTTATACTCCTCCTCCGCATTCTTTGTATTTGTCGTGGTATTGTTCTGAGGATTTGTTTTCGTAGCAACATCACCATTTAATTTGGCACTCAATTGCGCCATATCAATTTGTTTGGCCGCTATCTCATTGCTTATAAAATTTTCTTTTAGTTTAAGTTTGTCATTTTGTGGATTGGCAATACTTAAATTGGAGAATTTCTCTTTCTCTTTTTCAAGTGATTCCAACAACAATTGATCTACTGCTAATTGTCGTTTCGCCTTTTCGATTTCGGTTAAATTCGGATTTGTAGCCAATTGCTGCTTATTTTTCAAATAATCTTTCGCTAAACGAGTCGTTAATTCATCCGATGTTTCCTTTGCTGCGAGCAGATTGAGCTGATTATTGGCAATACTCGCATTTAAATCTTTCTCAATACGCAGTATTGCTTGAATTTTAGCTGCGTCAAATGCTTCATCCAATTTTTCTTTTTCACCAGCCAGTTTGTTTGCTAGGTCGTTTTCCAAAGCCAACAAATTGCTGTACTTGGTTTTTTCATTCTCAATTGATTTCTCTAAACTTGTTTTGTTAGCCAAGTGATTCGGAAGAACTTCATTTAAAATGGATTCCTCCTGTTGTTTATAGGTCAAGTTCTGAAAGTCAGTTGAGGCAGGTATTACTGGATTTGTATTATTTGAATTTAAATTTGCAACCGCCAATGCCTCCAGCTCGTTTATTCTCGTTTGATTTGAAGTTATTAATGATTGGGTTTTATTCATCAATCTTTCTATTGCGGCAATTTGACTTATATCGTTTGCAGCGCTCAAGTTTTGCTTTTCGACATCCAAGGAATTCAACAATGCATCGTCCAGTGCAATTAATTGATTGGCTTTAACCATTTCGCTAGCGCTGGATTGTTCAATTTTTTCTTTATCCTTTTTATATGTGGTGCTCACCTTCGCAAGAACAAAATTCTCCTGATCTGAGTTGTTCAACGAGCTGAATACAAGGTTATCTAACTCCGTATTGTTTCCGGCAATATTTGAGGCCAAATCAGACTTTAGTTCATCCAATTTTCGTTCGTTTGCAGCCAATATCTGAGCATATTCTGCTTGAAGTCGGTCGATGGACTCTATTTTAGCTATTACTCTTTCATTGTCTGGATTTGCCAGAGCCAACTTCTCAAAGTTTGCCTTTTCTTTATTCAACCCTGAAATAAGGCTGTTATTTAACGCTAGTTTTTGCTCTTCTCTTTCAATCGGACTGATATTTCTATTCTCATTTATTGATTGAACTTGAGCCTCATAATCATCCGACAAGCGATTAATTAATCTAGCAGGCTCTTCATATGCTGCTAGAACGTTCACTTCAATTTGTTTAGTGTCTCCGTTCAAGTTTGACGCCAACCTATCCAAAGCGGCGATTTCTGCCGATTCAGTTCGTTTATTTAGTGATTTCTTTTTGGATTTTATATCAGCAAGCACATCATTATTCAATTCAGTAAGATTTTGAACCTTTTCAGCATTGCTTATTGAGGAATTCTCAATTTGCTCTTTTTTAGTTAAATAATTAGCATTCAAGATCTTCAGCATGTTCGTCTCTTGCTCTTTCACCGATAAGTCGGAAAACTTCGTTTCGGAAGAATTCGTTTGATTATCTGTATTTAAAGGGTTTTCAACAGATCCAGCTCTATCCACATTGTTGACGGGCTTAGTTTCAGCTAAAGCCAATTGATTCTGAATATCGGCAATAGAATTATCTCTTCTAGATACCTCCGTTTCCTTTCTTGATTTCAAATCAGTTAGCAAATCAAGCTCTTTTTGCAAAACAGCTTTTTGAGATGACTCATCTTTCAAAAGGTCATTCACCTTCTTGATTCTAGCATCCACCTTTTTCAAAAATCCTTTGTCATGGTCATTGATAGAATTCAATTTGGATATTTGGTCTGCTACAATGTCCTCGTTCAAGTAATCATAAATCTCCTGGTAGGTTTTATCCACGGACTGAACGATAGTTGCCTCTGTCAATGAATTTGCTAAAACTACAGCCTTTTCCTCCTCGTATTTGTCGTTGTATGCAGCTAAATTGGTATTCGATGTTTCAAGAAGAGCCGTTAAAGTTTCTTGATTTTTAATAATAGCTTGATTATTAGGGTTCTGCTCTAGTAATTTTGAATTGTTGACAATGGCAGTTTGTATTGCGATTTGATTTTCCCTTTCCGCCTTTAATAGCGACTCTGCTTTATTGGATTCAGATAAATTCTTGTTGCTTTTGATTTTTTCGACTGAGTTTTTGTAGCCCGGATTGATTTCATTGTACCAATCTTCGTTCGATTTTACCTCAACATCTACAGAATTTGATGCAACATCGCTATTGTCGTCCTTCTTAATTGCTTGCGCTAAAAGTTCGTAATCAGCTGATAATGGTACATTTTTCAGCTGATTCCATTTGTCTCTGGCAGCTTGAAAACTGGCAATCGTCGTCGGTTTGGCACTATTTTCAACAGACATGAATTCAGCGAGTTCATCTACTAAGTCTTCTTTGATTTTTCTTTTGGTATCAATTTCATTTCCAATTGAGGAGATTTCTTCTTTGATGACATTCAAATCCTTTTTTTTCAGAGCAATGTTCTCTTTGGTTACCTCTTTGTCTTTGGTGTTTCCTTCGTAAAGTGCCCTTTCTAAATAATCTACATTGTTTTGGAGATCTTTAGAAGAGGTTTCATAATTGTATTTTTTTCTCCCCAGTTCTGTTAGTTCAACATTGTAATCACTTATTTCTTTCGACGTTTTATTTTGATAACCTTCAACGTAATCAGTCATCCCAGATTTTATAACGACTTTGTTTTCATTGATATATTGAAGGGCTTCAGCATTTTTATCTTCAGCCAATAATTTCGTTATCTGCGCACTTTTCTCTTCCCAATCCTTTGCTCTATTCTTTAAATCTTTAAAGAAAACTAAATTTTCCTGGACCTTTTGATTTATAAGGAGGACATCCTCTATCTTATCTTTTGACTCTTCTCTTTGAGACAATAAGCTCTTTGACTCAAGCAATAGATCTTGGCGTGACATTGAATTTTCAGCTGAAGAACGATAAGCTGCCGCATTTTTCGCAATTTTCTCGTCCAAACTTTTTAAATTCTTCATCTCATTTTCCAACTGAACAGTTGTTTTCTGTTCAAATAGCGCCGATTGAGTATCAACTTCTTTTATTGCTTTAGCGTTTCTTTCCAACTCCGCAGCAACTTCAGCAAGCGTTAAATTCGGCGCTTCAATTTCCGTTAAAATCTTTTTTTGTTGGCTTAGAACATCTAATTTATCCAAATCAAAATATTGGGAATTTGGATCGAGTTGAGCTTTGTCTGAAAATAAGGCCGCCAAAATATCGTCTTTCTCTAATACTGCCTCATCAAAACGGTCTAAGACCTTAACAACCTCTTCTCCATTTTCCATGAAATGAACAAGATTTTGTCGCAGTGGTTTAATACTCTTTTTCGTCGGTATATTTACATTTTGCGAATAGACTTTCGACTCCCCGTCAATAGTCATCAAATACTTGTATTGCCCGCCAGAAGGAAATGTTATTATAATTTTACCGTCATCTTTTGAAGCGTATTTTCCAATAATACCGCCTGTAGCGATGTCTTGAACCTCGACTGAAATTTTTGCGTTTTGTTTAATTTTGGAATCAAATACTCCAGCAATAATGCTTAGCTGTGTTGGTAGTTTTTCAACACGTATTTTATACACGTAAAGTTTTCCTGCCTCACTTTGGCGGGCAGAAGCAAAATATCCATTTTGATTATTTTGATCTACCAAAAAGAATATGTCATCATCGGGTGATGAAATGGCAAAATCCATATTCTCCGTTTCGATGAATGAGTCTGAACTTTTATCATATATACTTCGAAATACATCATATCCGCCCATTGAGTTATGCCCTTTGGAACAGAAATATAGAAATTTACCGTCTTGGCTTCTATAAGCAAAATCTTCATCAAATTCTGTATTCACTTTTCCTCTTACCAATTCTGGCTCTCCCCAACCGCCTGAAGGTTTTCTAACTCGTCGGTAGATTTCCTTTCCATTTTCACCTGTTTCACCAAAAGAAGAATAATAAATCTCAGTGGCGCTTTTTGGGAAATAGATTAATGGTGTATGTCCTGCTTTCTTATCAAGTTTTGATTGAAATTCTGCTGTAACCAGAAGATTTCCGCCTATATCCTTTAAATCATATAAACGAAAAAATTTATCTGCTTCGATCTCTTTCTTCTCATAAACTACCATTTCAGAGTAATTCATCAGAAGTCTTCTACCGTCTTGACACATTTGAATTAAGTGAGAGACTTCCTGTTTGTCGGCCGCTTTCTGTCCTGCAACACTTGCATATTGGTCATAACTCCTTACGGCGTCGTTGAACAAGTAATTCAAATGGTAGGATCGTCCCATATAGAAATATGCTTCAGGATCAACTTGACCGCTTTCGGTGGCATATTTCAGATAACGCATGGACTCTTGCTTCTTATTGGAATTAAAAAGCAAGCAAGTACCGTAGCGATAATTGTAATCTATATTTTTTGGTTGTAAAGACAACAAACGTAAATACAAAGGCGTGGCCTCAACAAATTTTTCATCTTTGAAATATTTATTGGCCTGATCTAAAATCTCAGCTTCTGTTTGTCCGTTAATCGTAAAACATAGAGAGAAAGTCAAGCAAAAAAACAATATTTTCTTACCGATCATCTTTACGTCTATTGATCTGTACAAAGTTTTCACAAAAAGGTTCAATCCTATTCTTTTTTCCTGAACAAAGGCATTTTGGACTCAGTTCTATTTAGTAATCGTACAATGTTTTTTCGATGTGCTATAACAACTGCAATACTTAAAATTGAGCTGAATGCAATTAGGTTAATCGAATCAACATGAAAACGGAAATAAAGAAGAAGTGGAAACGATAAAGCAGCGCACATTGCTCCTAAGGAAACGAATGAAGTCGCTAAATAAATTGCTAAGAAAATACCCATTGCTATAATTGCCGCAGGCGGATGTAAACCGATAATAACCCCTAATGAGGTTGCAACACCTTTCCCTCCATCGAAATTGGCGAAAATGGGAAATACGTGTCCTAATACGCAAGCCATAGAACTTAACATCTGAATATTTACTAGTGCGTCGGACCCTAGTTTGTCGGGCATTAAAATTAAAGGCAGTAAGGTTGCTATTAATCCTTTTAAAACATCAATACACAAAACAACAATACCTGCCTTTTGCCCTAATACTCGAAATGTGTTTGTTGCACCGGCATTATTACTGCCATGTTCTCGCACATCAATTCCATATTTACTTTTCCCCAACCAAACAGCTGTTGGGATTGAGCCCAAGAAATAGCCTATTAAAGGATAAAATATGTAGTTTAAGTCCATAGTTATTCTTCCGTTTTTCCTAAAAGTCGTTTAAACTTAACAACAAATATGTTTTGTTGAGTCATATCGTACTTAAAATTCTTCGATCTTTTCTTGTCCTCTTTCATTCCTTCAATGTCACCTCTAAAAACTAGATCACTTGTCATCAATCGAAGTTCACCATCCTTTTTCGCCATTGTATAATCTAAGAAATAAGAGTTTCCTCCAGTAACCGATAGCAGCAATGTAAATTTATCACTTTGAGCACCTGAATAAGTTTGCAAAAAGAATGCGTCTGTTTCTATTTGTTTGAATACAGGTTTGCCAAAAATATTGACTAAAGTAGCCACACCTGTTGTTGTAATAAGTCCTTTTTCTTGAAATCTCGAATTCTCGAAACTTTGTAATGTAAGACCACTTATAGTAATACCATCAGATAGAACTTCTGGCATTTTTTTCACTTCACCTTTTATCGTATAGTCCGACTTAAATTTGTCTGCAACTTTAGAATCTGCCCACTCTACGAGAGCTCTTTCAAGATTGATATTACCCAAATCCATAAAAGGAATACCTGGAACCATTTGAACCCTTTCAGCTATGTCTTCGAATGCTTTTTTCTCGACGTTCATTTTTATGTTCAAAGTCAAGTCCATTGTTGTCAAGGAAGATTCTTGATCATATGACCAATCGGCAAAAGCGTCCACAGCAGATTCCCCAAAATCCATACCGAGGTTAACAAGACCTTCTCCATTCATTGAACATGTTTTGGTGTTCAATCGGATAATATTTCCTTTTTCCGTAGGGTTCAAGAATTTTTCTTTTGGACCAATTTGAAATTCCATTTTCACAGGGTCATATTGTAAAACACCATTTGCAGTCATTAGTACTGGATCTTCTTTATCGACCAAAGCAGATAGGAATGTTGGATAGATTCGAATACTGTCGGCATCTCTTGAATCACGCCAAACGATACCCGCAGATATTCTAGTTCCGTTCAAGTTTTTCATTTCCTTTTCAACAGGAATTTGAATATTTTGAGGGTCTATTTCTGACGTAAATGACAACCAGTTGCGTTCAAACTTCCCACAATCATGATTTACTCTTGTTGCCCCTTCGAAAGTGACAAGTGGGTTTGCTGCTTTAACAAGCATTTTTCCATAAAAATCAAATTCTTTGCTTAAATGGAATTCTGCATTTTCACTTACTTTTCCGCTTGCTACTGTTTGATACGAAGTATCCAAGCCGATAGCATCCATTTTTATGAATGTCATATTTCCATCTTTATCGAAATATGGATATTCTCCAGTAGCCTTGTATGCTCTTCTTGCCGTGATATCGATATTTGACTTCACGAAAGTGTGGTATTTAGTAATGTAATTTGCTACTATTTTAGAATCTTTCACCTCATCTAATTTCGCTTTCTTACGCACAGTAAGCTTTTTGTCCGAAGGGTAAATTCTCGCATCAGCAATATCGATGTAGCTAATATCATCACAATAAATAACCTTTTCATTAATAGAATAAGTCGCTTTCGGTGCTTTAAATGCTAAGGAATCTTGAGATGCATTCGTGGAAAAAAAGTTTGGTGTTGCAATTTCAACTCCAGCGTCGAAAGCTAAATCTTTTTTGTCCTTGCTCTCCATGTCAATTTTGTCTTCATCCATTAACCAGTTGAAAACATCCATTTTACATTTGTATTCATTTATTGGGAAATAAACGATTGATGAACCACCATTCGACACGAAGGTCCCTAGTCGTTTTGTAAATGAAACATTTGCACTAACATTATCTGTTTTAAACGTAATCTTGCCTTCGTCTGCTTCCTGATTCACATTTCTCAGATTGAAATTGGAAGTATCCGCAAGAATGTCGTTTGCCTTAAATCTATAATCATCTGATATTAGTGTAGCAGTTAAGAAATTCATTAAACCGTTCCCTCTCATTCCTTGAGGAGTTACATATGCTGTTCCTTTCATTTTGGCTCCGCCTTTAAAGAAGTCCAAATCTTCCTTTTCGCCCGAACGTGCTTTCAATAAGTTCTTTTGTGGAATGTAGGTTATAAATACATCATTTCCTGTTACATCAGGGAATTCTATTCCTTTCAATTGTTGTTTATTTACAAAACTTGCATATCCGATTGTACTATCTGGCAAAAATGCAAGTGCCTTAGAAACTGAAGTTGAAGTAATATAATTAATTGTACCAGATCCTTGAAGACCGCTATTGGATAGAAGTATTTTATTCTCATATTTGGCACTAGTCCCATAAAATGCGTAACCTCCAGCAGGCGCTGTCGTTGAGAATCCTAAAGAATAATCGGGCATGATTTGTACATCCTGACGGAATTTAGGAAAAATTCCCGAAGAGGTAAGCTCTCCAGAAAGTCGCATAGATTTTTCATCAAAGTTGTCTAAGCTGTCTAAAACAAATGGATCCACGGTAAAAAAGAATCGTGTACTGTCATACGCCCCTCGATAAATTTCTTTGGAATTGTAATAGATTTTCGAAGATTGAACAGATTTTATTTTTGGATAACCACTAATCTTTTTATTGTTTCCAGATCTGTTCGTTGGATCATCAATCATCAATTCCCCAACAATTCCAGTAATCTCAGTTTTTAAGGTTATAGCCCGATTACCATCCTTTTCGCTCATTGGTTTAACATGCAACGACGTTTTATTGGATTTATTAATGTTGAATTTAAACAAGTCATAACTAAAATCTGATATTTCAGCATCTACTTCCAATTTACCAGAATTTATGTATCCTTTGAAGTTGAAATTTCTATTCTTCTTAATTGTAACGTCATAGTTTCTAGGAAAAACAGTCGTTCTCTGTTCATCCGACAGCATGATTTGATCCACTGCCTGCAACTTTAACTCCATCGTTTTCAAATCAATACTTCCAAATGATTTCATTCGACTTCTTTCCGAATTAATATTATCGTAGTTTGTCTTAACGGCTTGTAAAAATGGGTCTTTACTGATTTGTTCTGGTGAGTAATCCTTTAATTCTTTTGGTCGCAAATCCGAAATGAAAACGATATTATCATAATCACGTTTTCCTGATCTCGCTTCGACAAAACTTATCAGTTTCTCATTTATGCGAATTTCTTTTAGCTCAGTGTCGTAGGAGATAAATCCTAGACGAGCTAAATCTAACAGTAATGGTTTTGCTTGCGAAACTGTTTTTCCTAGTGCTGAAGCCAGTTTGCCTTCTTGAATTACTTGTTCATCGTATTTGTATGAATATTCAAATATCGCTACCAAAGGATGTGTTGATTCCATCCCTTGAACTTGCTGATACAGGCGAGCATCGAAGTAATTTTTCGATTCTAGCTTAGCTACTCGCTGATCTTGACTCGTTCCGTATGCAAACTCGAGATCCAAAACTTTGAAACCCTCTTCCCAAACGATTTTTGGTATATACATATCGACTTGATGATATGAATTGCTGAACGGTGCTTGTCCCAGACCTGAATTCGTTCTACTTAGTTCTAAGAGACCTTTTTCTTCAATAAAAAGCAAATCAGCACCAGGATGAGTAATGGAATCGTTTTCTCCGAATTTTAGAAAAAACTGTGTTCCAGAACTTTGAATCTTTTTTTCATCGACATAGAAAAGGGTAGATTTTGCAATTATGAATGGCTTTTTATCCTGTAAAATGGTGAGAACAGCTAAATTTTGTTTAGTCCCATAACCTTCAAACCTACTACCCTTCATTGAAAACCCACCCGTGTAATTCATACTTGGTCTCAAGTTTACGATGCTCAATTTCTGATCATATGAAGTGAATTGAGGGAATATTTTATCTTCTTCACGGTTGATTACGAATGCTCTTTCAGTTAATTGCCCCATTATAGCCTTTTGGAAATAAGGCGTGTGTATCATTACAGAATCTGCTGTGAAATTCGGAGATTTTAAAGCTAATTTGTACGAATTAATATCGGCGTAACTCTCGTTAGGAGATAATCCGACTTTCTCCCATGTAATCACTCCGCCATTTCCTTCCCAACGCTTTAGAAAAGGATCAAAAATTCCATTTGTGTTTTTAACCACAATACTATCTACAAAAGGTGTTTCCGCAGCTTCTTTCTTATCTCGATTATCTACTCGGCAAATCAAATTTCCGTTCTCAAACCGAATGAAAGCCTTATCATCACTATCAAATGTATATTTTCCGCCTAAATAATACCAAGTATAATTTGACGCTTCAGATAAAATTCCTTTCGAGAAAAAATTCGATGAAAGTTCAATGAAATCCTCAAACTTCTTCACGTTTCGAGCGTCAAGCATTTTATCTACAGTGGCATGCCATGCATTTACACTTTCCGTATTTTGCTTGTTCAATGCCAAGGAATACATGGAATAAACATAATTATACAGCTCAGGGTATGGTTTTAGTTTTTTTTCTAAAATTAAATTCGATGTATTGACCAATGTTGTAAACATCTGTTCTGAAAAGCCATTTGACTCAATGATGAATTTTGGTAAATCTTTTTTAGAAAAATCACTAAAGTCACCTTTGTTGTAATCTGACAAGATCTTATGAAATTCCTTGGTAAACTTTTCTTTATCCAAAGAAAAGACTTGGCCCAAAGCATTCATTCCTAAAAGAATAAAGAAGAGAAATAAGGTTGATTTTGTCATTCCATTAATTTTTTAATTCTAATTGAAGTGCAGCCCAGGTCTCTTTAACAAACGTTTTTTGTATAACGAAACCTAAACGCTCCGAATGTTCAAATAATTCAGGAACATCCGTCTCAAAAAAACCACTAAGCATCAAGATACCATTTTTATTTAAGCTATCCTTATAACGCCCTAGGTGTGATTTAAGTACATTCTTGTTGATATTGGCAAGAATCAAACCAAATTTTTTGTCTTTGATTAAATCAATATCACCATGCAACGTTGTAATGTTCTTGCATGAATTTCGAATTGCGTTTTCTCGAGTATTCTCGGCAGACCATTCTTCAATATCGATGGCAAGGATGTCACTTGCTCCTAGCTTTTCTGCAAGAATGGCTAAAATTCCGGTACCGGTTCCCATATCGAGAACATCGGATGGAATAGATTCCAACTCGATCAATGCCTTACTCATCATCCATGTAGTTTGATGATGTCCAGTTCCGAAAGACATTTGAGGTTGAATCTCTATAACTAAACCATCTGTTTTCGGTTTTTCGTGAAATGGAGCAACAATGTGTAGTTTATCTTCGACATTAACGGGTTGAAAATCAGATTCCCATACTGCATTCCAATTCTGTTGCGGAATTCTCTCTATTTCCACGGATTCGGTAATATCATTTTCCTTTGCCCAATCACTTATTTTACTTTGAATTGAAGCATGTACTTTTTCATCCGCCATTTCCGTGTAAGCAACAACACCGGTTTCTGTTTCCTCAAATGCATTAAAATCAAAATCTGATAACCAAGAAATAGCAATTTCAGACCAAGGTTTTGGAGGAGTTAGTGTGATATGGAATGCAAAACTATCCATTAATGCGATTCTATGATTTGTGTGAATAAATCAGCTTTTAAAGATGCGCCACCAATTAATCCGCCATCCACATTTGGACAAGCGAATAATTTTTCAGCGTTATCAGGAGTGCAGCTTCCGCCGTACAAAATGGAAATTTCATTCGCGATTTCCATAGAATATTTTTCTACCAGCCACTCACGTATGCTTCTATGCATATCCTCCGCCTGTTCAATAGTCGCTGTTTTACCTGTTCCAATAGCCCAAACAGGTTCGTAAGCGATAGTAACTTTCGAAATTTGTTGGGTGTTTAAATGAAAAAGACTCTGAACCAATTGATTTTTAACGAATTCTTTTTCCTTATTGTTTTCTCTTATTTCTAAAGGTTCACCACAACAAAAAATCGGAAGAATTTCATGGGTCATTGCCGCATCGATTTTCTCTTTCAGAAAAGCTTCGTGCTCACCAAAAAATGCCCTACGCTCAGAATGACCAATGAGTGCATATTTTGCACCGCAAGCTTTTACTTGTGTGATAGAAATTTCACCAGTAAACGCACCATTTTCTCTCGGGAAAAAATTTTGAACTCCTAACTGAATGTTTGCGTCTTTAAATTCAGAAAATTGATTAATATAAATTACTGGTGGGAAAACAATTATTTCGACATTTTCTGGCCAATCTTTTTTAACTAGAAGGGAATTAAAAAGTTTCTCCGCCTCTTCTGGAAGCATATTCATTTTCCAATTTCCTGCTACTATCTTTTTTCTCATATATTATTTTAAACTATTTTTTTTCAACCAATCATAATTCGGAGTTGAACGATGCGGGAACTTATCCACAACTACTCCTTTTTTAATAATCAGCAAAGCTGGATTTGATCTTGAAATGGCTTTTAATTCCGTTTCATCATTGAAGAAAACTGGAATATTGAAATTGTATTTTTTCCTAAAAGCTTCAACTTCCGTTGGATTTGAACTAACCATCATAACCATAGGAATTCCTTCTTTTTTGGCTTTGGCGTATATACTTTTATATCGTTCGATTTGACTGAAATTGGCGTCCTTTAGGTTTTTAGCCGAAAGTAAAATTATTTTTGGGGTAATTAAAATGTAATCACGAAGCAAAATATCCTTGACTTCTGGATTCATCATTTCAACCGTGTCTACAATTGAATATTCATCTTCAGGATAATCTTCGGCCAAATACTCAGAAGATAAAACCTCCATATTTGATTCCGTTGCTTTATCAAGGATAATGTATGCACTTGTCATTGCTCCAGCAAGTTGATCCTTAACAACAGGCATTTCCTTTTCAATTATCCCTAAACCATCAATCGGCAAATAAGGATTAAACTGTTCGGTTATGGAAGGAATGCGAACGGCGATTATTTCTTTTTGAGTCATAGTATCGTAAACCCAATCCGTATTTTCCCAAATTTTAGAATCAATGTACACTTTTGAGGAAGCATCGTATTCTTTTATTTCTCCCGACTTTTTATTCTTGTAAATTAACAGGCTGAGGTACTTCCCTTCTTGCCCATCGTTCATTTTTTCTTTCAAATTGGTACCAGTAGCGTATGGACGATAATCCTTAATCGGGTCATACATCAACACATAAGTTACCATCAGTGAGCACAGTACAATTATGAAAATAGTTATCGTCCAGTGATTTGCAAGTCTGCCTTGCATTCTCCTCTCAAGGAATGAACTACCAACTAAAGCCACAAGTCCGAAGAATACTGGGAATAACCATCCAAAAACCCAGCTGAAAAAGATGACAACAACCAGTCCTGCTATCCAAAAAGCACTTTTGTTTTCTTCTTCGGTTGTATTTCTTTTGAAAGCGGCGATAAAAATCCAAAGAACAAAATAGGTCAATACTATGTCTTTCCACATAGATTCTTTTGGTGTCAATGATCGACCAAGTGAACCTTTGAGTGCATCTCCGAAGCATCCACAATCATCAACACATTGAGGTTGTTTCATTTCGTCAATAACGATTTCTTTGCTGTTCGTGGATATTAGCGTAATAGCTTCATTATCCTTTGCTGCAGCGGCTTTATCTTGACCAACTGAACTTGTTGCTTTGTAAACATCTCGATCTCTAAAAGTCGTTGACCCATCGCAATTTGCAGTGTGCCAAGTCAAAAAGGTGAAAAATAGCATCATCGCTAACAAAAGCGATCCAACCCATTTCATTTTTAGTCCAAAAATTGTGAGCACTCCAAGTACAATCTCTATTACGCAGATAACTACAGAAAATGTTAATGCCAATGGTATTAGAAATTCTAAACTAAATTCTGGCATTCCAAACCATTCTTTGATTCTGTATGCTAAAGCACCATCTTCAAAGTATTCTTCGAGTTTATAAGCAAAACCAATAGGATCATTCGCTTTTACAAGTCCAGAAACGATGAATAAACCTCCCACAAGCACGCGAGCAACATTATTCATCATTAATCTACCTTTGAAAATTATAATTCCTACAATGGATAGAGCCATGAGCACATTTCCAAGTATTTTGTACACTGTAGCTTGATTTTCAAAACTTTTGTGATATCCCATCACAAGAAATACCAAACCGATAATATTTATAGCAACAAATATTGCGTTTAATAAAAACGATCGACCAGCAAGTGTTGCTTTTGGTTGTAAAGATTTCATTCTATTCATTATCAATATGTATTAAGGCAAATACCGAATAATTTAACATGTCAAAATAATTAGCGTCTATTCCCTCGCTAATCAATGTTTTACCAGCGTTATTTTCAATTTGCTTGATTCTCAATAATTTCATTAATATCAAATCGGTCAATGAGCTTACACGCATATCTCGCCATGCTTCCCCATAATCATGATTCTTTTTCTTCATCAATTCATGAGCCTCGTGAGTATATTTCTCAAAAAGTTCTAACGCTATTTTTTCATCAAGCTCCATGTCAGTAATATCGCTTTCGAGAAGCTGTATCAGAGCCATTACACAATAGTTTACTATTGCAATGAATTCGCCTTCAACGCTTTCCCCAACCTTATTTTCACCAGTCATTTGAATGGTACGAATCCTTTGCGCCTTGATAAAAATTTGGTCGGTCAATGAACTTGGCCGTAATATGCGCCAAGCTGTGCCGTAATCTTTTGTCTTTTTTACAAAAATATCTTTACAATCATTGATTACTTTTGTATATTCTGTTGAAGTTTTATTCATTTGAATGGTATGCTCGAAAAGAGCGATGAAGGTACGTAATTATACAAAACATGACAATAAAAGTACGGGAGAAGTTATTAGAATTTACTGACAATTTAGTCATGGGAATAGTAAATGTGACTCCCGATTCTTTCTATGAAAAAAGTCGAGTAAGCTCAGAATCAGACATTTTGCATCGAGCAGAGAAAATGTTGGTAGAAGGTGCAGATATGCTCGACATAGGCGGATATTCGAGTCGACCTGGTGCAAGTGAAGTGTCAGTTCTAGTTGAAATTGAGCGAATTAGATTGGCAACTAAAGCATTAAGGAAAGAATTTCCAAATGCCGTTCTTTCCTTGGATACTTTTCGGTCGGAAGTAGCCGAAGTTGGGTTAAATGAGGGAATAGATATTATAAACGATATCAGCGCAGGAAACCTTGATCCAAAATTACCTCCGCTAGTTGCAAAATTTGGCGTTCCATACATAATTATGCACATGAGAGGAAATCCTAAAACTATGGCTTCTTTGACAGATTATGACAATTTAATGAAGGAAATGATAAGCTATTTCTCCTCAAAAATTAATCAATTCCGAGCTTTAGGTATAAAAGACATTGTACTTGACCCAGGTTTTGGTTTCTCGAAAACAGTAGACCAAAACTTTAAAATCGTTCGCAATTTATCCATGTTAGAAATCCTAAACTGCCCAATATTGGTGGGAGTTTCAAGAAAATCATTCATTCAAAACACTCTTAATGTCTCAGTTGAAAACTCCCTAGTAGGAACCAACGTACTTCACACAATACTTTTACAACATGGCGCAAACATTTTAAGAACCCATGATGTGGCCGAAACTAAGCAGTGTGTAACGCTATTAAAGGCGAGCCGTTATTCTTAAAAATCCATTTTTAATAAAAAAAATATTTCTAAAGAACTTTTTTCTTTACTTTCGTGCAAGCATATACACTATATAGAACATATGAAATTAATTATTGCTTCATTTTCCCTATTGCTGATAAACCTTTCAGCTTTCTCACAAATTACGTCTGATTTCACTTTTGACACCTTGATTTGTGTAGGCGACTGTATTAATTTTACAAATACTTCAACCGGAACGATTACGAATTATGGTTGGAATTTTCAAGGGGGAACTCCTCAAAATGCGATAACAGAGGATCCTGGGACAATTTGTTTTGACGCTGCAGGAACTTATGACATTGAATTGACTGTGAATGGACCAGCTGGGACCGTAGCAACAACAAAACAACTTTTTGTTATAGACTACCCAGATTCAGTTTTTGCGTATTCTGATACCACTATTGATATGGGAGGAACGGCTTATGTTTTTGCTGAAGGTTACTATCAAGGTTCTATGAGCACAGGATTTTATGCCTGGACCTCGCCAGAGCCATACTATTGTATAGGAGCAGGATTCTGTTTTGAAATTTATCCATCTCCTTTGGTAACGGCTAATTATGTTGTGGAATATGGTTTGCATCCAGAATGTCCTATAAGAGATACAGTTACAATAACTGTAAAGTACATAGACGTTATTGATGTTCCGAATACCTTTTCACCTGATGACAATGGTATAAACGACAAAGTATTTGTAAAAGGTCCTGGAATCATTGATATGACCTTTAAAATATACGACAGATACGGTAAAAAATTATGGGAAACCACTAGCCAATCGGAAGGATGGGACGGCTTTTACAAGGGCCAAAAATTAAATCCTGCAACGTTTATGTGGACTTTGGATTACACCTTGGTCGATGGAACAACCAATATTAAATCTGGCTCAATCACACTCGTAAAATAAGGAATAGTAATGAGAAAAATAGCAATAGTTATATCACTTTTCGTCATCGGTCAAATCTCAGCACAGCAAGACGTTCACTACAGCATGTGGTATGGTTCACCTTCTTTGTTAAACCCAGCCGCTACGGCTACAATGGAACAAGATTACACCTTGTTTACTAATTACCGTACACAATGGATGACTGCATTGGATCAACCTTTCAGAACTAACTCCTTCAGCGGTGAAATGAAAATGGGTGCTGAAAAGATGAACTCAGGCTGGTTTGGAGCGGGGATTCACTTTACAAACGACGCAACTGGAGAAAATAGAATTACTACAAATTACGTTTCAGTTCCAATTAATTACGTTTTTGAGATGACAAGTAATCGCTTATTCTCTATTGGTTTCAAACCAGGTGTGATAAATCGAACTAAAAACTCTGACATTCAAACTTGGGATAATCAATGGAATGGAATTGCTTTTGACAACTCTGTAATTTCTGGTGAAAGCTCTGGAAGTAGACTTACCGTTTTTGATATTGGAGCAGGAATGTACTTCAAAAAAGAATGGGACAACCGTTCTAAATTTGATTTCGGTATTGCTGCAAATCACTTGAATGCTCCTGGAGTCAACTTTCAATCAATCACAAACCAATTGTACAGACAATATATTGTGCATACTAGCATGAGTTTGAAACCGAGAAAATATCGTTTTATGGTTTCACCTCAAATAATAACGATGTTTCAAGGTCCACAGCAAGATATCATCATTGGATCATCAATTGATTTCTTGCTAAAAGAAGGATCTACAAGAACAACTTTTAGACAGCAACAAACTTTTGGAATCGGTTTAAATTACCGTATGTACGATGCATTGATTGTATCTTTCATGTTGAAAATGAATGGTTTTCAAATAGGAGCTTCGTATGATGCTGCATTATTTGGCAATAGAAAAGCGACTAAGACAGTTGGAGCTGCTGAAGTGTTCTTAAAATACTCCTTCTTCAAAAATCAGAAAAGACGTTTTATTCACTAAATGTGAATCAATAATAAATTATAAAGCCTTTCTTCGGAGAGGCTTTTTTTATTGATTTAAAAGTCCTTGACCAGCAATAAGACCTCCAGTATGCAGAAATACAATAGACTTATTTGAATCATTGTTGTTTTGATAATGATGCACCATTGCAAAGAATGCCTTTGCTGTATAAACTGGATCTAATTCCAAATTAATGGATTCTTTTATTTCCTGAATAAACTCAATTAACTCAGGCGTGGTTTTTCCATAGCCTCCAAAAGAAAAGTCAGGATGAAATTCCATAGTTGAAAATACATCCTCATTCGTTTCTTCGCCTAAACCTTGTGATTTTAGTATTTTCTCAATTTCTGCTCGCGAATCAAAACCTGCTAAAACTGGCACTGCATGAACTATTTGGTGTTCCTGAACCGACATTGCCAAACCAATTGATGTTGTTGCTGTACCAATTGCTGTCCAAATGTCATTAAATGGTTGTTCAATTTCTTTTATTATCTCTTGACAACCTACAATTCCAAAAAAGTTCTTCCCTCCCTCTGAAACAATGAAATAAGAACTGTATTCGCTTTTCAATTCGTTCAGATAGTCCCAGTCATCTTTCATGCGATACTCTTCTCTTGAAATGAAAATAAGTTCCATACCCCAATCTGAGCATTGTTTTAATATAGAATTGCTTGATGAATTTAGCTCTTCACCACGAATAAAGGCAATGGATTTTAATCCTAAAGATTTACAAGCGTGGGCTGTTGCCAAAATATGATTTGAATACGCGCCTCCGAAAGTGATAATACCATCTTTCTTCAAATGCTGTGCCTGCAAAATGTTGTATTTCAGCTTTCTCCATTTATTTCCAGAGACCGCGGAATGGATTAAATCATCTCTTTTTATGAAAAATTTCAAGTTGCGCTCTTTCGCCCAATTGAACTGAACTTCGTCTAAAGGTGAAGGAATTGAATAAGGATGGTTCAGTTCTTGCATAGTTTATTTGAAAAGAAGCAATAACTTTGTAGTATGAATGATGATTTTTCTGGTTTTTCCAAAACGCCTAAGCTGGACCCTGAAGACTTTTACAGGAGTCCTGAAGGATATATCATTTTTACTGAAAAGTATCATTTAAAGCGCGGATATTGTTGTAAAAACAGCTGTAAGCATTGTCCTTATGGGTTCAATAAAAAATCTGGACGGATAGAAAGTTAACGTATTCCATTTTCTGGATTTTTACCTTTGTACTGAGAAAGTATAGCTTTGATTGCTAAAATATCTTTATCGACGTCGCCAGTTGGTTTAAATTCACCACAAAAGCCTCCAATTTTCTTCTCGTAATCCATGTAACCAAGATATATCGGAACATTTGCCTTTTGAGCAATATGGTAAAATCCTTTTTTCCAATTTGGGTTATAACTTCTTGTACCTTCAGGTGTAAATACCATGAATATCTTTTCATTGTTCTTGAAATGTTCAACCGCTTGTTCTGAAACATTCGAACCTTTCTTTCTATCTACAGGAATTCCACCAATTGATTTCAAAAAACAACCCAATGGACCCCAGAACAACTCCTTTTTTATCAAGTACTTACCATTGACATCGTATTTGGCGAAGACCATTCTACCAATGATAAAATCCCAATTTGAGGTATGTGGACCCATAACAACAACACATTTTTTTACGTTTGGAGCTCGAGGATCAATTTTCCAACCAAACAATCTTAAAATTGCAAACAAGATTTTTCCCATATGGCAAAGATAGTATTTCAACAAATATCTTAATTTTAACGTATCAAATGCCGATGAAAATTTTTCGATTCATAATTTCTTTGTTTTTCTTGATCATTGTGTGGTGTTTTTTCATTGCCGGTCGTGAATTTTTATTGACCAAACCAATAGAAAATTTATACCACGTTCCTTCAGAAGCAACTTTTGCTATGCGAATAGATGGTACAACTGTCTTGAAATCTGCTGCATTTTCAATTATTCTTGAAGCCAATGACCCTGATTTAATTGATGTGGTCAATCGGCAGATAAATGAAAAGCGCAAACGAACAGGCAAAAGTAAAAGTTTAGGAATTGACTTTTTATCAGACGTGGTTGTTTATGCTCTTCCTTTTGAGGATGGTCAAATAATTGGTTATACATATAACTTGAATCGTCCCGATCTTATGCGTAAAAATGCAAAGAGAGGTTTGGATAGCAATCAGGTTTATGTGATTAATGATAAAATCGGTGTTGTCTTGAGTCTCTCTGGAAAAAAACGTTTGACACCTAGTCAAAAATCTAAAATGATTTCAATTGCACAAAAAATTGCATTTGAGCCTAGTAAAAGTCAACTTGCTGATAAACTTGCGTTGCGCGAATCGAATAAAATAATTCAACTTTCAAGTAAAGGTCAATTGTTTGGTGAAACAACCTTATTCAATCGATCCGATATGGATTTGGTATTGGAAGATCATGGCTTGAAAATGAGTGGCCAACTATTTAAGAATTTACTTGAGAAACGTGTTTTTAATCAGCCAAAATATACTTTGAAACCTGACGGAATGCATTTCTACACAACATTAATTCCACAGAAAATCCAAGATACAATTCATAAATTACTGCTGGGAAACGGCCTAAGTCTACCAAGAATTCAAGCTATAAGTGCAAATTACAGAGGTGCAACAATAAACAACACCGATAGAAATTTAATCTATTCTCCAAATATGGATTTATTGGTGACCTTTGAAAAAGATTTTGATTTCAAAAAAGCACTATTAGAAAGCCCAGCACTAAGCGCTTTTAAATTAAAACCTGAAGGCGACGGTTTATCTAATGGTATTAACGAATTTATCTTTAAAAAAATAGATTCAAAAACGTATTTGATTAGTTCGAAGAAAGATGTAAAACCTATTTCTACACCAACCAACTGCCTTTTGTGCGTGAAAGGTCAAATGGATCCAATCACAAATATCAAGGGTGATAAAATGATTCTTTTCTTTTTGGAAAATCTTCCAATATTCAAAACTACCAAAGATTTTTTCTCGAAAACAGAAGGTGTTAAAATTGAAATAACAAATACCGAGCAAAACATGGCTATTGTAGATGGTTATTTTAATTTCAAGAAAGAATACTTTCCGTTAAATGAGTTTTTGAAATACAGTATTCAAAACAACTTTATACGAGTGAAGTAATTAATTGCTGAAAATAAGTTGGCGCGTCTAATAATCTCGAACCGTACCAAGAAAAATACTCACCATCAACGATAACAATTTTGGCCTTAGGAAATAATTTTTCCACCTCATTCACATCTTGTTCTTTAAACGGATAAGGCTCTGAGCTCAGGAAAACAAAATCTACTTCTGGGAAATCATTTTCTTGAAGTTCTGGATAGCGAGTTGATTGAACCGCATTTTGAAATCCACATTTCTCCAACATTTGATGAATAAATGTATCTGACCCAGCTGCCATCCATGGTTTTTTCCAAATGAAATAGGCAACTTTAGGATAGGCGGCTATAGGTTTTAACTGAGAGAACCCTTCTTTTATTTTATCGACAATTGCTTTTGCCTCGCTAGATTTGCCTGCTAATTCACCTAGAGAAAGCATCATCTCATAGGAATCTTCAAGAGTAGAAATATCGCTCATCCAAATTGGACAAATAGATTCTAATCGAGAAATATTCTCTTTATCGTTTTCTTCCTTGTTGCCAATGATTAAATCAGGCTGCAGAGCTTTAACTTTTTCGAAATCAACATTTTTTGTTCCACCAACGCGTTTCTTGGATTTCCACCATTCTTTGGGGTGAATGCAAAACTTAGTGATACCAACAACTTCTTCCTCAAGCCCTAAAGCATGAAGGAATTCGGTTTGAGAAGGAACCAAAGAGACAATACGGATTGCTGGAACATTTAATTCCAACTCCTGCCCCATTTGGTCCTTAAAAATCATTTATGCTAAAGATGAAATGATATCGTATTTCGTGATGATATGGTATTTTCCTTCGCCTAAATCAACCAAAGCTGCAGCCGTTTTCTCATTGATTAAACGAGAAACTTCTTCTAAACTAGCATTTGCTTTAACAACAGGGAATGGTGCTTGCATAACGCTTGAAATTGGCGAATCAATCAATTGTGGATTATCTACCAAGACTGAGTAAATATGACTTTCATCCAATGAACCAACAAATGTATTGTCTTTTAACACTGGTATTTGAGAAATTCCAAACTGACGCATTTTAGCTACAGCATGTGAAACCAATTCTTCACCGAACAAAGTCACCAAAGGTTGATTTTCATGTTTAGAAATTAATTCTGAAGCAGTTTTGATATCTTCTTCCAAAAATCCTCTTTCACGCATCCAATCGTCGTTGAACATTTTCCCAACATATCGACTTCCATGGTCATGGAATAAAACAACAACGACATCGTCTTTCTTGAACATATCCTTCATTTGAAGAAGACCTTTAACAGCTGAACCTGCAGAGTTTCCTACAAAAATCCCTTCTTCACGAGCGATTTTTCTTGTATAAACTGCAGCGTCTTTATCCGTTACTTTTTCAAAATGATCGATAATATCAAAATCAACATTGGCTGGTAAAATATCTTCACCAATACCTTCTGTGATGTAGGAATAGATTTCGTTTTCATCAAAAATTCCAGTTTCCTTGTATTTCTTGAAAACAGAACCATAAGTATCGATTCCTAGAATTTTAATGTTCGGGTTTTTCTCTTTCAAGTATTTTCCAACTCCAGATATAGTTCCTCCTGTTCCAACGCCTACAACGAAATGTGTGATTTTTCCTTCTGTTTGTTCCCAAATTTCAGGACCAGTTGACTCGTAATGGGCTATTCTATTTGATAAATTGTCATATTGATTAACGTACCAAGAATTTGGTGTTTCAACAGCCAATCTTTTTGATACGCTATAATAAGAACGAGGATCAGTTGGCTCAACGGCTGTTGGACAAACAACAACTTCAGCACCAACTGCTCGAAGAATATCCATTTTTTCTTTGGACTGTTTGTCGTTTAAAACACAAATCAATTTGTATCCTTTGATAATAGCTCCAAGTGCTAAACCCATTCCTGTGTTTCCAGAAGTACCTTCAATGATAGTTCCACCTGGCTGCAAACGACCATCAGCTTCCGCATCTTCAATCATTTTGATAGCCATTCTGTCCTTAACGGAGTTTCCAGGATTCGTTGTTTCAACTTTCGCCAAAACTAGCGCGTCGATTTCTTTAGTGATTTTATTTAATCGCACCAAAGGCGTGTTTCCGATGGTTTCTAATATGTCGTTGTAATATTTCATGCTTTCTTAATTCGGTGCAAAGATAGTTGTTTAATGGAGAAATTTAAATTGATATTGGATAATTAACAATGGTCAATTACCTATTGTTCTTTAAAAATCAATTGTCTGCTGCAAACTAACTTTTGGTTCTTCTTTATCGAATCCACTTAAGGAAAAACCTATTAGTCGGATTGCATCTGTCAAGGGTAAAACTGAATTATAGACTTGAACGGCTAAATCGATTAATTCTGATTCAGTTTCGATATCCGCTTCCACAGTTTTACTTTTGGTTATGGTTTGAAAATCGGATGAACGCAGTTTTAAACTCATGGTTCTGCCTTTTTTCTCTGACTTTTCTAGTCGTTTCCATAAGGTGCTTAGCAATCGTCTTGCTTCTTCCCAAAGTTCCAAATCGTCGGTAATGTTATCTGTAAAAGTTGTTTCTACACCAACCGATTTTCGTTGGCGTTCTGCCACTACTTTTCTATTGTCAATTCCTCGCGCAATTTGATAAAAGAAAGCGCCACTTTTTCCAAAATAATGAATCAACTCATTTTCTTCGAATGCCAGTAAATCCTTTCCTTTGAATATGTTTAACTCTTGCATTCTAGTTGCCGTAGCCTTTCCAACTCCATGAAATTTTTGAATTGGCAACTTCTCAACAAACGCTTTCCCATCTTCAGGTGGAATGACGAATAACCCGTTCGGTTTGTCTTCGTCAGAAGCCAATTTTGCCAGGAATTTATTGTAAGAAACGCCAGCAGAAGCAACCAAATGAGTTTCATTGAAAATGTCGTTTTTAATGGCTTGTGCAATGAAAGTAGCCGAAGACATTCTCATTTTATTCTCTGTAATATCAAGATAAGCTTCGTCTAGGGATAGAGGTTCTATGATATCGGTATATCTTTCAAAAATGATGCGGATTTGGTTTGAAACTTCTTTATACGCTTCAAATCTTGGTCGAACGAAAATTAATTCTGGACAAAGCTCTTTGGCTCGCCGACCATTCATCGCAGAGCGCACACCAAATTTTCGTGCTTCATAACTTGCTGCAGCAACAACACCACGATCTTCTCCTCCACCAACGGCAACCGGCAAACCTTGTAAATCTGGATTATCCCTTTGCTCAACAGAAGCATAAAAAGCATCCATGTCGATATGTAGGATTTTTCTCAAAAGAAATAATTAAGCTTTTTCGTGTCGTGCACTATAAATTGAATATAATACGCCGGAAGTAAGTAAGCCAAGGATAATTAGTAATGAAATACTAGTCGGTATTTCAAGATAATGTACAATCAACATTTTGATACCGACAAAGAATAAAACGCCAATAAGGGCGTACTTCATGTAATGGAACTTGTCGAGCATTCCCGCTAAGAAAAAGTACAAATTTCTTAATCCGAGGATAGCAAAAATATTTGAGGTAAAAACAATAAATGGATCCGTTGTAATTGAGAATATCGCTGGAATAGAATCCACTGCAAAGATGATATCTGAGAATTCAACAACGATCAAAGCTGCGAATAAAGAAGTGACAACACGTTTTCCGTTTTCCCGAGCGAAGTAGCGACCATCATTTATGGACCAATCTATTTTAAAAGCTTTGGATAACATTCGTACGGGAAAACTCTCTTTAAAATTTTCGTGATCATCTTCTTTCTCCAATAGCATCTTAACTGCAGAATAAACCAATATTGCCCCAAATGCATAAGTTGCGTATTCAAAATTTCGAACGAAAGCCGCACCAACAAGTATCATCGCTAATCGAAAAACGACAGCCCCAATAATTCCCCAAAAAAGTATATTATGCTGATACTTAAGGTCTACCTTGAAGAATTTAAACACCAAGGCCATAACAAAAATATTATC
This sequence comes from uncultured Flavobacteriales bacterium, assembly GCA_963977135.1. Taxonomy (GTDB): domain Bacteria; phylum Bacteroidota; class Bacteroidia; order Flavobacteriales_D; family Crocinitomicaceae; genus UBA2040. Next base: position 342,300 of record CAXBNN010000001.1, on the reverse strand, counting down.
TAAACTAAGAGATTCTTCAATTAAGTACCCTGTGTAATAATCCAGAGTAGCTTCCCAAGCTGGGATTCCTAATTTATTGATGCCCATCCAATTTACTTCATAAATCCAATATATAGCTATCCCAAACAGCATGGCTATAGAAACCCAAATTGAGGTCCAAATCAAGGATTCCTTCATACTGATTTTGTGGTCCTTTTTATGGAAAATGCCTAAATCCAAAGCCAATAAACCGAAAACCAGTAAAATAAATACTATCCAAATCATGAAGAAAACTTAAGAAAAGTAAAGATAATTAAACTCTCTGTTTAATTGGGCGAAGCGGTCATTATTCTTAAATTTACGTCAAAAAAATCTATGGATTTCAACCTTCAATCTGACTTTAAACCTACTGGTGATCAACCTGAAGCAATTAAAAGTTTGGTGAACGGATTGAAAGAAGGACTTTTTGGTCAAACTTTGTTGGGTGTTACTGGAAGTGGTAAAACATTTACGATTGCCAATGTGATCCAAGAAGTAGGTCGACCGACTTTAATTTTAAGTCACAATAAAACACTTGCTGCTCAATTGTATGGTGAGTTCAAACAGTTTTTTCCTGAGAACTCAGTCGAATACTTCGTTTCCTACTACGATTATTACCAACCAGAAGCGTATTTACCAGTTACCGGAACCTTCATTGAAAAGGATTTACAAATCAACGATGAATTAGAAAAACTGCGACTTTCAGCCACCTCCGCTCTACTTTCTGGTCGAAGAGATGTAATAGTCGTTTCATCCGTATCATGCATTTACGGTATTGGAAACCCAAATGAATTCGCGAAAAGCGTAATGCCCATAAAAGTTGGGCAAACGATTTCAAGAAATAAATTTTTACTTCGTTTGGTCGAAAACCTCTATTCGCGTTCGGTAGTTGAGTTTAATCGTGGTCAATTTCGGGTAAAAGGAGATACAATTGATATTTACTTGGCTTACGCTGATTATGCATTGCGTGTTGAATTTTGGGGTGATGAAATTGAAAAAATATCAACCATAGATCCTATAAACAACAGTACAATAGAAATTCTACAGGATATAAATATCTATCCAGCCAACATATTTGTTAGTAGTCCAGAAACAACACGAAGAGCAATAGATGAAGTTGCCTTTGATATGCAATTGCAGGTTGACGCTTTTAAAGCTGAAGGGAAAATTGAAGAAGCCAATCGTCTTTTGGAGCGAACCGAATACGATTTGGAAATGATGCGCGAATTAGGCTATTGCTCTGGAATTGAGAACTATTCTCGTTACTTTGATCAACGAGAACCTGGAACACGCCCATTCTGCTTGTTGGATTATTTCCCTGATGATTTCTTGATGGTTGTAGATGAAAGTCACGTTACATTACCACAAATTAAAGCCATGTATGGCGGTGACCGTTCTAGAAAATTAAATCTGGTAGATTATGGTTTCCGTTTACAAGCGGCAATGGACAATCGCCCTTTGAAATTTGAAGAATTCGAGAGTTTGTTGAATCAAATCATATACGTTTCAGCAACGCCTGCCGATTATGAAATAGAACGATCAGAAGGATTTGTTGTGGAGCAAGTTATACGTCCGACTGGACTTTTGGACCCAATTATAGAAGTACGCCCAAGTCTGAATCAAATAGATGATTTGATCAATGAAATACAAATTCGTATAGAAAGAGGTGAGCGAACTTTAGTGACGACCTTGACCAAAAGAATGGCTGAAGAATTGCAAAAATACCTGGACAAACTAGGTATTCTCTGTCGATATATTCATAGCGATGTCGATACCATTGAGCGCGTTGAAATCCTTCGACAATTGCGATTAGGAACTTTTGATGTTTTAATAGGTGTGAATTTACTTCGTGAAGGTTTGGATTTACCGGAAGTTTCCTTGGTTGCAATTATTGATGCCGATAAAGAAGGATTTTTAAGAAGCACGCGTGCATTGGTTCAAACTGTTGGGCGTGCAGCTCGAAATGTGGATGGACGAGTTATTTTTTACGCCGACAAAATGACTGATTCGATGCAGCGCACTATTGACGAAACAGAACGTCGTCGCGAAATTCAAATTGCCTATAACAAGGAACACAATCAAGTTCCAACGGCTTTGAATAAATCAAAAGAAAAAATAATGAATTCGACAAAAGTTGCTGATGGAGATTCAGCCACACGAATATTAGAAAGGCGCGAATATGAACAAAGTGAAAATATTCAAATGGCCGCTGAACATCAAGGTTCATATAATGACCAAGACAAGCTGGCTAAAATGATCAAAGCCACGAAAAAAGCAATGGAAAACGCTGCGAAGGTATTGGACTTTATTGAAGCAGCTAGATTGCGTGACGAATTGTTTGAAATGCAGCGGTTTGTAGAGAAATAACTAAAAATAAATATGAAATTTAACACCTCAATTAGTCAATTTAGAACTTTAGCTATACTTGAAGGAATCTCCTACCTCCTACTTGGGTTTACAATGATATTAAAGTATTCTTTCGAAATGCCCTTACCGAATAAAATAGTTGGTTATGCACATGGTGTTTTGTTTATTGCCTACATGGCATGGCTCTACTTAAACTTTGTCGATAGAAAATGGAGTTTCAAAATATTGGTTCTTCTGTTTTTAGCTTCCTTAATTCCATTTGGAACATTCATTGCTGACCATAAATTCTTGAAAAAGGAAGAGCAAAAATCTTTGAAATAAAATTAACTTTGTAGAGTATGGATACAAGAAAGCACATTGAGGTTTGTTTCACGCCGGGCGAATATGATTATTACAAAGATGAATACGAAATAGTAGTTGTTATAGATGTGCTTCGAGCTACATCCGCAATTTGCGCTGCCTTCGCTCATGGAGTTAAATCAATTATTCCTGTTGCAACAATTGAAGAAGCTCGTGAATATCAAAACAAAGGTTTCCTTGTCGGTGCAGAACGAAAAGGACAAATCGTTGAAGGATTTGACTTTGGAAATTCACCTTATTCATACATGAAGGAAGAATTGAAAGGTCAAGATGTTGTTTTGTCAACTACTAATGGCACTAAAGCCTTAGACATAGCAAAAGATGCTGAAGTTGTAGTTGTTGGTTCTCTTTTGAATTTACAATACCTTTCAGAATGGCTAGAAAAACAAGATAAGAATGTGCTTTGTTTGTGTTCTGGGTGGCAAGATAAATTCAATTTAGAAGACACAATTTGTGCAGGAGCAATCTGCGAATACCTTTTAGGTACGGGGAAATTCCAAAGTGATGAGGATTCATCTATTGCGGCAAAGTATTTGTACTTATCAGCAAAAGACAATTATTTTGGCTATTTAAAATCGAGTTCACACCGAAGACGTTTAAAAAACTTAAATTTGAATGAGGATATCAAATATTGTTTGACTCCAAATCAACATGACGTGATTCCTATACTTCGAAATGGCAAATTGGTTCAAATATAAGTTCTTCCTGCTTTTGCTTCTTCCTATAGGAATGAGCATGATTCCAACGTCCAATTCCATCTATAAAAAATGGGGATTTTTCGGACACAAAAGAATCAACAGAATTGCCATTTTCACTTTGCCTCCCCAAATGTTTGGGTTTTACAAAGACCACATTGAGTATTTAACAGAACATGCTGTTGATCCAGACAAACGCAGATATGCTATGGAAGGTGAAGCACAATGTCACTATATTGACATAGATCATTATTCCAAAAATGGTGAGGATCCGTTTCAAATTGTTCCAAGAAGATGGAATGATGCTATTGCGAAATTTTCCGAAGACACCTTGCAAGCATACGGAATCGTTCCTTGGCATTTGCAGGTCATGAAAAACAAATTGAAGTGGGCATTTGAAAATAAAAATGTTGATTTAATTTTAAAATATTCGGCAGACATTGGTCATTATGTTGGCGATGCGCACGTTCCACTTCATACAACTGAAAACTACAACGGTCAGATGACTGGTCAAAGAGGAATTCACGGCTTATGGGAAAGCCGCTTGGTCGAAATTAACGAAGCCGATTACGATTATTTTGTGGGCAAAGCTAAATACATTGATAAACCAAACGATTGGGCATGGGAAATTGTAAAAGCCTCTCATTATGCGCTAGATTCTGTTTTTGGATTTGAAAAATACCTCACTGAAACTTTTCCTAAGGATAGAAAATATGCTTTTGAACAAAGAGGGAATTCAACCATTCAAACTTATTCATACGACTTTTCACAAGCCTATCATCGAATGCTCGATGGAATGGTGGAGAGAAGATTGAAACAATCAATAATTTCTGTCGGTTCTATTTGGCTTTCCGCATGGATAGACGCAGGTCAACCAGATTTAGGGAAATTACAAAATACACCTCCTTCAGCTGACTTAATCAATGAGTTGAAAAAGCTCGACGAAGATTACCATAATGGTGCTCATAAAGGCCGAATCTGCGACTAGATTGACTTTTAGCCCTTGGCTGTTGGCGATTTTCAGACAAAAGCCAAAAGCCAATGGCCAACAACAAAATTTTCTTATTTTTGAATAAACTCATGTCTTTATGATCAAAGTAGAAAATCTGAGGAAAGAATTTCAACTCGGAAAAACCCAACGGAAAGAACTTGCGACAAAGGATAAAATTGCTGTGGCTGTTGATGATATATCTTTTGAATGTCAGCCTGGAAGAATATTTTCCCTACTTGGTCCAAACGGAGCTGGGAAAACGACTACGATGCGAATGCTTTCTACCATTTTCAAACCGACAAGTGGCACGATAGAAATTGCAGGAATTGATGCAGTTGCTCATGCAAGAGAAGCAAGAAGAAAAATTGGTTTCTTAACTGGTTCTACGGGACTATACGCGCGTTTGACTCCTAATGAATTAGTAAAATACTTCGCAGACTTATACGGTGTTTCCGATTCAGATTTTAAAGAACGGAAAGACAAATTGTTTACGTTGTTGGACATGAACGAGTTTCAAAGCAAGCGCATTGGAAAATTGAGTACGGGAATGAAACAAAAAGTTTCTATTTGCCGCACAATGATTCATGATCCAGAAGTCATTGTTTTTGATGAACCAACAAGCGGTTTGGATGTAATAACTGCTGAAAATATCATATCACTTATTCGTGATTGTAAAAATGAGGGAAAAACGGTTATTTTTTCGAGTCATATTATGAGTGAAGTAGATTTGCTTTGCGACGATATGGCAATTGTCCACAAGGGTAAATTACTATTCAATGGAACAATGGATGAATTCCGTTCAAATCAACAAGAGAGTAGTTTAACCGGAGAATTTATTCGCATTATTCACGCATCAAACGCAGCTACAGTATGATTTTGAAGATATTTTTAAAAGAGCTTAAAGACACTTTGCGTGACAAGCGAACACTAATTATGATGGTGGTTATTCCCGTTTTAGTCTTCCCGGTAATATTGAATTTATTTGTGAGTATTAGCGCTAGTTTTGAAAAAGACGCTGCGGAGAAAATAATAAAAATTGGATTCGTTGGTGATGCAGAAAGTCCAGTAATTGCTGAGTTAATAGCTTCTCCAAAAGCATTGGGTAAAATGGATTTGAAACCTTATGCAAATCAGAAGGAACTATTGAAGGATGTAAAAAGTGATAGTCTTCAAATGGGAATTGTGGTTCCTGATGGATATGCGATAAATGAACAAGAAATGAAACCAGTGAAGTGCGAAGTGTACTACGACGCAACAGATATTGGTATAAAGGATCGAGCAAAAGCATATATGGAATATGTTGAGAAAGCAGCTGCAACCAAACGTTATAAAGCCATGGAATTGGATGAAAGCAAATTCATAGCGATAGAAACAAACTACAACAACACTGCTTCCAAAAAAGAAATGATAGGGAAATTGGCAGGTGGAATATTACCTTATATCTTCATAGCCTTTGGGTTTATTGGCTGCATGTACCCAGCAATTGACTTGTTTACAGGTGAAAAAGAACGTGGAACAATTGAAACTTTGTTGACAACGCCAGTTTCAAGACTTCAAATTTTAATTGGTAAAATGTGTGTAGTGGTTCTTTCCGGGTTGTTAGCGGCAACTTGCGCATTGGTTGGACTCTATTTTTCTATCGAAGTGTTAAACTTGGTCGAAAATGAAGAAATTTTAGCAATAGTTCGCGGAATTTTGACGCCAGGGTTTATTCTAATGTTGTTTTTGTTGTTATTCCCCTTAACGGTATTCTTTGCTGGAGTAATGATTCCAATTGCTGTTTATGCAAAAAGTTTCAAAGAAGCACAGAGCATAATTACACCTTTAAACATCGTAATGGTTTTACCTGCCATGATTGGATTATTACCAGGAATTGAATTGAATATAGTCACAGCGTGCATTCCTGTTATCAATGTAGTTTTGGCTACCAAAGAACTGATAGCAGGCACATTAGAGCCTGGACTACTTATTCTCAGTTTCGGAATTATGGTCGCACTTGCTATGATTGCTGTGTTCGTATCTTATCGTCAATTCGAAAAAGAGACCAATATTGTGATGTAAATTTGTTTTAATATTAAAATCTTCAATTATGCGGATTCTTCTTTTTTCGTTCGCTCTACTTCTGAGTAATTCGCTACAAAGTCAACTTTATTTTCCACCGGCATCTGGAAACACTTGGGATACTATCTCTCCAAGTACATTGAACTGGTGTCCACAGAAAATAAATGAACTTTATACTTATCTTGAATCTACCAATACAAAGTCATTCATGGTTTTGAAGGATGGAAAAATAGTTTTGGAAAAATATTTTGGAACCTACACAGCAGATAGTTTACATGTTTGGAATTCAGCAAGTAAAACGCTTGTCGGATTCATGACAGGAATTGCTCAAAAAGAAGGCTATCTCAATATTTCAGACACAACTTCAGATTATTTAGGAACAGGATGGACATCTTTAACACCTGCTCAAGAAGAAAAAATTACCATTCGTCATCAATTGAGTATGACGACGGGTATGGACGATATTACGAATGGAGATTGCACAGATCCAGGTTGCTTGACGTATATTGCAGATGCTGGAACTCGTTGGTCCTATCATAATGCTCCTTATACTCTATTGAACACAGTTATAAGTAACGCGACTGGGCAGAATTTCAACTCGTACATTTCGAATAAACTTGGAACACCTTGTGGAATATCTGGTTTATTCGTGACTTTTGGCTACAACAAAGTTTTTATTAGTAAAACAAGACCTTTCGCACGTTTTGGTTTATTACTATTAGCCGAAGGTTCTTGGAACGGAACGCCAATTCTTAACGACCCTGTGTACTTCAATCAAATGACCAACAGCTCTCAAACCATCAATAATTCCTACGGGTATTTAACTTGGTTGAATGGTAAATCGAATTTTATGGTTCCAGGATTACAGTTTTCATTTACCGGACCACTAATGCCAGATGCGCCGGCAGATATGTACGCAGCTCTCGGAAAAAATGGTCAAATTATTAATGTAGTTCCTTCTCAAAATCTAGTGTTGGTTCGCATGGGTGAAGGAGACAACACAACTTTGGTTGGAACGCAGTACAACGATTCAATTTGGGTGAGAATGAATGATTTAGTTTGTACGGCCGGAGTTGATGAAAATGATCTATTCGTAGGTATGTCTGTTTATCCCAACCCAAGTATTGGAAAAATAACCATTTATGGCTTCCAGTCTGATGACCAGATAATTATAACTAATAGTCTTGGTGAATCAATTCCATTTCAACAAAATGGTAATCAATTAATGACTGACCGAAAAGGAATGTTTTTCTTGACCGTAATTCGAAGCGGAGTTCAAAAAACAACAAAAATTATCTTAGAATAATTTGACCGATTTGAAAGACAAACAGACTTTTCAAAACCTCAATGGACTTCGTTTCATTGGTGCATTGGCTGTTTTTATCTTTCATACGTTTACCTTAAACCGAGAAATGTGGGGAGATTTTTATCAAGATTCCATTTTCAAAGCACTTTTTCAATTAGCCTCTCGTGGACATTATGGCGTTGGACTTTTCTTCGTCCTTAGTGGTTTTTTAATCACAACTTTGATGCTTCGAGAGTTGGATAAAACTCAGTCGATAAACATAAAAAATTTCTTTGTCCGCCGTATTTTAAGGATTTGGCCGGTTTATTTTGCCTTGGTGATTTTTGGATTTTTCATATTTCCCCATTTGCCTTTCGGTAAAGAGACTTTACATTCAGTTGGCTACTTTTCCGTTTTTCTATCCAATCTCGATGAAATTTGGGTGGGAATGAACGATTCGCTTACGTTTTTAACCGTTACTTGGTCAGTCAGTGTCGAAGAACAATTCTATTTGTCTCTATTTTTGATTCTTGGAATATTCCCATTTCTGAGGAAAAAGAAATCCTTGTTGATTTATTTCTTTACTATCATAGTCGTAAACATAATATTTCGAGCAATTAATCATTCCGACGAACGTGTAATTTATTTCCATAGTTTTTCCGTGATGAGTGATTTAGCAATAGGTGGACTCTTAGCGTTCGCTGTTTCGATGAAAAAGCATTTGTTCATTTATAAACTGACTAGAATTCAGATAATTGGCATTTACATAGTTGGTATGGTAATGCTCATTTTTAGCCGACAAATTTTCCAGGGATATCTTGTTTCAATAGAAAGAATTTTTCAAAGTATCTTTTTCGCTTTCGTGCTTTTGGATCAAATGTTTTCTGAACATTCTTGGTTCAAAGCTGATAAACTGCCAGGCTTCTATTTTAGCGGAAATTTGACCTATGCTTTTTACATGTTCCATTGTGTTTCCCTTTATTATTGGGCAATTTTCTTTCAGAATCATGAATTGACTGATTCAGTTTTCTGGTTCGTTGTCTATTTCATTCTGAATTTTGCGACAACTTATGGAATTTCACTACTCTCCTATTATCTATTAGAGAAACCGTTTTTGGGAATGAAACGATATTTTAGATGACACCCTGTTTTAAATCGATTTATTATATTTATCTAAATTCTACTACATAATGAGTGATTTACCTAAACTTGACGCTATAGAACAGAGAATTCTGGGCGTTTTCCTTGAAAAACAGAAAACAACACCTGATTATTATCCAATGACTGTCAATGGAATAATGACTGCTTGCAATCAAAAATCTTCCAGAAATCCAGTCATGAGTTTGGATGAACAAATTGTTCAAGTCGGCATAGACAGTCTCAGAAAACATGGTTTAGCAAATACCGTTATGGGCGGTGGTAGTCGGACAATAAAATACAAGCACAACGCGACCATTAATCTTGATTTGGAACTCAACGAAGAAGCCGTTATTTGTTTGTTAATGCTTCGTGGCCCACTGACAGCTGGTGAGATTAATAGTAACAGTGGCCGGCTGTTTGATTTTCCAGATTTAGAATCCGTTCAACAGTGTTTGCAAGATTTGTCGGAAAAAGAAACTCCACTCGTTCAACTTTTACCAAAACGTCACGGCCAAAAAGAAGGTCGTTATTTCCATTTATTGGGTGGTGAGATTAACGCAGACGATTGGGAGGATGATGAAGAGCTCGTTCTTGCTCCAGTTTCAAACTACGAACAACGTTTGGCTGCTTTAGAAGAACAGCTTGCTGATTTGAAAGAGAAAATGGAGAAATTGATCGTGTTACTTGATTAATTCTAATTCTCTATTATTTTGGTTATCAAATTGAATTGAATTATCTTCAAACCAAATCACATAAGCATGAAAATAATATTACCATTATTTCTAACATATTTTTTCATTTTTACAACTAATGCGCAATCAGTTGTAAAGGGAATTAGCCCGGCAACAATAGCAAATTGCTACGAACACACTGTTGCAACAGGCTGGGGCAACCTTCCAATATTAAGTAATCCTGGAGTTTCATTTCAAGATACCCTAATTATGGGTAATGATGGTACTCCTGGCACCAATTTACAAGGAAACCCAATAGCTGAGGAAGGATGTAGTTCATTTACGAATAACGTAACAGGTAAAATTGCTGTAGTTTTTCGAAACACTTGTTCGTTTGTTCAAAAAGCCATAAACGCACAAAACGCAGGTGCAATTGGACTCATCGTCATCAATAGAGAAAACACTGTGATAGCAATGGGCGGTTCTGATCCGACCGTAACAATTCCAGTCGTTATGATTAGTCTATCGGATGGTCTGGCTTTGAAAGCTTCTATTCTCAACGGACCTACAGTTATGTATTTGGGTCACGACGGATTTACTGGAAATTTAATAAGTAATTCACAAAATTCTTGCTTTGCAAATCCAACTGGTTTTGCAGTTGCAAATTCAACCTATGGACCCGGACCTTACACCTATTTATGGAATAATTCTGCTACGACAGACTCCATATTTGGTTTGGGAGCTGGTACTTATACTGTTATTGCCACAAATGCTAGCAATTGTTCGATTAAGGACTCCGTTGTAATTTCAAATTTACCTCAGTTTCAACCAACAATAGTGACTAGTTCACCTAATATCATATGTTCATCTGGTAGTGTAGATTTGTCGACTACCCAGACTTATCCAAGTTATGTATGGTCAAATGGAGATGTGGGCCCGATTATTACAACCTCGACTTGCGGTTGGTATCTATTGACGGTTACAGATAACGCTGGCTGTCAAAGTTCGATGGATTCAATTTACATTGGCTGTTCTTATTTAAGTCCTCCTGAAATCTGCATTGTTACAACAAATGCTACGAACCCTACAAACGATGTAATTTGGGAAAAACCAACAACAATCGGAATTGATTCATTCTATGTTTATCGTCAGACGTCTTCAAATAATTACATCAAAATTGGTGCACTAGATTTCGCTGACACAGCTATTTTTATAGATAATCAGATTAACCCAAACTCTCAAGCATATACATATAAAATAACTTCTGTAGACACTTGCGGAGGTGAAAGCGACTATAGCTCTCCTCACAAAACGATTCATTTATCAGCAACTTTCAATCCTAGTCTTAATTGGTATCTAAGTTGGACACCTTATATAGGAACGAGTATAACTTCCTACGACATTTATAGAGGCGCTAGTCCACAAAACATGACATTAATCACTTCTCTTCCACCTAACATACTTAATTATACGGATATAAATCCCCCGCTTACCGGTAATGTTTATTATCAAGTAAAGGTGGAGATAACTAATGTTTGCAACCCTCTTTTAAAATCTACTGATTTGGGCACGATTAATTCCAACATTCCTAATAATGGATTTTTGTCTATCGATGATAAAATTGAAAATGGGAATAACCTTTTGATTTACCCAAATCCGACTAGTGACGAAATAACTATTCAGATTCCAACATTTGTAAAATCTGCGAAAGTTGAATTGTTCGATTTTTCAGGACAACTAATTCAAAGTATAGAGAGTTCTAATAAAAGAGTAACGATAGACTTAAGTGAAAGGTCAAACGGGTTTTATTTCGTTCGGGTGAATGGTGATTCTTATACAGCTGAATCAAAAATTATTAAGCGATAAAAAATGGGAGAATTAACTCTCCCATTTACTTAATTATCAATGCGATGCTCATATTTGCGACGGAATTTCTTTTTCTTTAAATCTTCTCGTTTCCATTGAATATTTTTACCCATTGTACCTTTCAATCGCTTTCCAAAGGACTCCTTTTCAACTAAGGATATGGATCCTACCACTCGCGCTGAGGTAGGGTCTATTTTTGGTGTACTTAAATCAAGCTTGACTAAGGTCTGCCAGACAACTGGAAGTAAATCCACAGGTAATTCATATTTTTTAATAAATGAACGCAACATATTCGTTTGAAAAGGATCGGTTGCTAGCGCAACTTTTTCAAATCCCATTTCTTTCGCTAGCAAATATCCGTAATAGACATTTTCAGTACTATGCTCTGCACGTTGATCTTCATATATTGCCGACGCTGGGATACCTAACTCTCTACCGTATAATGCCATAATTGTAGATTCACGATAATCGGTGTAAACTGACGAGCCAGAATAAATAATGTTTTTTGCAGCTCCTATTTTATAGAGATAGTTTGCCCAATGAACACGCATTTTCATAGTATTACTCCATGTTGAATCTTGAAATGGAACCCCAGGAACTATAATTACATCGTATGGAGCGTCAGCAAGAGAGCGAGCATAGGTTTTTTTTATCGATGGTCTGAAGAACACACAACTAGATAAAAACAATAAAAGCGACGATAAATAAATTAATTTGTTCATACTTTAGGCAACAAAAGTTAAACAAAATTGTTTTTAACTTCTAAAAAATATATTTTCTAGAACAACTTTGGCTGATCATCGTCGTCTTTTGTGATGTCCCACTCCATTGTATTGTCATCATCGTTAGAATCGTCATCATCGTTTTCGTCAGAATCTTCTTCTTCCGATTTTGTTTCAACTTTTTTCTCTGGTTCTGGCCATGGCTCATCGCCTTCAATTGCATGGGTCAAAACAACTTCTTTGACTCTCAATTTCGTCAATTGATTTCCTTGTGCCTTCATCCCTTTTACATCGATGAATTCTTCCAAGTCAATTTCATTATCTGGCAAGTTCTTCGTTTCTTTAAACAGCTTGTTGTATACAATCTTAGCTTTTGGTTTAAAGGCTGTTGTTACAACATCTAAATAACTTCCTTCCGATTCAGTAATGAATGACACCTTCTTATCTGTAGTAACTTCACAAAGGAAACGCTTCACAAAATGCATTTCTTTTTCGCCGTCATAATAAACTGCTGATAAAGGCCGATCTGGATTCCATTTCTCAACGTGTATCATGTCTTCATCGAAATGCAAGCTTAAATCAAAAGCCGATAGTCGATACTCTCCAGTTTTGAATAAGGTCAATATCTTATCTTCACCTTTAAATGAACCAAGGAATTTCCCTCTACCTTCATCGTTCAACCTTCCAACAACATTGTCAAACCATATTTTTCTGGCCGCTAAAGTAGAGCCCCCAACTTCTTTTTGGATGATTTTCTGGACGATTTCTTTCGTAACTCGATTACCCGCTGAGCCTCTACCTTTGATTAATAAATCGCCCATATCAACATCAAACCTGACTCTTTTCAAGTGTGGCCTCGGTCTTAAATGAACAGTCACTACTTCTTTCTCTCCATTCGGATGAACTGAGAAGTATAGCATTTTGGAACCTTTTGTTCCTTTTGTCAAATCATATTCATTGTCACGCGTAATGCTGTTTACATGGAAACGTTTCATCATCGTTGGACCACCAACTCCATCTTGATACATTAGATGATAAATCGTACGTTTATCTCCTTTTTTCCAGACGTCGGCATGAACGATTCCTTTGCCTACGAATTTCTTATCTGCAACTTTGGTAATCATCATTTTACCAGATGCAAAGAAGATTATGACATCATCTATCTCAGAACAATCATTAACTGCTTCAACCTTCTTCAGACTATGTCCGATAAATCCTTCTTCAAAATCAACGTATAATTTCTTGTTGGCAATAATCACTTTTGAAGCGGTGATATTGTCAAATATTTTCAATTCTGTTTTACGTTCTTTTCCTTCACCGAATCGTTTCTTCAAATCCTTGAAATAGTCAATAGCGTATTCAACCAAGTTGGCCAATTTCGCTTTGACTTCATCGATTTCATTTTCGATTTTCAAAATGTTCTCATCCGCCTTGTCCGTATCAAAACGTGTGATTCGAATCATTTGAATTTGCGTCAATTTCATCAAATCCTCATCCGTTATCTCACGAATTAATTTCTTTTTAAACGGTTTGAATTTCTCGTATAAGTATCCATATAAAGTCTCACGGTCGCTGTACAACTTGAAATCAATGTACATTTCTTCTTGAATGAAAATTTTCTCCAATGTTGAGAAATGCCACTGTCGCTCCAATTCATCCAAACGGATTTCCAATTCGCGTTTCAACAGATAAACAGTATTATCTGTGTTGATTTTCAGAATCTCAGTGATGCCTAAAAAACGTGGTTTATCTCTGTCAATTATCGAGCTATTAGGCGAATAAGAAACTTCACAATCTGTAAATGCATAAAGTGCATCAATCATTTTATCTGGCGAAACTCCAGGAGCCAAGTGAATCATTATTTCTACTTCAGCTGCAGTATTGTCCTCAATCTTTTTAACCTTGATTTTGCCTTTATCATTTGCTTTAATAACACTTTCGATCAAAGATCCTGTCGTAGTTCCGAAAGGAATTTCGTGAACGATTAAAGTCTTGTTGTCAACCTTTTTAATTTTCGCTCGAATTCGAACCTTTCCGCCTCTTAAACCGTCATTATAGTTGGAAACATCCGCCATTCCTCCGGTTAAGAAGTCAGGTAACAATTCTACTTTCTTACCTCTTAGGTGATTTATCGATTGCTCTATGATTTCGATAAAATTATGCGGTAAAAACTTACAAGCCAATCCAACTGCAATTCCTTCGGCACCTTGTGCTAAAAGCAATGGAAATTTTACTGGTAAATTTTCAGGCTCTTTGTTTCGTCCGTCATAAGAGGAAAGCCATTCGGTCGTTTTTGGATTAAAGACAACGTGATTTGCAAATTTGGAAAGTCGAGCTTCAATATATCGAGCCGCCGCTGCACTATCACCGGTAAAGGTATTCCCCCAGTTTCCTTGCATGTCGATTAACAAGTCTTTTTGACCCAATTGAACCAATGCATCTCCAATTGAAGCATCACCGTGAGGGTGATATTTCATCGTATTTCCGATGATATTCGCCACTTTGTTATAGCGACCATCATCCATTTCTTTCATGGAGTGAAGAATTCTACGTTGAACAGGTTTTAATCCATCATAAAGTCCAGGAACAGCGCGTTCCAGAATTACATACGAAGCATAATCTAAGAACCAATTTTCGTACAATCCACTAAGTGGAATAATCTTATCGTCTTTCGGACCTTCGCCAGGTTCAAAGTCACCATTATCTGATGATTTATCCTCTTCGTTGTTATCCTCAATATTATCGTCTAGATTTTCGTCTTTTTCGTCTTCAGCCATTTTCTAAGAAGCTTTTTCTATCAATTCTTCATCCTCAATATCACCTTCTACACGCAAATTGTCGATGATAAACTCTTGTCTTTCTTGTGTATTTTTCCCCATGTAATAGGACAATATTTCATCAATGGAAGAATCCTTTGACAACAAAACTGGATCCAATCGAATGTCCTCACCTATGAAGTGTTTGAATTCATCAGGGGAAATCTCACCCAAACCTTTAAATCGTGTTATTTCAGGATTTTTTCCTAAAGCCTCCATTGCCTTTTTTCGTTCTTCTTCGGAATAGCAATAAAATGTTTTCTGTTTGTTTCGAACTCGAAACAGTGGCGTCTGTAATACATACACGTGATTTCTCTTCACCAAATCAGGGAAAAATTGCAAGAAATAGGTCAACAACAACATGCGAATGTGCATACCATCGACATCAGCATCAGTTGCAATTACAATTTTGTTGTAGCGCAAATTATCCATGTCTTCTTCTATGTCCAATGCAGCTTGAATCAAGTTGAATTCTTCGTTTTCGTAGACTATTTTCTTGGTCAACCCATAACAGTTCAAAGGCTTACCTTTCAATGAGAACACAGCTTGCGTATTGACATCCCTTGATTTCGTTATCGAACCACTCGCCGAATCTCCCTCGGTGATGAAAAGCGTAGTGTTTTCTGCTCGTTCGTCTTTTAAATCTGTAAAATGAACTCGACAATCTCGCAATTTCTTATTGTGCAAACTTGATTTTTTCGCTCGATCTCGTGCTAATTTCCGAATACCTGATAGCTCTTTTCGCTCGCGTTCGGATTGTTTTATCTTCTTCTCAATTGTTTCTGCCACCGCGGGGTTTCGGTGTAAATAATTATCAAGTTTGTCCTTTAGAAAATCATTGATGAATGCTCGCATTGATTTTCCATCCGGTTCAATTTCTTGCGAACCTAATTTTGTCTTCGTTTGCGATTCAAAAACGGGCTCAACAACCTTCACCGCAATTGCAGCTACTATGGACTGACGTATATCCGAAGCTTCGTAATTTTTGTTGTAGAAATCTCGAATTACCTTGGCAATCGATTCACGGAAAGCACTTTGATGTGTTCCTCCTTGCGTAGTATGCTGACCGTTAACAAATGAGTAATAATCTTCTCCGTATGTTCTTCCATGCGTGAAAGCTACTTCAATATCTTCGCCTTCCAAATGTATAATCGGGTAAAGCGGATCGCCGTCCATGTTGTTTTCCAGTAGGTCTTTCAAACCATCTTTGGATTGGAATTTTTGTCCGTTGTAGTGAATGGATAATCCACGGTTTAGGTAACAATAATTCCAAATCATTTTCTCAACGTATGCCGTTTTGAAAACGTATTTTTTGAATATATTTTCGTCAGCAATGAACTCTACATATGTTCCATTGTCCTCCGTTGTTTTTTCTAATTTTCCTTCGTTAACCAACTCTCCGCGACAGAATTCAGCCAATTTCTTCTCACCGTCTCGAACGGAATAAACTTGAAAATGACTGGACAATGCGTTCACTGCTTTGGTTCCGACTCCGTTTAGTCCGACTGATTTTTTAAAGGCTTTGGAATCGTATTTTCCACCTGTATTCATCTTCGACACTACATCAACGACTTTTCCAAGAGGAATTCCACGACCATAATCTCGAACGGTTACTTTTCCGTCTTTGACTTTAATTTCAATTTTCCGCCCGTTCCCCATCACGAATTCATCGATACAGTTATCGACAACTTCTTTGATCAGAATGTAGATACCATCGTCTGCTGCGGCACCATCACCGAGTTTCCCGATGTACATTCCAGGACGCAATCTGATGTGCTCTTTCCAATCGAGGGAGCGGATATTGTCTTCCGTATATTGATTTTCTGCCATAGTTTTATATTCTTCCGAACGAGGAACCAACAAATATAACTTGATTTTGAGGCTTTTTGCTGGAAAGTTATTACGACTTTTTCACGGTTGGAGGTTGATAATTGTCAAACCGCTCTATGCACTTAATTTAGGCTTGTGCTCCTTGGCAAAAGCGAAACAAGCCTCTATCGAATTCTCGTTCAAATCTGGATAATCACGGATTATTTGCTCATTTGTTTCTCCATTTGACACCAAAGTCAAAATTTCGTAGACTGCAATCCTTGTTCCTGTCAAACATGGGCGACCAAATCGAATCTCTGGATCCACTTTTATATAATCACTGTAATTCATAATTCTACATTTTTAATTATTCAATCTTTCAACGTAAATCCTTTACGTTCTCAACCATCAATTTTGCTTCATTGTTGATTACTTTTTAATCTATTTAATGATTATTTATTAATCAAATTTACATAATTTTGTGGAAGGAGGTAGAATAAAGCAACATTTTTTTGACTCGCTTTTGTTGATAACAGTAAGAACGCGTGGTTTTAAAAGTGATTTCACTTCTTTTCATGGAGTTAAAGACTAAAGGATTTTAGGACTAAAGACTGATTGATAGCTATGCTAACATCTAAAGTCTTGTAGTCCTGACTCCAATAAAAGAAAAATGGAAAAAAACAGATCAATCGTACACATGGACTTGGACACTTTTTTTGTGTCGTGCGAGCGCTTGCTTGACAGTCGACTGAACGGAAAACCGATATTAATTGGCGGAACGAGCGATCGTGGCGTTGTGGCGGCTTGTAGTTACGAAGCTCGGAAATTCGGCGTTCACTCTGCCATGCCGATGAAAATGGCGCGAGAACGTTGTCCCGAAGCGATCATTATCAAAGGAAATTCTGCTACGTACATGAAATATTCGGGCATGGTAACGGATATCATTAAAGAAGATTCGCCAGTTTACGAAAAGGCTTCCGTGGATGAGTTTTACATCGATTTGTCGGGTATGGACAAGTTCTACGGTTGCTACAAATACGCTGGCGAACTTCGGCAAAGAATCATGCGTGAAACAGGATTGCCCATTTCCTTCGGACTTTCACAAAACAAAACGGTTTCTAAAATCGCGACTGGTGAAGCGAAACCCAACAACCAAATTCAAATCGATTACGGCGAAGAAAAACCGTTTTTAGGTCCGCTTTCGGTGCGGAAAATTCCTATGGTTGGACTAAAAACCTATCAAAACTTAAGAAATCTAGGCATTCAGAAAATCCAAACCATTCAAGATATGCCCATAGAAATGATGGAAAGTGCTTTTGGAAAAAACGGTAAGGGAATCTGGAAAAAAGCCCAAGGAATCGACAATAATCCCGTGATTCAGTACAACGAACGAAAATCAATTTCTACGGAACGGACCTTCGATCACGACACAATCGACGTTGCCAAGCTGAAAGGAATACTCGCTGCCATGGCGGAAAATCTCGCTTTTCAACTCCGAAGAGGAAAGAAAGTATCAGCCTGCATCACCGTAAAAGTTCGTTATTCGGATTTCCAAACGAAAACGCTCCAAAAACGCATTCCCTACACTTCTGCCGACCACGATTTAATTCCACTTGTAAGTGAATTATTTGATCGTGTTTACAACCGTCGCTTGCTTGTTCGACTAATTGGCGTGCGCTACAGCGATTTGGTCAACGGCCACCACCAAATGAGTCTCTTCGACGATAAAATCGAATACGTAAAACTCTACCAAGCCATGGACAAAATCCGCCTCCGCTTCGGCGACAGAGCTGTTCTTCGAGCCATCGGAATCGAAGCTCGAACGATTGGGAGATGGAATCCATTTTCTGGGGAACCGCCACCACTTTTGGCTAATCGACGAAGTTAGAGTCTAGGTATAAAACAGCTTACGAAATCACCTCCCTCGGTCCCTCCTCGAGGAGGGAGGAACGAATCTTACTTTGAAGCAGAAATAAAGTTTCCCTCCTTTAGGAGGGATTAAGGGAGGTGAAAACTATGTCTTAAAACGTTACTCGCAAATTGATCGCACGCTCTCACTTCTCTCTAAAACACGGCATAATCTCGCCGGAAGAAATCGTCTCATGGTCGATGAATTCCGGGTACGATACTATTGCGCTTGTGGATGTAAACTCTACCACAGCGGCTATGGCGTATTGTTTGGAAAATAGCGCTCTTCGACTCCCTGTCTCGCCGACAGGCAGGCGCTCAGAGCTCGAGGAAAAGACAACTGTTGTTGGTGCGGATATTCGGAATGGAATGAAGCAATGTTTTGTGGTGATTGCAAAGAACAACCGCGGATTTCATGAATTGAATGTTTTTCTGTCGGCGCATTTGCATAAGAAGATGGAATTTCCGGAGCGAGCGCCGCATTTTGGGAATTGTTTTGTGATTTATCCTTGGGGAAAGGAACCGAAAAAATGTGCTGAAAATGAATTTGTTGGCGTTCAATTGTCGGACTTAAACCGCTTGACTTGGGAGAAGAAAGATGGTCTCGACAAAAAGATGGTTCTCCTCCACTCGATGACTTTTCGTAACAAGAAAGATTTCAATACGCACCGCTTGCTTCGGGCGATAGATCAAAATTGTTTGCTCTCTAAATTGCCGATCGAAGAACAAGCTTCGCCAGACGACTTGTTCTTAACCAAAACGGAATTGCTCGAACGACTAGGCGAACATTCGGAATTACTGCTCCGAATGGAAAAGCTCCTCTCTGGCTGTCAATTGCATTTCAAATTTGGCGACGATGCCGAACCGCAAAATGTTCACACTTATACTGGAAGTAAAGAAGAGGATTTGGAACTCTTGCGTCAATTGGCCATGGAAGGTTTGGCTTATCGCTATCCAGTTGTCAACGAAGCGATTTTGACTCGAATCAATAAGGAAATTGAAATCATTGCACAGAAGGATTACCTATCGTATTTCTTGATAACATGGGATTTCACTTCTTACGCTCGGTCTAAAAATTACTTTTATGTCGGACGAGGAAGTGGAGCAAACAGTATAATTGCTTACTTACTGAGAATCACAGACGTTGACCCACTTGAATTAGATCTTTACTTTGAAAGATTCATCAATCTGTATCGGAAAAATCCACCTGATTTCGACATCGATTTCTCTTGGAAAGACCGTGAAGATGTGACACAATATATTTTCAATCGCTACGAAAATGCAGCGCTTCTTTGCACGTATAACACTTTCCAATACAAAGCCACCGTTCGCGAATTGGGAAAAGTTTTTGGACTACCGAAATCGGAACTGGATATTTTGAGCAAGGGGAAATTCATCGTCGAGCAATTGGATAATTTATCCATTTTGGTGCTTAAATACGCCAAACAAATTGAAGGAATGCCAGCACATTTAAGCGTTCACGCAGGCGGAATTGTCATTAGCGAGAAACCAATTTCGTGGTATTCTGCGACTTTTTTACCGCCCAAAGGTTACCCGACAACGCAATTTTCCATGCTCGAAGCGGAAGATGTTGGTCTCTACAAATTCGACGTACTCAGTCAGCGGGGATTGGCGAAAATTCATGATTGCTTGGAAATTGTGGAGTACAATCAGCCCGGAAATCCGCCGCACGACATTCACGATTTGGCCTATTTCAAAGAAGATTTGAAGATCAAACACATCCTTCGAAATGCTCAAGCACTCGGCTGTTTTTATGTGGAATCGCCCGCAATGCGTATGTTGTTGCAAAAACTACAAGTCGATGATTATTTGACTTTGGTCGCAGCGAGTTCCATTATTCGACCAGGCGTTTCGCATTCTGGTATGATGCGCGAGTACATTTTGCGCCACCGTTTTCCCGAGCGTAGAAAAGAAGCGCATCCCGTGATGATGGAAATTATGCCCGACACTTACGGCGTAATGGTTTACCAAGAAGATGTGATCAAAGTGGCGCACTATTTCGCTGGACTGGATTTAGGCGAAGCGGATGTACTAAGACGTGGGATGTCAGGCAAGTTCCGTTCACGAGCAGAATTTACGAAAGTTGAAGAAACCTATTTCAAAAACTGCTTTGAGAAAGGTCACCCGAAAGAACTAGCGGCCGAAGTTTGGCGACAAATAGAAAGCTTTGCCGGCTACGCCTTTTCCAAAGGTCACTCGGCTTCCTATGCCGTGGAAAGTTACCAGACTTTGTACCTGAAAGCGCATTATCCTTTGGAATATATGGTTGCAACAATCAACAACTTTGGTGGTTATTACCGAACAGAAATCTATGTACACGAAGCGCGTATGCTAGGCGCAACGATAGAATCGCCAAGTATCAACGAAGGCGATTATGAATGTATAATCATTGGCAAACGCATCATTTTAGGTTTCAACTTGATACAAAATGCGGAGAGTAAAATCATTCTGAAAATCTATCAAGAACGTCACAGAAATGGTCGATTTACTTCCTTCGAAAACTTGATGAGTCGCTGCTATATTCCACTCGAACAACTGCTCATGATCATCCGTGTAGACGCTTTGCGTGACTTTCCTTCCGATAGGAAAGGTTTGCTTTGGAAAGCTCATTTGTACCACAACAAGGTAAAAGACAAAGATCCTGTTCCTGAATTGTTCGTCTCGGAGCGCAAACATTTCGAACTTCCAAAACTCAACGATAGCGAACTCGAACGAGCTTTTGAACAGATGGAACTCATCGGTTTTCCACTTTGCAACCCTTTCGATTTACTAGGCGAACAGCTTCCGCCTCACACGTTGTCGAGAGAAATTCCCCAAAGACGCGGTTTGAAAGTGAACTGCTACGGCTATCTCGTTGCGCTAAAACAATCGAAAACTGTTCGCGGCGACTACATGTTTTTCGGCAATTTTATTGATATCGAAGGTCAGATTTTGGATTCCGTTCATTTCCCTGAATCGGCGGCTCGCTATCGTTTTCATGGTCGTGGAATTTACGAATTGACAGGTGTTGTTTCTGAAGAATTTGGGCATTACGCTTTGGAGATTGGGTATATGCGGAAGATTAATTTTATGGGGGATGTGCGTTATGAGGATTGAATTAAATTAAAAAGACATAAGTCGTTGATTATTAGTTATTTAAATGTTATATGTTAAAATAAACCAAAAAAAAGTTATAAAAAGAGCAACCAAATTCATAAGTTTAAGTCTTAATTAATGTAAAACAAATTATATCACACTCTCCATGACAACGAAACTCTCCATTCGGTTGATCGCTTTGGCTCCAAGATTTAGTTCTAGCCATCCTTTTAAAATAATAAACCATAGTTTAAAGATTAATCAATTTAACTTTTTTAAAGTTAAATTATTGAATCTTAAAATAGTCCGAAACTGCGTACTATTCAGGCCTGACTATCTAAAATAAATCTATTGCATTTGTGAATTTCTTTAACGATATGAAATCTCTCCAATTTCATCTTTTAATAATTGAAGAACTCCCAAATGCTTTATTTAAGATTTAAGAAGCAAATAGTTATCATAACTATTTCCATAAAAATTAGATTATAAACTCTCCTTATTATTTCCTATCATGACAACAAAATTCTCCATTCTGTTGCTCGCTTTGGCTCCATACTTTTGTACAGCCCAACCCTGCGACTCCATAACTCCAACTTTAATAGTAAATCTAAGTGCATCTCCAATAATGAGCTGGACAAGTCCACTAATTGCAAGAAATGGTAATTGTTGCGGCACAGTAGCCCCTGACAAATGCCTTGAATTTGTGATAACACTTCACCCAAATGCCACTTCCGTTAATTTTCAAATTTCATCAGGTGCGGTACCACCTGGAGCTTTATATTATCAGGTGAATTGTGGTCCTCAAATACCCGTCGGATCACCTATCTGTTTGACAGGAGCCGGCCCACACCTTCTAACATTTTGCAAGCCAGGTAATAATGATAACGGATTCACAATCACGTCATATTCGGCACCTACTTTTGGACCAGACTTAGTCTTAAATAATGGCTGTAGCGGGATTTTAACCTCAAACTATTATGATGAAAGTACCGTCACTTGGACAAGCATCAGTCCAGGGGCGATTGGTCAGTACAACAATAATCTAAGCTGCCTTAACGGTTGCGACACAACCACCTTTACATCAAGTATAGGAATTCCTGACACAGTTCTATATCAAGTATGCGGTTATGATATAAATGGATGTATAATTAATCCAATTTGTCATGTATTTACGGTAACAAACATTCCCGCTCCGACGACAAATTTACCCGCAGACACAATAATGATATGTCCCGGCGACAGTAACATTTGGGTCAATGCTAATCCAATATCAACCTCAGGACCTTACAATCTATCTTGGTCAAATGGAACAACTTCTGATAGTGTATTACTTTCACCCGGTTGGCACTATGTAACAATTTCTGACGCTTCCAATTGCCTAAGTCAAATAGACTCAATACTAGTATTGCAGAACCTGCTAACTACTCAAGCTCAAGCAGGACCAGACCAAATATTATGTCAGACAAGTACAATAAATCTTAGCGGAACTGTAACTAATGGACAAAATCCTTATTGGTGGGGAGGAAATGGTATTTTTTCGAATGCAAATACTTCCAATACAAGTTACTCACCAACCGCTATTGATCAAGCAAATGGATCAATCCAACTCATGTTCTCAATAGACGGATTCAATAATTGTCCTGGAAAAATTGATACTCTTGAAATATTCTTTGCTCAAATAAATCCAAATTTCAATATTCAAACATCAGACATTTCATGTTTTGGAGCTCAAGATGGTTCCGTGAGTATTACCAATTTAGATCCACTTTGGCAGCCATATCAGTTCTCGTTAAATAACGGAATACAACAATCTACAGGATCATTCAACAATTTGTCACCTGGAAATCACCAATTAACTATAAGCAATAGTCAAGGTTGCGACACAACTCTTACTTTTTCTATCAGTGAACCAAATTTGCTTACATTAAACTTGAACAATTTGGTAAATGTTTCATGTTATGGGTTTAGCAATGGTCAATTACACCTTAATGCTCAAGGAGGCACAACAAGCTATCAATACAACTGGTTATCGCCAGCTCCTAGCAACCCAAATAGTCCATCAATTCAAAATTTGCCAATTGGGACTTATACATGTGTCGTTACTGATTTGAGCGGGTGTTCAGCAACCATTTCTGAAACGATAAGCCAACCGACTCAATTAACTTTATTGACAAATTATTCTGAACCCTTGTGTCACAGTGACTCTACACTTGTTAATTTGATGGTAAGTGGAGGAATAACTCCATATAGTTTTACTATGAACGGTTTACCTATTCAAAGTTCAACAACATTATTTGGAGGGTATTACAACGTACAAGTTACAGATAGTAATAATTGCCTTGTAATTGACAACTTTACAATAAATCAACCCACTCCAATCCAAGTTCAACTTCCACCAGATACAGTAGTTTGCTCCAATATGCCAATAACATTATATACCCAAACAAATGGAGGCACACCAAATTATAACTACAACTGGTCAATCAATCCAACACTTAATTCAAGCGCAATAACATTTTTGCCAAATAGTATGAATAATGTGACTGTAACTGTTATAGATCAAAATAATTGTAGCCAAACGACTAGTGTTTTAGTAAATGTATTTACAACGACAAATGACCATTTCAATTTATCAGAAGAATCAGCAACTCTATGCAATGGAGACTCTATTCAGGTTGATTATACTTACACCTGCACAGCTCCAATAGCTAGTGTTCTTTGGATGGATTGTCAGTCTTGTGGTTTTCCAAGATATATTACTGCAACATCTAACACCATGTACGTTGCACAATTGACAACAATTTGTGGGGATATATTATATGATACTCTATTTGTACAAATTCATATCGAACCAATTGGTGCTATTTCTATGCAAGACACAACCGCTTGTTACGGTGCTGAAGTTCAATTTATTTATTCACCTATCAATCCTATTGGATATCAGTTTTTATGGGAATTTAGTGATGGACAATATTCGACACTTCCAAACCCAGTCATGATTTTCAATTCACCTGGATTTCAAACTGTAAACCTTACTTTAATCAATTCATTCGGATGCATTTATTCAGTCCCTGCGAATAGCCAATTATTTGTTTATAATCAAGTAATTGCCGATTTCAATGCACTTCCAAGTCCTTTGAATATTTTCGAGCCAACTGTGAATCTGACCAATACATCAATAAATGCAATCAGTTATTGGTGGGATTTTAACGATGGAAATACAAGTACATTGACAAATCCGAGTCATACTTACAATGAACCTTTAAATTTTTACACTATCACCCTATATTCAACAAGTGTGAATGGATGTATGGACTCAATTATAAAAGATATTCCTGTAAAACCTGATTATGCATTGTACGTGCCAAATGCCTTTACACCAGATGCAAATGAGTTCAATAATTACTTTTCGGTGAAAGGATATAATGTTTCTGAGGAGAACTTTTTCGTCAATATATACGATCGTTGGGGGCATGAAGTATTCGCAAGTAATGACTTCAATTTCCAATGGGATGGAACTATAAGTAGCACCCAAATAATAGCAACTCAAGGCGTATATACTTGGACCATTCTTTTTCAAGATGAGTTTATGAAAAGGAAAAGAATATCAGGACATGTTAATCTTCTAAGATAAATTCATGTGTTAGCAATATTAGAAAAATTGAAAACATAGCACAGAGAACCGAGAATAGAGAGAATTTTTGACAAGAAAAGTATATCTTTGCGGCACAAATTTGCTGCCCACGTGGCGAAATTGGTAGACGTGCACGCTTGAGGGGCGTGTGCCTTCGGGTGTGCTGGTTCGAATCCAGTCGTGGGCACAAAAAAACAGCTTTCTTTTGGGAGCTGTTTTTTTATGTATCAAAAGCAACTAGAAAAACTCATATGCAGCTAGAATTAAACAATCCATCAAAATGAAATGTTTACTTTTACTAAGTCTTTTACACACTAAAACGACCTATATTAATTTCTAAATTTCTATGAACAAACATTTTGATGTAGCCATTCTTGGTGGAGGACTAGCTGGATTAACGCTTGCCTTGCAAACGAAAAAAATGAATCCTGATGCATCAATTATTGTAATGGAAAGTCGAGACGGTGCAGCACCGGATGCTGCGCATAAAGTTGGTGAATCTACCGTAGAATTAGGAACCCATTATATTCGTGAAGTGCTCGATTTGAAAGATTACATGGACGAGCATCAATTGCCAAAACACGGATTGCGCTTTTTCTTTTCGCCTCAACACAAAGGCGATATCGCTCGACGAGTGGAATTGGGTCCAAGGAAATTGCTTCCTGTTCCTAGTCACCAAATTGATAGAGGTTCATTTGAAAACAAACTAGCTGAATTGTGTTTGGAACGCGGAATTAAATTCGAACATGGTGCAAAAGTAAGTGACGTTCAGCTGAATGGAGATAAACACATTGTTACTTACACTCAAAAAGATGAGCAAGAAGTTGTCACCAGCCGTTGGGTGGTTGACGCGACCGGAAGAGCGAGTTTTTTGAAACGAAAATTGGGTTTGAAAAAGGAAATCGATCACGCAGTATGTGCAGCTTGGTTTAGAATCAAAGGCGATTTGAACGTGGACGAATGGTCGGACAATAAAGAATGGAATACCTTTTTGGAGCCTGGCCTGCGTCGTTTGGGAACGATACATTTCATGGACAAAGGGTATTGGGTTTGGCTCATTCCATTAGCAACAGGGAACACAAGCGTGGGAATAGTTGCAGATCCAGCTGTTCATCCTTTCGATACTTACAACAAACTTGACAAGGCCTTGAACTGGTTGGAGATTAACGAACCTTTGTGCTTTAAACACATCAATCCAAGAAAAGAAGATATTCTCGATTTTAGAGTAATGAAACATTTTGCGCAAAATTCTGAAAAGCTATATTCTCATGAACGATGGGCTATATCGGGAGAATCTGGCGTTTTTCTTGACCCTTTCTATTCGCCTGGAACAGACTTTATTTCATTAAATAATACCTTTATTTCAGATTTGATAACTAAAGATTTGGCCGGAACAGACATTTCTTTGCAAACCGAATTCTACGAAAAAACGCTTTTAGCTTTGTTCAATAACTGGGTTCCAGTATATGAAAATCGTTACCCAATGTGGGGTTCAACTCAAACTATGATTTTTAAAATCTTTTGGGATTGGGCAGTTTATTGGGCGGTTCCTACCCTTCTATTCACAAATGAAGGTTTCACCAATTTAATGGTTCTTAAGAATCTATTTGCAAGTGAAGACGGTGCTGGTCAGCGCTTCGGTAAATTAAATAACAGTGTTCAGTCTTTGTTTTCAGAATGGGTTGAATACGATACCAATCCTTTTGAAGATCGCTACATTGACCCTTTTGATTTGCACTATTTAAAGGATTTACATCTCGGTTTGGAGGAACGTTTTTCGACAAGAGAACTGGTTGCAAAAGTGAATGAAAACGTCGGTCTACTCGAAGAAATTGCGAGTGAAATGTTCCGATTGATGAGCAATAAAATTCACGGCACATCTATGGATATGAAAGTTGATCCGTTTAACATGTCCTTGAAAACAAAACCACAAGAGAATTCTGAAGGAATTGTTGCTCGAGCTGAGGTTAAAAAGGATGTGGCTGTGATGTGGTTTTATCAGAATCAGGCAGTATTGTGAACATCTCTGTAAGGAATGATTAAAAAATCATTCTAAGAGGAATCCATACGCGCGTGAACCTCGTAGATATGTTCAATAGAGCATTCCATGAGAAAAGTCGTTATCGATATTTTATTATTTTTAAAAGAAAATTCTCAATATTTGAACCAGTCGACGGCGATATTAATCTTTACTAGAACTGCGAAAGCCGAAGCTCAGCATAAACATTTCGCTGATGGAGCTAATAAAAAAGCAAATACTAAAATTGCTCGTACACTAATTCAACAAACGGTTTGCACCGCAAGCAAAACTCTTTCTCCTGTTTTTACAATAGACGAAACACAACAAATTGGAAGTACTTTCGGAGAAAAATTTGCAAATTCTTTTCAAAAATTATTTGATCAAGGTTACGATAAAATCATAGCGATTGGAAATGATTGTCCAGATTTAACAGCGGAAACCTTAAACAACACAATTGTTGAACTTCAGTCAAAAGAAGTTGTAATTGGTCCATCAAAAGACGGTGGAATGTATTTAGTAGGTCTGAGCAAGAAAACCTTTAATAAGAGCGCCTTCGTTAGTCTTCCATGGCAGAAAAAAGAACTTTTATCCGAATTTATATATTTAACCAAAAAACTAAAACTTAGTTTACACCTTTTATCTTCATTAATTGATTTAGACAATTTCAAAGAAGTTCAAACCTACTTGAAAGGTGGACAATTCAATACTGCTCTTAAAAAACTACTTCAACAAACACTACAACTCTCAATACAGGTTTTTTTCAACTATACCTTCGTATTTTTCGGTTCACAACATCTTGAAACATCTGAACTTCGCGGACCTCCCCGAATGGAATTTTAAGCATTCTATAAAAAAGTACAAACCATTCAACAATCTTATATGTTTAAAAATATACTCATTACACTCTTGTGTCTTGTGAACTATGTGGCTTATTCTCAAGTAACCGGAGTCGTAAAAGACGAAAAAACTGGGCAAAGCGTCCCTGGAGCAATAATTGAAGAAAAAGGAACTGCGAACCGAACAATAACCGATGAAAACGGAATGTTTAAAATTAAGCCGAGCGATAAAAATGCTATAATAACGGCAAGTTATTTTGGATATGACAAGATAGAAATTCCACTAAACGGCCTAAAAAACGTCACCTTTTCCTTAAAATCTACAGCGCAAGAGGTAGGAGAAGTTATTGTCACCGCTTTGGGATTAGAGCGTAAAAATAAAGAGTTAGGATATGCCGTTCAAAGCTTGAGCACTAAAGAAATTTCTGACGTAAAATCGCCAAATTTCTTAGATGGATTAGCTGGAAAAGTGGCAGGAGTAACAATAACATCAGGAGGAACTGGTGTTGGTTCCTCTTCCAAAATAACAATTCGAGGTGAGTCATCTTTTACTAACAACAATCCACTTTTCGTTATCGATGGAATTATAATCAATAACAATACTGTCGTTAATCCAACAACAGATGCAGCAGCCGGTTTTCAAGAAGTTGATTTTGGAAACGGCGGAATGGAGATTAATGCAGATGACGTTGCCTCGGTAACAGTTTTAAAAGGTCCAAGTGCTGCGGCGCTCTATGGCACTAGAGCTTCAAATGGTGTGATCATTATTACAACTAAATCGGGCAGTAAATCGCGAGGTTTAGGCATAAGTTTTAACACTTCTGCCTACATGGATCAAGCGTTCAGATTACCGGAATTTCAGAACACTTATGGACAAGGTAACAGTGGTAAATTTGAATTTAAAGATGGTCTAGGTGGCGGAACTAATGACAATATAACTTATTCATGGGGACCTCAATTGGACAATGGATATATGACTGCACAGTTTGATAGTCCAGTTACACTGCCGGATGGAACTGTCGTTCGTGGTGGAGATGTTGCTGTTCATGGTGGAGCTCCAATTACACCAACCGAAATGAAATCTAACCCAGATAACGTGAAGGATTTTTACCAAACGGGTTATACTTTAATCAACAATCTTTCCATTTCAAATGGCTTTGAAAAAGGGGATGTTCGTTTTTCAGTAACGGATATGAACAGTCAATCGATAATTCCAGGAGTTGATTTGAAAAGAAAAACAATTTCTACAAAAATCAATTTCAACCCTATTTCAAGATTAAAAATATCTTCTAATATCAATTACATCAATTCCAATTCTGACAACAGACCTGGCGCTGGATATGGATCAGAGAACTTAAACTATAGTTTAATTGCTTGGCTTCCAAGATCAGTAGATATCAATTCATTGAAAGATTACTGGCAACCTGGACTTGAAGGTTTGCAGCAATATTCTTACAACTACACGTTTTTCGATAATCCGTATTTCATTTTGGAGGAAAACAAAAATTCATTCAATAGAGATCGAGTAATCGGAAATTTAGTTGCCAAATATGATTTCTCTGAAAAAATTAATCTAATTGTGCGAACGGGTATGGATTTTTCCAATGAAAAAAGAGAACTTCGAAGAGCATACAGTTCAAACAGATTTGTGAAAGGTGCCTATGCAGAGCATTCTGTACTCTTCAGAGAAAACAACACCGATTTCTTGTTGAATTATAAGGATCGTACAGAAAATTTCTCCTGGGATGTAACAGTTGGTGCCAATCGCATGGATCAAATCACTTCATTGTCGCAAATAACCGCCACGAGTTTAGCTCAACCTGGAGTGTATCGATTATCAAATGCCGCCACTCCGTTGGAAATCAATGAATACAAAACACAAAAACGAATCAATAGTATCTATTCGCTAATCAAATTAGGGTATAAAAATTTCCTTTATTTAGATATTACCGGCAGAAACGATTGGTCAAGCGCATTAGCAACACCATCCTCAACCGAAAATGTTTCCTTCTTCTACCCTTCTGCTTCTTTGAGTTTAATCGTGTCGAATGTAGTTACTTTACCTAAACAGTTCTCGTTCTTAAAGTTAAGAGCTGGTTATGCGCAGGTTGGAAATGATACGGATCCTTATCAAACTTCTGGTTCCTTTTTACCTCAAATTCCTTTTAACGGCCAACCAACATTTAGTAGTCAATCGACTATCGCCAATTCTAATCTTTTGCCAGAAAGAACAGGAAGTTACGAAATAGGTGCTGACATACGTTTCTTTAAGGATAGATTGACTTTTGATGTGACATATTACAATTCATTGACCAAAAATCAAATATTGTCATTGCCTGTTGCGGCATCGTCTGGTTACACGCAACAAGTGGTTAATGGAGGAGCTGTTCGCTCGCAGGGCTGGGAAGTTTTTACTTCAATTACCGCCGTTAAAAAATTGAATTTCTCTTGGCAAACAGGTTTCAATTTCACACGTAACATTTCAACAGTTGAATCACTTCCTGAAGGTGTTGAGAAAATCACTCTGGCCTATTCTCGAGTTTACGACAATGTAAACCAAACAGTTTGGTTCCAAGTCGAAGAAGGAGGAAGAATTGGAGATATGTATGGAACGGGTTATAAAAAGAATGAAAATGGAGATTTCATAATAGATTCGAAAGGAAACTATATAGCAGACAACAACTTAAAAAAATTGGGAAATTACAATCCAGATTTCATGCTAGGTTGGTCGAATAATTTAACTTATAAGAACTTTGATTTAAGCTTCTTATTTGATTGGCGGCAAGGTGGAGTTTTGGTTTCTCGAACGCTAGCTTTAGGCGCAGTCGGTGGGCAATTGAAAGAAACAGAAGACAGACCTGATGGCGGAATAGTTGCCGAAGGTGTCGTAAATACTGGTAGTGATGAAAACCCGGTTTGGGAGGCGAATACAACGGCCATTTCTGCCGAAAGTTATTATAGACAATATTACGATAGAAACCATGAGGAAAACAACACTTACAATGCTACTTATTTGAAACTTCGTCAATTCTCAATAGGTTATACCTTCAAAAACGAAAAACCAAAAGGATTCATATCTGAAAATCGAACGTTGAAGGTTTCTATTATCGGACGAAATTTATTTGCCTTGTCTGCTATTCCTCATTTTGATCCCGAGCAAATGGCAACACAAGGACAAAAGTTTGTAAGCGGTGTGGAAGATATGTCCTATGCATCAACGCGAAGTTTGGGAATTAAATTCGGATATACTTTTTAATAAATTGATTATGAAAAAAATACAACATTTATATATTCTTCTTTTTGCTTTTACTATCGCTTTTACCTCTTGCAAAAAGGATTTCAGCTTAATTAATGAAAATCCAAATTTCCCGATTGAAGTTGAACCCAACCTTTTACTTCGTCAGGTGATTTATGATTACGGCGAACAAATGTCTTACGAAGGATTCGTTGCTGGAAACTTATTAGGCCAGTACATGACTATGGTCGACTTTAATCTATTCGACCGGCACGGACTAACTCAGCCTCAATTGGGTGGAAATCCTTGGCCTATTTTATATAAAAACTTGCGGGACAACGATGTCATTTTGGCAAAATCTCAATCCAACGTTGTATACAAAGTATACGAAGGTCCTGCTCGAATTATGAAAGCCATGATTAGCCAAGTGTTGACAGATATTTATGGTGACGTTCCTTATTCAGACGCATTGCAAGGGTTGACTGGAAATGTAACACCCAAATACGACTCTCAAAAGCAAATTTATACGGGTACAGATGGAATTTTGGATCAATTGAACAAAGCTATTTTAGCTATTGACTCTTATTCTGGTTTCCAAACATTGCAAGGAGACATTCTATATTCTGGTAATCTTCAAAAATGGAAAATGTTGGCTAATTCTTTAAAAATAAAAGCATTGATGCGTATTTCAGAGAGAGATAGTGAGATTGATTTAGACATTGCCCAAGAACTTCAAGCAGTTTTTTCAACGGGAAATTATATCAATTCAAATACAGATAACGCTTATTTTCAATTCTCTTCTGTACAACCGAATAGTTTCCGTATGCAAAAATTGAGAGCTGGTGATTTCAATTTGTATGTCATGTCTAAAACGAGTGATACTTTGATGCAAAAATTCAACGACCCAAGAAGAGATTTATTCTTCCGACCAACAGGTGGAAATTCATCTGTTTACAATGGTTTGATTAATGGAATTAATGCTTCAACGACTTCGATAACCTTAAACGATTATTCTCTAGCAGGAACAATTTTCCGAGAAAACACAGGGAATTTAAAATGCAATTTCATGACGGCTTGGGAAACTCAATTTCTATTGGCAGAAGCAGCTCAAAAAGGTTTATTGGCAGGATCAGCTCAAACCTTATACGAATCAGCTGTTGCGAATGCTTTTGCTTATTGGAATGTGAGTATGCCATCTGCTTATCTCACGGCTGGAAATGCTTCTTTTTCTGCCGGCGATCCGATTGAACAAATTATTACTCAAAAGTGGTTGGCAAATACCATAAATGGTTACGAAAGCTGGATAGAATATCGAAGAACTGGCTTTCCACAATTTATTCCAGTTTCAGCTAGTTTGAACGGCGGGCTTTATCCTGTTCGAATGCCATATCCAGCTGACGAAAGCTCTTTGAATGGCTCTAATTCTGCAGCAGCATTTGCAGCAACTGGAGGAAATAGTTTCAACACCAAGGTTTGGTGGGATAAGTTTTAGAACAATTTAAAATAGTCGAAGCGTAAGTAATGTATCTTGCGCTTCTTTTCAAAAGAAATGACGGTAATTAATTGGCAATGGCTTCTCGTAATTTTCTCCAGTTTGGTGATGTATTTAGTATCACCATGGGCTAAATCTACAGATGATTTTTTCAAAGCTACAAAGAGAAATGGAGAGCAACCAAAATTTGCAATTCTAACGAGCAGCTTAGTTATTTCATGGATCTTTGCTAAATCAATAGCCGTTTCAGCTTCTTTAGGTAAAGACTTTGGCTTGGTTGGTGGATTGGCATACGCTTGTTATTACCTCTCTTTCCTTGTTGCTGGTATTGTAATATATAAAATGCGAACGAAAGGAAATTGGACATCTATTCATATTTTCATTCGAAGCAAATTTGGAAGTAATGCCGTTCGATTGTTTTCTCTTCTAATTGCTTTTCGCTTGTTCAACGAAGTTTGGTCGAACACGATGGTAGTTGGAATTTTTTTCGGTGAAAGCAATTCCTTCTCCTACAACATAGCAATTGTTGTTTTCACTGCACTTACCTTGGCTTATGTTATTAAGGGAGGCCTTCGTTCCTCTTTATTAACCGACTTAATCCAAATGTTATTGTTCGGAATTTTGCTTATCGTCATTGTAGGATTTCTTTCTCCAGGTCTTGCTGGAAAAACGGGTGAGGTTGCCTTCACTGGTGAGTTTACATTTTCACAAGGAGTAAATCTAATGCTTGTCGCTTTATTGCAAATATTCTCTTACCCATTTCACGACCCAGTAATGACTGACCGTGGTTTTGTGTCTGATGCAAAAACAACCTTAAAAAGTTTTCTATGGGCTGGTTTAATCGGTTTTGTTTGTATTCTACTTTTCAGCTTAGTAGGAGTTTACGGAAGAATCTACAATCTTGATGGCGATCCCGTTATGTCAGTTGGCAGAACTTTAGGTATACCAATGATGCTCATTATGAATTTTATCATGATTACCTCAGCCACATCTACTCTGGATTCTACATTTACAAGTTTTTCAAAATTATGGGTTGTTGATATTTTGAGAGATAAACAAATTACCATTTCTAAAGGACGTATGGCAATGGTTTTCATCACAATATTTGGTACCCTTCCAATTTTCTTTGGAGCAGATATAATTTCTGCCACGACAATAAGCGGAACCATGGTTATTGGCTTAGCGCCTATTTTCATATTTTGGAAAAAGGAGGTTCCCGTTTTTTCTTATTATATGTCTATTTTCACTGGTATATTTTTCGGTTTGGCACTCATTTTTAAATGGTTTCCTGAATCATGGTTTTGGACAGACGGAAAATACAACGATTTACTTTGGGTAAATGTGATTGGTTCCATTGCTTGTTTTACATTATTTTTAGGCTCGAGTAAAATTTACAGATGGATAAAAAAATAAAACAACTGCCTAACTTGTCTGGACAATTACTCGTTTTTGGCGGCGTATATAGCAATTTTCAAGCATTAGATGCATTGTATGAATATGCCAAAGTGAAAGGATTTCAAGCGCAAAACATTATTTGCACAGGCGATGTTGTTGCTTATTGTAGTCAGCCACAAGAATGTATTGATTTGATTCGAAATTGGGGAATTCATTGTATTTCTGGTAATGTTGAGATTCAATTGGCAACCGGAGCTGATGATTGTGGCTGTAATTTCGAAGGAGATTCTCGATGCGATATTTTTTCTCGTCAATGGTATCCTTTTGCTAAAGAAAACTGCAGCGAAGAATCTATAATTTGGATGAAAGAATTGCCAGATTTTCTAAAATTCAACTACAACGACAGACGATTTGGCGTGGTTCACGGCACTTACGATGAGACGGCTGGTTATATTTTCAATTCATCAAATTGGAAATTAAAAGAAGCACAACTAAAGAAAATGGATGTAGACATAATACTGGCTGGTCATTGCGGTATCCCATTTTCGACAATAAATGAAAATCATGCATGGCTAAATTCAGGAGCAATTGGTATGCCTGCAAATGATGGGACTGATAGAGTTTGGTTTATGACTTTAGAGGAAAAGGGTGAGAGAATTATGGTTCAGCATCATTCACTTGAATACGACACACACGAGCCAAGCGCTAGAATGCGCGAAGCGAAACTTCCTCAAGAATATGCTCGTACACTTTTAACAGGAATTTGGGATTCGAATGAGATTTTACCGGAAAAAGAAACCAATCAGCAGGGAGTTCCTTTGCTATTAGACCTTCATTCAATAGAACTTTGACAAATTCGTTTTTGAATTTCGCGTTTCTCAATTTATAGAAATGTTACCTAAGATTTTACATTTAGGAGTGGCTTTTGTAATTTAGCATTCAATTACACTCGCAAACTAAAATGTCAAAATTACTGAATTGGATTCCCTTGCAATTACTGATTGCAATCAGCCCTTTTATATTTGCTCAAGAAATAAGAGAAACGCCGCTAAAAGGCAAACCTCGCTTCGTCCTGGAAGAAAGTTTTGAAGGAAAACTGGAGAATAACACTTTGGTTAAGATCGGTAAAGACCGACAAATTTCATGGATGAACGATAATAAAATGGAGTTTGACCGAAACGGGAACTTGTTTAAACGCAGTTATTACGATGATTATCGAGAATTCATACATGCCGAAGAATACGAGTATCAGAATCTTAGGTTAAGTAAGAAAAAATATCTTTCATTCGTTTACACCTATAATTACGACAATCAAGGAAATATTATTGAAGAATTGGTCGCACCAATAGGTGATACAGCGACAAAAAAAATCAAACATCGATATGCTTACGATTCTAGCAATCGACTTTCAGATGTATGGGAATATGATTTTGAAGGTGGTCAAATTTACCATCAATCAAATTCCTATAACAGTAATGGTTTTCTTTCTAAGGAATTTTATCAATATGCCGACGGAAACGAATACAAGACTTTCACTTACAATCTTAATAACGATCTAATAAAGACAGAGTGGTTTGATGAATCCATTGGAATTATTGAGCGAAACAATTACGCTTATCAAAATGGAGTTTTAGCTTCGGAACTTTGGGAAGGTATAGAAAAAAATAAAGTAGAAACGTCCACCAAATTTGAATTTGACCAAAACGGAAACGCAGTTTCTATGCTAGATATTAACCCAAAAAGGCAAATTCACGATCATCAAATCAATAAATATACATTTGATGACAAAGGTAATTGGGTGAAGAAGACTACTATAGTTAACAATTCTAGATTTTACATTGTCGAGCGTATTATTGCTTACTATTAGATCATAGGACTTCAGGATATCAAGACTTTATGACCATTCATTGTTCACTTTCAACTCTCCACTTTACACTCTAAAACCTCCACGCTCTCTACAAATTCTTTGCGTTCTCTGAGGTCAAAACAAAAAAACGCCCATCTTCTCAGACAGGCGTTCTATATTTTGATTGAAGTTTAGCTTAAGCTTCTGCTTCTTTCTTTTCTGGTTTTGGAAGTAAGATTCTTCTTGAAAGTTTCCACTTCTTCGTT
This sequence comes from uncultured Flavobacteriales bacterium, assembly GCA_963977135.1. Lineage (GTDB taxonomy): Bacteria > Bacteroidota > Bacteroidia > Flavobacteriales_D > Crocinitomicaceae > UBA2040. The sequence continues at coordinate 305,771 of CAXBNN010000001.1, read as the reverse complement.
TTAGGGTCACGAGAAACTACTTTGAATTTCACCATATCACCTTCTTTACAAACGTCTTCCATTTTCTCAACACGTTCCCAAGAGAACTCAGAGATATGAATCAAACCGTCAACTCCAGGAAGGATCTCTACAAAACAACCGTATGCTTGAATCGATTTAATTTTCCCTTCGTATTCTTCACCTTCAATTACTTCAGGTGGGAAAGCGATTGCTTTAACGATTTTCATTGCTGCTGCCATGTCATCCGCATTGTTTGACATAACTTGAACACGACCTTCACCTGTTTCCAATTCTTCAATCGTAACTGTTGTGTTTGTGTCTTTTTGTATTCCCTGGATGATTTTTCCTCCAGGTCCGATGATTGCTCCAATCATATCGTTAGGTACAGTTACCGCTTCGATACGTGGTGTTTGTGGTTTCAACTCTGGATTAACTTCAGAGATTGTTTTCATCATTTCACCTAAAATGTGCATACGTCCTTCTTTCGCTTGCATCAATGCTTGCGTTAAAACTTCGTAAGACAAACCGTCTACTTTGATATCCATTTGACAAGCTGTGATTCCTTTTGAAGTTCCACAAACTTTAAAGTCCATATCGCCTAAATGATCTTCATCACCTAAGATATCAGACAATACAGCAAATTTTCCGCCTTCTGTCACCAATCCCATTGCAATTCCAGAAACTGGTGCTTTGATTTTGATACCACCGTCCATTAATGCCATAGTTCCAGAACAAACTGTCGCCATAGAAGAAGAACCGTTAGATTCTAAAATCTCAGAAACCAAACGTACTGTGTATGCGTTATCATCAGGAAGCATTCCTTTCAATGCTCTCATTGCCAAGTTACCGTGACCAATCTCACGACGAGAAGTTCCTCTTAAAGGACGCGCCTCACCAGTTGAGAATGGAGGGAAGTTGTAATGCAACATGAATTTTTCGTAACCTTTATGGGTAACGTCATCAATCATTTGCTCATCCATTTTACCTCCTAAAGTCAAGGTCATCAATGCTTGAGTTTCACCACGAGTAAACACGGCAGAACCGTGAACCATTGGTAAATAATCAACTTCTGACCAAATAGGACGAATTTCGTTGAATTGACGCCCGTCCAAACGAACTTGCTCGTTCAACATTACGTCACGAACCGCTTTTTTCATCGCTTCTTTGAAGTAAATAGAAATGAATCCTTTTTTCTCAGCTAATTCTTCTTCAGAAAACTGAGCAGAGAATTCTTCTTTTACTGCTCCGAATAACTCAGAACGCAATGCTTTGTTAGCATTACCTTGACGAGCAACAGCTTTACATTTATCAAAACACTCAGCCATAACTTTCGCTTTAAGCTCTAAGTCATGTGTTTCGTGATTGTATACTCTTTTTGGGAAAGCAGTAGGTATTTCCTTCGCTAATTCCTCCTGAAATTTACATTGTTCAATAATAGCAGTGTGAGCGAATTTGATGACTTCCACCATATCCTCTTCTGAAATTTCTTTCATTTCACCTTCTACCATGTTCACGTCTTTCGCAGTACCTGCAACGATGATATCTAGATCAGATAATTTCAATTCTGCAACCGTTGGGTTCAAAATCAATTGACCATCTACTCTAGCTACTTTTACTTCCGACATTGGTCCGTTGAACGGGATATCAGAAACTGCAACTGCACTTGATGCGGCAAAACCGATCAATGCATCTGGGTGATTGATACCATCGTACGATAACAATTGAACCATCAATTGTACTTCTGCGTGGTAATCGTCTGGAAACAATGGACGCATTGCGCGATCCACGATTCTCATCATCAAGATTTCTCCTTCTGACGGACGTGCTTCTCTTCTGAAAAACCCTCCAGGGATTCTTCCTGCTGCTGCATACTTTTCACGGTAATCAACAGTTAATGGAAGGAAATCTACTCCTTCTTTTGCTTCAGTTGCTGCAACTACAGTTGCCAACAACATTGTGTCGCCCATTCGTAACACCACTGAACCGTCAGCTTGTTTTGCAAGCTTTCCAGTCTCGATGGAAATTTCTTTCCCTCCAGTAATGATGGACTTTTTTATTCCTATGTTCATATATATAATTTACTAATTTGTTTTTTCCAGTCGGTTCGAATAATCATTCGAACTTACTAGAACTTTTTTCAAAAAAAAGGGCAGCCGAATATTTCCGAATGCCCCCTTTTGAATATGTTGATAACGATTAACGACGTAAGCCTAATTCTTTAACAATAGCACGGTATCTTTCGATATCTTTTTTCTTAAGATAATCTAAGAAACTTCTTCTTTTACCTACTAACAATTGCAAAGCTCTTTGAGTTCCGAAATCCTTACGGTTTTTCTTCAAGTGCTCTGTTAAGTGTGTAATACGGTAAGAAAACAAAGCAACCTGTGCTTCTGTTGATCCCGTGTTTGTTTCCGCTCCTCCGTGTTTCGCGAAAATCTCTTTTTTCTCTGTTGAGTCTAAATACATGCAAATATTTATTTAATGATTTTTATGTAGTCACCACCGCACAATGCGGTTTGACGGTGCAAAGATAGGGATATTATTTTTATCTGCAATTTTTTTTATTAAGCGTTTTTTAATGTCACTTTTAGTTCGATTTCAGTGTTCAATAATTTTGAAACTGGACAAACTTCTTTTGCTTTATGTGCTATTTGTTGAAATTGTTCAGCATCAATATTCGGCACTTCACCTTCAAGGTTTAAACTGCTTTTTGTGATTGCTCCATCTTCAAAAGTAATTGTTGCGTCAACGTTTAAAGAGGTTGCTGTAAAATTAGCTTCGTTTAGCATGAAACTAAGCTGCATCGCAAAACATCCAGCATGCGCAGCACCTATTAGTTCTTCAGGGTTGGTTCCTTTCTCTCCATCCTCAAATCGAGTGTGAAAAGAATATTGAGTCTTATCTAGAATTTTACTTCCTGTGGTAAGATTTCCTTGCCCTTCTTTACCACTTCCTGTCCATTCAGCATTTGCTTTTCTTGTAAATTTCATAATTTGTTTTTTTTAATTTTTATTTTGTTGCACTAGGATAATCAGTATACCCTTTTGCTCCTGGCGTATAAAATGTATCTTCATCCCACTCGGCTAGTTTTAAGTTATTTTCAAAACGTTCAACCAAATCTGGATTTGAGACATAAGGTTTGCCAAAAGCAACCATATCTGCATATCCATTTTCAATTACTTTGTTCCCTTTCTCTTGATCAAAACCTGCGTTTATTATTAATGTCCCATTGTATAAAGGACGGAAATGCTTGGCAATTTCACTAACGGCATAAGGGATTTCTGAAACATCTGTAAACGGTTCAGAAAGATGAATGTAAGCTAAATTATAGTCATTCAATTTTTTTATAATGTATTCAAACGTTGGAATTGTATCTTCATCCATCGTCATACCGAACACACCATTCAAAGATGGATTAAAACGAGCTCCAATCTTTTCTTCTGGAATTACTTCTTTGATAGCATCTAAAACTTCAAAAAAGAATCGCGTTTTATTTTCAACACTTCCACCGTACTCATCCGTTCTGGTATTTGAGGTTCCATTAAAGAATTGATGAAACAAGTACCCGTTTGAAGAATGAATTTCCACACCGTCAAAACCTGCTTTTACTGCATTTGCAGCAGCATTCTGAAAATCTTTCACTGTCGTTTTTATTTCTTCAATTGTCATTTCTTTCGGCGTGACAGTGTCCTTAAATCCTTCTGGAGTATAAGATTTAGCGTTTGGATTTATAGCAGATGACGATAACGGCAATTCTCCATTGTGAAAATCTGGATGAGACATACGACCCACATGCCAAAGCTGAATAAAGATCTTCCCTCCTTTATCGTGAACTCGTTTGGTTACTTTTTTCCAACCCTCAACTTGCTCATCTGAATAGATACCTGGAGTATTAATATAACCTACGGCATCTTTAGAAACTTGAGAACCTTCGGTAATGATCAAACCTGCTGATGACCTTTGTTCATAATATAGACCTTGTAATTCGTCTGTTGGAACATTCCCCTTATTATCGGCTCTACTTCGCGTCATAGGAGCCATTACTATTCTGTTTTTAAGGTTTAAATTTTTATTGTAAGGTGATTGTAAATGACTTGTGCTCATATAATTTTGAATTTAATTTTGTGTTACTACTCTGTTCAATTCAACTTTTGTGTTGCATTGTCTTAAGCTTGATTTAAACAAAATTACATAACACAATCAGCAATAAAATTGATCTACATCAATTTGGAAACATTTATTTTTTTTCTTGCCCTGCTCAAGTTTTCAGGCGTAACTCCTAAATAATTGGCAATATCATAATTTGGGACTCTATTCTCAATATTTGGATAAGAGGAGCAGAATTCAACATAACGTTCTTGCGTTTGTTTTTCTAATGTTGATAGTATCCTTTTGCGCTGAGCAATAAATGCTTTTGTGGTTAAAATTCTAAAGTAGCGCTCAAAAACAGGAGCATCAGTATATATTTTTTGCAAACTGTCAGAATTGATAGCTAACAATCTTGAATCTTCTATTGCTTCAATGTGCAGCTTTGACGGTACTTTGTTATAAAATGCATCAAAATCTCCAATCCACCAATTTTCTATTGCAAATTGAATTAAATGATTATTACCCTTTTCATCAATATAGTAGGCCTTCAAACAACCACTCACAACAAAGTACTCGTGTTTTACACTTGTCCCAGGCTTTAGTAAAAATTGACCTTTAGCAACTGTAACTTGATTTAAAACAGAATTAAACAATTTCAAATCAACCTCTATAGGATTGACATGATCAATAATGTGTTTTGAAATGGATTCATGCATAATTCTTAAACTCGTAGATATTATAAAAACATAAAGATAAACTGAAAGAATCAAACGTAGTTTTCTCTCACCTTTTCAGCACAAACCTCAAAACGCTCGCCAAAACCGATTTACCTGCCTCCTTTATTCTTTCTTCTAGTGTTTCTTCTTTTGATTCTTTTTTATCGGTTGAATTTGTCGATTGCTGGTGATCTGTTTTATTCATTTTGGCCTTCTCCCGTTCAATTTCTCGCTTCAAATGAGCCATTAAATCATCATCATACTTTTTCTTTTTGCCAGGATTTGAAAGTATTTCATACGCTTCATTCGCCTCAAGCATCTTTTTCATTGTCTTTCGATCATTAGGATGTTTATCCGGATGATTATCCATGGCAATTTTTCGATAGGCTTTTTTAATTTCCTCAATCGTTGCTTTCGGTTTAACGCCTAAGGTGGAGTAGAGATTGAATTTCATTTTTATTACAAAATTTTCTTCATAAGTTTAAACCATTTGAAAGGAATATACTTAAACGGCAAATCAATCCAAGTGAGAGATGAAACAATAGCCTTTTGATTACTAAAAATTAAAAAGCTCTCTTTCCCGTGATATTTCCCTACACCACTATTTCCGACTCCACCGAAAGGTAAATGATGGTTGGTTATATGCATTAAAATATCGTTAACGCAGACTCCTCCTGAGCTCGTTCTAGCCAAAACGTAGGCTGATTTTGTCTTATCTCCAAAGTAATAAAGCGCCAATGGTTTTTCCTTGCTATTAACATAATCAATTACCTCATCAATTTTTTCAAAAGTCAAAATTGGGAGTAAAGGACCAAAAATCTCTTCCTGCATGATGGCATGATCGATAGTAATTCCATCCAAAATTGTTGGTGAGATATACTTTTCAGCTTTATCCACTTCACCGCCATAATATATAGTTCCTTCGTTCATTAACCCTTCCAAACGAAGCAAGGCTTGTTCGTTGACAATTCTAGGATAGAAACGACTTTCTTTTATGTTGGAACCATACATGTCAGTCAAATGTTCAACCATCTTTTGAAGAAGCTTTTCCTTTATCGAAGAATGAACATAAACATAGTCAGGTGCTATACACGTCTGACCGCCATTTATCAATTTCCCCCAAATAATTCTTTTAGCAGCAATATCGATGTTGGCTTCTTTCTCTACGATGCATGGACTTTTTCCTCCTAACTCCAAAACAACAGGAGTTAAATTTTCGGCTGCAGCTTTCATAACAATCTTACCAACTCGAGAACTTCCTGTGAAAAAAATACTATCAAATCGTTCTTGAAGCAAGTATGTATTTGTTTCTCTTCCACCTTGAACTAAACAAATATATTCTGGATCAAAGGTTTCGGCTATAATCTTCTCCATAACTTTCGCTATTGCAGAAGTATCGGGAGAAGGTTTTAAAATTGCACAACATCCAGAAGAAATCGCACCAATTAAGGGATTCATCGTTAATTGAAAAGGATAATTCCATGGCGCAATAATCAACGTCAAACCCAAAGGTTCATATATAATTCGACTCGAAGATGGTTGTAAAAATAATGGCGTTGGAACGCGATTCGTTTTCGACCAACTTTTAATATGCTTTAGGTGATTCTTGATTTCGGTTAAGACTATGCTTATTTCAGTTAAATAGGCCTCTTCGGGTGATTTGTGTAAATCTAGCCAAAGAGCCTCTTCGATTTGTTTTTGATATTTCTCTATTGAGTTTTTAAACTTTTTAAGCTGATTAATTCTAAAATCAACATTTTTAGTACAATTAGTAGCAAAATAACTTTGTTGACGCTTGTATATTGCTTGAATGATATCTTGACTAGTCTCTTGCATAATTATTCTTAATTAACTATTTTTTTTAGAATTAGAGAAATGATGTCACCAAATCAAATGGGCATATTTCTCTTTGTTCTCCCACAAAATCCACAGATTGATTGCAAATAATGTAACTGCTATAGGCAATCCCATCTGGGAATTAAAAATGTTTGTCAAAAGGATTCCAACCATAACGGGCAGAATAATTATTGCGCCTAAACCTCGAAATCTTTTGGTTAATAATAAGAAACCTCCTACAATTTCAATAATTCCAACTAGGGTCATTAACCAACCTATTTCCATAAGCGCAGCCATTAACTTTATCATAGATTGAGGTAAATCTTCTGGCATTGGCATGTATTGAAAGAACTTATCCAAGCCTGCGTTAATGAAAATAAGTCCGAAAAGTGCACTTGCAACAAGTAGAATTTTATTTTTCACTACAATCAGTTTAGCTAAATATACAATTCTAAATAATACAAAAACCGTCTATCGTTGTGAATTTAAGAATCTCTCTTTTTAAATATACTTCCAAAAAACCTTTGAAACCCTTCAATTTTCTTTTGCATCGGTTTCATTGTATAATTGATATTGCTTAAAGCGGTTGCTCCTTGTTCATATTGATTTGGATAGATGACAACTCTATCATTCTTTGGAAAATGTTTTTCTATTTTTTCAGGAAATTGGTCCATAGTACTTTTATACGATGCAGCGCCTTTTCTCGAAGAGATAAAGATTAATAAATCAGATTTCTGGATTGAATCTTTTAACAATTCAAAATCATCCAACTCCAACAATTCGAAATTTTTAAATTTTGATTTCAACCTATTTTGTGCGAAAAACTTCTTTATTGAATCCTCCGAGTTTTCATTGCAATAAAAAACAAGCGGTAAACTTAGCTGATTTGTCAAATTTTGGACATTTTTCAACCAAGCTGAAAACCCAACTTCAAACTCTGCTAAAGGTGAGACCACAACGACAACTTGATCAAAAGACGAAAATGGTCTGGTAAAAGAACAAAACAATAGCGTTCTTGAAAATCCAGCTATTATTCGATCAAAATTGTCCCCTAGTAACCTATCCAAAAGTCCTTGGCGTTTAGGCCAAGTTAAAACAATTGCGTCAGCCAGAACTTCTCTAGATTTTCGAACAATTCCGCTTGCTACGTTATGATCAATCGCAGTAATGAAGTTTATATTTACTTCTGAAGCAACGGCCTCACTCAAATTATTCTCCAAATCTGACCGCATTTTTTTGATCTTACTTTCAGAAATCAAATCATCTGGAACAACAGTAAGAATTGATATAGCTTGCTCAGAATGTGGAGATTTAATAAAAATTGAAAAATTCAGAAGTTTATCTAAACTCGAAATCTCAATACTTGGAATAACAATGATTTCATCTATATGAGCTTCATTTGCTGATAAACTCGTACCTGAATCGGTCTCTTGCTCGATTAGTATTTTTTTTGCAGCTTTTTCGGAGACAAAAGATGCTACAACACAGGTAATTAGAATCAAAATAATGGTTCCATTTAAAACATATTCATTTAAAATACCTGCATTATATCCTACCAAAATAACGGCCAAGGTAGCTGCGGCATGTGCGCCACTTAATCCAAAAATAATGGAACCCTCCGCTTTAGTAAAATGATAAATTTTCCTCGTCAAATATGCAGCGATCCATTTTGAACCTATCGCAACTGCTGTCAGAGTTACGGCTACAATTAAGGCGTTGTTTCCTTGAAAAATGACGCGAACATTCACCAACATCCCAACGCTGATAAGGAAAAAAGGTATGAACAATGAATTTCCAATAAATTCAACACGATTCATTAATGCTGACGAATGAGGTATGAGTTTATTCAAAGACAAGCCCGCCACAAACGCACCAATTATTGGCTCTACTCCAGCGACCTCTGCCAAAAAAGCAGAAAAGAAAACGACAGATAAAACAAAAATGTAATGTGAGTGCTTTTCACTTTCAAGCTTCCTGAAGAACCACTTGGCGATTCTAGGAATTATTAAAAACATAATACCAGAAAAAATTGAAAGGGAAACTATTAAACGAATCCAAAACTCTTGATTTAAACTTCCATTATGACTACCAATTATGACAGCTAATAAAATTAATACAGCCGTATCAGTGAGTATTGTCCCTCCAACAGCAACAGCAACAGCCTGATTTTTTGATATACCCAATTTACTTACAATTGGATAGGCGACTAAGGTGTGCGTGGCGAACATGCTAGCAGTAAGAAGGCTAGCCTGCAAATTGAATCCTAAGAAATAATGACAAACTGGAAAACCAATACTCAAAGGAATAATAAATGTTAGAAAACCGAAGACTAAACTTTTGTTTCTGTTTATTTTAAATTGATTCAAATCCAATTCTAAACCCGCAATAAACATAATGTAGAGCAATCCAATAGTTGAAAACAAGTCGATTGCCGAAGTCTTCGCCAATATGTTAAATCCAAAAGGACCAATTGCAACTCCCGACAAAATCAAACCGATAATCCCTGGAATATTTAATTTGCTTAATAATATTGGGGAAAGCAGAATAATAAAAAGAACAAGCGAAAAAATCAGAACAGGATTTTGCAAGGGCAAATGAAATTCATGGAAAAGATGATTTAAAAAATCCGTCATTTGAGTATTAGATTTTACGTTGACTTCGCCTCCACATTTCTGCTCTTTTATGTGAAAATCGAAATAAATATATTGTAAAAAATCGAATCTAATTCCGAAACTGACGATTATTCTGCTTTACTAGTAAAATAAGGCCTTTAGCATGAAATAAAATTGATTTATATCAATTTTATTCAGGTTTTTCTGACGGCTTACAGAACTTTTTTCTTTGATTTTAAAAGTTGGTCTAGTCTGCTATTTCTCTTACTTGTATCTTTGCACCTTCAAAAAAGTACTTGTGCATGATTTCAGTTGACAATTTAGGCGTAGATTTTAGTGGCTCCACTCTATTTAATGATGTTTCGTTTGTAATTAATCCAACGGACAAAATAGCTTTGATGGGGAAAAATGGTGCTGGAAAATCGACCATGATGAAAATAGTTGCTGGTGAACAAAAATCCAATCGTGGTAACGTTCGAGCTCCTAAAGATGCTGTTATTGCCTACTTGCCACAACACTTGTTGACAGAAGACGATTGCACCGTTTTTGAAGAAGCTGCAAAAGCTTTCAAACAAGTTTTTCAAATGCGGGACGAAATGGCGAAACTTAATCTCGCACTTGAAACACGCACTGATTACGAAAGTGATGAGTACATGTCCATTATTGAACAAGTAACCGAATTGGGTGAGAAATTCTATGCGCTTGAAGAAGTAAACTACGATGCCGAAGTGGAAAAGGCACTGAAAGGATTAGGTTTTAAACCAGATGATTTTCAGCGACAAACAAAAGAATTCAGCGGTGGCTGGAGAATGCGTATCGAATTGGCTAAAATTCTATTACAGAAACCAGACCTCATCCTACTTGACGAGCCAACCAATCACATTGATATAGAATCGGTTATATGGCTAGAAGATTTCTTGGTCAACAAAGCGAACGCAGTCATGGTCATTTCCCACGACAGAGCTTTTATCGACAATATCACCAATCGTACAATAGAAGTAACGATGGGTAGAATATACGATTACAAAGCAAATTACTCACACTATTTGCAATTGCGTGAAGACAGACGTTCTCATCAAGTGAAAGCGTATCAAGAACAGCAGAAGTTCATTGCCGATAATATGCAATTCATTGAGCGATTTAGAGGTACATTCTCCAAAACCAACCAAGTTTCTTCCCGTGAGCGCATGTTGGAGAAATTGGAAATCATTGAAATCGACGAAATCGATACTTCAGCTTTAAAATTGCGCTTCCCTCCTTCTCCACGTTCTGGCGATTACCCAGTTACAGTGAAGGATGTTTCCAAATCTTATGGAGAAAATGTCGTTTTCAAAGATGCAAACATGTCCATTTCTCGGGGAGAAAAAGTTTCTTTTGTAGGTCGTAATGGGGAAGGGAAATCGACGATGATTAAAGCCATCATGAATGAAATAGATGTTGAAGGAACTTGCCAATTGGGACACAATATAAAAGTTGGTTACTTTGCTCAAAACCAAGCCGCTTTGCTCGATCCAAACTTAACCGTATTCCAAACGGTTGACGAAGTTGCCGAAGGAGAAATTCGAACGCAAATAAAAAGTATGCTCGGTGGATTCATGTTCCATGGCGACGATATCGATAAAAAAGTTAGCATGCTATCTGGTGGAGAAAAAACACGTTTGGCGATGGTCAAATTGTTGTTGGAACCAGTTAACTTGTTAATTCTCGATGAGCCAACAAACCACTTGGATTTGAAATCGAAAGATGTATTGAAAGAAGCGCTAAAAAACTTCGACGGAACTTTAATTCTCGTTTCTCACGACCGAGACTTCTTGCAAGGACTTTCCGAAAAAGTTTTCGAATTCAAAGACAAGCGCGTGATCGAGCATTTCGAAACAATTGATGCTTTCTTAGAAAGAAACAGAATTAAAAGTATTGCTGATTTGCAGTTGATGAAATAAATGACAGTAATTAAGAACTCAAAATCGGTAAAAGGCAAACGAAAAAAGCATTTTTTTATTCTATTTCTATTTACAGAATAAAGATAATCAAAATTGAAAACCACCATTGGATTTCCTTGGATGAAAAAAAATAAGCTAGTAACAAAAAGAGATTCTTTCTAGCTGTCGAATAGCTTATAGCACTTTCTCGCCAACCAGCATCTCTCTCTTCCCTGGAGGTCCAGGCAAACGACTCATTTTCCAACCTACACTTTCTAAGTCACGCCTAACTTGCCCTTTGGCGCAATACGTCAAGAAAAATGCACCATTTTTACTACAACAAAACATTTTTTCGAAAATAGGAATCGTCCATAAATGCGGTTGAACACGAGGACCAAAAGCATCGAAGTAGATAAAATCTATCGTATTCGATGTTTCTTGCCAATCTTCAAATTGGGTTTGGTATTTCGTCAAAGAAAAAAGCGGATGAATTTCGTTCTTTTCTTCCCAATCACATTCATGCATGGCGGAATAAAATTCTTTCCCATCTTCCCAGATCTCAGTATAATTTAATTCTATAATTTCTTCGATAGAAACTGGATATGCCTCTAATGTGATATAGTTGATTTTAATTTGCAACTCCAAAGCTAATTCAATGGTTAACATGGTGTTGAGCCCTGTGCCAAAGCCCAATTCAAGGATTGTAATTTCTTTGCAATCATCAACTCTTTCTCGAACTTTATCGATAAAAACATGTTTTGCTTCCTGCAAAGCGCCATGATGCGAATGATAGTTCTCGTTCCATTCTTCTAAATGAATGGTGCGAGAACCGTCGGCGGTAAGAACTACTTTTCGTTGCATGGTTCAAAGTTAGACGGTTTCAACAATTGTTAATAACGTTTCTTTATATCTTTTTTACATTTAATCAAGAAATCTTGTGGGAATAGCGGGGGCAAAAGTCTATATTTGCTAGTATGGATAATAAGGTCGATAACAATCGAAAACCCGCTGTGAGACTTAAGAATATGAGCCCTTTGGCTATGGAATTGGGAAAAATTCCACCACAAGCAGTTGATATCGAACAAGCTGTTCTCGGTGCGTTGATGCTCGAGAAAAATGCTGTTACCGATACAATTGACCTTTTAACTCCAGCTTGTTTTTACGACCCAAAGCATATTTACATATATACTGCCATTCGCGAGCTTTTCGCCTCCTCAACACCTATTGATATCTTAACTGTCATCAATCAGTTGAAGAAAGAAGGAACTTTAGAAGCAAGTGGCGGACCAGCTTATGTTTCACAATTGACTTCTCGTGTTGCATCGTCTGCTCACGTAGAATATCACGCTCGAATTATTGCTGAAAAATTCATCAAACGCGAATTGATTCGCATGAGTTCTGATGTTCTCAAAATGGCCTATGAAGATACAAACGATGTTTTCGAGGTCTTGAACAAAGCAGAAGAAGACCTTTTCAAAATAGCTGAAAACAACATGGGCAAGCAAGTTGCCATCATGAAAAATGTTGTTCGTGAGGCAATTGATGAAATTGAAAAAGCAAGTCAAAATAAAGATGGACTCTCTGGAGTTCCAACTGGATTTTTTGAATTGGATAAAATTACCGCAGGTTGGCAAAAATCAGATATGATAGTTTTGGCTGCCCGTCCAGCAATGGGGAAAACGGCATTTGTACTTTCTATGGCTCGTAATTGCGCTGTAGACTACAACATGGGCGTAGCTTTCTTCTCGTTAGAGATGTCCTCTGTTCAATTGGTAAAACGTTTGATTTCAAGTGAAAGTAGGTTGCCTGCTGAAAAATTGCGTAAAGGTGATTTGGCGGATCATGAGTTCCAACAATTACACAGTAGAATAACAAAACTATCGCAAGCTCCAATATACATTGACGATACACCAGGTCTTTCAATTTTCGATTTACGCGCAAAATGCCGTCGATTAAAATTGCAATACGATATACAGATTATCATCATCGATTATTTGCAATTAATGACTGCCGGTGGCGGAAAAGGACCTGGAAATCGTGAACAGGAAATTTCCATGATTTCTCGTTCAATCAAAGAGATAGCAAAGGAATTGAATGTTCCTATTATCGCACTTTCTCAATTAAGTCGTTCGGTTGAACAACGTGGTGGTGAGAAAAAACCTATCCTTTCCGACCTTCGTGAATCTGGTGCGATTGAGCAAGATGCTGATATTGTGTCTTTCATATATCGTCCTGAATACTACGGATTAACTCAAGATGCTGAAGGAAATTCAAATCTAGGAGTTGGTGAAATCATTATTGCCAAACACAGAAATGGCGCATTAGGAAGTGTTCGTTTGAAATTTATTGGTCAATATGCTCGATTTGAAAACTTAGATTCTTCTGGTCCAGACCAAATAGAAACTTCTTTTTCTTCGGCAATGAATTCAAATCGCGGCTTCGAAACTACTGGTAATGAGTTCACTCTACCAAGTAAAATAAATAGTACTAACGACTCTGACGGTGAAGATTTTGACCGAGGCGGAGATTTACATCCCGAATTTTAACGAAAGGCAAGATTTTTGCGTTATACGATAAAATGATTGTTCCACATGATTAAAAAAATATTCCTTTTTTGCTTTTTACTTGCTACTTCTTTTCAGTTGTCGGCTTCGCAATTGTTGGTTCCAATGGACGATAGTCAAACGGATCATTTGAAAGCTTACGGCGTATCTTTTTGGGTACTAGAAAACAATGTTGTCATGGAATGGTTGCTCAATTATCGAGGTGGCTCATTTCTTTTCCCGCACCTCAAAGCCATTGAAGATGAATTAGTTATTCGAGGCGTAAAATATGAAGTTCTCGCCGATGGTCAAGTAAATGCTATTAAAACACAGATTGGAAATCCAGAAACCAACATGGAGGTAGTTCAATTGGAAAAAGCTCCAAAAATTGCTGTTTATACGCCAACTGGTAAAATGCCTTGGGATGACGCTGTAACACTGGTTTTAGAGTATGCAGAAATTCCCTATGATAAAATTTATGATTCAGCAATTGTATCGGGCATTCTTCCAACCTATGATTGGCTCCACCTTCACCATGAAGATTTTACTGGTCAATATGGTAAATTCTACGCTAATTATCGCTCTTATCCATGGTACCAGCAGCAGGTTGCCGATGCTGAAGCCGATGCAAAAATGCTTGGTTTCTCGAAAGTTTCTCAACTTAAATTAGCTGTCGCAAACAGAATCAAAGAGTTTGTTTTTGGTGGCGGATTTCTATTTACTATGTGCAGCGGAACCGATAGTTTCGATATTGGATTGGCCGCCCACAATACAGACATTTGTGAAAGTATGTTCGACGGCGATCCATCAGATCCAAGTTGCCAAAATAAGCTAGATTTCGACAATACCTTCGCTTTCCAAGATTTTAAATTAGAGAGAAACCCGATGGTTTACGAATATTCCAACATTGACGGAACTGATCTTCATAAAAGAAATGAAGCTCTAGATAATTTCACGCTGTTTGAATTTTCTGCTAAATGGGATGTAGTTCCCACTATGTTAACGCAATGTCATACGGATATTATCCCAGGTTTTATGGGACAAACAACAGATTTTAGAAAAGAATTGATTAAACCTAATGTCCTGATTTTAGGTGAAGACGAAGCCCTCGGAACAGCCAAATATATTCACGGTGAAATGGGACAAGGAACTTGGACATTCTACGGCGGTCACGATCCTGAAGATTATGAGCATCGCGTTATGGATCCTCCAACTGATTTGAACTTGCACCCTAATTCTCCTGGATATCGTTTGATTTTGAATAATATTCTATTCCCTGCAGCAAAGAAAAAGAAACGTAAAACTTAGGATTTCGGATTGGCGGATGACGGATGACGGATGACGGATGACGGATGACGGATTTTTGTCAATAGTCAATAGTCAATAGTCAATAGTCAATTTAAAGTTTTTTCATCTTCTTCTTCATAACCGCTTTCGGTTCCAAAAAAGTCCAACCCAAGATACGCGAAACCTTATTCCCTGTTCCCATAGGAATCGTTCTAACTTGAGTTGCTCCCAATTTATCTAATAAGGCATTAAAGCTTTTCAAATAAGCTTCTTTAGACACGAGGGTTGTGAACCAATCAACTGAATGTCGGTATTTGAAACTTTGGTGAATCATGTTTTGAATGAACTTCTTTTCACCGCCTTCATAAATTAATTCATTGCTTTTACCGCTAAAATTTTTCTTCACTTCGCCTACTCGCTTTCTGCTAAGATTGGTCAGTTTTCGTTGCGTTCCTTTGTTCGCTTCTTCAACTGAAGAATGAAATGGTGGATTACAAATGCTCAATTGAAACTTTTCACCACGTTCTATTATTCCTTGAAATATGTCTCGATCATTCTCCTGCTTTCGAATTTCAATAACTTCAGCTAGTCCTTCATTTTTATCAATGATTTGCTTTGCAGCTTCTATTGATTTCGAGTCAATTTCTGAGCCCACAAAAGACCAACCGTATTCACGCTGTCCTAAAATTGGGTAAATACAATTTGCTCCAATACCAATATCCAATACTTTGATTTCAGGACCTTTTGGAACTTTCCCGAAATAAAAACTGGATAACAAATCGGCTGCATAGTGAATATAATCGGCTCGTCCTGGAATTGGTGGACATAAATTCTCGGAAGGAATATCCCAAAAATCAATAGAATAATAGCGCATCAACAAGGCCTTATTCAGCAATTTAACTGCTTCAGCATTAGCAAAATCTATAGTTTCGCCGCCGTGAACGTTATCTTTTACATATTCTTTGAGTTCTGGACAAACGACCAACAATTCTTTAAAATCGTAGTTTTCAATATGCTTGTTACGTGGATGCAATTTTGTCTTGGCCATAACCTATAATTGATTTTTGCCCCAAATAAATTTGAAGGCAATCAATGCGTATTTTGAGAATTTATTACAGTCCGAACTTCTCTTCGACTTCCTTCACGATGTAATTTCCAATCGATAAAGATGCTGTCGCCGCTGGACTTGGCGCATTCAAAACGTGAATCGAGTTGCCTTCATGTATAATTTTGAAATCGTCACGCGTATCACCATCTTCTTTAAGCAACAAAGCTCGAACTCCAGAACGACCTGGTTTCAAATCATCCATTGTTAAGGAAGGAACCATTCGCTGTAATGTTTTCAAAAACAATTTCTTTGAAAAAGCTCTTCGGTATTCGTTTATTCCGAAGGCCATATTGCTAAAGAACAATTTCCACGTTCCTTTATAGGTCAAAGCATCCCACGTATCTCGCAATGAGAAATCTGTTTTGCCATATCCTTCTCTTTTAAACGTAAATACTGCATTTGGACCACATTCGATTTCTCCATCTGTCATTCGGGTAAAGTGTACACCCAAGAATGGAAAATCAGGATTTGGAACTGGGTAAATTAAGTGTTTTATTTTATGATGTCCTTGTTTCGTCAACTCGTAATAATCACCGCGGAAACCAACAACTCGTTCTTTCAAAGCTACTCCATCTTTTCTCGCCATTCTATCAGCCTGCAAACCAGCACAATAAATTACATATTTAGCATTAAAGTCACCTTCATTGGTTATCAAAGTGCTAGATTTTTCGTCTTTTACGATAGATTTAACTTCCGTTTTCAGCCTCAATTCACTTTGTGGATTGATCGCTAAGGCTAATTCCACCATTTTTGCCGTTGCGCCTCGGAAATCAATGATTCCAGTGCATGGCACATGCAATCCGGCAATTCCAACACATTCTGGTTCAATTTCTTTTATTTCTTCAGGACCGATTTTTCTCAATCCTTCAATTTCATTTTCTAACCCCGTTTTGTAGATTTTCTCTAAAAACTCAAGTTCTTTTTCTTCAGTAGCAACAACAATTTTCCCACAGATATCGTGATCAATGTTGTGCTCTATAGCGAATGCAACCAACTCATGGCGTCCGTCTATGCAATTTCGAGCTTTCAACGAACCTGGCTTGTAGTACAATCCTGAGTGAATTACGCCTGAATTATGTCCAGTTTGGTGATCTGCCAAAATATCTTCTTTCTCAAAAAGTGCGATGGTCAAATTTGGATATTTCTTTTGAAGTTTATAAAACGTTGCCGCTCCAACTATTCCTCCCCCTACTATTGCAAAATCGTATGTCATGACTTTTATTTAATCGTGTACAAAAGTACAAAACTAATAGACCAAATAAACTGGAATGATTCTATATGTCGGTTCGAAATAAGGACTTTTCTTATAAATGTAATACAGCTGTGCCCATTGGTTTTTAGCAAATTCAGGTTCGTCGGCTTTTTTCTCCTCTAGTTCTTTTCGCCAATCTGGATGCTCTTTTAATAATTTCGCAGCGATATCTTCAAAAACATAAGGTGAAAAATATTCCTTTTCATCCATATAACTATCGAAAAAATTCCACGAAAAATAACTGTCCTCAGCTTGAGGAAATAAAACTGAATGGATGAAAAAAGCCTTCTCTTGTTTTGCGGTAATCAAATAGTCTCCCGGTTTTAGCGTATACTTTTTTTCCAACAATTCAACTTTTGTCTCACCGTGTAAATAATGATTTTCATAAGGATAGGTACCATTTTTGAAATCGATAATCTTTTGACACGTCACAGTAATCATCGAGTCTTTGGTCATCCGGCGCATTTTTACATCATTCGCTCTCAGTCGCTCAATTACTTCTTTTGCCTGCCCTCCGACGATGTAATACTTTGGAATACGAGCAGAATCGGCTGCTGTGTGTGAATTATAATGAGGAACATATTTTTCGTAAGGCGAGCTTCTATCGTAATATAAACGAGAAAGTCCTGTAACCTCACTAGGTTTGTATTTTGCCTCAAAACCTTTGAACAATAGACTATCTTTTTTTGCTGAATTTATTTCATAATGATGAAAGTAATAAGCCTCATTTTGATAATAATTTTTCGCTTCTCGCCTAGCCTTTTCTATCAACTCAGCATTCTCTTTTGTGTATTGAATCATCTCTTCTAAAAAAGCTTTTGTTGCTTGCACCCGCTCAGGAAATGGCTTCAACATATGTGTTTCTACCGTAAAAGAAAAAGCATGAAAAAGCGATCCATAACCCATGGCATATCGAGGTAAGTCATTAAAAGCTACTATTCCGCTATCTGGAGTTTCTTTGACCAAGTCGATATATGGAATTAAATCAATCTCTCTTTTTTTCAATTGCTTTTTTAGAGCTGGAATCATTTTGCCGTAAGTTGCTTCTTCCATTGATGGACCTAGACGTTCTTTAAGTGATGAAATCAAAGTCAAAACATATTGATAATCAGCACCATTGGTAACGTGGTTATCAATAAAAACATCTGGATCCAAGCCATGGAATATTTTGGCAAAAACAAATGCGTTTTTCGAATCCATTTTAATAAAATCTCGGTTCAAATCTAAATTATTTGCATTTCCTCTAAAACCATATTCAGCTGGACCATCTTGATTCGCTCTGCTGGTTCCTGAACGATTCATCATGCCGCCGACATTATAAGCTGGTATGAACGCTAAAACAGGCATGCCCTTTGTTGGTTTTCCTTTGTTTATCCATTCTTTAGTCCAAAGCAACATCGCATTTATTCCATCAGGCTCCCCCGGATGAATTGCGTTATTCGCCAATATAGTAGTGCCATCTCGTGCTTTTTTGAAAGTGGAAAGAGAATCCTTATCTCCGTTGATAACAAACAAATAAATAGTTAAACCATAGTCTGAGATTCCCATTTCAAAAAGTTGAATTTCTGAATGTTCTTTTGAAAATGAACGACATAGTTCAATCAATTCTGTATAAGTTGGTGTTTCATTTTTATCCCATTGGGCAAACGTTTCATTCTGAAGAAAAAATAATAGAATTACGAGGAAACTATATTTCATATATTTTGTTTTTAAAGAGATCAAAGGTAATGGTAGTTATGCTAAAAGTTCACAAAACCACACTACAGTCGAATGAAATTAATAACTTTAAGGAAATGAATGTATTTTATGGATAAACGTACGCAATTTATTTACCGTCTCGTATTTGGGGTTGTGATTATTGGTGGTGTTATATTTCTATCATTTAAGTATTTAATGAAAGGACCACCCTTTTTAAAAGTGGCAGTAATTGGATTAATTGCGGCGGTCACCTATTTGGTGGTTGACTATTTAAAGAAAAAAAGTAAAGAATATTAAAAAATGAGTGAATTTCAAAAACAATTTCAAGATCTCGATCCTAAAAAAATTGGAAAATATGTCGGGTTTGGTGTCATAGGTTTAATCGCTTTGGTTGTCTTCATAATGTCTTGGACGGATATTGATCCAGGAGAGGAAGGTTTTATTTATCGCCCTTATGGTGGCGGAGTTGAAAAACAATCAACTTACGGTGAAGGAACAATTTTCATTGCTCCATGGAATGAAATGATAACTTACAACACGCGTCAACAATCCAAAAATTACACGTCGGAGGTAATGGATATTAATGGTACTGACATCAACGTGATGGTAGCAGTAAATTATGCTGCTACTGCAGGCAAAATTGCCAATCTTCACCTTAAACATGGTCCGGAGTATATTACGTTTATTGATGACAAAGCAAAAGGTGCGATAAAAGATGTTATTGGTCGCTATACGTATGAGCAAGTTTACAGTTCAAAAAGAGAAGCTCTTGAAGGTGAAATAGAAAGTATCTTGCAAGCAGATTTCAAAGGAAATTATATTACTCTTCATTATGTGGAAATCGCAGATGTGAATCTTCCTCCAAATATTGCTGGTGAAATTACCAACAAGGAAACGCAAAAACAACGAAACTTAACAGCAAAAGAAAAGCAAAAAGAACAAGAATATCTTGCGAATGCTCGAATTGAAAAAGCACGTGGGGATTCTTCTTTGGTTATTTCTGCTCGCTTCAACGCTGAGGCAATTTCATTGGAAGCCAAACAAATTTCTCAAAATCCTCAATACATTGAATTAAAGAAATGGGAAAAATGGGATGGTAAAGGTTCTCCTTATGGTGAAGGAAACGTTTTCGGATCAGGAGTTTCTATTTTAAAAGGTCAGAAATAGAAAAATAGCTAATCTTAGAATTTGCGTGTAAATTTGCACATGCGTTTCGATATACTTACCATTTTACCGCAATTGCTGGACGGACCTTTTTCCGCTTCTATTATGCAGCGCGCACAGGACAAAGGGCATTTGGAAATCCATTTGCATAATATCCGTGATTATTCGACAAATAAGCACAAAAATGTTGACGACTACCAATACGGTGGTGGAGCTGGAATGGTAATGAGTATAGAACCCATTGTGGCTATTATCGAAAAACTCAAAGCCGAACGCGAATACGATGAGATACTTTATATGACGCCAGATGGAGAAGTTTTGGAGCAATCCACTTGCAACGACTTATCCTTGAAAGAAAATATTATGATTCTTTGTGGACATTATAAAGGTGTTGATGAAAGAATACGCGAACATTACATAACCAAAGAAATATCAATCGGATCTTACGTTCTTTCAGGCGGAGAATTGGCTGCAGCTGTTGTTGTAGACTCAATTGTCCGTTTGATTCCTGGTGTCCTAAACGACGAAACCTCCGCCCTAACGGATAGCTTTCAAGACAATTTACTTTCACCACCAGTGTATACGCGACCACCAGAATTTAATGGCTGGAAAGTTCCAGAAGTGTTGCTTTCCGGAGATTTCAACAAAATTGAAGCTTGGCGTGAAGAGCAGGCATTGGATAGAACAAAGAAACGAAGACCAGATTTATTGAAATGAGAATTTTCAAATCTATAAATACCTTGTTGGGCAATTTACCAATTGGCGAATTGGCGAATTTTTAAAAAACTGAAAATCAAAATTAATAAGCCTTGTTCGTAAATTTGGGAATTAGCGAATTTTCAAATTTTGACCTAAATAAAACTTAATGAATATCGAGAAAATTAACGAAGCTATACAATCCCTAAAAAACGGTGGAACCATTCTCTACCCTACCGATACTATCTGGGGAATTGGCTGCGACGCAACAAATGACGAAGCTTGTGAAAAAATCCTTGAGATCAAGCAACGACCTGCCAACAAAAGCTTCGTCCTTCTAACGGATTCTTTTCACATGGTAGAGCGATACATTCCAGATTTTGCTGATGTTGTATATGATTTAGTCGACTTATCTGTTGAACCTTTAACAATAATTTACCCAAACGCCAGAGATTTGTCCAAACACGTTTTGGCAGAAGATGGTTCTGTTGGCATACGAATTACCAAGGATCCAATTTGTTTGAGGTTAATTAAAGGAATGCATAAACCGTTAGTGAGTACGTCAGCCAATTTATCCGATCAAGCTTTTGGTAAAGACTTAGCATCCATCGATGAATCAATAAAAAAGAAGGTAGATTTTATTCTCGACGAACGTGTGAATGAAAAACTCGAAAAAGCGTCTCAAATTATAAAGATTGACTTAAACGGAACGGTCTCAGTTATCCGAAAATAAGACCGAAAATCTCCGACTTTGTAACTTCTTTGGAAGTCACTATCTTTGCACCCGAAAATGAATTACGCCAAACATCTTCAGCACCCCGTTTTTAAGGTCGCATCACAAATTGTTACAGAAAATAATCTGGAAGCTTATGTGATAGGTGGATATGTGCGAGATTTAATTTTAGAAAGACCTTCAAAAGACATAGATATCGTTGTTGTTGGAAATGGTTTGGACTTTGCCCAAAAATGCGCTGACAAATTGAGGGTGAAAAAAGTTTCTCTTTTCAAGAAGTTCGGTACGGCTCATTTTAAATACAAAGATCTAGACATAGAATTTGTTGGTGCTCGAAAAGAATCTTATCAGCGTGATTCGAGAAAGCCAATAGTTGAAGACGGAACACTCTCAGATGACCAAGACAGACGTGATTTTACTATAAATGCTCTAGCAATTTCATTGCACGGAGATAATTTTGGCGAAATTATAGATCCTTTTGGTGGCATGGTTGATATTGAAAAAGGAATACTCAGAACTCCGTTGGAACCAGAGAAAACCTACAGTGATGATCCTCTTAGGATGATGAGAGCCATCCGTTTTGCCTCTCAGTTAGATTTTAAAATTGAAAACAAAAGTCTTCAAGCCATTAAAGACAATGCCCATCGATTGGATATCATTTCCATGGAGCGCATAATGGACGAATTGAACAAAATTATCCTCAGTCCTACGCCAAGTCGTGGTTTCAAATTGTTGCATTCGACAGATTTGTTGGAACGATTTTTCCCCGAAATGATTGCACTTTTAGGGGTAGACACCAAAAACGGAAAAACGCACAAGGACAACTTTTATCATACATTAGAGGTTCTTGATAATATCTCCGAAAACACTGACAATCTTTGGTTGCGTTGGGCTGCCATTCTTCATGACATTGCCAAACCACCAACCAAGCGTTTCGATAATACAGTAGGTTTTACATTTCACGGACATGAAGAAATTGGCGCTCGAATGGTGCCGAAACTCTTTAAGAGAATGAAATTGCCATTGGATCACAAAATGAAATATGTCCAAAAATTGGTTCGTCTTCATTTGCGACCTATTTCATTGGTCAAAGATCATGTCAGTGACTCTGCCATTCGCCGTTTGTTGTTCGAGGCTGGAGATGATATCGATGATTTAATGACACTTTGCAATGCCGATATTACCTCGAAAAATGAAATGAAAGTCAAAAAATTCAAAAAGAATTTTGACGAAGTTTTGCAAAAGTTGAGAGACATAGAACAAAAAGATCATGTTCGCAATTTCCAACCACCAATAAGTGGTGACTTAATAATGAAAAGCTTTGATTTAAAGCCATGTGCGCATATTGGAAATATTAAAATGGCGATAAAAGAAGCCATCCTTGAAGGTCAAATTCCCAACGAATTTGATGCTGCGCACGAACTAATGCTGAAATTAGGGCATGAAATTGGATTAGAGGTAAAAACAGCTGTTATCCAAAAGAATAAAGCAGAATAATTTCGTAACTTTGCATCCCAAAAAAAAGCATAATTATCGGTAAGATATGGCAGGTTTAAAATTTAGAGTTCTCCTTGATAGTGATAAAAATCAAGAAGTTTTTCGAGATATTTTTATTGACGCAAACGCTTCATTTGAAGTTTTTTATCAAACAATTCTTAAATCGTTTGAATTCACGGGGCATGAAATGGCTTCCTTTTACGTTTCCAACGAAGACTGGGACAAAGGCCACGAGATAAGTTGGATGGACATGCGTTACAACGATGACGACAAACCTGAAGATTTACCCAGTGTAATGGCTAAAGCTCAGTTGAGCGAATTTATCGAGGAGCCTGATCAAAAATTCATTTTGGTCTATGATTTCTTGAGAATGTGGATTTTCCTAATCGAATTGATAGGCTATGAACAAGATGGGCCAAGTGAGCCACAAATTTCACTTGCCATTGGCGATTCGCCACTTGAAGATTCAAAGCCTATTAGTGAAGAAATATTTGACGGTGACGATTTAGAAGACAACGAAGACGAATTTGGATTCAATAATCTAGAGGATGGTTTCGACGAGGAAGATTACGGGGGTTTTGAAGAATTTGACTATTAACATGACAGAAAAAACGATCGGCGACCCAATTGGAAAAGCCATTTTAACGTACGCTGAAGACAGACGTCCAGCAGATATCATAGTGAAATCGGACATTTGCGACGACGATATTATTCCATTAGAAGTTCTTTTTAGAAAATTCGATGAAATGCCGGAATTGGAGCAAGTTGCCCTAGAAGAATCTAGAGGAAAAGTTCTAGACGTTGGAGCTGGAGCTGGAGCACATGCTAAGTATTTGAAAGAACTTGAATTAGATGTTGAATGTATCGATGTGTCAAAAGGGGCAATCGAATATTTGACAGATATGGATTTTTCAGCGAGACAAGTGGATTTCTTCGATCTAAAAGATGAAAAATACGACACTGTTCTAATGTTAATGAACGGAATAGGAATTGCCGGAACGTTGAAAAATCTTGAAAATACCTTAGAACAAGCGAAAAGCTTGTTATCACCTGGAGGTCAAATTCTATGCGATTCTTCAGATATCAAATATTTGTATGAAGACGAGGACGGATCAATGGTAATTGACTTGAATTCTGAATATTATGGGAATTTTCGGTTCCAAATGAAATTCAAAAATGAAGTCGGAGCTTGGTTTGATTGGTTGTATGTAGACTTCGACAATTTGTTCAAAGCTGCCAAAAACGTAGGATTAAAAGCAAGTAAAATATACGATAAAGACGATCACTTCTTAGCTCAAATCACCTTAGAAGACTAAGATGAAAGTCCTCCTAACCATTCTAATTGCTTTCTTTTCAGGCTTTATATTTAGCCAAGTGAAAGAAATTCCAGCAATGGGAAATGTGTTTTGGGAAATTTCAAATAAAGACAATAAAAACGTCAGCTATCTTTTTGGAACCATTCACCTCATTGATAAGGATAAATATGTCCTTCCCAAAACGGTTACGAAACGGTTAGAAAAATCTGACTTGGTAATTATGGAAATTGCCAATTTGGATGATCAGTCCGGAATGATGGAAATGATTACCTTAAAGAAAGGACGAATGACGGATGTATTGTCTAAGATTCAAAGAGATTCTCTCTATGACTTTACGGAAAGAAAATTCGGAATGGATTCTTCAATGTTTGAAAGCTCCATGGGAAAATTCAAACCTGTTTTCTTCATGCAATTGCCATACGCTTCTCTATTAATGCGTTGCGAAAGCTATGATAAGAATCTAAATGCATTGGCTCAAATGAAAGATATTCCAATTGAAGGTCTTGAAACCGCAGAAGAACAGCTCGGCTATTTCGATAATTTAAGTTCAGAAATGCAAGCCAAAATGATAATGCAGGTCATCCACGATACAAGCGATTTAAAAAAAACTTGGAATGATATGCAAGAATTGTATTTGAACCAACAGGTTTCAGATATGTTAACCTTCAATTCTGGTGGTGCAGATGTAATGCAGTTTTACGAAAAAACACTTTCATCCGATAGAAATTTAAGATGGATTAAAACACTTTCCACCCGATTGAATGAAAAATCAACTTTTATAGCAGTTGGAGCTGGGCATTTGCCTGGTGATGAAGGTCTAATTAATTTGTTGAGAAAGGAAGCTTTCATCGTTTCACCAGTTCAAATTAAGCTGAATTAGTAATCAATAATTCCTTTGTTTGAGGTATATTTGAGGCAAATCAACAGCCATTTTTTTATAAAACGTATGACAAAACGAAATTTCCTTTTTATTGCTCTATCTCTGATACTTTTTACGGCCTGCAAAGGTTATAGTGATAAGGAGAAAAAAGAATTCGACGAGAAAATTCAGAAATTTATCAAAAAGGAAAACTTGAAACTAACTAAGTCTAGTTCAGGCGTATACTCTTCTGTAATTGTTAAAGGAAAAGGTAAAGAAATTCGCTATACGGACAATATCCGTGTGATGTACAAAGGGAAATTATTGAATGGGATTGTTTTTGAAGAACGGAATTCGCCCGTTCAAATGACTCTTAAAAATTTAATTCCAGCATGGAAAGAAGTATTGATTGGGAAAAATACCGGAAGTGTTTTCATGATTGTAACCCCTCCTCAAATGGGTTATGGCTCAAATCCTATTGGCGAAATTCCAGAAAACAGCTGTTTATTCTTTGAAGTTAAGGTATTACAAACCCTTTAATTTCAACAATAATATTTATTTATAATTGCTTGTCATAACGGTTTCAAACCTTTACTTTTGACCCCGAATAATAACAAGATAAAGATTCAAAAATGAGCGTACTCGTTAACAAAGATTCTAAAGTAATTGTACAAGGTTTTACTGGTAGTGAAGGAACATTTCACGCAGGACAAATGATTGAATTTGGCACCAACGTAGTTGGAGGTGTAACTCCTGGAAAAGGAGGTTCTACTCATTTGGATCGACCAGTTTTCAATACAGTAGCAGATGCAGTTGCAAAAACTCAAGCTGATGTTTCTATCATTTTTGTGCCACCAGCATTTGCTGCAGATGCGATTATGGAATCAGCTGAAGCTGGAATTAAAGTTATTGTTTGTATTACGGAAGGAATTCCCGTTGCGGACATGGTTCGTGCAAAAGAATACTTGAACGGCATGGATACTCGATTGATAGGACCAAATTGCCCTGGTATTATCACTGCAGGTGAAGCGAAAGTTGGAATTATGCCAGGATTCGTTTTCAAAAAAGGAAAAATCGGAATTGTTTCTAAATCTGGAACATTGACATATGAAGCAGCTGATCAAGTAGTAAAAGCTGGAATGGGAATTACAACTGCAATAGGAATTGGTGGGGATCCAATCATTGGAACAACGACTAAAGAAGCTGTTGAATTATTGATGAACGATCCTGAAACTGAAGGGATTGTTATGATCGGTGAAATTGGTGGTAATCTTGAAGCTATTGCAGCTCGTTGGATTAAAGACAACAATAAAAAACCAGTTGTTGGTTTTATCGCTGGTGAAACTGCTCCAAAAGGAAGAACAATGGGTCACGCTGGTGCAATTGTAGGTGGTGATGATGACACTGCTGAAGCTAAGAAAAGAATCATGAGAGAGTGTGGAATTCACGTTGTTGATTCTCCAGCTCATATCGGTCAAAAAATGAAAGAAGTATTAGGCGTTACTGCTTAAAAACAACATAATAATATTGCAAAAACGTTTCTCTAATGGGAAACGTTTTTTTATGTAAAAAAGAATTTCACCTCATTTCTTTTTCTACCTTTAACCACTTGAAAACTAAAGTTATCTACCAATTTTACGACAACTATGTTTAACCGTTTAACTGTCATTTTCTGCTCAATTTTTCTCTTAACAACAATGGTTAGTTGCGGGGATAACTCTGTAAAACCAGAAAATTCAAATACTGAGAAGAGCCTAGATTCTGGCTCTAGGACATGTGACGATTTTTGGGCTGTTTATATTCCATCCGACACGGTTAAAATCCAGCTTTTGGAGGAGATCCTTGAAAAGGAAAAATCCTTATCTAATGAAAATGCGAAATTATTGAAGGCCATTGTTACCGATTTGAAACATGCACGCTCTTTAGACTCACTTCCTTTAATATTTGAACACCCACTATTTCCAATACATCGATTAGGAAAAGACCAAATTGGTGTGCTAGGTTATTCAAATCCACAAGAAGTAGATGGTCAATGGGAAGATTTTTCCAAAGAAGACCAGTTGCTTAAAAAAGACTTTGGTTATCAGAGTATAGACAGTGTGGGAAAACTCGTATTTTTCCCAAAAACGTACGATAAATTATATCCATTAACAAAACCCTCTATTTATTGGTATTCAATGAAGAAAAAAGGGAAATCTTCATTATCTGCAATGGGTTACATGGGCGACGAATGTTTATCCTATTTCCAATATTCTATGAATCTTAGTTCTGATGAAGAAAAAGAAGATATCATTTTTGGAAGTCCTTATTCATTGGATCTTGAATTTGTTTCAAAACCTGAAATTGATAAAAAATTCTCCTCCCAAATGGTGAAGAATTGCTTAGATTGCCCTACTAACTATTCCGACCAAAAAGTATTCGCAAAGCTTATCGGAACGAATATTTACTTCACACAAGCTGATTCATGGCCAATTAATAACAAATTAAAGGCACCATCGAGATCAATGGTGCTTTTAAAAAGTGACGGTTCAGTTGTTACAATTTGGAACAGTGAACTCGATTTGTTCGGTTGTGGATGTCTTTAATCGTTGGTAAATTCAGTAGAATCCTGGGAATTGTAATCTGAAAACTTCTGATCATCCTCGTAATAATATATCATTACCTGGGCAACATCGCGTAGAAAGTTTATTTTACCGACTTCAAAACGGTTAATTTCTAAGCCAGTCCTTTCCTTCAAATCAGCCATCATTTCGTCGTAATGCTCTGGTTTTATAAGCTCTATTCTCTCGTATACTATTGTTTTACGAGTTTCATGTTTTAATAACCACAAGTACTCTAATCCAGCCGTTATGCCTATGATAGAACCATTAATGATTAACATTTCAGAAATTGATACTTTGTTACTTGCAAGGGAATTAATTACAGATAACCCTATCACTAAAAAGAGATATGTCATTTCCTTAATTTCAACTGGATTGGTTCGGTATCGAATAATTCCAAAAATGGCAAACAAACCAAGCCCCATTCCTGTGTCGATATCGAGTTTTTTCAATGCAAAACAAATGAAAAATGTAATCATCCCGATTAAGTAGTAGGTAAAAAGGTAATCCTTGCGTTTTGTTTTAGGATAGTACAGATAACGAATTACGATCGTCAAAAAGATCAAATTCATAGCTAAACGGAATAACAAAGTATTTACGTCGTCATTGTATAAAATCCAATCATAAAAGTGTATTGCGTTTGAATCAGATGATGCCTTCATTTATTTTCTCTAGTTTAATTAATTTTTCTTTAAAAAAGTTGTGCTTTACCGTTTTCTCATCGTACAATTCGAGAGTTCCTATGCAATATTTACTCAAGCGATAAGGCCGAATACCCATATCTCTCATTATTTCATTAAAAGGTGTTTTTCGATCAAATCTCTTCTGTTTTAACTCGGCAATTACAAGCGAATCAAAATCTCTATGCTTTTCCTCCCAGTTAAATTTTAAGTTAATATCCAATGTCAAACGCTCTTGTCTTTCAATGTTAACCAAAGTAATTCGGTTGTATTCATTCCACATTGTTGGATTGATATTTCCCAAATTTGTTACGTTTTTATTTACAAACTCATGTGATTCGTCAAGTAATACATGTTGAAAATCAGAAACTCTGATCCTTTTCTTATTTACTCTACCTTTCCAACGGTGCTTTACTTCGAGAAAATACAAACCACTTTCCACATAGTTACGAATTCTAACTTTGAACCGACTGCTTTTGCCCTTGTGATGGTCTGCGTAGAAGGTAAATTTTTCATCATCGAAATACAGACTTTTATAGGTGGGTAATCTTATCCCGTCAATTTCAAGTATTTTATAATGTTGTGTCAAAAGCGGCAATAATTCTTTAAGCGTCGTTCGAGTGAAAGCATACTTCGTATCCACACGGTTCATCAATTTCACCGCGTCCATTTCATCAAGGTGAATTGGAGAGAAATTTTGAAGAAGACCACTTATTATTGACATGTTAAGTCAAAGTTAATTTTTTTATAGATGTAACAATAACTTTGACGACCATAACCATGTAATCCTTCATCACCAAGGAAATATTACCTATAAAATAATCTTGAATTACTTAACTTTCTTAAAATGAGATTCCCAATTCCATTTTTTGAATCTGATTTTGTACGTGGGATAATTGTGGTATTGATGTATTCTGGATTTTATATTTTTCTTTCCCCCAAAATCGAACCAATAGAACAAAAACAAACTGGAAATTGTAAAGATTCGTTTTTCATGATTGACTGTGGTTTCTGCTAGAATGAAGTCTTTTTCACTTTCAACTAATTCTATTTCAATGGTATCTAAAGTCAAAACCCGAATCATGGGACAGCTTTCAGCTCCACAGTTTAAAAGAAAATGAATTCTTGGTTCTAACTTTTTACAAGCCCAAGACTCAGTAATTGAATTTAAAAAACTACCTGGTAAGAAACCCAAACCACGTTTTGCTTTGTTCCCTCTTAGAATGCCGTGCTCAATAATATCAAGAGATAAAACTTGTTCTGCAATTTCAAAAATTGGTAAAGAAAAAATTCTTTTATCAATTTTTTTAGCTAAATTATTCTTCTGCTGAAGCTGCATTACAGCGTTATACAAGTTAATCCAAACAACTATCAGATCAAGATCGGTCAATGCTGAAAGCTCAGATGAACTCAGCTGTTTAAAAAAAATCAAATTTTCTAGTCTGTCTTTATCATCAGAAAGCACTGCCTTTAGAAATTCGCTACTTTTTAGTACTATTGCATTTGTCATGGATAAACTGTCTATTGAGGAGCGTTTGGATGAATTCTATCAAGAACGAAATTTTTCCTTTTATACTAATTTCTTTTTAAGTCATCCTAAAGAATTAGAGGAGCTACTTTCAATATCCTTACAAGCCGACAAAGGTAAACATTGCGTTTTAGGTACTTGGGTTTGCGCACATTTGGCAGAAGCAGATAAAAAACCTTTTCAGAAAATTCAAAAAGACATCCTCCACTTTCTCCAAACTGAAACTCATCAGTCGAGCCTCAGAAATTGGATGAAGGTCATGACCTTCTTGCCTACTCCAGAAGAAATAGAAGGCGAAGTCATTGATCTATGTATTTCCTTCATTCAAAATCCTGAAAATAAAGTCGCTTTACAAATGTATTCGATTCTTCTTTTGATGCCAATCTTGAAAAAGTATCCTGAATTAATTCCTGAGATTAAAGCGATTATTGATCTTAATTCTGAAGGTAAATCGGCTGCTTATCATGCGATTTCCAGAAAATTCGAAAAATTTATTAAAAAAATTAGGTAGTTAAATGCTTGATAATCAATATTAATTAAAAATATTTTGAAAGTTTATAGTACTATGTATTGCAAAATACAATTTAAAACATATATCTTTGTAAAAAACATTAGCAATGAACGCAGAGAATACTCAAGCGCAAATGCGGAAAGGAATTTTGGAATTTTGTATTCTTTCTATCTTAAAAAAGAAAGAAGCCTACCCCTCTGAAATTTTAGAATCCTTGAAATCAGCAAAACTAATTGTTGTTGAAGGAACACTTTACCCATTATTGACGCGCCTCAAAAACATGGAACTCCTCTCCTATCGTTGGGAAGAGTCACCAAGTGGTCCGCCACGAAAATATTATAGTTTAACATCGGAAGGGAAAACCTTCCACAAAGATTTAACGAAAACATGGTCGGAATTGAGCTCGGCCGTAAATCTATTAAGCAAATAGTTATGAAAAAGACAATATCCATACACATCAAAGGCATCAATTTTTTAATTGAGGAAGATGCTTATGAAATCTTGCAAGATTACATGAAGCGCCTTGAAGCCAAATTAAGTTCGGTAAATGGGAAGGAAGAAATTCTGGAAGACATTGAACTTCGAATAGTCGAACTTTTCACCAATGGTTTGAACACCAGAAAAGAAGTTATAGAAGTCAAAGATGTTCAAGAAACCATTGAAACACTTGGTGAGCCAGAACAGTTTATCGATGAAGAGGAAACAACGAATTCTACATCCGAAGAAAAAAAGGAGACGTACAATAGTGAAAACGCAAGTTATCAGCGCTCCGAAAAACGTTTGTACCGTGATGCGGAAAGAGGTGCTCTGGCAGGTGTTTGTGCCGGTTTAGCTTCGTATTTAAAAATGGACATTATTCTTGTTAGAATATTATTCATCCTCTTCACAATGGCTGCAGGTTTTGGTGTTCCACTTTATATTATTTTATGGATAGTACTTCCAACAGCACATACACATATTGATCGTCTGCGTATGCAAGGTAGACCAATAACAGTGGAAAATGTTCGTGAAGAAGTAGAACAAGCGGCTGAACGCATTACAAGAAGTTCACAAAAATTCACCAATAACATGGAAAGAAACAATGTTATTCAAAATTTCTTCAGAGCCATAGGGAAAATCATTTCGAAGGCATTTGGCGTATTTCTTCTTGTAATGGGTATCGTTTTTAGCGTCGGCTTTTTTATAGCGGTTTTTAGCCACTGGGGAACAACACCTGTAAAAACAGCGGATGGTTTTTTAGGCCTTTACGATTTTGGATTACTCTTTTTTGAAGACCCTGAACAACTGAATTTTATGTGGATTTCAGGTTCTATTTTAGCAATTGCTGGAATTATATGGTTGATTGCTTCAGGAACTCGATTGCTCTTTAATCTTCGTTATCCATGGTATAAACACCTATCTCGAAGCATGTTTTTCCTTGGGATTATTGGCGTAATTCTCGCTTTTTACTTCGGATCGACTGTGGCACGTGAATACAGTATGGAGAAAGCCATTGAAACAGAAATTGCTTCAAGTTCTGAGCCAATTACCATCAAAACTGCCGATGACGATTATTACATAAACAACTATCGCCACAACGGATACAATAGACGAAACGGCAGAAACTACTGGTTGTTGATTACAAAAAATGGAGTTGAAGAACGCGGCGTTCGCATTTATTATGAAGAATCACCGGACTCCCTTTATCACATTATTGAAGAAAAAATTGCTTCAAGCCGGAACGATAGAGATGCCTTGCGCCGTGCGAAAAACATACAATTCAAAGTAGCGCAAAATGGTACGAATTATTCAATTCCAAATACTTTCCATTTTCCCTTAGAGGACAAAATCCGCAATCAACGCGTTCACGTATATGTTCAAGTACCGAAAGGAAAATCGGTTAAGGTAAACGATGATTTTAAATATCCAAGCGGTACAGAAATAGATTGGGAAGAAGAACCACGATCTGAAAGCGTCGTTATTAATTTATAAAAACAGTATTATCTTTCATAACAGGATTGGAGCGGGACTTTTTATAGGTGTCGCTCCTTTTCGTTTCTTGACAATTATGTTTTGAAGAAGAAAACGTGTAGCAATAACTTTCTTACAACATTTTATTTTGAATTGAGGCAAAAATAAATTCCTATCTTACTTTTTGAATTAATACCTTTACATATTAAGAATTAGAATCTAAAAAAGGATAAAATAAGAAGTGAATTTTGCAATTATAGATATAGAAACTACTGGAGGAAGTCCAAAAAGCTCCAAAATCACTGAGATTGCAATTTACAAACACGACGGTTACAAAATTATCGACGAGTACGAAACGCTTCTAGATCCAGAAATGGATATTCCGCCGTTCATCACAAACCTTACTGGAATTTCGAATAGTATGGTGAAAGGTGCTCCGAAATTCTTCGAGGTTGCCAAGAAAATTGTTGAATTTACAGAAGACTGTGTTTTCGTAGCACACAACGTTGGCTTCGATTATGGCATTATTCGTCATGAATTTAGGACTTTAGGTTTTGATTACCGTCGTCCGCATTTGTGTACAGTTCGCGCAAGTCGATTTATCCTTCCTGGACACGATTCTTATTCCTTAGGGAAATTGACAAGAGCTTTAGGATTTGTCATTGAAAACCGACACCGTGCTGGTGGTGATGCTTTGGCAACTGCCAATTTGTTTACGCTTCTTCATGAAACTAGTACAGCTGGAATTCAGAAATTCATTCAAGAAGATATCAATCCAGCGGTTCTCCATCCCAACCTGAACATAGACGAATTGGACAGTTTACCTTCCAAAACCGGTGTCTATAAATTCTACGACGAGAACAATATTCTTATCTACATAGGTAAAAGCATAAACATTAAAAAACGAGTAGAACAGCATTTGCGCAATACCAAAACGAAAAAAGGCCTAGAAATGCGTGATTTGATTTCTCGTATTGAACATGAATTGACAGGTTCAGAGATCATTGCTTTGCTTCAAGAATCTATGTTGATTAAACAACATCGGCCACGCTTCAATCACATGTTGAAACGCAGCAAGTTTCCTTATGGTTTGTACGATTATACTGACGATTCTGGATATGTGCGCATGTTTGTTGGACAAAGTTCCAAGACACAAGACTACCCTATTGCAGCTTTTACGACAAAACGTGAAGGAGTGGAAATGCTCAGTCGCTGGACGGAGGAATATGAGTTGTGTCAAAAACTGAATGATTTGTACCCAACGAAATCTGCCTGCTTTCATCACAGTATTAAAAAATGTAAAGGGGCTTGTGTAGGCGAAGAAAGCGTTGAAGACTACAATACTCGTGCAACAAAGATGGTGGATGATTTAAATCTTAATGGTGAATCATTCTACATTATAGAAAATGGTCGCCAAAAGAATGAAAAATCATTGATATTAGTTGAAAATGGCACTTTGATAGGCTTTGGATATGCTCCCTACTTCTTTCACAAACAGCCTCAGTTTAAATGGAAGCGTTTCATTGAAATGTATCAAGAAGACAGGGATGCAAAAACGATTATCAGTGGCTATTTACGGAAATCGGATAAAATGAATCTGGTAAGAATATAAACTTAAAATCCTTTATCGAAAAGAATCCGATAAAGACTTACTACAACTACTATCCCTACAATTACAATCACTTTATTGTCGCTTTACTACTAAGACGTTCATATGGAGGATAACGTTGTAAAAAGCTAGTTATTTTTCATTGTTATTGATTCTAGAAACATTCCTGTTGATTTAAAGGTTTTTTTGAAGAGTATACAAAAGTGAAAACTGGATTTTACGGATGAACAGATTGCCGGGATTTCATTTTTGGACTAATCCAAACTCGCGTTAATCTCTCTTTAATCCAATTCTTCTTTAAAAAATCATGGTTCATCCCAAAACCCTTTTACCGCGAAGCAGCATCGCAGATAATCCCCGTTTATTTTGACAGTTGACTATTGACAATTCAAATCCTCAGTCTATTGTCTAACATCTAAAGTCTTTGCCACAAAAAAAAACCGACAATCAAAAGATTGTCGGTTTTTCAAAATGTTTTCTATTTAAAAGCTTATGCTTTAATCTTTTTAGTCAAGTCAATCAATAATGGTGTTGCAATACACAAACTTGAGTAAGTTCCAACTCCAACTCCAACCATCAAAGCAAAGATAAATCCTTTAATTGCTGCACCGCCGAACAAGAAGATTACCAACAATACAACAAACGTTGTCATGGAAGTATTAATCGTTCTAGATAAAGTAGAGTTCAATGATTCATTAATTTGCTCTGTATGACTAGTATCAGCTTTTTTGAATTTCAAATTCTCACGAATTCTATCAAATACAATTACCGTATCATTTATCGAGTAACCAATTACGGTCAAAATTGCGGCGATAAACGCTTGATCAATATCCATGTTGAAAGGTAGTATTCCGTGGAATATTGCAAAACAAGCCAATACTAAGATAACATCATGAAGCATCGCAAGGATAGCTCCAGTAGAGAACTGCCATGTTCCGAATCGCATCAAGATGTATGCAAAGATGATGATCATCGCCAAGATTACAGCAATTGTAGAAGAAGTTTTCAACTCACCAGAAATCGTTGGCGAAACTGTTCTAGATTCCTGGATTTCATATCCACCCAATTTAGATTTACTTGCTTCCAAACCTTTCTCTAATTTCTCTTTCACCAAATTTGATGCAGACTCATCACCCAATTTGTAATTGGTTGTGATTTCTAAGAAATAGTTGTTTGTTTTCGTCTTTAAGTCTATAGAAGCTGATTTGCCATTTTCTACAAATTCTTTTGCCAAATTCTTACGAACAAAATCGATTTCGTTTTTCGCTGATTTCTCAAATTTAACACCGTAAGTGCGACCACCGGAGAATTCAACACTTGGGCTTAAACCTCTTAACGCTAAAGATGCAATTCCTATTGCAACAAGTATTCCTGAAATTGCATAGAATTTCTTTCTATTCCCTACGAAATCAAAATTCAAATTCTTGAATGCACCTTTTGTCCATTTCGTTTCAAATTCAATGGTTTTTCCTTTATCCAACATTCTGTTGATTATCAATCTAGAGATAACCAAAGCTGCAAATACAGACGTGAAAATACCGATGATTAAGGTCGTAGCAAATGATTCAATTGGTCCTGAACCAAACACTTTCAAAACGATAGCCGTTAATAAAGTGGTAACGTTGGCATCAATGATAGAAGACAATGCTTTTTGGAAACCAGTATCAATAGCTGATCTCAAATCTTTTCCAGCAGTTTGTTCTTCACGAATACGTTCAAAGATAAGTACGTTGGCATCGACCGCCATACCAATTGTTAAAACGATACCTGCGATACCGGCCAATGTAAGAACTGCTCCAAATGAAGCAAGTGTTCCAAATATGAATAAGATGTTCGCAAATAAAGCGATATCCGCAATTAAACCTGCTCTGCCGTAATAGAAGAACATATAGATGAATACCAACAATAAGGCAAATCCAAAAGAGATTAAACCAGAACGTGTATTTTCAGCTCCAATTGTTGGACCTACTTTTGTTTGCTCTTTGATTACAGCAGGTGCAGGCAAAGCTCCACCGTTCAACAATCCTGATAAGTCATTTGCTTCTTCAACTGAAAAGCTTCCAGAGATTTGAGTTCTTCCACCGTTAATAGCTTCGTTTACTCTCGGCGCACTAAATACGACGTTATCCATTGTAATGGCAACCAAACGATCTTTATTATCAGCAGTCATCTGAGCCCATTTGTCAGCTCCTTCTTCATTCATCTCCAAATCAACAGTAACCAACGCTGATGTTTGATCAAATCCAGTAGAAGCAGTTTTAATATCACCACCGCCTACTAAAGCTTTTCCATTTTCTGGCATTTTAACAGCATACAATACATACGCCATTTCCTTTGATCCAGTGTTAATAAGCTCAGGAGCAGCACCCCACATGAATCTTAAATCTTCTGGTAGCGCAGACATTACGTCAGCACGTCTTAATATTTTATCTACAGCAGGTTTGTCAACAACAGCAACTGTTCCAATTGTGTAACCTCCGCTATTTTTAACCAATTCTGCTAATCCTTTATTACCTGTCTTTTCTGTTTTACCATTTGTCAAGGCATCTAACTCAGAAATAGTAGTGTCAGTAGAATTTACAGTAGTATCAATTGACGTTTCTTCTAATTCATCCAATGAAACTTCAGCACTTCTAGAAATTTCACTTGCTTGTTGCCATTGTGCAGCAATTTCGTTTCCTTGGTATGTTTCAAAGAATTGAAGATTCGCAGTTGATTGTAATTTACTTGCAACTGTCGCCTCATCCTGAACACCTGGTAACTCAATGTACAAACGATTGTTTGCTGGATCTTTTTGAATGTTAGGTTGAGCAACACCGAATTGGTTAATACGACGGTTCATGATTTGTTCAACTCCGTCCATTGAACTAGAAATCTTCTCGTTAAAGAAAGCCACTACGTCAGCGTCTGTTGAGTTTTTACCCAATTCTTCGATATCTGATATAGCCATTGATTTAACAATCGGCTGGCCTTTATTAATTCTTTTGTACTCATCTGCGAAGATTGATACGAAATCTCCACCTTCTTTTGAATAGATGCTTTTTGCACTATCGTATGGTTTTTTGAAAGTCAAATCCCGTGGGTTTCTAGCAAAACTTTCCAACAATTCTGGAATCGAGATTTCCAAAGTAACAGACATACCTCCTACTAAGTCCAATCCGAAAGCCAAACTTCTTTTCTTAACTTCTGAGAACGTAGAACCCAAGACTGGATATACAGATTTCTCAGATTTAGCTCTTAATATTTGGTTGATGAATGCAGCTTTTGCTAACTCTTCACCCTCTGGCTTATTGAAGTCAACTGCTGTGCCGTTTGGTAAAAACGCTTTGTTGTCTGTTTTCGCAGCTTCTTTTTTCAGCTCTTCAACAAGGTTTGTAGCTTCACGATTAGCTTTGTTCTCTACTGAGTTGGAAACCCAAGTAAACGACAATTGGTAAACGCAAATTGCCGTTAATAAAATCGTTATAAACCAAAGAAATCCTTTATTACGCATTGTATTGTTATCGTTTAAGTATCTATTTAAAGGGTGCAAATATAGAATTTAGAATTCTTATAATCAACCAACTTTTACTATAAGGTGATTTTTTTTCTTAAAATTCCTTGATTCAGTGTTTTAATTTGACCAATTCCTTACTAAAATCGACTAATTTTCGAGTAAAATTAGGCCAAGAATTCTCCTTGTTTTCTTCACGAATATTGTCTTGCATTTCGGCTTGTTTTCCTTCTGAGAAGTATCGTTCAATAGTAGTTTTTATTTCTGTTGGCTCAGCTTTATTCACAATTAACCCTGTCTTTCCGTCGTAAATCGTTTCTTTCAAACCACCTACATCAGTTGCTATAATTGGCAATTCGAAATGATAGGAAATTGAGGTAATACCGCTCTGCGTAGCTGATTTGTATGGTAAAATACAAACATCTGCCGCAGAATAATATAAAGAAACCTCATCATCCTGAATATAATGATTGAATAAATGTATGTTATGTTTATTCGGACTTTTATCAATTATCGTTTGGTAAGGAGAAAAATCGCCATATATCTCTCCAGCTACAACCAATTGATAACTATCATCCAGTTTATCAAACGCTTCTAAAAGCAAATCCAAACCTTTATAAGCTCTAATAAAGCCAAAAAACAAAAGAGTTTTCTTCTCGGGATCTAATCCCAACTTCTCTTTGGCCTCATTTTGGTCAATTTTAGCCCCGAAATGATTATAAAGTGGATGATTGACTCTCAAATACTTTGCATCTGGCTTTAATTTTAATAAATCCGCCAATACTTTATCCGACATCACAATAAATCCATCGTTGTTTTTCAAAAATGTACGATTGGCTATTCCATCAAAAAAACGTCTCTCATGAGGAATTACATTATCCAATATGCTAATTCGCACCGTTTTTTTATTCAATTTCTTCAGCGCCAATCCTAATGACGGACCAAAGAAGGTCATCCAGTATTTTGTCAAAACCACATCTGGACTGCTGTTACGCAGGTATTTTCTCGCTTTAAACCAAGTTAAAGGATTAATGCTGTCAACAATTCGTTTCGCTGGAATTTCATCCACTTTGTCTCCGTCCTGAACCATTTGTGTTTCTCCAGGAAATAGAAAGTTCGGGTATTGTCTTTTGAAAGTTATGGCTTCAATTTCATTTTCTTTTTCAATTTCCCTGAACAGTAATGCATTAAACTGAGCAATACCTCCACGGAATGGAAAAAAAGTAGACAGAAAAGAAAATTTCATGAATTATAAGTTTTGAATTGCTTCAACTATGTCCTTATGAGAGATTTCGTGCATACAGGAATTTTCACCACGCTTACATGTGTTTCCAAAGTAGCATTCACAACCGCTCTTAGGCTCTACGATAGTTCCTCGGTTGTACAGTTCAAATTCATATTTATTGAAGATGTTATTCATTAAAATCATCTTCTTTTGCAAAGCTGTTGCAATGTGCATCATCATTGATACTTGCGTAACAATGTAATCGCATCCATCTGTCAATGCGATGAATTCCTCAAGAGAAAAATGACCTGGATAATGAGCTCCTGTTTCACTTGCAAATTTCAAGTTTTTCTCATGTTCTAATGCTCCACCCAAGAATACTGGATAGTAACCTTCTTTCATAAGCTTTTCAGCTAAAGCTATCCATTCTTCATTAGTCCAAAGGCGCGTATTCCATCGAGGACCGCAACCAGTGTTCAAACCAACTATCTTTTTTCCTTCAGAAAGTCTATTCCATTTATCCGCCCATAAAGCGACCAACTTTTCATTTTTATTAATGAGGTATGGCTCTTGATCAAAGCTAAAATGACAGATTTCAAATATTTCTTCGAGGTAACTTTTCTTGTTTTCAAGTGAAATTGAATCGAAAAATCCTGTCATTAATTTATGCTCTGCAGCTGGAGTAGCGGGTGCGATAGCAAAATCGCCCCAAGTATATCCGTATTTTTCTTTCGCATTAACATTTTTCAAAAGGCTACAAGCTTCTTGCTCCTTATCCAAATTAATTGCGATATCGTATTTTGAATTTTCAATGATATAAATCGAAGTGGCATCCCACTTTAATATTTGTTGTATTTCGTCAGTGGGCAAAACTGCTGGTGACTGAGTAATCCATGTAAAATGGGCATCAGGATACAATGCTTTGTATTTTACAACCAAAGGAGTAGTGCGAATAACATCACCTAAAGCCCCTAATTTTATAATTAAAATACGTTTGGAAATAGGTCTGTAATGAGAACAATCCGAGCAAATAACTCCTTCTTTTTTATTAGGAGCGCAAGGTATCGTGGTTCTAAAATGATGACAATCGGTCTTTACTTCTTTAAAATTCATGAATGAGTTGACGTATTGATTTAGTTAACGAAATAGAGTCTATTCAATTCCAAAACTAATACAATTATAGTAAAGTTCCTTTCCTTTTTTAACATTTAAGCTATCGAAGTTTTCGATTGTCAAATCTTTATAATACTTAGAAACCATTCCCACTCCCTTAGCGTAAACCTCATTTTGACGTTTTAAATCAACCAAGGAGAAAAAATCTGCTTGCTTAACCGTTATTGTTGAATCAAAAGAATTTCCGTTAATAGAATAGCTTTCATGTATGGAACTATAGATGGCATTTTGTTTAGGTTTTGAGTTATACACATTTATATCCCATTCCTTACTCAAAGTTGGCGCAAACAATAGCTTCACTATTCTTTGATTCTCCTCAATCATCTCTAGGCGATTTCCTTCCAGAATAGTAGTCCAAACATCTTTCAACTGCCAACTTACTGCCGAATCAATGCTGGTGTATCGAAGATATTCTCTAGCTGCACGACCTTCATTATCGTAATAAATTTGTCCAATTACTGTCTTTAACAAATAACTTAAAGTGTCGTGTTGAAGCACATCATCATCATGTTGAATTTCAGTCGCAGCATATATAACGTAACGACCTTCTTCTATTGGGGAATAGTCAGTATGAAATTGGATTGCTGAATCGTTCTTATCCTTTTTGCAGGACATAAGCACGAAGAAAAAACTTAAGATTAGGAAATGAATAATTCGCATAGCTGATTCTTATAAACGAATATACGACAAAAGTGACTTAATCGTTTGGGTTTACACCTTTTTCCTTCATTTGTTTCATGATAAATTCAAGGTCTTTACCCTGTTGCAATTTCCCACGGAAAAAATAAAGTCGACTCACCTCTTTTCCACTTTCGTCGTTAGCAGTGCACCAGCCATGTTTTATTCCTTCTTTGTAACGAGTCATTGCCATT
This sequence comes from uncultured Flavobacteriales bacterium, assembly GCA_963977135.1. Classification (GTDB taxonomy): domain Bacteria; phylum Bacteroidota; class Bacteroidia; order Flavobacteriales_D; family Crocinitomicaceae; genus UBA2040. The sequence continues at coordinate 264,805 of CAXBNN010000001.1, read as the reverse complement.
TTTTGACCATTAGGATGGTATTCTTGCCAAATCCCAACTTTCTTATCCATAGCGTATTGTCCAATAGTTTTGGTTCCTCCAAAATCAAAGTACTCTTTAAATTCTCCGTCCAATTTACCATTCTTATAATTTGAAATGGATGAAATTTTACTGGATTTATTGTTGATGTCTTCTGAAATAAAATAAACGATTTTCGGGCCGTCCAAAATGTCATTTTTATATGTTTCTTTGAAACTTATACGACCTGATGGACCGAAATTATGCCAAACACTATCTTTTTTCATGTTGCGGTATATGCCATAAGTCATTAGTTCACCATTTTCATGGTAGAAAAAAGCTTCTGAACGAACAGCATTATCACTGTGGCGAATTACGGCTTTTACTTTTGTTGAAGGATAATAAAAAGTAAATACACCGACTGGCTTATCATCTTTGAATGTGCCTTTGTATTCCAAGGCAGTACTTTTGGGATATGTTTTTTGCCAAACTCCCTGTTTTCTCCCTTGTTTATCAGTAAAATTCAACTGAGCAATCGCAGTCGAAAATGTAAAAACAAGAAGAATTATACTTAAAACAACTTTCATTTTATATCTTTTTCTTCAATTCTAAAGCCAAATCCAATAAGGAATCAAATTGCCAATCCGCTTTTCTATTGGTCTTTTCTTCTGTTCTTATTAAAGCAGTTTTCATGCCAAGATTCTCCCCAAATTGGATGTCAGAATCTGTATCGCCAACCATCAAACTCTTATTAAAATCAATGTCTGGAAAATCTTTCTTCGCCTCTAGAGCTAAGAATGGTTTCGGTTTTCTGGTGTTTTTTGGATCACTTGCCAATTCTGAAGCAAAGTAAACTGCGTCAACAAAAGAACCTTGCTCAAGCAATTTTCCTTGCATGTAACGGTGAATCTCACGAAGGTTACGGATTGTAACGATATTTTTTGCAATGCACTGTTGGTTTGTAATAACCACAATGTATTTGAAGTGTTTACGAAAGATTGCTATTGCTTCAGGAACACCTTTTTCGAAATGAAACTCTTCAGGGGAACTGACATAGCCACCCATTATTCGCTTGTTAATGACACCATCTCGGTCCAAAAACAAGGTCCATGAAGGATCAAAAGGAAATTTCATTAGAGTTCTTTTTCTACTAAATACACGTTTCTATGCGGTGCATTCCTTGTGGAAAGTTCGGCTAAAAAGCCAGCTAAAAAGAATTGAACGCCCATCAACATGGCTGTAATTGCTACGAAAAACTCAGTTCGGTCAGCCAACAATCTACTGCCTTGATCAAAAAACAATTTATGAATTACCATATAAAAGACTAAACCGAAACCTAATATGAACATCAATGTTCCTATTGCTCCGAAAAAGTGCATTGGCTTTTTTCCAAACTTTCCCATAAAAGCCACAGAAAGCAGATCAAGAGGTCCGTTTAAAAAACGATTTAATCCAAATTTTGTAGTTCCGTATTTTCGTGCCTGATGCTCAACTACTTTTTCACCTATTTTGTTGAATCCAGCATATTTAGCCAATGGCGGAATATATCTGTGCATGTCGCCATAAACTTCAATACTTTTTACCACTGCCAGCTTATACGCTTTCAAACCACAGTTGAAATCATGAAGATAAATTCCAGTAATCTTTCTTGCTGCCCAGTTGTATAGTTTGGTTGGAATTGTTTTAGTGATTGGGTCGTAGCGCTTTTTCTTCCAACCAGAAACCAAATCAAAATCATCTTCTTTGATCATTCGGTACAATTCCGGTATTTCTTCTGGTGAGTCTTGAAGGTCTGCATCCATAGTAATAACAACGTCGCCTAACACAGCCTCAAAACCTTTTTGCAAGGCAGCGGATTTACCGTAATTTCTTTGAAACTTTATTCCTCTTACTTGTGAGTTTTGTGATTGAAGTTTTTCTATTTGATTCCAAGAATCATCTTTACTTCCATCATCTACAAACATCACTTCATACGAAAATGAATTGGCAACCATCACCTTATCAATCCAAGAAAACAATTCTGGAATAGACTCCGCTTCGTTCAGTAATGGAACTACAATTGATATATCAATTCTATCTTTCAAGTGCGCTTTTTGTCGTAAAGATAATCAACCATTTTAATCGAAAAAATATAGAATAGTTATTAGCTCTAACAATTAGTTTTTAATAAACTTCAAATTATTTCGACCTTGAATAACCATATAAACACCAGCATCAAGTTTTTGAATATTAATAATCTGCTGCTCAGTTGTTGGAATTATTTTAATTACCTCCTTACCCAGTATGTCAAAAACTTGAATAGGATCGCTTGAATTAGACGTTTCTACCGTTAATATATCATATACGGGATTTGGGAACAAATTAAAAATACTGTTCAATTCCTTTACTTCACCAACTGCCAATAGAGAAGAATTTGATACAGAGAAATAGTCGAACCCAGCTTCTGTAATATTACCACTACCTGGCAAATCTGATGTTGAAATAGTCAAGATCATATTCGCTGAAGGAGTAACGAAATCAGAAACTCTGAAGCTTTTAAAAACCCATAAATCATTCATTGAAGAATCATAAGAAACTTCTTCCATAATCACAGAGCTTGTACCGTTTCCAATGATAACCTTGTATTTGTCATCAGGAGCCAATGGCCCATAAAGATTAAAGAAAAAACGAGAATAATTAATATACGGATCTGCGAAACCAGTTAAATCAAAACTAGGTGATTTCAAAGTTACTGTTCCATCATCAACATCATCAAGATCAGGGTCATAAGTATCCATATTTCCTGTCACCCATGCATAACTGCCACAGTCGAAACTGGCATCAACCGATGGATTAGCCGTTGTAGCATATCCAATCGGAATTGCTCGCTCCCAATCGCCAGAAGTCGCCGTGCTCGTTGTAGTCCAGCCAAAATCAAAGCTAAAATCATCGTAAATTCCTTTTTCAATCGCAACGGTAATGGTACCAGTGGTATTATCTATTAATGCATTCTGACACTTGGTTTTGTACCCCCATTTACCTACTATAATCTCATAATTCAATTGGTAATACATCACAAAATCTTCCTCACCAAGTCCATTTGTAACACCATTATGTTCTATATAAGGATTGATGATTCTAATATCTACATTGTTTATCGGAGCATTTGTAGCTTGGTCGATTACCTTCAGCGTAAAATTATAAGGAGGCAATGGAACCATCTGAATATTTTGACTAATCAATTGTCCGGTTAACAAATTAAAACTTAAGGTTTTTGGCGCGTAACCAGTCTTAGAATATTTAACTGTCTTTGTCCCAGGACTAACAGTACTTACTGCATAAGTCCCATCAAATTTTGATAAATCTGTTTGAATTTCAGTTACAATCTCAACTAGAACTCCAGGAAGCACTAATCCTGTTACAGAATCGGTAATTACACCTTCCAAATAGCAACCTTTTTGATAGTTCACACCAAGAACGAATAGGCCATTTTCAATATCGGAACCAAGTATATTCCCAGAAGGCAAATAAGGATATGCTCCCCAGCAGCCATTAAAACCATTGCCAGATAAAGGTGAAGTATCGAAATTGCCAACTTGAACGAGATTATTCGGTCTAGAAACATCATGCACCGTTATTCCATCTCGGTAATAACTTGTAATTAGAAAATCACCCAAAACATGACCATTATGCGGGATAACAGCGGAACCTGGAGAACTTTGAATTCTATCGACTTCAACAATATTAGCCGGATTAGATACATCATAAGCTGCTATAAAAGCCCCTGGTTTCTCATCAGTAGTAAAAACAAAATTCCCATCTGAAGACCCCCAAACATTGTGAGCAAATGAGTTTGGGGTGATTTTAGTTCCCAAAAGAACAGGATTTGCTTTATTCGTCACATCTACAACCGAAATAAAACCATCCAAAACGTGCGCTCCATAAAGCGTGTCATTTTTTACATAGCCATCGTGAGCGTACCAGTTGTCAAATGTACCAACTTCAACTGGCACCATCGGATTTGTGTGCACGTCTAAAATAATTACTCCACCATTCCCTCGATTTGCTCCAAATATGTATGCATATCCATTTTCATCAATGTACAAATTGTGCGCGCTCGCCCAAAACCCGTTAGAAGGACCGTTATAAAATGCCGTCGGCAAATTAAATGACGTCGGCATTGAACTCATATCAATTACCATTAACCCTTGCTGAGCTTCGGTAGTTACATATGCATAATTTCCCCAAGTTTTTATGTCTCTCCAAGTTGAATTCATTCCTAGCTTCCAAAAAACTTCTACTGGACTTGTTGGTATAGTCACATCAACAATAGATGTTCCTTTTTTCGCTCCTACAATTGCATATTCGTTTCCAACCCCATCTACAAATCCCCAAATGTCATTGAGTTCTGTATTGTGCAATGACTGGTAATCTACATTGGACAGCTGAGTCATATTTACTTGACTTTGGCTTAAGGTAATAGAGAAACAAGTAAAAATTAAGAATAGAGCGTTTTTCATGGTTAAAGTATAATTCATTTTATAAAAAAAATAAGGCCGCGAGAATAAAGATTATAATAATGACCAAATATTGCCATACATCAACAAAATATGGAGCGTATTTTTTTATTGCTTCCTTCATTTTCACGTCCTTAAAAATACCACTAAACAAAAGAACTACAAAACAAGTTTGGTATTATTGATTAAAATGTTGCTTACGCCTACTCAATTGAAATTTTTAATTTATCTTAAAGGTTCGGGTCTGCTTACAAAAAAGACTATTTTTTTTACTAAATTTGCAACCTAATTTATTGACTTATTATGACAAAAACTTCCGTTTCTGAACCTGCAGTTTCTTTAGACTTCGAATCTTTTAAAAAACAAATATTAGAAGATTTTCATTTGGCTGTAATTTCACGCGAGACCTCTCTCCTTGGTCGACGCGAAGTTCTTGGCGGAAAAGCGAAATTCGGAATTTTTGGCGATGGTAAAGAATTAGCTCAAATTGCTCTTGCTAAACAATTTAGAAATGGAGATTTTCGATCTGGTTATTACCGTGATCAAACCTTCATGATGGCTATCGGCCAACTAACTGTTCAAGAATGGTTTGCCGGCCTTTACGGCGATACTGATGTTGCCCGTGAGCCGCAATCAGGTGGGCGACAAATGGGAGGACATTATTCTACTCGAAATTTAGATGAAAATGGTGATTGGAAAAACTTAATGGAGCAAAAAAATAGCTCTGCTGATATTTCTCCTACTGCAGGTCAAATGCCACGTCTACTTGGATTGGCGCAAGCTTCAAAAGTTTACCGAAACCACCCTACTCTTAAAGATTCAGAAGAATTTAAAAAATTTACGAATGGCGGAAATGAGGTAGCATTTGGAACCATAGGTGATGCCTCAACATCAGAAGGGCCATTCTGGGAAACAATAAACGCAGCTGGAGTGCTTCAGGTTCCCATGGTTATGTCTGTTTGGGATGACGGTTTCGGTATTTCAGTATCTCGCGAACATCAAACAACGAAGGACAGCATATCCGAGGCTTTGGCTGGAATGCAAAGAACTGAAGACAAGCCTGGTTATGAAATATTGATCACAAAAGGTTGGAATTACGTTCACCTTTGTGAAACATATGAAAAAGCAGTTAAAATTGCTCGTGAAGAGCATGTTCCAGTTTTAGTCCATGTTCAAGAGGTTAACCAACCGCAAGGTCACTCAACATCAGGTTCTCATGAAAGATACAAATCTGCAGAACGTTTGCAGTGGGAAACAGATTTTGATTGTATCAATAAATTTCAGGAATGGATTGTTGCTTTTAATGCAGATGGACAAATAATTGCCACCATTGAAGAACTCGAAGAAATAAGAAAAGCAGCAAAAACTGAGGTTCGAAATGCGAAAACAGCCGCTTGGAAAGATTTAGTTGATGAAATCCGAGTAGATTTCAATGAAGCATTGCCTTTGCTCAAAAAAGTAGCTTCAGAAAGTAGCAATAGTGTTTTCATTGCCAAAGAAATCGAATCCTTAGAAAAAGCTATGGATCCGATTCGAAAAGATATTCTGTCGGCTGCTAGAAAAGTTTTGAGAACGGTCAGAGACGAATCAATTCCTAGCAAAGCTATCCTAGCAAATTGGATTCAAACTCAAATTAGCACGAACAGTGAACGTTATAGCACATTCTTACATTCAAATTCTTCAAAAAATGCGTTAAACGTTACACCAATTGCTCCGACATACGATGACAATTCTTCAATGGAAGATGGTCGCATTATTCTAAGAGATAATTACCGTGAACTGTTCAACAATTATCCAGAAGCACTAATTTTTGGAGAAGATGCTGGTAAAATTGGTGGAGTTAATCAAACGCTAGAAGGATTACAAGAAGAATTTGGATCCATGCGAATTGCTGATACTGGAATTCGTGAATGTACCATTATTGGTCAAGGAATTGGAATGGCCATGCGTGGTTTGCGACCAATTGCAGAAATTCAATATTTGGATTACTTGTTATACGCTATCCAAATCCTGTCAGATGATTTGTCGACAGTACAATATAGAACAAAAGGCGGCCAAAAAGCACCATTGATTATTTCTACACGGGGACATCGATTGGAAGGAATTTGGCATAGTGGAAGTCCAATGGGAATGATTGTGAATTCTTTACGAGGAATGCACGTTTGCGTTCCAAGAAATATGACAAAAGCAGCAGGTTTTTATAATACATTAATGGCTGCTGACGAACCAGCATTGGTTATCGAACCATTGAACGGATACAGAACAAAGGAAAAACGACCAACAAATATTGGTGAATTTAGAGAAGCTTTGGGAGTTCCAGAAATTGTAAAAGAAGGAACTGATTTAACAATTGTATCTTACGGTTCTACCTTCAACTTATGTGAGGTTGCCGCTCAGCAATTGCTTCAATTAGGCATTAATGTTGAATTGATAGATGTTCAAACCCTACTTCCTTTTGATATTAATCATGTTATCGCCGGTTCTTTGGAAAAAACGAATCGATTACTGATTGTTGACGAAGACGTTTCTAGTGGCGCTAGCGCATACATCTTGGATAAAATTATGCAAGAACAAAAGGCATTTTTTCACCTAGATTCTGCTCCGACTTGTTTGACAGCAAAAGACCACCGTCCTCCTTATGGTACGGACGGGGATTATTTCTCAAAACCAAACATTGAAGATATCGTTGAGAAAGTTTACGCAATGATGAATGAAGCCGACCCTTCATCTTATCCTGCGATATACTAGAATCACATCTTTTTATCTAACAATTATTGCCACGTGATCTGAAAGGATTGCTGAACTTTGCCGTCAAATATTGAAAATACAGATAACATGAATTTCTCCAATTATTTAAATCTATTCGACGAAATTATAACAGCTGAAAATCCAGTTGCACCTTATAACGAAGAAGCATATTTTCATTACGCAGAATTGAATCACAAACGCCAAGATCGTTGGCAAAAAAAGGGTGAATTATCGGCTGATACGCTTGATGCTTTATCAAAAATAAATCAAAACTTGAATTGGGTTTTAATTACTGAACCTTGGTGTGGTGATGCTGCGCACAGCAATCCGTTTATAGATAAGATGGCTGATGCAAGTGACAACATTGACCTTACAGTTCAACTTCGTGATAGCGGATCAGAAATTGATAAATATTTGACTAATGGAGGGAAATCAATTCCAATTTTAATAGTTCGCGACGCAGAAGGAAATGATATCTTCCGCTGGGGACCAAGACCAGAGGCCGCGCAAGAAATACATTTAAAAAATCTGCAATCAGATAAATCTGAAGAGGAGAAAAAAGTGGAGTTGCAAAAATGGTACAATGCAGATAAAGGCGCGACTATTCAGAAAGAACTTGTTTCTCTGTTGAAAGAAAACAAATTAATTGCTTAAACTTTTCTGTTGTGATAATCGTGGGTAAGTAATCGGTATTCATCCGTATACTGCCCATTTTCGTCACGGATAACGAAGGTTTTTTCTTCGATTTCTGTTTGGTCGCTGTTTGAGAAACAGAGTACTGAACGAACTTGGTTTGCTGGACTTCCTTCAAGTGTAATATTTCGTTTTAAAAAGAGTTTTTGCTCTAAAGCCGAGCTGATAAATTCTCCCTGAAACTGAAAAGGCCAAATCACCCAGAAATCTCCATTTAAAGAAAGCATGTTTTTTACTTTTTCGCAAAGAGAATTAGGATTCAACGATTCGACATGCTTTGCCTGATTCAATCTTGAATTCTCAGTTTTCAATGTATTCGAATAAAACGGGGGATTGGTGAAAATTAACTCAAACTGCTCCTCAAACTGAGCTGTTAAAAAATCTTCGTTTCGGCAAGTCAGCCTCGTGGAAAAAGGTCCATTTTCAAAATTGAAAGTGGCATCTTCAGCTGATGGCGAATCTATTTCAATGGCAGTAATTAAAATTTCGGAATTTCTTTGCGCGACCATCATGGATAGAACACCCGTGCCGGCGCCAATATCAAGTGCATTCTTTTTTAGATGACAATGAATCAATGAACCGAGCATCATTGCATCAGTGCCCACTTTTAAAGCTGAGCGGGATTGATGAATAGTAAATTCTTTAAATTGAAATTCAGACATTACTTAAAGGTACAAACCTATCAGTCCTTCCGGTGCTTCGATATGAAGTATTTTTCCTTTTCGGTCTACTTTCGTTACCAATCCTGGTAAAAGAGGTACAAGAATTTCGCGTTTCCCTTCCACTATTTGTAAAAGAGGATTTGCTGCCAAATCGATAACATCTTGAATCTTGCCAATGGCACCATGATTTTTATCGACAACAGAAAAATTAATTACTTCGTGATCGTAAAAATGCAAATCATCAAGATCTTCAAGTAGTTCTTTGGGAAGGTAAACCGATTTACGCAACAGTGTTCGTGCTTTTTCTTCGGTTTCAACACCTTCAAGCTTTACTGCTGCGAAACCTTTATTTTTTAATTTGATACTTTTTACAAAAAAAGGCACCAATTGATTGTTGACGTCAACATAGAAAGCATCTAATTTTTCATAGCGTGCTGGATCAGTAACGTCTAAAAACAACGAAACTTCACCTTTAAATCCGTGAAGTTTCGCTATATAACCTAATTGAAAACAATCTGTTTTCTTCATAAATGTTCTTCTCTTATTCTGCTTTCGGCTCTTCAGCTGCTGGTGCTTCTTCAGCTGGAGTGTCAGCAACTGGAGCTTCTTCAACTGCAGGAGTTTCTTCAACACCCGCTTCAATAGCAGGTGCATCTTCAGAAGATGTTTCTTCAGCTACTGGAGCTTCTTCAACTGCTTCTGGCTCAGGAGTGTTTTTAATCTCTATCGCTTTAGCTTTAGCCTCGTTAGCCGCTTGCTCAGCTGCTAAACGAGCTGTCTTAGCTGCATTAGATTCGTTTCCTAAACGATCAACTTTACCTTTAACTTTGTCTTCTTTCTCTTGCAACCACGCTGCAAATTTCTCTTCAACTTGCTCTGCTGTTAAAGCACCTTTTTCAATTCCTTTCAAAAGGTGATTTTTGTGCAAAATACCTTTGTAAGCCAATAATGCTCGAGCAGTATCAGACATTTCAGCACCAACTTGCACCCAATGTAATGTGCGGTCAAAGTTAATGTCTACTGTTGCTGGATTTGTATTTGGATCGTAAATTCCTAATTTCTCAATGAATTTACCATCTCTTTTCGCTCGTGAGTCAGCGGCTACTAAATGGAAGAAAGCTTTTCCTTTCTTTCCGTGTCTTTGCAATCTAATTCTTGTTGCCATATTGTTATTGTTTATACATTGAGGTACGAAACCTCGGTTCATAAAAAAACAGTTTGCCTTGAAATTGAATGCATTGCGCACAAAATCACCTAAACTGGGGTGCAAATATACACGATAAATCTAAATATTTCAACAAAAAAAAGAGGAGAATCGAAATTCTCCCCTTTTATGCTTTTTTGGATGTTAAAGATTAAAATCTCCAACCCAATCTGAAGGCTACAGAACCTGCACCTGTAGATAAGTATCCAATTTTATATCCTGGATCAACAACGTTTGTAACTCCAAGTGGTGTAGTCACATCTGTTGTTACATCAGAATAATTATAACTTGAGAAATTCAAGCCTAGCTCTACTCCAAGATAAATGTTCTCATAAACGTAAAAGTCCATACCTGCAATAAGGCCTACACCAAACATAGAGAAACTACCTGCAGCTTCTGCACTAACATTAGCGTTGTAGCCTGTACCATCAAATTTGTCCCATGATTGTTTTTCAGATCCACCACCAAAGTTGATTCCCAATCCAAAATACGGAGACATTCTATCTGTTCCTTTTAAATGATATTCCGCACCAATTTGTGCCATCCATGAAGCACGTGTAATATCTTGCGTACCAACTCCTGCAACAGAATCAGGAAATTCATTAAATGTGTATGATTCAGTTCTAGGAGTTCCTAAACCATCCCCTATACCTAATTGTACACGTGCTGCTATGTTTTCGTTCACAAAGTAACGTGCACGAATTGATGGAGCAGACCAGTTAATCCCACCTGGATTAGTGTAACTCAATACACCTTCTAAAGACCAAGGGTTGTCCAATGTTGCTTTTTGCGAAAATGAAGTACCTGCAAAGGCAATCACCGCAAGTGCTGAAAAAATAATTCTTTTCATAATTATATATTTTAAAATGAGTTCTGAAATTAACTTTTTTTTAGAGCCCTCACTCAAAAATCATGAAAAAACAATTAACAATGCATTGGCGAAAACTTTATTAAATACTAATTTACAGCTGATTAAATAATACAAACATGTTGAGAACGACTCATCAAAATGATGCTCAAAAGGAATGATTTGTCTGATTTCACCCATAAAAGCACTTGTTTTTCTAAAGAGAAAACCGACAAAAATGTGTTATTTTTGATCGGACTTACAAAATAATCATATGAAAACCACTGCCCTTTTTACCCTCTTTTTAATCACATTTTCAAGCGTCATTTCTTTGGCACAAACGACCAATAAATCAGACTTGAAAATAAATGAAATTATGAAGGGCAAAGATTTCATTGGTTATTGGCCAGGAAATGTTGCTTGGCATGTTTCAGGAAACAAAATTTTATTTGACTGGAATCCAGACAATGAAATTGAAATGAGCAGATACACCTATTCACTTGAATCTAAAAAAATAGAAAAAACAGACATTTCTTCTGCAATTGACAATTTGGAATACGATAAAACGCAAGAAAATTTCATTGATCAATATTTCACATTTAACGGAAATCTTTGGGTATATGATAAAACAAATAAAATCTGCAAAGAATTAATTGCCTCTGAAAATAGAATATTCAATATTCAGAGGTTAATCAATAAAAACAAGATTGCCTTTCAACAAGACATCAATTTATTTCTTTACGACAAATCTCAAGGAGCAACCAAACAACTTACGTTTTTCCAACGCGGGAAAGAAAGTGAAAAGAAAAATGAAACCACAGAACTAAACCGTCAGCAAGAAGAATTATTCCAATTCATCCGCGAAGAACAGCAAGAATCAGATTTTCAAGAAGCGAGAAAACCATCAAAGTCAAACCGGAAAATTTATTTAGATAAGAAAAGAGTTGATTTTCTTACGATTTCGAAAGACGGAAATTATGTTATGATTCGACTTAGTGATAATCCTGACAACAAAAATACTCAGGTGGAGCATCACATTAGCAAGGATGGTTATTCTTATTCATCGAATTCTCGACCTAAAGTTGGTGAAAAAGAGCCAACCCACTCTTTCTCTATCTTTGATCTAGCTAAGGATTCACTATTCACCATGAATTTTGACGCGTTATCAAATATTCGCAAAAAACCCTCCTATTTAAAAGAATACGGTGATAACATGGACAATTATGCCGAAAATCGGAAAATTATAATGCATAATCCTATACAGAGCAATGATGGCAAGATTGTAATGGATATCCGTAGTTATGATAATAAAGACCGATGGATTATTGAAGTAAATCCAGCTTCAAATAACTTTCAAGAAATTGATAATCAGCATGATGAAGCATGGATTGGTGGTCCAGGTATTTCTTCTTGGAACATGGATTCTGGTGTACTTGGTTTTTATGACAATGACAAAAAAATATACTTTCAATCTGAAAGAACAGGCTTTTCACATCTGTATTCATACGATTTTCAGTCAAAAAAAACAACTGCGTTAACAGATGGTAAATATGAAATTTTAGATGTTCAATTAGCAAAAAATAAGTCCACATTTTACCTTGGACACAACAAGCAACACCCAGGTGACATCTCTTATTTAAAATATGAAACTACAGATAAAAAAACGACAGAAATACTCTCTAAATCAGGAGGCTATAGTCTATTTTTGTCACCTAATGAAAGTAAAATTGCTTACTTATATTCCGACAAAACTTCTCCTTGGGAATTGTTTTTGACCGAGAATAAGGTTGGCAACACTTCCAAACAAATTACTCAGTCGAAAAGCAAGAAATTTTCATCTTATTCATGGATGAAGCCAGAGGTTATCTCCTTCAAGAGTGAAGACAACCAAGAAGTTTTTGCTAGACTTTACAAACCTGAAATTACTGAGAATAAACCAGCCGTTATCTTCGTGCACGGAGCTGGCTACCTCCAAAATGCTCACAACTATTGGAGCAATTATTACAGAGAGTTCATGTTTCACAATCTACTGAAAGACAATGGATTTACTGTTTTAGATATTGATTTCAGAGCAAGTGCCGGTTATGGAAGAGATTTTAGAACAGCAATATACCGCCATATGGGTGGGGCTGATTTAGATGATCAAATTAGCGGAAAAAAGTACTTAATTGACAAGTTTAAAATAAATCCAGAAAAAGTAGGGATTTACGGAGGTTCATACGGTGGCTTTATTACTCTTATGGCGCTACTTACCAAACCTAATGAATTTGCTTGTGGAGCCGCTTTAAGGTCCGTAACAGATTGGATGCACTATAATCATGAATACACTAGCAACATTTTGAATTACCCAAATACCGATTCAATCGCCTACCGTCAATCCTCACCAATTTATTTTGCTGAGAATTTGAATAAACCTTTACTAATGCTTCATGGAATGGTTGACGATAACGTTCAATTTCAAGATGTTGTACGTTTAAGTCAACGTTTTATTGAGTTAGAAAAAACGAATTGGGAACTCGCTGTTTTTCCAGTTGAAGGGCATGGATTTCAAAAACCATACTCTTGGACGGATGAATATCGTCGAATTTTTGAACTTTTTATGGAGGAGTTAATGGATAAATAAATTGTTTTTCAATCATTAAGAATAGAGAAATCAATTGCTGCACAGCAGTTTTGTTAACTTTTTTTTGGAAATAAGAAACTTCTTCTTTAATTTCATCGTTATTATGTTATCCAATTGATACAGTTGATAACCAATTGAATTGCAAGAAATGCAGATTGTTTTTCTCCTTATATTTGTGGTGAACTTGTGATAAAATCGGTTAACCTACTGTTGGTTTTAATTCTTATTTCCTAAGCGTTGAATACCCAGTTGGCCGGTAAAACCTTTTAATGATGGCAACAAATCTACGAATACGCGTAATCTCCAACGTTTGAATGGAAAGGTATACATAGCGCTTGTTAGTTTACTCTTCTTTTTTCAGTTAAAAGCACAACAAGATGTTGGTGTTCAAGCTATGGTTGGGCCTTTAAGTGGCTGCAATATTGGAACATCTTCAACGAATATGAACGTAATTGTTCGTAATTATTCAGCATCTTTTGCATTTCCAAATTCTATCACAGTTAGATACAGAATTAATGGAGGTCCGATTACTTCTGAACTTATTGGAGCCTTAATAGGCCCGAATGCCAGCTTTAATTTTACTTTCTTCCAAGCGGCAAATCTAAGTGCTTGCGGTACTTATCAATTTAAAATTTGGACACAAAAAGTTGGGGATCCAAATCCGTTAAACGACACTTTAAATTATACGTTTGTTAATGATTGTAATCCAATACCAGGAACAATAACTGGTCCCTTATTGCTATGTGACAATGTCAACAATGACTCATTAGTTGTTTCAGGTGGAACCTTTAGTTATGGATACCAATGGTTTCAACAAACTGTTCCTGGACCATTTAACCCAACAGGAAATACCTCCAACAAATTATACTTAAACAATATTGGTGATTCAACAACTTACTTTATTAGGTACAATGGCGGACTATGTCCGAATTTAAACTCTCCAAATTATGGAATCGGTATCAGCCCAAATATAGTTACTGGAACTGTTTCACCAGATTTGGTAATGTGCGTAACCAACGTTGTTGGAAATGTTTCTAACTCTGGTTTCACAGCTATTATTGAAGATTGGGAACAATCGAATAATGGAGGCGTAACTTGGAATTCACTAGGAACGACAAGTAGCTCAGTAAATATTAATTATTTGACAAGTTCGGCCCTATTCAGGTCGAAAGTAAAAAGTGGCGCTTGTGGGTCAAAATATTCTGATACAGTTTCCGTAACAGTCGAGCAAAGTGTTGTTCCTGGTATTATTACAGGTGCAACGAACGTTTGTTCAGGTTTTAATTCTGTTAATTTAACTTTGTCAGGAACATTAAATCAGTCAAGTTATGAATGGTATACTTCGACTGATAATATAACATTTACCCCAACAGGATTTACGACAAGTGTTTATCTCGCTTCGAATATTATCGCTACAACCTATTATAAAGTAGTAGCCTACGGCAATACGTGTTCAGATGCTGAAACGCCTGTTGTTTCAATTTCTGTTGATCCTCCTGTAAATCCAGGAACCGTATCTCCAAACTTGTTTATGTGTGTAAACAACGTTGTAGGAGCTGTTAGCATTTCTGGGTATTCGTCCACCTTGATTGAATGGCAACAATCAAATGATAATGGCGCAACTTGGTTTTCAACTGGTGTAAGTACTAATTCGCATGACATTTCTTACCTAACTGCTACTGCCCGTTTTAGAGCTGCAATTCAATCAGGCGTCTGTCCTATTGGATATTCAAATGAGGTTATCGTAACTTTAGACCCATTAATTGTTCCGGGAACAATACTCGGAGCAGACCATGTTTGTGGAGTTTCCAATCTGGATTCATTAGAGTTAGTTGGCTATAGTAATGCTGGATTCCTACAATGGTATTACACCTTCGATAGTATTACCTATAATTCTGCAAATGTTACCTATTACATATTAACTACCTCAAACTTAACACAAACGGCTCATTTCTTTGTTGTTTTATCAAGCCCTAACTGTCCGAGCGACACTTCAAATACCGTAACTATTCAGGTGGACCCTTATCTGAATTTAGGCACACCTTCACCTGACTTGGTTTTGTGCGAGAATAACGTTGTTGGAACAGTTTCTATTAGCGGGTTTTCTTCTACTATTTTAGATTGGGAACAATCAAACGATGGTGGCTTATCCTGGTTTTCAACCGGGGACAATAGCATATTTCATGATATTTCTGGTATAACTGCAAATGCAGATTTTAGAGCTTTTATAGGATCGGGTCTATGCGGAACTGGTTACTCCGATACAATTTCCGTTACAATTGACCCAGTGATCATACCCGGTTCAATTTCTTCGGGATCCACAGTTTGTTCTTCAGGAAATACAGACACACTCGTTTTAACAGGAAATGCGAATGATTTTGGGTTTCAATGGTACTCTTCAACTGACAATATTACTTTTACACCAACGGGTGTGACGAATGACACATTAATCGCTACTAATTTAACGCAAACCACTTATTATAAGGTAGTTTTAACGGGGAATGGTTGTCCCGATGATGAAACAAATGTCGCCACAATTACAGTTAGCAATCCTTTGAATCTAGGGATTACATCGTCTGACTTAACACTGTGTTCAAGCAATATTGTTGGGGCGGTTTCAGTTTCCGGATTTGCTGCAACATTATTGGATTGGGAACAATCAAATGATGGAGGCTTAACATGGTTTTCAACCGCAGACAATTCTAGTTCTCATGACATTTCGGGTCTTTCAAGTAGTGCTGACTTCAGAGCATTGATTGATGCTGGCGGTTGTGGATTAGGATATACCGATACTATTTCCGTGGTTATTGAGAATGCAATAATTCCAGGATCAATAGCAGGTGCTTCGACAGTCTGCTCAACTTCAAATTCTGTCACGATTGTGCTTTCCGGTAATGCAAATGAAACTGGATTCCAGTGGTACTCATCTATTGATAATATTACTTTCACTCCAACAGGAATTACAAACGATACACTAATCACTTCTGGTTTAACCCAAACGACCTATTATAAAGTTGTTCTTTTTGGAAATGTATGCTCCAACGAAGAAACATCTGTAATCAGTATTCAGGTCAATACGCCACTAAACTTGGGAACCACCTCTTCCGACTTGATATTATGTTCAACGAGCATAATTGGTAACGTCACTTTAAGTGGATTTAATTCTACTCTCGTGGATTGGGAACAATCGAACAATGGCGGATTAACTTGGTTTTCCACTGGAGTAAACACCAATTCACTTGACATTTCATACTTGACTGCCTCCGCCGACTTTAGAGCAATTGTTGATGCGGGTGCTTGTGGTTCAGGAATTTCGGATACTGTTTCAGTTATCATCGAAAACGCAATTGTTCCGGGAACCATAAATGGAAATCCAATTGTATGTACTGGGCCGAACACAGATACATTAATTTTAACTGGAAACTTAAACGATTACGGGTATCAATGGTACTTTGCAACGTTAAACACTTCATTCTTTCCAACAGGAATATCAAATGATACAATAATCGTTTCAAACTTGTTACAAACCACTTATTATAAAGTAATTCTTTTAGGCAATGTATGTCCAAACGCAGAAACGGCTGTTTTTACTGTTCAATTGAACCCAAGCTTGAATGTTGGAACCACCTCTGCTGACTTAAATCTATGTTCCTCAAATATAACAGGTTCAGTGTCTTTATCTGGTTTCGCGACAACTTTGCTTGACTGGGAACAATCTAATGACGGAGGTTTAACTTGGTTCTCAACTGGATCGAGTAACAATCCTATGGATATTTCTTACTTAACCGCATCTGCAGATTTCAGAGCATTGGTGGAGTCTCCTGGATGTGGAATTGGCTATTCAGACACAATAAATGTAGAAATTCAACCTGCAATAGTTCCTGGATCTATTTCTGGAACTACAATCGTTTGCAGTGGTGCCAATTCTGATACCTTAGTTCTTACAGGAAATTTAAATGATTATGGTTATCAGTGGTATACTGCCACACTCAATACATCCTTTTTTCCTACTGGCGTTACAAATGACACACTTATTCTAACGAATATTACTCAGGAAACATATGTAAAAGTGATCCTTGCAGGGTCGAACTGTCCGGCTGATGAAACTCCAATTTTCACAATTCAAGTTAACCCACCTTTTCTTCTAGGTACAACATCTCCTGATTTAGCATTGTGTTCAAGTAACATTAATGGATCAGTTTCATTAAGTGGATACTCCACTAATTTAATTGACTGGGAACAATCTAATGATGGCGGTTTAACATGGTTCTCAACAGGCATTAATACAGATAGTCTTTATATTTCTTATTTAACGGCATCTGCGGATTTCAGAGCATTCATTCAAGCTGGAGGATGTGGTAGCGGATATTCAGACACAATAAATGTAGAAATTCAACCTGCAATAGTTCCAGGATCCATTTCTGGAACTTCAATCGTTTGCAGTGGTGCAAATTCTGATACCTTAGTCCTAACAGGAAATTTAAATGATTACGGCTATCAGTGGTATACTGCCACACTCAATACATCCTTTTTCCCGACTGGTGTTACGAATGACACACTTATTCTTACAAACATTACTCAGGAAACATATGTAAAAGTGATCCTTGCAGGTTCGAACTGTCCAGCTGATGAAACTCCAATTTTTACAATTCAAGTTAACCCACCTTTTCTTCTAGGAGTAACATCCCCTGATTTAGCATTGTGTTCAAGTAACATAAATGGGTCAGTTTCATTAAGTGGTTACTCCACTAATTTAATAGACTGGGAACAATCAAACGACGGGGGTTTGACATGGTTCTCAACTGGATCAAATACCAATCCTTTGGATATTTCTTATTTAACTGCTTCGGCAGATTTTAGAGCATTTATTCAAGCTGGAAGTTGCGGAAGTGGTTATTCAGATACTATTAATGTTGATATTCAAAATGCGATTATTCCTGGTTCTATTTCAGGAGCAACTATACTATGCAGTAGCGCTAACTCAGATACCCTGGTGCTAATCGGAAATGCTAACGATTTCGGGTATCAATGGTATACGGCTACTTTGAATGCCTCGTTTTTCCCAACTGGAGTTACAAACGACACATTAATTCTTACAAATATTACTCAAGAAACTTATGTGAAAGTTATTCTAACAGGGTCAAATTGCCCCGATGATGAAACTTCAATTTTGACAATTCAAATAGATCCGCCGCTTCTTTTAGGGACGCCATCTCCCGATTTAGAATTATGCTCAAGTAACATTACTGGGGTAGTTTCATTAACAGGATCTTCAACAATTGTTGACTGGCAGCAATCAAATGACGGAGGGTTGACTTGGTTCTCAACTGGATCAAGTAGCAACCCATTGGATATTTCATTTTTATCTGCTTCGGCGTCATTCTACGCAAATGTTAGTTCTGGCACTTGTGGTTCTGGCATTTCTGATACCATCGACGTTGTAATTGAAGATTCTATTGTTCCAGGACTAATTTCGGGTGGCACAGCATTATGTTATGGCTTTAATACTGACACATTAGTCCTTAGTGGTTTTTCAAATCAAACAGGATTTCAATGGTATACAGCTACATTAAACACATCATTTATTCCTATTGGAATTACGAATGATACTTTGATCGCGACCAACTTGACCCAAACAACTTATTATAAAGTCGTGCTTACTGGCAATATTTGTCCAAATGACGAAACTCCAGTTTATACGCTACAAGTTGATCTACCCGTGGTAACTGGATTACCATCTCCAGACTTAAATTTGTGTGCCGATAATATCTCAGGAACAATATCATTGACGAATTTTAACGCAACGATATTGAATTGGGAAATATCCATTAACGGCGGTACATCATGGAGTACCACTGGATCAAATTCTAATCCTTTGGATATTTCATTCATAGCAGGGTCCGCTCTATTTAGAGCTGTTATTGGTTCAGGATCATGTGGGACAGGAATTTCCGACACAATATCTGTAATTGTTGATCAATTAGGCGCACCGGCATCAATAGGATTTGATTTTGATGCCTGTATAGGTTCTCCTGACTTAGATTCAATGAAGCTATTCACCCACACTGGTTCCATTGCTTATTGGCAGTTTTCAACCAATGGTGGAGCAAGTTGGTCACCAACCTTGAATTCTGACAGTATTTATTACGCCAATTATTTACTTCAGAACACATCTTATCAACTTGTTACATCCCATGGTGCTTGTCCTAATGTACCTTCAAATACAGTTAATGCTACGGTTAATCCGTTGCCAATCGTTTCTGCTGGACCCGATACACAAATAATATTTGGAACTGCAACTCAACTTAATGGTTCAGGCGGACTTTTTGGTGTTTGGACACCCATCACCTATTTATCAAACCCGAATTTACCATCACCCAATTGTTATCCCATCCAGACGACCAATTATGCTTATACTGTGATTGATGCAAATGGCTGTACCAATACCGATTATGTTGAGATATCAGTTATCGATGATACAACAGATTTATCTTTTATTATCTACAATATTGTTACACCGAATGGAGATGGTAAAAATGATTATTTCACCATAAAAGGATTAAACACTATTGGTAAATACAGGGTTAATATCTTTAACGCCAATGGTAATTTATTATTCTCGTCAATTGACTACAACAATGATTGGGGAGCAACTTATAAAGGCGAAGTTGTGCCCGACGGAACTTATTTGTATGCTATAGAAATAGATAATGTTACAAAGTATAGAGGCTTTTTAACCATAATGAAGGGAAATGATTAATAAGATTATATCCATATTTATTTTGGGGATTGTTTTCTTTGAAAGCAACCTGACGTTTAGTCAACAGTTGCCTATTTACCAGCATTCGTTTTTGATTCGATCTGCCTATAACCCAGCAGAAGTACTAAACAAAACGAGTGATTTATCTGTCTATATTTTAAGAGGAGATCAATTCTCGAGATTTGATGGAGGATTTGTCAATAATTATTTAAACTTCTCTTCCCCTTTGCGTAGTAAAAATATTGGTATTGGTTTTGAGTTGGCAAATCGCTCATATGGGATAATCAATCAGCTTTCAGCAGGTTTAACTTATGCATACAGGGCTAAAATCACAAAAAATTCAAATATTACTCTTGGTCTGCGGCTAGGTTTTATGGAACATAAATTTAACAAGTATTATTTGGTTATTTATCAAGATCTAGATCCTGTAATTGAAAATATACCTCGAGATGTAGTTATTCCCAATGGTAATTTTGGTGTAACCTTAAATACTAAATTTGGCTCTTTCGAAGTTAGCATACCACAACTATTAAGTAATCGTTTTTTAAGTCTTTCTTCAAATAGTCAACAAAATATTATTTTAGCACCACATCTTTTCACAAGGTATAGTGTAGATATAGGTTTTAATAAAGATTATCTCAAATTGACACCTGTTATTTCCCTTCGATATTTACCAAATACAATATATCAATTAGAAGCTGGGATAACAGCTTGGGTAGATGATAAAGTATGGATAAATGCAAACTATCGATCCAAATTTTCAGCTTCATTGGGGGTTGGGGTTAAGTTGTTTGATTCGTGGATGATTGGATATTCGCATGACCGACCAATTCAAAATACATACAGTTTTTACAATAGTAGTAATGAAGTGGTATTGGGCTATACCTTCAATAAAGATAAAAGCAAACCACTCCCTCCAGTAACTACAAGAGATTATGGTCGAGGAACTTACGACTACGGTCCAGCGCCAGAAAATAGCTCAAACGCAAGAGTCAAAATGGATTCAGTTTCATCAGTTACTGATCCAGAAATAGCGAAAGAGTATTTGAAATTTCAACTTTCGAAATCGAGATTAGAAGATTCATTGGATAAAATTGTTAATGATAAATCACGTGGATTAAACTACAAAAGCTTACTTATTCAAATAAACCTTGTTGATAGTTTATTTGAAAGTGAGATTACCTCAAATCAAAAAACAGTAAATTCGCAACGTAATAATACTACTTCGGATGATTCTGAAACGTCCATTATCGATAATTCCTTTAAAAGTGAAAAGGAAATAGCCGAAGACAAACTCTTAAACGAGTTAAATGAGAACCGTGAAGAAAAAATTAAAATTGTCAGAAATACGCAACCTAATGAAAAAGTCTACGTTGAATTATCAGGTGAAGATAGTCCGCGTGGTTATTATTTAATTACTGGTGTATTTTCAACTTTAGAAAGAGCTCAAAAATTCAGATGGCAAGATGGCACTGAAAACTCGAAAATAATGATTAATAAAAAGAATAAATATTTTTACGTTGTCCAATCATATGCTCCAACAAAATCGATTGGTGATTTAAAAAATATTATTCTAGAATACCGTTCTAAAAACAAACCAATTTGGATTCTAGACTACTAATACAATAGCAACAAACACTCAATTCATAGTACTATGAAATTTATTCTCTCCCTCCTTATCCTTACTACAGGTATTTTTGTATTTGGTCAAACCACCAATATGCCAAATAATGGCAGTAATTCAATAACCGGTTGTGCTGGTACTGTCCGTGATCCTGGCGGAAATCAGAATTATCCCAACAATACGAATAGTACATTAACTATCTGTTCTGGAAATGCCAATTATATTTTGCTGACTTTTTCTCAGTTCAATATGGAGCAGAACTACGATTTCCTAACTATTTATTCTGGAGTCGGAACAGGTGGAACCATAATAGCTACCCTAACAGGAAACGCTTTAGCAACAAATACATATAATGCTCAAAGTACTTGTGTAACACTAGTATTTACTTCTGATGGCAGTATTAATGCATCAGGTTTTCAATTAACTTATTCTTGTGTTCCTGGATCTACCTGTTTTGATGGAATTCAAAATGGAACAGAGACAGGGGTTGATTGCGGTGGATGCAGCACATGCCCACCTTGCCCTGTTGCGCCAAATCCAGCTACAGTAACAGCTACCTCAAACATATACAATCTTCCTTGTGGTGGAGGCAATGTTAATCTAAATGCTTTAGGTGTTGCTACTACTCCTGTTTTAACGAGTACCTTTAACGCAGGATCTCCTGGACCAGGATGGACATTTACAGGTTCTGGAATGTTCACGAATCCTTGTGGTCCAAGTCCAAGTAACACTACACATATTTGGTTCGGAAATGCTTCTCCTCACCCACGTTTATTGACGACGAATGGAATGGATTTATCTTGTGGAGGCACAATCTGTTTTGATTTAAAATTTGCAATTCAAAGTCAAACAGGCTCATGTGAAGGTCCAGATTTACCAAATGAAGGAGTAACACTTTCTTTCTCAACTGACTGTGGTCTCACCTTTCAAAACATCGCATATTTTCACCCGAATGGAACAATAATTGGAGCAAATCCAGGAACAACGAATCCTGGAATTAACGGTGCAACCAATTTTACAACTTGGGGTAACTATTGTTTCCCTATACCACCAGCTGCTCAATCTGCAAATACAATTATACGATGGAGTCAATTAGCCACTTCTGGAGCAAATTTTGATCACTGGGGCCTAGATGAAGTCGTTATTTCAGCCAACAATTGTAATCCTTATTATTATGATTGGGCTCATTTACCTGGTTCGCCTAACTCACCAGCCACTACTGTGAATGTTTTGACGACAACAACTTACAATGTTATTTACACCAACGGAATTGATGATACTGCGTCTGCGTCTGTTACAATCAACGTTGCCGGACCTACAGCTTCAACTATTACAACTACTCCGGTTGATTACTGTGTTGGTATTAATTCAGGATCTGCAACATTTACTGGAACTGGTGCCACACCTCCGAATTATACTTTCCAAGTAACAGGACCAAACGGCTTCACATCTACCACAACGGGATCACCAAGTTCTACCATTACAAATTTAGCTATTGGAAATTATACATTGGTAACTACAGAAACCAGTTCGGGTTGCTTCACCACATTACCATTCGTAATAACGGGAGGGCCTTTCTGTTGTGATGTATCAGTCGTTCCAACCAACTTGACTTGTAATGTTGCGAATGCGCCATGCAACGGTTCTATTAATTCTTTACCTATCAATGGACAAGGACCTTATCTTTACCAATGGTATACAGGTACAGGTACTGGATCTCCTATTGCAGGTCAAACGGCACAATCTATTAATGGTCAATGTGCCGGGACTTATACCGTTCAAATTACAGATCAATCAGGTTGTCAAGACATAGCAACTACGACAATTACTCAACCCACAGCTTTAACGCTATCCAATACCTTTACAAACATATTATGTAATGGTGCAAATAACGGTTCTATTACGGCAACTGCTGCTGGTGGAACTCCAGGCTACACATATTCTTCAGGTGTCACTGCAAATGGAACAGGAATATTCACCCCCTTAAGTCCTGGTAGTTACACAATAACCGCAACCGATAATGTTGGTTGTAGTGCAACCACTTCAGCAACAATTGTTCAACCACCAGTGTTGAATTATAATGTAATCAGCGTAGTACAAGCATTTTGTGGCATCAACAATGGGTCGATAAATGTCTCTGCAACTGGGGGAACTGGAACTTATACTTATGACATTGGTGGAGGTGTAACTAATTCCAATGGAGCATTCAACAACCTAGCACCAAATACTTATACAATCATTATTACAGACGCTAACGGATGCAGTATATCAACTTATCCAATTTTAGTGGACGCACAAACAAGTCCGACTTTGAGTGTCGATAGTGTTTCAAATGAAACTTGTTTTGGTAGTAATTCTGGCTATATTTCAGTTTCGGTAAATGGAACCTTTCCAAATTCTGCCTATAATTATTCCATAAACGGTGTTTCACAAGTACCCGGCAGTACTAGTGAGTTCCCAAATCTTCCAGCTGGCAGTTACAATATCGTAGTTACGAGTCCTAATGGATGTGCCGATTCAGCTATTGTTATTATTACCTCACCAACGTTATTATCTGTTTCTGCTGTTCAAACCAACGTTACCTGCAACGGTGCCTGTGATGGAACAATAACTTCTACAATTACTGGGGGTGCAGCTCCGTATACCTATTCCTTAGATGGTGGCTTCACCTTCAACAATCCACCAACGACTGGACTTTGTGCAGGAAATTACGCCTTAGTGGTAAAAGACGCTAACGGTTGTCTAGCTAATCAGAATTTGGTTATTACTCAACCATCCCAAATCACCTATACTGCCACAAGTACGCCGGGGACATGTGGGTTTGCTACTGGTATATATACTTTCACTTCAATCACTGGTGGCACTGGTGGTCCATATACCATCAGTTATGATGGTAGTCCATTTACTTCAGCATTTGTATACTCATTATTACCTGCAGGTTTTGATACAATAGTTATCCAAGATGCTAGTGGCTGTCAAGTAACAGGTTTAGCATTGATTAACAATATCGAGGCTCCATTTATCGTAAATACAACTGTAACGAATAACCTTTGTTTCGGAGGAACAACTGGTTCTATTGAATCGAACACAACTGTAAGTTTAGGAGGTCTTCCACCTCCATATAACTTCTCAATCAATGGAGGTCCGTATGTTGTAGGAAATATTAATGGTGGTGAAGATCACTTATTTTCTGGATTGTCTAATGGTCAATATGTAACTATCGTTCAAGATGCAAATGGATGTATTGCTCTCGACACATTAACTATAACAAGCCCAACTCAACTAACGTTGAATTATATAAGTACCAACCTTACTTGTAATGGTGTTAATACAGGAAATATTCAATTTATTGGCGGCGGCGGAACTCCTTTCGGTTCTCCTACATTTGGATATTTGTACAGTATAGATAATGGCGTCACAACAAATTCGACTGGAGTATTCACTGGACTTGCTGCTGGTACATACTTCCCTTATTTGGAAGATGCTAACAGCTGTAGTATAACATTACCTCCAATTGTAATTACTGAACCTCCACTGTTAACTCTAGCAGTTGTATCTTCAGCTCCACTTTGTTATAATAATTGCAGTGGTACAATTCAGTTAACAGGTTCAGGTGGTGTCCCTGGATATGTATATTCAATAAATAACGGAACAAATTATTCTGCAAACAATAATTTCACATCAGTTTGTTCTGGAACCATTAATTATGTGGTTAAAGACAATAACAACTGTCTTGCAAATGGATCTATTGTATTCCCTAACCCTTCTCAATTAACAATTGCTACAGTACCAGTAAATGCTACTTGCGGATTATCAAATGGAACAATTACTGCGAATGCTGCAGGAGGTACAGGTGCATATACCTACAATATAAATTCTGGTGCATATCAAGGACCAAACTTGTTTAATGGCCTTGGCGCTGGAACGTATAATATTTCTGTTCAAGATGCAAACAATTGTACTGCAATAGCTACACAAGCAATTTTGCAATCTGGAGCACCTTCCATAACTAATATTGCTATTACTAATCCTGCTTGTAATGGAGGTACGGGCTCAATCACTGTTACTGCAACTGGTGGGACAACTGCTTACTCATATTCCATCGATGCTGGTCCACTGCAAGGTTCTTCTAGTTTTACTGGAATTGCTGTTGGTCCACATACCGTAACTGTAACAGACGCTTTGGGTTGTACTTTCACCTCACCCTTTACAATAACACAACCTACGTTATTAGTAATGAATGCTCCCGTAATTACACCAGTTCTATGTAATGGCGCTTCTACTGGAAGCATAACTCTAAATCCTACTGGTGGAACACTTCCTTATACTTATAGTTTTAACGGAGGAGTAACATTTGCATCAGCAAATACTTTAAGTTCGATTCCAGCTGGAACATATAACGTACAAGTTCTTGATTTCAACAACTGCTTAGTTACTGCCAATGCAATAGTTGCTCAACCTACTCCTATCGTTACGGCTATAACGCAAGTTAATGCAAGTTGCTTTGGAGTATGTGATGGTCAAATTGCATTAAATACTTCAGGAGGAACAGGGGTTTTAACTTATAACTGGTCTTCTAACATTGCTCCTTTCAACTCAGGCACTGCTACTGGTGTTTGTGCAGGAACATATGACGTAATTATAACAGATAATAATGGTTGTTCAATAACAACACCTATTATTACAATAACTCAACCACCATTAGTTGATATAGTTAGTGCCGTTGCTGATTCAGTTCTTTGTTTCGGTCAAGCGAATGGACAAATTACCGTAATTGCAAACAATGCCACAACTTATTCACTTACTGGACCAAGCGGCCCGTTAACAAATGGATCTGGTGTTTTCACAGGATTATTAGCAGGTTATTATAACGTTACTGTTTCAGATGCAATTGGATGCCAAGCTCAAACAAATGTTTTCGTTTATGAGCCTACTGTTTTAACTTTAAATACAACTGGTAACGTAGATGCTTGTACGGGTATTCCTGTTACTTTCTCTGGATTCGGAGTAGGCGGAACGGCTCCATACACTTATAGCTGGAGTACAGGTGCTACAACTCAAAGCATTGATTTCACTGCTGCCACTAACACTTCATTGACGGTAACAGTTACCGATGCTTATGGTTGTACTGCAGGTCCTGGCATCATGAATATTACTTTGATTCCTCTCATTGCGATGGATCCAATTGCAGATCAGTATGTTTGCGCAGGAGATAGTGTCTTTATTACGGCAACTGCTCAAAATGGAGTTCCAGATTATATTTTCAATTGGACACATCTTGACCCTACAGTTGATACAAATAGTGCTTGGTTGACAGGTTCAAACAATCCAACATCTTACTGGGTAATTGTAAAAGATCTTTGTATTCAATATGACTCAATTGAAGTTTTGGTTTATGAATACCAAGCACCAACTTTCGACTTAACAGGTCCAGTTGACGGATGTGCTCCCCAAACAGAAACGTTTAATATTGTAAACTTAAGTTCTCCAATTTCTAATTGTACATGGGATTTTGGTAATACAAATACAGGAGTTGGATGTGCAACGGTTACTGAAACTTATACTACTCCCGGCCTTTATACGGTGCTGTTTACATATGAAGCATATACGGGTTGTCCATTCGACACGACATTTACCGATGTACTAGAAATATTCGAAGTACCAATAATTGACTCAATAAACTTGACAGACCCATTGTGTTTCGGTTCAGCTGACGGTACAATTACAGTATTCGGAAGTTTAGGAAACTTACCTTACGATTATCAATTGGATGCAAACCCAACTCAACCAACTAACCTGTTTAACGGTTTAACGGATGGTACGTATACTGTTACTTTAAGTGATTTGAACTCTTGTTTCGTGGATAGTATCGTTACATTAATAGAACCGACTGAACTAGTTATCACAACCGTTGCTACAGTTGATGTATTATGTAATGGATTAAGTACGGGAAGTATAAATGTTACAGCCACAGGTGGTACACCACCTTATTTGTATAGCTACGATAATGGTGTAACTTTCATTACAGCAGATTCCTTAGTCTCTATTTCAGCTGGAACTTATAACATAACTGTTCAAGACGGTAATTTATGTACAGTAGACAGTTTAGGTGTTGTAATAAATGAACCTACCCTATTCGAATTTAATGTATTCACCGTTGCCAACGCTTCTTGCTATAATGTTTGCGATGGTGAAATTGTTGTTACAACAATTGGAGGTGTTGCTCCTGCTACTTTTGTGTGGTCTGCTAATGCTGCCACAGGTAACGTTGGAACAGCATCAAATTTATGCGATGGAGCATATGACTTAACAGTAACTGATAATAATGGTTGTGTAATTGATAGTTTATTAATTTCTGTAACTGAGCCTCCACAAATCGTGATTACTTCTTTGACTGTTGATTCAGTTATTTGTAACGGTGATAATGATGGTATTATTCAGATTACCGCAACAAATGGTGATACGTATGAATTAAGTGGTCCAATGCCGACAGTTACAAATACAACTGGAACATTTAATAACTTAATACCGGGAACATACACAATCACTATTTACGATGTTAATCTTTGTTCAATAGATACGACGGTAACAATATTTGAACCAACTCAATTGCTTATTACGAATGTAACTGTTGTCAATATTCTTTGTAATGGATTATCTACAGGAAGTATTTCAATAACAGCAAGTGGTGGTATTCCAACTTACGAATACAGTTTTGATAACGGTGCAACATTTGGAACTAGTAATTCACTAGGCTCATTGCCAGCAGGCACTTATAACTTAATTGTAAGAGATGTGAATCTTTGTACTCTAGATAGTCTTGGTGTTGTAATTACCGAACCAGCTCTATTTGAATTCGACTTTGTAACTGAGACAAACGCTTCTTGCTACAATGTATGCGACGGTGAAATAAATGTGGGAATTTTAGGAGGAGTAGCACCATATACATATACTTGGTCTGCTAATGCAGCTACTGGAAACTCCAATCAAGCCACTACTCTATGCGATGGTCTATACAATGTTACCGTTACAGATGGTAATTTATGTGTTATCGATAGTATGATGATTTCGATTACCGAACCACCTCAAATTATCATTACAACTTTAACGGTTGATTCAGTTACTTGTTTTGGTCTAAATGATGGTGCAATTCAAGTTACTGCAACAAACGGTGACACATATGAATTAAGTGGACCAATGCCAACTGTAACCAATACAACTGGAACATTCCCTGGATTGATGCCAGGTGCATATACGATAACTATTTATGATGTTAACCTTTGTACGATAGATACGAACATTACTGTCTTTGAACCAACGCAATTGACCTTAACAAACTCTGGCGATACTACAGTTTGTTATGCAACCACAGTTACTCATACTGCAACAGGTGGCGGTGGAACATTGCCTTACGTTTATTCATGGGATACAGGAGCAACTGGTAATACTTTAAATTACACTGCTCTTCAAGATACCGCTTTGGTTGTATCCATAACAGATGCGAATGGTTGTACCATACCTGCTCAAACAATTAACATCACGGTTATTCCTTTATTAAACATCAACCCTATTGCAAATCAAACAATTTGTATTGGTGACAGTGTATTGACGACGGCAGTAGCTCAAGATGGTCTGGCTCCTTATGTTTATACGTGGTCAAATATTACCCCAGGTATAGGCGCTCAACAATATTTACATGGAACGAATAACCCTAATTCATATTGGGTGTACGTTACTGACCAATGTAATGATATAGATTCTACGGAAACTCTAGTATTTGAGTACCAAGCGCCAACGTTCAACTTAACAGGTCCTGTTGACGGATGTGCTCCACAATTGGAAAATTTCAATATTACCGGTGCAACTTCACCAATTTCAAATTGTTCTTGGGACTTTGATAATGGTTCCACTGCAATAGGATGTGGACCACAAACTAGTAATTACACGGTTCCTGGATTGTACTCAGTAGTATTTAGTTACGAGGCATTTGCAGGTTGTCAATTTGATACAACCTTCACAGATGTTCTTGAAATTTTTGAAAATCCAGTTATTGACTCAGTCGTAATCGAAAACCCATTGTGTTTTGGATCATCTGATGGAGTGGCAACAGTATATGCAAGTGCGGGAACACCAGCTTATTCATATCAACTCGGCGCTGGTCCACTTCAGTTAAATAATGATTTTTCTTCATTAACTTCAGGGTTCTACTCTATCACTTTAAGTGATATCAACAGTTGTGTTGCGAGTAGCTTCGTTAATTTAATTGACCCACCTGTATTAACAATAAATTCAATTGCTGTAACAGACGCTTTGTGCAACGGCTCGGCTGATGGATCAATAACTGTAGCGGCTTTGGGTGGAACAGCTCCATACCAATATAGTTTTGATGGAGGAACAACATATACTTCAAATCCAGTAGCAACTGGATTGACAGCGGGAACTTATCATGTATTTATTCGTGACACAAACTTGTGTACGGTTGATGATGCAAACGTAATTGTAGGTGAACCAACTCCAGTTGTCTTCACATCCGTTACAGTTGTCGATGCTTCATGCTTTGGATTCACAGATGGAACAATTACAGTCGTTGGATCTGGAGGAACACCAGGGCCTGGATATACATACACTTGGTCTGCTAATGCAGCTACTGGTAATGTTGCAATAGCTGCGGGACTTGGAGCAGGCACGTATTCTGTAACAATTACAGATGACAACAACTGTAATGTTGATAGTTTAGGAATAGTAGTTGCTTCTCCGCCTCAAATTACAATTACTTCAATTGTGACAGATTCGGTTTCATGTTTCGGATTAAATGATGGATCAGTTACAATAAATGCAACAAATGCAGTTTTATACTCAATCACACCTTTAAGCACAGGTGTTGCAACCCCAACTCAGGCTGGTTCAACATTCTTAGGATTAATTGCTGACTCTTACACGGTTCAATTGACTGATGCTAACGGTTGTACTTTCGATAGTTCATTCCAAATATTTGAACCGACAGAAATATTGATTACATCTGTAGTTGTTACACCTAATGATTGTAATGGAGATAATACTGGTGGAATTACCATAACAGCTAGTGGAGGTTCGGGTAATTATACCTATTCTTTCGGAGGTTCACCTTTCGGAGCTTCGAACTCTAATTTAACTTTAGCAGCAGGTGCTTACGCCGCTTCTGTTCAGGATGCTAATGGATGTCAAGCAGATACATTTGGTGTTGTAATTACAGAACCTACAGCATTGAGCATCGATTTGATGGATATAGTGAACGCAACATGTTTCGACGAATGTGATGGATCAATCACTGCGACGGTTTCAGGAGGTGTTGGACCATATTCTTACACTTGGTCAACGGGTCCTAACGACAGTATTGCAATTATCAACTTGTGCGATGGATTGTATGACTTAACTGTTACTGACGACAATGGATGTACAATTGACACCTTAAACAATGCAGTTGTTGAACCACCTCAAATTGTGTTCAATTCCATAACGACAGATAGTGTTAACTGTTTTGGAGGAATAGACGGAATCATTGATATTACTGCAACGAATGCCGATACTTATATCATTAACGGACCAGTTACCGTAAGTCAAACAAACGGAAACTTTACTGGTTTACCTGCTGGATTCTATACAATCGAATTGCAAGATGTAAATGGATGTTCTGTCTTCAGTGATACGACATTGTACGAACCTAATGTAATTCAATTATCAACAGGAAATGACACAACAGTATGTGCAAATAGTCCTGCTAATCTGAATGCAATTGTTTCAGGTGGTACGGCTCCATATTTGATCAACTGGGTTGGTGGTGCCGGTTTCCCTGCAGGACCTAATCAAATTGCAACTACTGCAACTACGCAGATGTACTATGTAAATGGTTCAGATGCCAACGGTTGTGGATTTGGTCCGGATTCAACATTAGTTAGTGTATTTGATGCCTTGACAACGACATCTTTAACCGATATCATTATTTGTCAAGGAGCAACAACGACAGCTAGTGTAAACGTTTTAACTGGTGTTCCAACGTACACTTACAACTGGTCGCCAGCTCCTGTTTCTGGACAAGGGACATCAAGTGCTGTCTTGTCTAACGGAAACTATTCAGTAACGATAAATGATCAATGTGCTGACGAAGTGATTCAGAATATTTCTGTTACAAACTTTGCTCAACCAATATTGGCCTTTACTGGTTTCTCAGATGGATGTGCACCGCATACAGTTACGCTTAATCCAAACAATGGAACAATAAGCAATTGTACTTGGAACTTTGGAAATGGTTCAACTCAAGCGGGTTGTGGACCAGTATCTTACACTTACCAATTTGGTGGTGTTTACTCCCCTACTTTCACCTATACGACGGCTGATGGTTGTTTATTTGACACAACAATTAGCGCAGCTATTTCAGTAGCAACAGTTCCAAACGCAAGCTTCACATTTACTCCTGAAAATCCAAGCTTGGTATATAACACAGTACAATATACAAATACAAGTACAGGAGGTAATTCTTATAGTTGGAACTTCGATGGACTTGGAACTTCAAATTCTCAAAACCCACAATTCACGTTCCCAATAAATCAAGTGCAAGATTACAACACTTGTTTGACGGTAACTGAAACGTTCGGTTCATTCAGTTGTTCTGATACGTATTGTGCAGTCGTTCCTATTCAAGAGGAATTCTCAATATTTGTTCCAAACGCCTTTACGCCAGATAACGATGAACATAATAACACGTTCAGAGCAATCATTTTAGGCGAGAAAGCAAATTCATTCGAAATGTTAATCTTCGACAGATGGGGTGAATTAATCTTCCAATCTTTTGACCATACGATTGGTTGGGACGGAACTTACAATGGCAGAGTTTGTCAAGATGGAGTTTACATTTGGAAAATCAGAATGAAAACGAAAGATGTGGATGATGTGGTGACGAAAGTTGGACACGTTCAATTGATGAGATAACTATTAATCCGGCACCTTCGACATCGCTCAGTTGCCGTATTTAAAAAATAGAATAACGGATTGTGGATTTTCTACAATCCGTTTTTTTATATCAATGCTCTAAACTTTGCCTTTGCAGTGTTTCTTGAAAAAGCATTGAAATGCCACCACTCTGTTGGAATATTGCTGAAATTTTGACTTGACATTACTTTTCGAAGCAATACTCTATTTTGAATCTGTGTCTCTGTTAATTCGCCCTTCTTTAAAAAATAGGCTTCTTTCGAAGGATAAGCAATCAAACGAATATCATCATATCCAGCTCCCATATCCAAAGGAATTCCTTTACTGTTACATATCGTTAAATCAACTGCCGCTCCGTAATTATGCACACTTCCATTCGCAGGATTACTGACAAACTTACCTCGCTCCGAAACGGGAATTGAATCCAAAGCATTCCACATTTTTTGTTGAACACTTACTGGACGAACTGCATCATACACTAAAAGAAACAAACCAGGTTCTATAGTAGTTAAATAATCTTGGCATTTACCCAAACGCTCAGCAACCTCTTTCTGCAAATACGCTTTACGCAAAGTATCATACAATTGCATTTTCATAAAATTATCAATTGTAGCATACTTCAGCTCTACTCGAATATTGGGGTTAATAGTTCGAACATCTATCAAGCCATGTGGAATAGACACACTATCAACTACTCGTTTTTTAAGTGAATTTTTCTTGTTTTCAGCTTCGTATTCAGCATTCTTAAGACTTTGATTTTGAGATGTTTTTTCTTGAAAATTCGGGGATAGGTCGCCTTGCACATCGTTTTCGCCTGTATTTTCTTGACATGAAACGGCAAGTGTTAAAATTAAAATGAAACAAAAATTTGTACTATTTCTAAAATGAAGCATTGCTTTTATTATTAAACCTCGTTCTTTCTACTTAAATTTAGGACCAAATTATACAAATTATGCCGAAAATATCGCAGAAAGGATTGGCAATGCCTTCTTCGCCTATACGTAAATTAGTACCGTTTGCTGAAAAAGCATTTGCAAAAGGAGTTTCCGTTTATCATCTTAATATTGGTCAACCGGATATTGAAATGCCAGACTTGGCAATGGATGCAATTCGAACATTTGATCAAAAAGTTTTAGAATACAGTCACTCGGCTGGGTTTGAACAATACAGAAGGAAGTTAGCTGAAACGTATGCAAAAAGCGATATTCATGTCACGCACGAAGAAATCATTGTAACAACTGGTGGATCTGAAGCCTTGATTTTTGGCTTATTGTCAACTTGTAATCCAGGCGACGAAGTAATTATACCCGAACCATTTTATGCCAACTATAATGCCTTTGCTATCACCGCTGGCTTGAAAGTGGTTCCCGTTTCATCAAGTATAGAATCTGGTTTTGCCTTACCTCCTATTTCGGAATTTGAAGATAAAATCACGGATAAAACGAAGGCAATAATAATTTGTAATCCAGGAAATCCAACAGGATATTTGTATTCCAAAGAAGAATTATTACAATTGAAATCTATCGTTCAAAAACATGATTTATTCTTGTTCGCTGACGAAGTTTACCGCGAATTCTGTTACGATGGAGCTGTTCCAATGTCGGTTATGAATTTGGAAGGAATAGAACAAAACGTTATCATGATAGATTCTGTTTCCAAACGTTTCTCAATGTGCGGAGCTAGAATTGGTTGTATCATTTCAAAAAACAAAGAAGTTATGGCGGCTGTGATGAAATTTGCGCAAGCACGTTTATCACCACCAACTATTGATCAATACGCGGCTGAAGCTGCACTCAACGCCCCTCAAAGTTATTACGACAATGTTGTTACCGAATACGTGGAAAGAAGAAATCTTCTTGTAGACGGATTGAACAGTATACCAGGTGTTTTTTGCCCTATGCCAAAAGGCGCGTTTTATTGCGTAGCAAAATTCCCAGTTGATGATACTGAAACTTTCTGCCAGTGGTTGTTAGAAGATTTTAGCTATAATGGTGCAACAGTTATGATGGCGCCTGCAACAGGTTTCTACTCCACTCCAGGAGCTGGAAAGCAAGAAGCTCGTTTGGCATACGTTTTACAACAATCGTCTTTAATTGCAGCTGTAGAATGTTTGAAGGAAGCTTTGAAGGTTTATCCTGGTAGAATTATTGCTGAAATTGAAGCCGAAGCGCAAGCTTAAAAAAGACTTTAGGATTTTAGGACAATTAGACTTTAAGACTAGCTCATAAAAAAAGGCTTTCCAAATTGGAAAGCCTTTTTTAATTCTATATTTTCTTCTTAATTCTTGAAAAAACTCAAGCTTTGAGAAAGTGTTTCTTTCAATTTTGTTCTTTCTACGATGTAGTCTAAGAAACCATGTTCTAACACGAATTCTGCTGTTTGGAAACCTTCTGGCAAATCTCTACCAATTGTTTCTTTAACGACTCTTGGTCCAGCGAAACCGATTAATGCTTCTGGTTCAGCAACGTTCAAATCACCTAACATGGCGAATGAAGCGGTAACTCCACCCGTTGTTGGATCGGTTAAGAATGAAATGTAAGGTAAACCAGCATCAGATAATTGAACCAATTTCCCTGAAATTTTCGCCATTTGCATCAGTGAGAATCCAGCTTCCATCATACGCGCTCCACCTGATTTAGAAACGATCATAAACGGTGCTTTGATTTTGATAGCATGGTCAATTGCTCTCGCAACTTTCTCACCCATCACTGACCCCATTGAACCTCCAATAAAAGAGAAATCCATACAAGCGACAACGAAGTTCTCACCGTTCATTTTACCAACTGCCGTGCGAATAGCATCTGTTAGACCCGTTGCTTTTTGTGTGTTCTTTATTCTATCCGTATATTTCTTCGTATCCACAAAATTCAATGGATCCCCAGAAGTTAATTTGGCATCCAGTTCTTTGTATTTGTGGTTATCAAACAAAATACTGAAGTACTCTTCAGACCCGATACGTTCGTGATTGTTACAACGATCACAAACCCAACTGTTCTTCACCAAATCTTCGGCTGTAAACAAGGTTTTGCAATTGCTGCATTTTTGCCACAAGCCTTCAGGTGTTTCCTTCTTTTCTTTCGTCGAGGTTGTAATCCCCTCTTTTCTTCGTTGAAACCAACTCATAATTTTTCCCTTTATAGAATTATTTTATAGCGTATTAACGTTGTTCAAATCAGCAAATGCTTTCTCTAAACGTGCAATGAACGTCAATTCACCTTCTCTCATCCATTTTCGTGGATCGTAGTATTTCTTATTCGGTTGATCGTCTCCTTCAGGATTACCTATTTGTGTTTTTAGGTAATCGATATTTTTTACAATGTAGTCTCTTGCTCCTTCTGTGAAAGCAAATTGCATGTCAGTATCAATATTCATTTTGATAACTCCATAACCAATTGCTTCGCGAATTTCTTCAAGCGTTGAACCGGAACCTCCGTGGAATACAAAGTCAATTGGATTATGACCTAAATTATATTTCTTTTGAATGAAATCTTGAGAATTCAACAAAATTTTCGGTGTCAATTTTACGTTTCCTGGTTTGTAAACTCCGTGAACGTTTCCAAAAGCTGCTGCGATGGTAAAACGTGGAGATATTTTCATCAACTCTTCGTAAGCATAAGCCACTTCTTCAGGCTGTGTGTACAATTTCGAAACATCAACATCTGAATTGTCAACACCATCTTCTTCACCGCCAGTGATGCCTAACTCTATTTCTAAAGTCATGTTTATTTTCGCCATACGGGTCAAATAGGTTTTACACAACTCAATATTTTCTTCAATCGGTTCTTCTGAGAAGTCCAACATATGAGAACTGTACAAAGGCACGCCGTATTGTTTAAAATGCTCTTCACCAGCATCCAACAAACCGTCTATCCACGGTAATAATTTTTTAGCGCAATGGTCGGTATGCAAAATCACCGTAGCTCCATAAATTTCTGCCATTCTGTGAATGTGCTTTGCTCCAGAAATGGATCCTGCTATAGCAGCTTTTTCATTGTCATTGTTCAAGCTTTTTCCCGCAAAAAATAGTCCACCACCATTTGAAAACTGAATGATAACTGGAGAATTGATCTTCGCCGCTGTTTCCATTACAGCATTTACTGTACTTGAACTTGTAACGTTTACCGCTGGTAATGCAAAGCCTTTTTCCTTCGCATAACGAAATATCGCTTGTACTTCATCGCCTGTAGCTACTCCTGGTTTGATGTTGTGTGCCATTCTTTTTGCTAAAAATTTGAAGGACAAAGTTAACGAATTATATCAACAACAAGGCTTTCTGCCGATTGAAAAAATTGGTAAAGAATGACACATTTGTACAAATAATGTCGATTCATCAATAAATATTTATACGTTTTCTTATCTTTATTTTAGGTAAATTTAAAACTGTCAATGTGAAACACTAACCAGAAAATGGATAAAACTATGATAAGGCTATTTTTTATATCTGTGATATTCTCATTTTCAAGTAAGGCCCAAACTTGGCAGACTATTCCGCTTAGTTTATATAACCCAACTCAAATCCAATATTTACATTGGGACAAAGGTGATCCGACTACAAGTTTTAAGCAGCATTTCAAAATCAACAAATTCGACAACTCACTCTGGGGGATGCACGACAGCAAGGTCATGCGTTTAGACAACAATGGTATTTTTCAACTGTGGGATGAATCTACTACTAATTTATTTCAGTTAGGAGATACCTATGCCGACATCAATTTTTCTAGTACCCATACTTTTTTGGTTTCTCAATTTACAAGATTGTTTAAATTTGACGGGGCGGCATGGAGCATATTGAGCAATGCTGACAAAGGTCTAAATTTAGCTATGGATTCTGATACATTGTGGGTTTCAAAATTCAATGAAAATTATTTAAAAATAACCAATGCAACTAATATTAACTTTGGATCCATGAGCTACCCAAGGAGAATGGCCTCCAAAAACGGCTTTACTTTCTTTAGTAGTTCTCTTTATTTAGGAGGACTTTCAAAATTAACTGAACCTACATTTACTTTTTATAACCCTACGGTGAATACGTATTATTTGGATTACGAAAATTACGATTTTAAATTTTCAACCGTTTCCGATACACTTTTTACTTCTGGGAATAGAGGTTTTTCGTTGGCAATAAATGGTGTTTTTGTTGATACCATAACCAAATACAACACCACAAACATGCCTGATTTGGCTATTACAGAGTTTGAATTTGACTCGCAAGGCAATATTTGGGCAGTTTTCGCACCTCCTTCGACAAATGGTGTTTTTAATAATGAGCGAATTGGCTATTTAGATCGCTCTACCAATACATGGTCTCAGTTTTATGACGAAACCAACTCCCCAATTGATTTTCCTAGGGTTAGTATAGAAATTGATACAAATGACAATTTATGGGTAGCGAATATTCTTAACCTTCATGTTTTGAATTCCGGAAATTTACCTCAATGGCTAAGCACTATTGATTTAACTAAAACCAAGCCATTCGTCCATGTCTACCCTAATCCTAGTAAAGGAAAAATACAAATTGAAGCTAGTTTTGAGATAACGCATTTTACTGTTCATGATTTGCTGGGCAAAGAAATTATGAAAGGCAAAAACGTCTCTGAAATCAACTTGCCGAAAGGCGTTTATATCATTTCTTTATTTGGAACGAATGGTGAACAAGCCAAAGAAAAGGTGTTAATTGAATAAAAATATTTGGGAAGATTCTGTATCTGATAGTGGTAAACACTTACTCAACCTTGACCAACTTATAAATCGTAGCAATCCATAAATCCCAGTCTGCCGAAAGGCAGGCTTATAATCCTGGTTTTGTTTTAAGTTTTTTATTCCCTCGAATAACTCATCTTTTCTTACCTTTGTTTACAGTAAAATTTCAATGAGTTATTTAGACGAATTAAACGAAAGCCAGTTGGTGGCGGTAAAGAATATTGAAGCGCCAACAATGGTAATTGCCGGTGCGGGATCAGGTAAAACACGTGTTCTTACTTTCCGAATTGCCTACATGATGGAACAAGGAATTGATCCGTTTAATATAATGGCGCTTACGTTTACCAATAAAGCTGCTCGTGAAATGACGGAGCGTATTGGTCAAATTGTTGGTGGCAGCGAAGCAAAAAGTATCACCATGGGAACTTTTCACTCGGTTTTCTCAAGGATTTTACGCTACAATGCCGACCGACTGGGTTATCCTTCCAACTTTACTATTTACGACACACAAGATTCTAAAAGTTTGATAAAAGCCATCGTCAAGGATTTGAATCTCGACGATAAAATATACAAAGCAGGAAACGTTTTCGGACGAATTTCATCTGCAAAAAACAACCTAATTTCTCCAGAAGCTTACGCGCAAAACAAAGAGATTTTAGACGAGGACAAAATGGCGAAACGTCCAGAAATGGCGACGATTTACAAAAACTATGCGCTGCGTTGCTTCAAAGCTGGAGCAATGGATTTCGATGATTTATTGTACCAAACGAATGTTTTGTTGCGGGACTTTCCAGATGTTTTATCTTACTATCAGCAGAAATTTAAATACATTTTGGTTGATGAGTACCAAGATACAAACTACGCTCAGTATTTGATTGTCAAGAAACTAGCTGCCGTTTACGAGAATATTTGTGTCGTTGGTGATGATGCTCAAAGTATCTACTCTTTCCGCGGGGCAAACATTCAAAATATCCTGAATTTTAAAACAGATTATCCTGATTTTAAACTCTATAAACTAGAACAGAATTATCGTTCCACGAAAAATATCGTTGAGGCGGCAAATAGTGTTATCAAAAGAAATCAAGACCAAATTGAAAAGAAAGTTTGGACGGATAACGATGAAGGAAAAAAGATAAAAGTCATTCGCACGCTTACCGATAATGAGGAAGGAAAAGTTGTTGTAAATCGCATTTACGACACCAAACAAAGCGAAGGCTTGATGTATAGCGATTTTGCTATTCTTTATCGCACCAACAAGCAATCAAGAGCTTTTGAGGAAGCCTTGCGTAAGCTGAATATGCCTTACAAGATTTTCGGTGGACTTTCATTTTACCAACGAAAAGAAATCAAAGATTTACTATCCTATTTTCGTTTGGTAACCAATCCCAATGATGAGG
Organism: uncultured Flavobacteriales bacterium; assembly: GCA_963977135.1. Lineage (GTDB taxonomy): Bacteria > Bacteroidota > Bacteroidia > Flavobacteriales_D > Crocinitomicaceae > UBA2040. The sequence goes on along the minus strand of CAXBNN010000001.1, from coordinate 225,089 downwards.
AAGCGCTGAAAAGAATCATAAACTATCCTTTGCGAGGAATAGGAAAAACAAGTATAGAAAAAATTCTCATTGCTGCCAATTTGTACAATGTCAGCATGTGGGATGTGATTAGCAATTTCCATCAATATCCAGTTGATATCAATTCTGGAGCGAAAAGCAAAATATCCGATTTCGTAACAATGATAGGAAGCTTCACGGCTCAATTGCAAAAATTGAATGCCTATGAATTGGCGCAAGAAATTGCACGTTCTTCAGGTATTTTGAAAGAACTTTTTGCTGATAAAGACAAAGGCGTTGAAGAAGTAGAGCGATACCAAAATATCGAACAATTGATTAGTGGTATTAAGGAATTCACAGTGGCAAACAATGAATCAGGCGATGTTTATTTGCCCGATTTCTTGATGGATGTTGCTCTTTTAACGGATGCCGATACCAAAAACGAGGACGATAAAAATTATATCACATTAATGACTATTCACTCGAGCAAAGGTTTGGAGTTTCCCCACGTTTTCCTTGTTGGAATGGAAGAAAACTTATTTCCATCTCAAATGGTTTTGAGCACTCGTTCTGAACTTGAGGAAGAACGAAGATTATTTTATGTAGCCGTAACTCGTGCTAAAAACACATGCACCTTGTCTTATGCGACTTCACGATTTATTTGGGGCAATCTTACCTCATCAGAACCAAGTCGTTTTATAAGTGAGATTGATCCTATCTTCTTGGAAATGGAAAATACTCCACGACCTGGCGGAAGATCCTTGAGCGGCGCTCGTTCGTATGATCAACCCTATTCTGGTGGCTTGAACAAAGGAGTTGCTGGAGTTGGAAGTTTGAGCAATTTCAAATCTGTTTCACGAACGCCAAGTCCATCTAGTTCCGCATCAAAAGGCGGTTCTTCTGATTTGGATTTAAAAGTCGGTTACATGGTGGAACATGATCGCTTTGGGAAAGGTAAAGTAACACAAATGGTTGGCGAAGGTCAAGATAAGAAGGCTACTATTTTCTTTCCGCATCATGGTGCAAAAACGGTATTGTTGCGATTTGCCAACTTGACTGTTCTTGCTGATTAACTAGAAAGGATAACCAATACCAAAATGCAATTGCGGTGCGAAAGGGCGAGGAATTTTCCCTTGGTCATACAATAGTTGCAATTTTTCAATTCCATCATAAGAATTAACAAGTTCATCGTTTAATGCATCGCGCGACTGCCAAATCCATCTCGAATTTTTCGGTACACTAACATTGTTCAAAGGAACTCCTAAATCCAATCGAATAATGAAGAAATCCAAATCTAATCGCAAACCAACACCTGCTGAATATGCTATTTCTTTGTAAAATGAAGTTGAAAACTGACTTCCAGCACGTTCTGTATCTTCCTTGTAGGTCCAAATATTTCCTGCATCAACAAAAGCGGCACCTTTCAAAGTTGGTCCAAATGAAAAACGATATTCCACAGAAGCACCTAAACGAATGTCTCCAATTTGGGTTAAGGTTCGATTCGTGTCGAGCATGTATTTATAACTTCCCGGTCCTAAAGAACGAGCTCGCCATCCTCTATTATCATTCGATCCTCCAGCAAAGAAACTGTAATCGAAAGGTAAGGAAGTTTGATTGTTGCCATTAGGAATACCTCCTCCAGCCAACGCTCTAAAATGTAAACTCGATTTTTTATTTAATATTCTCGAGACAATGAAGTCGTTGTCAATCCGTAAAAACTGAGCATAAGCAACTCCGAATAATAAGTGTCGCCCATTTGTGTCTAGAGCTTGTGAATTTTTAAATAAACTAACCGCATTTCCTGCCGGGTCAAATGAACCTGTATAATATATTTGGTTTTTAGTTTTCTTATTGTCTTTGTCTTTGTTGTAATATTCAAAAATAAATTTCCAATCCTGCCAAATCAACTGATCTGAATAGGAATTCTTTAAGAACAAATCGTTCAGGGAGTTAATTCTCGCTTCAAAATCTGGCGCTTTCACAATGTTTACGAACTTAATCACCGATATTCCAGGGAAACCAAACTGAAAATTCTGCGTTTTATCAGGATACATTTTCCATAAATAATTTGCTTGAAAAGTATTACGCGTGTATTCCTCTCGTTTTTGAAAATTGTAAGCTACAGACATAACGGTACGCGGTCTGTGTCTTTTTGATAAAGCTGTTAGTTTTGTTGGAAACAAACCTGGAATATCAAAAACTACATTTGGTCCTAATTCTAAAGTATTAAATCCTCGACCAATTTTTTCAATCGATGTGCCACCTGAATTATCCTCAAAGACTAAAGGTTGAGATTCGAAACCACCCGTAAGTGATATTTTCATTTTCTGTGCTCCACCAAAAAGATTTTTGTTCATATAATTAATAGACGCTGAAACCCCGAAGTAACCATTTGAATTGGATGCTCTTGGCTCAAAGCCAAAACTTTGTATTTTGGCAGGAATAAGATAATAGTGAACATCGATCAATCCTTTTTCATCAATTTCTACAAGTCTTGGTTTGATTGACTGAAACAATCCTAGCTGAACAAATCTAGTATAACTTCTATCCACATAGTAGTCTTTGTACCAATTGTCTTGTTCTAAATAATTTTGACTTTCTATAACAGCCGGCGTGACAAATAATTCTCCATTGTACAGGAAAGTAGCTACCCGATTTGGATTGATATTATCTGTTCCCTTTTTCTTAATTTCATTAAACAATAATGTATCTATATCCTGTAAAAACTGATTTTCCATTAAGTTGAGACCTAATTTCGCAACCGTGTCTTTAAAATTTCCTTCAAAATTAGTAGTATCACTTATGTGAAAATAAACGTGACGAACTCTGGTCGATACGTTTCTTATATAGTTTACTTTTTCTGGGTCAGAAGGATCCCGAACAGCTCGATTAGCAAATTTTACTCCTAGAATTACTTTTTTTGTGAGGCTATTCGTGTCAGCAACAAAAGAAATTTGTGTTTGACTAAATCCATAATACGATTCATCCCTAAATTTCTTTGCCAATTTGGTCCGATAATCATCCAAAAGATCTCGGTCGAATGGCATTCCCACCAAACTTTCCATATAGCCAGATTTTATATAGCTTCTGAAATTTGGTTCCAACACCGGATTCTCAGCAATTACATAAAAGGAATCAATGTAAAATCGTTCCCCAGTTGTTAATTCATAAGTAATCTTTGCCTTTTTTCGATTGGGATGTTTTGGGTAATAGTATATTCTTCCGGAGTTTTCACCAAAGTAATACCCCTTTTTCTTTAGGTAATTTGAGTGTTGTTCTATGGTTTTTATAAATGCTGTAGAATCAAGAATTACAGGTGGTTCGCCGTATTTATATTTTAACCACTCACGAAGAAATAACTTTGGACTAAGCGTATCTTTTAATGGAATTCTTTTTCGAGTGTAAAGCTCATTGCCTTTTCGCTTGGCTTTCTTGATTCGTTTAGTATTTATCCGTTCTTGTTTTTCAAGTTTTTTGTCATTTTTTAAGTGCAACTTTTCATTCTTTCGAATCCGCTTTTCAGCAACCTTAGCACTGTCCACGAGATTGAAAGCACGAAGTTTTAATTTGAGCCCAAGTGTCTTAAAATTAGATTGTTGCTTTATAATTTCTTTTACCTCATCTTCATCTAGCTTGTCGCCGTGAACTATGACTTTATTTTTTTTAACCAGATATTTACCATCCGGCACATGTTTCGTTTGACGACATGAAAATATCCCAAGCAAAAATATTAATAGAATATATGTAGCTTTGAACTTCGTCACATGTGTGTTTTAGAAAGACAAAAATAACAAATTAGCGGTGTGGAAAGAATTTCCAAAAATAAGATCAAGTTTCTTCGGTCACTTCGAATGAAAAAAAATCGAGAGCTCGAGCAAAGCTTTTTGATAGAAGGAGAAAAAATGGTACTTGAGGCATTGCAGGTTTGCCCTGAAATCGTTAAAGAAGTATACCTTGTCAAAAACTCCAACATAACTATCGATTTTAAAAATTCCTACGAAATTAATTCCACAGAATCTGAGCAAATATCGGGTTTTAAAACGCCAAATAAGTGTCTCGCTCTACTTTCCTATCCAACAATTGAACCAAAAAAGGAAGATTTCACCCTTGTTCTTGATCAAATCCAAGATCCAGGAAATTTAGGAACGATTATTCGTTTAGCCGATTGGTTTGGTTTGACAAAAATTGTGTGTTCCAAAGACACTGTTGATTGCTTTAATAGTAAAGTAATTCAAGCGAGCATGGGTTCAATCTTTAGGGTTAAGTTGATTTATACAGATCTTGAGGAATATTTAAAAAATACAAACCTACCTATTTTTGGCGCTTTGCTTAATGGTAATAATGTTTATCAAACCCAATTGCCACAAAAAGCTATACTCGTTATGGGAAATGAGGGAAATGGACTTTCAGAATCAGTTCAAAATTTGGTTAATCAGAAAGTTACTATTCCAAAATTTGGTGGTGCGGAATCATTGAACGTTTCTATTGCTACCTCAATATTACTATCCGAGTTCTTTAGAAGTTAAATCGCCTTTAAGACTTTGTCATTTGTCTTCTTAAATTCTATATTCGAACTGGATCAAACTCCACCAATTCCTTCTTAAGCCTAGAAGCTAATTCACTAGCATTTTTTATCGCTAACTCTTTCGTATCAAACTTTTGAACCAATACCTTTTTTCGATGCGAAGCATTCAATAAATAAACGCAAAAGCTATCATCAATACTTGTCGTTGAACGATTGGATTTACTATAAACAGTCATTCCTTCTCGGTTTCTTAAAACGGTAAGAAATGGCAATGAATCGAATGGCTTCCATTCACCAGTTTTTAGACCAAACACACTCCCAAATTCTCTATAGCTCTTATCGGTTGGGTTTATCTGAATTCCATAACTGCTCGACCAAACGAATATGCTGGCAATTATCAACCCAATTCCAAAGATTGGTGACTCGAAAAAACTTATAATTCCAAGAAAAGTGACGACGAAAGCAGCAATGATGATTGGCATTGCAAAAGAAAAACCATGACGGATGGAGATCATTTATTCACTTTAAGTTCAATTAAAGCATGAACGCGTACATCAATATATTTGCTCCCATTTGAAGTGCTAGCTTCCGCTTTTCGGGTGGATCGTTGTGAACCTGCTGATCTTCCCATCCATCACCCAAATCGGTTTGGTAGGTATACAAACAAATTATACGACCATTCTCAATTATTGCGAAGGCTTGAGGTCTATAATCATCGTGTTCATGGATTTTTGGCAATCCATTGAAATCGAATTTTTGATGAAAAATTGGGTGATTAAAAGGTAATTCTATCAATTCCTTATTCGGAAAAAGCTTTTTTAATTCTACTCGAATGAATTCGTCCATTCCGTAATTATCATCAATGTGCAGAAAACCACCTGCCATCAAATAGGTTCGAATATTCTCAACTTCTGAAGGAGAAAAGACAACATTTCCATGACCTGTCATATGAACGAATGGATACAAAAACAAATCTGCCGAACCTGCGTCTACATAAGGAACGTTTTTCGCGATTTTTGTACCTAAAGTTTGATTGCAAAAAGCCACCAAGTTAGGAACCGCAGTAGGATTTGCGTAATAATCTCCCCCACCGTTGTACTTCATTACTGCAACTTGAAAAGCTTCTTGTGAAAATGTCATGAACGAAGCAAAGCCCATAACGGCTGTAAAAAGAAATAGTTTAATAATTAACATGTCGCTCTTTTTTCTCTTCGTAAATATCTTCAAACGTGACCAATATTCCTGTTTCCTCAACATTCCCAAAATCCGGATTGACAGCTGTTCCAAAGGTTTTCATCGTTGGTGAAAGATTCATATAAATATTAACCAATGGTGGAATAAACTCACCTCTTTCGCGGATATAATGATTCAATATCTTAAAGTCTTCTTTAAAATCTTTTCCTTCAAACAATTGCGTGTAACTCATTTGAGCATGAGCGATTTTCAAAGGGTGAAATGGCTTCATCAAATTCTCTTTGTCAGGAAAATACAAAAGCATGAAATACAACAATATATTTCTGCATTCCTCATTGTAACTTGGATACATCGTAACCTTTCCAAAGAAATATTTCAAATGCGGAAGCGTGCGAACGATTGCTCCTAAACCATCCCAAATATTGTCCAAAGCAAAAAGTCCTTTTCTCGGGTTAACTGAAGGTTGAAAATTTGGTTGAACCCACGAACGACCCAATTCAATGGTTTGAGGAAGATAATCGGTAATAAATTTCTTTTTAAAATCGAAATAGTGTGCTGTGGAAAGATGAATTTCGCCTGGAGTTTGAATCGCTTTTGCACATTCAATAAAACGATAGCCTCCAATTATTTCCTCATCTTCAGGCGACCAAACGATTAACTGTTCGTAGCAAATTTCATCCGTATCAAAGTGGTCCAAATCAATTTCCTCGCCTGTTCCACCTCCAGCATGTCGAAAAGTTACTTCACGCAAACGACCAATTTCCAGAAGTGTACTCGGAGAATTATGAATGTTTACACAATATATTTCATTATCACCTTTTCGTGTGGTTCGGATAAATCGGTCTGCATTCAATTCCGATTTTATAATTTCCCTATCAATAGGTTCAATGATTTTTTTCTCTGTCATGTACTTATTTGCTTTCCAATTGATAAACTTTCTCTTTCACCCATTGTGCTTGCTCCAAATCCGAAAGTTTGGGATCCAAATCCCGAGCTGGAATTGGGTCGCCAAAAGTCATCGTTATGGTTGAGTTCCTTAATTTAAACAATTCATTGGATAAATAAAGCATTTCAATGTTAGCTTTTATTCCAATTTTCGAGCGGAAATTTGACAAACGGTAGAAAAAATTACTCAAATGACCGTCAATGTGCATAGGAACGATGGTTCTATCATTCGCTTTTGATAAGGTTATAAAAGTTTTTTTCCAGACCAAATCACGAACTTTGCCATCTACTTTTCTACTTACCAAACCCGCAGGAAAAATGCTCACTAAATAATCTGAGGCGAATAATTCATTAATTTGTTCCCTCTTAGAATGTGAATTTTTACCGTGCTTATCGACTCCTAAAAAGTGACCATTCATACGGTTCAAATTCAACAATAAATCGTTAACGATGTATTTTAAATCTGTTCTCGTATCGCGCAACCCTGAAACCAAAGCGATAGCATCCATTCCACCAAGCGGATGGTTCATTGCCAAAACCAACTTTCCTTCCTTGGGTAACTTCTCTAAGTTATTAATGACGATTTTAATATTCAAATACTTCATCACATCATCACAGAAATCCGCATCATGAGCATTGGGGTGGTCTTCCATGAATTGATTAATATCATCTTGATGCAAGATTCTTTCAAGATAACGAATAACGAAACCTGGCAACCATTTGAGTAAGCCAGGATTTTTACTGGCAATTAATTTTCGAATGTCGATTGTTTTCTCTTTCGCCATAATTTTTATTCAAGCTACTTTTAAAATGGGTTCGCTAATTTAATTTATTTTGACGCAACAAGACGCATAAGTCTGCAATTTTAAAGCAAATTAACGCTGAAAAAAAACACATTTTATCAACGAACTAAAACCTTATTCATTAGTTTTGCATGTCACCAAAAGTGAAATTCGAAACATGATTCAATTATCAGACAGATTGCTCGGAATGGAAGAATCGGCAACATTAGCGATGTCCAAGAAAAGTCGAGAACTTAAACAATCCGGAAAAGACGTGATTTCGTTGAGTTTAGGGGAACCTGACTTCAACACACCTGACTTTGTAAAAGCGGCTGCAAAACAAGCAATCGATGACAATTACACCAAATATACGCCCGTTTCTGGTTACGATGATTTGCGTGAAGCAATTGTTGAAAAATTCAAAAGAGACAATAAATTACCGTATAAAAAAGAAAATATAGTCGTTTCTACAGGTGCAAAACAATCCATCATCAATGTGGTGATGAGTGTTATGAACGCTGGCGATGAATGTATAATTCCTGCACCTTATTGGGTTTCTTATGTAGAAATGGTGAAAGTTGCTGAAGGAATTCCAAAAATCGTTTCAGCTTCAATTGATCAGGATTTCAAAATTACAGCACAACAATTGGAAGAAGCAATTACGCCGAAAACCAAATTGATGATATTTTCTACACCTTGCAACCCTACGGGTTCGGTGTATACAAAAGAAGAATTACGAGCGCTCGCAAAAGTAATTGCAAAAAATCCACATTTGTTGGTGATTTGCGATGAAATCTACGAACACATCCGTTTTGAAGGCGACCACGAAAGTTTAGCACAATTCCCTGAAGTATTTGATCAAATCGTCACAGTTAACGGTGTTTCCAAAGCTTGGGCAATGACAGGTTGGCGTTTAGGCTATATCGGTGCACCAAAAAATATTGCCGACGCTTGTGAAAAAATTCAAGGTCAATTTACTTCTGCGACCTGCAGTATCACACAAAAAGCGGCAATTGCTGCTGTTGAAGCGAATCCAGAAGTTTTAAATGATATGGTTGCGGCTTTCAAAAATAGACGTGACTTAGTACTTCGACTTTTGAAGGATATACCAGGTGTTAAAACGAACGAACCAAAGGGCGCGTTCTATGTTTTCCCAGATATAAGTTCATTCTTCGGTAAATCATTTGAAGGAAACACAATACACAATTCTGGAGAATTATCCATGTACCTTTTATCTGAAGCATTAGTAGCCGTTGTTGGTGGCGATGCTTTCGGAGATAACAATTGTATTCGTTTTTCGTATGCTACTTCTGAAGATATCTTGACGGAGGCACTTTCACGAATTAAAGTGGCTCTCGCTAAATTGAAATAAATGACTGTACAAGACGCATTCGCGAAATTCAATCAATTAAAAATCGCCGTTATTGGTGATGTTATGGTGGATGCCTATATCCGTGGAAAAGTAGCTCGAATGAGTCCGGAGGCGCCAGTTCCAATTGTAGCGAATGCTAAAAAAGAAGATCGATTGGGTGGAGCTGCAAATGTTGCTTTGAACCTTGTGGCACTTGGCGTGCAAACACAATTGTTTTCAGTAATTGGCAAAGATGAAGCTGGCGACATACTTGAGAAACTCTTAAAAGATGAAGACATTAAAACGGGAATGATCAAAAGTTCTGACCGTTTAACGACTATAAAAACACGAATCATAGGCAACAATCAACACATTCTGCGTGTTGATACAGAACAAACCAATGATATAAACGAAACGGAAGAAAATCTTTTGATAGCAGCCTTGAAAAAGGAAATAGACAAGGGTTTGGATGCGATAATTTTTGAAGATTACAACAAAGGTGTACTGAGCGAACGCGTTATTTCTGAAATCATCGCTTTGGCGAATGAAAAGAACATTATCACCACAGTTGATCCTAAAAAGACAAACTTCCTCAATTTCAAAGGAGTGACTTTGTTTAAACCAAATTTGAAAGAACTAAAAGAAGGCCTAGGTCGTGATTTTAGCTTTGATGAATTTGAATTGTTTGAGCAAGCGGTCATTGACCTAGAAGCAGAATTAAAAAATGACATGACTTTTGTTACGCTTTCTGAACATGGTGTATACATCAAAAAGGGAATTGAAAGAAAGCTTCTTCCTGCTCATTTAAGAAACATTGCTGATGTCAGCGGCGCTGGAGATACCGTAATCGCTGTGGCAACTTCTTGCTTAGCAGCTGGTATGGATCCTCAGCAAATGGCAAATATTGCTAACCTTGCTGGTGGTCTCGTATGTGAAAGCAGCGGCGTTGTGGCTATCGACAAAAAAATGCTTCTAGAAGAAGTATTAAACGAAGAAAATGGACTATAGAACTTTTCGAGAAAAGGTCAACTTAGTCATATACGGTTCCAAATCGAATGTTACAGGCGCGCTTAGTTTGGCGTATATTCTTGTTTCCATTTTTTCCATTGGTGTACTTGTTTATTACTTTGGCTTTCCTTTAACAGAAAAAGAAAAACACGCTGCATTCGATCTTTTACAATACAGTTTCGCCTTTTACATTTTTCGCTTTTTGATCAAAATTCTTTACGAATTTGACGTTCCCAAATTCCTGAAAAACAACTGGTTTGAAGGAGGAGTTCTCGGTTTATTGGCGTTAGAAGGGTTGTATTTCAATATTACCGGACACTTTCTTATCGAACCATTATTCACCAGTATGGGAATGACAGGTTTTGCCGATTTCTCAATGGTTTTCGTGCAACTTTTCATTTTTATCTTGATGGTTACAACGGTCGTCAAGCAACGAAAATTTAAACCGTGGACCAAAGTTCACCCAGGCTGGCTCTTTACTATTTCTATCGCTTTTATGACACTTGTTGGTGCTGGCCTTCTTATGCTTCCCGAAATGTCAAAAAGCGGAGTTGGATTCACAGATGCTCTTTTTACGGCCATGTCTTCGGTTAGTGTAACGGGTTTAACCACTTTTGATATTTCCGAATTGCTAACGTTCAAAGGTCAAGTAGTCGTTATCATTTTAATGAAATTGGGTGGTTTGAATACCATCGCATTTGGTGCCTTAATGCTTGTGGTTGCAAAATTTGGTGTTGGGATAAAATACCATGAGGTAATTGAAGATTTCGTAAACCAAGATTCAATTTTAAAAGCAAATTCTATGCTGGCCAAAATTGTCCTTTGGGCAACAACCATTGAGGTTATCGGTATCATTTTGCTTTATTTTGGATTCGGAAACGAAGGTATATTTGCCGATTCTGGCACTCGCCTCTTCCATTCTGTATTTCATGGTGTTTCCGGCTTCAACAATGCCGGATTATCCTCATTACCAGGCGGAATGATGAATCCTGCCGTGCTCCACAACACATTTGTTCATACCGTTGTTATGATACTTTTCTTCTTAGGAGGGTTCGGTATGATTTACGTTTTCGATCTTTTTGAAATTAGCAGATTGAGAGAAAGAATGCGCAAACCTTGGAAAAAAATCGAATTTGGAACTCAAATTTCTTTGTACTTCACATTAGGTCTTCTTTTTCTGGGTGCTATCGTTTTCTTCATTTTTGAATACAACAACACCATGCGTCACGATAGTTTCTTTGACGATATCATGACATCCTTTTTTATGTCCATGACGACGAGAAATGCAGGTTTTAACGTAGTAGATACTGCAGCGATGACCATGCCGGTTCTCATCGTATTTCTCTTTTTAATGTTTATTGGAGCTTCTTCAGGTTCAGCCGGTGGTGGTATTCGAACTTCGACTTTTGCCGTAATTTGGGCTTCAGTTGTTTCAACAATTAAAGGAAAAAAACACACCGAATTATTTAAACGAACAATTGAGAACGATGTAGTGTTAAAAGCATATGCCATTACGATATTTTTCGTCGTAGGTAATATTGTCGGACCATTCGTCTTAGCCATTTCAGAAGCCGATTTATTAGCTTCTGGAAAATATGATTTTATGGATATGGTATTTGAGCATGTTTCCGCCGCCAGTACCGTTGGTTTATCGACTGGTTTGACATCCGAATTGAGTGATGTAGGGAAATTTGTACTCATCATCGCAATGTTCATTGGTCGTGTCGGTACACTGACTTTGGCATATTTGATAGGTAAGAAAGTAATTAGTAGAAACTATAAATACCCAATTGGTCACACCATGTTGGGATAAGAAAAATGGAAGATAAAGTAGTTAAGCCATACGGCAACGAGGATAAATCGAAGAAAGAAGAAGTTCGTGAAATGTTCAATAATATTTCAGGGAAATACGATTTCTTGAATCACTTTCTATCATTAGGAATTGATAAAATTTGGCGGAAAAAAGCGGTCAATTCGTTACGTGAAATTAAACCTGAAAAAATTCTCGATATTGCGACTGGCACAGGTGATTTTGCCATTGCAGCCTTGACGCTTAAGCCAAAAGAGGTCGTTGGCTTGGATCTTTCACCTGGAATGATTTCCGTAGGTCAGAAGAAAATGGAGAAAAAAGGTCTAACCGATCGTATCAAAATGATGGTGGGCGACAGTGAAATTCTACCTTTCGAAGACAATTACTTTGACGCCTTAACTGTTGGTTTCGGTGTTCGAAATTTCGAAAACTTAGAGAAAGGTCTTGCCGAAATGCTACGCGTTGTTCGAACAGGTGGAAAATTGGTCATTTTAGAATTTTCAAAACCAAAGAAATTCCCAGTTAAACAAGCTTTTGGCTTTTACTCAAAAAACGTAATTCCTTTTTTAGGCAAAAACATTTCGAAAGATAAGAAAGCTTATGCTTACCTTCCTGAGTCCGTTGCTGCTTTTCCAGAAGGAAAAAACTTTACGGACATATTGGAGAAATTAGGATACAAAACTGTTGAGGCTAAACTAGTTTCAGGTGGAATTGCAACCATTTATTCAGGTATTAAGTAGATATTTGCAATATTCAAACCGAGTAAGCGTTGATTCAACAATGATTAAATGGAGCCTTTTATTGATTGTTTTTTGTTCCGGCTTTGCCTTTGGGCAGCGTTCTAAACCAAAAAACTACTCCCGTTTTGACGAACGAAGAGCTCACTTTGGATTTATGTTGGGTATCAATTCTGCTGGTTTTTCAGTTTATCAAAATGCCAGTGAATTTCAACTATACAATGTAAAATCCATAACTTCGACAGCGCAAACTGGTGGTCAATTGGGTATTGTATCAACACTAAAGCTCTGGGGACCAACTACTCGACTTCGGTTTTTACCTTCCTTATCTTTTCAAGAACGCGTTTTGACCTACACCTACCCAAGTATCAAAGACCCGACAAAAGATTCAACCTTGGAAGAACGTATTGCCAGTACCAACCTCGATTTTCCTTTGATGTTCCAATTTAGAACTACGCGCTACAATAACTTCGCGACTTACGTGCTGGGAGGAATTCAATATTCTTTGGATTTACAGTCACAAGCAAAAGCCAATCAATCGAACTCAGATCCGTTTATCAAAATTAAACGAGATGACTTTCAAGTTCAAGCTGGTATTGGAGTAGAGTTTTTTACTCCATATTTTAAATTCGGTATCGAAGTAAAATATTCTCAAGGCTTTGTAAACTCATTGATTCAAGACAATACAAGCTCCTCAAGACCAATTGATTTACTCTACAATCGTGTTTGGGGATTATCAATAATATTCGAAGGATAATGATAGAAAGTGTTCAACTTATTTTGACACCCGAACAAGTTTCGGACACAGAATTTATTGCTTATCAATTATCTGAAAAACTTTCTCGACCAGCTGATAGCTTTCAATTTCGTTGGAAAAAAAGATCTATTGATGCTCGGAAACGAGACATAAAAATCAATGCAACATTTGAATACATTGATGCAAATGCCGAATGGCCAGTTGATGTTTTCTACGAACCCAAAAAAGTAGATCCTGCTAAAGTCATTCATATTATTGGTGCCGGACCAGCAGGAATGTTTGCCGCTCTAAGAGCATTAGAATTGGGTTGGAAACCTGTTATTTTCGAACGTGGCAAAGACGTTAGAGAGCGAAGACGTGATTTAGCCGAATTGAACAAAAATCACTTGGTCAATCCTGAATCCAACTATTGCTTTGGCGAAGGTGGTGCCGGAACCTATTCTGACGGAAAACTTTACACGCGTAGCAAAAAAAGAGGCGACGTCAATAAAATTCTTGGCTTTTTCGTTCATTTCGGAGCGGATAGAGATATTCTCGTTGAAGCTCACCCGCATATTGGAACCAACAAGTTGCCTCAAATTATCGTTGCCATGCGCGAAGAAATCATTCGAGCAGGCGGCGAAGTACATTTTGATTCAAAAATGACGGATTTCACCGTTGAAAATGGAGAAATTACCTCTATCACGATAAACGAAGAACAGATTGTTCCAGTTAAAAACCTCATTCTTGCAACAGGACACTCAGCCCGAGATATTTTCGAATTGCTTTTCAAGAAAAAAATAAAACTCAACGCAAAATCTTTCGCTTTGGGCGTTCGTGTAGAGCATAGACAAGAATTTATAGACAAATTACAATACCACGGCCGAGCAAGCGACGAATATTTACCGCCTGCCTCCTACTCGCTTGTTACACAAGTTAAGGACAAAGGTGTTTTTAGTTTTTGTATGTGTCCAGGAGGTATTATTGCGCCGTGTGCTACATCGCCAGGTGAAGTAGTAACCAACGGTTGGTCGCCTTCTAAACGAAACAACCCTTATGCAAATTCAGGAATTGTTATCAGCGTGGAACCAGAAGATTTTGAAGACAAAGACAATCCTATGGTTTGCCTTGATTTCCAGAAAAAAGTTGAACACGATTGTTGGGTAGCAGCAGGGAAAACACAAAATGTTCCTGCGCAACGTTTAAAAGATTTCATCGACGGAAAAATCTCGTCAGAATTCCCAAGAAGTTCCTACCAACCGGGTATTACAAGTGTTGATTTAAATAAAGTTTTACCCGATTTTATAGCTTCACGCTTGCGTCAAGGTTTCATTGATTTCGACAGAAAAATGAAAGGTTTCATCTCCAACGATGCCGTTCTTCATGCACCTGAATCCAGAACGTCAAGTCCAATCCAAATCCCAAGAGATCGAGAAACGATGCAACACCCAGAAGTAAAAGGATTATATCCTTGTGCAGAAGGCGCAGGCTACGCTGGCGGAATCGTTAGCGCTGGAGTTGATGGAATGAATTGCGTTGAGGCAATTGACAATTAGTAATCCGTCATTATCAAACGACACCTTCGCCTGGCTGTCTTGCCGACAGGCAGGCGCCCAGTTGGCGTTGAAATCAGCTTATCCTTTGATACCATCTCAAATCCAATCCTTCTTCCTCAAAATGAAAATCCTCCACATATTCCAAACCTATTTTCAGTAAAGCTTTGTGGGAGGCCTCATTTCCAATTTCTGTCGTAGCATAAACTGCAGGTAGTTTCATAGTATTGAAAGCATAATCTACCGCTACTCTGCCCGATTCCGTTGCATAACCTTTACCCCAAAATCGTTCGATGATTCTGTAACCCACATCATAATATTTCGTAAAGCCATTCATGTTGTATTCCGTATTCAAGCGAATACCAGACCAGCCCATAAATTCGCCAGTTTCCTTATTGATCATCGCCCAACGACCAATCCCTATTTCTTTGTATTGTTGCTTTACGCTGTCGATAACCTTTTGAGCTTCGTCCCTTGTCGTTATTGCTTTGTTACCCAAATAGCGGTGAACCGCAGGATTAGAATCCAATTCGAACATGCCTTCCAAATCGCTGTCACGAATATCGCGAAGGATTAATCTTTCGGTCTCTAAATTGAATTCATTTCCAAACATTCTCGTTAATTATTTGTACCTTTAATAGAGGTGCAAAGTATAAAATCCTCGACTAAAAATAACGAAAATGAACAAATTCCTCATCGCTCTTGGCATACTTGTTTTGCTTTTCATCGCATCGCAAATCTATACCTATTGGAGCCGAAGCAACATTGAAAGTTACCCGTACAAGGTCGTAAAAAAGTACGACAACTTCGAAATACGTGAATACGAAGCAAGCCTTTTCACATCCGTAAAACTGTCGACAAACGATTACAAAAAAGCCTCCAGCAAAGGATTCTCCATTCTTGCCGGCTACATCTTTGGTGGCAACGACAAAAAAGAAAAAATTTCCATGACTTCGCCCGTTTCCATGTCCATGGAAGATTCCATGACCATGATGTTCCTCGTGCCCAAAAGCATGAAGAAAGACAATCTGCCGCAACCGAACCAATCCCAAATTGAATTCCGCGAAGAACCAGCCAAAAAACTAGCAGCCATTCGCTTTGGCGGTTGGGCAAGCACGGAAAAGCTAGAAAAGTACAAGCAGAAATTGATTACTGAACTCGACGCGCAAGGCATACAACACAAAGGCAATTTCTCCTACTTAGGCTACAACCCGCCTTTTGATTTGTTTTTTAGGAGGAATGAGGTTGTTGTTGGGGTGGAATAACTGGTTTTTAAGTTTATTTTCATCTAAATTATTTAAAAAAATAATACATTATTTCTTTGCATTTTATTTAATGTGTCCGTAGATTTGTCCGTGTCCGTAAAAACGTCCGTAAAAAAAATAAAACATGGCAACAATCAATTTTTACTTAGATAAACCAGATAAAAAAGGCCTTTCTCCTATTCATTTAAGAATAAATTGCAATGGAAAGCAGATTAAAAATGCAACTGGCGAAAAAGTTAATGTTGAAGATTTTGATAAAGAAACGCAACTCGTTTCTGGCACTGTTTCAAATAACATTGAAATAAATCATTACCTAAATTATTTGAAAGATAGAGCCGATGAATTACTTAATCACTCTTACAAAAAGGCTTATACAAACAAAGAAATTAAAGCCAAGCTCAACGATTTCATAAACAATTATAAAGAAGACCACAACGTCAATATTGTAAGAGAACAAATGGCTCTTTATGGAGAACCAGTTACTTTTGTAGACCTCTTTGCAGGAGCTGGAGGTTTTAGTGAAGGTTTTTTACAAGCAGATATCAATAATAAATTTTTTGATTTTTTAGTTGCCAATGATATCAATGAAAACTGCGAATTAACGCATGTAGTTCGTTACAATCATCAATTAGGGCTGGACGCTGAATTTCTTTGTCAAGATATAACAGAACCTGATTTCTTAGATAATCTTTTAAACAAGATTGGAAATAAAAAAGTAGATGTTGTTTGTGGAGGACCTCCTTGTCAGAGTTTTAGTTTAGCAGGCAAAAGAAAGAAATTTGATAAAAAAGATGACTTATTTTCACACTACCTGCAAGTCATTAAGGTTTTACAACCTAAGTACTTTGTTATGGAAAATGTCAAAGGGATTTTGACAAAAGAAGGCGGTAAAATCAAAGAATTAATCCTTGAAGAAATTAATTCAATAGTTGACATCAAAGAAATTCCAAAGCTTACTGGATTTATTAAAAATCTGAAAAATTCTAATAAGAAAGATGATTTTTTAATTGACTGCATTATTAAAAGGATTGAAATTGAGCAATTTAGTGAGAAAAAAGCTGAAACTGCAAAAGAAGCATTTATTTCAAACGTAGAAAGTAAATTCCGCCAACTAACACCAAAAATTGTTGATTATAAAACAAGTAAAACTGATGAAAGAGTCAGCACGATTCGGCATGGATTTAATTTACTTCAAAGAAACAAAGAATGGGAAGTTCTTAAACGGAAAATTATAAGAGAAAAAGATTTTTGTAATATTGATAACGACTACTTCGTAAATCATTTCAATAATTTTTTAACTGAATTAGATTCAACTGAAATAATCAAGAAAATTGAAGAAGCTTTTGATAAAATGAATGTTTCAAAAGAGTATGCAAAAGCATGTAACGACATTATTCTTGCATTGCACATTTACACATACAGTTTTGATGAAACCGTTCAGGTAGCTAGAAAGTTTTGCTCTAACAATCAATTAACTGAATATGCCGAAATAATTCAAGCGATTCGCCTATACCGAATTGAAGCTCCTTTTGTTGCTAACGCCTCAAATTATGGTGTACCTCAAAATAGAGAAAGGGTTCTATTTATTGGTTGTAGAAAAGACCAAAAGTTTATTTCAGATATTCCTGCAACCGTTAAAGAGGAAGACAAAGTAACTGTATTTGAAGCACTATACGATTTAGATTTTGTTGGAAATGACGAAGAAGCACATCATTATGAATCTGTTAACATTTCAAAACAGTTTAATGGCAGCGCAGTGAAAATGGAGAAATTAATTGGCAAAAGATCAATTGATGGAAAACCAGACGGTAAAAAAGGGAAATCATTTGCTGAATGGAGTCGAGAAGGACGATTGAATAGACGATTTTTAAACGCTTCAAAACCTTTTTATGTTCAAAACACAACAGCACTTGAAAATGGAATTAAGTCGTACGATGTTTTACACAATCATAAAACGAGCAAGCAAAATGCAGATGTAATTAAAAGACTTGATATCATTCGAAAAGAGGGTGATTATAAAAAATCTCAAGCTAAACTAAATGCTTGTGGACTTGCTACGAACAAGCGAAATTATAATGTATTGAAACCTGATGGGCAAAGCCCAACTGTTATGACTATTGCGGATGACTATATTCATTATAACACACCAAGAGCATTAACAGTACGAGAAATGGCTAGATTACAATCGTTTGACGATTCATTTGTCTTTCAAGGAAAACGGTCAACTGGCGGAAATAACCGAAAAACAGAGGTGCCCCAATATACTTTGGTAGGAAATGCTGTCCCTCCACTTTTAGCAAGGGCAGTTGCTACAGAAATTCTAAAGAATATTAAATGAGAACACTTACCCTCATTGAAGAAGAAAAACTTAAAATATTAACGGAAAATTCAGTTTCACTGACTTTAATAGAACTTACAGAAACCGGTCTTAAAAAATCCATCATGGATGCTACAGGTTCAGTTAGAAACTATCTCAGAAAAAATAATTTTCACGATTACAACATTCAAAATCAAGGACCTGAAAATAAAGTAATTATAGAAGCTTTAATATATGAAGACCACAAAACAAACCAATCTAATACCTCTTTATACAGACCAAATACAAAAAATGGAGACCCTAGAATCTGGTTTTCTGGATTAACCAAACATGCAAACCCAAATGATATTCTGGCGATTATTTGTTTTGATAGAAAAATACATATTTTAAACCTGACACAATTACCAATTAAGAAGTTGTTGGATTCAGCGATAATAAATCCATTCAAAGAATTGATTCAGGCAATTAATGGAATTGAAAATGCTATTTCAAATGAACTCCTTTTAATGTTACGCAAAATCGCAAAAACTCCGATTCCGTCAATGTTAAATGCTGACACTTCTGTTGGCCGTACTTTAGAAAATGCACTTGGAATTGATATTAATTCATCCAAAAAACCTGACTACAAAGGGATTGAGTTAAAATCTTACAGAGATAGTAAGGGAAATCGTAAAACACTTTTTGCACAAGTTCCAGAATGGAAACTAAGTAAATTTAAAAGTTCTTCGGAAATATTAAACTCGTTTGGCTATTGGAGAGAAGAGGATTTTAAATTATATTGTACAGTATCGGCAATAACAAAAAACTCTCAGGGGTTAACTTTAAAAATTGATTCGGACATAAACCATTTGATTGAAAATTCTGATATTAAAAATGTCGGAGACTTTGTTGTGTGGACTTTAGAAAAGTTACACGATAGACTTCTAGAAAAACATAAAGAAACTTTTTGGGTAGCAGCCGATACCATTCATATTGATGGAAAAGAGCATTTTCAATATAAACAAGTTGAACATACCAAAAAGCCCATTGTTTCTCAGTTTGATATATTACTTGAACAAGGTATTATAACCTTAGATCATTTAATTAAAAGGAACTCAAAAGGCAGAGTTGTTGAAAAAGGCCCACTTTTTAAAATAAAACCAAATAGTTTAGACCTGTTGTTTCCACCAAGTAATATTTATAATTTAGTCGAAATATGAGTAAAGATTTAAACTTTCGTGTTAGCTCTGCCTTAAAAGACATTATTGGAAGAGATTTAATAACTGACGACTACATTGCAATTTTTGAATTGGTAAAAAACTCATATGATGCTCACGCAAGCCGCGTTGATATTATATTTTCAGATGTCACGGATAGAGATAAATCTAAAATTATTATAAAAGATAATGGAAAAGGCATGAACTTTGAAGATTTATCCGAAAAGTGGCTGTTTGTTGGGTATTCTGCGAAAAAAGAAGGTTCTGAAGACAAGGATTATAGAGATAAAATTTATCAAAATAGGCAATATGCTGGGGCAAAAGGTATTGGTCGATTTTCATGTGACAGACTTGGGAAGTCTTTAAGGCTAGAAACAACGAAAGTGAACGAAAAGACTCAACAATTATTGACAAATTGGGAGTCTTTTGAAAAAAATATGAGAGAGGAATTTATGAATATTAAAGTAATTCATTCTGATCTGAATAAAAATTCTTATGGGCTCAAACATGGGACAATTCTCGAAATTTCTGAATTGAGGAGTAAATGGGATAAAGAAAAACTTGACTATCTTAAAAAATCTTTATCAAAACTTATCAATCCTAGCGAAGATAAAAATAAAAGGCCATTTAATATTTTCATCACTTGTGAAGAATTTGCTAAAAGTGAAGAAAAAATAGAGAATTTCATATTTGAAACCTTAGCCATTAAAACAAGTAAAATTGAGGTCGAAATAACAGAAGATGGTAAAAAAATAATTACAGAATTAAAGGACGGAGGAACACGAATATATAGGATAGAAGAACATAATTCCATGAAAATTCTATCAAATATAAAAGTTAAGGTGTATTACCTTAACCAATCTGCTAAACTAACCTTTAGCAACAGAATGGGAGTGAACACAAAAGATTATGGCTCTGTCTATTTATATCGCAACAATATTCGAATATACCCATATGGTGAACCTGGAGAAGACCCTCTAAAACTAGATTTACGGAAAGCTCAGAAACCATCAATTTATATTGGTAATAAAGATATTATTGGACGGATAGAAATAACAGAGACTACTACCGACCTATTTAAAGAATCTTCAAGCCGGGGTGATGGTTTTCAAAAAAACGCTGCATACAGTGAATTCATGAAGTTTTATCACGAAAATGTTATTGAAAGGCTTGAAAAATATGTAATCGATGTTCAAAAATGGGGGGATGGTAATTTTCTGAGTATTGAAGATGATTTAGATAACGTATCCCAAGACGAGTTGAAAACAAAAATAACGGACCTCATTACAAAAATAACTAATAGTGATGAAATCGTTGATTTAAAATATGACCCTAATTTTGTTAACATTATTAGCAATAATTCATCAGGAAGTGCTACGTCTCTAGTTAAAAATCTCTATAGATTAGCAAAAAATTCAGGAAATGATAAAATATTAGATGTCGCAAATAAAACAGAAAAAAGGGTTGCTGAATTAATAAATGCCTTTAAGGAAGTTGATGAGATAGCAAAAAAAACAACCATAGAATTAGAAGAAAAAGTAACTGAAAACTTGTTTTTAAAATCTGTAAAGTCACAAGATTTTGATGAGGTAGTTAGCTTTCTCCATCATATTGGGATTTCAGCCGGGATAGTTGATAATTATCTAACAGGTCTTTATAATAAGGTGAGAAAAGGAGAAGATTTAGATAATAAAAAGTTGATTGACATCTTAAAGATTGTAGTCTTTGAGAACAAAAAAATACAAAATATAAGCAAGTTTGCCACTAAAGCTAATTTTAAACTTTACACTGACGCCATTGAAATAAATCTTGAAGAATACTTGAAAGAATATGTTAAAAACGTAGTTAGTATAGCTACAAATGATGGGATGAAGGTGTCATTTTTAAATCATTACAACAAATCTTTTATAGGAAAATTTAGACCTATAGAAATTAACATATTAGTAGATAATTTATTCAGCAACTCTAAAAAAGCCGGTGCAACAAAGTTTGAAATTGAAATGAAACAGAGAGATAATAAATTAGTGATTTCATTCATTGACAATGGCAAAGGAATTGATACTGAAAAACTGGAAGATATCTTTCGATATGGATACACCACAAAAACGGAAGGTGCTGGGATCGGACTTTATCATGTTAAAGAAATAGTAGACAGGTTTGGTGGAGAATTAAAAGTGAAAAGCAAGTTAAATAAAGGAACCGAGTTTGAAATAATAATATAATCAATGAGAGAATTAAAATTACTATGGGTAGAAGATGATAAAAACTTTGGCCCATCAATCCATTTTAGAATAGAAAATGAAATTAAAGAATTAGGTTTTACATTTTCTGAGCCACAAATTCTTACAAGTGGGGAGCACATTTGTGACACGATAAGAGACTGGACTCCAGACCTTATTATGATGGATCACAATTTGGAAGATGTCACTGTAAATGGTGCAAATTTAATTATTGAGATAAGGTTCCAGAATCATGATACACCAATCATATTCTATAGTTCTGAAATGGGAGAGAATTTAATGAATATGGTTCAGGGTGAAAACGAAATTTACACCTCAACAAGAGCAGATGTTCATTCTGAATTACAAAGGTTAATCGAGGATAAATTCAAATTGTAAAGTTGCCGATACTATAATTTATTCAGTTTCCAGATTATGCAAAATTAAAAATACGATTTTAAGAGATCGTAAATAAATATAATTTGTCTTTTATGAACCATTAACTTTGACATTGTTGAGTAGACGAAAATAGACCTTTCTAAAAAACCCATTCCCCATTCATCACCCCATTTTCCTTACCTTTAACTAAATCAAATGATTCTCAAAAAATCATTTAAGTCAAAGAAAAATGGAAAAAATAACCCGCGACGATATCCAAACCATTGCGCAAAACAGCAATTGGACGGAGAAGAGCGCTTCAAAATGGCTGCATAAGTCTGTTTATAGCGATAGGAAATCTTGGATCAACTTTTTAAATCTATTGTTCATTGGTTTGGGCGTTTCGCTGTTTGTTGCTGGCGTGCTTTTCTTTTTTGCTTTCAACTGGGCATCTCTTCATAAATTCATTAAAATCGGATTAATTGAAGGTCTGATCATTGCTGCTATTGCCTATGTCTATTTTTCGAAATCGGCTGAAATAATAAAAAATAGTGTGCTTACCGGTGCGGCAATGTTGGTGGGTGTTTTGTTCGCTGTATTTGGACAAGTTTACCAAACCGGTGCCAATGCGTATGATTTCTTTCTGGGTTGGACGATGGCCGTGTTTGTTTGGAGCCTTGTCGGTAATTTTGCTGCGCTTTGGCTACTTTTCATTGTTTTGGTGAACACAACACTCGTTTTATACGCTGTTCAAATAAGCGGCAAATGGATGACGACAAATCTAATTTCTATTCTTTTTGTATTGAACGCAGGAATCTGTATAGGTTTTCATGTGTTGAAGCAATTTACGACCAAGGTGGCGATTCCAAAATGGTTTTTAATTACACTTTCACTGGCGACTGTTAGTTTGGGAACGAGTTCCGTGATCATGACCATATTCTCCAGATACAATCATCAGTATTCAATTTGGTTGTCTTTGTTGCCCGTATTCTTGGTCTTTAGCTTAGCTCTTTATTATGCTTGGAAAGCAAAAGAAATTTATCTCTTGGCTATTCTTATACTAAGTTTAATCGTCATTATTTCCTCGAAAATACTGGAAATATCAACTGATTCAGGATCATTTTTCTCTGTTGGAATATTTGTAATTCTGGCTATCTCCGGAACTGTAGTCGGTTTAAATTCACTCATTAAAAACTCCAAAAATGAAGAATAATAATTTTCATGAAACTATTGAACTGATTCGTGCTGGAGAAGAGGATACTTTCAAGGTGAAAGAAGCGCAAATCGAAAAAGATTATCAAGCCAAATTCGATAATCAGTCTTCTATCAGTATAAAAATCCTGACCATATTCGGCGGACTAATTGCAACGCTTTGTTTTGCCGGTTTTATTGCCATTGCGGGCTTTTATGAGAATAAATTAGGCATGCTTATTCTTGGTGGAATTCTAGTCGGTAGTTCTATAGGCTTGAATATGTCTAGACATTCTTTTTTCATCGGAACTTTAAGCGTTTCTGCCTATCTACTTGGTTTATTGATGATGGGTTTTGGTTTGGGCAGCATGGACAATGATCCATTATTTATTAAACTAATTTTTCTCGTAATATCTATTCTAACACTGTTTCTTGTTTCTAATTATGTGCTAACTTTCATCACTACGGCTTTGTTTTTCGGCGCGATTACGAGTATCCTAATTGAAGGGAGTAATTCATTTGTAATTTCCTATGTAATTGCTGGGCTTGGCTTTATTTATACTTGTTGGCTACTCCTTGAGGCAAAACTGATAACTCTTCACCCGAAAATTGCAGGAAAATATGATGCGATACGCGATGCATTACTTTTTTGCTTGCTGACTGGTATGGTCTTTTTAAGTCTTGGGAATGTATTCTATTGGAACCTTGGAAGTTATTATTTTACTTCTGCCATATTCCTCGTTTGTTTGCTTTATGTCGTTCGTTTAATCCTTAAAAAACTGGAAATAAGTGATGTTAAAAGTCAAGGTTTTATCTATTTCTTCTCCTTGCTTTTCTTCATTTTACTTTTACCAGCACCTGCTATTTTAGCGAGTTTATTAATTCTTTTGCTCGGATTTTACTATAATTTCCGTGCTAGTGCGGCACTAGGAATTATCGGTTTAATCTATTTCTTCTCCAAGTTCTACTACGATTTATCCATGACGCTTCTGTACAAATCATTGATCATGATGGCCGCAGGACTCTTATTTATCGGATTCTATTTACTTGCAAAAAAATACCTTTACCATGAAAAAATATAAATCAATCCTTATTGTTGCCAACTTATTGGTTCTTCTGGTACTTTTTCATAGTTCAGTTTGGCAAAAAGAAACGATTCTAGAAGACGGAAAAATGCTTTATTTCGAATTGGCACCTGTTGACCCGCGCTCACTGATGCAAGGTGACTACATGCGCTTGAGTTACGCTATTTCACGAAGGCTTCAACCTAAGAAGAAACGAGGTTATTGTATTGTTCAAACAGACAATAATGGAATCGCCAAATTGGTCCGACTTCAAACCAAAGTTTTACCACTTAAGGAAGGTGAATATGCTATTCGTTTCAATAAAAAAGACTGGCAAACAACCGTAGGCGCAGATTCTTTCTTTTTTGAAGAAGGTCAAGCCAGAAAGTATGGAAAAGCCAAATACGGCCTCGTTAAAGTTGATAAGAAAGGGCATGATATTCTCGTTGGTCTAGCAGATAAAGAATTGAAAGAAATAAAGTAATTTATAATCTCTTTTGAACCAAACAAGCTCCGTAAATAGATTTTTTTTAGTCGGTGTAACGAATTAGTGAAACACACAAAAGCCCAATCAATATTGCTATCCCAAAACTCAAGAGTGTCCCAATTAAGATATATTCCGTTAGTTTTCTATCCTTTGCTTTGGATAAATCGCCGAATCTAAAAACAGATTTTGCGGTTAATAAAAAGCCTATTGCTCCCCATTGACTCATGAGAATAAATCCGAAAACAAATAAGCGTTCTAGAATTCCTATGTATTTGCCAGCGTCGTTCAAAGAGTCATTCTGATCGTCCTCGTTTAGTTTCCATCTGCTCATGACCATTTTCATCACGATGGATGAAACGGAGGTCAATAAAATAAGGGAAAGTACTATTGAAATAAAGTTTTTTGAATAAAGGAATTCCATGTTATGTAAATACGGAAAGAAGAATTGTACAACGCCCGCTAAGACAAGAATGTGCGCCAATTGATCAAATAGAAAAAGTTTCCGTTCGTTTATTCTCCCCTTCAAATACAGTTTAGTGAGATCAATACCATAATGACTGACTGCTATTATCAGAATTGATATCCAATATTTTGAATCAATTCCAAGAAGTATGAACAACAACATTGCGTGAATCAGAATGTGTAGGTAAAGGTAAATTGATTTGACTTTTTCTTCCTCTTTACTTTTTACCCATGCATAGGGTTGAAAGACAAAATCTCCGAGTAAATGAGAAAGTAAAAGTTTGACAATCAGTAAAATCATAGTGACGAAATTTGATTTTGAAAATAGTAATTTAATTTCAATATTTCGTCGTATCCACCACGTTTTAACGCCTCACTCACCGTGCTTTGCGACTTATTTAATTTTTTCGCGAGTACTTTTTGATATTCTTCAGGATTTTCAATTGATGTTTTAATAATTTCCGAAACAATTGGGCTCCAATTATCAGCTGTCAATAGTGCCAGCATCAACATAAGGTTTACGCTTTCGTCTATTTTCTCATTACCAGTATTTACCGCTATTGTCTGTTTTTTTAGTGACTCAAAACAATCTCCTGAATGGATATAGGCTGTTCCATTTGATTCAGTAATTTTCTTTGCTGGATATTCCTCATCGCCTATTCCTATTGCTATTCGAACATCTTTGCGCGCACTCAATTTTAGAGCAGCTTTAATGTGCAACGATGCCAGTAAAGCTGAACTTGGCTTAACTTTCAATTGAAAGCTATCTCCTCTAAATATTTCCCATTCAGAAGGGTCTACCCCATACTGATTCAGTACTTCCTTAAGCCCACTGAGCCAATTAGTTGCATTACCTTCTCGTGAATTTATTACATCACCTGTTATTACTGCAATCATTGTTTTTTTTTACAAATATATCGGTTTTAAAGACGATATGCAAATAAATCGTCTCTTAAGACGATATTTAATAATATCGGCTATAGGAACGATATGATAAATAAACCAGAAAATGAACCATTCCCCTCTTGCCTTGTACAGTCCTAAAAAATAAACGACCATGTATAAAATCATTCTTATTGCCTGCGGAATCTTGATGAGCTCTTCCGCATTTTCCTTGGAGGAAGACATTGTAAAATCGAATATTACTGAAGTAACCGTGTACTCGCAAGGAGCGCAGATTCGACGGAAAGCTTCCTATTCCATCAAAACTGGAATTACGAAAGTAATCGTCGATGGCATTTGTCCGACGATAGATCCTAACAGTTTACAAGTTCTTGCGAGCGGAAATGTGGTAATCATCGATGCGAAGTATTCGCTATACTACCCGAAACCTGAACCGGTAAATTTGGAAGGTATTCCGTTAAAAATCAGAAAGGAAATTAATGCCTTGGAAGATTCGCTTCAATTGTTGGGCTATGAAATTCAACAAATTCAAGATGAAATTGATGTATATGTTGCCACGAAAAATATTTTGGCCAACAATGGCGCTATTCGCGGACAAGGAAAAGTGAACGATTCTATCAATTTACTGAAACAAGCGATGGAATATTACACCGTAAAAATGTTGGAAATCAATAAGAATTTGCAAGGTTTGAATAAAACCAAAAACAAGAAAACGACTCTTCAACGAGAAATGATGGATCGTTTGAAAAAATTGAAAAATCATCAGAGTAGCGTTAATTCAGATTCAAAAGACAAAGGTCCGAGCCATAGAATTACCATAACCTTATCTGCAGATGCAGCAACAAGCGGTAAATTGAATTTATCCTATTTGGTAAGTCAAGCGGGCTGGATTCCACTTTACGATATGCGTGCCGAAGTTTTAGGTTCGAAAATAAACATGAACTACAAAGCGCAAGTTTATCAGAATACAGGAATGGATTGGGATGACGTGCGTTTGAGTATTTCAACGAATAACCCTTACCAAAACAAAACGTTGCCAACCTTGCATCCTTGGTATGTAGACTACAACAATTACAAAGTTCAAGCGAATGCCCCAACCAGCAATTATTTGGAAGTGAGTAAAAAAGCATTGCGTCAAGAAGCCAATGAAGATTTGGTAAACGATGGTTATTACACAAATAGCAACGGCGTGACCTATGACGCCAAAACTTCGGCTGATTTTGCCCAAGTTATTGAACATATGATTTCGGCTGAGTTTAAAATTGATTTGCCTTACACAATTAAGTCCAATAACGAACAGCACATGGTTTTGATTCGCAACTTGAATATCCCAACGAACTATAGATACTACACGATTCCGAAATTGGATCAATCTGCATATTTGATGGCGGAATTGGCAAATCTTTCAGATTATCAGTTAGTTCCTGCAAAAGCAAATATCTTTTTTGACGGAACATACATCGGTGAAACGTTCTTGAATCCATCTCAAATGGACGATACAATAACTTTCTCTCTCGGAAAAGATCCAAACATTATGGTGAAACGAACTTTGATGAAAAGAGAGTGTAAAGAGAAAATCGTTGGTAGCAACAAAGAAAAAACGATGGCTTACAACATCGAGATTCGAAACCTGAAAGGAACGGAAATAGAAATTGTTGTTCTGGACCAAATGCCAGTTACCACTAATCCTGATATATCCATTGAAGAACAAGGCTTAGACAGAGGGAAATTAGACCCTAAAACAGGGACGATAGAATGGATTCTCAAAGTAAAAGCAAAAGACAATGAGAACATTAATTACAAGTACCGTGTGAAACACAACAAGGACTTGAATATGTTTATATAAGTGGTCGCTAACTTAGCAAAAAGGGGATGGAATTTTATTTCATCCCTTTTTTGTTGTAAATTGCTGGATAAAGGCTCGTTAGAAGTAATCCAAAAATATTGTGATTTTTTTGGAACAAAATGAATATAAATCCCGTTAAAACTTAACAAAAAGGTAACTTTGTACATATTTCCAGATTAAATGAAAGAATTCGATATACCAGATTTTTACCGTTCGTCAATTATTTCCGCAGTGAAAGCTAAAAGAAAATTGGCTGATCCACGCAAAAAAGATTTTTCCCCTTCTTTGATTGATTTTGGTAAAGTTCAATTCTGGATTCCTCGTCATTTTGGATTTTGCTACGGTGTAGAAAATGCTATCGAAATATCGTATCGAGCTATCGCTGAAAATCCAGATAAACGAATCTTTCTATTGAGTCAAATGATTCATAATCCAGCTGTTAATGAAGATTTGCAGAGTCATGGAATAAAATTCATTCAAGATACTGCTGGTCGACAAATAATACCTTGGAATGATTTGAATTCTGATGATGTTGTTATTATTCCAGCTTTTGGAACAACTGTTGAAATAGAGAAAAAACTTACTCAAATTGGTGTTCAGACGAAAGCCTACAATACCACTTGTCCGTTTGTAGAAAAAGTTTGGAATAGAGCAGAAAAGCTTGGACATGACAAACATACAATCGTAATTCACGGAAAACATAGACATGAGGAAACGCGAGCTACTTTTTCGCATAGTACACAAAATGGTCATAGTATAATCGTAAAAGACATTAAGGAAGCTGCTAAGCTTGCTGACTATATTTTAGGCAGAATCGACGAAGAAGAATTATTGAATGTATTCAAAGGGAAATATTCTGAAGGTTTCGACCCTAAAAAGGATTTACGGAAAATCGGTGTCGTCAATCAAACGACCATGCTGGCGAATGAAACACAAGCCATTACAGATTTTCTTCGAGAAACTATGGTCGCTAAATATGGTGATCTGAATATTAAAAATCACATTGCAGACACGCGTGACACGCTCTGCTACGCGACAAACGACAATCAAAATTCTACCAAAGGTTTGTTGGATGTAATTGCAGATTTCGCCATCGTAGTTGGAGGTTATAATAGTTCAAATACGACACATTTGGTCGAATTGATGGAAAATAAATTCCCTTGTTACTTCATTGAAGACGAAACGAAATTAATATCAGATACTGAATGGCTTAGTTACGATATTCATCAGCATATGGAAATAAAAGCTCGAGTGAATTTGCGTAACAAAAACATAATGAAAATTATCATTAGCTCAGGTGCTTCGTGCCCCGATGCTACTGTTGATAGAGTTATTCAGCGAATTTTAGAATTGAGAAAAGTTCGAGTTAATCCTGAAAAAGCACTCGAGACCATGTCATTCTAAGCGGAATATTGCCGAATAAGCAATTTCGTTTTATTTCCTTTTTTAATTTTTGTAACTTTACAGTACGTGTCAATTTCATGCTACAGGCAAAAAATATCAACCTAAATTTTGAGACTATGCGAGAAAAAATCTTGCATAGATTAAAAGTGGAATTACCTGAAGCATTGACCTATCACGATATCAATCATACACTTTCTGTCGAAAAAGCTGCCATTCGTTTATCCGAAATGGAAAATCTATCGGAAGAAGACACCATTTTATTACGAACAGCAATTTTATATCACGACGCTGGATTCATCCATCAATATTCTGACAATGAATCTTTTGCGAAAGAAATGGTTAAGGAAGACTTGCCGAAATACGGTTATTCCGAATCACAAATTGAACAAATCATTGCTATTATTCGTTCAACTGAACACGGATTCCCGCCTATGTCTGCTTTGGATAACCTAATGTCGGATAGCGACCATGATTATTTTGGAAGAGATGACTATTTCAAAATAGCTGGACTTCTTAGGCAGGAATTAGCCACATTCGGGAGAGTATTCAATGAATTGGAATGGATTGATTTTCAGCTAAATTATCTCGATGGCAGACATAAATATTTAACTGAATCAGCCAAAAAATTAAGAAATTCAGAAAAAGAAAAACGGATTGCTGATTTAAAACAAAAACGATCAACCTTTAAACAAGAATGAAGATATACACAAAGAAAGGCGATGCTGGAGAAACATCGTTGATAGGTGGAACAAGAGTCCCAAAATGTTCCATGAGAATAGAATCCTACGGAACAGTTGATGAATTAAATTCTCATTTAGGATTAATTCGTGACCAACAAATCGATAAAGAGTACCAACGACAAATTCTCGAAATTCAAGATCGACTTTTCACCATTGGATCAAGCTTAGCTTCTGACCCTGAAAAATCAAAAATGAAAATTCCTGGTTTATTCGAGCAGGACGTTGAAAATTTGGAACATTGGATGGACGAAATGGATGCTTTGCTTCCAGAGATGAAATCTTTTGTTTTGCCTGGAGGTCATCCAACGGTTTCAATTTGTCACGTCGCACGTTGTGTTTGTCGAAGAGCTGAAAGGATTATTGTTGACCTAAAGCAAAACGAGCATGTTGATGCTTTGATTCCGCGTTACATCAATCGTTTGAGCGACTATTTATTTGTTCTTAGCCGAAAATTAACCCAAGATTTGGGTGCAGTGGAAAGTCCGTGGGTGCCAAGAATGTAAAAGACCCGTTAATTCTACTAAAAATCAACGTTTTTCAAATAAAAAGCAAAGTTTATTGTACTTCTTTTGGAAGTTCTGAAAATAAGGTTACTTTTGCGCCAAATAACGATTAAAAATTTTCAAAAAATGTATTGGACACTCGAATTAGCTTCCTACTTGGAAGATGCACCATGGCCAGCTTCAAAAGATGAGTTGATTGACTTTGCCATCCGTGCAGGTGCGCCCTTGGAAGTAGTAGAAAATTTGCAAGATTTAGAAGATGAAGGTGATGTTTACGAAAGTATCGAAGACATTTGGCCTGATTATCCGTCTCGCGAAGATTTTCTATTCAACGAAGACGAATATTAATTAAAACGATATAGTTTCAAAGCCCTTTCTCACGATTGGGCTTTTTTTTGTGTCTTATTGGATGGCGAATTGCGGATTTCGGAAGTCGGAATAGCTTGTCCCACTGCACTGCAGCCATCCAACTCATCAATCCGAAATGATTAAGAAAAACACTACATTTAAACAATGAATTTCCTTGGTCATCTATATTTCTCGCGCAACAATACGGATCTGATGGCAGCCAACTTGCTTGGCGATTTTATAAAAGGAAGAGATTTATCCAAATACTCACCAATCACACAAAAAGGAATATTCCTGCATCGATCCATCGATTCTTATATAGATCATCATCCCGTTGTGATAGAGTTGTTCCACACGCTTTACAAACCCTTGCCCAAAATCGCTGGAATAGCCGTTGATTTGTACTTTGACCATCTACTTGCTAAAAACTGGAAAAATTTTCATGAAACAGAATTAGAAGATTTTATTCAAAATTTTTATAGTTCAATAAATTTCAAAAATCCCGATTTTACACCTGAGTTTATCTATATGCTAAAGAAAATGATGGAGAAAAATTGGTTGTATCAGTATCAATTCAAACATGGGTTGTATAAGGCATGTCAAGGCGTATCTCGACGCATTTCTTTTGCAAATGAATTGGTAAACGGATTGGAGGTTTTTGAAGAATATGAATCCACTATCGAAACTGCCTTTGAAGCCTATATGATCGAAGCCAAGACTCATCTAAATAATTTGGTTTTACCTTAATTTCGAAAATCCCAATTTATTTGTACCTTTCCTCTCCCCAATTATGGGTGTTTATGGTAAAATATCGCATTCATCTTCTATTCTCAGCTCTCCTTGTCGTGCTTTTTTCGTGCGTCATGGAAGGCGAAAAAAAAGAATCTTCATTCAATGAATTGGGTTACCAATTTGATTTAGAACAGATTCTAAAAAGAGGCAAGCTAATTATTTTGGCTGAAAACAGCTCAAGTTCTTACTTCTTGTATCGTGAAAAAAAAATGGGTTTTGAATATGAAATCCTTCATGAATTTGCTAAAGAATTAGGCGTTGAATTGGAAATTAAAATTATCGACAACCTCGACAATGCAATAGAACAATTGGATGAAGGTCCTGGTGACATTTTATCCTGCAACTTAACGGTAACTAGAGAAAGAGCGAAAACAATTGACTTCAGCATTCCTTTTCTTTCCATTCCGCAAGTACTGGTGCAGCGGAAACCAAATCCAAAGGAAGAACCTTCATTACCTCTTTTAACTGAACCCTCTCAATTAGCCAGAAAGAAAGTTAACGTTTGGAAAAAATCCAGCTATTACGACCGATTAATTAGCTTGCAAGATGAAATTGGAGATACCATTTACATTCAAGCTGAAAACGGAATCGTTGGCGCTGAAGAATTAGTAGAATTGGTCTCCGAAGGTATAATCGATTATACTATTGTTGAAGAAAACATAGCTAAAATCAACCAACGCTTTTTTGAAAATATTGATGTAAGCCTTGCTATCTCTGCCAAGCAAAAAATAGCCTTCGGATTACGTAAATCCAGTCCAGTACTGAAAGCTAGACTTGATAATTGGCTCGAAAAATTCACCAATACAGAAGTATATAAATACATTCAGCACAAATATTTTGAACTAAGTCCAGTTTCAATTCATACAGCGGAACCAGAGAAATCGAAACCTACCGTTAAAGGTGACTTGTCTGCCTATGATCAATTCTTCAAAGCCGCTGGAGCAAAACACAATGTAAATTGGCGATGGTTAGCAGCACTATCCTATCAAGAAACTCGATTTAATCCAGATGCTGTTTCTTTTGGTGGAGCGTATTCTATGATGCAGTTTATGCCTGAAATAGGCCCTATTTTTGGCGTATACCCAGATTCTCCTCCTGAAGTACAAATAATGGGAGGAGCTAAAAAAATTGCGAAAGATATAAAGTCATGGAGTTCAATTCCTGATAATTTACAACGGATAAAGTTTGCATTAGCTTCCTATAATTGCGGCAAAGCTCATCTTCTTGACGCCCAGCGATTGGCTGAGAAATATGGAAAAGATCCAAAAGTTTGGGACGACAATGTGGAAGAAATGATTTTAAAACTATCAAAACGCGAATATTACGGCGATCCAGTGGTGAAGTATGGTTCTATGAGAGGAACGATAACTCATAAATACGTCAGAGAAATATATGAGCGCTTTTTAGAATATTCAGAACTCTACAAGTAGTCTTTTGGAAAAAAAGAAACATCTTATCGTTATTCAAGGTCCAACAGCAAGCGGTAAAACTGCCTTGTCAATAGCGCTTGCAAAAAAATGGAATTGTTCTATCCTATCTGCTGACTCTCGACAGTTTTACAAGGAAATTTCAATTGGAACAGCGAAACCAACCGAAAAAGAAAGAGACGGTGTTCCCCATTATTTTATTGATTCTCATTCCATTCAAGAACCAGTTTCAGCAGCGCAATTTGAAAGAGAAGCTCTGACAGTTCTTGAAAAAGAGTTTCTAAACAACGACAAATGTATTTTGGTCGGCGGCTCAGGTTTATTTATTGATGCACTTTGTGATGGATTAGATCCTCTGCCAAGCAATGCTGAAACGCAAAAAAAATGGCAAGAATTCTACGATAAGGAAGGTTTAGAAAAGCTTCAAGAGGAATTGAAGAAATTAGATCCTGATTATTATAGACAAGTCGATATAAAAAACCCTCATCGGATTTTGCGAGCACTTGAGATTCTTACCTTAACCAGCAAAAAAATGGCCGAGGTTCGCAAAAACCAAAAAGTTGAACGATCATTTAACATCCATCGTTTCGTAATTACTCTTCCTCGCGAAAAACTATATAAACGTATTGATCTGCGTGTTCATGAAATGATGAATGAAGGATTGTTGGAGGAGGTGAAATCTGTCATTCATTTTCAACATTTGCAAAGCTTGAATACGGTTGGCTACAAGGAATTGTTTGCGCATATAACAGGTGATTATGATTTGGAAACGGCTATTGCTCAAATCCAACAGAATAGTCGACGCTATGCGAAAAGGCAATTGACCTGGTTTCGCCGCAATCCTGATAATATTTGGCTTGAAGGAATGGAGACCGAAGAACGCGCCCGAGAGTTGGAAAAACAATTGATCTAAACCGGGATTCTAAGACTGCCTGTCGGCAGACAGGGATTTAAGGATGGCCAAGATTTTTGTATTGCGTTAATACTGTAATCCTGGCAATCATAAAAATCCCTTTAATCGAGGTTTTTTTACCGATAAGCTTTGGAAATTAATGTTAGCATGCCTTTAAATAATTGACTTATTTTTTTATTCATACATATTTTAATTCGAAGAAAATCAGCAACTTCGCACTCCAAAAATTAATCTGCCAAAAATTTGGAATGATTATTGAAAATTACCCTGTAAACCCGAAAAATGAACATTACATTTCATAAAGTCATGCCTACCCCACTCGCTTCCATTCAACATGGAGAAAAGAGTATTTGGGGAAGTCAAACAGAACTTAATCCTGGTGAGCGAATTTTATTAAACGCTTCAAGTGGTAAAGGAAAATCGACGTTTACATTTACTTCTATTGGTCTACGAAAAGACTATGAAGGTCAAATTACTTACGATGGAAAGGATGTGAAATCATACACTCCTGACGATTGGACAGATATTCGTCAAACGAAAATATCAGTAGTATTTCAAGATTTACAGTTGTTTCCCAATTTAAGTGTGAAGGATAACCTGATGCTTAAAAACGGTTTGCAAAATGTTTTTACTGAAGAGCAATTGAAAGAAATGCTGGCAACTTTGGGAATTGCCGACAAATGGGAACAACATTGTGGTTTACTTTCCATGGGACAGCAGCAGCGCGTTGCAATAATTCGGGCACTTTGTCAGCCATTTGAATGGTTAATTCTAGATGAACCTTTTTCACATCTCGATAAAGCAAACGCTGAGATAGCCTTAAAAATGATAAACGATCGTTGCGATTCTTTGAATGCCGGTTTCGTTTTAACTTCATTGGGCGAAGATTATGGTTACAATTATTCACGTGAACTAAATCTGTAAGCCATGTTAAACAAAATATTATTCAAAAATCAAGATAAGAAACAATTGGTCATAGCTATGATTGGAGCTTTCTTAGGCATTACATTTTTAGTAACCTCTATCCATTACCTCATAAAAGTCAATGATTTTGGAAAAGGAGCCGATATTCTTGGACCAAACACCATCATCGTTCAGAAAAAGGTAACGAATTCAAGTTCTTTGAACCTGACAAAAACCGATTTTTCTCCTCAAGAGATTAATAAAATCAAAGCTGAATCATTCATTCAAGACGTGAAGCCAGTCATCAGTAATAACTTTGATGTTTCTTTCCAAACAGACGATCCACTGGTTCCTTACTTTCGCTCTGATGTGTTCATACAAACGGTCGACCAAAACTTTTTGGATGTACAAAGTGTGAAATGGAAATGGGAAAAAGGCGACGAATTCGTCCCAATGATTTTACCACGTGATTTCTTAGTGATGCTGAATACTTTCATGAGTGCTAGCGGAATTCCGCAAGTATCAGACGATTTGGCAATGGATATTAAATTCAAATTTAGACTTCGTGACCCAAACAATTCAGACAAGGAAGAACACGTTAATGCACGTATCATAGGATTTACCAACGAAGTTTCATCCATTCTGGTTCCTGAAGCCTTTATGGATTATGGAAATCAAGTTTACGCGCCAACAACAGAAAGTAAAATTACCCAAATCATGATTTCCGGTAAGGAAAGTGAATTTGGATTGGTGGAAGATTTGTTGACTAAACGCGGTTTGGAATCAAAGAATTCGCAAATGGTTGTCGGCCGATTAAAAAGCGTGGTTGGAACATTGTTCCTTGTCGTTCTCGGAATCTCAGTTATCGCTGTTTTTGTTTCAGGACTAGTTTTGATTCAATATTTGCAATTGTTGCTTTCCAGAAATTCTTACGAAGTTAGAACCCTTTTACGAATGGGTTATCCACCTAAACAATTGATTCGCAGCTTCTCCATGTACTTTATTAAGATATTTGGTTTAGTAGCTGTAATTGGCCTAGGAATATTTTTCGTTTTCAAATTATTCTTAGATCAAATGTTCGAAGCTGGTGGTTTATATATTGGCACGAATATAGCATGGTTGGCAATAGGAGCCTTGGTTTTAGCTTATGCTTTATTTGCTCTTTCAAGTTATTTGAATGCTCGAAAAGGAATTTTTAATGAATATTAAAGGTGTTAATATTCTGTTAAAACCGTCACCATTCTTATTTTTGTTCGTCAATTTAGTAGAATCTTTTAGTGAAAAAATACAAATTTTAACTATGAAAAAATTAATCCTTATTGCATTTCTCTTCGCGACAAGCACTTCGGTGTTTGGTCAAAAACTTAAATTCAAGGTTACAGGAGTTAAAGACACCACTGTTCACCTTATCAAATATTACGGTAAAAATCTTCTTTATGCAGATACAGCCGAAATGAAAAATGGTATTGTAGAATTTGATGGTAAAAAACAAAAACCTGGGATGTTAGGTCTTTTGTTGCCTGGTCAAAAATTCTTTGAATTCATTTACAACAATGAAGAAGTTCAAATGGAAACGGCAATGCCTGATTTAGCTGGTAATTTGAAGACAAAAAAATCCGTTGAGAATAAGATCTTTCTTGAATACATAGCATTCTTATCGAGTCAGCGAACGAAAGCAACTGCAATAGCTGCCGAAAGAGATAAATTAGATAAAGAATCTGCAGAGTTCACAAAAAAATCAGAGGAAATAGATAATGTCACAAAAGAAGTTGTCGCTTATCAAAACAAATTGATTGAGGACAACAAAACGACTTTGGTAGCAAAAATGATTAAAATGTCAATGGACATAGTTGTTCCGCCAGCTCCGGTTGACGAAAACGGCGAGGCAATTGACAAAGAATTCAAATATCATTATTACAGAGATCACTATTTCGATAATGTTGATTTCACTGACGACCGTTTAGTGAACACTCCGGTTTTTGGAAATAAACTAGAAACGTATTTTGGTAAAACGATGATGCCACAGCATTGGGATACTATTAATAAATATGCCTTCCGTTTGTGTGACAATTTGGTTCCGAAATCAGAATTTTTCCGTTACTGTGTTACAACCATCATCACTACTTTCCAAAAAAGTAAGCAGATGGGAATGGACAAAGTATACGTAATGATGGCCGATCGATATTTCTGTACATTCAATGAGGATGGAACTTCTCCAGCATTTTGGATGCCTGAGGATAAGTTAATTGAATTGTGCGACAAAATACCAGCTCAAAAGAATACTGTACTAGGGATTATTCCACCAAACATTAGCTTACGTGATACTGGAGATGTAAACTTTAAGGATTTCTACAGCCTAAAAAGCGACTTTACCATTCTTTATTTCTGGGATCCAGATTGTGGACATTGCAAAAAAACAACCCCGAAAATTGGAAAACTTTATGCCGAAAAATGGAAAGATAGAAATGTGGAAGTTTTCGGCGTTTGCAAAGCAATGGGCGAAGACTTTGATAAATGGAAAAAGTTCATCAAAGACAATAATCTTACCTATACAAACGTAGCTTTGACACAAACCTTGTATGATTTAGTAACAACAAACGCTGAAGCAGTGGTTCCGAAATACACAGACTTCAAATCACTGAATTTCTCTTTAACATATGACATTTTTTCAAACCCAAGAGTTTTCGTTTTAGACAAAGACAAAAAAATAATTGGAAAACAATTAACGATTTCTCAAGTTGAAGATATGATTGATCGATTACAAAATGTAAAAGATGCTCCGAAATTATATCCTCCAGACCCAGAAGAGGATGAGCACATGAAAGACTGACTTTATTAACAAAGACTGAATAGGCGAGATGAATATCTCGCCTTTTTTGTTGACAAAAACTTAACATTAGGATTGTGTTTTTCCATTATAGTCCCCTATCTTTGCACTCAAAACTGGAGAAATCCTCAAAAAAAAATTATGAAAAAAATATTACTATTCACCACATTACTATTTACTCAATTTGCTTTCTCGCAGGTTGTGGATGTTTTTAACTTCACGGGTTTATTAAGTGCTAATGGCTGGACAGTTCACAGTGGAACAGGAGCACTTAACACTTCTGCTTCAAGTTTATCTTATCCAGGTTTAGCAGCTTCAGTTGGTAATAAAGTTGCGTTTGTTTCTGGAAATGGAGAGGATGTCAACAAACCAATCACTGTTGTAGGCGATACTGCTTACTTGTCGTTTTTAATTTCAGTACCTAATACTACAGGTATGTCGGCTAGTGGAGATTACTATATGGGAATTGGAGGTACAGCCGGTTCTACAGTTAGTGGATTGTACGCACGTATTTATGTAAGAACAGGTACGGCTGCAAATACGGTAAACTTTGGTATTGGTAACTCATCTGGAACAGCTACTTATGACGCTGTTGATCGTGCAATTGGAACAACCTTTTTTGTTGTGGTAAGTTTGAATAAACTTGCTTCACCTTCTATTGCCAATCTTTATGTCAACCCAGCTCCTGGAGCAGCTATACCTGCATCACCAACGATTACAAATTCAATTAATACAGGCGCAGTAACTGCATTCGCTTGCGTATACTTGCGTCAAGGTGGTAGTACTGGTAATGTTGAAATCGATGAAATTAGAACTGGTTCAACTTTTGCTTCTGTAACACCAGCGGGTGCGGCAGTTTGTAATATTTCAGCTTCAGGTATCACGTCTTTAACATGTAATGATGCTACAACTGGTTCAAATCCATTAGATGATTATTTGACATTCAATTTAAACCCAACAGGTTCAACTTTAGGTACAACTTACACTGTTTCTGTCCCAACCGGAACAATTACACCTACAACAGGTACTTATGGTGCAGCAACATCTTTCCAATTACAAGCGGGTTCTGCTGGTGCTGGAAACGTTACTGTAACAATTTCTGACAACGGGACAAGTGGATGTACATTTGATCAATTAATTACAGATCCAGGAGCATGTTCTTCTGCAATTCCTGTTATTACAATGGCGCCAAGTTCATTAACTGGATTTGATCATACAGTTGGCACGCCTTCTGCAGAGCAAACATTTACTGTTTCTGGTTTATCATTAACAAACAACATTACAGTTACAGCGCCAACGAATTTCCAAATTTCATTGACTACTGGAACTGGTTTTACTAACTCATTAGTATTAACTCAAACTGGTGGAGTTGTTGCTAGTACAACTATCTACGCTATAGGAAATGCAACAGCAGCTGGTTCATTCAGTGGAAACATTCTTGGAACATCTACTGGTGCATTGAACGATACAGTTATGGTATCTGGTGTAGCAAGTGATTACGTTTATTACACAATTGACCAAGTATCAACAGTTGATGCTGTAGGTGTTGCAGATTCTTTAGATGTTTTAGTTGAATTAACTGGAGTTGTTTACTGTATGGACTTTGATGGAAATGCTGGTTATAGCATCACATTGATTGATGGTTCTGGTTCAGGAATTAACTTCTTCTCATTCACTGACAAATCAAATTACACATCTCCTTTAGAAGGCGATTCACTTAGAGTATTTGGTGTAATTGACCAATACAATGGCTTGTTAGAAGTTGTAGTTGATTCAGTAGAAGTTTTGGCTCAAGGAGTTGCTATTATGGCTCCAACGGTTGTAACGACTTTGGATGAAAGTACTGAATCTCAATATATCAAAATGGAGAACTTAACATTGGTTACGCCTATAGCAACATTCGCAACAGGTAGTTCCAATGTTGATGTTACAGACGGAACAAACACATTCGTTATGCGAATTGATAGTGATACAGATATTCCAGGAGCAGCAGCACCACAAGGTGTATTTAGTGTAACAGGTGTTGGAGGTCAGTTCGATAGTTCTTCACCTTATGACAGTGGTTACCAAATATTCCCATGCAGTCTAGCAAGCATCCAAGGAGCGTGTACAACACCTTCAAATGCAACAACTCCAATTGATTCTACAGGAGCAACGGCAACTGCATCAGGTGCTACAATTACTTACCAATGGATTAATTGTGCTGGAAACACGGTAATTGCTGGAGCTACAAATCAATCTTTCACAGCTGCAGCTGCTGGAAGTTATGCAGTAATCGTAATGGACGGAAATTGTTCTGATACATCTGCTTGTGTTGCTTTAGTTGCTTCTACAAATAGTTTGACTGAAAACACATTGTTGAATTCAATCAGCATTTTCCCTAACCCAGTAAATGATGTATTGACAGTAAAAAATTCATCTAATTCAGTTATTACTTTTGAAGTTACTGACATGAACGGAAGAATTCTTTCTACAAATAATTCAGTTACAAATTCAACTACTATTTCTACATCAAATTGGAATAGTGGAGTTTACTTCATTCACTTTACTTCTGATAAAGGTGAAGCTGTGATGAAAGTTGTAAAATAGATTAATACATATTTTAGTAAAAGTCGTTCCAATTTTGGGGCGACTTTTTTTTGATTAATAAGTTTAGAATTCTCCTATTTTTGTAGTTCAATAATTATCTATATGAAATTTACTTTTTTCGTTTTATCCTACTCGATTCTTACTGCATTTACTTCATTCTCACAAAACGACTGGCAACAAACGGTAAACTACAAAATCGATGTACAATTGAATGATATTGACCATTTTCTTGATGGACAAATTGAAATGGAATACATAAATAACAGTCCAGATGCACTGACCTTTATTTATATTCATCTATGGCCAAACGCATACAGCAGTGATAAAACGGCTCTAGCCAAACAAATTTATCAGGAAGGCAATGATATACTTCGTTTTGAAGGCGAATCTTCCAAAGGTTGTATTGACCAACTCAATTTCATGGTAGATGGAAAAATCGTTAAATGGGAATTTGATCCACAGAACATTGATATTGCAAAGATCTATTTGACAACCCCACTACAATCTGGAGCTCGAATTAAAATTACAACACCTTTTCAAGTAAAAATTCCTTCGGGTCGCATTTCACGCCTAGGCCACGTAGGTCAGTCCTA
This sequence comes from uncultured Flavobacteriales bacterium, assembly GCA_963977135.1. Lineage (GTDB taxonomy): Bacteria > Bacteroidota > Bacteroidia > Flavobacteriales_D > Crocinitomicaceae > UBA2040. The sequence goes on along the minus strand of CAXBNN010000001.1, from coordinate 184,084 downwards.
TCAAATAACACAATGGTATCCAAAACCTGCTGTTTATGACAAAAATGGTTGGCACCCTATTCCCTATTTGAGTCAAGGTGAATTTTATTCAGAATATGGCAGTTTTGACGTCTCAATTACTCTTCCGGAAAATTATGTCGTTGGAGCAACAGGTGACCTTCAGAATGATAGTGAAATTGAATTCTTAAATAGTAAAGTTGAAGAAACGAAATTATTCCTTGATAAAAATGAACTCAAAAGGGTTAAATTCGATGAGTTTCCAGCTTCTTCTGAAAAAATTAAAACCATTCGATATACTCAATCCAAAGTTCATGACTTCGCTTGGTTTGCCGACAAACGCTACTATGTATTAAAAGATGAAGTCGAATTACCTCATTCCAAGCGCAAAGTAACAACATGGGCCATGTTTACCCCAAAAAATGCAAATCTTTGGAAAAATGCTTCTGAATATCTGAAAGATGGAACTTACTACTATTCACTTTGGAATGGTGATTACCCATATAATCATGTTACTGCAGTAGACGGAACAATCAGTGCAGGTGGTGGAATGGAATACCCAAATATTACGGTCATTGGAAATGCTTCTTCTGCTGAAGAGTTAGAAATAGTAATTGTTCACGAGGTTGGTCATAACTGGTTTTATGGAATTTTAGGTTCAAACGAACGCGATCATGGTTGGATGGATGAAGGATTGAATACCTTAAATGAAATTCGCTATATCCAGACCAAATATCCAGGAAATACACGCCTTAGTGATATGGTACTTAACGGAAAAATGCACTTCAACGAATTGGATTACCATGATCAAGCAGATTTTCAATTTCAATTAATCACAAGATTTGGAGAAGATCAACCAATTGAAACCAAAAGCCAAGATTTCTATAGTTTGAATTACGGACTGATAATGTATCAAAAAACAGGCTTAATCTTTCATTATTTGAAGAGCTATTTGGGCGATGAACTATTTGACGAATGTATGTCGGCATACTTCGAAAAATGGAAATTCCGTCATCCTCAGCCTGAAGATTTGAAAGCCATTTTTGAGGAAAAAACTGGGAAAAAATTGGATTGGTTCTTTACAGATTTGATTCAAACAACCAACCACATCGATTACAAAGTGAAAAACGTGAAATCCAAAAATGGTAAAGCGGAAATAACGATTAAAAATGTGGGACAAGTAAATGGACCAATTCCTGTTGCCATGAGTAAAGTTGGCGGAGGAGAAACTACCCAATGGATAGAAAATGATACTGAAAGAAAACATGAAATCATTACTGATTATGAAGTAAGCAAAGTTCAAATTGATTCTTTAAATAATATTCCAGAGATTAATCGAAGTAACAACACATGGACATCTGGTAAACTTTTCAATAAGTGCGAACCAATGAAATTGGAATTCTTAGCCGGAGACAATGAACCAAATTCTACTAATTTGTTTTGGTCGCCCGTTTTTGGTTTCAATACAGCTGATCAGTTTATGTTAGGACTGGCAATTCACAATATAGGAATTCCAGCAAATCCAGTTCAGTTCTATGTTGCTCCAATGTATTCATTTGGTCGTCAAATGGTTTCGGGTATTGCAGATCTTAGTTATACATTTCTGCCAAAAAACTTAGTGAAACAAACAAAACTTGGAATTTCAGGTAGAAGTTTCAAAATGGACAATATCAATCGTGGAAACGTAGATTATTACTATGCTATAACTCCTTACTTGCGAATGAAATTGGGCAATAGAAATGCTTTCAAACCTTGGTCGAATGAAATATTGGTAAAAACAGTTGTTCGACAAGATGTTTTGACTAGCCGAGAGCAAACTTCTGTTGGAGGGTATATCGATTATATGCTTAACTATGATCGCGCTGACCACGAATGGGAAACACATTTGAAAACGGATTATTACCAAAATACTAAACTTCTCACAGAGGCGACACGTAGCATGTTTACCTCAACGTATCGATTCAGATATTTGAAAAAGAAATCAGAAAAATGGGTTGAACTTCGTGTTTTTGGAGGGAAAATCTGGTCGATTAAAAGTGATCCATCTGAGTTTGACAATACGAAATTCGCTTTATCAGGAAATAATGGCGTTCAAGATTTATTCTTTGATGATTTATTCTTCAATAGAATCCCAGGAACGGGCTCAATCTATAATACAATGCGAGCTGACAACATGGGAGGTTTCCGCTCTACCGCATCTTTTGGAAATGCTTCAGACTGGATGACGACCGCTAATCTATATTTAGAATTACCATTGCCTATTTTCGGAATTTTCGCTGATGCAGGAGCATTCTCAAATAATGGAACGATGGAAAGTGTTTGGAATCTTGGTGTAGGAATTAGAATTCGCAAATTATTTCAAATCCACTTCCCTGTATTGATGAGTGAGAATCTAATGGCTAGTTACTCTTCTCAGAATTATTTAAATAAGATACGGGTTACCGTTAACTTGAATATGCTCACGCATCCGTTTCAGTTGAGGAATTTGTTTTAAAATTTGACAAGAATTGATTGGGTTAGGTAAACGATATTTCTAATTAAATGAAAATCAAATGTTGTTGGCGATATTACCAATTCGAAAATTCGCGAATTCCCAAATTTACGAACATTAACTATATATTTTTAAATCAGGTGGTGGCAGCTAATTTTCTGGTAAGATCATCTTCTACATTTCAAATTCAATTGAAAATGATGTTGGGCAATTGACCAATTCGCAAATATCCAAATTTGCAAATTCGCTAATTCCCAAATTTACGAACAAGAAATTATATCTTTAAAAATCAATGGAAATGGGTCAATAGCCAACTATATATAGTCAATGGCAAACAGTCGACAGTCAAAAAGAAACCTACATCTTCTCAGGAACTGAAATCCCTAACATTGCACAGAAATCATGAACAATCTCTCCAACATTTCTAGCCAATATCAAACGCATATTTTGCAATTCAAGATTGTCTTCATTGAAGATGGAAACGTTTTGATAGAAATGGTTAAAGCTTTTCACCAATTCGTACATGTAATTTGCCAACACAGCTGGAGACAAGTTGTCCGCCGCTTCTTGAATTACTTTAGGAGCCTCATTCATCAATTTAATTACCTCAATTTCTTCTGGTAAAAAAGCTGTTGTTTGATTCAAATCTTTAATTTCTCCTTTTTGAACTAGTGATTGAATTCGGGCATAAGCATATTGGATGAATGGTCCAGTATTTCCATTCAACTCAATCGATTCTTCCGGATCAAACAACATTCGTTTTTTAGGATCTACTTTTAATAAATAATATTTCAAGCCACCCATCCCGATTGTGTTGCACAATTCATCAACTTCTGCTGGAGTCATACCCTCGATGTGACCACGATCCAAAGTCGCTTCTTTCGCTTTACCAACGATTTCTTCCATCAAGTCATCGGCATCGACAACTGTTCCTTCACGAGATTTCATTTTACCTGATGGTAAATCAACCATTCCATAGCTTAAGTGCTTGCAATTTTCTGCCCAAGCGTAGCCTAGTTTTTTCAAAATCAAAAACAAGACTTGAAAATGGTAATCTTGTTCGTTTCCAACGGTATAAACCATTCCTGTCAAATTCGGATAGTCGTGGTAACGATCGAATGCCGTTCCCATATCTTGTGTCATATAAACAGCTGTCCCATCCGAACGAAGCAACAATTTTTCATCTAATCCATCTGCAGTTAAATCAACCCAGATTGAGCCATCGTCACGTTTGGTGAACAGTCCTTTTTGTAAACCTTCAATAACCAAATCTTTACCAATAATATACGTATCTGATTCGTAATAGATTTTATCGAAATCAACTTGCATTTTGGCGTAAGTCTTCGCAAAACCTTCATAAACCCAACTGTTCATGGTCGACCACAACAAGTACGTTTGTGGATCTTTCGCTTCCCATTTCACCAACATTTCCTTGGCTTCGAGCAAAAGTGAAGTTTGGTTTTTGGACAAGTCTAAAATTTTATCTGCAATACCTTTAACAGCTTTTTCTTCCTTACCTTCTTTCGAGGATTCGAGACGAAGAAATTCATTTTTAATGTCTTCTGAAAAACCATCAAAATTTCCTTTTTCCCAATCGGCAATTATGCTTTTCGCTTCAGCAACAAAGTTCTTGTCGAATTCTACATAGTATTTTCCGACCAACTTATCGCCTTTCATTCCTGTATTGGCAGGTGTTTCTTGTTCACCTTTTTCGTTACGTGGAGAAAATTTCTCCCAAGCCAACATACTTTTGCAAATGTGAATTCCACGGTCATTTACGATTTGCGTTTTAATTACATCGTGTCCAGCAGCTTTCAATAATTCTGAGACCGAATAGCCCAAGAAAATATTTCGCATGTGACCTAAATGCAAAGGTTTATTCGTGTTTGGCGAACTATATTCCACCATAATCGCACCTTTGGATTTAGGCTCTTGAAATCCAAAATTCTTTATTGAATTTATCTCCGTCAAGGCATTCATCCAGTAATTTGAACTAGCTGAAATATTCAAAAATCCACCAACCACCTCACAAGAATCAACATCAGAAAGTTGCGTAATTAAAGCCGATATTTTATCTCCAACAGCTTGAGGTGAAGTTTTCAAGGCTTTAACAAATGGAAACAAAACCAAAGTCAAATCTCCGTTGAGCTCTTTTCTCGTTTTTTGAAATTGTATCCAATTTTCATCGATTTGAGTCCCAAAAATTTCAACTTGATTTTCTAAAAGAAGATTTTTTATTTGATTTTCCATTTTGCGTATCGCCTATTTTGTAATCGTGTTCACTGCTGATTTGACCAATTGAAAAGTCACTTCAGCCATTTTATTCTTTTTATCGTCCAAGCATGGATTAACTTCCACAAATTCTAGACAACATAATTTTTCTTGCTTAGCAAAGAAAGTCAACATTTCATGTGCTTCCTCTGGCGTAATTCCATCTTTCACAGGTGTTCCCGTTCCGTATGAAGTTATATCTGGATCCATTGAATCTACATCAAAAGAAATGTATAAAATATCCAATTCATCTATCCATTTTTGGAATTCCTCTGCCAAGGCCGACCATTTCTTTTCACGAAGTTCGGCAACCGTATAATTACGAATCGCATGTTCCGCCATCAAATGCTCTTCTTGCTCTTCTGTATCTCTAACGCCGATAAAAAACAAATCGTTTGATGAAAATTTCGCTCCTTTCCCTCCTTTGTCTTGAAGACTTTCCCAAATTGCTTTCGCTTCAGGACCGACTTCATTTATCTTGTATTTTAAATTATCTTCATTCAACGCAATTGCCAAGGGCATTCCGTGTATATTGCCAGAAGGTGTTGTGTAAGGCGTATGTAAATCTCCGTGAGCATCAATCCAAACGACACCTAATCTTTTTCCTGCATAATTTTCTTTAATCGCAGCTATTGTTGCCGCTGCAGAACCATGATCGGCTGAAATTAAAACTGGAAATTCATTGTTATTAAAAACGGTTTTCATTCCGTCCATCACATAATCAAAAACTAAGGCATAACCTTCAATTCTCTTAGCATAAGGAAACTTTGCAGGAAAATCTAAAAACTGATTCTCATTTTTAATTTTGAATGGAGGATAATCAGAAAAGAATGTATCATTTAAGTCTCGAGCAGCCGTCATAATCGCTTCAGGACCAAGTGATGAACCTCTTGTGCCTGCTGTTATTTCCGAAGTATTTAACAGAATCTTTACCTTTTTTCCCATAATTGCTCATGATTTACCTGCAAAAGTAGCATATTCAGCCAAACTTCTAACGATGTAACCAAACAACTTCTTTTCATTATTTTCGTAGAATATTTCAAACATTGAAATCGAAACAAATGAAAATCAATACTTTACTATTTTTTGTAATTTTTACTTCTATTCTTAGCTCGAATTGTTTTGGTCAATCTGGATTTACTGGAGTAATAAAATACAAAGTTTCTATGCTTGACACAGCACTTCAGCAATTGATTGATGACAGAGAAATGTACGTTTATACCAACGACACTTTGTCAAGAATGGAAATTATGAATGATGCTCTTGGACAACAAGTTAGCATCAAACATATGGGTTTGAAAAAATCTTATCTGCTAATGAATTTTCTAGGAAAAAAATTAGCTATTCAAACATCCGTAAGCGATGACTCGACGAAATATGAACCTTATAACATAAAATATAAATTCTTCGGCAGGAAAAAAGTGAATGGATTGATATTAAAAAAGGCTATCGTTTACCGTGAGGATTTGAAAGAAAATCGAAAAATATGGTATTTCAAAAACATTCGTCCTGATTTGATGGACTATTACCCAGGAATTAAAGGTCTTCCAGCAGATTTTTATGTTGGAACAATTGACGGAATCTTGCATTATACCCTCCTTTCTGTAGAAGAAATACCTGTTGAAAAGGACTTATTCGGCATTCCATCCGATTATGAAAAGATTACATTAAGTGATTTTCTGGACAAAGTAAAACAGGTCAGCAACTAACATAGCATTGTGCATATATAGTAGAGTTTTACCGCTTTTTGCGAATAATTCTAAACTATCTTCGTTGGATATACTAAGATGATGGCGGAAGACAATATTATTATTGAAAAGATACAAAAAGCTAGTAAGCCTGAGTCTAAAAAACAGCCCAAAAAGAATACGGATAAACCGAAAAAAGGACGCAGCTTGAATAAAGTTGGGAATCCTGTTCAAAAGAAAAAAGCCAGAAATACCATAGGCGCTTTTCTGATACTTTTTTCAATTTTCACACTCTTAGCTTGTATTTCCTACATATTCACTTGGCGAGAAGACCAAGATCAGGTCATGAATCAAGGTTTGTTTTCTTATATGTTTTCTGACGACAAAACACCTGTTACGAATTGGCTTGGAAAATTTGGAGCTTGGGTCTCCCACTTGTTTTATTATCGATGGTTCGGATTATCTTCAGTTGCATTAGGGTTCATCGCATTTTTATATGGCGTCAAACTCTTAGTGAATATAAAACTTCTTCCACTTAAAAGAACATTATTAATATCCATGGTTTTCATGATCTGGAGTTCAATTTTACTGGGTTATTTTGCTTCTTTTCCAAATTATTTAGGCGGAAGCTTTGGTTATTTCATCAATGAATGGCTTACGCTCAGCATAGGTAAATTTGGAAGCTTTTTACTGTTGGCAGTGCTTCTTTATGTTATTGTTGCTTTACTTTTCAATCCAGATTTCAAGGCGCTTTGGGACAAATGGGCATTTTGGGGAAAAGGTGACGATGTCGAGGAAGATGACAACGATGGAGCTGTGCCTCTTGCAGACATGAACGTCATCAACACCATCAAAGACGAACAAATAGAGAAAGACAATCCTTCAGATGCCATTTCATTAGATGATGAAGAGGAAGAGGAAACAGAAGAAGAATCAACGGAAGATGATGATTTTGAAATTGAAGTTCCACAAGAATCAAAAGTTGAGTCTTCTGGTAAGGACAAAATGAAAGTTGAGGTTCACGACAACGATGAGGAACTAACCGAAGAAGACATCAACGACCTTCAAAGAGAATTTGGCGATTATGACCCAAAATTGGATTTAGCGAGCTACGTTCTTCCTCCTATCGAATTGTTAAAAGACTTCGGGAACAGCACAATCAACGTCAACAAACAGGAGCTTGAAGACAACAAAAATAAAATTGTTGAAACGCTTTCTCATTACAAAATTGACATTGCAAAAATTAAAGCAACTGTTGGACCAACTGTTACTTTATATGAAATTATCCCTGCTCCCGGCGTTCGAATTTCTAAGATCAAAAATCTTGAAGATGATATTGCTTTGAGTTTGAGCGCACTTGGTATTCGTATTATCGCTCCAATTCCGGGAAAAGGAACCATTGGAATTGAGGTACCAAACTCCAAACCTGAAATGGTGAGTATGCGTTCGTTAATTGCATCAGAAAAATTCCAGAATTCGGATATGGAATTGCCCGTAGTAATGGGTAAAACGATTACGAACGAGACCTATACTTTTGATTTAACGAAATTGCCTCACTTACTTGTTGCTGGTGCCACCGGTCAAGGTAAATCCGTTGGACTTAACGCCATTTTGGTTTCTATACTTTACAAGAAACATCCGGCTCAAGTCAAATTTGTATTGATTGATCCTAAAAAAGTGGAATTAACGCTTTTCAATAAAATTGAGCGCCATTTCTTAGCCAAGTTACCGGGTGAAGAAGATGCAATTATTACAGATACTTCGAAAGTTGTCAATACCTTGAATTCACTTTGTATTGAAATGGATAATCGATACGACTTATTAAAACTGGCAACTGCTAGAACGATTAAGGAATACAATGCAAAGTTCATCGCAAGACGTTTGAACCCTGAAAAAGGACATCAATTCTTACCTTATATCGTTGTATTAATTGATGAGTTTGCCGACTTGATTATGACAGCCGGAAAAGAAGTTGAACACCCGATTGCCCGTATTGCGCAATTGGCACGTGCTGTTGGTATTCACTTAATTGTAGCTACTCAGCGTCCTTCTGTTAACGTTATTACGGGAATGATAAAAGCCAATTTCCCTGCTCGTATTGCCTTCAGAGTATTATCAAAAATAGATTCTAGAACCATTTTAGATGCCTCTGGTGCGGACCAACTTATTGGTCGTGGTGATATGCTTGTATCAACCGGTGCCGATGTTATTCGTTTACAATGTGGATTTGTTGATACACCAGAAGTTGAAGCAATATGTAATTTCATTGGCGAACAACGTGCTTACCCTGAAGCTTTAATGTTACCTGAATACGTTCCTGAAGGAAGTGAATCAGCGGGAGAAGTCGATACAAACGAACTCGACCCAATGTTTGCAGATGCGGCAAGAATCGTAGTTCTTCACCAACAAGGTTCAGCCAGTTTGCTACAGCGAAAATTAAAATTAGGATACAACCGCGCTGGTCGTATTGTTGATCAATTGGAATCTTTCGGAATCATCGGTGGTTTCCAAGGAAGCAAAGCCCGAGACGTTTTATATGCTGATGAAGCTAGCTTAGATGAATTGTTGGCCAGTAAAGGAATCGTTTAAAAAAGTTGCAAGTTGCAAGTTGAACGGCTTCTGCGAAGCATTCTTCAAGTTGCAAGTTTTGGAATAGTGAAGTTAATTTCGGTATTCTATGCCTTCGACTCCACTCAGTCATCCACTATGAATTCTTTTCAATAAATAAAATGCTTTTTTCTGAATTTAACCACACAGAACTTGCAACTTCTTCAGCAATCCGTAATTCGTAATTAATTACAATTTAACGATTTCCCCTTCCACCGCCTCAAAGCAATTCTCAAAATGAACCTTAGCTTCCTTTAAATGTACTTCTGCGTCGTCGTAGCGAGCGCTTAAATGACCAAAGTACAATTTACCCACTTTTGCCATTCGAGCTATTTTAGCGGCTTGTTCGGCTGTACTATGCAAGGTTGCTTTAGCTCTTGCTTTGTCTTTATTGGTAAAGGTTGCTTCGTGGTACAGAACGTCAACCCCATTAATCCAAGGTAGAATTGATTCTGAATAAGTTGTGTCTGAGCAAAAAGCGTAAGAGGAAGATGGTTTTGGTTTTTTGGTGTAGGTTTTAAACGAATGAACTTTCCCTTGCTCATCGGTCACATCTTTTCCGGCTTTTAAATCTGGTATTTGCAATAAACTCAGTCCACTTTCCTTAAATTTCGCGGCAATCAAATGTCTTTCCTTGACTTTTTCTTTGAACACAAAACCATGTGTTGGAATTTTATGCTTCAACTTAAATGTTTTGATTTCAAGAACTTTGTCTTCAAACAATAATCCTTCGAATTTGTCGGCGATAGCGTGAAAAACAACTTCAAAATTTAAGGATGCACCGCCTAACTCCAATTGCATTCTAACAATTGTTTCTAATACTTCAGGACCATAAATAGAAATTGATTTTTCTCTTCCTAAGAGATGCATTGAACTCAAAAGTCCGACTAAACCAAAATAATGGTCGCCATGCATGTGAGAAATAAAAATAGCATCCAGCTTTTGAATTTTCACACTTCGTTTGCGCAATTGTATTTGCGTTCCCTCACCACAATCGATAAGGAAATGTCGGTTTTGACAAAAAATATATTGGGAAGTAGGGTGATGATTTACAGTAGGCAGTGCGCTACCAGTTCCGAGAAACTGAACGTAGAAACTCACTTTTGAAGTGCTGCGACTGCTTCTTTATGGTTTTCTTCAAACAAAAGAACTTTGTCCAATTGAGCGATTTTAATCATTTTCATGACATTTTCTTGCATTCCACAAAGTACAAAACGTCCGCTTGTATCTTTACAAAGACGATTCCCCATCAACAACGCACTTAATCCAGATGAGTCGCAGTATTTTGTGGCAGACATGTCAACAATGATATTATTGATTCCTTTGTTGTTCAATAAAACCAGCTCAGCTTTGAGCTCAGATGCATTTTGCGCATTTAATCTTTCAACGTTTGAAGAAATCGTTGCGCCGTATTGATCTATATTGGTTTCGAAATTCATTTTTAATTCAGGTTTGATATCAAAAATAACAAAATTTTATTGTCGCTCAATTTTTGCTGCTAATAAATATATCACAGCCATTCGGATTGCAACTCCGTTTTCCACTTGTTGAAGGATGACGGACTGTTTAGAATCAGCTACATCACTGGTAATCTCTACTCCTCTATTGATTGGACCAGGATGCATTACGACTATTTCTTTCGAAAGCGAATCCAATATTTCCTTATTCAATCCAAAAAGCATGGAATATTCACGAAGTGAGGGGAAATACTTTATATCCTGGCGTTCCAATTGTATGCGCAGCATATTCGCAACATCACACCATTCTAAAGCGTGGCGTAAATTATGAGAAACTTTCACACCCAGTTTATCAATGTGTTTTGGAATCAAGGTTGTTGGTCCACAAACCATAACCTCTGCCCCTAACTTTTGAAGACATAAGATATTGGAAAGTGCAACACGTGAATGCAAAATATCTCCAACGATAACCACTTTTTTTCCTTCAACGCTTCCAAGTTTTTCTCTAATTGTGAATGCATCTAATAATGCTTGTGTTGGATGTTCATGTGTTCCGTCACCGGCATTTACAACTTTAGCTCCTATTCTGTCAGATAAAAATTTGGCAGCTCCAGGATTCGGATGACGCATTACAACCATATCCACTTTCATGGAAAGAATATTGTTTACTGTATCTACTAAAGTTTCTCCTTTGCTCACAGAGCTTCCTGATGCGCTGAAGTTTATAACATCTGCTGACAAACGTTTTTCAGCTAATTCAAACGATAATTTGGTTCTTGTAGAGTTTTCGAAAAATAGATTGGCAATGGTAATATCACGTAATGATGGAACTTTCTTGATAGGACGATTGATAACTTGCTTGAAATTATCTGCAGTCGAAAAAATCAACTCGATATCGGCTTTCGTCAAATCCCGAATTCCAATTAAATGTTCTACGCTTAAATTATCCATTTCCTTCTAATGTATATAAAAGTAGTACTCTATCTTCCCCTTCAATTTCTTTCCATTCAACAGCAACTCGCTCTGAAATCATAGAATCGACTGTTTTCCCTACATAATCTGCTTGAATAGGCAAGTGGCGGCGAAAACGTCTATCTATCATGGTCAGCAATTCTACTCGATTTGGTCGACCGTAAGCCAACAAAGCGTCCAAGCCAGATCGAATCGTTCTACCAGTGAAAAGAACATCGTCGATTAATACAATGTTTTTGTTTTCTATGGAAAAATTAATATTCGTTGTGCTTGGAATAATTGGTTTTTCTCTTCTTCTGAAATCATCTCGATAAAAAGTAATATCAAGATTGCCACAAGTGATTTCTTTTCCTAGAATATCTTCTAAACGCGCTTTCAGACGTTTTAGAACATGTATTCCTCTAGGTTGTAATCCGATAAGAATGGTGGAGGAAAAATCGCCGTGAGCCTCTATCAGCTGGTGACAAAGCCTGTTGATTGTCAATTCAAATTGTTTGGAATTGAGAATAACTTGATTTTCCATTGACACAAAGATAAATTTTAAAATGGAAATTGAAGGTACTTCAAAACTTCAAATTGAAAATATTTTTATCGCGATTTTTATACAGTTCAATCAATCCTCAATACTGTTCAGGTTTTTTTCATTTTTCGAAAGGAAGAAGTACTTATCTTAGAATCATAAAACATTTTCATAGTTATTGTTTTATTTATAGTTATCGTTAGTTTTTGGTTAAAACCTGGTTCTCAAGGTAGTAGTTTCATAGTTCGCCCCTAGAAATTCGAGAATCAGGTTTTTTTTATGGGGAAAGTTACGAGTTACAAGTTGTTGCTGCGCAAGGCAAAGTTGCAAGTTCTGGGTGGTAATGTAGGATATGATAAAAGTCAGAAAAGAATAAGATCATTTAATGAATAGAATTCATAATCGACCAATGAGCGAAGTCGACGACATAGATTACGCTTAATCGACACCTAAAACTTGTAACTTGAAGAACGCTTCGCAGAAGCCGTTCAACTTGCAACTTGCAACTTTTACACCATCAACCTCCTTTTCTAACAACTTTAAACCCCATTTTGGTTAACTCAGCCATCACTTTATCTCTATGGTTTCCTTGCACGATAATTTCTCCATCTTTTGCTGAACCGCCAACGCCACATTTGGATTTCAACGTTTTTCCCAAATCTTTCAAATCTTCATCAGAACCAACAAAACCTTCGACTAAAGTAACTTCCTTGCCACCTCGATTTTTCTTATCGAGAGAAACATATAATTTCTGCTGATCAAATGAAAGAGTCTCTTGAGATTCATCTTGTTCTTCGTCAAAAGAAAAATTTGGGTTGGTGGAATACACCATGTTTACTCTATTTTTTTGCTTTTTTGCCATTACTTGAATTCTACTATTGCGCCTTGTAAATCATCGCTCATAACACCTGTTGGGTTCTTTTCTCGAACTTGTTTTAAGGCTTTGGGCGAACGAACTTCGTATAAATATATCGCTTTTCCAGCGGATTTTATTTCATCGACCTGATTTTTTGAACACTCTCCATTTTTGCAAACGAATCCTTTTAAATTTGGATAATCAAAACTGAGTTGCTTTCTTAATTCAGCATCATCAGTCGAAAATAATACATTCCAGCCCGCCAATTGAAAAGCTTCTATCCAATCTGCGTTGCTTATTATAAGCTGTATTCGATCATTGGAATTTGAAATCGTGGCTCGCCATGAATTCAAACTAGAAAGAAATAAACTTACATCTTGAATTGAATTTTGACAGAAATTGAAATGCTTAACGTCAACAAATAGTTTTTGATCACCTTCCCTAAAAATTTCTATATCAGATAATTGCGCTAGCTTTTCTTTTTTTAATGTGCTGTATTGGATATTTATCAATTCATCACTTAATTTATCTCCAACGCATCCGCTAGCTTTGGTTTCAATATCTAAAGTTTGATCATGACTAAGCCACAAAGTTCCGTCAGCAGCCATACGAAGGTCCATCTCAACACCATCACAATTGGGCATATTTAAAGCATAATCCATTGCCTCTTCAGAATTACCATGATAAACACTTCCTGAAAACTCAAGCCCGGCTCCTGCATGACCAATTACGAAAATTGGAAGATTTTCTTTCTTTTTACAAGAAACAAGGATTAATGATATGATTAATAAATATTTATAATTCATAACTCAAACCTAGTTGAAAAGCATATCCTGTATACCAATATCTTTTTTTCGAAGGAACAAATTCTGTTGATCGATATCCTAAGTATGACGATTGTGTGACCTTCAGTTTATGCCCATATGCCAAATAATATCCGAGTTCAGCAGTGAAATAGCGCTGAATGGGTTGAAATAATCGTGGTGCCAAACTCATATTTGAAAACTGAACCGACGGACCAAACTCCCATTTTGTTGATTTTAAAAAATCATAATGTAGGAGTAAGTCTGTTTTAGAAAATAAGGTTTGCTGAAAAAAGGTGCGACGGCTACCAAGGCCAAATCGAAATTCGAAGGTGAAGTTTTTCTTTAGAGGGTAAAGCACACCAAGAGAAACAAAAATATCTTCATTTTGAAAGGAAGTTCCAATAGAGTATTTTTTTGGAACAACGCTAAAACTTGTATCCTGGGCTTTTAGGTTGAAAGAAAGGAAAAGTAATAGAACAACTAGAATTTTCAATCGATTTTATTTATGTTGCCCAAAGTTAAGGAATTGCGCTCTTCTTAAATAATCAATGATTAGATTCTTAAGAAACTAAATTTTGGGGCATTTTTTACAGTGAACACCTTTCTTCTTGTACTTTTTGCAGCAATCTTTCTTCTTCTCGCAAGAACAATTACTGCACGAGGGAACAAAAGGCAACGTTTTATTTTCGATTTCTGTCGGTTTCACTTATTTAGACTAATTCTAAACAAAGGTAATTCATTTCAGCAAATCACGATTTTTTTTCTCGAGAATTTTTCAACAATTGATGGTGTTTATCAAAAAGGGGCAATTGCTAAAAAAAGCAAGATTTCATTTCTAAGTCCACTATACGCTAACTCATAGGAAAATAAACAATCGAAAGTACTTGTTGAATCTCCAACGTATATGCGTCCATCGCTAAAGGTATATACTACTTTCTTGAGACTAGAATTACTGATTTGGTAAACTTTGCCATTTTCAATTTCATAGAGCAAATCAAAAACGGAAGTACTTTGACCTCTATATACTTTGTTTCCTTCTATGGTATAACGAACATTTGAATTAAATGAATTATCAAAAACTTGATTGTTTCGAACCGTTAATATATCAGTGCCCCACAAGCTAGTAGACATTCGAGTAATTTTATTTTCGGTTATCTGATAAATTAAGTCATTTCGATTCGGCCTATCGCCCAAATAAATTTTGCTTTGTGCAAAAATTACACAAGGAAAAAAAAGAACAATTATAAGGGATTTCATCTGGCTTATTTATTGACCGTAACAATCAAATGGAAGCATGACAAGTCAGAGTCGACTGATTCAAAGGCGTATTTTAGATTTCCATCTGATTTTAGTTTCATCAACATACACCCTAAACTTGCACCACCTTTTTCAGTCATATCAGTATTTCCAAGCGTTTTCATATATAAATATTTGAGCTTGTCTAGAGACAAAGTATCCAATTGTTGACAAAAATCATTCATTCCCTTTATCGCATCCTGATTGATAAGATTAAAGAAATGAAGTTGCACTGAAGAACTGTTATCAAGTAACGCAAATGCTCCAACAGCTTCTCCGTCTTCATTTGGAACGGCATGTCTGTATATATTTTGGAGTCCTTCTATTAGAATGGCGAAAGCTTTTTTCTTCGTGCTTTTTGAGTAAGAATCTGAAGAAATTTTATTCTCTATAGAGATGGAAAGTTTAGATATAGCAGCTGCATTGACCTCGCCAAAATGTTCAATAAGAACATCCCAGTCCGAGCTGATCTTGCAACCATTGGTCAATTTTTCAAACTTCTGTTTTATAAGAAGCTCCGCCACGTCATTACTTACTCTAACCATTAAATGGTTCCTCTTTTATTCGGTTTTACTATGCAAGGACTTTAAAGCAATGCATTTAGTTGCATCAAAGAAATAAAATATCCATGAATTTTACTACAATTTAAGCCAAAAAGTGGAATATAGAAAAATTTATCTTCTACTCCTATTGCTATTTTTTGTTAAAACAGCATCGACAATTTTAACAACAGCGGGACATATATCCATGTTTTTCTGGGTTAGATCCAGAATCTGATGCATGTTTTTACGGTCCGTATGTGGATACTCGCGACAAGCAAGCGGACGAATGTCGTAGATATTGCATTTGTTTGTATCCAAATCCAAAAAGGTGCACGGAGCTTGATTAAGGACGTAATCTCCTTCGTCATCCATATGCAAATAATTTGAAATGAATTGCTTCTCACTAGTTTTCAGTGATTTAGAAATTCTTTTGATATCAATATCACGGAAAATGGGGCTAGTTGTTTTGCAACAATTTGCACAAGAAAGACAATCAATTTCACGAAAGGTTTTTTCATGCGCTGAATGAAATACCTCATCCAGCTTTTTACCTTTTAACTTATTGTTTTTAAAAAATTTTGCGCTTTGTTCTTTTATTTTGTCGCCTTCTTCTAATATATCTTTGTAAATCACTTTTCCTTATTGTTCGTCCTCCTACAAATATCGCATAAACTCTTATATTTGCCCTCAATACCTGAAAATTACACATGAACCGGTACGATTTAATTGTTATTGGTGGCGGGCCAGCTGGATATGCTGCAGCCATGCGCGGAATTGACTTCGGTAAAACGGTGTGCTTAATTGAAAAAGATCGTGTAGGAGGCGCAGGTGTATACAATGGCGCTTTATCGTCCAAAACACTTTGGGAATTATCACATAGGGTTGACGGTGTGAACAAAATGCTAAAGTCGGATAAGCATGTTCAATTTGAATTATCATGGGCAGATGTGCGCCGCAATGTGGAAGAAGCCATTTTCGAGCGAAAATTTCAATACTCTTGTCATATAAAATTGCTACAAACGGAATCCATGAACAAGTTGTTTCATTATGAGCGCGGCAAAGGCATGTTATTATCCGCCAATGAAGTTCAAATCAATCATGAAGGGACCGAAAAAGTAATTTGGGGTGAAAATATCGTTTTGGCAACTGGTTCAAGACCTCGTTATTTACCCTATGTTAAAGTTGATGAAAAATTAATATTAACAAGTGATGGAATTGACCAAATTGATGATTTTCCTGAAAGCATCGTTATTGTTGGAGCTGGTGTCATAGGCTGTGAATACGCAACAATATTCTCAAATTTTGGGAAAACAAAAGTTTATATAATAGATAGACAGGACAGAATATTACCGTTTGAAGATGAAGATATCTCT
The DNA here is from genome assembly GCA_963977135.1 of uncultured Flavobacteriales bacterium. Taxonomy (GTDB): domain Bacteria; phylum Bacteroidota; class Bacteroidia; order Flavobacteriales_D; family Crocinitomicaceae; genus UBA2040. The sequence goes on along the minus strand of CAXBNN010000001.1, from coordinate 167,208 downwards.
AGTTTAGTCGCTAAAAACTTTGAAAAGAAGGGTGTTACCATTCATCACAATGCCTCGTTGGACAGAATGGAAGTCGTCGACGGTATGGTTGAATATGAGCTATCCTATATAGATGGGACGAAAGAAATTATTCGAGTTCAAAAAGCTTTACTATCCGTAGGCCGTGTGCCTAATATTGAAAATATTGGACTTGATAATGCCGGTGTTGCTATGTCAAAAAGAGGTGTTCATATTGGCGATATAGATACGGTAACCAATATTCCAAATATATACACTGTTGGTGACGTATCGGGTCATATTGCGCTTGTGAATATGGGCGAAATTGAAGCTCGTCATGCCGTTGAAAAAATGTTTGGTAAGCCGAAGGAAGCTTTGTCTTATGATAACGTTTGTACAATCATGTTTCTTCAACCAGAGGTTGCTGCTGTAGGTTTAAACGAGCAACAATGCCTGGAGAAAAACATTCCAGTAAAAGTGGTTAAAATTGACTACTCAGTAATAGCAAGAGCGATCGCAATGCGGAAAACCCAAGGTTTCTTCAAAATTATAGTGACGAACGACAAAGAAATGAAGATTCTTGGAATGCGTGCTGTTGGTGAACATGCCTCAAGCGCAATTCAGGCAGTTGGATTATTAATAAAAATGGATGCTGGAATTGAAGTTCTTTCAGAATTGGTTCACCCTCACCCTTCTATCGTAGAAGGAGTGCAAGAATGTGTGCGTATGCTTTTGAATAAATCAATTTTCAAAGCATCCGTTTTCAAGGATAAACTGGCTTGTTACTCATTAGTCGATGGTGTAAAAACTTCTTTAGAAAGACTTTAATTACTTCCCTTTTAATTCCATTGCTTTCAATGTGTTAATCATCAAGGAAGCAATTGTCATTGGACCTACCCCTCCCGGAACTGGAGTAATGAAAGAAGCTTTTTTGGAAACATTTTCAAAGTCTACATCTCCGCATAAACGCCAACCTCTTTCTCTGCTCGTGTCTGGAACTCGCGTAGTACCAACGTCTATAACAACAGCGCCTTCTTTCACCATTTCCGCTTTCACAAAATTAGGTTTTCCGATTGCAGAAATAATTATGTCTGCATTGGCACAGATTTCTTCTATATTTTTGGTTCGACTGTGGGTTAAAGTTACTGTACAATTTCCAGGGTCCGTATTTCTTGCTAACATAATGCTAACGGGCATACCAACAATATTACTACGGCCAATTACTACACAATTTTTACCGGATGTTTCGATTCCGTTTCTTTTTATCAATTCAATTATTCCTGCTGGCGTAGCTGGTAAAAATCCAGGTAGATTTAAAACCATATTACCCAAATTCACAGGATGAAATCCATCTACATCTTTTAGTGGGTCAATTGCTTGTGTAATTTTCAATTCATCGATATGTTTCGGTAAAGGCAATTGAACGATGAATCCATCAATGCTTTTATCTTCGTTTAACGATTGCACTTTCGCAAGTAATATTTCTTCAGGAACTGAATCGTCATATCGAATTAAGGTACTTTCAAATCCAATCTGATCACACGCTTTGACTTTAGCGTTGACATAGGTCATAGAACCTCCATCCGTTCCAACCAAAATAGCTGCCAAATGTGGAATTTTCTTTCCTGCTTCTTTGCGTTTTTTGACTGCATCCGCTAGTTCCTTTTTTATTGAGTCTGATGTTGCCTTGCCGTCTAATAATTGCATAATCGTGTTTTTTAACAAAGATAAGTAGGTTTTTTTGAATCCACTAAGTTCGTCTAATTAGATATCCTTATATTTGATTCATGAAAAAAACATGGATACTTTTTTTGCTTTTCAGTCCTTTTATTTGGGCACAAGATGATGACGAATCAGTTGCATTCGAAGGTGTTATACCTGAAATTGGAATAGACGGTTTTTTTAGCGCTGGAAATACAGGAGGAAACTTGGTTGGAGGTTTAAAACTTGGATTCAAAGGAAGTTCTGAAAGCCAAGTAATCGGTGGTGTATCTCTAAGGCTTTTTCGAACGTGGTCCACTGGTAATATCACTGGGTTCCCAACGAGCTTTAGTATTTTCGGACCCGGAGCTTGGTGCCATGTACGTTTCCAAGATGTCATTTATTTGGGTGCTGAGTTCGAGGCGTTAAAAATACCGGGGAACTATGCAAGTATTAACGCTACTGGTACAATTCAAAAGTGGATTCCAACTTTGTTTTTGGGTGGAGGATATTCGAAATCATGGAATGATAAAATCCGTTTAAACATAGGAATCTTCTACGAAGTGATTAATAATGGATTCAATCCTTATAGAAATTCCTATTTAACTAGAAAAAAAGTAGGACCTAATGGTCAGCTTGGTGATTTTATACCAATTTTATATCGTCTCGAACTAATGATTCCGCTGATATGGCCTCAAACGGATGTGCGCTTGAACGGAACAATTTAAATTTTGGAAAGTTGCAAGTTACAAGTTGATCGGCTTCTGCCAAGCGTTCTTCAAGTTGCAAGTTTTTGCGCTTGCCTTCGCCTGCCTGTCTAGCCGACAGGCAGGCGTTCAGTCATCGCTATAGACAATTTGCACACCGAGCATTAGTCGAAGTGTCTTTGCGCAGCAGACAACTTGAAACTTGTAACTTATTACTAGGTTAATTTTATAGTATTCCCATCAATTTCAATAACATCACCAATTACTAGTTTTGCTCGTTTTCTAGTTTCTACCTCTCCGTTTCGAATTACTGCTCCATCATCAACAATAAATTTAGCATGACCACCAGTACTGGCAATTCCAACAGCTTTGAGCAATTGTATTAATTCGATGTATTCACCTTCTATTTTAAAATCAGTGCTCATTATTTTTTTTCGTTTAACCAGTTTTTGAGTATTGTTTCAGCTGCATCAAAAGGCGAAATAGTGTGGCCTAAGATTTTCTGCTCGAACTCTTTCATTTCTTTCTTTGCATTCTTTTTATCTAGGAAATGATGCAATATGGAATCCTTAAGTGTCTCTTGAAACCACTTGATTTCTTGCTGTTGACGCTTTTTATCCAACCATCCATTCAACTTTGTATGATTAACAAAGCTACCTATCTCATTCCAAACATCAGATATATTCTGATTTTCAAGCGCGCTACACGTCATCGTTTTAGGAATCCATTCGTTTGCATTCGGTGGAAAAAGGTGCAAAGCATTTTTATATTCCCTTGCTGCAAATTTTGCTTTTTGTAAATTTTCACCATCCGCTTTGTTGATTACAAGCAAATCAGCCAATTCCATGATGCCTCGCTTAATTCCTTGCAATTCATCACCAGCACCAGCGAGCATAAGCAACAAGAAAAAATCTACCATGGAATGAACGAGCGTTTCGCTTTGGCCAACACCAACGGTTTCAATGACTATTACATCAAATCCAGCAGCTTCGCACAATAGAACACTTTCCCTTGTTTTACGAGCAACACCTCCCAAACTATCGCCTGAGGGTGTTGGACGAATAAATGCATTTTCAGCTTGACTCAATTCATTCATTCGGGTTTTATCTCCGAGTATGCTCCCTCCTCCTTCTTGACTAGTCGGATCAATGGCTAAAACAGCAATCTTTTTACCCAAACCAATCACATGTTGACCAAAAGCTTCTATAAAAGTACTTTTCCCAACACCTGGAACTCCGGTAATTCCGATTCGAATTGAATTTCCAGAAAATGGCAAGCACAATTGAATCAATTCTTTTGCTCTTTTTTGATCACTTTCTAATGAACTTTCCAAAAGAGTTATTCCCAAACTAAGAGCGCCACGGTCGCCTTTTTTTATTCCTTCTAAAAGAATATCAGGACGTTGAGCGTCTCTGCGCTCTTGTCGTTTTTTTACCCAATCCAATTTTTGTGCTTGGTTCATTGTTTCGAAAGTAGAAATTTTAACTCAAATCATAGGTAGATGGCGGAAATAATATCTAAAAACGTACTTTTGCTCCATGACCAAAATCGGTTTGCTTTCTGACACGCACGGTTATTTAGACCCTAAAGTTTTCGACTATTTCAAAGACGTCGATGAGATTTGGCATGCGGGTGATATTGGGAGTTTAACAGTGATTGATGAACTTCGTAATTTTAAATCAACACGCATCATTTTTGGTAATATTGACGAGCCTGAAATTCGCAGCGAAACAAAGGAAACGGAAATCTTTACTGTGGAAAAAATGAAAGTGGTGATGACGCATATTGCTGGTCGATCGGGAAGATATGCGAAAGGAATTCCAGAATTATTAGAAAAAGAAAAACCAAATATTTTTGTTTGCGGACATTCGCATATTCTTTTGGTTCAGCACGACAAACGATTTAACACCTTGTGGCTCAACCCAGGAGCTTGCGGAATTAAAGGTTTTCATTCCATTCGAACACTTCTTCGGTTTAGCATTGAAGGAGGAAAAGTGACCAATATGGAAGCAATTGAAATTGGAAAACGAATATGAATATAATTTTTATAGTTTCTTTGCGTTTATGGCATACATGAAAACAGTACTTGGTTTTTTAGCGCTAACCTTAACCATGGTTGCCTCTGCTCAAACTGGTGGAACGACAAGCTTTTCCATCCTAAATTTGCCGTTCAACGCTCGATCGCTTGCTTTGGGAACAGATTTTATTTCAATCCGAGACCAAGATTTAAGTTTGGGAGTTGCGAATCCTTCACTCATAAATGCCAAAATGAGCAAACGAGCTTCTACCAATCAAGCTTTGATGCCTGCAGGCATGAATTATGGAATGATTAATTACGGTCGCGCTCTCAAAAACGATTTCGTTGGGGTTGCCCATTTGCGCTACATGGATTATGGTAAAATGATTGCTCGAGACGCTATTGGCAATGATATAGGCGAATTTAAACCAATGGATTTTATTCTAGGAGCAAGTGTTGCCAAACCTTTTTCACCAAGACTAAATGTAGGAGCTACATTAAACTTCATATATTCTCAATTAGAAACCTATTCTGCATTCGGAGTTTCACTTGATATGGCAGGAAATTATTACAACGAAGAAAAAGAGTTTTTAGCCACCGTGCTCGTTAAAAATGCCGGTTATCAATTTAAAGGCTACACGACAGATAAGCATGATCCTCTTCCGGTAGAATTACAAATGGCCATTTCGAAAAAATTGAAACATGCTCCTTTTCGCTTTTCTTTGTTGGCACATAATCTTACTAAATGGGATTTGAGTTATTTAGATCCTAGTGCTAAGCCAACTGTTGATGCATTGACAGGAGACACTATTCCTGTCCCAACTGCTGGCTTTGTCGAAAAAGCTGCCCGTCACCTTACCTATCAGTTGGAAGTTTTGATGTCAAAAAATATACATTTTAGAACCGCATTTGACTTTCAAAGACGTCAAGAAATGAAAGTAACCGAGCGACCTGGTCTTTCTGGTTTTTCATTCGGACTTGGGCTCTATTTCAAGCGATTCACAGTTGATTATGGCTTCGGCGTTGTTTCCAGAGCAGGATATCAGCATATGATAAGTTTAAGCACTGACCTAAGTGCTTGGCGTAAATAATTCAGGCAGAATGAGTAATTTTGCCCTCAATGACTACCGAAAATTCATCTAAAAAAATAACCGTCGCCATAGATGGTCATTCCTCATGCGGAAAAAGCACTTTAGCAAAAGAAGTCGCAAAAGAACTTTCTTATATTTATATTGATTCAGGTGCTATGTACCGAGGTGTTGCACTTTATTGTTTGAGACACGATTGGGTTTCAACCGAGCATTTAGATAAGGATAAAATCATTGCTCATTTAAACGAGATTGAATTAGAATTCCGCTTTGATGATAAGCTAGGAAAACCCGCCTTGTATTTAAATGATGAATATGTAGAAGATTTCATTCGTACAATGGAAGTTTCCAATGTCGTTTCTCCAGTTGCAACGATTAAGGAAGTTAGAGTAAAACTTGTAGAAGAGCAACGAAAAATGGCTCAAAAAGGCGGAGTAATAATGGACGGTCGAGACATAGGATCAGTCGTTTTTCCAAATGCTGAGTTAAAAATATTTTTAACAGCTAGTCCCGAAATTAGAGCAAAGCGCCGTTTTGAAGAGTTAAAAAGTGCCGAACCAGATGTTGATATTGAAGAAATTAAGGCCAACCTGCTTGAACGCGATCGTATTGATAGCACTAGAGAGGAAAGCCCTTTGATCAAAACAGACGATGCTTGGGAATTGGATAATAGCAACCTGACTAAAAACGAACAGCTCTCGTTGGTATTAAACAGAATTCGTGAAATTTAAACTAAAAGTTCTATATTTACGTGAAATTCAATAATCTGTTAATTTTTAATTAATAGCGTTCAATAATTATGGAGTCAATAGGAAAACTTACTGAAGATTTAATTAACCGAAGTCCCTTTTTACGAGAAGCGATAACGGATAACTTAATCAATATTTCAGCATTAGCTAGAAAGCTAAAACCTGAAATTGAAGAAAAATTGGGTAAACCTGTTAAAGAAGGTGCGATTGTAATGACAATAAAACGCATGTCTCCAGGACTTTATCATCGATTGAACATTAAAATCACCAACATGATGTCTGAGCTTGGTGACTTTTTGGTGCGTAGTAATTTATCCGACTTCACTTATGAAAATTCAGAGTCATTAAAAAATGCTCAAAGTGAATTTATCAATTTGATGCGTCGTGAAAATGACAATTTTTATACGATTTCTCAAGGTCTTTCGGAAACAACTTTTATTGTTTCTGCTAGTCAAAATGACATGGTGAATGAGTTTTTCAAGAATGAAAAACTAAAAGCTCACAACGAAAAATTAGCTTCTGTAACCGTTAAGCTTCCAACAGTCAACACTGAAATTTATGGTGTTTACTACTATATCTTAAAGCAATTGGCTTGGGAAGGGATAAACATCGTTCAAGTTGTTTCAACTTCAAACGAATTCTCAATCGTTGTGAATCAAAACGAAATTGATTCAGCCTTTAAAATCTTAATGAATTTAAAACGCTTAAATTAAGCTTGACATTGTTCTTCGGGAGTTGCGCCGCATAATCCGCAAGAAGCACCTTCTTCTCTTAAAAGTGGATTGTTACTCGCACAAGTTCCAGCAAACTTACCGTCTTTTTTAGACCAAATTTTTATTGCAATTCCTGCAAATGCTAGTGCCAATAAACCTATTGAAATTAAAACAAGTTTCATTTCTTTAATTTTTGTACAAAGTTAATTCTTTTCACGGTGCCTGCAAAAGTTTCCCTGTTGCATAATCATTCCATTCTATCCAACCAGGTGTATTTGTGTAATAAACGTTCCCTGAACCATTCGTTTCGCATTTCAAATGTGCTGTTGAACCATTAATGTAACAATCGCCTACAGATCTGCTATTGATTACTATTTTGTCTTGCACCAGTAAATCTCTTGTATCGCAGTATGCATTGCCTTTAACGCCAAGAATAGCAGTCTTTGTATAACCTTTTAAGATAAAGTTTGCAAAAGAAGGCTCTGCGGTTACGGAAAGATTTATTGTATTTAGTTCCAAATCCAGAGTTCCAGAAGTTTCTTTTAAGTTGACAGCGAAGTTTTGCAAGGTAATTGGACCTATAGTTTTTACATTCTCCGACCCTTGATAGATAATATTTCCCATTGAAACGAAATGAATCTCCGCTGTAATCTTCTTTTTAGCACTGCGCAGAAAACTACATTTGTTCTCATTTTTCAGCACTAAAATACCGTTGGATACATCTGTTTTTATTAGGTTAACCACATTTTCGCCACCAGAAAGTTTGCAAAAATTGATTGTATCCTGCACCAAATTCACGATAACGTACGGATTGATTTCTAAAGTCTTAAAGCTTTCCAGCTCAACTCTTTTTTCAATTTGATCTCCGTGGAATTTCCAACATTTTCGATCTTCAGCTTTTTTGCAAGCCGTAATCAAAACAAGAAGAATTAATACCCATTTCATTTCTTCTTGCGATTAAATACATACCCAATACTCCATTCCCAATAATCTGCTTTACCCCAATTCGCTTTCAAAGTCCAACCTAGTTGCAGATTTGACTTGAATTGATAACGAATTCCCAATCGATGATAATATCTATCCTCTGGTAAATATTTATCTCGAAGGTAACCTCCCATTCCTACTAAGGTAGTCAATCTGTCGAAGGACAAAACATACCCAGCAAAAAGTCCAACTTGGAATTCATCCATTGCAGATTTCTTAAATTCTGGCAAATAATCTTTAATCGTTGTCTTGTATATCCCATCCAGCGCCACTTCAACTCCAAATTTTGGACTAAATATTTTTCGAGTAAATACATTCAATCCATAAATCGGATATTTTTTACCATTAGTAGGGAAAACTTCCTTCCACGAAAGAATTCCATTTACACCTAATTGCCATGGAAAACCACTTTGCGTTACAACTTTTTCTTTTATTCTCGGTTTCAGTTCACCAACAATACGACCATACGAAATGCTTAAAAGAGGATAATTCAACCCTAAATTGGGAAGCTTGGCTGAGCCATTAGAAAAATGAGACATCTCCGCACCCAAAGAAAAACTGTTTCGTTCCTTTTCATAACGCAAGTTCATTCCTAGAACTACAGTACCATTCAAATGTGATGATATAGCATTATTTTTTGGATTATCTATTTGATCAAAAACCTTAGTAACATAGGATACTCCTGTCCCTACTCTAGCATTCAAAGCGAAATGTTTTGTGTGAAAAAATGGCAATTCACCGAAAGCATAAGCGCCAAAAACATGACCTAAAATAGCCGCGTTTCCTGTCTGACTAAAAAATCCCGTAATCCCAATTCTAGGTTTCTTGTAAAAATCTGCCCAAGAATTGGTGTCCGAAAGCTCGACATAGAATGATAACTCTCCACCAAAAACACGTTCATTTGGCAAATGATCCATGATAGCCCTGTGAGGCGCTAAATACCCATTTTTAAATTTACCCTCTACTCCCCATTCATTTTGGCAATGTACTTGTACACTGACAAAAAGCAAAAACGACAAGAGTAATTTCCATTGAACCATAGCGCAAAAATAGATTATTCTGGTTTTAACGAGAAGAAAAAGTAATTTTATGAAAAAAAGAATGGACCAAAGACTTGTTGCTTTTGAGCGTTTACTCAATATTATGGACGATTTACGTGAAAAATGTCCATGGGATCAAAAACAAACATTCGCTTCACTTCGTCATTTAACCATTGAAGAAAGCTATGAATTAACCGATGCTATTCTTGAAGAAGATTGGACCTCTTTAGAAGGTGAAATAGGTGATTTGTTTCTCCATTTGGTGTTCTATTCCAAAATTGGGAGCGAACAAAAGCTTTTTGACATTACAACCGTTCTCGACAAAATTTGCGATAAATTAGTATATCGCCACCCGCATATCTATGGCGATGTGGAGGTTCAAGATGAAGAAGAAGTTAAAAGAAACTGGGAAAAGCTTAAACTCAAAGAGGGTAAGAAATCAGTTTTGGAGGGTGTTCCCAAATCATTGCCAGCAATGGTAAAAGCAATGCGTATTCAAGAAAAAGCAAAAGGAATTGGTTTTGAATGGTCGGATAAAAAGGATGTTTGGGCAAAAGTGAAAGAAGAACTGCAAGAATTTGAAGTTGAAGCCGAGACAAATTCGGATAAAATGGAGGAAGAATTCGGAGATTTGCTTTTTTCTTTGATCAATTATTCACGTTTCGTGGACATCAACCCGGAAGATGCTTTGGCAAAAACAAATACAAAATTCTTGACGCGTTTTCAATTAATGGAAAAGTACATTCTCGAAGAAGGCTTGAATATCAGTGATTTAAACCTAGAACAACTAGATGTTTATTGGGATAGAGCTAAATTGGAACTACGAAAGCCAACCAAAAAATAAACCCAATTTACCGATAAATAAAGGACTCCTACCGCTTACAATCTTTTCATGCATAGGGCTATTAAATACCTGACGAAAAGCTTATATTCGCATTCTCAAAGCCAACATCTGTTAACCAATTGTTTAAAATGAAGATATTTCTTGCCCTTATTTCAATTTTCTTTACTGGAATTCTTTTCGCTCAAGATTACAATATTCGAGGATTCATTTACCTTAAAAGTACAGGAGAACCCGCTCCATTTGAAAAAGTGAAACTTGCTAAAGAAAGCGATGGGTCGACTGTTACTGGAGCAATTACGGATGTTAATGGCTTCTTCAGTATGCCAAAATTGAACCAAGGTACTTACCTTCTAATCATTGAAAATTATACATTCAAGAAAATAGAGGAGAAAATTGTGGTTGATCAGGCGGAGGGCATTCTGAACCTGAAATATGAATTGGCGAAAGATGAATCAATTAAAGAAATTGACGAAGTCAATGTATCTGCCGAAAGCAAACAAAAGAAAACCGAAGTATTAATTTCTCAAATAAAACTCGACAAAAAAGGTTTAGAGCGAATTCCTAGTATGGGAGCGGAAAATGACATTGTTGGCGCATTGAGTGTTACTCCTGGTGTTATTACAACAGGTGACCAAGGCGGTCAATTATATGTTCGGGGTGGCACTCCTATACAGAATAAAATCCTTTTGGATGGTATGACCATATATAGTCCATTCCACTCTATTGGTTTCTTCTCTGTTTTTGAAACAGAATTGATTAAAAATGCTGACGTATATACTGGTGGATTTGACGCTAAGTTCGGGGGAAGAATTTCTTCTGTGATGGACATTACCTACCGTGATGGTAATAGAAAAAACTTTGGAGGTAAACTTTCTGTATCTCCATTCTTAGCAAAAGCTGTTTTGGAGGGACCATTCTCGAAACCAAAAGATGGTTCACCGAGCAAGGCATCGTACATTTTCTCAGCGAAAAAAAGTTTATTGGATTACTCATCTAAATCGCTTTACCCTCGCGTAAATGACGGAAATGGCTTACCATTCAACTTTACAGATGGTTATGGAAAAATAACCATTAACGCTGATGGAGGATCAAAATTTAGTGTTTTCGCCTTTCACAATCGTGATAGCGTATACTATCCTGGCATTGCCGATATAGATTGGCGTGCTACAGGAGGTGGAATTAATTTTATTCTTGTACCGAGTAGTTCTCCCATATTTATTCGTGGCCACGTTAATGGATCAAATTACAAAACTACGTTTAACGAAGTTGGAGCTCCACAACGTTTTAGTTCTATTGGTGGTTTTGATTTAGGTTTCGACTTTACGTATTTCATGCGTAAAGAAAGTGAATTCAACTACGGTATCAACATAGGTGGTTTTACAACAGATTTTCAAACCTCAAATGAGGCTTTACAAGAAATTAGACTTGAAGGTTTCAATACAGAAATATCTGCATACGTAAGTTATAGATTGATTAAAAACCGATGGGTTGTTCAACCAAGCCTTAGAGTTCAAGCCTATGCTACTTTGAATACTATTTCCCTTGAACCACGTTTCGGTGCAAAATACAATGTAAATGAGAAATTTAGATTAAAATTCTCTGGTGGTCGTTACTCACAGAACTTTACCTCCGCTTCATCCGACAAGGACGTAGTTAACTTATTCAATGGCTTGCTTTCTGCACCCTCTAATGTTCAATCTCAGTTCACCAACCAATATGGAAAAACCGTCGATGTAAAAAATGGCATTCAATACAGTTGGCATGCGATTGTAGGAACAGAAATTGATATTACAAAAAAGTGGTCAGCTAACATTGAAGGATATTACAAATATTTCCCTCAATTGAGCAACATTAATGTCAACAAACAATACGAGGACAATGCGACAAATGCATCAATTCCAGATATCTTGAAGAAAGATTTCTTGATTGAGTCAGGTGCTAGTTACGGTGTCGATCTTTTATTGAAATACAGTCAAGAAAGACTTTTCTTGTGGGGAGTTTACTCTTTTGGAAAATCATTGCGTTGGGATGGAGTTAAAGAATACTTTCCTGTGTTCGACCGTCGTCACAACATCAATTTAGTTGGAACGTATATTGTTGGTAAGAAGAAAGAACTTGAAATAAGCATTCGATGGAATTTAGGATCTGGCTTACCATTTACACCAACTGCAGCATTTTATCAAGGAGAATCATTCTCTGGCGGTGTAACCACTGATTTCTTGAACAACAACCCACAAACTATTACAACAAAATTGGGTGAATTAAATTCTGAACGTCTTCCGACTTATCACAGACTTGATATTACTGTTAAGAAACAATTCAATTTCAAAAACAAAGACGTGATTGAAATTATTGCAAGTGTAACTAACGTATACGATAGAAAGAATATATTCTATGTTAACCGTGTTTCTGGAGAAACTATTTATCAATTCCCTGTACTTCCAAGTTTAGGAATTAGCTATAAATTCTAGTTAAAGTTCCGCGAAAGGCAACTAATTGATTTTAAGGTCGTCATTATAGAACTTAAGGATGAACTGTGCAAAACTACTTTGCGCGGCAAATTATTCTTAATTCAAAAATTGTAAATTTACACTCAAACTAGATAATTCTCCAAAAATGAAAAAATTAGGAACCCATTTTTCTTTTTTCTCTTTCTTATTTGCGCTTCTTGTTTCCTCAACTTCCTTTGGTCAAATCAAAGGTGTTGACAACGCTTGGGAACAATTGTACTCTGGTCAAGGAATTACCATTCATTTCAAAAAAGCACAGTGCGAAATTCCGGCTGATGGAATAGACAATGAAGAAGTGTATTTGAGGTTTACCAATACAACCGATAAATTGGTTTATGTTGATTGGCAATACGACGTTACATACGGCGACAAATGCTACAATTGCGAGGGTGGAATGGCAGAAATGAGCCAATCTATTAAACTTGCACCAAAACAGTCTATTGCTGGTGAATGTGGTGATTTAAATGATTTTCGATTACGAATCTTTAGTAAGTTTCTAAACATGGAAAATCCTACAGTTATGGAGGACTTTCATGTAAAAGAGATTGTTGTTCGTGAAATAAATAAATAAAATTGCGATTGCCTTCGACTTCGCTGAGTCATGGTATTTTATCTATTTGCATTGTATCCCCGAGGTCTGAGCGGAGTCGAAGACCGGTACTATTTCATCCAAGCTTCTAGAGCTTTTTTCTGACTGTTTGACTGACTTTTCAATTCCTGAATACTATAGATATTGAAGAAAGTTCTTTGCAACTCTGGAAGAGCAATTTCCATGACTTTACCTTTTCGCTGAATCAACAAGCGTTTTTGCTCATCATCGTGCAATTCTAACCATTTGTCAAGTTCGCCTTGACAAGCATAACCGTTTACCGCTAAGATCTCATCTTCTAGCATTATTCCACCCATATCAGCTGTGCTTCCCGGAAAAAGGGATTGAATACTAAAATTCTGGCCATTCGCTATGGTTTTTATTCCCAAATTCGCTTCGCTATAACTTTTTGAAGGCTCGTGAATTAATTCCATTCCAATATAATCGAGAGCATCAGAGAGAATAACTTCGTATGCTTTTGTCCCGTGGAAATAGTCATTGAAAAGTTCTGACCAATCTTCACCAGTAAGGTTTTTCAATTCTGCTATATAATCCTCTTCTGATACACCTTTATTCTGTAGCGCATAATCAAAGTATAAACGCTTCATTAAATGATCAAGTCCGTATTTGTTGTCAGTAGCTTTTCTAATTCGAATATCTGTGACAAAAGCCAAAAGGCAACCTTCCGTATAAATAGAAACTTTTCGTCCCGGAGCGCCAGGTAAATATCCGTCTAACCAAGTATCAAAAGATGACTCAGCAACCGAATAGTTGAATCTACCCTGATTGTCGAAATGCTTTTGCAATTGAGCGTTGAACTCTTTTTTGTATTGTTCAAGATTGAATACTTTGGATTTCAATAAGAATAAATCGCCCATGTAGGTTGTTACGCCTTCGCAGATATAACCCAACTCAGAGAAATTCTCTTCCTTAAAATCATACGGAAACATTTCAATTGGCCGGATTGCTTTAACATTCCACGTGTGATACAATTCATGCGAAGAAACACCTAACAATTCTGAATAGTAGTCACCAAAAACCGCATAACTTGGTCCTAACAGGATTACAGTAGAGGCACAATGTTCTACACCATGATAAGCTTTGTATGGCGTAATTTGAAAAAGGAAATGATAATCCTTAACTGGAAATTCTAAAAACTTCTCTACTTGCTTCTCAGTGAACGCAATGAAATCTTTCTTTACTCGTTCCCAATCTATTTTCAATAATCCTTGAAACCACAAATGGTAAGTAGTAACCCCAACGACATAGCTGTCATGTTCTAGAGTAGCTGAAGCAATAAATGGTGAATCCGCAACTTTATCGAAAGAATCCGCAAATAATTTGTGACCTTCAGATTTCAAATTACAAGCAATTTCATAATTCGAAGGGACTTTCAAATCAACCTCGATTGGCAACTTTTTTGTTTCATCGGTAAATACGAAACAGTTTACAGGGTTGACATAGAGCTGATCTGGAGACAAGAAAGTACTGCCTGCATTCAACTCATTTGCATAATATTGGTAAACAACACGAATGCTTTTTTGCCCAGAAGTTTCAGCTTCCCAAACTGCTTTGTGTGTTTTTTTGAAATTTACAGGTTTGTTATCGGAACCAAAAATTTGAAAATGCTTAACATTTTTGGCAAAGTTCCCTAATTCATATCTCCCTGGTCGCCATGTTGGCAAATAAACTAATGTTTGATCTGCGTTTACTGGAAAAACAGCTTCAATATGAATGTATTGTTGGTTGGCTTGTTCGCTACTTAGCGTATATTGAACTTTCATTTACTTACTTTTTGTTCGGGATGCAAAAAACATTGTCATCGATAGGTAAATCGTGTAAACTATTTATTTTCAATAGTTTTGATGAACGTTCCTTACTTCCTTTTAATTTAAAAATATCGTAATCGCTTAAAGATAAAATTTTGTTGTAGACTTTTTCTCTAGAATTGTCTCCTCTTTCTTCAGAGAATTCAACTATTAGAATTGGTCGGTGTTGTCGGATTATATTTTCTGCACCAATCAGCACTTCCTCTTCCATACCTTCGACATCAATTTTAATCATGGTTGGAATTATGCCTTGTTGTTCGGCTACTTCATCCAAAGTAAGAATGGAAATTTCAATTGCCTTTGCTCCTTTTCCCTGAACAACAGTTGAAGCCGCACCACGGTTGATTTCCCAATTGTCGTATAGGAGTTTGGTTTCTCTATTTGCTCCCAATCCACATTCGAAACATAGAACGTTTGCAAAATCATTTAATTCTAAATTCCTTTCAAGAATAGTAAAAGTGCTACTATTGGCTTCAAAAGCCCAAACTTGACCATTTGAATCAACTGCTTGCCGAGCAAAAATGGACATTAAACCAATGTTGGCCCCGACATCCACAAAAGTGTCACCTGAGTTCAAATGATTTTTGATAAAATCTAGAGTGCCTCGCTCGTAAATTCCTGTTTCAAAAAGACTTCGTTCCACTCCTTGATCCTTCGAAGGATTGATTTGTAATTTGAAACCTGAAGGAATGGTCAAAACTATTTCGCCTACTTTTTCCACTTTTGGCAAAAGCCATTTGGGAAGCAAAAGGGAAAGTTTACGAAAGCCCGGAAAATCGATATTTCTAAAAAAGCCAATGAGCTTGTGTTGCCACAAAAAACTACGTTGTTTCGGCTCGTTCATCAATTGAAATAAATTTTAAGCGTACAATTCTTCTTGTAACTGAGCAATTTTATCGTCTACCAAATAATCATCGTAAGGCATCATTTTATCCATGAAACCGTTTGGTGTGATTTCGATAATACGATTCGCAACTGTGTTGGTCAATAAGTGATCATGTGATGTGAAAATCATATTACCAGGAAATTCATTCATTCCGTTGTTCAAAGCAGTTATTGACTCCAAATCCAAGTGATTCGTTGGTTCGTCCATCATCAAGACATTCGCTTTAGCCAACATCATTCGAGACAACATACAACGAACTTTTTCACCTCCTGAAAGAACATTAGCTGTTTTCAAAGCTTCTTCACCTGAGAACAACATACGACCTAAGAATCCACGTAAATTGACCTCTTCACGCTCTTCATCCGTTTGTGCATATTGACGCAACCAATCGATAAGACTTAATTTATCTTTAAAGAAAGTATGATTCTCGTTTGGTAAATAAGCCGTTGTTATAGTCGTTCCAAAAACAAAATTTCCTGTTTCTGGTTTTCTCTTTCCATTTAAAATTTCGAAGAAAGCGGTTAAAGCAACAGAGTTTTTAGAAATCAAAGCAATTTTATCGCCTTTATTCATCGTAAAAGTCAAGTCTTTGAATAACCACTCGCCTTCATGTTTTGCTGAAAGATTTTCAATAGTGACAATCTGATTTCCAGGATCTCTATCCATGTTGAAGTTGATTCCTGGATAACGTCTTGAAGATGGTTGAATTTCGTCCAAATCCAACTTATCCAACATCTTACGACGCGAGGTGGCTTGTTTAGATTTCGAAGCATTTGCTGAGAAACGTGCGATAAAGTCTTGCAACTCTTTCTTTTTGTCCTCTGCTTTTTTGTTTTTATCTGAACGCTGGCGTGCAGCTAATTGAGACGATTCGTACCAGAACGTATAGTTTCCTGTGTATAAATTGATTTTACTATAGTCAATATCACAGATGTTTGTACAAACGGTATCCAAAAAGTGTCTATCGTGAGATACAACGATTACTGTATTCTTGAAATCCAAAAGGAAATCTTCTAACCAACCGATTGTTTTTAAATCCAAGTCATTGGTAGGCTCATCGAGAATCAATAAATCTGGATTTCCGAAAAGTGCTTGAGCCAACAAAATTCTTACTTTGAATTCACTTGGCACATCACTCATTAAGTTATAATGACGAGCTTCTTCTATTCCTAAATTTGAAAGTAAAGTCGCTGCATCTGTTTCTGCATTCCAACCTTCTAAGTCTGCAAATTCTGCTTCCAATTCGCCTGTACGCATTCCATCTGCATCAGAAAAATCAGGTTTTGCGTACAAAGCATCTTTTTCTTGCATGATTTCAAATAGACGTTTGTGACCCATAATTACGGTCTGCAAAACTTGGTATTCATCAAATTCCTGGTGATTTTGTGACAAAACCGCCATACGTTTTCCTGGCTCCAATGAAACGCCTCCTTTCGTAGGATCTTGATCGCCAGTAAGAATTTTCAGAAATGTTGACTTACCAGCACCATTGGCACCGATTACGCCATAACAGTTTCCTTCAATGAATTTTAGATTCACATCATCAAACAAAACACGTTTGCCAAATTGAAGTGATAAATTGTTTACAGTTAACATACTATCTTATTCTATCTTATTCGAAATTTTGGGCAAAGGTACGTGATTTTTATTGATTTTTCCGACCATTCACTGGTGACTTTGGAAGTTGACCTTGACTTTTGTTTTTTTAACAAAAAAATCCCTCAACTTCATTAGAAATTGAGGGATTCAATATTGTAAAATAATGACTTACTTCATCCAACTCAAATTTCTGGAATATAAGAAAATAAAAAGTGTTGAAATTATTACTCCAAATATGGTAATAGCACTTGGAATTTCGGCTGGAGAAAGGAAAAGGTAAATTTGAACAACACTCAAAATGGAATAACCGATATAGACATGAAAACCTTGTTTTTTGCCTAAAAACATCCAAATAACTCCTAAAAGTCCAACTCCTAAAATTAAAAGTGTAACTCCGTAAAAGGAATAATGATTCGCGTTGTATACTTCAATCATATGTTGTATTTGAGTAAACATTTCAGCAAAGGAACCCATTCCTGAGTTTTGTGCCTCGTTGATTAAGCCTAACATATCTGCCTTTCTATCGTCCATTGCTTCTGCGGAAATTGGTCCGCGAAAAAAGGTCAGTAAATTCGTCATTAAAGAAAAACCTATGAATACCCAACTAAGAATACATAATACCAACAATCCTTGTGGTCTCTCTTTTTGTTCTGGCGTATAATCTTCCATTTTATGTTTTAATTCTTTATTAAAGTGTTTTTACAAATTCGCAACTAGCAGCCATTTTTTCGTGAAGATACTCGTCTGTGCTCATAAACGTTACTTTGGCCCTGAATTTTTTATGCAAAGATTCAACCGTGTTACTTGAGAAAAGTGGTCTTCGAAAATCTAACGCCTGAGCCGCATTCAACAACTCTATTCCTTGAATTGAATAACAGTTTTGAATTACTCGGTACAATTTCGTCGCGGCATTTGCGCCCATACTCACGTGATCTTCTTGTCCATTACTAGAATCAATAGTATCAACAGAGGCTGGCGTGCACAACTGTTTATTTTGCGAAACGATAGAAGCGGCAGTGTATTGAGGAATCATGAAACCTGAATTTAATCCAGGATCAGCGACCAAAAATGCTGGTAAACCTCTCGTTCCACCAATTAATTTATAAATCCTTCGTTCGGATATACTTCCCATTTCTGCCATTGCAATAGCCAGGAAATCCAAAATTAGTGCTAGAGGTTGTCCATGGAAATTTCCAGCTGAAACGATATCGTCTGAATCTGGGAAAATGGTAGGATTATCCGTAACAGCATTCACTTCTCTCTCCACAATTTTCGCACAATGATCGATTGAATCTTTGCTTGCTCCATGAACTTGTGGTATGCATCTGAATGAATATGGGTCTTGGACGTGTGCTTTCTTCTGATTGATGATTTGGCTGTCCTTCATCATGTTTTGGAAGAATATTGCCACTGCTTTCTGTCCTTCTTGTTGACGAATATCATTTACATTTGACTGAAAAGGATTGATTCTTCCATCATATGCATCAAGCGACATGCCAGCAACCAAGTTAAACTGATACCACAATTTCTGGGCATGTGCAACGCTATAACTTGCATAAGCACTCATGAACTGTGTTCCATTCAACAAAGCCAAACCTTCTTTCGATTGCAAAACGATAGGCTTTAAATTGAATTCCTTGCACATTTTTGCGCCACTCATTCTTTTATCGCCAACCCAAACTTCTCCCTCACCTATCAAAGGCATGCTCATGTGAGCCAAAGGAGCTAAATCACCAGAAGCACCTAAACTTCCTTGTGTATAAATAACTGGAAATATTTTGTTGTTAAAGAAGAATATCAATCGCTCAATGGTCGCCAATTGAACTCCTGAATGACCTTTGGAAAGGCCTAAAATCTTCAACAACAAAATTCTTTCTACAATTTCTTTTGGCGCCTCCTCGCCCATTCCACATGCGTGCGAACGAACCAAGTTGCTTTGTAAAGTCGATAAATCTTCTTTGGAAATAGCCGTGTTGCAAAGTGAGCCGAATCCTGTATTGATACCGTAAATTAAATCCTTTCCAGATTTCATTTTATCGTCCAAATACTTGCGACATTTCTCGATGGCAGCAATAGACTTTTTGCTTAGTTTTAATTGATATCCTTTAGCAAGAATCTCTTCAATTTGCTCAAGCGTCAACCACTGATCTGTGATTTCAAATACTGTTATTTCTGCCATTTTGCCAATAATTCATTTTTGGAAAGTGTTACTTGTTCGCCAGTTTCCATATTCTTCAAAACTATATTTCCAGATTCCAATTCACTTTCACCAACAATGGCGACGAAAGGAATATTCTTGTCGTTTGCGTACTTCATTTGTTTCTGCAGTTTCACAGAACTTGGGTACATTTCGCAAGCTACATTTCGCTTACGCAACTCCTTCAACAAAGGAAGGCAAAAATCTTGCTCGGATTCGCCAAAATTTACAAAAAGAACTTCTACAATTTGACCCAAATCTTTCGGAAACAAGTCCAATTCATTCAATACATCATAAATTCTGTCAGCACCGAAAGATATACCAACTCCAGACATTCCTTTCATTCCGAAAAGTCCAGTTAAGTCATCGTAACGACCACCACCACATATGCTTCCCATTTTTATTCCGTTTGCTGCTACTTCGAAAATTGCTCCTGTGTAGTAATTCAAGCCACGAGCAAGCGTAACGTCAAATTCCAATTTCGCTTCAGAAAGCCCTAGTAAATCAACTTTATCAAGAACATAAGTCAATTCTTCGATTCCTGTCAAACCAACTTCGCTAGATGCTAACATGACTTTCATTGTTTGCATGCACTCACGATTACTTCCTTTCAAAGTAAACAATGGTTTGATAATTTCTATCGCTTTTGCCGAAACACCTTTTTCTGTCAATTCTTTTATTACGCCTTCCTCACCAACTTTGTCCAATTTATCAATGGCAACCGTGATATCAATGATTTTATCCGCTTCACCACTGATCTCAGCAATACCACTCAATATCTTTCTATTGTTGATTTTAACCGTAAAATCTGGAATTTTCAAAGCCGAAAGAACCTCATCAAAAATGAAAATAAAATCTACTTCGTGCAATAAAGAATCGCTTCCTACGACATCTGCATCACACTGAAAAAATTCTTGGTAACGACCATGTTGCGGTCTATCTGCGCGCCAAACGGGTTGAATTTGGTAACGCTTGAATGGAAAAGTTAAGTCATTTTGATGCTGAACTACAAAACGCGCGAAAGGAACGGTTAAGTCATAACGCAAAGCTTTTTCCGCCAATGAATTTGCAAATCGCGGTAAATTTTTCGCTGCCAAAGCTTCAGTATCTGCTTTCAGCATTTTATCGCCTGAGTTCAATATTCTGAAAATCAAACGATCGCCTTCTTCACCGTATTTCCCCATCAAAGTGGAAGACAACTCAAAACTAGGCGTTTCTATCGGACCAAATCCGTACTTTTTGAATACTTTTTTTATCGTTTCAAAAAGATAATTTCTTCTTTCTACTTCTGCTGGTAAAAAATCTCTCGTTCCCTTAGGAATGGATGGTTTTTGCGCCATTTAAATTTATTTTCAGCAAAGATAATAATCTTTGATTGAGAACAGAGAATAGTGTCGATGCCTTCGACTCCGCTCAGTCATCTTTTATTTCTGAGATATTTTTTCGCCGACTGAACGGAGTCGAAGGCGGAATGATTGAGATTACTTATCTTCGCATCAAAAACTAAGAAGAATGCTTAAAATCGACATGCACACCCATATTATTCCAAAGAACTTACCGAATTGGACTGAGAAATTTGGATATGGGGATTTTATATTCTTGGAGCACAACGACAACGGAACGGCAGATATGATGCAAGGTGGGAAGTTTTTTCGCCGGATTGAAGAAAACTGCTGGGACGAAGATATTCGCATTACAGATTACGAGAAATTCAATACACAAGTTCAGGTTGTTTGTACGATACCAGTTATGTTCTCGTATTGGGCGAAGGTTAGTGATTGTGTTGAATTATCGAAATATTTGAATGATCATATAGCTGACTTGGTGGTTCGTTATCCAAAAAACTACATTGGTTTGGCGACCATTCCTATGCAAGATACGGAAGCAGCAATTAAGGAATTGGAACGAGCCAAATCTATCGGTTTGGTTGGAATTCAAATTGGTTCCAATATCAATGATAAAAACTTATCCGAAGACGAATTCTTTCCGATTTTCGAAGCATGTGAACGTTTGGGAATGGCTGTTATGATTCACCCATGGCAAATGATGGGCTTTGATTCCATGAAAAAATATTGGTTGCCTTGGTTGGTTGGAATGCCAGCTGAGACATCAAGAGCGGCTTGTTCTTTGATTTTTGGAGGTGTTCTGGAACGCTTACCGAATTTGAGAATTTGTTTCTCTCACGCTGGTGGTTCTTTCTTGCCAACTTTAGGCCGAGTAGAACACGGTTTCAATTGTCGACCGGATTTGGTGGCAATAGACAATGCAATTAATCCTAGAGAATACGTCGGTAAATTTTGGGTCGATTGTATCACGCATGACATTGACGCTTTGAAATACATTTTGAACATGCAAGGCAGCAAACGTGTTTGTTTGGGTTCCGATTATCCTTTCCCGCTTGGCGATTTGGAGATCGGTAAATTCATCGAAGACAGCGATTTATCCAAAGAAGTTCAACAAAATATTTTCAGTCACTCTACTTTGGAATGGTTGAATTTGGACGAAAAATTATTCTTGTAAATGGCGAATTCTCCAATAAAATTTCGTGACCGTCAAGGAAACGAATTGACAGAAGCTACACCTGGTGCGGGATTTTTGAATTTTCTTTACGGCGGACCATTTGGAAAACTAGGCTTGTGGCTCTTGGTGAAACGTAAATTTTTCTCGGCTGCATTTGGGAAATACATGTCGTCTAAATTGTCGGTATCAAAGGTTCAGCCTTTTATTGAGCAATATGAAATGGACATGTCGCATTATATCATTCCAGAAAATGGATGGTCGAGTTTCAACGATTTCTTTTACCGGAAAATTAAGCCAGAATATCGACCAATAGGCGAAGGACTAGTTTCTCCAGCAGACGGACGTGTATTGGCTTTTCAAGAAAGTTCCGACGTTCAGAAATTCTTCATTAAAGGTTCAGAATTTGACCTAAAAACCTTCTTGCAAGACGAAAATCTAGCAAAAAAATACGAAGGTGGTTCAATGGTAATTGTTCGTTTAGCACCTGTTGATTATCACCGTTATCATTTTCCAGCAACAGGAAAAGTTGGTTCGGATAAAGTCATCAAGGGTTCCTACTATTCTGTTTCTCCGCTCGCCTTGCGCAAAAACTTGCAAATATTTTTGGAAAACCAACGAGCTTATTGCATACAAGAAACCGAAGATTTTGGTTCCGTTCTTATTGCGGATGTTGGTGCGACTTTGACTGGAAGCATAATAAACACGTACAATCCCAATAGTCTTGTAAATAAAGGCGACGAAAAAGGTCACTTTGCTTTTGGGGGTTCTACTACGGTTTTGCTTATTGAAAAAGGAAAAGTGACTTTATCTGCTGATATTCTAGCGAATACGAAAGCTGGCTTTGAGACCTATATGAAGATGGGTGAAACGATAGGCGAATAAAACTAATCTCAAAGTTCTTAATTTTTGATTGATGGTTATTCGCATGCCAATGGTGTCAATTAATGAAGCAGAAAACCTTAAAATTTTCTATTTCATTTTAAAATTAAAATTTTAGTTTAACAACCGTTCAATGGATATAATTGTGCAAATTAGACCATAGCTATTATCTTAAAAATCAGAAAAATTATACAGAGCAGAGCACCAATCAATGGGATGAAAAACTTCCGGTTCCACCAACATTTTTTATAGCCAAAATCATCAAAAGCTAGTTTAGTTTGGGAAAGATTTACAAGTACGAAAACACTAATGATAACGTAACTTGTAGTGTTAGCAAGTTTAACGATCGGCACGAAAATAGCGAGAACAACTATTCCAATTGAAATAACGATAGTAGAAAGTAATGGCGTACGATACTTCTTGTGCAGTTTAAGAAAAGATTTCGGCGCACTGTTTTGACCTGCTAACCCATAAAGAACTCTTGACCCCATAATGACTTGGGCCAAAACTCCATTTAACACAGCAATCAAACTAATAAGACTTATGACATATGCATAATTTTGCCCTTTTTTAATCAGTATATCCGCCATTGGTGCATCAGTGGCAGAAAGTTGATCCAAAGGCAAAGCAAGCACAGCCACTACAGCAATAGCCACATATAGAAACAATGAGATAAATAAACTGCCCATAATGGCTATAGGCATGCTCTTTTTAGGGTTTTTAGCCTCTTCAGCAACATTTGCCAAATCCTCAAAGCCAACGAAAGCGTAAAATGCCAAGAAAGCACCTTGAAATACTGCGAAAACATCATAACCAGGAACCTTTACAAACATTTGAGTAAAATGCGATGTAAACTTCTCTAAATCAACATCAGCTACAAATATGACAAATAGAAGACCTCCAACTTCAATTAACGTTATAAATCCTATCACATTTAACGATTCTCCTATTCCCCATATGGCCAGTAAACAAAGAAGCGTCATACTTACTATAATGACTAATGGGTCAGGCAAATCAACAAAAATATCTAAGTACCCGACGAAGCCTTTAATAATCGCAGCTGCTGATATGAATCCAGTAAAAATCACTCCCCATCCTACCATGGAGGATAATCTTTTTGAATTAAACGCATTTTTGACATAGACAATTTCCCCACCGCTTTTCGGAAACCTAGGTGAAAGAAGGGAATAAGAATAAGCTGTCAATCCAGCTAAAACTCCTGCAATAAGGAAGGAAAGAGGCGCCAGCATTCCTGCATAACCTGCTACTTTTCCCACAAGTACATAAATACCCGCTCCCAACATAGTTCCAACACCGTATAACAGAATTTGAACCGTTCCGAGTTGTTTCTTTAGCCCTATTATTTCCTTTTCTTCATTCATATCTTCAGGATCTCTCTAAGTTAAGGGATTGTTTAATGTAAATTATTAAATGGACTCATTTTTTTACAATAAGAAAAAGTGAGTTTATTCGCTGATATTCTCGCGAATACGAAAGCTGGTTTTGAAACCAATTTGAAAATGCGTGAAAAGCTTGGGGGATAAATGATATAATTTCTTTTTTATTCTCCACAAAGATTTATAAATTTGAGTGTACAGAAAATGTTGATTTTTTGTGAGTTAAAAACTCAAATACATGGCCAAGAACTTACTTAAACTGTTCATTTCTCTTATAGTAATATTGCTAATTTCCATTGGCTGTGACAAACAGCATGCAAAAAAACTTGCTGGAAGATACTCATGTACTGTGCACGGCAAATATTACCTTATGGGGCAATACAATACTGACACCACTTACTTTGAAGATTTGTCTATAACTCAAGAAGATAAAAACATAGTAATTCTTGGACAAATTATCCCCGTCGATCTCTTGTGGAATGAAAATAAATATGAAGAAGGCTCCTTCCAAAAGTATTTTCATGTTCAGTTTAAAAAGGATAGTGTATATATTAGCGAGGGTAGCAGTTCACAGGCTAGTAATTTTTCAACCGTTTATTCTGGTTTGAAGAAAAAATAAAAGAAAATTAGAAAACACCTTAATTCATGGACAACTACCAAGAAACAGCCAAAACCTGGAACAAAATGGCTTCGCTATACGAGGAAAAGTTCATGCATTTGGATTTGTACAACGAGACTTACGATGCCATTTTAGCCACAATTCCAAAGCAAAATGCGAAAGTTCTAGAAATTGGTTGTGGTCCGGGAAACATTGCCAAATATCTTTTAACAAAACGTCCATATTTGGATTATTTTGGAACCGACATTGCGCCGAAAATGGTTGAATTGGCCAAGAAAAATATACCAAACGCACGTTTTGCATTGTTGGATAGTAGAAATTTAGGTGTTCTAAAAGATAGATTTGATGCCATCGTCTGCGGATTTTGTTTGCCCTATATCACTTCAAAAGATCTTCCAAAGTTTCTTTCAGATTGCGCCAATAAATTAAATTCCAAAGGAATACTCTACATCAGTTTTGTTGAAGGAGATCCAAAAGATTCCAATTTTAAAACTAATAATACTGGCGATAGGGTTTTCTTTAACTATTACAAACTAAATGAATTGAAGAAGGAACTTTTGGCTTGTGGGTTGAAGGATGTTTCTGTTTTGTTTGTTGATTTTCCGAGAGGCGAAGATGTGGTGGAGAAGCATAGTATTTTGTTGGCTAGGAAATAAAAAGGGCTAAACTTTCTGCGGAAAGTTTTTTATATTTGGGTTGCTGAGAAAGATCGCTAAAATTGTTTTCCATTAAATCAATCAAAAGAAATTTGAAACAACTGTTCTCCTACCTTTTTATCGTTACCACCCTCTTAGCAAGTTGCAAAAAAAACCATACTTGTGTTTGTTCAAGTATTGGTGGAGAAGTGGAAAGGTTTACCATAAAAGACACGAGAAAGAAGGCCAATATAGAATGTGAGGAATATAGCAAAATGAAATATGGATACTACTTCAGTGAATCATATTGTGAACTAAAAAAGTTTTAAGGGAAAAGAACGTATTGGCTTTTTGGTTTTCCTTCCAACGGCAAATGATTTTACTGCGTTATTTTAATAAATGGCTTCCTAATGAAAACCACTTTACTCCTATTTACAGTTCTATTATTAAGCTTTCAATCTTTCCAACAAAATCTTGGGTTGACTGCTGGCGGTGGTTTCGGAAGATTTTATGATAGAAATGATTCCGGTGGTCATTTTTTTAGTGAATACCACAAACAAAATACTTATCGCGCTGGTTTGGAGATAAAAGACATTCGATTGGACACCTCTTTTAACTTTAAATTTTACATTGGATTTGAACAATATGGAGGTGACTTTTTCACAAGAGATGGCGGAAATGGCGGAAGTTCGACAACTCAAGGTTCCATCACAAAAAATGTTCTCGATTTACAAGTTTACCCATTCAATTTTCGATTTCTGACACATGCAACTATCAGTGTTGGATTAGGATTGAATATCAATATTGCCAATCGCTTATCGGGAGAAAATTCATCTTGGTCAGCAATGACAAACCCACCAGGTATCAATTCTTCTAAAAGTAACTTGAAAGATATAGATGGTTTTGTAAAACCTTTAAATTATTACGGGACAGCAAGCCTTGGTTACGAATTTGTCTTTGGAAAATTTATTTTAGAACCACGATACAATGTTTTACTTGGCTTGTCGAAAGAATTTGAAAAGTTAGAAGCCAATGCAAAATCAATCCGACAATCATTTACACTGAGTTTGTTTTACAAATTAAAAGCCGAGAAATAACTTTGCATTCCTTTTAATCATTCTTTGAAAATTTCTTTTAGAACGCTTTTAACATCCTTTAACGAAGGTTTGCACATCAAGCCTCGTCTATATGGTAAGATGTTAGAAAAGACAACTATTTTTGCACAACTGAACCTAAACAGTAGTTGTGCTGTTAGTGTTTTGTATATAAAAGAGCCGAAAGGTTATAAAAGAGGAATGAAAAGTAGCTGGAAATTATTTGCCATAATTGGATTTTTATTGTTTAGTGTTAACACATTTGCTCAAGGGAAAATGTACTCTGGCAGTGTTATTGACTTGACAAGTGAAGAACCTATACCTTATGCCACAGTAGTTTTACTTTCGAATACAACTGACAGACCTGTTACAGGAACAACCACGAATGATTTGGGTGAATTCAGCCTAAGAACTGACTCCACTGACATCTATCTCCGAATTACCTTTATGGGATACGAAGAAAATGTGATTCGCGAATTAAACGAGCCCGGTCCAGTTTTAAATATTGGAATCGTTTCTTTAAAATCGATGACTCAAAATATTGGCGAAGTCCAAGTTACTGCCGAAAAATCCACAATGGAATTCAAACTCGATAAACGTGTTTTCAATGTCGGGTCAGACATAGGCACAACAGGAATGGGGGCGCTAGATGTGCTGGGTCACGTGCCTTCTGTAACAGTCGATATAGAAGGAAACATTAAGCTAAGAGGAAATTCAGGTGTACAAATTTTGATTAATGGCAAACCATCTGTTTTGTCGGATGATCCAAGTAAAGCATTGGGAACTATAACGGCAGACATGATAGAATCCATTGAAGTAATTACCAATCCATCAGCGAAATACGATGCTAGTGGAACTTCCGGAATATTGAACATCATTCTGAAAAAAGAGGAAAACAAAGGTTTCAACGGTTCTATCTCTTTGAATACTGGTATTCCTCACAATCATTCAATTGGTGGAACGATTAACTACCGAACAAAAAAATTGAACCTATTTACTCAATTCGGTGCTGGCTATCGTTCTATGCCTGAATACAGCAAAGGGGAAAACAAAAACTTGATCAATTCAAGCTCAATTGTAAGTGACGGAACCGGCTACCGAAATGAATATTTTTACAATTTAACTTTGGGTACAGACTATTACATCAACGATTTGAATACACTTACGCTTTCTGGAAATTTTGCGTATGAAGTTGAACAACAGCCATCTGAAAATAATTTTTACATATATGATGGTTCAGGAGCACTGACGAATCAATATCAACGAACAGAGGTAACTTCTGCGCTTAACCCGAAGTATCAATACGATTTACAATACAAAAAACAGTTCAAAAACAACAAAGAGCATACGTTTAACATTAGCGCTTTGGGAAGATATTTTGGAAAAGATCAATCGTCCGATTTTACAAATACCCCGATAATTGGAGAGAACATTTTCGCTAATCAGCAAACTGAAACGAAATTTTACCAGTCAGATCAAACGTATAAAATTGATTACGTCAACCCATTTAAAAATAAGTTCACACTAGAAACCGGTGCAATGTATGACATCAATGATGTTGGGAACGATTACGCCGTTTACAACCTAGAAACTATTGGATTTGTTGAAGATTCTAGTCTTACCAACAATTTTGAATTCAATCAAAAAGTATTGGCTGGTTATTTAACTGGTTCTTATGAAGGCTCAAAATGGGGATTAAAACTTGGACTTCGAGCAGAAAACACCGATTTAATAACGGTATTGACGAACACGAATCAAGAGAACAATCGCAATTACACGAATTTATTCCCATCGATACATACTTCGTATAAAGTTTCAAATAAAATTCAATTTCAAGCGGGTTATTCAAAACGAATATTCCGTCCACGATTGTGGGATTTGAATCCGTTTTTCAACATTCGAAACAATTTCAATATACGAACGGGTAATCCAAACTTAATGCCTGAGTTTGCTGATTCGTATGAATTGACGAGTATATTCTACATGAAAAAGCTGACGTTGAACAGTAGTGTTTATTATCTGTACACAACGGATGTTAAAGAGACAATTTTTTCGTTTAATGATGGCGTTACAACCGTTCGACCTGAGAATGTAGGAACCAACCAAAAAATTGGTTTTGAGGTAAACTGGAAATACGTCGCGAACAAATGGTTTACTGCCAACGGAGATTTTAACTACGGTAAATTCAATAGAAAAGGAACGTTCGAAACTCAAAACTTTGACTTTTCGGGCGATCAATATTCAGCCAAGTTAACCACCAAATTTAAGTTGAAATGGGGCTTAGACATAGAATTTTCAGGAAACTATGAATCAAAAGTTAAAACGATTCAAGGAACAACTTCTGGTTTTCCATTTGCTGATGCAGGTTTGAGAAAGCGAATTTGGAAAGGAAAAGGAGTAATCAATTTTTCGGTTCGTGATATTTTTGCTTCAAGAATTCGTGAAAACTATATCAACCAAGCTACCTATTCCGTTTACAGCTTTTCAAAAAGAGGAACTTTTGTCACTTTAGGTTTTAGCTATAGTTTTGGAAAAGGTGAAGCGATGTCTTACTCTGGTGGAGGACATCATTAAAGTTCACTTATTTCATTAAGAACTCAAGCATCAAGCGATTCACAGTATTTGCTTGATCAATAGAAAGAAAATGTCCTGCATTTTTAATCTTTTTTGTCTCAACATTGGGGATAAGTTCCCTAGCCTTTTCTATAGATTTTTCTTGATTGAATAAATCATCATCGCCAATTAGAAGCAAGGTTGGCATAGAAAGTGATTCAAATTTCTCGTTGGAAAATGGTCGCATCTGCACCATAAACTTACTGATTTTTGCATTTTTAGTAGCTATAAAGTGTAAGTCAATAAAAGATTGATCAATATTATCGACGTTAGAAGAAAGAGTACTCAATATTTCTCTAAACTTCTTGCGTTTCGGCGCAAAGGAATACTGAATGTTTTTAAACATATCAGTACTATGCGGCATCCAGGTGAAAGTTTGAGCTGGACTAAGAAGTACTAATTTCTCAATAGCATACTTTCCTCCTACTGCTATGTTTACTGCTAACCAACCTCCGCGAGAAGCCCCAACCAAGCTAAACGTATCCAATTTTAATTTTCTAAAAATATCATCATGCCATAACATCACAGCATCTAAACTTTCTGCTTCTTCATTATAGTTAGACTTACTTGGATCTAATAGGAAATCTATAGAATATACTCTAAAGTCCTTAGATAATTCCATGATATTTGGATACCACATCGTAGATGTCGCATTCAATCCGTGCAAAAGCACTAATTTTTTTCCGCTTTTTGGTCCAGTAACGATAATATGAGCATTTCCATATCGAGTTGGGATATTTACTTCATGAAATGGTGTATCCCAAAGTTTCATGGCTCTATTATATGCTCTGTAAAGTCGTTTATTGTCTTCAGTTATATTTTCCTGATAAGGTCCAAATTCATCAATCAATTGCAATTTCAAGTCCTTCACTTCAACATCACTATTTTCTGTCTTGGAAGTTATGGTTCCTGAAGACTTTTTGTTGCTGGAATCTGAACACGCAAAGAGCAATAAGGATAGAGTGCATAAAACTGACCAACTAAAAACTTTTCTCATGTAATTTACTTTGTTTAAAACGCATTTAAGCAGCTCTGAAAGTACTAACTAAGTTTAAAATATATCTTGTTAAAATTCAATAAATCAATACAGATTCAGCCTAAAATATCGTTTTTCTGTCAATTCTTAACTATTTTGGTGAACCATGTATAAGTTTATCTTGTTTTTTCTGGCTTTATTTTCGTTGATTCAAATTGATGGACAACGATCCATTAATCTTGGACTGTGCGATACATTACCTCCTCTTTTTTACTCTAAGAATTACGAATCAATCCATATTGAAAATGGAATGGGCTATTGTTTGTCACCGATAAAACTGCTGGATGAACGGATTGTCAACTTTAAGAATTTGAGGTCACTTAGTTTCACGCACAACCAATATGAGCAATCCGAAAAAGCTTATGTTCTTCCGGCTGAGATTAAAAATTTGAACAAGCTTGAGAGCGTCTATTCGAATATTCCGAATGCTGAGATTTTTTCAATGAAATCTTTAAAACAACTTTCCCTTACTATAAAGTCAAATCAATCTCTTAATATTCTTGTAAACGAAGGTTTTCAAAATCTCACGAATCTGGAAGAGTTGTATATAAATTTCGGCCAAGGTTTTTCAAATGGCTATTCTATATCAGGAATCTCACAATTGAAAAACTTAAAGACGGTTTATCTCATGCGGCCAAATCAAAATATAGTCGATGAAGTCTTGCGTAACCCTTTCCTTGAATCGATTGAAATATATTCTTCCAAAGACATAACTTTTGATTTCTCAAACACACCAAACCTTAAGGTTATCAAGCTTAGAGACAATGCTATTTCTGAAATTCCAGCATCTGTTTTTGCTTGTAAAAATTTAATTAATTTGACGGTTGTTTACAATCCTATTATTGAGATTCCTGATGAAATTGCTCTACTAACGCAACTCGAAGTCCTAGATCTGAATGGAAATCAACATCTTCGTTTGCCTGAAGCTATCACCAATTGTACAAAATTAAAAAAGCTAGTCATAGCTGGAAATCGAAATTTGAATTATGTACCGAGCAATTTAGGCGATTTGAGGGCTCTAGAAATAATTCAATTTGACCATTGCAATTTGACTTCTTTTCCAAGTTCTATTGAAAATTGCACAAATCTTAAACATTTTTCCCTTACGAAAAATCAGCTAAAGGAATTACCTATTGATTTCACCAATCTAAAGAAACTCGAAACAGTTTACCTATTTAATAACAAGCTTCGCTCTATCCCAAATTCACTGTTCGAATTGCCACTGGTGACAAAAATGAGTATTTCAGAAAACGAACTAGAAGCTGTACCAAATTCAATCGGAAGAATGCAAGAATTAGTAAATTTATCGCTTTTCAAAAACAATATTCATTCTTTACCAAGCGACATAGGTAAACTAAAAAAACTGGAGGAATTGAGCCTATATAATAATCATTTGGACTCTCTTCCAGAGTCAATAGTTCAGCTTAAAAATTTATATGGCCTGCATATCGGCGATAACAATTTAAAGAAGCTTCCGAAGAAAATGCAGAAATTGAAAAAGCTTCATTCGTTGGAAATATATTCGAATCCATTGAGTAGAATACCTGCTAGTCTTTATCGACTTCCATCCATTTGGGGCATTTGGGTTTCAAAAGACCAAACCCGATTGATAGGTTATATTCCAACCAAGAAAAAACCACTTATGATTGTTACGGATTAACTCTATTCGAAAGCTCCAGCTAAAACAGCATCAACTTTCTCACCGAAAAGCGGTAGCGGTTTCTTCATACCCTTTGACGCATTTAAAATTCCCATTATAGCGATGATTATAAAAATGAAAACTATAACTCTATCTGCGAAAATGCCTAAGTATGGAATCCAAGTAATTAACCAGCTCAACAAAGAGTAGATTAAGTAAACGATAAAAAGGCCTAGACCCTGACGCAAATGAAAAGCGTTGTATGATTTTTCGTCAGCAGCTTTGTCACTGTTTAGAATTAACGCGATTATCCATCCAATGAATGGAATATAGGCCAAAATGGATATTATTTTATCGTAATCTTCGCCCATGACTTTTGTTTTTATTTATGAAAAGAGAGAATCAACAAATTCGTTTTTGTTAAAGACTTGCAAATCATTCATTCCTTCTCCTACTCCAATGTATTTCACTGGAATTTTCATTTGATCAGAAATCCCGATAACAACTCCGCCTTTCGCTGTTCCGTCAAGTTTTGTGATTGCCAAAGCGTTTATTTCTGTGGCCAAGGAGAACTGTTTGGCTTGCTCAAATGCATTTTGACCTGTTGAACCATCAAGTACCAACAAAATCTCGTGTGGTGCTCCAGGAACGACTTTGTCCATTACACGTTTGATTTTACTCAACTCGTTCATCAAATTAACTTTATTGTGCAAACGTCCTGCAGTATCAATTATAACCACATCGGCATTTTGCGCTTTAGCGGATTGTAAGGTGTCGAAAGCAACGGAAGCTGGATCAGCATTCATTCCTTGTTGAACGATCGGTACACCTACTCTTTCAGCCCAAATAATCAATTGATCAACTGCAGCTGCACGGAAAGTATCCGAAGCGCCAAGAACTACGCTTTTACCAGCCGATTTAAATTGATGCGCCAATTTTCCGATAGTCGTTGTTTTACCAACACCGTTGACACCGACAACCATAATTACATGTGGATGTTCTCCTTGCTTGGCAATATTGAAATCCGTTGTGATTCCTACATTGTTTTCTTCCAATAAGGATGCGATTTCTTCTCTTAGAATTGTATTGAGTTCATCCGTTCCTAAGACTTTGTCTCTTGAAACACGTTCTTGAATTCTATCGATAATTTTCAAGGTGGTTTCAACTCCTACGTCAGAAGAGATTAAGACTTCTTCTAAATTATCGAGAACCTCATCATCTACTTTGGATTTTCCTACGATGGTGCGGGTAAGTTTGGTTAGAAAACTCTGTTTTGTTTTTTCTAATCCTTTGTCAAGAGTCTCTTTTTTCTCTTTTGAAAATAATCCGAAGAATGCCATATGTGCAAAAATAGAAAAAGCCTTCGAACAAATGTCCGAAGGCTTCTAAAAACTATGTTAAACAACAATTATTTTTGAGCAGCAAACCACTCTTTCACTTTATCGTTGTGTACAATTTCTTCTTTGAAGTTGTAAGAACCTTTATCGTTCTTAAACATGTTTATCACTTTCGTGTGCTCTTTTCCTCCACCTTTTTGTAGGGATGCTACTACTTTCTTTGCCATGTCTTAACTTATTTGATTTCTTTATGAACCGTGTAACGCTTCAAAATTGGGTTGTACTTACGTATTTCCAATCTCTCTGGTGTGTTTTTTCTATTCTTCGTCGATATGTATCGAGAAGTTCCAGCCATACCAGACTCTTTGTGCTCAGTGCACTCTAATATAACTTGGATTCTATTACCTTTTGACTTTGCCATTTCTTTACTTTATTATCGTTCTTTAACGCGAATCGCAATTAATTACTTCATGAATCCTTTAGCGCGAGCTTCTTTGATGCAAGCAGAAATTCCTTTCTTGTTTACAGTACGCAAAGCAGATGCTGAAATTTTCAACGATATAGTTCTATCCTCTTCTGGGATATAAAACTTTTTTACTAGCAAATTCGGAAGGAATTTACGTTTCGTTTTGCGATTTGAGTGAGAAACATTGTTTCCAACCATTACCGTCTTACCTGTTAATTGACAAACTCGTGACATGTTATTTTCTTTTTTCCAAATTCTAAATGGGGTGCAAAGGAAGTAATTATTTGAATTATAACCAAGGATTATTACTTTTTTTTAAGAATTTAATCCAAGTATCTCACATCGAGCAATATTTAAGGCAGTTAATGCCGTCATGCTGATGTTTCTTTCTCGATTATCTCCAAATTGAAAACGCTTCGCCCATACTCTATTTTTAGTCGAAACGGCTATCCAAACTGTACCTACTGGTTTTTCAGGTAACCCACCTGTCGGACCAGCAATTCCAGATGTTGCAATGCACAAATCTACGCCTAATTTTTCCCTTCCTCTTTCGGCCATTTGAGAAACTACTTTTTCGCTCACCGCACCGTGCTTTAACAATTCTTCATGACTGATGCCCAAATGGGATTCTTTTACTTCGTAACTGTAAGCAACTATGCTTCCTTCGTAATAGGATGATGAACCGGCAATTTCCACCAATTCTTTAGCGATAGCTCCACCGGTGCAACTTTCTACCGTTCCGATGGTCATTTTTTTCTCCAGCAATAATTCACCCAAAACCTCAGCAATTACTCTTTCACCAATTGAAAAAGCATAATTGGGCAAAAGGGTCATTATTTGCTCCAGATAAGTTTGGATTTTGGCGGCATCAGTTTTTCCGTTTCTTGAACTCAAACGCAATTTTACAGTTCCTGGCGACGGCAAATAAGCCAATCCTAGACCTTCTGCTCGAACTTCATTTTCCCAATCTTCAATTTTTTCCGCCAAATACGATTCGCCAATTCCTTGCGTCATCAAAGTTTGGTAATACAATTCTTGAGCTTCAAAACGATTTTTTAAATTCGGAAAAACCTCATCCGTCATAATACCCTTCATTTCATAGGGAACACCCGGCAAACTTATGACTATGCAACCTTCTTTTTCAAACCACATTCCAGATGCAGTTCCGTGATAGTTGTGCATGATTTTAGCCGCAACTGGCAAAGCAGCTTGTTGAATGTTAACATCCAACATTACGCGGTTTCTTTTCTCAAAAAAATCTTTCACTCTACTCAAAACCACTTCATTAATTTCAAGCGTTGTATCGAAATATTTGGTTAAAGTATGTTTCGTTAAATCATCTTTCGTTGGACCTAAACCACCCGTTAATATGATTAATTGTACTTGCGGAATTAATTGGTCTAAACTAGAGCAAATCTCATTAGGATCATCGGCAATGGTCCAACTTTTTGTAATTGGGATACCAATTTGCGACAATTCCTTACCCAACCAAGCTGCGTTGGTATTTATCGTCTGGCCGATCAATAATTCGTCGCCTATAGAAATGAGTGCTGCTTTCATGCCGCGAAATTACGAAGGATTAATGGATTTGCGGATGGCGAATGGCGGATTATTGATTTGCAAAACAAACCGAGATGAGACCCTTGAAAATCTTACCAATTCCGTGTTATCCGCGTTCTAACCCACAGCACAAATCCGCAATTCGTAATACGTAATTCGCAATCGTTTTCTTACCCCAACTTAAACTTCGCAATAGATTCAATATGCCCAGTATGAGGGAATTGATCTACGAAAGAAAGCTTTTCTAACTTAAATCCATTTTGAATCAAGGTTTCCGTATCTCTAGCTTGTGTTGATGGATTACAAGATATGTAAACAATGTTCTTAGCACCCAATTCTATAACTTTTAATAAAGTCTTTGGGGCGATTCCAGCTCTTGGTGGATCTAAAATAATTGTTCCAATTTTTCCTTGAAATTCAGGATGTTCTTTCAGGAATTTTCCAACGTCAGCGGCATAGAATTCAATATTATTGATTCCATTATTATTGGCGTTTTTCTTGGCATCAGCAATGGCTTCTTCAACGATATCAACTCCAACTATTTTAGCGTTTGATTTTCTCGTCGTTAAAATTTGACCAATGGTTCCTGTTCCGCAAAACAAGTCCATAATGATTTCGTCGTCTTTTAATTCTTCTTCAAAAACGTAGTCCAAAGCTTTGGTGTAGAGCAATTCCGCACATTTTGGATTGGTTTGAAAAAAGCTTTCCATGCTGATTTCAAAATTCAATCCAAGTAAAGTTTCGTTAATTTTTTCTTTACCAAAAAGTAAGACAGATGTTCCGTTTTCAATTTTTGCTCGGTCGGCAACATTATCGTTAACTGTGTGCCATAAACCAGCGATTCTGTCACCCATTAATTCTTGCAAAAACTTGCCAAAAGCAGCAGCGTCAAAAGATTTTCTTCCTTCAGAAGAGGTTACCAAATTCAGCAATAATTTATCCTCAGCAAATGATTTTCGCACAACAATGTGACGGAAAAATCCATGTTTTTTAGGCGGATGCCAAGCTGGTAAACCTGTGTCTTTTAGATAGTTTCGAATTTGAATGAGTTTCGTTTCCCACTCTTCATCAAACATTCCAGAAGGTTTGTCTAAGCTTTCTACTTTCCACCACGTTCCTCTTCGTTTGAATCCCAAAGCAAAGGCTTCGTCAATTTCTTCACCTGTGTGAATATTATGCTCTATGCAAGAGAAACTATATTCCATCTTGTTACGATAGAAATAGTGATTCGGTGAAGAAATAAAAGTATCAAATACATCCTCAACTTCTCGGAAATTTGAAAGTCGTTTAAATGTTTCTAAGGTCGCTTCTTTCTTAACTTGCTCCTGCTTTTCAACTGGAACATAAATGTATGGTCCGCCAGAAATCTCTTGATAATCATTTATAACTTCCTCAGAACTTCGCTCGATGACATCAATCAATTTTGCCTCAGCGTATTTCTTTTTCTTCTTTTCTACTCGAGCTCTAACCGTTTGACCGGGAAAACAATTGTCCACAAAAACAACATAAAAACCATCGTCAGTTGGCAATTTCGCTATACCACGACCTCCAAAAGCGTATTCACTAATTTTTACTTCGATGATTTCTCCTCTGTTCATTTTTTGAAAATTGGAAATAAGAAATTTGAAATAAGAAGTATATAATTCTTATTTCAAATTTCTTATTTCTGATGTTTTTTTTAGCTCAATCCGCGAATAACCCCCTTGTCTGAACCTTGAATGAAACCAATAATTTCTTCAATAAGTGGACTTGGTGCCATAGTTTCTTTAACTGCGGCTATTCCTTTGGATATATTGTTGTTTTGAACGTAGATGATACGGTAAATATCTTCTATTTCTCTGATTTGATCGTCCGTAAGACCTCTTCGGCGCAAGCCTACTGAATTTACTCCTGCGTAGGTCATCGGTTCGCGAGCTGCTTTGATATAAGGCGGAACATCTTTTCGGATTAAAGAAGCTCCACCAATAAAACAATGCGCTCCAATATGCACGAATTGCTGAGCGGCTGCTTTCCCTTCGATAATTGCATAATCATCAATAGTAACGTGACCGGACAGCCCGACGTAGCTGGCTAATATTACATTATCACCCAATTGACAATCGTGTGCAATGTGCACGTAGGTCATCAAGAGACAATTCTTGCCAATTTTGGTTGTTTTTCTATCATTGGTTCCACGATGAATAGTAACACACTCCCGGATTACGGTGTTATCACCAATTTCAACAGTTGTGTATTCATTGTCGAATTTTAAATCTTGAGGAACAACACCTATAACTGCTCCTGGGAAAACTTCACAGTTTTTACCCAAACGAGTTCCAGGGTACAAATTTACATTGGAATGAATAACACAACCGTCGTCGATAATTACGTCTTCATATATGTTTGAAAACGGTTGTATCGTAACATCAGCGCCTATTGTCGCTTTATCGGAAATATGAGCTAAAGGACTAATCATTTAAACTTTGTCTTTGATTACTTGTGCCAGCATTTCAGCCTCCATGACCACTTGTCCGTTCACATAAGCTATTCCGCCCATGTGAACCAAACCACGTCGCATTGGAGATAACAAATTTAATTCAAAAACAATAGTATCGCCTGGCAAAACCTTTTGTTTAAATTTCACATTGTCAATTTTCATGAAATAAGTCGAGTACAAATGTGGATCTTCAACTTTGCTTAAAGCGAAGATTCCTCCAACTTGAGCCGTTGCTTCAATTTGAAGTACACCTGGGAAAACTGGATTTCCTGGAAAATGTCCTTGGAACATTGGTTCGTTCATCGTAACGTTTTTTACTCCGATAATCGACTCTTCTCCAATTTCCATCACTTTGTCTACCAACAAGAATGGATAACGGTGTGGCAACATTTTTTCAATGTCGTTGATATCGTACAATGGCTTTTTCGTTAAATCGAAATATTTACCTTGACCTTCTTGCTTTTTGATCTGTTCTTTCAAGACTTTTGCGAAGCGAACATTTCCGGAGTGACCTGGACGTGCTCCTAAAATATGCCCTTTGATTGGTCGACCTAACAAGGCCAAATCTCCAACGATATCTAATAGTTTATGACGAGCTGGTTCGTTTTCGAATTGCAATTTCTGCGTATTCAAAACTCCGATTCCGTCTACTTTGATTTCTAATTTTTCTTTACCAAGCAATTTCGCCAAACGATCCAATTCTTCTTTGTTCACGTCTTCACGCTCAACCAAAACAATTGCATTGTCCAAATCTCCACCTTTAATCAGATTATTGGTAGCCAAAAATTCTAATTCACGCAAGAAAACAAACGTACGGCAAGGTGCGATGTCATTTTTGAACTCGCTAATATTATACATACTAGAGTGCTGCGTTCCCAAAACTGGCGATTTGTAGTCTACCATAACCGTAATTCGGTAATGATCATCTGGTACCGCTAAAAACTCTATTCCTTTATCAAGGTCTTCCCATTTGAGGTTTTCTTCTAAAACGAAATAGTTTCTTTCTGCATTTTGCTCAACTAAGCCAACTTTATCAATAGCATCAACAAAAGGTTTTGAACTTCCATCCATAATAGGAATTTCCGGTCCATCGATTTGAATCATTGCATTATCGACTTCCATTCCGGCAAGTGCAGCTAAGATATGCTCAGTAGTGTATACTCTAGCTCCATTTGCTTCTAGTGTCGTTCCTCTATCTGTTGCTACAACTAAATCACAATCTGCTTTGATAACTGGTTCACCTTCCAAATCAATTCGCTGGAATTTGAATCCATGATTTTCTGGTGCTGGAAGGATATGAATATTCACTTTCTCTCCTGTGTGCAGGCCGATGCCTGATAAATGAATTTCCTCCTTGAGGGTTTTTTGCATATCCGCCATTTCTATTTTTCTTTTGTAAGCGATTTGAGTTGAGTTTCTAAATCTTGTATTTTCTTCAATATAAAAGGTAGCTTTCGGAAGCCAAAATACGATTTTTTAAAGTCTTCCATCGGAATACCCGGTGAACCCATTAATGTTTCTTTCTTTTTAACAGAACCTGGAATACCCGACTGAGCAACAATTTGTGTTTGATCTGCTATAGTAATGTGACCGCTAATACCTGCTTGACCACCTATCATGACATGTCGTCCGATTTTGGTGGAACCTGCAACACCAACTTGCGCTGCCATGGCAGAATGTTGACCGACGTCTACATTATGAGCTATTTGAATCAGATTATCCAATTTCACACCCTTGCGAATGAAAGTTGAACCTAAGGTCGCTCTATCTATTGTTGTATTTGAACCTATTTCAACATCATCTTCTATGACAACGTTTCCGATTTGCGGAATTTTCGAGAAAACACCTTTTTCATCGGGTACAAAACCAAAACCATCGGCTCCAATTACCGTTCCAGCGTGAATGATAACGTTATTTCCTAGCACGCATTCTTGGTATATTCTTGCGCCAGGATGAATCGTACAATTGTCACCAATTGTCACGTTATCACCAATGTAAGCTTGTGGATAGATCGAAACATTATTTCCTATCTTAGTTCCTTCACCAATATATGCGAAAGCACCTAAATACAAGTCTTTACCAATGGTCGCAGATTCCGCTACATGCGATGGTTGCTCAATTGCTGGTTGCTTTTTTGTCATTTGACTGTATACTTCCAGAAGCTTCGCAAAACAAGCGTGAGCATCGTCGACCTTAACCATGGTTAAAGTTTCTGGCAATGGCTTATTTGGTGTGAACGTCTTATTTACTATGCAAATTGTTGATTGCGTTTTGTAAATATGCTCTTCGTATTTGGGATTGGCTAGGAAAGAAAGGCTATTCGGAACTCCTTCTTCGATTTTCGATAAACCGGTCACTGTGGCATTCGCGTCGCCAACAATTTCCCCGTTCAAGATACCTGCAATTTGTTCAGCAGTAAATTCCATGTTTCAAATTTAAAAATTCTTTGGAAAGAGAATTCTACTGCTCTTTCTTATTTTCAACATTCTATACTTCATATTACATACAATTTAAACTATCCGTATACGAAAATGATTTAATGTTGATTTTACTTTTATACCAAACGGCTTTTAGTGCCATTTTGTTACCTTTTGGTGTAAGAATTTCTACAAAATGCTCAGGTTTCACAACATCTTTGAAAGATGATTGATTGAAATCTATGACTCCATTTTTTATTAATTCTTTTTGTAACTGACGTTCATCCTTAAAGCCTAACCCTAATAATTGACAAGATAGTAAATCCGTGGTATCCATAAATATCAGGTCTTCTATTTCAGGGAAAAGGAGTAAACGCGCCTTACCTTTTATCGTTTCGTGTTTTGGTTCACTTCTATAAACGGCAGAAATGAAACTATCGTTGGGCAAAGTGAAATAAAGACTTTTTTGACCTTTCAAATCAAACTTATAGAATTTATTGGGGTCTTTCTTTTTTGATTTTCCAAAATCGACTTCTCCGTTTTCAATATAATTCAAAAGCTCCTTCTGTAATTCCTTATCCTTGGTATTGAATCCTTTTTCACTGTCAGGAATAACTACTATCCGTTCAAGAATTGAAGTTTTAATCCGATTGGTCGGCGTCCAAGAACATCCTCTATTTTGAAAAAAGAAAATAACAAAAATCAACCCCATACTGAAACCTATGCCGTAATATTTTAATCTTTTTAAAAAGGAATCCATGCTATTCGATGTTGTTTTTCGTTGAATTTATTCGAGTGCAAAGTTAACAATACCAAGAGGATTATACGCAGGATTAGTTGAAAATAAAAGGACATAAAAAAAGCGAGTATGAAACATACCCGCTTTACTATTTTTAAGATTTTCTTAAAGAATTGCGTCCAATTTTGTTGTCAATTGTGCTTTAGGAACTGCACCAACAGATTTGTCAGCAACTTCACCATTCTTAATGAAAAGAACTGTTGGGATATTACGAACGCCAAATTGTGCCGAAACACCTGGATTCATATCTACATTTACTTTTCCAATGATTGCTTTTCCTTCGTATTCATTCGACATTTCTTCAATAACTGGCCCGATCATTCGGCATGGTCCACACCATTCTGCCCAGAAATCAACCACAACTGGTTTGTCTGATTTTAATACTAATTCTTCGAAGTTTGCATCTGTGATTTCAAGTGCCATAATTATTGTGTTTTTTATTTTTTGTTTCTAGTTTGAATCGTAAAATTACGATTTGAGAATATGAGTGCAAGAAGTCTGCCATTCTTTTTTTCGTGTCATCTTGACAGCCTAAACTTAATTCTCGATAAATATTGCCTTACTTGTTTTTTGATTGTCGCTGCGCAATTCGTAGAAATGACGACCGTTAGCAACCGATTTTGAGTCAAAATTGATCTTGTTACCGCCAACTTTTGCCATACGAGAATCAATCTTCAATTTGTCATTCATATTTTCATCAAGCAGCCAAATTTCAATTTCCTTAGCGTGTTCAGTTTCATAGAAAATTTCTATTTCACCTGAAATTGGTTGCTTTTCAAAAGAATATAGCACAGCATATTTCTCACTGTCAGGATGACCAATTGCCCATCTAGCTCGTAACTTTCTGAATATGATTACCAAAACAAGCAGGGTAATACTGATCAATAAAACAGGTACAGCAACGTCAAAAAAGGAAACTCTTAATGCTATCATTTAAAGGGAAATTATGCCATCAATCAAGGCAGCTTTTTCGTATTTACTTATGACAGATTCCACATCTATCATCATTTCTTTTGCACTCACACTAACATATTTTTCGCTGGACGAAGTATGGTAATTAATCTCAGCAGTGCCGTCAAACAATGCTGTAGCATGAGCGAGCTTTTCAGGCGTATTCTCGACGATGAACTTAAAAAGATACACTGACGGCCATTCTTGAAAGGCTAACTTTTCTCTTAAACTTTGGAATCGATCTTCCATTTATTGATTTTCATTTTGAAGCAACAAAGATAATCGTTTTGCCTCGTTTTCAAGAAGAACTTTCCCATTGAAAAACAAACTTTGTATTTCGTTAACGTTTTTACCTCCTTCATCTGAAAATGCTTTCAATGCATTATACAATTCTGTTGGGTCTGGTTCTTTTGATATTATTATTCCTTCAACTTCTTCAACTTTAACCAATTGCCAAGGAAGCAAATAAGCAATATAACGATGAACCAATTGCTCTATAAGTCTTATAACTGAGTTACATTCCTGAGTTCTATACAACTGTTGCATAACCAACGCTCTATCTTTCTGAAAATTCAAATAATTCTGATGTATGTCAGCGGTACTTTCGAATTTCAAAGGAACAAGTTCAATGTTTTCCCTTTCTTTAATTGAAGTCAGCCTTCGAAATGCTTCCTCCCTTTTTTTCATCTTTTCGATTCTTGCTCGAAAAACCTTGGGAACTATTGCTCGAGTTGTGAAAAACTGTTTGTCTTCGAATAGCAATTCCTCGTATCGATCTTCTAAATCGTCGCCCTCTTGATGCGGAAAAAACAAATGGTCGTTTTGCATTATTCGCCTTTGGCTTTGTTTTTATGCATGCGTAGGTTCAACATTTCAACAAATAAGGCATAAACCATTGCAAAATAAATATAACCTTTCGGCACGTGTTGATCAAAAGCTTCGGCGATTAGAACAACTCCTATGGTTACCAAAAATGCCAATGCAATCATTTTAATTGTTGGTCTATCATTTATAAAGTTGCTGATAGGTTTTGCGAATATCATCATGACTATCATGGAAACAATTACCGCCATATAAATGATAATCATTGGATTACCACCTGTTTCTTTAGCAATTCCGTTTGTCATTCCTATTGCCGTGATAATGGAATCAAAACTGAAAACAATGTCGACTAATACAATCTGGGTGACTATGGCTCTTAAACTCATTTTCTTTTTGGAAACATGACCTTCTTCAGCACCAACGATATTCTTGTGCATTTCGATTGTACTCTTGTAGATTAAGAACAAGCCTCCAAGTAAAAGCACTAACTTTTGACCTGTGACATCCCAACCGTTTATTGTGTACATGGGTTCAGTCAATCCAATTATCCATCCAACCACGCTCAACAATATCAGTCGAATTACCAAGGCTAAAGTCAATCCAATGTTCCTTGCTTTTCGCTGCTGAACTTTCTCTAATGGATCTGTAATAATGGAAATAAAAATGATGTTATCAATCCCTAAGACGATCTCTAACAAACTTAAAATTACAAAGTAAAACAAGCCCGTTGTGGTGAGTAATAGGGCGAAATCTAAGTCGAACATGGATTAATTATTTGAGGGTACAAAGTTACGAAGAAATGATAATTATTATCAGCAAAAAGACTTTAGATGTTAGATTTTAGACTCTAGATTTTTCAGTCCAAAATCTGATGTCTGATGTCTCAAGACTAAATCTCCTTTATCATCCACAAATCG
Source organism: uncultured Flavobacteriales bacterium (assembly GCA_963977135.1). GTDB lineage: Bacteria > Bacteroidota > Bacteroidia > Flavobacteriales_D > Crocinitomicaceae > UBA2040. The sequence goes on along the minus strand of CAXBNN010000001.1, from coordinate 123,581 downwards.
CATGCGAAATGACCGGAATCGCCCAAAGGTTTGTCCAGTTTATGGAAACCCATTTTTTCATAAAGTCCAATTGCGTTGTGCAATTCAGGCAAAGTTTCGAGATAAATCTTGTTGTACAACATATTTTCTGCCTCAACTATGCACATCCGCATAAGCTCCTCACCTATTCCTTTTCCTCTGTGCTTTTTCAAAAGGTACAATTTAACCAATTCCACACAATTGGCATCCAAGCCTTTAGTTGGGAAAATTCCTGCGCCACCAACTATTTCTCCTTCAATTTCCACTACCCAATACATGGATTTCGCCTCACTTTCGAAAAGCTCATACAACTCGCCTGTCGTCGGATCTGTATAAACTGTTCCAGGTTTGTTGACATTAAATTCTTCTAAAACCGTGCGTATTACACGTGCAATTTCAGGATTATTTTCTTTTAGAATTGGGGTGATGTTCATATTAATTGAGATATTAGATTTTAGACATCGGACATCAAATTTGTACTTCTATAATCTAATGCCTGATTTCTTGTGTCTTTTTTAAACGTGCTCTTTCAGATTATTTTCTCTGAAAATTGGTTTTATTGTTATGTTACTTTTTTAATAAAGATAGTAGATTTCAGACTTTAAACAGGCCAGTCTAAAATCTAAGGTCTAAAATCTGACGTCTTAGTTCGAAGTCCTTCAAAATACTCTGCCAAAACCTTCGGATTCAAATCGCTTTCTGTGAAAACCTCTATCAATTTTGGTCTTCCGTCTTCAGAATACGTATAGAAATCTTCCATTTGATTTAGCAGTGTTTCCTTGCTTGTCGCTTTCATGTATTCCACATCAAAAGCCTTGCAAATATGCTCTGCTGAATGATGATGTTGCGCCACAAAGTATGGCTCGTATTGCTTCGTGGAATTTGGACCAGGAATGATTTTAAAAATCCCGCCACCAGCATTGTTTATTAAAACAATACGAAGATTCGGAGTTAAATGCTGATTCCAAAGTGCGTTGCTGTCGTAGAAAAAAGAAATATCTCCCGTAATCAGAACATGCCAATCGTCTGGTTTCATAGATGCCGCTCCAACTGCCGTGCTGGTGCTTCCGTCTATTCCGCTCGTTCCGCGATTAGAATTGTATTTCACATTTTGAATTGGATCAAACAGCTGCGCATATCGAACAACACTACTATTTGCCAAATGCAAGGTGCTGTGCTCTGGCAAACAATCCAATGTCAGATAAAAAACTGATAAATCACTGTATGGCGCTGATTCACAAAACTCTTGCGTGAAATCTTTTCTAAGAAAATCAATTTGCTTCCATTTTGGCGCATAGGATATCGAACTTTGTCGATCCGCTTCGTTCATTTTCCGAATGAATTGACTAGGCTCGCACAAAACAGAAGCCGTCAATTTTCTGAATGTATCCATTTCTGGAAATTCGAACCCAATTTTCCAATGTTCGGAAATCGGCCATGAACGGAATAAATTTTTAACTTTTTTAGATACGATTGCTCCGCCAATAGTCACCAAAATATCAGGTTGAAAATCGGTATTTTCTTTATCCAAATGCTCGATGGTTCGATCGATGCAATGCACAAACGATGGTGAAACTAAATTCGCTGTATTCTCAACCATCACCAAAACACTTGGGTCACTGGCTATTTCCTTCAGTTGATGCAAAAGCGCCTCATCTTTGGGCAATTGTCCACAAAGAATTAATTTCTTTTCCGCTTTTGACCATTTCGATTGAAAATTTTCCCAATCAATATCTTCTGCAGCTTCAGCTAAATCGAAAGTAAAATCTTGCAGTAAAAGGTGACCTGTTTCTTGAACTTCTTTTGTACCATAAAGCGGCTCTTCCAAAGCAAAATTGATGTGAACCGGTCCACTCCATTGACTTTTAGACAATGAAATAATTGAAAAAGTTTCATCTCTCAAAAATGCCTGATAATCTTCTGAAGAGTCTTTATCCTCCAATTGCAAGAATTGATGAACATGATTTCCAAAAATTTCTTTCTGCATAATCGTCTGACCATCACCATGATTTATCCACTCCTCAGGTCGATCTGCACTGATAACAACCAAGGGAATGCATTGATAAAAAGCCTCGGTAACAGCTGGAAAATAATTGGCAACAGCCGAACCAGAAGTACAAATTACGGCAACTGGCTCTTGGATTTCCAAAGCAATTCCCATCGCAAAAAAAGCAGCGCTGCGCTCGTCATGAACCATGTAGCACGAAACTTCTGGATGTTCATCAAAGGAGATTGTCAAAGGTGCGTTTCTTGATCCTGGAGAAATTACTACGTGCTTCAATCCAGCTTTTACGCATGTTTCCACAAACAAATGAACATTCTCTTTGGCACTCGTTAAATAACTCATACCAGACTTACTTTTTCCATTGAATTGAGTAATGTTTGTGCTTTATTCTCAGTTTCTTCCCATTCATCTTCGGGAATTGATTGACTGGTATATCCTCCGCCTAAATACAAGAAAGCCTTCCCTTCTTGAATTTGGCAACAGCGCAAATTCACGTATAAATAACTATGTTCTTCGCTAACTACGCCAATGAAACCCGTATACAGATCACGATGAAACGGTTCGAGTGTGGCGATTAAATCTTGTGCTACTTTGGTAGGAACGCCCGCAACTGCTGGAGTTGGATGCAATTCCAAAGCAATTTCTAATGCACTCTTATTTGGACTATAAAATGAGAAATCGGTTCGCAAATGTTTTACTGGTCCCGCTTCCATATCAAAAGGACCGTGTTGTTCTATTTCTTGTAATTCCTGTGTCAATAGTCGGTTTTGAATATATTCACTAACCAAATATTGCTCTTCCATTTCTTTATCTTCCCAATCTTCAACGACCGTATTCACTCTTCGAGTTCCAGCAAGCGACATGGTATAACCTTGTTTGCCATGCATGGAAAGTAAAACTTCAGGACTTGCGCCTATCCAAGTCCCAAATTGAGGACTAGAAGCTAAATAAACAAACGCATTTGGATATTCTTCACACAATTTATCGAATAACTCTGCGCATTTACTAGAATCAAATTGAGCAGATTTCACTCGACCATAAACCGCTTTTCGCAAATTGAAAATTGGGAAAGAATTCAAAAGTGATTCTGCACCTATTAAATATTCCTTTTTGGAAACTGCATATGGTGGTCGCTCAGAGAAAAAGAAATCTGCTTTTTGATCACCTTCAGCTTCGTCAAATTTATAAATCGCTGACTTATTATGATTAGAAATGAAAAAACCATTCGCTTCATAGGGCATTCGCGCCTGGGTGAAAAATCCAACTTTGTGGACTTTCTCCTTATTCGGAATACGATATGTTAAAACATCCGCCATTCTTTATCTTGGGATTATCATTACAGTCAATCGACCAGTACAAACTAATTTATCAGAATCACCGTCAAACAAATCAACTTGCCAAACATGCGTTCGCTGACCAGCGTGAACTATTTTTCCAACAGCTCTAACCAATCCACTTTTCATTCCACGCAGGTGATTCGCATTTATTTCTAGTCCAACTGGAACTTCCTTGGTCAAATCAATCAACAAGGTTGAACCCATAGAACCAATGCTTTCAATTAAAGCTGCGCTAGCACCGCCATGCAACAATCCCATCGGTTGATGCGTTTTTTCATTCACGGGCATTGTTGCCACTATGTAGTCTTCGCCTATTTCAACGCAACGGATATCCAACAATTCAATCATTGTGTTTTTGAACATGGACTCAACTTGCGCAATTGGAACTTGCTTTAATTTCATGACCGTAAATTTAATGAAAAGGTCTGTTTTAATCGTAAAACGTTTGAGGAGGTTTTGTTGTTTAACTGTTTTTGGGGGAAACTGTTGAATTAATTCCACGAATATTTTATATTTACTCTAAACTTAACAACTATCTCAGTCCAAAATGAAAAACATTCTCTAATCTATATTTAGTTTGCTTAACAGGATTCTATTCCTTCTCTCAAACCCAAACCATTTCCGCTCAAAAGACATTTGGAACCGCATTTGACGAAGTCCGTTATACAGCTAAAGAATATGACGGATTCTTGTATTTATTTATTACTCCTGAAAATTCCGGAATCAGTCAAGATAAAACAATTGCTGGTTATGGTGTTTTTGATGCTTGGTTCGTAAAAATGGATTTGAATTATAATATTATTTCGCAATATGTTTATGGTGGGAGTTACAACGATTATGGAGTGGACTTTGTAAAATGCAGTAATGGTGACTTTATTTTATTGATGCTTTCAGATTCTGACATTAGCGGAAACAAAACATCCCCTTCTATAGGTTCTTCAGATTATTGGGTGGTCCGTATCGATTCAAACGGTGGTATTATTTGGCAACAATCGTATGGTGGGACAGACGAAGAACAACCAGAAGAAATTGTAAAAATCAATGAAAACAAATTCTTACTTTTCGGTACTAGTCGGTCACCAATTTCATGAAATAAAACGCTGAACACCTTTGGTTTGTCAGACGTATGGACGGTTTTTATTGATGGCCAAGGAAATATTTTACACCAACATGTTTATGGTGGTTCAGGTCCTGAATTTTTTGGTAAGGTGAGTGTCGACTTAAGTACAAATAAAATTGCTTTTGGTGTGCAAAGCGGATCTGATGTCTCTGGAAATAAAACTACACCTAGATATGGTTTTTTTGACGGTTGGGTTTTCACAACAGATACGAACGGGGTATTATTGAATGAAATAAACTTGGGTGGGATAGCAAATTCTATAACTTTTTTGGATGATATCGTATTTACAACGAATAATAAAATATTTGCCCTTTTGACTTCCGAAGAAGGGATTGGAGGCACCAAAACCTTGAATGGAAATGGTGGAAGCGACGCTTGGTTGGTTGAACTCGATTTAAATTTAAATATTACTAATCAAAAGGTATATGGGGGAACTCTGAACGAGGGCAGTAGAAACCTGTTTTTAAGTGGTTCTAATATTGTTTTATCACTTGCGAGTTATTCTGGAATAGATGGAAACAAAACAGAGCCCAATTATGGCGCTTTCGACAATTGGTTTGTTTGCATCGATCCTTCAGGAGGCATATTGTGGCAAAAAACGGCAGGTGGTGACCAAGGTGAGAATGCATTAATTGTAGGAGAACCTTCACCGAATAACTACTTGGTAGTTGGCAATTCAGCTTCTGGCATTTCCGGGAATAAAACGGTTGCTCTTTATGTCACCGGTTCTTCAGATTTGTGGCTTTTTAAGTTGAATACAACACTATCTGTTGAAAGTTTTGAGTCTAACATTCAATTATCCGCAAGCCCAAATCCTTTTGAGGAAGAAATATCGTTTTCATGGGATGGGGTTCAAGAAAAAGTAGTTCTTGAAATTTTAGATTTGCAGGGTAAAATTGTGGAAAGCAAGGTGGTTTCAAATGCAACTAGTTACAAATGGTCTCCTGAAAATTTACCGCCTGGCACTTATTTGTATATGGTGAAAACCAATGAAGGTGTTGGTTCTGGTAGGATTTTGAAGCGGTAGGCTGATCTTTAGATTTCTCTTAAAATCAGGTATTTAGGTTTTGCTAGAATGAACATAATCTTGTTGGGCAATTGACCAATTCCCAAATTGCCGAATTCGCAAATTCGCAAATTGGCAAATTGGCGAATTCTACAATTTTACAATTCTGTAATTCTATAATTCACGAAATTTAATTCCGTAAAAGGTCAACTTTTAACAATATTTCCTTTGAACAAAATCAACTTTTTCACTAACTTAAGTAGAAGTTAATCTATTACTTACTATTAATTTGACTTTTATGCCTGCTTCAAAAAAGAGTTTTTTCACAATTGAAGAAAACGAAATTGCCCAATTGGGTCGAGCGTATGCTCATCCTGCTAGAGTTAGAATTCTTTCGATTTTAAATGAAAACGGATTTGTTCGAAATTGTGATCTTGCTCAAACCATGGATTTGGACAAATCAACCATTCACGGTCATTTAAGAAAATTGGAAGATGCCGATTTAATAAGAACCGAATTTTACAAGAATAGCTATTATATCTATCGAAATGAAGATCAATTAGGACAAGGACTTAATTTTATGTAATGGTTTATTTTGATGAATTTGTCAATTAAGCAATTTTAAAACCTTGTTGGGCATTTGACCAATTTGCCAATTCGACAATTAGAGAATTCTCCAATTGGCGAATTGCCTTTAAAAATAATTAATGTCTGAATATCAGTTAATTATATTCTACCAACACACTTCCACATTAAGCAGACTCCTCCGCCCCAACCTTTTCAACTATCCTCTTTTCAAATTCAAAGACTCACTCTTGCAAACCATATTGCAACTCTATATATCTTTGAACCATGTTTCAAGCCAATTTTGATTTAAAACCTTACAATACTTTCGGTATTTCAGCGAAATGTCTGTATTTCGGAACTTTCGCTTCTATCGAAGAGTTGAAATCTGCCCTCGCGGAAGTCAAAAAGCTCAATCTTCCTTTGATGATACTTGGAGGTGGAAGTAATATTTTACTGACCAAAGATTACGAAGGAATTGTTCTTCGAAACGAAATCAAAGGTTTTGATATCCTCGCTCAAACTGAAAATGAAGTTATCGTTCGCTCGGGGGCAGGAGAAGTTTGGCATGAATTCGTTATGAAATGTTTGGACAATAACTTAGCTGGAATTGAGAATTTATCTCTGATTCCAGGAAGTGTTGGCGCTTCACCTATGCAGAATATTGGCGCTTATGGCGTTGAAATAAAAGATGTATTTCATAGTGTTGAAGCTTTGCATATTGAAACCGGAGAGTTGAAAAACTTCAACAAAGGAGAATGTGAATTTGGTTACAGAGAAAGTGTTTTCAAACGAAAACTGAAAGACCAATACGTGATTACATGCGTTGAATTCCGATTGAAAAAAGATGCTGAAGTAAACACATCTTATGGCGCAATAAACGATGAGTTAGCAGCGCAAGGAATACAAAGTCCAACAATAAGAGATGTCAGCAATGCCGTTATCGCTATCCGACAATCGAAATTACCTGACCCGAAAGTGATAGGAAATGCTGGCAGTTTCTTTAAGAATCCTGTAGTTGAGAAATCACTTGCAGAAAAAATTATTTTGGAATATCCTGACATGCCCAATTACCCAGATCGTATTAATCCAAACTTAACCAAATTAGCCGCAGGTTGGCTTTTAGAAAAAGCTGGATTTAAAGGAATGCGTATTGAAAATTATGGTGTCCACACAAAACAAGCCCTGGTACTCGTGAATTACGGCGGCAGCGAAGGGAAAGACATCTATGACCTTTCAACGAAAATTCTCGCAACTATTAAAGTAAAATTTGGCGTTGATTTGGAAAGGGAAGTTAATATTATTTAGAACATGGAGTCTGGAACATAGAACAGCAACTGAAGTTGCTTGCTGGATTTTAATAAATGACTCCAATAAATTCGTTGAATAAAATTTAGTCCATACTCCATCAACGAAGTGGTCCAGGTTCTAGCAGTCCGCCGCGGCGGACGATCCAATCACCATTCTTCCTCAGTCCCAGAAAACTTATTATCCTCGTCGATTAGCTTTTTCCAATCGTAAGTTGGGTCTTCAGCGTCGAAAATAATGGCTTTGTATTCCTTTGGATCTATTTCGTGTCGTGTAATCGTTTCTCCAGTGTATTCTTCTATTAATTCTAAGAATTCCGTTTCAATTTTTACATCACAAAATGAAAGTGCTTGTCCACGATTTGTTCCACGTCCACAACGTCCACAACGGTGAACATAATTTTCTGGTTCTTCAGGTAAATCGTAGTTGATGACATATTTTACTGAAGGAATATCAATTCCTCGGGCAGCCACATCTGTTGTTACTAAAACACGAAATTCACCTTTTCGGAAACTGTCCAATGTTTGAAAACGGTCTTTTTGTTCCATTCCTCCATGAAAGAAATGCGATTCCATTCCAGCTCTTGCCAAAGCGGCAACAACTCGCTCTGCTCTAACTTTCGTACGAACAAAAACGATGAACTTATCTTCTTCATATTCACGCAATACGTTTTCTAAAAAGAAACGCTTGTCGTCCATATTTACGAATGCAACTGCGTGATCTACATTCTTGGCAACAGGATTTTTAGGCGAAATCTGAATACGAATCGCATCACGAACAACGGAATAGGCCAAAGATTTAATCTTTTTATCAATCGTTGCTGTAAAGAACAAGGTCTGACGTTTCTTTGGAATTTTAAGGACGATGTCTTGAATATCTTTCAAGAAACCCATGTCGAGCATTAAATCTGCCTCATCGAGAACCAAATGCTCAACTCCTGTAACGTCTATGTGTCCTTGGGAAATCAAATCGAACATTCGACCTGGTGTCGCCACCAAAACATCAACTTTTTTTGACAATCGTTGAATTTGTTGTTCTTGCTCTACTCCACCGTACAATCCGAATGATTTCACAGTAGTGTCTTTTCCCATTTCTTGAAAAACAGTATTGATTTGCTGAGCTAGTTCACGAGTTGGAACCATTACCAAACAACGAATTCCATTGTAACTTTTACGTCTTTTGCGTTCCAGTTTATCCAAAATTGGAATAACAAAAGCTGCCGTTTTACCTGTTCCAGTTTGAGCAATTGCCATAACATCTTCACCTTCCAAAACATGTGGAATAGTTTTGAATTGAATATCGGTCGGTTTATTGAAGTTCATTCTCTCCAATTGTGACTTAATTGAACTCGCGATGTTGTAATCTTTGAATTTCATGACGGAAATTTACTCAAAAAAAAAGTCGAGAAGAAAAATTTTTCTTCTCGACTTTTAAATATTAATTCTTTTATTTATTTCTCTGCTTCTTCTGGAGCTGGAACCAAAATACGTCCACAATGCTCACAAACGATAACTTTACGTTTTGTAGCGATATCCAATTGACGTTGAGGTGGAATTTTATTGAAACATCCTCCACAAGCATCACGCTCTACACTAACAACTGCCAAACCATTTTTAGAGTTTTCTCTCAAACGGTTGTATGCAGTAATCAATCTTGCGTCAATTTTCTCTTTAGCAGCATCCGATTGCTTTTGCAATTTGTCTTCATCTTTTTGCGTTTCAGCAACGATTTCGTCCAATTCTGCTTTTTTCGTTTTCAAATCCACTTTACGGAATTCCATTCTCTCCAAAGCTTCGTCCAAAACTTCTTTCTTCGAAGAAATGCGAATTTTAGCTTCTTTGGATTTTTTGTCGTGCAATTTGATTTCCAATTCTTGGAACTCAATTTCTTTTGCTAAAGACTCAAATTCACGGTTATTTCTAACCTTATCTTGTTGTTCTTTGTATTTTGAAATAGCAAATTCTGCGTCTTTAACTGCATTTTTACGATCAGAAACTTCAGTTTCGATTGTTTTGATCTCCTCTTGCATGTTAGAGATACGTGTACCCAATCCTTCTAATTCATCTTCTAAATCTTGAACTTCCAAAGGCAATTCACCTCGGATAGTTCTAATTCTATCAATCTCAGAATCAATTAATTGTAATTGAAGAAGAGCGTCCATTTTGCTCTCTATTGTCATTTCTTTTTTCGTCGCTGTTGCAGCCATTTGTCAAAAGTATTTGATCGGATTCGTATTTATTCCTGTTAAATGAACCGCAAATTTAGGCATTTTTTTCGTCAATATTTCACCTAATAAATTTGTTGTGAATTGTTCGCTCTCAAAATGACCAATATCGGCTATAATTATTTCGCCTTCAGCATCGAAAAATTCGTGGTATTTAAAGTCTCCAGTGATGAATATATCTGCGTTTTGTCGTTTTGCTTCTTTCAATAAAAAAGATCCTGAACCGCCGCAGAGCGCAACTTTTTTAATTGACTTATTTCTCAATTTAGTATGACGAATAATTTCGCATTTGAATGTCTTTTTCAAAATTGTCAAAAATTCTTCCTCTGAAACTTCATTTTCTAGTTCACCTATTCTTCCAGCACCCTCGTCTTGATTTTCATTGGCAATCGAAAATATTTCGTAAGCTACTTCTTCGTAAGGATGAGCTTTCTTCATAGCGGAAACAACCTTATGTTGGCAATGAACGGGCAAAATCACTTCTACCTTCCACTCTTTTTCACGACTTAAAATATGGTGAACGCCTGACGTTGGATTCGCATCTTCATTGGGAAGAAAAGTTCCTTCACCATCGAAACTAAAACTACATTCAGAATAATTACCAATATAACCGGCTCCAGCGTCATGCATAGCTTTCAAAACTGCTTCTTTGCTTCCTTCCGGAACATAGGTGCTCAATTTCATCAACTTATTGCTAACAGGAGATAATATTCTTGAATTTTTAAGATTCAATAAGCTCGCCATTTTGTGATTTACTCCCAACTTGTAATTATCGAGATTAGTATGAATAGCGTATAGTGCAATGTTGTTTTGAATAGCTTTAATCACTGTTCGTTCAACATAGTTTTTTCCGTTCAATTTTTTCAATCCACCAAAAACGATAGGATGGTGTGATATAATCAAATTACATTTTTTGTCTATCGCTTCTTGAACAGTTTCTTCAATGCAATCCAAAGAAATTAGTATACCCGAAACTTCATCATTTGGCGAACCAACGATTAGTCCAGCATTGTCATAACTTTCTTGACTAGAAAGCGGTGCGACACTTTCTAGGTAGTCCGTAACTTCTTTAATTTTCATCTTTTATAATTGATAAGATAAGCCTAGGTTAAATCCAATTGCCACAGCTTTTTGAACGTAAGGATAGTTTTTAACGTAAGTACTTGGTATCTGAAATCTTGCTTCTGGAGTGAAATATATCGACCAAAAGTTTCCATATTTATATTGAATCCCGGCATTTACAACAGCGCTTATGATAAATGGATTGAAATTTTGATCTGTTCCTTTAAGTTTGATAGTATTCGTGCTTTTCGTGTTGACAGAATTTTCCCATTCTTGTTCTTGCCTATAATTCAACAACATTTGCGGCATTAGACCAACGCCTATACTAAATTTCAAGTCATTTCCCCGGACATAATCAAGTATCAATGGCATGGAAACGTAGTTGTACCGTGTTGTGTAACTAAAGGTGGAATCTTCACCAATGAAAGAATATTTTTCTCCATTTCTCACTAAGCCCAAACCAGTTGAAAATCGAAAGTTCTTTTTTAAATCGGCTCTTATCCCTATACCAAATGACCAAAAATTTGAATTTACTTCATTAGCTCTTTCACCTATTTCTTCTGCAAATAAACCTTCATTTACCGATAAATTACGTGATGTATTTGACCAGTTAGTATTGAAATATACAGAAGTTTGATTATCCAATTCACGATTAGATTGTACCCCTGCTTTTTCAACTACTTCTTTTTTCTTTTCCTCCTTCTTTTCTGGTTCTTCTTTGGTAACTATTTGAGATAATAAGGTGGTACTTGTTAATAAAGCAAAAACGACAGTGATATATTTTCGATTTTCCATTAATTTAGGCTTGATATTTGTGTTGATTCTAAAACAAATATCGCAAATTTGCAGGACAACTGAAACGAAAATTATGGAAAAGAAGAAAAAAAGCTGGTTGAAGAAAATACTTATTGGCACCGGGATAACTTTTGTGCTTTTGATAGCAGCAATGATTCTTATTCCTTTTTTCTTTAAGGATAAAATCAAAAATTTAGTAATTCAAGAAGCCAACAAATCGTTAACAGCGACTCTGGAAATGGGTGATTTCGATTTGACTTGGTTCAGTACTTTTCCAAATTTGACGGTACAGTTAATTGATACGAAAATCACTGGAAAAGATGATTTTGAAGGTGTTGTATTAATAAACGCGAAAAATATTAAAGCCCAAGTTAAATTATGGGATGTCATTTCTGGCGACCAAGTTGCTGTTCAAAATATCTCTTTAGTCGAACCTAAAATTGATGTCCGAATCTTGAAAGATGGTCGTGCTAACTACGAAATAGTTAAGGCAGATTCTTTAAAAACACCTGAAGAAGTTGAAGAACCATCAAACTTCAAATTGAGTCTTCAGAAATATTCTATAGTTGGAGGTCAAATTCGTTATGACGATAAAGCGGGTGATATGTTCGCTGAAATCATCAATTTGAATCACGAAGGAAAAGGTGATTTAACCGCAGACATTATTGATTTCGAAACCATTACAACAATGGACGAATTGACCTACACAATGGGTGGGATTCCTTATTTATCACGAGTGAAAACGGATGCTAAGATTGATTTAATGATGGAATTCACGGAGAAAACTTCAAAATTCACAATGAAGGAAAATACGATCAATTTGAACAGTTTAAAGTTTGCCATCAACGGATTCTATGAAATGTTGGAAGGATACGACAATATGGATTTATCCTTAGACGCTTCGAAAGCAACATTCAAAGATTTTCTTTCCTTGATACCAACATTCTACCAATCAGGCTATGAAAGTATGGTAACAAAAGGAAACCTTGCTTTGAATGGATTCGTGAAAGGGAAAATGGACGATAATAACATGCCTGGTTGGGATTTCAACTTAGCAGTAGACAATGCTCAGATCAAATATCCTGACATGCCCGGTTCCATAAACAATATTGCAGTGAAAGCAGGTTCAAAATTTGCTGGAGGAACAAATATGGATTTAATGACTTTGGATGTTCCTAAATTCCACGCAGATTTTGTCGGAAACGTAATTGACGCTACTTTGAAAATGCGCAACCCAATGACAGATCCGCTTATCGATTCTAAAATATTGGCGAAAGTCGATTTAGCGACACTTGGAAAAGTAATGCCAATGGCAGAAGGTGAAAGCTACAATGGTAAATTGGATGCTGACGTAACTCTTAATGGTAGAATGAGTGCTATAGAAAATGAGAACTACGAAGCATTTAATGCTGCCGGAACGATTGGATTGAAAGACATGATATACAAATCTGCAGATTTGTCAGATCCAGTTGACATTTCAACTATGTTACTTCGTTTCTCCCCACAAAACTTAGCGCTTGAAGAATTGGACGCTAAAATGGGAACTTCTGATTTCCAGTTGAAAGGAACTATTGACAATTATTTAGGATACGTTTTCCGTGATGAATTGCTGAAAGGAAAATTCGTTTTCAATTCTAATAATCTAGACATGGACCAATTAATGGGACCAACGACAGAAGTTCCAGCGACCGAAACGATGGCTGCAACCACTGAATCTACAGAGCCACTTTTGATTCCAGGAAACATCGATTTCGACTTAATGACGAATATCACCAATCTGAAATATGACGGTATGGACATTAAAAATGTAAGTGGAGCCGTTCGCATGAAAGAAGAAGTAGCCTACTTGGATAACTTGACGATGAATACAATGGGTGGACAAGTCGGATTGAAAGGGAATTACAATTCAACCAATCCAAATCAACCCAAATTGGATTTCGCCTACGATTTGAAAAATATTGACATACAACAATTGGCAAGTAACTTTATTTCAATAGAAAAACTAGCGCCAATAGCGAAATTTGCGAAAGGAAGTTTCAGTTCCAAATTCGATATGACAACTTTGTTGCAACCTTCATTGGAGCCAGTTTATAGTTCTTTAACTGGGGCTGGAGATTTATTCACGAATTCAGTTACAGTTTCAGGTTTCAAACCGTTGGAAAAGATTGCCGATGCCTTAAAAATGAATAATCTAGCAACACAGACGATTAGCGATTTAAAAACTTTCTTCTCGTTCAAAGACGGTAAGTTGAACTTACAACCTTTTGATGTGAAGTTGGGCAAAATAATGACGAATATCTCTGGTTATTCATCATTTGAACAAGATATAGATTACGCTTTGTTGATGAACATTCCGAAAGATCAAATTCCTGGAAGCATGATGAAAGTCGCTGAAGATGGAATTGCTAAATTAAACTCACTAGCACCTAAATTAAGTTTGGGTGGTTTGCCGGATTTTATTCCTGTCAAATTGAAAGTAATTGGCACGATGACTGACCCAAAAGTTACAACCGACTTTAAAGAAGCGATTATGAAAGCTTCTGGAAATGTGAAAGAAAGTTTAATTGGCAAAGGAAAAGAAATAGTCGGCCAAGCTAAAGATTCAGCAAAAGCTGTTGTCACCAAAAAAGTTGAAGAAGTTAGAGAAGACTTGAATGCGAAGAAACAAGCTATCATGGACGATGCCAAAGTTCAAGCTGATAAAATCAGAGCTGAAGGTAAAAAACAAGCTGACGCTACACGAGCTTCTGCAAATTCAGAAATTGACAAACTAATGGCTGAGGCTGGCTCCAATCCTCTCAAGAAAAAAGCGGCTGAATTGGCTGGGAACAAACTCAAAAAAGAAGCTGACGAAAAGGCGGGAAGAATTGAATCCGAAGCGAACAAAAGAGCGGATCAAGTTATGTCGACGGCGCAAGCTAAGGCGGATGCTATTAAGTAATTGGCAATTGATAATGGACAATTGATAATGGACAATTGATAATTAAAAAGATGATTGAATGATTTTTGGGATAGCTTTTCCATTAGCGATGATTTTCCCAGCCTTTGGCTTAGGAATATTGAATTACTTGTATTGGCGCAGACAAGGCTATAAGTCTTGGTCATTTCTAGTTTTAGGAACCATAGGTATTTATGGATTACTATATGAATTTGGAAAGGCGTTTTTTAGTTAATAGATATGCAACTTCAACCGATAGAACTTTTTGAGCGACTTGTGTTTTTCAATTTCTTCCGGTATGCTCTTATCGCTGCTATTTTCTTTTTCATTTGGTACGTAGTTTTTAGAAAAAAATGGTCATTCAAGAAAATTCAAAACGATTTTCCAAAGAACTCTGATTACAAAAGGGAAATTGGCTATTCGCTTTTCACAGTTGTATTATTTTCGGTTGTCGCATATATCATGTTGACAGAACCTGTTTCCAATTATACACTTAGATATTTCGAATTTTCTGACAGAAGCACGGCATATTGGTGGTTTAGTTTGTTCTTAATGATCATCCTTCACGATACCTATTTTTACTGGACGCACCGATTGATGCATCACAAAAAGTTGTTCAAGTTGGTTCATTTGGTTCACCACAAATCGACAAATCCTTCACCATGGGCAGCATATGCTTTCCATCCACTCGAAGGAATTATTGAATCCGCTGTCATTTTCCCAATTATACTCTTGATACCACATCACATTACGGCTATTATTGCATTTATGTTCTTCATGATGATTTACAACGTTTATGGTCATCTTGGCTATGAAGTTTACCCCAAAGGATTTGGGAAAACCTGGTTCGGAAAATGGATCAACACTTCTGTCAACCACAACCAACACCACAAACATGTAAAAGGAAATTACGGTCTTTACTTTCTATTCTGGGATAGATGGATGGGAACCATTCGAGAAGATTATGATGATGAAATCGAATTGGTCGACGAAAAGAGATTTAGCTAATCGACCAGCATTTTTCTACCTTTTACCGAAAGTAGATTCAACACAACCTTCATTTTTTGTATTTTCGCTGAAACAATTTCAATGAAAACAATAGGTCACCATTTTCATGCCTTACAATGGACTTTGCAACAGTTCTCTAAGGGGAAATACCTTTTGTATTTCATTCCTGGAGTGCTTTTCGCCTTGTTGTTTTGGTGGCTTCAGCGATGGAGCGAAGGATTAATTTCTCCCGAATCTGTTGACCCAAATGCTGGCTGGTGGGCAGGAATTTTGGAAAAAGGTGTAAGTGGAACAGGTCATTTTTTAAGTTTCATTTTCAAGCAACTCGCCGTGTTTTTTGTGTTAACTCTATTCTCTCCTATCAATACTTTTCTTTCTGAAGCTGTAGACACAGATTTGACAGGTGAGCGCATAGGATTCGATATTCTTCGCTTTGTTAACGATTTTATACGCATGATATTCGTCGTAATCATTGCCATTTCGTTAGAGCTAATAATCATGGGCGTTTGGTCACTATTTTCGTGGATGTTTGGTATTCAATTTTTAAATCCAACCGTCTTTTTTATAAGCGCTTCCTTTTTCTATGGCTTTTCTTTTTTCGATTATAGTCTCGAACGCAACGAAATTAGTGTAATGGGAAGTATCCGGTTCTCAAAAAGATATGCTATGCCTACACTTGTTACAGGAATATTCTTTTCAACAATAATGTTAATTCCTATATTAGGCTTAGCACTTGCTCCTGTCATTATGACTATAGTTTCAACACACGTTTTCCTTAAGACAATGGGGAAATTAGATAAACCAACAGAGACAATCGAATGAAGCTTTTTACAGAATTTCAACAAACAACGCACGAAGAATGGCGCTCATTAGTCGACAAAGAGCTAAAAGGTCTTTCGTATGAAGATACGCTCACCAAAAAAGACGAAATCGAAGAAATTGACTTTTCAAAATTCGCCGACGAACGAGAAAATTCTTCATCTCAATTAACCTTTGAGAGATGTTCTAAATCCAAAAACAACGATTGGTTTATTGGTAAGATCATTGAAGTAAAAGATGAGAAAATTGCTAACCAAGAAGCACTAACGGCATTGAACCAAGGTGCAAATTCCTTGACTTTCGTTTTATTAAAGAAGAACATTCTTTGGGAAGCACTTTTTGCTGAAATTGGCCTTGATTTTATTGAAACCCAATTCAAAACATTGGATTTTGAACAATCGAAAAAATTAAAAGACGTATTCGGAAAATTCTCTAAAAAACGGTTGATTTTATTGAATGACTCAATCGAAAACAATCAAATAGACTCAGCCTTTCAAGGCGTTCAATTGGCTGTGAATTCATACGGAATACATCAAGCTGGAGGGAATGCAACACAAGAAATCGCATTTGCATTATCGGCTGGACATGCGGCTCTGCATTCATTGTTAAATAATGGTTCTTCTATTGACGATGCAGCAGCGATGCTTCGTTTTGAAATGGGAATTGGTGCCAACTATTTTATTGAAGTTGCCAAATTCAAAGTATTTAGAAAGTTGTGGGCGAATGTTGTAGATGCTTATAAACCCAAAGAAAACTGTTCACATTCGTGTTTCATTTATGCAAAAACAGGATTCGTCAATAAATCTTTGAAGGATCCTTATACGAATTTGTTGCGCCAAAGTACAGAAGCAATGTCCGCAGTATTGGGTGGAGCTAATGAAATTCAAGTTCAAGCATACGATAAATATGCGCAGAGTGCCGATAGAACATTATCAGAAAGAATGGCATTGAACATTTCCAATATTTTAAAAGAAGAAAGCTATTTTGATAAAGTGATTGATCCGCTCGGCGGAAGCTACAATTTAGAAGATCTCTCAAGAAGTTTAGAATTAAAATCATGGTCTCTTTTTCAAGAGTTGGAAAAAATGGGTGGTATTGAAGCTGATGAAGCTAGAATACATTTAACGGAAAAAATTAAAAAAACCGCCGCTTTGCGAAAAGAGAAAATTGCAAAAGGTGAAAATATATTAATTGGGGTAAACAAATATCCAAGTCCTGATGAAAAACAGGCAAATTGGATGGAGCTTCCCTACTATTTTGGATTAGATTCATTAATTCTTGAAAAACAATAAGCTATGGAAAAAGTAAATTTTCAAGACGTTCAACCAAGAGATTTTGAACTCCAAAATGCCAATAGCGAAGCTGATTTTGAAACGGCAGAGAAAATTCGTCTGAAAAACTTCTATACCAACGACGATATCAAAAACCTCGAACATGTTGACTTTGGAGCCGGAAAAGCTCCGTATTTAAGAGGTCCTTACGCTTCAATGTATGCCATTCGTCCATGGACAATTCGGCAATACGCTGGATTTTCTACAGCCGAAGAATCTAATGCTTTTTATAGAAAAAATTTAGCTGCCGGTCAAAAAGGTTTATCCGTTGCATTCGATTTAGCAACGCACCGCGGTTATGATTCAGATCACGAGCGTGTTCAAGGTGACGTTGGGAAAGCTGGTGTCGCTATTGATAGTGTCGAGGATATGAAAATCCTTTTCGACCAAATTCCTTTAGATGAAATGTCGGTTTCCATGACGATGAACGGCGCTGTAATTCCCATTATGGCTTTTTACATCGTCGCTGCAGAAGAACAAGGAGTTGATAAAAGTAAATTGGCCGGAACTATTCAGAATGACATTTTGAAAGAGTTCATGGTCCGTAATACGTATATATATCCACCAGCGCCATCGATGAAAATCATTGCTGATATTTTTGAATACACGGCCAAAAAAATGCCTAAATTCAATTCTATATCTATTTCTGGCTACCACATGCAGGAAGCTGGAGCAACTGCAGCAATTGAATTAGCATATACCCTCGCCGATGGTTTGGAATATCTTAGAGCAGGAGTTAAAGCAGGAATGGCTATCGATGAATTTGCTCCACGTTTGAGTTTCTTCTGGGCAATCGGAATGAATCACCACATGGAAATTGCAAAAATGCGAGCTGGTCGTTTGATCTGGTCAAAATTGGTTAAACAATTCAATCCGCAGAATTCAAAATCCATGGCTTTGCGAACGCATTGTCAAACTTCGGGTTGGTCTCTTACTGAGCAAGATCCTTTCAACAATGTTGCTAGAACTGCAATTGAAGCTTTAGCGGCAGCTTTGGGTGGAACACAATCTTTACACACCAATGCTTTGGATGAAGCAATCGCTTTACCAACTGATTTCTCAGCAAGAATTGCTCGAAATACACAGATATATCTTCAAGCAGAAACTGGAATCACCAATTATATCGATCCATATGGTGGAAGCTATTATATCGAAACTTTAACATCTCAATTGGTTGAAGAAGCTTGGAAATTGATTCAGGAGGTTGAAGAGTTAGGTGGTATGGCCAAAGCAATTGAATCTGGTGTTCCAAAAATGCGAATTGAAGAAGCCGCTGCTCGAAAGCAAGCCAAAATTGATGCTGGAAAAGATATTATCGTTGGCGTAAATCGTTTCGAACTTGATGAAGAGTCTGAAATCGAAATCCGTGATGTAGACAATACAGCTGTTCGTGATTCCCAAATCGAGCGTTTGCAAAAAATACGAGCAGAAAGAAATGAATCCGAAACACGAGCCGCCCTTCTTAAATTAGAAAACGCAGCAGCTAGCAATACAGGTAATTTGCTCGAATTAGCCGTTGAATGCGCTCAAAAACGTGCTTCGTTGGGAGAAATTACTTCGGCAATGGAAAAGACTTTTGGTCGTTATCAAGCTACCATTCGTTCAATAAGTGGTGTTTATTCTTCAGAAGCTATGAAAGATAAAGATTTTGAAAAAGCCAAAACATTGGCGGATGAATTCAGTGAATTAGAAGGTCGAAGACCAAGAATTATGGTGGCAAAAATGGGGCAAGATGGTCACGATCGCGGTGCCAAAGTTATTGCTACCAGCTTTGCTGACATAGGTTTCGACGTGGACATTGGCCCTTTGTTTCAAACACCAAAAGAAGCAGCCAAACAAGCAGTGGAAAACGATGTTCATATACTAGGAGTTTCTTCCTTAGCTGCTGGACATAAAACCTTAGTTCCGCAAGTTATCGCAGAATTAAAAGCTCTGGGACGAGCGGACATTATGGTTATCGCTGGTGGTGTAATACCAAAACAAGATTATGACTTTTTATTTGATGCAGGTGTATTTGGTGTTTTCGGTCCTGGAACTAAAATATCCAAGGCAGCTATCGAAATCTTAGATTTATTAATTGAGAGTACCAAATAATATAGAATGACTATGCCGTGTGCTTGTTACTCTAAAGTTATATCTTTACTTTTGGATTTGAGTTTCGGCACGAAGTTTGGATTCTGACGAATAGAGATTAAAAAAAAACAAATTATGAAATTATTTTTTGCAACAATTTTAGGATTATTCTTTTCACTTTCAACTTTGGCGCAAGCGCCCGATTTTGATGATCTGAAAATTTTATATGCTGACGCCAACTATGAAAAATTAGTAAGTGTAACAGAAAAATATTCTGATAAAGATGATACGAAAAAGGATCCTAACGTTTACATGTGGATGGCGAAAGGTTATTACAAAATATCCGTGTCAGGTGAAGCTGGTGACGACTACAAAAATGCATTCAAAACTGGAATTGGCGCTTTAGGAAAAGCGATGAAATATGATTCGGACGGCTCTTGTGCTTCTGAACATGATGATTTTGTAGATCAATTTACAAAAGCATGTGTAGAAAGAATTATGAACGACATAGGATCGGAAGATTACCGTAAAGCCTATGGATGGAATATCAAATATTTGAAAATCAGTCAAAATCCTCTTGGAGCCACATACATGGAAGGTGCGCTTAAATTCCGCAACTCTGATAAAGGTGGAGCCAATACAGCTTGGAAAGAGGCTGAAACTATGCTTAAAGACATTAACAGTATCGAAGGATGGTTGAAAGCAGATGTTGAGCTATTGAAATACGGCGTTATCCAAACGGCTGAAGCATATGTTTCAAGCCGCCAGATTGATAAAGCTAGAGAATTACTAAACAAAATGGCTCCTTGGTTTGAAAAAGATGATGACTTCCAAATGACATATGACAAAATCGTAAATTGATTTCATCTAAATAGATTTGAAGAACGCTTGATGATAACATCAGGCGTTTTTTTTGTTAAAAGGAATCTACAAAACGTTGCAAAAGCATTTGCACTATTCTTTTGTTAATGTCTTTGCTTTGCTTGATATAAAACTTCATCTCTGCATTAGTGAAGTGTCCAGTCACCATTCCTATCAGCTGCCCCTTCAAATGTGGTTGATTCATATAGTCCTTCAACTTAGATTCAAAAATCCTTCTTATTTCTTTCTGTTTCAAAACCGATTCAATTTTCGGTTGACTGAGAAGAAAATCTATTAAAATGTTATGCTGTAATTTAAGAATTGGTCGCAGTGTTTCGTTTTGAAAAAGCTCCAAGTAGCTATCACCATCAAAAGATTCTAAAATAATAAGAGGTCGGATTTCAACCAAGGCATTTTCGTCTCGGTCAACATTGTATTTCACCATATAAAAAGAAAGAAAAAAAACCCATGCAGTGGAATTTCTGAAACCTCAGAAAAACAGGTTTAGGATTGCCGAAAATCTTTGTAATCCACTGAAAAGAAATTTCTTTTGCGATAAATCGCTTGTGGCCCGCCATTAACTCTCTGAGACTCTCCTTAATGTCAAATATGTTAAGCTTCAAAATAAAGCCGCATGGGCATTCGTAAAACGAACTTCGACAACAATCACTCGTAGCGTTGAGTCGATAGGTAAATGTCGATAAAAATTGTGACAATTGAAAGGATTTTAACGAAAATTCATGAAATAAATAATGATTGTCTAAATTCGCAGAAACAAAATCAGAATGGCAGGCGCTTTAAAGAAACTAGCTTATAAAATCTTACCCGAAAATACTTTTCTTCAAATCCTTCACAGAGGTTTTTATTTAATGTACTCATCAGGTTTACTGAAGAACAAAACGGAATTCAAATTTCATTACGCCGTCAAAGACTGGATTCAGCCAACTGACCATGTAGTTGATATTGGCGCCAATTTGGGTTATTTCGCCAAAACATTTGCTCGTTTAACACCACAAGGATCTTTGACTTGTATTGAGCCTATACCTGCATTTTACGAGATTCTGAAGAAAAACTTGAAATCATTTTCTCAAGTAACTATTATACATACCGCCTTAGGAACTGAAGATGGATTTACCACAATGGTTCTACCAAAAGACAACGGTGTTCTTAGAACAGGTCTTCCGCACGTTGTCGCCGAAGGAGAAGACATTGGAGAAGGTATGGAAGTTAAAGTGAAAATAACCGGGACCAAATCACTATTTGAGAAGTTTTCAAAGATCGACTACATTAAATGTGACATTGAAGGATTTGAATGGATTGTCTTCCAGGAATTAAAAGAAATTCTAGCAAAGCATAAACCAACCGTTCAAATTGAATTGAGTGAAGAAAATATTTCAAATCTTGTTCCTTTCTTCTCTGAACTGGGATATACTCAATATGGAATCGCTGAATTCAAATTAATAAAAGACCATATACCACAAAAGGAAGCCGGTGACTTCCTTTTTGTGCATTCTTCAAAAGAAGATGATTTCCTTAAGCGTATTAACTAAGAGGATTATAATCTCTCAATTGCTGCAATTTTCTCCTTGATTTTTTTCTGAGCTGCCTCTACACTTTCGTATTTTTCAGACTCTTTTGCCATTTCACCTGATGTTTGTTTAATATCAGATTTTTTATTCTCAATGGATTTTTTCGTTTTTTGAATATCGCCATCCAAAGAAACTATCTTAGACTCATAACTTTGAATCTTGCCTTGGTATTTTACTTTTTTCTTTTCTGCTTTAACGATTGCCGCTTCAGCCTTAGAAATTGCTTTTTCAGTTTTAACTTTATCTTCAGCTAAACCGGTAACCTCTTTTCCTTGTGAAGTAACTATTTTAGATTGATCTGCCAATTCTTCGTTATAAACTCCAATATAATAAGCTTTTGCAAAATCTTTCATTATGGCTTTAACGTTCGCAGCTTCCGTTGGATACGCTGTTGAATTCATGATGATATCTGGTCCAAAAAATACCCAAAGACGGATGTGCGTTCCTGAAGCATCTTTAATTGCACCTGACTCAATAGCGAAACGTTTATCGCTCCATGATGAACTCATCAATTCTTCTCCAGAAGTTGTTGTGCTTTTGCTCTTTAATTTAAAATCGTATTTGTCTGACAAAAACTTAGACCAAGCAGAGTTAATTTCTTTTTCAGTTCCTTGCAAAACAACGTCAAATGCATTTTTGTCTTGACCATCTTGCGCGTATTTCGCTTCTGTAACATTAATGCTTGATGGAACTGGCATTCCTTGACCAAATAGATTGGTAGTCAAAATTATAGCCGCAATTACTAAAATTCTTTTCATCGTTTTTGATTTAATTGTTTAATTTTCTTCAGTCGTTTTTGGCGCCGTTAAATTGGCAATTTTTGATTTTAGATCTGTAATCTCCTTGTTTTTGATTTTAAATTTTCTGTAGTCGAAAACGGATGCTAACGCAAATCCTATGCCTAGGCAAAGAACAATTATAATGGTCAACGGTAAATTCATTTCAAAGAAAACCATTTTTACTGGTGTTGATTGCCAATTCCTAATGGCAAATATGAGCACCAAAATCCCCAATATGATCTTTAATATTAACTTGGTTTTCTCTCCTGATGTTAAGTCATTCCAATATTCTTTCATCTCTCAATTATTATGTACTATAAAATTACGAAATAAGCTTGTATTTCGGAAGGAATAACAATACTATTAGAAACATTTGAAAGCTTAGAATTAAAGGATAATCCATTTTAAAAGTACTTGGTCTTTCGAATTAGACACCTTCACTATATAAACACCCGAAGACAATTTTGGCAAGGTGTGAAAACCTTCGTCTATTGGACTCAATTGTTCTACTAAATTCCCGCCAAAATCGAATATTTCTATTAGACCGCCAAACGAATTATACAAGATTGAATTTTCGGAAGTTGGATTCGGATAAATGACGGCCGAAGGATCATCACTAAAAGTATACTTCATAACATCACTGGTACGTGTCTGGTTTTCGTATAATCCAGTCAAAAAATAGGCTGAATTATTTACGCTAAAACTCGACATTCCCCGCCATCCTTGAATCGGAAAATCGTCTATTTTCCTCCATCCTTCGTTTTTTGAAAAGGAATATGCATCGCGGAAATACTCATTTTGATTTCCCCAACCTCCACCGACAATTGCCGTATTACCTATATTTTCTGCTTGAGCATAACTTCTCGCTGCGCCCGGGAAATCCTGTATTGGTGACCAACTATCTTCTTGAACATTGTAATGATAAAACTTCTTGGAAAAACTTAATGGATTATAAGTCAAACCGGTTCCGGCGTAACAATCATCCCCGAGACAAAAACCCACGATCTCTCTTATATTTCCTTCTGGATATTCCTTAATCGGTGACCATTGGTCATTTTTAGGATTGTATTTCCAACAGTCAGAAATATTTCCGAAAGCGATGGTTATACCTGCGCCTAAAAATCCGAACTCATTGGTAGAAAATGTGAAAAAGGACCATCTTCCGTGACCTGGAAAATCATTCAAACGTTTCCAATCAGAAGTAGCAGAATTGAATTCCCATACATCATTTAAAACATCACCAGATGCCGAAAGACCAGAGAAAACATAAGCCTTTCCATCAATAACGAAAGAACCAGCATATTGCCTTGCTTCGCCAGGAAAGGAAGTGCCTTCCTCCCAAGAATTTGAAATTGGTTTGTATTTGAAAAGTTTATTGCTCTCGGAAAATCCATTATGATTTCCAGTAACAAGGTAACCAAAACCATTTATAGAAAAAGCAGCTCCGTCGTCACGCCCTGGTGAGGGAACTGATTGAACTTGCTCCCAATTCTGAGCAACAATTTCAGTAAGAAAAAAGCCGAAGAATAGTAAAGTGATCGTTTTCATTCCAATCAATAACGCCAAAACAAGGGAATTCGTCTAATCAGAACCCGAATTATTTCAGGTCTTTTTTCTCTGGATTAGAAATAATGTGAATATCTCTCTGTGGGAAAGGAATTGAAATACCGTTTTCTTTAAGTTTGGCATGGATTGAGCGTCTTAAATCGGACTTAAGATTTTCGACAGTAAAAGGATCTTTTGTCCAAAAAATAAGTTGAAAATCCAATGAAGAATCACCAAAATTAATGAACCGAACAAAGGAACTTGGTGATTTTTCAACCATATTGTTCTCATCCATCACTCGTTGTAGTATGACCATAACTTCTTCAACATCTGAACGGTAAGCAACACCAATCTCAACTAAAAAACGAACGCTATCTTGATTATGACTCCAATTGATAACTTTTTCAGAAACAAATTTACTATTTGGTACGATTACAACTACATTGTCACGAGTAACCATTTCTGAGCTTCGCAGATTTATTTCTGTTACTTTACCTATTACTCCATCATCATCTTGAACGACATCTCCAATTTTTATTGTTCCTTCGAAAAGTAGAAATAATCCAGAAACTAAATCCGCAAATATTTGTTGAAGTCCGAAACCGATACCGACTAATAATGCAGCCGAGGCACCTAATAGTATCGAAACACTAAAACCTAAAACTTCTATAAACAAGAGGAACGAAATCACCCAAACGAAATACTTAACGATCAAATAAATCGAATGCCTTCTTTTTTTATCCACATGCGTTAATATAGATCGCGGATTTTCAACTATTCGTTTGACGAACCACAAGAGCATTGCTGAAACGGCTATTACAACAACACTAAGTAAGACATTCCAAACTTGAAAGGACTTTGATCCAATATGGAGTAATTCGTAATTAAAAAATTCATTCCAACTCATATTGCAAATTTGCACATTTTCGCTCAATTTAGGGGAATTACCTGATATGGAACTTGATTTCAGATTAATTCTCTAAATTTGCATTCCTAAAAGAGATAGAAAATGGCAAATACTTCAGATATAAAAAATGGCTTGTGTATCAAATTCAACGATAAACTATGTCAAATCATTGAATTCCAACATGTAAAACCAGGTAAAGGTCCTGCATTCGTTAGAACCAAAATGCGCCAAATTGAAACAGGTAAAGTTCTTGACAATACCTTTTCTGCAGGACATAAAATTGACATTGTACGAATAGAAAATCGTGAGTACCAGTATTTATATGAAGAAGCTGATTTTTTCATTTTCATGAACAACGAAACTTTCGAGCAAGTGCGCATCCAAAAAACAATGGTTGAAAAACCTGAATTTTTGGTTGAAGGAATGACGTGTAGTATTTTATTTCACGCAGAAGAAGAAATGCCATTGGTAGTTGAATTGCCAATGCACATTATTTCTGAAGTTACTTATACTGAACCTGGAATTAAAGGTGATACAGCTACCAACACTATGAAGCCAGCGACTATTGCTACTGGAGCTGAAGTTCGTGTTCCTTTATTCATTGATAATGGAGAGATGATCAAAGTTGACACAAGAACTGGTGTATACGTTGAACGCGTGAAAAGTTAAATGAATTTATATTTTTTCAAGTGCCTGATTTCGATATGAAATCAGGCTTTTTTTATGCTTTTTTGAACCGAAATAATTTTTATAAAATATTTAAAACTAGTACAACTTTAATACAAAAATGTACGTCAAAAGAATGAAAATAAATTTAACTTATATGTTAAATTTTCAAAAACAATCATTTTATGAGATTACTATTTTCCACACTATTATTCTTTCTAATTGCAGCATTTGGAACTTTTGCACAAAACCCAGGAAATGTAGGTATAACAAACCTATCTGCATGGTTTAAACCAGATGCTCTTCCACTTGGAAATGTTACTACTTGGACAACAACACTTTCATCAATTGGCGGCGTGACAGTTACGGACGCATCAGCTCCTTATCCTCAAGCTACGAATACACCCGCTGGAAATGTTTCAAATTACAATACGACTTTATTTTTTAATGCAAATACAACTTCGAATCTCCAAGGATTGCAAAATACAGCATCTTTAAATTTACTTCAGAATAATTCGGCTGGTGCGCAAGGAACTTTCTTTTGTGCTTATTATCTTCCTCAAGTTGCTGGGAACAGTAACGATCATATGATGCTTTACAACAATTCTCCTCATGCGATTCAATTTAGAAATTTAGGAGTAACTGGAAGACTTGCTATCGGATTATCAGCGACAAATACAGCAAACGCAACAAGAAACTGGAATGAAAATTTTGCTCCCTCGATAATTTCATATAAAGGAAATCGTTCAACAACAACTAGTATGACGGCCTTTGAAAATGACCTCATATTCCCAACCAGCACGGCGTCTCAATCTTCTGGACCTGCAGGTTTGTATTTGGGATTCTTCCCTGGAAATGCGACTGCACCATACAATGGCTGCTTACATGAATACATTTTTTACAATACCAATTTATCCAATGCAGACATAAGAAAAGTAAATACCTACTTAGCAATTAAGTATGGCGTTACGCTTGACAATACTGGCGGTGGGACGCAAGGTGATTATGTCTCTTCAAATAACAAAACTATTTGGGACGCCAGCGTAAACCCATCTTATCACAATGATGTAATAGGAATTGGTAGAGACGACAATCAAGCCTTAATACAAAAACAATCACATTCATTTTCAGATGATTTTCGTTTATATATAGGAACTATAGCTTCGAACAACGCGACGAATGCAGCCTCTTTTATGTCAGACACCAGCTTTGTAACAATGGGACACAATACAGATGGTTGTGGAACTGCCGCAGCGAATTCAGAGAGTCCTGCAGGAATAGCTTCGAGATTGGGTGAAGAATGGAAAGTTCAAAACACAAATTTTACCCAAACCTTTGGTTGGGATTTGAAAATAGATACTTGCAATACACCTGGTTTTTCGGTAGGAACCGTTGATCTTGCTTCCCTGCGTTTGTTGGTTGACACAGATGGAGATTTTTCTAATGCTACGGCTTATGCTGCCGGTGCGGGATTAACGTTTGCTTATAATAATGGATATGTTACTGTGAACGGAATCTCAAATACTCATTTGCCGATTGATTCAATTCGTTATTTCACTTTGGCTTACAATACTATTACTGTTTCTTTTTCTGGTTTAAATGCTATATGTGCAGGTCAAACAGTTCCAGTTACTGTAAATATTCAAAACGCTTCAGGACCAATTAATGTAACATATTCAAATGGGACATCGAACTTCACATTAACGAACATTTCTAATGGATATACCTTCAACGTATCTCCTAGTTTAACAACCTCATATACAATTCAAGGCTATAAAAGCTTTTTAGATTGCTGCGGTGGCGGAGGTACCGGAATTTACACCATAGCTGTTAGTCCATACCCAACAGTGGCTGCAAACGCATCCGCCAACCCACTTTGTGCTGGTCAATCTACCACACTTTCTGGTTCAGGTGCTGCAACTTATGTTTGGTCGAATGGTGTTACAAACGGAACTTCATTTATTCCAACCTCAACACAGACATACACTGTTGTGGGAACAAATTCTGGAGGTTGTACAGATACGGCTACCGTAACTGTTGTCGTAAATCCAACTCCGACGGTGGTTGCTAATTCCACAGCGACAAGTATTTGTCAAGGAACTTCTATTACATTAACAGGATCAGGAGCTTCAACTTATTTATGGTCGAACGGAGCAGTAAACGGAGTGCCAATTACACCGATTGCAACAACGACATATTCCGTTCAAGGTACCGACGCTAATAACTGTGTAAGTTTAGCTTCAGTAACTGTCACTGTTAATCCATCCCCTACTGTTGTGGCAAACGCATCAGCTAATATAGTTTGTGCAGGTCAGCCAGTTACATTATTTGGTTCTGGTGCAACAACTTATGTTTGGAATAATGGGGTAACTAATAATGTTGCCTTTACCCCAACTGCATCAGAAAGTTACACTGTTACCGGAACGAATTCAAACAATTGTACAAACACAGCTACCATTAATATTACGGTAAATCCAAATCCAACTGTCACTGCAGTGGCAACACCTGCATTCATCTGTTTCGGGGATTCAAGCCAATTGTTAGCTTCTGGAGCCGACCTTTATCTGTGGACACCAATGGTGAATAATGGAGATTCTGTTAGCCCAATAGTAACAACAACTTATTCAGTAATTGGAACGACCTTGGCTGGTTGCACTGGCACGACAACTTTAGACGTAACTGTTAACCAACTCCCTTCTGTAGTGGCAAATGCCAACCCAATAGTTGTTTGCGAAGGAGGAGAAACAACATTATTTGGTGCTGGAGCCATAGCTTACACTTGGTCGAGTGGTGTTCTTGACAATACCGCATTTGTGCCCACAGCTACTAATACTTACACTGTAACTGGAACAGACGGCACCAATTGTTCTAACACGGCAGATGTTACTGTAATCGTTATTCCTAAGCCATTCTTTACAATCGGACCTGATACAACAACTTGTCCTCAGGCACCAGCAATTCTATCAGCAAATACAACTTTCTCCAGTTATTTATGGAGCACTGGAGAAACAACTCCTGTCATAAGCGTAGGGAATTTAGGTACTGTATCATTGACAGTAACCGATAGTGACGGCTGTGAATACACAGATCAATTGGTCTTATTCTTAGCTCCAGATTGCTTACCAACCTACAACATTCCGAATGTTTTTACGCCAAATGGAGATAATGACAATGATTTCTTTTTTATTGATGCAACGAATATTTCGAGTCAACAAATTACCATTGTGAATCGATGGAACAATGTAATGTTCTCCCGAACTGGACCTTCACCTAAATGGGATGGTTTAACTAAAGAAGGAGTCCTGGCACAAGACGGAATTTACTTCGTCACCTATGTCTTAAAAGCAGATAACGGTGAAACGATTTCGGGAACTTCGTTTTTCCATTTGATAAGTAAATAAAGATTAGATATAAAAAAAGCCAACGATAAAATTTATCGTTGGCTTTTTTGTGAATGATTTTATCGTTTTATTCTTTGACTACTCCATACAAATCATAATGATCGGCAGAAGTTATTTCAACATCGGCGTAATCTCCGAGTCTTACATATGTGTTTTCTTTTTTGACTAGTACTTCATTATCTACTTCTGGTGAATCGAATTCTGTTCGACCAATGAAATAGTCTCCTTCGGCTTTATCGAATAAAACTTTAAACGTTTTACCTACTTTTTCTTGATTCAAAGAATAGGAAATATCCGATTGAAGCGCCATTATTTTGTCCGCTCTATCTTTCTTAACTTTTTCTGGAACATCATCTTCGAAATTGTAGGCATGTGTATTTTCTTCGTGTGAATAAGTGAAAATACCCAATCGTTCGAAACGCATTTTTTCAACGAATTCATACATTTCTTGGAAATCTTCTTCAGTTTCCCCTGGATAACCTGCAATAAGCGTTGTTCTCACTGCAATTCCTGGAACTTTTGCCCGAATATCATTTACCAACTCTTCCGTTTTTTCACGTGTAATTCCTCGACGCATTGCTTTCAACATGTTCGTAGAACCGTGCTGTAAAGGCATATCCAAATAATTGCAAATGTTGGGTTTACGATTCATTACTTCTAAAACGTCCATTGGGAATCCAGAAGGGAAAGCATAATGCAAACGTATCCATTCAATTCCTTCAACTTCTGAAAGTTGCTCTAACAAATCAGCAAGCGCTCTTTTTTTATAGATATCTAAACCATAATAAGTTAAATCCTGAGCAATAAGCATCAGTTCTTTCACACCTTTTGCTGCCAAACTTTTTGCTTGTGTAACCAAATCTTCAATTGGAGTAGAAACGTGTTTCCCTCGCATCAATGGAATTGCGCAAAAAGAACAAGGTCTATCGCATCCTTCAGCTATTTTGAAGTAAGCGAAATGATTGGGAGTTGTCAGCAAACGCTCTCCAACAAGTTCGTGCTTATAATCTGCTTTTAGTGTTTTTAATAATCGAGGAAGATCCCTTGTTCCGAAATAGGCGTCTACTTCTGGGATTTCTTTTTCTAATTCATCTTTGTATCGCTGAGAAAGACAACCTGTTACGTATACTTTATCTACGAATCCTGCAGCTTTTGCTTCTGCATATTGAACTATTGTATTAATAGATTCTTCTTTGGCATTATCAATAAATCCGCAAGTATTGATGATAACAATCTCTGCGTCATCACTTGTAGATTCATGTTCTACATCGAAGTTGTTGGCTTTTAATTGGGCCATCATAACCTCTGAATCGAAAATGTTTTTTGAACAGCCTAACGTTACTACGTTAACCTTGTTTTTCTTAAGCGTTCTTGCTTTCATGCCGCAAAGATACGGAATTTGAATTGAGATATTTACCGGAAATCTTTATGAAACTGTTTCATCAACGTCATCCAAACTTTCATCCCACCTTTCAACGCGCTGCACGCCTTCTACTAGTTCAAATTTGGACATTAATTCTTTGAGGTGTTTTGTATCGTAAACTAACACCTTCAACTTTCCTTCAAAAATTCCATCTTCAGTTTCAAAGGATATAGATTTCATGTTCACGCTCAGTTGATTAGAAACAATTTCGGTCAATTTATTTACCAAGCCAACACTATCAAATCCTCGTAACCGTAAACTAGCGATACGTTCGGTGAACTGTTCACCTTTCCATCTCGCTTTGATACAGCGATAAGCCATTTTAGATTGCAAATGTTCTGCATTCGGGCAATTGGTTCGGTGTACTTTTATTCCTTCATTTATCGTTATGAACCCAAATACTTTATCTCCAGGAATTGGGTTACAGCATTTGGCCATTCGGTAGTCTATATCTTTGAAATCGTCACCAATGATGATGGTATCTTTCTTTTGATCGATACTTGTTAGTGAGCTAACCTTTTTCTTAGGAATAATAGGAGCTTTTTTCTCCAATTGAAGCATTCCGTTGTCGTTTTCAATTTCGCGTAACTTGGTTAAATCTATTTTTCCTTTCGCTATTTTAAAGTACAATTCAGTTATCGTAGACTGGTTGAAAAACCTTTCTAACACCATAAGGTTCTCCGAATTAAAACGGACGTTATGTTGTTTAAATTTCCGTTCTAAAATCTCCTTACCATCTTGAGCAATCGCTTTTCGTTCGTCGTTCAGAGAAGATTTTATTTTCTGTTTTGCTCTTGCTGTAGTAACAAAACGCAACCAATCTTCATTCGGTCGCTGTTTTGATGATGTAATGATTTCCAACTGATCTCCACTCTCTAATTGATGAGAAAGAGGAACCAAACGATTATTCACCTTTGCTCCAATGCATCGATCACCAATATCCGTATGAATGTCGTAAGCAAAATCTAAAATTGTCGATTTCACAGGTAATACTCTCAATTCTCCTTTAGGAGTAAAAACATATATTTCTTCTGCAAAAAGGTTCAATTTAAACTCATCAACGAAATCGAGTGCATTCCCGTTAGGATTTTCCATTAAATCCCGGATCTCAGCGATCCACCTGTCGAATTTACTATCGTTGTTATTTGATTCTTTGTATTTGTAATGCGCTGCTAAACCTTTCTCGGCAATTTCATCCATTCGTTTGGAGCGAATTTGCACTTCGACCCATTTTCCAGAAGGTGACATTACCGTCGTATGCAAAGATTCATAACCGTTTGCACGCGGAGTTGAAATCCAATCTCGTAAACGATCAGGACTCGGTTGGTAAAAATCGGTAACTATTGAATACAATCGCCAGCAATCTGCTTTTTCCATATGTGACTCCGAATCAACAATTATTCGGATGGCAAATAAATCGTAAACTTCTTCAAAAGGAATTTCTTTCGAAACCATTTTCCGGTGAATCGAAGCAATGGATTTTGTTCGAGTTTTAATCTCAAATTTATAACCTTGAGCGATTAATGATTCTCGAATTGGAGCCATGAACCTTCGGATAAAACGAGCTCGAACATCTTTAGTAGACTTCAATTTATTCTCGATTTGCTCGTAGATTTCAGGTTCTGTATATCTCAATGACAAATCTTCCAACTCGCTTTTGATGGAATACAATCCTAAGCGGTGAGCAAGTGGCGCATAAAGAAAGTTCGTTTCAGCGGCTATCTTTTGTTGTTTATCGAATGCCATGCTACCTAATGTTCGCATGTTGTGCAGGCGATCGGCCAACTTGATCAAAACTACCCGAATGTCATCCGAGATAGTTAAAATCATCTTACGGAAATTCTCGGCTTGGATGGAAGCATTTTCATCGAATACCTCAGGAATCTTAGTCAATCCATCAATAATTAAACGAACCTTCGCTCCAAATAAATCTTCTACATCGTCGAGGGTAATGTGGGTGTCTTCAACAGTGTCATGCAAAAGAGCACAAATTAGCGCTGTTGCACCTAAGCCAATTTCTTCCGTACATATTTTTGCTACTGCAATAGGATGGTAGATATACGGTTCGCCAGATTTACGTCGCATGTCTTTATGAGCGTCTAACGCCACGTCGAAGGCTCTTCGTATTCTTTTTGTGTCTTCTTTCGATCGATTTTTACATGAGCGCAACAAACCTTTAAATGCATTAAGTATTTCCTTGCGCTCTTTGTCTAAATCAATTTCCATAATGTTAAGCTGATAATCGTTTACAAAACTACGTTTTATTCAGTTAAAAGGTAATAATAACGAATAGGTTTCAAAAAAAATAGTGAGAAATTTCCCACTATTTATTGATTTAATATTCAAATTGGATCATTAGACTATTTTATCTATTTTTTTTCTAATACCATAACCATCAAAGAAGTACTCACTACCCCGTTGTATGTTTCTGAATAAAAGCTTTCTATGGACATTTTAGTTTTAGAATATTCCTTAATATCATACTCTACTGCTTGATAGTCAATTATTAGGGTCAATTTGTCTTCGGTATTTGACCAACTTCCGTTAGTTGTAGTTACTTGACCATTCAAACTGGAACTTCAAACAAGTGTACCTTTTTTCGAAAAATTTATGGTACCCGAATTAATGGATGAGTTTGATAAACTCAATTGACCATCATTATATATTTCAAATTTCTGGGAGTTGATATTCCATTCGCCTCCTTTTTTATAAAGAGATCTTTCAATTTTTTTTTCTTTAGAACAGCTTACAAGAACAAAAACTATAAGTAGGCTAAAAAGTGCTAGGTTAAACTTTTTCATCTGAACTTTTTATTTCGGTTAAAAGCCTAAATGTATATCATTTTACTTTGCTGGTAAAACTTTAGCTCTTACTTCTCCAAATCCAATTCTTACTCCATCCTTTTCAGAATAACCTCTCATGATAACTGTATCATTATCGTTAATGAACTTTCTTTCGGTTCCATCTTTCATCGGGATTGTTTTTGAACCTTTCCATGATAATTCTAACATAGAGCCAAATTCACTTTCTTCTGGTCCAGAAATAGTTCCAGAACCCATGCAATCACCGGATCTGATATTACATCCATTTACAGAATGATGTGCCAATTGTTGGTTCATATTCCAATACATATATTTGTAGTTGGAGTTTGACACAACAGTTTCTTCGCTACCTTCTGGCTGAATGGCTACTTCCAAATTGATGTTTACATGTTTGTCTCCTGAATATTCCAAATACGGCAATACTTTAGGATTTTGGACTGGACCAGCCGTTCTAAAAGGCTCCAAAGCATCTAAAGTTACAATCCAACAAGAAATATGAGATGCGAAATTTTTCCCCAAAAACGGACCTAATGGAACGTATTCCCAACCTTGAATATCTCTTGCACTCCAATCGTTTAACAAAGTCATTCCGAAAATATATTCGTCAGCTTCTTCGGTTGTAATATGCTCTCCCAATGGTTTTCCTTCGTATGTAAAAAAAGCAGTTTCCAATTCAAAGTCCAACAAATTGCTTTGTCCAAAAACAGGAACATCGGCAGTTGGTGGTTTCATTTGTCCTTTTGGTCGGTGAAAATCCACCCCAGACGGAACAATTGAACTTGATCGACCGTGATATCCTACAGGAATGTGTTTCCAGTTTGGCATCAATGCGTTTTCCGGATCACGGAACAAACAACCAACATTGAAAGCATGCTGCTCGCTCGAATAAAAATCAGTGTAATCACCAATATGAATTGGCAAAAGCATTTCAACTTGGTCTACAGGAATTAATATTTGTGAAACATGATGTTCGTTCGCTTGTAAATCTTTGTGATCCGTGCTCAATAATTTTGAAATTCGATTTCGCAAATCGCGCGTAGCTTTTTTTCCTTTCTTCATCATCGGGTTCAATGCATCAGCACTAAAATCAGAGGCTTCGAAAGGTAAGTTTTCTAAATAACCAAGAACGAATAAGGACTTCAAATCCACGACAAAATCACCGATTCGAGAACCTACTCTGGTACTCAATTGTGCAGTTTTAAAAACGCCAAATGGAATATTTTGAATTGGGAAATCTGAATTTTGAGGTACTTCTACCCACGACTTAAGTGTTGGATTATTTGCTGGAATGTTCATGGTATTCTTTGCTATTATTCGTTTCTAACAAAGTTAACCAGAATAATTCAATTACGAATGTGGGAATTACGAATTACAAGTATTCCCCAATTCGCAATTCGTAGTTGAATTGATTACACGTTAAAACGGAAATGCATCACATCGCCGTCGTTAACAATGTATTCTTTTCCTTCAACTTTGAATTTCCCTGCTTCTTTAACCGCAGCTTCAGAACCTAAGGTTGTGAAATCTTCGTATTTCATTACTTCAGCACGGATAAATCCTTTTTCGAAATCTGTGTGAATAACTCCAGCCGCTTGCGGCGCTGTCATTCCTTTTTCAATCGTCCAAGCGCGAACTTCTTTTACACCTGCCGTGAAATACGTTTGTAAATTCAATAAGCTATATGCTTGGCGAATCAAACGATTAACGCCAGGTTCTTCTAAACCAAGTTCCTCCAAGAACATTTCTCGTTCTTCGTAAGTATCCAATTCGTTGATATCTGCTTCAATTTTAGCTCCAATAACTAATACCTCAGCGTTCTCATCTTTAACGGATGCTTTTAACTGATCTACAAATTCATTTCCTGTTTTCACTGCGCTTTCTTCTACATTGCACAAGTACAAAACTGGTTTTGCTGTAATCAAATGAAATGATTTCACGATTGCCATTTCTTTATCATCGAAATCCATAGCGCGAACAGATTTACCTTCTTCCAAATGCGATTTTATTTTCTGAGCGATGTCATGTTCTTTGATAATGTCTTTATCTCCAGACTTTAAAACACGTGCCAAAGAACTTATTTTCTTCTCGATAGATTCCAAATCTTTCAATTGCAACTCCATGTCAATAACCTCTTTATCGCGAACTGGATTTACATTTCCATCTACGTGAATGATATTATCATCTGCAAAACAACGCACAACATGAATAATAGCATCCGTTTCACGAATATTTGCTAAGAACTGATTTCCCAATCCTTCACCTTTCGATGCTCCTTTTACCAATCCAGCAATATCAACAATTTCCATTGTTGTTGGCACTACTCTTTCTGGATTTACTATGCTTTCCAATTTTTGCAAACGCGGGTCTGGAACCGATATCGTACCAATATTTGGTTCGATTGTACAAAAAGGAAAATTTGCTGATTGTGCCTTTGCACTAGATAAACAATTGAATAAAGTTGATTTACCAACATTAGGAAGACCAACAATTCCGCATTTTAAAGCCATGGATGTAAAATTTTGTGCAAAGATAGGGAAAGTTTCGTTTTGGTAGATTAATCAGACTTGTCTATCTTTAAGGTAAATAAAATTCTATGCTAAAGTCATTTGTAATTTTTCTTACTTTGATTTCTCCTTCATTCTTATTTGCTCAAACTTGGACGCAAATTCCATCGGGAACAACGAAAAATTTAACTGCTATCAGTTTCCCTTCAAGTACCGTTGGTTATATTGGTGGAGAAGATAGTTTGCTTTTGAAAACTACAGACGGCGGACAAACATGGTCGCAAATAACCTTTTCTGGCATAAGCTTTTTCCCTAGTGGCAATAGCATTGTTGATTTAAAATTTGTTTCAGAAACAACAGGTTTTTTAACCGTTGGACCTTATTCTGGCACATTCAAAACAACGGATGGAGGTTTGACTTGGTCGGCATTCGATCAAATATACGCTTGCTACAACACGAACATGTATTTCTTCAACGAAAATAAGGGATTCCTAGGAGGTTCAGGCTGTTTTTCAGGTGAGATTATCAATAAATTGGATACAATTTGGAAAGAAACCAACATAACGCCACTCTACATTACTCAAGGTGGACAAATAACGAATTTTGATTTTTTTGACAACAACCTAGGTATGGCTTCAAGCTCGGATCAATACTTTTTTAAAACAACAGATGGCGGTGATAATTGGGACACCATTCCGAATAGTCTAACTTCTTTGGATTCAATGACCTCAGTTCTTTTCTACACCACGGACACTATTTTAGCAACTTATACTTCACCTTCTCTAGGCACTTTTGGTGTATTGATTTCTTACGATGGTGGTCTGACATGGCAAGATGAGATGACCTCAGCTACATTCTTTTATCCAAATATGTTTGCTTCGAAAAAAGCAGGTAATGGTAATATTTACATTGGTGGTGAAAATTATTTAACCACTGCCGGAATAGATCCAGGTATGATTTACCAAAGCCATGGTTCAATAACAAATTGGTCTTATGAAAATGTTGCAGAAAGCATAAGAGATATTGACTCATACGGAGATTCTGTGGTTTTTGCCGTTGGTCAAAATGGATATATTGTGGTAAATCAAGATTTGTCTCAATTGGGGCTTTACCCAAATAAGCCGAACCCCCACTTTGAAATTTTCCCAAATCCTAATAAAGGTGAATTCACAATTGAACTCGGAAATATTCCAGCCGAAAAAATTGAAATCGTCGATGCACAAGGAAGAATAGTTTTTGTTTCAGAGTTTACATCTAAACAACAGAAGATAAACGTTTCGAAACTGAACGCAGGTTTTTATTACGTTCAAGTAAAATCTAAGGACGAAATAGTCGTTAAAGAAGTTGTGGTTCAATAATTTCAACTAGATGACTTCTATAATTCTCAGCTCTCCTCATTTATTACTAAGACCCATTAAAAAATCAGATTTATCTGATATGCATAAACTTAGTTCAATACCTGAGGTTGAAAAATTCAATACTTTGGGAATACCTGCTAATATTTCGGTTACAAAATCCATCCTAAAAGATCGAATAAAAGACAATAAAAAAGAACCTTTTCAAAACTATACGTTTGCTATTGAAGAAAAACGAACAGGTAAATTCATCGGCATGTTTGGACTTTTTCTTGGACGACCTAAACAACAAAGAGCTGAAGTCTGGTATAAATTTCATCCGGATTTTTGGGGGAAGGGTTTGGCCACTGAATCTGTTCATTGCGTTTTAGATTATTGCTTCGACGAAATGAAATTACACCGAGTTGAAGCTGGCTGTGCAGTTGAGAATCTTGCTTCCGTTAGAGTCCTAGAAAAAGTCGGAATGACTCGAGAAGGAATGGCTCGAAAAATTTTACCTTTAGATTCTGGCTGGTCAGATGGATATTCATTCGGTATTCTCAGCAGCGACGAACGCAAAAGATAAAGAACGCAACATCCAATTTACCCATGTCTTTGGTTTGTAGAAAATGTCAAGTTCGACATATCAAAACTAGAAGATTCAGCAAAAAGTTAGACATTCAAACGGAATTGAATTCAATTCATTAAATTTACCTTCAATCAATTCAAATTCTTAAAATGTTTAAACTCCTTTTCATTTTTATTCTGTGCTGCAATTCAATTTTTGCTCAAAACGATTCCACTTTCATTCGTAAAATTTACGACGAAGCTCTCTTAAAAGGAAAGGCTCACGAAGATTTGCGTTCACTCTGTAAAGACGTTGGTGCTCGAATTTCAGGTTCCGCAGCGGCAGAAATGGCCGTTTATTGGAGTGAAGCAAAAATGAAATCCTATAATTTCGACAAAGTTTATTTGCAAGAAATTAAAGTTCCGCATTGGGAACGG
Organism: uncultured Flavobacteriales bacterium; assembly: GCA_963977135.1. Taxonomy (GTDB): domain Bacteria; phylum Bacteroidota; class Bacteroidia; order Flavobacteriales_D; family Crocinitomicaceae; genus UBA2040. The sequence goes on along the minus strand of CAXBNN010000001.1, from coordinate 85,137 downwards.
GGAACAAAAGAAAGTGCTTATTTCAAAGATAGCAAAGGTGCATTACGAAAAATTAAAGTTCTAGCATTGGGTGGATCTATTGCTACGGATGGAGTTTTGGAAGGAGAGGTTATAGAATTTACTTCGATGGATGCTCTAAAAAAAGCTTCACCTGCCTCTGTAAAAGGCAAAATTGTTTTCTTAAATCAACCGATGGACGCAGCTCAAATCTCAACTTTTCGAGCTTATGGAGCCTGTTATCCTATACGAGGAAATGGTGCTGTTGAAGCTTCTAGACTGGGAGCGAAAGCGGTCGTTATACGTTCGCTTGCTATGCCAATTGACGATCATCCGCATACTGGCTCAATGCACTATGAAGATGATGTGACAAAAATTCCAGCTGCTGCGCTTTCGACGAAAGATTGCGAATTGCTTTCAACTGAATTGAAAAAAGGAAAATGCACATTGATTCTAGAAATGGATTGTCAAAATTATCCTGATGTAACTTCATATAATATTATAGCTGAACTCGTTGGAAGTCAATTTCCAAATGAAATAATCACCTTTGGTGGTCACATTGATTCTTGGGATACAGGAGAAGGTGCTCACGATGACGGAGCTGGCGTAATTCATAATTTAGAAGCACTTCGGGTTTTGAAAACATTAAATTACAAACCAAAACATACCCTTCGATTGGTTTTCTTTATGAACGAGGAAAATGGCAATCGAGGAGGTGAAACCTATGCCACTTGGACGAAGGAGAAAAATGAAAAGCAAATTGCAGCTATTGAAAGCGACCGTGGAGGATTTTCTCCAAGAGGCTTCGATTTGGATGGATCAGATGAAACTTTAAAATTGCTTCAAAGCTTTGCTCCTCTTTTCGCACCTTATTTCGTCAATCAATTTGAAAAAGGATATGGAGGTGTCGATATCAACCCTCTGAAAAAACAATACGAAGGCATTCCATTATTCGGCTTTTCGGTCGATTCTCAGCGCTATTTCGATTTCCATCACGCAGAAAGTGATGTTTTTGAGAATGTGAATAAACGCGAATTGGAATTGGGATGTGCTTCGGTTGCATCACTTATTTATCTACTTGATAATCGTCTGTAAACTGAGACATCAGACTGTAGACTTTAGACTATAGATTCTAGATGTGAGAGTTTAGAAGACAGAAAAATAAAATTATGATAGAAAAAAAAATCTTCTCTGGACAGCCAAATCCAGATCACGCACCAAAGTGGGCAAATGATAGCTATTTTAAATATGTTGTGAAATATGATAATCTACTCTTTGCTTTGGAGGAAAATAGACATGATTTTATTAATTTCTTAAAATCTATCCCTGAGGATAAATGGAATTACCGTTACGGTGAAAATAAATGGACATTAAAAGGTGTTGTTTCACATGTTTTGGATACCGAACGAATTTTCCAATACAGAGCTTTGCGTCACTCTCGACACGATGAAACGGATTTGCCTGGTTTCGACGAAAATGCTTACGAGCAATATTCCAATTTAGATAACCGAAGTGTCGACGACCTCATCCATGAGTTTGATATTGTTCGCTTGGCGACAAACATTCTTTATGATGGAATGGGTGAAAAAAACTTAGATTTTGTTGGTAAAGCCAATGGTCAACCGTTCTCGGCAAGAAGTGCTGGTTGGATCATGGTTGGGCACGTAATGCATCATGAGAAGATTATTAAAGAGCGCTATTTGTAACTTCTTAGAACAAAACAAAGTTTTCAAATGTTAAACCATTCATAAATAATTTTCTTGTCATGATAAATACTATTATCTTTGCAGTCTAAAAACTAAGGTTATATAGATGTAAAAGTTTATTACCCAAAACAACTCGTATGGCAGACATATTCGAAAAAATTAAAAAAAATAGAGGTCCAATTGGACAGTATTCAAAAGGCGTTCATGGCTATTTTACCTTTCCAAAATTAGAAGGTGAATTAGGAAACAAAATGATTTTCCGAGGAAAAGAATGTTTGGTTTGGTCATTGAACAACTACTTAGGTTTAGCGAATCACCCTGAAGTACGTAAAGCAGATGCTGAAGCAGCACAACAGTACGGTTTGGCTTACCCAATGGGTGCCAGAATGATGACAGGTCAGACTTCAGAACACGAGAAATTAGAAAACGAAATCGCTGATTTCATGGGTTTCGAAGATTCAATTTTGTTGAATTTCGGTTACCAAGGAATGGTTTCAGCTATCGACTGCTTGGTTGATAGAAGTGATATTATCGTTTACGATAGCGAATCTCATGCATGTATTTTGGACGGAATGCGCCTTCACAATGGAAAACGTTTTGTTTTCAAACATAACGACATGGAGAGCTTCGATAAACAAATGACGAATGCTACGCGTTTGGCTGAAACTACTGGTGGCGGAATCCTTGTTATTACTGAAGGTGTTTTCGGAATGGCGGGTGATCAAGGGAAATTAAAAGAAATCGTTGAATTCCGTAAATCGGGTAAATATGATTTCCGTCTTTTCGTTGATGACGCACACGGTTTCGGAACTTTAGGAAAAACTGGTCAAGGTGCTGGTGAAGAGCAAGGAATTCAAAAAGAAATAGACGTATTATTTGGAACTTTTGCAAAAGCAATGGCTTCTGTAGGAGGTTTCCTTTGTGCAAACGAAAGTATTGTTGAATACTTCCGTTACAACATGCGTTCACAAATGTATGCGAAGGCCTTACCGATGACAATTACAGTTGGCGCGCGTAAACGTCTTGAAATGTTGAGAACAAGACCTGAAATTAAAGATCAACTTTGGAATATTGCTAGTAGCTTGAAAAAAGGATTAAGCGAAGCAGGTTTCGATTTAGGTGAAGCAAATTCTGTTGTGACTCCTGTATTCATGAAAGGTGATTTAGCTGAAGCGACAAACTTAACTTTCGATTTGCGTGAGAACTATAATATCTTCTGTTCAATTGTAATATACCCAGTTGTCCCTAAAGATGTGATTATGTTGCGTTTGATTCCAACTGCAGTTCATACTATCGAAGATGTAAATTACACCGTTGAAACATTCAAGAAAATTAAAACAAAATTGGATGCGGGTGAATACAAATCGGATGAAATGGCGGAAGTTGAAGTAGACGATAAGAGAAAAGCATAAATTTTAAATAATGAATTTTAAAATCGTGATGAAAATTATTTCATCACGATTTTTTTTGATTGTTCTTTTTATTTGAAATATGATTCTACTTTTTATATATTCACCAGACTATTTCCGACATTAATTTAACTATATGAAATTAACCTCCTTACTCTTTCTTTGTTGCATTAATTTTTCCTTTTCACAGATAAATACAATTGGACTTCAAAAAACGAGCACGCTTGCTAGTGAAGGCTATACGCTCTTTAGCCCGGAAAAAAATAGAAATGTATTTTTAATAGATAATTGTGGAGAAAAAGTAAATCAGTGGACGTTCAATGAATCACCCGCTTTAACATCTTATCTCCTGAGCAATGGAAATTTGTTGCGAGCTGGGGCTGATTCGTTAGAAATTAAAAATTGGGCCAATCAGCCCGTTTGGTCTTATGCAATGAGCCAAAACGGTTATTTACAACATCATGACATTCAGCCTCTTCCAAACGGCAACATACTTTGTATTTGCACAGACTCATACGACACTTCACAGGCAATAGCTGCTGGCAGAAAGCCATCATTATCAACAAACGTGGTAATATTTGAAAAGATTGTTGAATTAAAACCAATTGGCACAGATAGCGTAGAATTGGTCTGGGAATGGAAATTTTTCGACCATATAATTCAAGATTTTGACTCAACAAAAAACAATTACGGTCAAGTGGAAAATCATCCTGAATTATTAGATGTTAATTTTCCCGCACTTCTTATTTCCGATTGGATACACCTTAACAGCATTCATCACAATGCTGAATTGGATCAAATTATTATTTCTGCGCGCCACTTGAATGAAATTTATATTATTGATCATAGCACAACAACTCTAGAAGCAGCGGGTCATACCGGAGGAAATGCCAATCGTGGTGGCGATTTTCTTTGGAGATGGGGTAATCCTCAAGTTTACCGAAAGGGTGGCATTTCAGATCAAACATTATTCCTTCAACACGATGCAAAATGGGTAGACTCATCCTACGCCGATGCTGGAAAAATTTCTGTATTCAATAATCAACGAGGCCAGAATCCGGATTATAGCTCCATGGATTTAATTCAACCACAAATGAACCAGTTCAATTATGAGATGAATGCTGGTAAATTTCTTCCTGATTTAGCTGAATATTCATGGAATGGCTCCACTTTCGGTAATGTAATTTACGAATCGAAAAAAAGTGGGTGGCAATCTCTTCCAAATGGCAACCTACTTATTTGCACAACTTCCAATGGTCAAATATCAGAAATCACAAAAACAGGAGAGCATTTGTGGGCATACCGAAATCCTGTGGGAATAAACAATAGTTTATATCAACAGTTCGATATTGTTCCTGTGGATGCAAATTCTATTTTTCGCGCAACAAAATATCCATCAAGTTATTCAGGATTTATCGGAAAAGATTTAAGTGGAAAAGGAATTATTGAAAATCAAAATTCAGAAAGTTTAAATTGCAATTCGTTGAGCCTTTCGGATAATGAACTGACCAATAAGATAATTATTGCGAACCCTGTAACTCAAAACCAGATAACTTTCAACCAAGAAGTAAATATTAAAAACATTAATATCTACAGTACAAGCGGCCAATTAATTGCACAATTAGACGAATTTAAAGGGAAAGATTTACAAATATCTTTACAAAATGGGACGTATTTTATCACATTCTTGTCAAATGAAACTTTTGAAAATAAAAAACTTGTTGTTTTAAAATAATTCAAAACAGACTAAAGTCCGTAACCATTCGGTGTTTCGTTTTTAATCTTTATCATTTTATCCACAACATATTGACCATCCTCTATGTCGTAATTATCGCCACGCCATGGTAAAGCTCTATTGAAATTCTTGTAATGCAATTCAAGTTCCATTCCCTGCAAATTCATTAGTTTTTTTGCCAATTCTTCATCGTCAACCGAGAAACGAAAATTATTTGTTGTCATATTTCCCGTTGTTGCTCCTTTATTCCCAATTCCTGGCAGAAGCATTTCACCTTCGTATGTTTTAAAGATGGTTCCCTTCTTGGAAAATTTGTATAAAATCCCTACTCGAGTTCCTTCACTATATACGAACCAGTAACGATAGTATAACCAACCTGTAAGTAATAATAGCGCTCCTAATGTAAAGATGATTAAATACTTCTTAAAGGGGCTTTTTTTCTTAACTTCTTCCATGACTTTATAAATATAGGATGAAGTTACTTTTTTAGTTCGAAATTTGAATGACTAGTCTAATAATTTTACTTCCTTGAATTTACTTTCGCAGAAAAGCTATTTTTGTAGTCATGCTCGACATTCACAATTATTTTCCAAATCTTCTTTTAGCTATCGACGAAGAAGAAAAAGAAGAAAAACGGCGTTATTCTTTTGAAAATGGTCAAAGTTTAAAGGACTTAAAACGTTCTGGACTTGCCCTTCATCCTATAAAGATAAATCGCAAAAGTTTTGGGTTTGCCGATTATCCAGAAATTTCATTTCACTACCCATTCCCTTTTGAAAACAATTATTTCAAAGGATCTTGTCCTATTGAACTATTCTGCCCTGGTGAAGAGAGTATAAAGGGAATACTGCTTTTTCTTGAAGGGAAAAAAGGTGAACTCCGCATTTTTGCACCGGATTTTCCTGATTGGCTAGAAGATGGTGATACAGGAATAAAATTAGCTCCTGACGCTCGCACTTTGACCATTATGCGCAAAGCTTTGGACAAGGAATTAAAAGATGATGCAATTGCCATCAAACCAATTGATACCGTTGAAAGTCTCGAAATTTCGACTTGGAATAACCCAAAATTAAACGAAGGTCAGAAATTAGCTGTTTCTGAATTGCTGAAAAATTCCGAGTTAGGAATAGTACATGGTCCCCCAGGAACGGGAAAAACTACCACTTTGATTGAAGCGATCTCGCAATGGGTGCAAAAAGGAAAAAAAGTTTTGGTCTCTGCTCCAAGCAATACAGCTGTAGATCATGTAGCCAGTATTTTACCAGAAGAATTCAATGTTCTTCGCATCGGAAATTCAGTAAAAGTGCGAGAAGATGTTTTTCCATTAACTCCTGAAGGAAAATGGCAAAATAGTCCGGATTTAAAGAACTTGAAACGCCTTAAAATTCAAGCTGAACAATTGCGGAAAATGGCGCATACCTACAAACGAAATTTCGGAAAATCAGAACGAGAGCAGCGTTCAGCACTTTTCAAAGAAGTGAATAGCATTCGTAAACAAATAAAAGATATCAAAAAAAGCACCGAAGAATCTTGGTTTGATAAAGCTCAAGTTGTTTTGGGAACTCCTGTTGCAATTGTAGACCAAACTTTTGACTACAATCACTTCGATGTATTGGTTATTGATGAAGCCGCTCAGTGCCTAGAACCTTTGGCTTGGGCAATATTTCCCTTTGGTCAGAAAATTGTTCTGGCTGGTGACCCATATCAATTACCTCCAACTATTTTGTCGCAAAAAGCGAACGATTTGGGTATGAATGTTTCAATTTTGGAACGTTGCTTAAATGCCAAGTATCCAGTAAGTTTCTTGCCTCTTCAATACAGAATGCCAAAAAATATTGCCGATTTTTCTAGTCAATATTTTTATGAAGGTCGCCTGGAATCATTTAAAGCTGCTCTTGATTCCGCTTTACTATTTTATGATACAGCAGGCGCTGGATACGACGAAGAACGAGGCGACCAAGGGGGCAGTTTGAAAAACGAAGGTGAGGCAGAAGCGATCTCAAAAATTATTGAATCAGAAAATTTAAACCTGGCAAAAACTACCGTTCTTTCTCCCTATTCTGGTCAGGTTGCCTACTTAAGAGATATTCTTGATAGTAAAATTCGCGTTTCGACTATTGATAGTTACCAAGGACAAGAGCAAGAGATTATAGTAATATCGCTTGTTAGAAGTAATCCAGATCAGGAAATAGGTTTCCTTAAAGATTATCGACGTATGAATGTTGCAATGACGAGGGCGAAATCGAGGTTAATTATAGTTGGTGACAGTGCGACTTTGGGTAACGACCCATTTTATGCAGCGTTCTTGGAATATGCGGAAAATCAGGAAGCTTATAAAAGTGTTTGGGAGTTAGTTTAATTTTTAAATTGACTCAAAAAAAACAACCCTCAATAAACTATATTCGTTATATTGTTACGATTAAAAAATCTTGTGAATTATTGAAATTTTCATTTTTCAAAATGATTAATTGATAAATTTACTTGCTTGAACAAAACAAAACTATGAATAACCTTTTGAAAGGTATTTTACTGCTTTACTTTGGAATCAATTCCATTTTTTTAAATGCACAAAACCCGGGGAACTTAGGTATTCCAAATTTAACTGCTTGGTTTAAACCAGACGCTTTGCCTTTAGGAAATGTAGTTAGTTGGACGACTACACTTTCAACTTTGGGCGGTGTTACAGTAACCGATGCTGGTGCTCCTTTTCCTCAAGCGACTAATACACCTACTGGAAATATTTCTAACTACAACACAACCATATTTTTTAATGCAAACTCTCCAGCTAATCTTCAATCCTTAGAAAATACAGCCTCTTTAAACTTATTGCAAAATAATACTACAACAGCCCAAGGAACATTTTTTTGCGCATATTATTTCCCCCAAGTTGCTGGAAGCAGTAACAACCATATGATGTTATACAATAATTCACCGCACGCTATTCAATTCAGAAATTTAGGTGTAACTGGACGATTAGCGATAGGTCTTTCCCCAACAAACAGTGCCAACGCTACACGGAATTGGACAGAAACAAATAAGCCATGCATAATTTCCTATTCCGGAAATAGATCTTCAGCAACCAGTATGAAAGCTTTAAGAAACGATTTACTCTTTAATACATCAACTGCTTCACAATCATCTGGTCCAACAGGTTTGTACTTTGGAAATTATCCTGGTAATGCAAACGCACCTTACAACGGTTATATTCATGAATATATCTTTTATGACCGTGATCTAACCTTTATCGAGATGCGAAAAGTAAATACCTATTTGGCTATCAAATATGGAGTTACTCTCGAAAATCTAACGTTTTCTGCCCAAGGTGACTATCTGGCAACAGACGGAACAACCATTTGGGATGCGAGTGTTTATCCTATCTACCATAATAATGTAATTGGAATAGGAAGAGATGACACACAAGGACTTTTGCAAAAACAATCACACGCTTTTGACGATAACTACAGAGTTTATGTTTCTAATTTAGCGTTGACCAATGCTGCAAATACTGGCGCAATTAATTCTGACATTTCCTATGTCACAATGGGCCAAACCAATGCTGCTGGTTGTGGTACAACAATTTCAAACGCTGAAACTCCAGCTGGGATTCAATCTAGATTGGTAAAAGAATGGAAAGTGACGAATACGAACTTTGCACAACCTTTCAATATTGATTTAAAAATTGATACGTGTCAAACACCCGGAACTTTCGTTGGCAACGTTGATTTAGCCAATCTAATGTTACTAATTGATAGTGATGACGGAAATTTCATCAATGCTACTGCTTACGATCAAACAAGTGGTATTGCTTTTAATTATGCAAATGGCTATATAACAGTAACTGGAATTCCCAATACATTGATTCCTGCCAACTCAACTAGATATATTACCATCGCTTACAATAGATCAATAAGTTATTTTACAGGAAACAATACTATTTGTAATGGCGATTCTACTGCAATCACAATTAATATTCTGGACGCCAACGGACCGATTGATGTGGATTATTCAGACGGAACAACGACAACTACTTTGACTAACGTTTCGAATGGTGATATAATTTACTTAGAACCAAACACAACAACAAATTATACTGTTTTTGGAAAAGTAAATTTCTTGGATTGCTGCGGTTCTGTTACAGATTCTGTATTTACTTTAACTGTCAATCCTAATCCGACAGTAGTCGCCAACGCCAGTTCAATCGCTATTTGTGATGGAGATTCCACTCAATTAACTGGTTCTGGTGCCAGTACATATGTTTGGGATAATGGCGTTACAGATGGCGATTACGTTAGCCCAACTGCAACAACAACCTATCAAGTGATTGGAACGAATACCTTTGGTTGTATAGATTCGAATGACGTTACGGTTACTGTAAATCCAACCCCAATTGTTTCAGCAAATACCGACAATGACTTCTTTTGTATTGGTGGCAACATTACTTTGACAGGAAGTGGAGCAACAACTTACCTATGGAACAATGGCGTTACGGACAATGTACCATTTGCTCCGTCAGCAACAACTACATATTTGGTTGCAGGCGCTAATGCATTTAATTGTGTGGACACAGCTTCTATCACAATCACTGTTTATCAATTGCCGATTGTGCAAGCGAACGCATCAAGTTTTGGTGTTTGTGTAGGTCAATCTGCCACAGTTACAGGGTCAGGATCTCCTGCAACCACTTACATTTGGGACAATGGCGTAACCGACGGTATCTCTTTCATTCCATCAGTAACAGCCACTTATACTGTTATCGGGACGGATGTCAATGGATGTCAGAACACAGACGACGTGGAGGTCGTAGTCTTTCCGGTAGAAGATTTTTATTTGGGCCCAGACACAACGATTTGTCCGCAAGATGGGATCATTCTTTTTGCCAACCAAGTATTTGCCGCTTACCAATGGAATACGGGCATTACAGGTCCAAGTTTGAATGTAAATACTGACGGAACTTTCGTTTTAACCGTAACAGATAATAATGGTTGTACCTACACTGACAACCAAATGATTACTTTGGGAGAAGATTGCTTTCAAACGATTTACATTCCAAACGCTTTTACACCAAATAGCGATGAATTCAATTCCTATCTCAGAACTACAGGTGACAATATTGATCTATTCCAAATCACTATTTTCAATCGTTGGGGTGAAGTAATGTTTATTTCAAACGACATAAACCAATATTGGGATGGAACTTACAATGGTGGCGTTTGCCCTGATGGCGTTTACAACTATTCTGTTCTTTACACCACAAATTCGGGCAACGATGATAAGCTTCGTTTGAATGGAAGTGTTACAATACTAAGGTAATTAGCTCTTCACTTGATGAATTAATTTCTTCACCTTGTATTTTCTATAATTCCAAGATTGCCAAGTGTTTTTATCATTCGCCAATTTTAAGGTGATTCTCTCGAACTGACTTTCTAAAGTATTGTAACGATACTCCTGATAGTCCTGTATAATGTTCAAATCATTGTTTTTGTTCAGCTCTTTTTCTTTCAGTTTTAGATTGATAATGGCTTCGTCAGAAAGATAATCCAGCACATAAAATCGATCGAATTTCAATTTGTCTTTTTGAGCGAAATTGTAGTTAAATATAATCATATCCCAATTGAAACAAGTCATAAAAATAAGCATGAAGTATATTGACCAAGAATTGAATTTCGACATATAAAAGAAGGATTTTCGCTGTGAAATTTTCCAATATAGACTTGCTAAACCAAGCACAACGATGGCTAGAAAAATGAAAATACCAATTCGTTTATGCGTTAAACCTAAGTGGTTAATATAGTGAACATTTCTGATGATTACTGAGATAATCAGCACGACATTCAGAGCAATCCAGGTGTAAGCCAAGTTTTTAAGCAATTTGTTTTTAGAATAGAAATTTAGATTTCGTCGGAAGTAGTACAACATGACGAGAATGGAAAGAACGATACTAAAAATTAACATGTAAACACCTTGGTGAACGTCTTTTGCAAAATTCATTTTAGGATTGTAATTCAAGCCGAACCAGACATAAAAAATATCTATAGAGTTGATAATCAGTAGCAACATACAAATCATTCCCATGGCCAAAACACCCGATTTGTTTTCATCTTTCAAACGAAGCATTTTGAATTTCATAGGAAAGATCTCTTTAAAATAAATTGAAATAAAACCATATTGATTTTTATCTCTAACTCGTAGCAATTCATCTGTCTTTTTATATTCCATTTTTGAGAAAATCTTCCATTGACTTTGAAATACAACCCAATTCGCGATCAATGCTCCGAGAAAAACGAATAATAATCTTTCCCAAGAAGCTATGTCAAATATGCGCTCAAAAGCCCATTTTATATCATGACCGATCTGATCCGTAACATCTTTGAAAACAAGGTTCGCACCGCGGAACATTAAAAAGAATACAATGACTATGAAAGTCGGAAGAACAACAATTTTCATCCATCTCATCCATTCTGTAGACTTCTCTTTTGAAAGTTTATCTTCTCGATTTTTCAAAAACGGTGGAATTTTAAAGAAATGTAAAATACTCGACCAAACTGCTCTGTAAACAGTTCTCAAATCTTCTTCATGAAAGAATCCAATGAGAACTATCCAGGAAATGATGGCAACAAAAGAACTAACGATACTGTTGTGATAAACCAACATGAAAGTTGCAATCACATTTCCTACTGTTGCCATTTGCACAGACGGTTTACTGAACGAAACAGGTGAATCTATGAAGTGATGAATTATGCTTAGCAAGCTAAACAATGCAAAATTCAACGCTAAGTTTTGGTCCCAGAAGAACTGGTCAAAAGCGACTACAAAAATCAAAAAGGCAAATACATTAATTCTTTTCATTTGTTTCATATTTAATTAAAAGTACTTTGTAATTCAAAGTAAGTGAGCAAATTTTTTTATTTTGATTGTTTCAATAAAGTTTCAAGTGCTTGAATATGCTTTTCAAATTCAGTTCTTCCTAGTTTTGTTATTCTATATTGCGTTCTCGGCTTCTTACCGACAAAATCCTTCTCGAAGGAAAGGTATTCATTCTTTTCTAAGGCAGTAATGTGACTTGCCAAATTACCGTCTGTCAAACCTAATTCTTCTTTCAAAGTATTAAAATCGACTCGCTCGTGTATACTCAACAAGGCCATAACGCCCAGTCGCACCCTACTGTCGAAGTGCTTGTTTAAACCTTCAATCATGATTTCTTATCGTATTTGAAATACATTAATGAACCATAAATAATATGAGTAACTCCGAACCCAAGTGTCCAGAAGAAAAGACCTTGACCAATAAAAAACAGTGCAACCAAACCAAGGATCACATTCGTTAAACCAAGATAAAAGATGTCGCTAACCGTCTGATGACTTGCATTGATACAAGCCAAACCGTAAAACACAAGGGTTATCGGTGCAATGTATCCAATATGACCATTTCTCAAAAGAACAAGGGATATCATTCCTCCGGCGAACAAAGGAATAAATAGATTAAGTAGTAATTTCTTAGCTGTTTTATTCCAAACGACCTCACCTCTTTTCTTTGCATTTCTAGCGGTGAAAAAATAGGCAAAACCTAAAGCGAAAATCAGCACAGCTCCAGCAATTGCCAATAAATCCGTTTCTAAATTGATGACCGCATCATAATCTGGTGAACTTAAACTATAAAACTGTTTGATTCTAAAATACGCCAAAGCCGACCCCACCAATGCTGATGCTCCTGCCATTATTCCTGAAAGTCCACTCAAGGATAAAAATCGAGTTGAACGTTCCATGATTGAACGAATTTCTTGCAGATTCTCGAGGTGTTTTTCTTCTTTCATCGTTAATTTAAAAAGTGCTTTGAAATTCAAAGTAAATACTTTTTATCGGATTAGAATGAAAAAAAATGTGAAATTTTATTTAGACTTTTTGAAAAGTACTGGATTTACTTCGATTCAGTGATGAATTATATTCGTCAGACTTAAAATCTCTTTCTCTGAATTAAAAGAATGGACACAAAAACGGATACTTTCCTCTCCTTTTGCTACCGTTGGTGAAAAAATTGGTTTTACCGCAAAGCCATTTTCTAAAAGTTTGTTTGCCAAAACCTTCGTTTTAGCTATGTCACCAATTCGCAGAATTTGTATTGGGGAATTTATCTCTGAAATGAAATCTTGATCCAAAAACTGAGATCGAAACAGACTAATGTTTTCTTGCAATTTTTTTTGTCGTTCAGGAATGCTTGCATGTTTTAAACTTTCTGCAATTTGCAAATAAGCTTCAGGTGGAAGAGCCGTCGTGTAAATAAACGAACGAGCAAAATTGATCAGAAAGTACTTTAAATTTTGACTACCCAAAACGGCCGCTCCATGATAACCATACGCTTTTCCAAAAGTGATAATTCGAGCAAAAACAGCAGACGAGTCCTGCAAACAATCTACAATTCCTCGACCATAATCACCAAAAACTCCGCAAGCGTGTGCTTCGTCAACAATCAAATAAGCTCCTTGTGACTGGCATAAGGCATGAATTGCTCCCAAAGGCGCCATATCTCCATCCATGGAATACAATGATTCTACAGCGACATAAACTGCTCCTTGAGCTTTGGCTATTTTATTCTTTAAATCTTCAATATCGTTGTGTCGAAAGGAATGATTCGTTGCGAAACTCAAACGGATTCCATCTCGAACGCTTGCATGGATTTTATCATCGTATAGAACTGTGTCACCTTTTTGTGGAACGGAACTGAAAAAGCCAATATTTGCATCGTAACCAGAATTGAAAACCAGAGCTGCTTCTGTTTTGAACCAATCAGCTAAAACACTTTCACAATGTTCTGCTGCAGATGAATTTCCAGAAATCAAACGTGAACCTGTACTTCCTCCTGACGATTTAGATTCAATAGGAAGTTTTGCCAATCCTAAATAATCATTGGAATAGAAATCGACCAAATTGTCCAATAAAGAAAGGGAACGCATGGTTCCCTCTTCTTCTCTATTTTTTAATTTGTCGATTAACTTTTTGTTCATTCGAACTTAGTTTTCTAATGAAACTTTACGAGGTTGAAAATTTTCGTCCTTTGGTTTCAATTTCGCGGCTGCCAATTCAGCGGCTCTATCTGCCTCTTTTTGTTTTCGAGCAATAATTTTTTCGTCTGGTAAGGTTTCTGGTTTTTCACCATCTTGAAATGCTTCTTTTGGCATCAAACCTAAAATCTTGAACATTTCCTGATCTTCATTGAAATCTGGATTTGGTGTCGTCAATAATTTATCTCCTGCAAAAATAGAACTTGCACCGCCCATAAAACACAAAGCTTGTGCTTCCATTGACATTTTCGTTCTGCCTGCAGAAAGTCGAACAACAGACTCAGGAAAAGCAATTCGTGTTGTTGCAACCATTCTGATCATTTCCCATTGTTCAATAGGTTTTTGCTCAGCCAAAGGTGTTCCTTCAACAGCAACCAATGCATTGATAGGAATAGATTCTGGTGGGGTTTCCATTTCCATGTAGGAAAGTAACAAACCAACTCTATCTTCAACAGCTTCACCCATTCCAATTATTCCACCCGAACAAACAGAAATTCCTGCTTTACGAGCGTTCGCAATGGTGTCAATTCTATTTTCGTATTCTCTCGTGGAGATAATGTCTTTGTAAAATTCTTTCGAAGAATCTAAGTTGTGATTGTAAGCAAATAATCCCGCATTCTTCAAACGAACGGCTTGTTCCTCGTTCAACATACCCAATGTACAGCAAACTTCCATGTCCAAGTCATTTACACCTTGAACCATTTCTACAACTGAATCGAAATCTTTATTGTCCCGCACTTCTCTCCAAGCCGCACCCATGCATAAACGAGATGAACCATTTGCTTTAGCATTTCTCGCTTGCTCCAAAACGGATTCAACACTCATTAATTTCTGAGCTTCAACATCGGTATGATAACGAGCTGCTTGCGGGCAATAACCGCAATCTTCAGGACAACCACCTGTTTTTATACTCAACAAAGAGGACATTTGTACTTCTCTTGGGTTGTGGTATTCTCGGTGAATTGTCGCTGCTTCAAAAACCAATTCTAACAAAGGTTTATTGTAAAGCGCTAATAATGATTCTTTTGTGTTGTATTGAGGATTAACTTTCATATTTCGTCGATTCTGGAGAGGGTTTTATTTCTTCTCAACGCAGGCAAAAATAAGAAAATAGAGAGAGTAAAGAAACGGAAAAGGAGGATTTTCGACTATCAATTATTCACTCGAAAAGAAACCGGGATTGAATGGATTAATTGATTTACGGGATTATTTCTCTGAACAATCAAAAATTACTTTAATTGTCTCTTTCCCATAACCAAATTAAAAATCCTGGCTTTCCCTTAATCCGTTTAATCCAGGTTTTTTTTATATGCAGTTCAACTAATCTTTTTTTTGAATCAATTCGTAATTGATTAACGATTGATCAAAACGGTGGCGTAAGCCTTAATCGCATTCCATTCGCCGAATGAATCTACTTTTTCGTGTGTTGTGGCTTTAAGAGAAACGCGATCTTCCTCAATGTGAAGCAAATCAGCAATAATTTTTTGCATTTTCTCTATGTGTGGATTTACCTTTGGCTTTTCAAGAATTACGGTGCAATCGATGTTTCCAACCGTAAATCCTTTGTCGTGAACTAGCTTAATAACTCCGGCCAATAAGATTTTGCTATCTATTCCTTTGAATTTTGGATCCGTATCTGAAAAATGATAACCAATGTCTCTGAGATTAGCGGCACCTAATAAAGCATCACAAATAGCGTGTAACAAGACATCTGCATCAGAATGACCAACTGCACCTTTTTCACTTTCGAGTTGAATACCGCCTAACCAAAGGTCGTACCCTTTCTCCAAGCGGTGAACGTCAACCCCGAAACCTACTCTGATGTCCATTAAAACCTGATTAATCTCCGAAGGTCATGCGCATTGTGAAGCGCAATGTATTTGCTAATGGGCTATTTCGTCCATTTAAACTGCCTAAGTATGAAATGTCTATCATGAAGGCGTTGTATTTCAAACCAACACCAGCATTAAAAAATTGACGATTTCCTTTTGTTTTAGCCTCATAGAAAACGCCTGCGCGAACTGCGATAATGTTGTTGTACCAGTATTCTAAACCAGTCGCTAACATGATTTCGTTTATTTCCTCGCTGAGTTTACTATTCTTTTTAATTTGTTCCGTACCGTCTTCATTCAAAAGGATATTTCCTTTATCATCTGTCAAAGAAGCTCCAGGTGCATCGTAAAAAGATTGAATCATTCCTGCAATTGTACCAACATCATTGTTTCTACCAGCTACTATAACTTCACTTCCAGCTGTTTCGAATCGCGGTGGAGTTGGAACTAATAATTTAGATAAATCCGTTGACCATGTTACAGAGTTGAATTCATCAAAATCAAACTTTAATGCGTTCCCAATTTTTAAATTAGTTGGAATAAAATCTCTTGATGCTGTGGAGGAATACGCCACCTTATTTCCAATATTGTTTATAGTTGCCGCAAAGGTGTAAGTTCCTCTTGTTTTACCATATTTAACTTCATCATCGAAATAAGTGAAAGATAAATCCGCTGCACCAACTCGCGCCGCTTTTGAATCAACTCCATTTATGATTAATCCACCAGTTAAATTTGAGTTTGCAAATTTTCCATTAATTCCTATTGCCGCTTTTGGCCCTAAACGAAAAGCGTAAGAACCCGTTAGCTCAAATTCAGATGGTTTGTCATCTCTAATATAGTTTGCATTCGCATCGGTAAATGTTATTTCACCTAAACTAAAGTAGCGCAGTGCTCCACCTACAACGTGTCTATCACTAATTTTATGATATCCTGACAAATAGGATAAATGTATGTCATTTGTCAACTGACGCAACCAAGGAACATAAGATATTCCAATTTCATTTTTTTCTTTTGCGAAAATTAAGTTGGAAGTATTCCAATAAGTTGACAAAGAACTTGGGCTTAAAGCCGTACCAGCATCACCCATTCCGCCTGCCCGAGAATCCGGTGTAATAGACATAAATGGCATTGCTGTTGTAATCGTATTGAGCTGCAACTGTTCATCCTTAACCCCACTACCTTGAGCGATAGCCAAAAGAGGTAAAAAGAATAAAATAGAAATTGCTATTTTTTGATTCATGTATTTTTTTTGAGTTGACAAATATACGGAATTCAACCTTTTATATTGTGCAGGTTATTTTAAAATCACTAATTTTTCTAATTTCTCAGCATTCCCACCATCATCTGTTTTTATAGACAGTCGATAAATGTATACGCCTTTAGCCAATTGGTCGCCGAAATCATCTTTTCCATCCCATGCAATTCCTTCTGAACGAAAGCCTTGAGTATTGACAAGTGTGTTAATTGTTTTTACCAGTTTACCAGATACAGTGAATATTTGAATCTGTGATTCTAAAGCGGTATTTACTTGATTGTGCTCGAAGAAAAACTTCGTACTTGTGGTAAATGGATTTGGATAATTCAAGACATGACTTAGTTCAGGAGATTCTTTTTCTTTCACAACAAAACCTATAGATCTTTCTGATGAATTGTTGTTTACATCCCATGCCTTGAAAGTTAATGTGTGCGCTCCAGGTTCGATTTTACTCATATTGAAATTTACTACACCAGATTTATAGGTATCTAAATCTGATAAATAATAATCATTCAAAACGATTGGATCTGCAGAGTTTTGATCAACTATTGCCGTTATATCATGACCAATACCGTTTCCAACAGCATTTATGCCATTCTCATCAAATAACTTAGCTATTAAAATCGGTTGTTCATCAGTTATACCTCCATCAACGAAGGTATAATCATTCATGAACAATTCTATATCTGGTCCTTGATCATCCGCTATTCCATTCGGATTAATTCCTCCGACCACAACCGTATTATCATAGCCCATTGCATCCGTTGAATTGTCATGTCCATACATACTTATTTTTCCGTAACCGTAAGAATAGTCTATATCCTTAGGTACGACGAATGTCATTTTGAAATAACCATTGTTTACAGTAGCTTGTCCTTTAAATAAAGCACTTTTTTGTTGTTGGTAGGGCACTACATTTGATCCTGGATCTTGCCCCAAAGTATATTCTGTTTTTGGTTTATCAAAAATAGTTGGACTCACGACACCTTTAAAATTGCTCAACAAATTCCCTGAAAGATCTTCCATATGACCAATCAAGGTAATTTTATCCAAGGCTCTTACCGTATCGCTTTGATTAGAACTTCCTTCACGATAAATACTATCGGAAACAACTCGTAATCGAGGCATGGCAATCCTAAGTGCTGGATCTCCAATCAACGTAAAACTACGTTTGTTCGGGTCAGCAGCAGCCGTATTTTTAGTATTCATCATTATTGCTCCAAAAGTACGAGGAAGACTATCCTCATCTCGTTTGAAAACCTCTTTGTAAAATTTCTTACCCGTATCGTTATTTACTTGGAAATAAACAGATCGCGTAGTCGTCATTAGCGCAATGGCTCCACCTTTGGGATTAAGAGACGCCCATTCTCCAGCCGAAACCCTATCTGGGTCATCATATTTGGTAAACTCGCAAGTTGCAGTAACGATCAACGGAAATGCATTCGAATTTTGCCAAGCATTAATTTGTGGTATTGTGATAATTCTTTCTTCAGCAACTCCTACCTCTCCGCCATGACCAACATAATTTACGACTAATGCACCTCGACGAATTCGATCATTAATCGCTTCGTTTACTCCTGGATAGCGCTGCCCGCCTGCTCCCGATATTTGTTGAAAGGCATCACAATAGATTTTATCAACGTTCATATCCTTGCGATAACCATCCACAATTTGCACTTGAGGCTCCATATCCTGAATTACAAAATCCCAACCAATGCTTACGTCCATATCATCAGCAACCTGAACATATTTCATTCGCCAATCACCAAAGGTATTTGTAGTTTGAGAAGGGTTGCAATTACAATCTCCTGGTGTTGAATAATAATTTGAACCATTTTTCATGTAATGCTCCACTTTATTAACTTGTTCTATTGCAATTTTTTGACTTGAAACCAATAGTCTCCCAACACCAACATCAACTAAGTCAACTGGTGAAAATGTCTCATTATCGTCGAGAATTCCAAAATAATCGTCTGTTACTAACGCATCAATGTGATTTTCACTTTGCGTTACTTGATAGGTCATTACATAGTTTGCATTCGAGACTTTATTTCTGTGGTCATAAGTTCCATCTCCAAACAATAATAAATGTTTAGGTCCATCATTGGTAACAAGACCTCTGTCGTAAAACATTTTTGTGAAAAATCGAATTGCCGTTGCATCTTGCATACCAGAACTAAACTCATTAAAAATTTGGTCCTCCGTTACTACATGAACTGTTAATCCTTCAGATTTATGCAAGTTTGCCAATCGATTTGCCTCACTTAAAAATTGAGGAGGACTGACTATCAACATATCCGCTTGTGGTAATCCATGCAGATTCTGATAAGAAACTTGTGCTATTTTGGTCGGCGTTAGAAAAGACTGGCCATTGCTTGCGACAAATTCTTTTATAGTATCAACTGCCAATGTAAATTCTAAATTCGATCCAATCAATGCTGCCTGTACAATTTTGGGTTGTTGTTTGTTGGTTATGTTCCAAATAAACAGTTGCGAATTTGCATTGGAAATCGTGAACTTGCCAGTGTTTCCTGCTCCAACAGACGCGAGATCTCTGAAACTCATCTCATTGCCATAAAAGGCTAGAGATCTTCTCGCATTGACGGTAATGAAATCTAAATAAGCAAGCACACTTGGATTTGAGCGAGTAACGGTTAGGTTTAACGAAAAACTTGACGTAGGATTAGATTTTGTAAAGTTATAGGTTGTCCTATT
This sequence comes from uncultured Flavobacteriales bacterium, assembly GCA_963977135.1. Taxonomy (GTDB): domain Bacteria; phylum Bacteroidota; class Bacteroidia; order Flavobacteriales_D; family Crocinitomicaceae; genus UBA2040. Next base: position 65,433 of record CAXBNN010000001.1, on the reverse strand, counting down.
ATAGTCTGCTCCTGCCAGCGGCAAAGAAGCTGACAAAAGATTGGAACCACCTATCGATGCATTAACTTTATCTGATGACGAATCTTTTCCATTAGCGCCAAAGGCCATTTTAAATCTAATATCCGATGAGCTTACAATGTTGGGTATGGAATAATTGTAATTTCTGCTTAAGGCAACATCGAAATTATCACCGTACCATCGCTGTCCTCCTTTTACTAGATTCTTTTCATCTTTTTCATAGGTCAAGCGAACACTCATTTCGTTAATAAAATGAGTTGGTGTCGATGTACTTGAATTTTCAGTCGTCAAACGCAAAGGCGTATCATTTTCATTTACATTAATGAAATAATAAGAATTATCGTCATAAACATTTGTTCTTCTATCAAACTCTGCTGTTCCATTAGCGTACCATCTGTGAGGACCCCAGCCATAGAACAGTATATAATCGTTGTCATCGAAAGTACCATCAGCATCTCCAATTATTTGAATTGCATTTTTAGCCAAATCATCCGTGCGATAAATTGCATTGTTCTCTGGCTGCATTCCTTCGCCATTTCCAAAAATATTGATGTGATTTGGATTTAAATTCGCTATGTTAATCCCTATCGATTCTAAAAATGCTTTGTCAATTTTATAAATTCCATCCTCAGTAACGGCAATTTTATACCACGTTCCCGATCCTTCTCGTAAAACTGAATTTGTTGTAAAACTTTTAGAAGCGATAGTAACTTTAGGTTTTCCAAGGGTTTTTAATTCCGATGAAACTGACGAAATTCTTTTAATAGTGCCATTTTCATTAATGTATGGATTAAAATTAGCGACAGCATATTTTTTGCTTCCACCATTACGAATTACTATTTCAGGAGAAAATTTAGTTGGAACTTCCTTGTTGTATTTTTTTAAAAAGCTTAAATCTACAGCATCACAATAAGCCGTTGAATAAGACAACATCTCAAAACTGTAGTCCATATTCTTTTCAACTTCTTTAATCCAATAAAAATTAGGCTGACTGTTTTGGTATGCTTGGTCCTTAATAGAAGGGAATTTTTCTAACTGTCCATTGGCGCTATACTCTAGAGGAGTTTCCCATTCAACTTTAAGATCAATATTCTCTTGAGATCTAGCTACAAAAAAATTAAAACAAAAGGTTAAAACTGTTAAAGCGAAAAGACTTTTCTTTATCATGGTGCAAATATCTTTATTCTTTCAAATGAACTGGAAATAAAACGACAGTTTTAAATGAATATTTCAATTATATGTAACTTTTATGTGTAAAATGAGTTAAAATGAATACGCAATGTTCAATTTGTAAACGTTTATGCCTAGCGTTTGGTTTGCATGTGTATGGAAAAATTGAATTTAATTTAAAAAATACATGTAACTTTTTTCGTGTGTAACGTTAAAAGACTAAATTTGTCAGTTGTAGTATTATGAACAAACAGAATATTTATATGCGAATCTCCAAATTATTAATGGTTGCGCTAGTCGGAATTACCGTTCTAGCATCCTGCGCTAAGGAGCGTTCTTCCAACACAGGTTGGAATTTTAACGATCCTAATAATGGCGGTTTCCAAAAAGTCCCTTTCGTTGATCAAGAAACAGGTCCAGGCCTAGTTTTGGTTGAAGGTGGTACTTTCACTATGGGACAATCAGAGAATGACGTTATGTTTGACTGGAACAATAGACCAGCAAGAGTAACTGTTTCTTCATTTTACATTGATCAAACAGAAGTAACTAATTTTAACTGGTTGGAATACTTGTATTGGGTGCAACGTGCTTACAGTGAAAGTTATCCAATGGTATACAAAAACGCCCTACCTGATACTTTAGTATGGAGATCTAAGTTAGGATTCAACGAAAAATACGTGGATTATTACTTGCGTCACCCTGCCTATAGAGATTACCCCGTAGTTGGTGTATCTTGGTTACAAGCATCTGATTACTGTAAATGGAGAACGGATCGTGTGAACGAATACATACTTATCCGTGAAGGAATACTTGATTTCAATGTTGATCAAAGAGATGATGCGGTTTATACAACTGAGTCTTATTATGCTGGTCAATATGAAGATGCGGTAAGAAAAAGTATTACTGACTTAAACCCTTCTAATGTAGAAGGAAAAAAATTAGGTAAACGTATCGTTAGAATGGAAGATGGAATTTTGCTTCCACGCTACCGTCTACCAACTGAAGCTGAATGGGAATTTGCTTACTACGGTTTAGTAGGCAACCTTCAAGGAGGCACTGAAGTTATTACAGAAAGAAGAAATTATCCATGGAACGGACACTTCGTTCGTCAAGATGATCCTAAAGTACAAGGAGCGATTCGTGCAAACTTTGTTCGTGGTAAAGGTGATTACATGGGTGTTGCTGGAAACTTAAATGATGGTGCTGACGTTACTGCTCCAGTTGAGTCTTACTGGCCAAATGATTATGGTATATACAACATGGCGGGTAACGTTTCGGAATGGGTATTGGATGTTTATCGTCCTTTGAGCTCTGAAGATTTCGATGAGTTCCGACCATTTAGAGGAAACGTTTTCAAAACGAAAGTATTAAATAACGAAGGTGTTATTGATTTGAAAAACGCTCAAGTTCAATACGACATCCACGGAATGAAAGAATACTTAAACGAATTCGAACGTATCCGTTACCAAAGAATTTCAGCTCTACAACATGATATCAATGACACAGTAGTTACTGCTGGAATCATGAGAACTGTTGAGTCTAGAAACCCTGTAAAAGAAGGTTATGCTCCAGATCCATTCTACACTTCTCACAAAAACGTGAAAGATTCAGTAGAATTGACTTTGTTAGGAAAAATCAATCGCGTGTTGGATTTGTCTATTGATGACTTGAACAACAAACATGATATTGAAGCAAATACTAGAATTCAAGATGAGCTTTTTGATGGAATTTTTGCAGATGAATTACGTGAAGGTCCAGATGGTGAAGAATATGCATTCGATGTTATCTCTATGTTACGTGAAGGATTCTCTGATTTCATTATCAACACTCCTGGTCAATTGAAATACCGTAATGTTACCGAAGAGGAAAACATTGGTCGATTGAACTACCGTCGTGATGATTATATTGACTACTTAGATGGTGACATTGAAAGCTCTTTACATTACAACAATGACGAGCGTAAAAATGCAATCAACCAAGCAACAAGAAATCCAAACTTGGTTATGTACCAAAACGAGTACGAGCAATATGGTTTAGACGGTTCAGTTATCGCACCAAAAGATCGTACATCTTGGCCTTCTACACTTATCTCTGATAAATCAAGAGTCTACAAAGGTGGTTCTTGGAAAGACAGAGCTTACTGGTTAGTTGGTGGAAATAGAAGATTCTTAGACGAAGAACAATCTATGAGTACACTCGGTTTCCGATGTGCAATGGATAGAATTGGTTCTCCTGTAGGAATGAACTACGGTAAGAAAAAACAAAAGAAAAGATAAGATTATTTGATAATCAAAAGCGTCCTCCCAAAACTGGTTGGACGCTTTTTTTTGCCTACTTGTATGGAAAAAATGTATTCTCTTTTTAAACAAAGCTCTGGGGTTTGCACGGATACGCGTAAAATTGAAAAAAACTGTTTATTCATAAGTTTAAAGGGTGAAAACTTCAACGGCAATACATTTGCCGATGAAGCAATAAAACAAGGTGCTCTATACGCAATTGTGGATGAAAAAAAATATCTAACCAACGATAACATCTTTTTGGTTGATGATTGTTTAAAATTCTTGCAAGACCTTGCTCTGTATCACAGAAGACAATTTACTATTCCTATAATCGGAATTACCGGAAGTAATGGCAAAACAACCTCAAAAGAACTTATTGCAGCCGTTTTAATTGAGAAATATAAGGTTCATTTTACGCAAGGTAATTTGAATAATCATATCGGCGTTCCCTTAACGCTGCTCGGCTTGAATCCAGAACATGAGATTGCCATTATAGAAATGGGTGCCAACAAGTTTAAAGATATAGAAGAGTTATGCGCTATTGCTGAACCTACGGTTGGGATAATAACCAATATTGGCAAAGCTCACCTAGAAGGTTTTATCAACTTTGAAGGTGTTCTGAAAACAAAGCGAGAATTGTATGAATCCATTCAAAAAATAGATGGTCAGCTCGTTTACAATGCCGATGATCAAATTCTAGTAAATGAATTACCTTCCAACACGACGAATATTGCTTACGGACAAAACTCCGCTAGTGCAAAAGTGACCGGAAACATTGTGAATCAAACTCCTTTCATCGAATTTAAATGGAGTTCTGACAACTATCACTCTCCTACCCTAAAAACCAATTTGGTCGGCGAATACAATTTCTACAATTTTTTAGCAGCGTTAACTTTTGGAATTATTTTCAAAGTAGAACCAGAGAAAATTAATCATGCTTTAGAGAATTATTTACCTAGTAACAATCGTTCTCAGGTTAATAAAACAGATAAAAACACCATCATCGTCGATTGCTACAACGCTAATCCTACAAGCATGTCGTCAGCGATAAAAAGCTTTGCGCAGATTGACCACCCAAAGAAAATCGCCATTCTCGGCGATATGCGAGAACTCGGTAATGATGAAAAAGTGGAGCACGAAAAGATTATCGATCAATTGAAAATGGATAATATCGAAACCCTATTTGTTGGTTCTGTGTTTCAAACACTCACAAATGGAGAGAATTCTTTCAAAGAAGTTGAAGAACTCAAAACGCAATTGACCAATTCTCCTATTGAAGATTCATTGATATTGCTTAAAGGCTCGAGAGGTATTCAGCTTGAAAAGTTATTGGATATTTTATAAAAAAAGCCCATTCAAATTAATGAATGAGCTTTCTATATATCGTTTTATTACTTATTAGTCTTTCAACAAGTTTCTAGAAATTACGATTTTCTGAACTTCAGAAGTTCCTTCGTAAATCTGTGTAATCTTCGCATCACGCATCAAACGCTCAACGTGGTATTCTTTTACGAATCCATAACCACCATGAATTTGGATAGCTTCTACCGTTTGTTCCATTGCAACTTTAGAAGCATACAATTTCGCCATAGCAGAAGACTGATCGTAGTTTCGACCCATATCTTTATCTGTAGCCGATTTGTAAACCAACAAACGAGCAGCTTCAATTTCTGTAGCCATGTCAGCCAATTTGAAAGCAATAGCTTGGTGTTTGTAAATTTCTTTACCGAAAGCTTTTCTTTGTTTGGAATAATCTCTAGCCAATTCAAAACCACCAGCAGCAATTCCTAATGCTTGTGCAGCAATACCGATTCGTCCACCTGAAAGAACTTTCATTGCGAAAGTAAATCCAAATCCGTCTTCACCGATTCTGTTTTCTTTTGGCACTTTAACGTCGTTGAAAAGCAAAGTATGTGTATCACTTCCGCGAATACCTAATTTATCTTCTTTCGCTCCAACGATAAAACCTTCCATTCCTCTTTCTATAATGAAAGCGTTAATTCCTTTGTGACCAGCCTCAACATTTGTTTGAGCAATTACAAGGTAAGTTGATGCAGATGATCCATTGGTAATCCAATTTTTGGTTCCGTTCAACAAATAATGATCACCTTTATCAATAGCAGTTGTGCTTTGAGAAGTTGCATCAGAACCTGCTTCTGGCTCAGAAAGACAAAATGCACCTATTTTAGTTCCTGTAGCAAGATCAACTAAATATTTTTGTTTTTGTTCTTCTGTTCCGTATTTTTCTAATCCCCAACATACCAAAGAGTTATTCACTGATAAGCAAACAGATGCAGACGCATCTATTTTCGAAATTTCTTCAATAGCTAAAGCATACGACATGGTATCCATACCGCTTCCGCCGTATTTAGGATCGACCATCATACCCATAAATCCAAGTTCTCCCAATTGTTTCATTTCTTCAACTGGAAAACGTTGTTCATTATCACGAGCGATTACACCTGGTTTCAAAACATTTTGAGCAAAATCTCTTGCCGCGTCTCTTACTGATTTCTGTTCTTCTGTTAATTCAAAATTCATCTGATGATTCGATTTATTATTCGCAAATTTACGTTATTATTTTCATTTGTTATCTTAGAATGAACATGTCAAATTATGAAATTGTTGGACTAATGTCCGGAACGTCTTTAGATGGATTGGATATCACGCACACAATCTTTACTAAATCTGATGAAAACTGGTCTTTTAAACTCAGTAAATCAGCGACTTACGAATATTCGCATGATTTAAAAGAAAGATTGAGTCAAGCAAAACAAATTCCAATTTCAGCATTATTAAAATTGGACAAAGATTTTGGAAAAGAAATGGCCAACCTTGTTTTAAGGTTTATTTCTGAAAATGGAATAGATCAAAAAAATATTGATGCAATCGCCTCTCATGGTCAAACCGTTTATCATCAACCAAAAAATGGATTTAGTTACCAAATAGGTTGTGGTGCCAAATTAGCTTTTCATACAGGAATTCCTGTAATCAATGATTTTAGAAACAAAGATATAATTGCCGGAGGTCAAGGTGCTCCGCTCGTTCCAATTGGCGAAAAACATTTGTTTTCAAAAGATGCCGATGCCTTTTTGAATCTTGGTGGGTTTTGCAATATGACTTATCAAGATAAAAACGAATGGAAAGCATTTGATATTTCTCCATGTAATCTTCCATTAAACAAATTAGCTGAACAAAAGGGACTGGAATACGATAAAAATGGTGAACTCGCCAAAAAAGGCGCTGTTGACTTTTTCCTTTTGGACTTGCTCAATAAAATTCCCTATTACGGTTCAGAAGGTCCAAAATCATTAGGTACGGAATGGTTGGACGAAGAGTTTTATCCTTTGGTGAAATTCTCAAAAAGTACGGAAGATAATATCTGTACGATAGTCGAACACATTGCAATTCAAATCGCTAATGCACTTGAAAACAAAAACATAAAAAAAGTGATGGTTACAGGTGGCGGAGCGTTCAATGAATTTTTATTGAATAGAATTCGTCATTATACCGAGGTTGGACTGGTCCTACCATCAAAAGAAATCATCAATTTTAAAGAAGCAATCGTCTTTGGTTTTCTCGGCGCCTTGTATTTGGCTAAAGAACCGAATACCATTCCTTCAGCCACAGGAGCAAGCAAAGAAGTTGTTGCTGGGGTTTTTCACCTACCTTAATTTTTTTGTGAAACCAATAAAAATGGAAGTTATCCTAAGGATAGTTTGTTAAATTTGCGGCTACAATTAAAATAACAATGAAAGATTTACTTAATAAATTCGAGAACAAGCAACCAGAAATCGTTTTTGAATGGAAAGATCCAGAAACGGAAGCTGTTGGTTGGGTAGTTATAAATTCACTTCGTGGCGGCGCTGCTGGTGGAGGTACTCGAATGAGAGTTGGTCTTGATAAAAGAGAAGTAGAATCTTTGGCAAAAACCATGGAAGTAAAGTTTACAGTTGCAGGTCCACCAATTGGAGGAGCGAAATCTGGAATTAACTTCGACCCAAAAGATCCTCGAAAAGAAGGTGTTCTGAGAAGATGGTACGCTGCAGTTTCTCCATTGTTAAAACATTATTATGGAACGGGTGGTGATTTAAATGTTGATGAAATCCATGAAGTTATTCCAATCACTGAGGATTGTGGTGTTTGGCATCCACAAGAAGGTGTTTTTAACGGACACTTCCAACCACGTGAATCTCAAAAAATTAACCGTATCGGGCAACTAAGATATGGTGTTTTGAAAGTTATTGAAGACGCAAAATACACTCCAGAAGTGTCTAGAAAATATGTTATTGCAGATATGATCACTGGATACGGTGTTGCCGAATCGGTAAAACATTATTACGATATCTGGGGCGGAGACCTAAAAGGCAAACGCGTTATTGTTCAAGGTTGGGGAAATGTAGGTTCTGCAGGAGCGTATTATTTAGCCCAAGAAGGTGCAATTATCGTTGGTATTATTGATAGAGTTGGTGGTTTAATCAACGAAAATGGTTTTTCTTTCAATGAAATAAAGGATCTTTTCTTAACGAAAGACGGAAACGAATTAGTGCATCCTGATATGCTTTCATTCGACGAAGTAAATGAAAAGATTTGGGACGTGAAGGCAGACGTATTTATTCCTTGTGCAGCTTCACGATTGATTACAAACGATCAGTTAATGCGTATGATTAATAGCGGTGTTGAAGTTATTTCCGCAGGAGCCAATGTCCCGTTTGCAGATCCAGAAATTTTCTTTGGTCCTATAGCTGATTATGCAGATGAGCATATTTCTATTATTCCAGACTTTATTTCAAACTGTGGAATGGCAAGAGTTTTCGCTTATTTAATGAGTAACGACTTAGACGAGATTACTGATGAAGGAATTTTCGTGGATACAAGCGGAACCATCAAAAAAGCGATGGTGAAAGCACATGCTAAAAATGGCAGTAAAATTGGTATTGCTAAAACTGCGTTTAGTATTGCCCTAGAGCAATTAGTTTAAGAATTACTGTTTTTTTTCAATGGAGACTTGATTCTTCATGAAAAAGTAACATTTGTTTTTAATTGGCTGAAATTTAGGAATATTATACCATAATTTATTCTTGAATTGAACTTATAATTCAAAACTTCCAATACATTTGACTTCGTTTTTAAAACGTTTTCAAATGGTACTTTTTATACTTTTCACATTCATTCTTGGCTACGTAGCCATTACAATTGAGCATAGCTTAAAAATCGACAAGCTGATTCCAGCTTTGATGATGATGACGCTCTGCTGGACCGGAATCGCATTAGGAATTGACGATGTTGCAAACTGGTTCAATCCAGAAACTAGTGTTCTAGAATCATTAGCTGGAGTTGGTCACGAGGCTAGAATGCATCTCCTCGAAGGAACTTTATTACATCATTTCGGGAAAACTGCTGAAATCTTAATCTTCTTAATGGGTGCAATGGCAATCGTGGAAATGATTGACTTTTTTGAAGGGTTTGGTGCAATTAAGAAAATGATACGCACGAGAAGCAAAACAAAATTGCTTTGGATTATATCCTTTTTGGCATTTTTTCTCTCTTCCATCATTGACAATCTTACGGCAACCATTGTTCTTATTACCATTTTACGAAAATTAATGGACAAACCTGAAGACAGAATGTGGTACGCAGGTTTTATAATAATTGCCGCGAACGCCGGCGGAGCATGGACTCCAATTGGTGATGTAACTACCACAATGCTATGGATGGCAGGAAAAGTTACTTCAGTAAAACTAATCGAATTTCTAGTTATTCCATCATTAATCACAATGCTTGTTCCTTTGTTGGCAAGCCGATTCATCCCAGCATTCAAAGGAAATCTTTCCGATTCTATAGAGGATGAAAATAAGCAAGAGAATCCTTACGCAAGAAAAATGTTGTTTTTTGGATTAGCGATGGTTGTGTTTGTTCCTATTTTTAAAACATTTACGCATCTTCCCCCATATTTAGGAATGATGTTTTCTTTATCAATTGTTGCTTTGGTCTCAGAAATATTGTCCAATCGAAAAATTTCATTCACCAATCCTGATAGCGAACACAACCCTCATCATGGAAAAGGCCCAACGATGAGTGCATTGGCGAAAATAGAAATTCCATCAGTCTTATTTTTCTTGGGAATATTGATGACCGTAGCTGCCATGGAATCTATTGGTATGATATTCAATTTTGGTCAAACTGTTAGCGCAACCATTCCACAATCGGTTTTTGTGACCATTTTAGGAATCAGTTCTGCTGTCATTGACAACGTCCCACTTGTAGCGGCTAGTATAGGTATGTTTTCGGATGCAGCCGATGCTAAAATTTGGCACGATTTAGCTTATGCTGCAGGAACAGGAGGAAGCATATTAATTATCGGTTCCGCCGCTGGAGTTGTTGCCATGGGAATGGAAAAAATTACTTTCTTCTGGTATTTGAAAAATATAACTTTGCTTGCATTAATTGGCTATCTGGCTGGAATCGGATTCTTATTCATGATTTCATAATCCAACATTGCCATTTAAATGTTGATATTTTCGTGAAAAGTAATTGAATTCATACTTCCTCATTTGAATTTCGGCGCTTAAGATTTTGTATTTTTGGCGCGAACTTTAAACAAAAACAATGGAAATTTTTATTGTATCCGTTTTCATACTAGGATATTTAGCAATTACGATTGAGCATTCCTTAAAAATCGATAAATTAATTCCTGCGCTTATTATGATGGCGCTTGCATGGGCTGGTATCGCATTCGGATTAGACAATTTCACTACTTGGTTCGACAGTCACAATAGTGTTTTGATGAACATTTCAGATCTTGGTCACGAAGAAAAAGGCCATTTGATGGAAAACACCCTTTTGCATCACTTTGGTAAAACTTGTGAGATTCTAATTTTCTTGATTGGCGCCATGACTATAGTTGAAATAACAGATCATTTCAATGGTTTTCAAACAATTAAGAAGGTAATTAAAACAACGAATAAAAAGAAATTACTTTGGATTGTTTGTGGACTTGGATTCATCTTATCAGCTATCATCGATAACCTTACAGCAACTATTGTTTTAATTACTATCCTAAGAAAAATCATTAAAGACGGTGAATTAAGAATGTGGTATGCAGGTTTAATTATTATTGCCGCAAACGCCGGTGGAGCTTGGTCTCCAATCGGAGATGTTACCACTACTATGTTATGGATGAATCACAAAGTTACTTCAGTTAATTTGATGTATTACTTATTAGCTCCTTCTCTACTTTGTTTTGTTATCCCAACGTTTTTGGCAACATTCTTGAAACCATTCAAAGGGAATATTGACTTCGAAGAAGATACCGAAAAAGTAAGTAAACACAGTAAATTGATGTTGTTTCTGGGATTGGGAATGATTGTTTTTGTGCCAATTTTCAAGACAGTTACTCACTTACCTCCTTATGTTGGAATGATGCTTTCATTAGGTATTGTTTCTCTAGTGGCTGAATTCATTAGCAACCGCCAATTTAGTATTACAGAGGTTGAAAGTCATGACCATGTTCACGGTCCAACTTTTGGAGCGCTTTCAAGAATAGAATTGCCAAGTATCCTATTTTTCTTAGGTATCTTAATGACCGTTGCGGCGTTAGAATCACTTGGATTGATTTTCCAATTTGGACAAGATATCAGTGCCAAAATTCCCGAAGAAACTTTCGTTATGTTAATGGGTGTTGGATCAGCAATCATTGACAATGTTCCTTTGGTTGCAGCTTCAATGGGAATGTTCCAAGAAGGCGTTGATGCTGAAGTTTGGCATTTTATTGCTTACGCAGCAGGAACCGGTGGAAGTATGTTAATCATTGGATCTGCGGCAGGAGTTGTTGCCATGGGAATGGAGAAAATATCGTTTTTCTGGTATTTACGTAACATTACATGGCTAGCTGTCGTAGGATACCTTGCAGGAGCTGGATTATTTTTAATCATGCATTAATTCAACTTCTATTATAACTTTGAAAATAAATTACATAACCAAGCGTTTATAAATTATGAGTTTAACTTATTTACTTCAGGTAACTGGCATAGCAGACACAGCAGCTAGCGCAGTTGAAACAATGGGAACGAAAGAGCAATCTCTTTGGACTATTGTTGCACGATCAAGTGTAGGATTTGGATTGTTCATTAACATCGCCTTAGCGTTAATGCTTGGTTACGCTGTTTTTGTATTTGTTGAAAGATTCTTGGCTTTGAGAAAAGCATCGAAAGAAGAAGACAACTTTCTTTCCACAGTAAAAGGATATTTAACTGAAGGTAAAATTGATCAAGCAAAAGAATATTGTGCTCGTTCTACTTCCCCTTCAGCTCGTATGCTTGAAAAAGGAATTGGTCGTATTGGAAAACCAATCGAAAGTATTGCTGCAACGATAGAAAACACAGGGAAACTTGAAGTTCTTCGTTTGGAGCAACGTCTTTCATTCCTTGCAACGGCAGCAGGTGCAGCACCTATGATTGGTTTCTTGGGTACAACTATCGGTATGGTTGTTGTATTTATTGATTTAGAGAATGCAACTGCACTTGAGATTAAAACGATCGCACCAGGTATCATGACAGCAATGGTTACAACCGTTGCAGGTTTGATTGTTGGTATTGTTTCTTTCATGGGCTACAACTATTTGGTTGGACGAATTGGTAAAGTAGTTTACCAAATGGAAAATGCAGCCATGGAATTCATGGATTTATTGAACTCACCAGGAAAATAAGTAGAAAATGGACTTAGGATCAAGAAATAAAATCAAGGTTGAAGGCGGAATGGCTTCCATGACGGACTTGGTCTTCCTTTTGCTGATATTCTTCATCATCATGAGTTTGATGTCGAATAACCAAACACCGTTGGATTTGCCAAAGTCTGATGAGTCTTTGAAGCCAGACCAAAACCCAGTCACAGCGACAGTAATGATTACCCAAGACAATAAATACGTTGTTTTACCAGGTGGATCGCTAGACCAACCAATGGAATTTGATGAGATCAAAGAATTGGCTGCACAAGCAGTTATGAATTCAGGTGAATTTAAACTGAAAGTTGCTGGTCATAGAGAAGCTTCATACGAAGCTGTATTCAAAGTTTTGGCTTTGGCCCAAGCAAACGAATGGGATCCAGTAATCGCGTATAATAAATAAGTTAAAAGTAATGTCAAGTTACCCAATAGCAGATAAAAAGGATGAGCAAATTGGACTAATAGGTTCCGTCGTTGCCCTGCTTTTTATTTTCATGATATTGATGCTTATTACTTACCAAATTGCCGATCCAAAACCTGAACCTTTTCAGCAACCTGCCCAAACAGAATTGGAAGAATTGGAATTGGAAAATCTTAAAGTAGATGTTGGTGGCGGAAGCGAAGGTTCTCCCTCGGATGAACCTGTAACAGAGCCAAAGACAGAAACGCAACAAGTACTTACAAAAAAGGACAACCCAACAACCAAAACAACCACGGGTAAAGGAACGAAAACGAACGCTCCGAATTCGCAAAACGATCCATCAAATTCAAAACAATCAGATAATCCATTCGGACCTGGTGGAAGTGGACAAAACGGAACAGGAAGCGGAAAATTTGGAAATGACACAGGAAGTGGAAGTGGAACTGGACCTGGCGGAGTCGGTGATGGAGCAGGAAGAACTCGTTTGAACGACCCTGAAGTAAACGATATCGTTTCGGATGATAATCACCGTATTAATTTGCGTTTAACAATTAACGCAGAAGGTAACGTTGTAGATGTTCGGAACATCGCTTCACAAACAACAACCACGGATCAGCGGATTTTAAATCAGGTTATTGCTGCTGTTAGAAAGCAAGTAAAATACAGCAAAAAATCAGGAGCGACTCTTGAAATCGTATATCTTACTGTTAATTTAAGTGCAACTTAAATCCTATACTGAAACCATAGATTGGCTGTTTCAGCGTTTCCCTTCTTATCAAAATATTGGTGCTTCAGCTTACAAGCCTGGTTTGGAAAATGTTTTCAAACTATGTGAGGCATTCGACAATCCACAAGAAAAGCTCAAATTCGTACACGTTGCTGGTAGCAATGGGAAAGGTTCTACTTGTTCCATTTTAGCTTCATTTTTAACTGAAAACGGTTTAAAAACAGGTCTTTTCACCTCACCTCATCTCGTCGATTTTCGTGAAAGAATTCGCGTAAATGGGGAAATGATTTCAGAAAATGAGGTTATCCAGTTTTGCGAAAAAGTAAATAAGCACGAACTCGATTTTGAACCTTCTTTTTTCGAGATTTCCTTTGTTATGGCTCTCATCAATTTCACGAATGCTAATTGTGACATTTGTGTTATCGAAACAGGCCTAGGCGGTCGATTAGACGCAACGAACATCATTCAGCCTATATTATCTATTATTACAACAATTAGTCTCGAACACACCAATTTTCTGGGCAATTCATTAGAAGAAATAGCATTCGAGAAAGCAGGAATTATAAAAAAAGATGTACCTGTGATTATCGGGTATAAAAATACAATCACGGAAACAGTTTTCAAAGAAAAAGCCCAAAGTGAAGACGCAGTTATAGAATTCGTTGGAAATAACTTATACCCCATTCCTGATAATTTTCCCTTGCTTGGAAAGTATCAACAAGAGAATTTTCAGACCGTTTGCCTAGCAATAAAAGAATTAAGCGCGAGCTTTCATTTGTCTACGAGTAAAATGGAGATGGCCTTAGACAATTTGTCAAAGAATACAGGATTTCAAGGGCGCTTACAAGTCGTTTCTGAAAATCCAAGAGTGATTTTTGATGTAAGTCATAATCCAGAAGGAATAAAAGCAACTCTCGAGTTTTTGCAGAGTAGATTTGGTAAATTGAAAATTGTTTACGGATCTAGTGCTGACAAAAATTTTGACGAAATATTTCCTCTGTTTTCGACACAAAATTCATACTTCTTTACTGAATTCAGTAATGAAAGGAGCGCAAAAATTTCTATTCTTGAAGAAAAGTCAAACAATTTCCATTTAAGTGCTCGTTTTTATACTTTCCCGAAAGTTTCACTTTCAGAAGCTAAGTCACTGTCCCACAAGGAAGATACGATCGTTGTATTGGGTAGCTTCTTTTTATTGCACGATTTTTTAAAATAATTTTCGGTTTTCGGTTGCAAATAAAAAAAAGCACGTTATATTTGCACTCGCGTTTGAGAAAAGCGATTCTCATAGCGAAAACATTTAGGTTACATATTGGGAGTTTAGCTCAGTTGGTTTAGAGCATCTGCCTTACAAGCAGAGGGTCGGGGGTTCGAATCCCTCAACTCCCACAAAGAAGAAGCATTACGAAAGTGATGCTTTTTTCGTTTAAGGATATTTTGAAGTGGTCGGGGGAATCCTTCCCGGCGCTGTCGCTTGGTCTTCGATTGCGGTGCAATCTCTTCTCAACTCCCACAAAGAAGAAGCATTACGAAAGTGATGCTTTTTTCGTTTAAGGATATTTTGAAGTGGTCGGGGGAATCCTTCCCGGCGCTGTCGCTTGGTCTTCGAAAGCAGTGCTTTTTCCCTGCACTATCGCTTGGTCTTCGATTGCGGTGCAATCTCTTCTCAACTCCAATAAAAAAAACCGACGTATAGATTACATCGGTTTTTTCAGCCCCTTTCATTTTTAATTAAGCAAAAAACTAGTGCATGTATTTGCTTTTATCGTCAGAGTGTATGAATCAAGTGTTGATCCTGAATCACCTTTAACTACCAAGTTAAATCCTTTAGTTTTGGTGTCGCCGAGTTCACGCTCAAGGGAAACGGCATGGGCAGCGCCACAAACTGGCGCCGTATTGACAAAATCCAATAATGTCAAAGTCCCAATTTGAGTACCATCCAAATAGAAATATAAATTAGATGTACCGGTAGCCGAATATTCAATAGTTTTTGAAGAGTTAAACCAAATAACAGCATTTCCTGTGTAGTTAAAAATACAAGAACCATCATCTTTTTTAGCCTCAGAAATATAATTCGTTGCACCTGAGTCAGTACAGCCCTTCTTTTTACATGCGTTTAAAGAGAAAAAACAAATTGATAGGATTAATAGTGTCTTTACAGTTTTCATAAATATTGAATAAGATTAGTTTTCAGCAATTTTAATGATTTTTTAAAAATCAAACCTCATCAATTCCAATAATATAAAACTGTTTGCAATTCGTAAAATGCAAAATTCATTTTTTATTTCATTTGAAACAAAGTGCACTTGCCTCCTTCTGCAGTCATTGCATAATTATCCACGAGGGCACCAGTTTCACTTTTAACTATTAATTTATGACTTTGAGTTGATGCTTTACCCAAATTAAAATCGACAACAAATGTTATTTGTGAATCGCACGTTACCGTGCTTGCATTTCCATAAAACGAACTTAGTATCGTTCCTTTGTTTATTCCATTTATGAAATAAGTTAACGTTTGAATTCCTGCATTTGAATACTCTATTGACTTGAGGCTATCAAACCAAATTCCTATGCTCCCTTCATAAGTGCAGGACTCGTCATTTTTTTGAGCTATTTTCTCATAATTCATTGCGTTTATATCCGTGCAACCCAATTTCTTGCATGAGATTAAAACAACTGAAGAAACAAAAAGTAAAAAATAAATCGGTTTCATTTAATTTGATTTCATTTTAAAAACGGAAAATTACAACATATATTTTCAATCTGGAATTTTACGCCTGAACGAATAGTCTCATTATTCATCAAGACGGCTTATCTATGTTGTGAATTCAATTTTAGGGATTAGCTTGGCTGAACTCGTGTTGGGAATGCTTTGTATATCAAATATATGCTTATACAAAATCTATGAAAGCAAAAAAGTCCGAGTTGCCTCGGACTTTTTATGGCGGAGAGTGAGGGATTCGAACCCCCGGTAGGTTGCCCTACGTCGGTTTTCAAGACCGGTGCATTAAACCAGCTCTGCCAACTCTCCGCGGCAAAAGTACTAATACTTTGAATACTGGCAAGTATGTGATTGAAAAAAATTACAAGAAAGTTTTAGATCGTTTCTAAATCATTGATTTCCTTGACCTTTTACTCAATAAAATTAACCAATGACTACATAAGTGAACTTGATTTACCTTAAATGTTCTACATTTCGTATTTTTACAGTAAAATCTATAGTCATGAACTTTTTTATTGCCAGTCTCTCTTGTCTTTTGCTTGCCTTTACTGGGTTTGGTCAAAATCAGAAGCTCAGAGTTTACATGGACACCAAGCAATACTATGAACCAACTGATGGAAGCTTTGTGGAAATTAATTTCCAATATGTCGCAACTACAGTTGAATACATAGGCGTTGAAGGAGGTTTAAAAGGCGAAGTTGCAGTATTACTTGACATCGTTCAAAATACAGATACTATTGCCAGCGATGCATTCCGCTTGGAGACACCCTTGATGCACGATAGCATAATTGAAGATTTCTATGATATTCGAAGATTTGCTTTGAAACCAGGGAAATACGATCTTCATTTACAAATTTTTGATCTCATTAAGAATGATGATCCGGTTTCAGGTAAAATTACGTTTACTATTGAAGAAAGAGATGAGTTAGTTTCTTTCGGAGACATTCAAAATATTGAATATGCCGTAAAAGGAAATAAAACCAGTGTCTTTTTTAAATCAGGATATGAAATTATCCCTCGCTTATCAAATTATTATCCTGAGCAACTAACTTCACTGCCGTATTATACAGAAATATACAACTCTGCGAAACTTGGAATACCCGAATTTGGATTGAAAGAAAGTATCTTTAATGCTGATACACAGGAAGAATTAGAAAGCTTCAGTAATATTTACCGTTATAAAACGGGTAATGTTGTCCCAATTCTAAGACAAATTGATATCGAAGAACTTCCTTCAGGAAACTACTATCTTTCATTATCCATAATTGATGGAAACATGAAAGAATCAAGTGTCGAAAAATATTTCTTTGAACGAACGAATAATGAGGAATTTGTATTGGACGATAACTTAGCTCTAGATCCTGCATTTGAACAAAGTATTCCAAAAGATAGTGTTGCGTATTATTTAGGAAGTTTAATTCCAATAGCTACTGGACAATCAGCATTGACTATTTTAAACGCATTGAAGGAGAAAAATGACGAAAAGTCGATGAAATTAATTCAATCATTTTGGTTATCAACGGAAAGAGCTACAGCTTATGAAAGTTGGTTGAAATACAAAGAACAAGTTCGTTACACTGAAAGACTTTTTTCTAACAATTTCTTAGCGGGATACGAATCAGATAGAGGACGTGTTTATTTGCAATATGGAGCACCTAACCAGGTTATTGCTCAAGAAACTTCTGCTGAAGAATTCCCATACGAAATCTGGCAGTTCAATAAAATTGGCAAATTTTCAAATAAACACTTCGTGTTTTACAATCCTGACTTAATTGCAAATAATTATAAGTTATTGCATTCCGACTTAATTGGGGAAATTAAAAACATGAATTGGCCAATGGCGTTAAGGTACAAACAAGTTTTTAACGGCGATACGGACAATCAAAACTCAGGAATGCCGAATTCTTTCCAAGATCAAAACAACGTGCTCTTTCGCCAAAATTAATTCAGTTCTAAGGCCTTGAATAAACTTTCTATTGTCATTCTGAATTATAATGGTCGCGATTTCTTAGAAAAATTTCTGCCGACTGTAATTGAGTGCAGTGGAAATCACGAAATTGTTGTCGCGGATAATCAATCCACAGACGGTTCAGTTGCCTTCCTAAACGAACATTTCCCTCAAATCCGATTTATTCAAAATATCAGCAATGGAGGTTTTGCAAAAGGATACAACGATGCTTTAAAACAGGTTGAAAGTGAATTCTATATTCTTTTAAATAGTGACATTGAAGTCACACCTCATTGGATAGATCCTTTATTAGACATAATGAATGATGAATCCGTTGCTGGTTGCCAACCTAAGGTTCTCGCATATCATGACAAAAGTCGATTTGAGCATGCAGGCGCATCTGGTGGGTTTTTAGATAGAGATTACTTTCCTTTTTGTCGTGGAAGAATTTTAGAGAAAACCGAGCAAGATAGTGGTCAGTACAACGACAAAACTGAAGTATTTTGGGCAACTGGTGCCGCATTAATGATTCGTTCTAAATTGTATCATGAAGTTGGCGGATTGGACGAAGATTTTTTCGCACACATGGAAGAAATTGATTTGTGCTGGCGCTTGAAAAAGCAAAATTACAAATTCATGGTAGAACCAAAATCTGTTGTATACCATGTTGGTGGTGGCACTCTACCCTATTCTTCTCCATTTAAAACCTATTTAAATTTTAGAAATAGCCTTTTCATGCTGATAAAAAATCATGAAGGTCCATTATTTCCTAAGCTATTTTTTAGACTTATACTCGACGGAATTGCAGCCCTTAGATTTTTACTACGTGGTGAAGGGAAACAATTCAAAAGCATTTTCAATGCGCACGTGCATACCTACAAGATTTATCGTAAAATGCTGAAAAAACGAAAAATCGTAAAAGAAAATAGTACAACATTTAATCGCTACGGACTTTACAGGGGAAGTATACTATGGCAGCGCTACGTTAAAAAGAATGATCAGTTTTCTAAACTGCCGAAGGGAAAATTCTAATCTACTTGGTTTACGAAATACTGAATTGCAAGTCTATAACTTTCCATTCCAAATCCTAAAATACATCCAACGCAAACTGGCGATATCATGGATTCATGCCTAAAAGACTCACGATTCGTAATATTGGACATGTGAACCTCAACTACAGGAATGGAGATACTCGAAATTGCATCTCGCAAAGCAATACTAGTATGCGTATAAGCTCCTGCATTGAATACAATTGCATCAGCGTCAGCCTTTTGAAGTGCGTTTATCAACTCTCCTTCAACGTTGGATTGATAATATTCAATGGCTGGTTCAAATTCTTTTTTCCATTGAACAAGGGCATCTTCGAAAGAAAGATTCCCATAAATTTCAGGTTGTCTTTGACCAATTAAGTTTAAATTCGGACCGTTGAGTATCAATATTTTCATTACATGTCTAATTCGGAACGCTATATTAAGCAATTTGTCGCTTACTTGAAAATAGAAAAAGGCTTAGCGGAGAATTCAATTTTCGCTTATCAACGCGACGTCCAAAAACTTATCTCCTTTTGCGACTATGAAAACAAAGATGTAACGAGCATAGAATACAGTGACTTAAATAATTTTATCGGAATGCTCTATGACTTAGGATTGAGTCCTCGAAGTCAAGCTAGAATTATTAGTGGCATCAAGCAGTTTTATGGTTTTTTATTATTGGATGATATAATCAAAACCGATCCGAGTGAAAGTTTAGAAATGCCAAAATTGGGAAGGAAATTGCCAGAAGTTTTGAGCATTGAAGAAATTGACCAATTAATTTCAGCTATCGATTTAAGTAAACCTGAGGGTCATCGAAACAAAGCCATATTAGAGACTTTGTATAGTTGTGGTCTTCGTGTAAGTGAATTAGTAAATCTTAAATTTTCAGATTTATTTTTTGATGAAGGTTTTATCCGAGTTATTGGAAAAGGTAACAAACAGCGATTAGTGCCTTCAAGTCCAAGCGTGGAAAAAGAAATTAATTTCTACAAAACTTCCACGAGAAACCACCTAAATGTTGTCAAAGGAAGTGAGAATATTGTTTTTTTAAATCGACGAGGAGCGCAACTTACTCGAGAAATGATTTTTACGATCATCAAAAACCTATCAAAAGAAATCGGTCTTACTAAAAATGTTTCTCCTCACACCTTTCGTCATTCTTTTGCAACTCATCTTTTAGAAGGTGGAGCCAATTTACGTGCAATACAGGAAATGTTGGGCCACGAATCGATTACCACGACAGAAATCTACACGCATTTGGATCAAAGTTTCTTAAAAGAAGCTATTTTAAGTTATCACCCAAGAAACATGCACTAGGACTTTTTACTTGGTTTCACAAACATGTGTATCCAAATAACTTTTGAAAGTGCGAATAAGTAAGGACCTAAAATCATACTTGCTATTGCGATGAAAACGATTGGCCACCAAACGCTCAAACTCGGTAAAAAGAGAATGAAACTTAAATAAATTGTTACAAACATTGCAACTCCCAAACCATAAGAAACATACAAAGCCCCAAAATAAAAGCCCGGCTCTCTTCTAAAATCAAGTCCGCATTTCGGGCAATTTAAATGTGTTTTACCCGCGTTTTTCAAATCATATGGATGAGAAATGAAAAATTCTCCTTCTTGACATTGAGGACATTTCATTTCGAGAATATTTTTAATTCGGGATTTGGGCATGGTACAAAAGATTGAGTTCTAAATCAAGGTCATTGCCCCAATTTCAAACCATTTTTATACAAATTTAAGCATTTTAATAGTAGCCTTGTCCCATTTCTGCGCTAAGAATAGCTACTTTTGGCGAGGATATGTTGAATCGATTGTTACAAAATTTATTGCCTAAACATGCGCAGAATTTTTGGCGTATGATTCTTTTGTCGACGGGTATTCTATTCTTGTTAAGAATCTTATTTTACTTTGTGCATCGGGTTGCGTTTAACGATGTCGCAATATCAGATTGGTTTACTGGCCTTTGGTTCGATTTAATAACTGTCTGCATAGTCTTTCTACCCTACGCTATCATTCATTTCTTGCCCTTGCCGCATCGAAATAATAAAGTCTACAGAATATGGACATCATTGTATTTTCTTATCGCCAATTTGCTATTAATTGGACTAAACTTAATTGATGTTGAATACTTCAAGTACACGGGAAAAAGATCTACGAGTGATTTAATTTCAATGACAACAACTGGGAACGATATGTCTCAGCTGATTGGGACTTTTCTTGCTCAATTTTGGTGGCTTGTATTGGTTCTTGTTTTGTTCATTTTCGGATTGTTATGGCTCCGCAAAAAATGGAGCTCATCTGAGAAATCAATGACAAAAAGAGATATCATACCACACACCTTTGTTCTCATTATTTCGTTGGCGTTGGTTATCCTTATCGGTCGCGGAGGAATAGGATTGAGACCAGTTGGCATTATAGAAGCTGCTCGTTACACCAAGCCAAGTAATACAGCTCTGGTTCTGAACACTGCTTTTACCATGCTTAAATCATACGGTGCGGAAACTTTAGAAGAAAAGAACTTCTTTACTGAAGCAGAAGCAAACAAACTATTCAACCCGATTAAAAATTCAAAGCCCGCAAATTTACTGGCTGATAAAACTAATGTCGTAATTATTATTTTGGAGAGTTTTGGTAATGAATGGTTGAACTTCAACAATCCAAGTCTGAGTAAAACCTACACTCCTTTTCTAGATTCTTTAGCTTCAGAAAGTATGTGGTTTGAAAATGGTTTTGCAAATGGAAAAAAGTCCATAGAAGCTGTTCCAGCTATAGTCTCATCCATACCTAGTTTGATGAACAATCCATATATTTCTAGTATGTATGGAAACAATAAGATTAAATCTTTGGCCAATATTTTAAAGGAAGAAGGCTATAGCTCTGGCTTTTATCACGCCGCAACAAATGGTTCAATGCGATTCGATGGATTTGCAGCACAAGCTGGGTATGAGAATTACTTTGGACGTTTCGAATACAACAATGATGATCATTTCGACAAAACTTGGGGTATTTTAGATGAATATTTTAATCCTTGGGCGGCAAAACAAATGAGTCAACTCAAAGCTCCTTTTTTTAGCACTCTTTTCACAATATCGTCACACCACCCATATTTCATACCTGAAGACCGAAAAAATGATGTTATTCACGGTCCTGAGCCTATTTGCGCTAGTATAAGCTATGGTGATTATTCATTGAAACAATTTTTTATTGAAGCGCGGAAGCAAAAATGGTATAAGAATACCTTATTCGTTATATGTGCCGATCATACACCTTCAACCTCATCTGAAATTTATAGTCAACGAGACCAAATGTACCGGATACCGATACTTTTTTATGAACCAAACGGAAAATTGCCAAAAGGGAAAAGAAGTGAAATATTTCAACACTTAGATATACTGCCTACGGTTCTAGATTTACTAAATATTGAAAGGAAATACTACGCTTTCGGAAATTCAATTTTCCAAAATGTAGAACGCGAAGCTATTACCTACTTGGAAGGGATTTATTATTATTTTAACAGTCCATTTATGATTACTTTTTCAGGAAGCAATTCAATGAACATGCTTGATTTGGCTAAACGAGAAGAAATGTCTCCAAAAGAAAAAAAACAAATGACGCCTCAGTTTCTTAATAAAGAAAAAAGACTTAAAGCCATGATTCAGCGTTATAATCACGATTTGATTAAAAATCAAACCAGCGTCAAATGAAAAGAAAAATTCGGTTTATAATCAATCCTAAATCGGGCGTTCAGCAAAAGAATGATTTCCCTGCGTTAATTGAAAAATACATTGATAAATCTCAATTCGATTTTGATATCGCACACACTGAATATAAAAAGCATGCTAAAGAAATAGCCGCGAAATCTGCTGCAGAAGGATACGATATTGTTTGCGCAGTTGGCGGTGACGGATCTGTTCATGAAGTCGGCACTGTTTTGATTGGCACAAAAACCCAACTGGCAATAATTCCGGCTGGTTCTGGCAATGGTCTAGCTCGACATTTACAAATCCCAATGGATTTTGTACAAGCCATTGAAACAATAAATAACGGAAAACAAGCTATTATCGACACAGTACTTGTGAATGATAAACCATTTTTAAATGTTGGTGGATATGGTTTTGATGCCGTAATTGCCAAAGGTTTCGAAAATCATGTTCGCAGAGGATTCTGGGGATATGTTAAACTTGTATCCAAACAATGTTTCGGTTACCGACCAACACTTTTTAGCTTCGAAATCAATGGAGAAAAAATGGAGAAAAAATTATTTCTGTGCACCATTGCAAATGCCAATGAATATGGAAATGGTTTTTGTATTTCACCTAACTCCAGTCTAACTGATGGAATCGTTGAACTTTGTATGCTCCGACCATTTAATTTACTAATGGCTCCTGCCGTGCTGTTTCGATTTTTTAGGAAGTCTAATCACAAAGGCAGATACATGGAAATTATACCTTTCACAAAGGCCAGAATTACCTTGCACTCTCCAATTGGACACTACGATGGTGAGCCTTTTGATGTTCGGAATGAGTTGAATGTAGAAGTAGTGCCAAAAAGTTTACACGTTTTAATTAATAAAAATAGTCATGTCAAATAAATGGAACCTTGAGAATATCTTGAAAACACTGGATAAATTATCTGAAGATAAAAAACCGGCTTGGGGAGAAATGAGTGCGCAACGTATGGTGGAACATCTATCCGACACTATTTGCATAGCAAATGGCAAGAATCCGCAACCTCTGGCAATTCATGAAGATAAGATTGAAAAAATGCAGGGATTTCTTGAAACGGATAAACCCATGGCAAGAAATATAGAAGTTCCATTTGCAGGTAAAAATGTCAAATTAAGAAACGAAGAACTTTCAACTGCAATTGATGAATTTGCCGAAGAGTGGCTGCTTTTTGAAGATGTTTTTGAAAGTAATCCAAATCATACCGCTCGACATTCCTTTTATGGCGACTTAAACTATCGCCAATGGAAATTATTAAATGACAAACATTTAAATCACCATTTCGAACAATTTGGACTCATATAGCTTAACAATTTATGTCAAAATTTTAATTCTAAATCAATAGAATTGAATCTTGAAGAATTACCCTCTGGGATTTATAATTTACACATTAATCTTTCAAATGGCAAAAAGCCAATTACAAAAAGAATTATTGTCCAATGACGAAATTATATTCATAAAAAAACCTGCCCATTACTGAGCAGGTTTTTTTATTTAAGAATGATATTAATTTTTAACTATGCGTTCTATAGAGTTACCTCCTAAAGAAGAGATTTTCACGAAGTAAACTCCTCGCTCCATATTACGTAAATCTAATTTCTCTCCTGAATTAATTTCCATTTGAGGAATTACTACTTTTCCAGTAGCATCAATTACTTGAACATTAGCAGAATTTACTGTACTAAAATCAACTCGTACAAAATCGTTTGTCGGATTTGGTGAGAAAACTACATTCAAAGTATTGTTCAATTTATCCAAACCTACGTTTGCAACAATTTCACAAACTGATGTATCAATACAATTGTTTTTAGTTACCTCAACTGCGTACGAACCATTAGCTGTAGCAACATAAATTGCTGCTGTAGCGCCAGAAATAGCTGCATTTCCATTTCCACAATCCAACCATTGGTATGTCGCTCCTACCTCATTGGAAGTCAAAGTTGGACTTGCATTGGTAACTGTCAAGTTCAATATGTTAATTGTTAAGTTCAAAGTAACAATAGAATCACAACCAGCTGCATTCGGAATTGTATCAACATAAGCTCCTGAAGCTGTATATGTCATACCATTCTGAGCCCATGTATAAGAATCACAAGATGCCACTGTTAAAGAACTTGAAGTAGCTTGATTGATTGTTAAATTCAACGTTACGATAGAATCACATCCTGCCGTATTCACAAGAGTATCAACATACGCACCTGATGCACTGTAAGTCACACCATTTAACGTCCAAGTATATGAACCACAAGAGGTTGTGGTAACAGAGCTTGAAGTTGATTGATTAATCGTTAGGTTTAAAGTAACGATAGAATCACAACCAACTGAGTTAAGTATAGTATCAACAAAAGCTCCAGAAGTAGAATAAGTAACTCCATTCAACGCCCATAAATATGATCCACAAGCCGTAGCTGATTGAGTAGCCGAACTTGCTTGATTAATTGTAAGGTTTAAAGTCACAATTGAATCACAACCACTAGAACTTGGAATTGTATCTACATAAGAACCTGAAGCGCTATAAGTTGATCCATTCAATGCCCATACATAGGATCCACATGCCGAAGCTGTTTGTGTTGCGAAACTATTTGTATTGATCGTTAAATTCAATGTTGAAGGTGGACATGTTCCAGCCGCATAGGTATAAGTGCCAGAAGAAGTATATGTTTGACCGTTTTCTGCCCAAACATATGAACCACAAGCCGAAACAGTCGTAGTTGTTGGTGTTGGACAAGCAATGTTAATTATATAATCTTCTGTTTCACCATAACTAAAGGTTCCACAAGGAGCAGAAGAAGCTGAGCCACTTTCGTCTATTATAACGCGCATTCTAACGTTCCCGATAAATGCCGTTGCTGGGATAGTAACGTTACCCGTTACTGTAGAAATTGGTCCTGTATTACTCGTTGCAGCGTTAAAAACTCGCTCCGTTAATGGATCAAAAGATCCGTCATTGTTGAAGTCAATAAACACATTGGCGTAAGCAGAATAAAACGTCGCGCCAGATGTGATTTGCGACAATGAAATAGGATAAGTTTGTCCCAAATTAAATGTCTGAACTGGTAAAGAAGTAAAATCTGTATACAATCCAACTGCCGCTGGGTTAGAGAATACTGGTAATGCACTACCGTTGTTCAAAGCACCAAATGTGACATTTCCTAAATCTGTATCAGCAGCATTAGTAGCTCCAGAAGCACAGAAACTAACAGTTATATACTGCAGTCTTGTCGTATCATCAGAACCAACTGCATTTGTGGCAGTTAAAGTGACGCTATAAACTCCCGCATTTGCAAATTGCATTACCGGGTTTTGAGATGCGTTTGTTGTTCCTGATACATAAGTCACACCAGTAGAAGGAGAAACTGACCACAACCAAGATGAGGGAATGTTTGTTGACAAGTCAGTATATGTAACATTCGATCCAGCTGCAATCGTCAATGGTGTTGCACTGAAATTCGCAACTGGAGCAATAGGTGTCAATACTGTTATGATCACACTATCAACGCTTGTACAAGTTCCATCATTAAAGGTAGCATAGAACGTATAAGTTCCTGCAGTTGCAAAAGCTGCTACTGGTAAAGGATTCAACGTGGAAGTTGTAGCATTAAAACTATTTGTCCAAGTTATAGTCAATGGAATTGCAACTATTGTAATCTCAGTATTATAAACACCAATATTCATTAAATTGGTAGCTGAAGAAATAGTCCAATCCGTGGCAACATTATTATCCGTTCCAACCGTTCTGCGAACGCCTGCAGAAGAATTAGGAATAGTTCCACTCCAATCTGTAGCAGTAACTCCTGAAGCCCCAGTAAATGTATAATTATTTAATGCAACTGCATCTTTAATTGTTCCTTGAGGGTCTCTCAAAACGTATCCATTTTGAACTGTTGATGAAGTTGTTACTCCTAAATTCATCCCAAAATAGAGATTAGTAACATCTGCTGCTGTTCCTGTAAATGCCAATACCAAAGTTGCTCCTGAAGGAATAATGGTATTTGCAGGAATAGTATATGAACCATTCACAGCGCCATAAATGTTCAATTTATAACCTCCAGCATTCATTGCCACGTTACCAAAGTTGACAAGTTCTACAAAATCATTATCAGTTGTTGGAATATAAGCTGGATAAGTACCATCTCCTGTTCCTCCCTTGAATTGGACAACCTCAGAAATCATTAAACGACCAAAACTAGGGTCATTTGCAGTTGCGGAAACTGAAGTAGCATTGCCTGAATTTATTGTTTGATCAGCGCTAGCAGTTACCACTAAGTAGTTATCTGTGTATGGAGATCCAGAAATAACTGGGCTCAAGTTTGTACCAGCATCTGAAGCAATAACAGAATAAGTA
Organism: uncultured Flavobacteriales bacterium; assembly: GCA_963977135.1. GTDB lineage: Bacteria > Bacteroidota > Bacteroidia > Flavobacteriales_D > Crocinitomicaceae > UBA2040. Next base: position 38,311 of record CAXBNN010000001.1, on the reverse strand, counting down.
ACTAAAACATTTGGGCCAGCTGCAGCAGGTATAATCGCTGTATAAGTTCCGCTCAATGCTGTTCCAGTTGCAAGTGTCATTGTGATTGGAGTTTGAGCTACACCTGCATAACTATAATTCATAGTTACACTTGTTACACCTACGTTATCTGAAGCCGTTGCCGTAACCGTATGTGCAACAGCAGCGCAACTCGCACCTGGCGCAGCTGAAACTAATGAAACAACTGGTGGCACTAAATCTCCTGGTTGAGAACCATTGAACTCAAAAGCACCCAAATCAGGATTGGATCCTCCAAAAGCCGGACGATTAAGATTCGTTCTATCAACGTTAGGCAAACCTAAAGATACAACTGGCAAACCTGTACTCTCTAATACGGTTACTGTAGCCGCTGGTATGGCTAAGTTAATATCCGATGTAAAAGGTGCATTAGAGTTTCCTGAACCAGGATGTGAGTTAACATCATTTGAGGCATTGTTTACTTGAGAAATTGCCTTCCATGCAGTCAAATTTGAAAAATTATTAGCTCCAATAGTGGTACCAATTTTACCTACAAAGTGTTGCGCATCATTTGTAACCATATAAGCGTTACGTTCAATATTTGCGTTAGCAAAATTGTATGAAGTTGGGAAACTAACCGCAAGAAACTCAGGTGTTGGATTCGTACTCGTCATTTTATTAGCGAAAACGTTGTTGCGAATATCTAAGCCTGTAACTGCTGTTGACGTAACACATAGTGCCGCTGAGAATGCACTAGTAGTATTTGTTCCTGTAGAATAAGCACCGTACATATTAACGCTGTTGTAATAAATTTGGTGACCAGTTCCTCCTAATATGCGAATACCAAATGCATTAAATGTAGTTGATAGAGAATAATTCAAAGTTTGAACTCCCGTAATTGAATTGTTCGCAACAACTACATTGGTACCCGTAAGAATAGTTACTCCATAAGCTCCATAACCACCAGCATTATAATTATGTATGTCTACAATCGTATTTCTTCGAACTTGAAAACCATTTGTAGCAGCTCCACCTACTTCGATCGCAGCAACTGAAATAGATGATGTCGCTTCAATATCTGAAACAATATTGTTAGTCATATTACCTCCAACTAAAAATTGACCAGCAAATCCTTTGAAACCAATTCTGTTTGTTGCAGAACCAATTGTATTGTTAAGAACCTGAAGGTTATCAGCTTGATTTGCCGTTAAACCAATAATATTAATACCAATATATGCATTAGAAATTGAGTTATTACGAATAATCATGTTGTCGTAGTCAGCTCCTCCTGTCGTCGCTGCCATTGTAGTTAAAACAGAAGATCCGGCGTAAATACCATACGTTGTTGTTTGCGTAGAGCCCGAAAGTCCATTGTTTCCAGTTGTACTTCCAATGATATTACAGTTTTCAATTGTAATGCTTGAAGTACCTAACCCAAGCGTTGTTCGTCCAATTAGGCGGACACAAGCAACGTTCCCAACAGTGTTAGCTGCAGTATTTTGGATTGTCAAATCACGAGTTGTTCCTCCAACAGCGATACTTCCATCGATTGTAACGTTATCTGCACCATCCAAATTGATTACTGCAGAACCTGCTGTCGTGGCTCCAGAAATTGTTGCTATTACTGTCGGTTTTATTAAAACACTCGTAAAAGCCGCCAACCCTTGTCCACTTGCCGCAAGATATGCAGGAGCAGCAGGCTCAGTCGTATTTCCGTTAATTGAAATAACAATTGCTCCTTGGTGAGTTCCAGCATTGATTGCTGTAAAAGCATCGTGGACAGTTAAAAAAGAACCCGTTGTAGTACCCGCGGTAGCTGTTAAGCTTACTTGAGCCGAGGCGAATTGTACCGAAATAGCAAAAACAATCGCTAACGAAGCGAAAATTGGTTTTACTAGAACTCGGTAAAAAGTAAATTTTTTCATAGTAATACACATTTAATTTTCAGCAAAAATCAGCTAAAAAAATATTCACTCTAGAAAAAAAAATACGAAAAATAATCATTTGTTAATTTTCTGGAAAAATAACTTTTACGCTGCACTGAGAATAGCAATTAAAAATCTGTCTTTCATACTGTTAAGGCAAAAAAATTTAATGGAAAATAGAGATGCTTTTAAGCTGTATTTCGCCGTCAATTAATGTGTTTTGACTTCCTCTTTATACCTTTTTTTTATCCCATACTAAATTCGTATTTTTGATATATGAAATTTTGCCTATTAGTTTTAATTGCCCTCATTTCCTCAATAAGCTATTCTCAATTCAACTTTGAATATTCAACAGAAATAGAAATTATTAGAAACGGAAATACGATGAAAAATCCGTTTGCCGGAGGATTAAATTATGCTCAATTTTCTGAAATTGATTATGATTTCGATGGTGACATGGATCTTTTTGCGTTCGATCGGACCAATGATAATATTAAACTTTTTCAAAACGTTTTGGACGGATCAACTCGCAGATATGAAATAGTCTACAACGGCCGATTCAATTTTCCAACAGATTTGCGTTACAGAGTCTTTTTAGCCGATTACAATCAAGATAGTAAAAACGATATTTTCACCTATGGTATAGGCGGAATTAAAGTATATAAGAATGTGGGTAATAGTTCCATTGGACTTCAGTGGGAGTTGGTTTCAAATTTATTGTATTCGCAATTCCCTTTTTCTTATGACAACTTATATGTTAGCTCATCTGACATCCCAGCCATCCATGATATTGATAATGACGGCGATTTAGATATTCTAACCTTCAGTTTAGGCGGTTCCCATTTGGAATATCATAAAAACTTAAGTCAAGAATTGTACGGTCATTCTGATTCATTGGTGTTTGAACTTAAAAATAGATGCTGGGGACTTTTTGCCGAAGATCCAAATAATAGTGATATAATATTAAATGACCCCAATGTTCCTTGTGCAATGGGAAATGTTCCAAATCCTGAAAGAGTTTTGGACCCTATTCAATCTAAATTACATTCCGGATCTTCCATTTTAGCAATCGATTTTGATAATAATGGTGTCAAAGACCTCGTCCTTGGTGACGTTTCAGCGCCGACTTTGTCTAAATTGATAAATGGTGGTTCTGCCCCAAACACCAATTCAGCAATGATTTCGGTAGAAACCAATTTCCCGAGTAATTCTACCCCTGTTTCCTTGCAAATTTTTCCTGCTGCATTTTATTTGGATGTAGATTTTGATGGCAAAAAAGATTTAGTCGTTGGTTCAAATGCTAAAAATGCTTCAGAAAATGAAAGGAGCGTTCATTTTTATAAGAATACAGGCCAAAACAACCTGCCGAATTTTGTTTTCCAACAAACCAATTTCCTTCAAGATGGGATGATAGAGCATGGCACCGGCAGTATTCCTTTATTTTTTGATCAGAATAATGATGGTAAAAAGGACTTAGTTGTTGCTAACTTCTTTCGCTATAAGCCAATACTAGAAAAAGAAAGCTCATTAGCTATCTACCGAAATACGAGTTCCGGTCCAACTACTCAATTCACATTCATAGATGATGATTATTTGAATTTAACTCAATTGAACTTAGGACTGCGGTCCATTCCAACTTTTGGTGACCTGGACGGCGATGGTGACGAAGACATGGTACTTGCCAGAGAAAACGGAAATTACATGTATTTTCAAAATACAGGTACGACTGGCAACGCGACATTCGCCTCACCCGTTCAACCTATGCTAAGTTCTACTGGATCTGTTATCAATGAAGAGACATTGTCTTTTTCACAATTGTTTGACCTGGATAATGATGGTTTACTCGACCTAATTATTGGCAAGCGATCTGGAAAACTGATTTATTATAAAAATACTGGAACCTCTAGTTCTTTTGCCTTCACTAAAGTTAACGATCATCTTGGAAATGTTGATGTATCCACCTCCATTTCACCAGATGGTTATGCTGCACCTCATTTTTTCCGAGAAAGCGGCATGACAAACTTGTTTCTGGGAGCCTTTGATGGCAAGCTTCACTATTTTACTAATATAGACGGCAACCTAGCTATTGATTCTTCTTTCACAGTGTATTCCAACAATTTCCTGAATATTGATGTAAACGGCTATAGTTCCTTTTATGTAAATGATATTGACCAAGATGGATTACTGAATTTATTTGTTGGGACTGATTTAGGCGGAATATTGCATTTTGAAGTTGATTCAAATAGCACCTCAAGTTTGGGCGAATTGAAGACAAATGATTTATTGATTTACCCAAATCCATCAAAAGGCACATTCACTATTCATCAAAACTCAACAAAAATTATTGAGATAAAAATTTACAATGCTCTTGGTCAAGAAATTCTATTTGAAGAAAGCACGATAAATGCTCAAACTGAAATCGCGTTAGTCAATGCCAAGAAAGGTGTCTATTTCGTCAAAGTGATATTTGAAGACAATACGGTTGGACAGAAAAAGATTGTTGTTTTAGACTAGAGATCGAATAGTCGATGGGTGCCTATTTTGCTGGAAAATATTTCGGGTTTCGAATCGAAAATTCCAAAGATAGAACTTCCACTTCCAGACATTGAGGCATATACAGCACCTTTCTTATAAAGCAACTGCTTTAATTCTGCCAATTCTGGATGCCTTGGAAAAATAGAATCTTCAAAATCATTTTTCAGGTCTTTACGCCAAAATTCAAAATTCATGTTTTTCAACTCTTCCCAATTAAAATTCCTATCTTTTGGTTTTACACCCGAATAAGCCTCTGCTGTTCCAATATGGATTTGAGGATCAATTAAATACAAGTACTTCCCTTTCAACGATAGGTCAAATGGCTCTAAAACCTCACCTTTTCCAGTCGCAATTTGTGGACTATTGGCAATAAAAAATGGACAATCACTGCCTAAATGACCAGCATATTCCCGAAGTAAATTTTCATCTAAATTCAGATCAAAAAAATCATTTAATCCTTTCAAAACAAAAGATGCATTTGATGATCCTCCGCCTAAACCAGCGCCCATTGGAATGGTCTTCTGAAGTATAATTCGAACCGGGGAAATAGCATGATTAGACCGTATCAAATTGTACGCTTTCCAAATTAGATTATCTTCAATATTTCCGGCAATTTCTTTCCCAATTATTTGAAGTGAAAATGTGTCTGCTGGCAATATTTCAATTACGTCAGTTAAAGGAATTGGATACTTCAATGAAGCAATGGAATGATAACCATCATTGCGTTTTTCAAGAATAAAAAGGCCCAAATTTATTTTGGCAGTTGAAAACATTATCATGTATCAAAGGTAATACTTGCGAAGTATTTTTGTAACTTTCGCCGCTCAAATATTAATTTCTATGGCAACGTATTTAGACTTTGAAGAACCGCTTTTTGAGTTAGAAGAGCAAATTGAGCAAACAAAAGAAATTGGCGCATCGACAGAAGTTGATATGAACGACAAGATCAAGGAACTCGAGAAAAAACTTAAGGCTAAAACAAAAGAAATCTTCTCTAATCTAACTCCTTGGCAACGTGTACAATTATCTCGCCACCCAGAAAGACCTTATACTTTAGCTTATATCGATGCCATGACAAATGGTAAATTCCAAGAACTTCACGGTGATCGAGGTGTTAAGGATGATAAAGCAATGGTTGGCGGTTTTGGTGACTTGGACGGGCAAACAGTAATGTTCGTTGGGCAGCAAAAAGGTGTAAACACCAAAATGCGTCAATTCCGAAATTTTGGAATGCCTAATCCTGAAGGGTATCGTAAGGCTTTGCGATTGATGAAATTGGCTGAAAAATTTAACAAACCAGTAGTTACTTTAATTGATACTCCTGGAGCATATCCAGGTTTAGAAGCCGAAGAACGTGGACAAGGTGAAGCAATTGCGCGAAATATCATGGAAATGATGCGTTTGAAAGTTCCTGTAATCTGTATCGTAATTGGTGAAGGTGCATCTGGTGGCGCGTTAGGCATTGGTGTTGGCGACAAAGTTGTTATGATGGAAAATACTTGGTATTCCGTTATTTCTCCAGAATCTTGCTCTTCAATTCTTTGGCGTTCTTGGGATTATAAAGAAGTAGCTGCAGACGCTTTAAAATTAACATCTGTCGATATGTTGAAGAACAAAATCATTGACGATGTAATTAAAGAACCATCTAATGGTGCTCATCGTGATCCTGAAGCAGCATATTCTGCTGTCAAAAAAGCAATTCTAGGTTATTTGAAAGAATTAGAACCGATTGCACCAGAAAAAAGAATCAACGATAGAATAGAGAAATTCAGCAAAATGGGGGTTTGGAAATAGAACCAAACAACTAATAATTTTAAATCCGGTTTGCCTTGCAAATCGGATTTTTTGTGTTTGATAAACAGGGTTTTAGTTGATTTTTCAACATTCTTTGTAATTTTTAAAGTACTCAAACGTCCAAAGTCAAGTATTCAATGTATATTTCGGAGTGAGTAAAAAAGTTGTAATTATAGGAAATGGAATTTCAGGTATAACTGCCGCTCGCGAAATTCGTAAAAAAAGTGGTTACGAAATCACGGTCATTTCTGCTGAAAGTCAATATTTTTTCTCAAGAACGGCATTGATGTATGTTTTCATGGGTCACATGCGTTTCGAAGACATACAACCCTACGAGAATAATTTCTGGGAAAAGAATAGAATAAAACTCGTTTTCAACAAAGTTGATTCTATCGATTCTACTTTAAAAACAATAAACCTTCAATCGGGAGATAAAGTCGCTTTCGATGATTTGATTATCGCAACTGGCAGTAAATCGAATGTTTTTGATTGGCCTGGAACTCAATACAAAGGTGTTCAAGGACTATATTCTAAACAAGACTTAGAAAGCTTGGAAGATAGATCGTACAAAATTAAAAAAGCTGTTATCATAGGCGGAGGACTTATCGGTATAGAACTCGCTGAAATGCTCTTATCTAGAAATATAGAAGTGCATTTTTTAGTTCGAGAAACAAAATTTTGGAACGCCATTTTACCTGACTCTGATGCCGATTTTGTGGGAGAACACATCAAACTTCATCACGGTTTGCACATGCATTATGAAGATGAATTAGTTGAAATCTTAGGTGATGAAAATGAAGAAGTCAAAGGAATAACAACCAAAAAAGGTAAAAAACTAGATGTTCAATTTGTAGGATTAGCAGTAGGCGTTTCACCAAATATTTCATTTTTAGACGGAAGTTCAATAGAAACGGATCGAGGAATATTGGTAGATGCCAATTTAGAAACCTCAGTTAAAAATATATACGCAATTGGAGACTGCGTGCAAATGAGACAAGCAATTGGTAAACGAAGACCAATTGAACAAGTTTGGTACACTGGCAGAATGATGGGTGAAACAGTTGCCGAAACTATCTGTGGAAAGCCAACTGCTTATCGACCAGGAAACTGGTTCAACTCAGCGAAGTTTTTCGATTTGGAATACCAGACCTATGGCTGGGTTTTCGCGAAACGTGACGAATCTGAGTCTGAATTTATCTGGGAAGACCCAAAGTCTGAAAGAATGTTGCACTTCGTTTTCGATAAAAAAACGAAAGTACTCATCGGTGTAAATTGTTTTGGAATTCGTCTGCGCCATGAATTATTAGATGTTTGGTTAACCGAAAAGAAAGACATAGCATTTGTTCTTCAAAATTTCACCTCAGCCAATTTCGATCCCGAATTTTTCAAACCTTTCGAACAGAATTTGATCGATTCGTTCAATAAAGAATTTAAAAAGAACATTGCCCTTCTCCCTAAAAAATGGTGGCAAAAATTATTGACGAACAATGAAAAATAATCAAGACAACAATCTGTCCATTGCTGGCGACCAAAGTCAAGCACTTGACCTTTTCAAGAAAATTGGAATAGGATTATTTCTTGCAGGCATAGCCGTTTTATTTCAGTGTTATACGGAAAAAAGCGAATCACGCTATTTATACGCTCTTGGTTCATTTGGATTAATGCTTGCCGGCTCTTTTTCATTTACTTACAGAAATGGTTCAATTTTTAAAGACGCCATTTTTTCTAGTGAAACTTCAGGCATTCGTTGGCTGGCATTGCTGTTTTCACTTTTCGGATTTGGATTAATTCTTTTCGCAATGGGTGGAATGACATTTTTCTCACCTGATAATTCATTGATTATATCTTTCACAGCGATGATTCTCGGTATTGGACTCAATATGTATGGCCTTTACGCTCATCACACCGCTGGAATCAAAAACAATGGTGTTTGGACTTCGAATTTGACAGGAAGAGGAATAATTGGTTGGGCTCTTGGTTTGTTTTTGAGTTACTTCTACATAGTTCTCTATTGGGGCAAAGATCCATTCCCTGTTTTAATAGGTATGTTTGATTCCCTTTCTATGCTTTTCAGAGGAAAATCAGCGGATAAATGGTTCGTTTATGGAACATTTTACACGTTCGTTATTCTTTTCTTAGGAATCAAATTTATGGTGAAATATCGCAATAATCGATACCAGCTTATCCGAACAATTGTCGTTATCTTTTCTCAAGTTGTACTAGCCTATTTTATTCCAAATATTCTCGAAGCCTTAAGTTTCAATAGTGCCACAACAATGATTGATGGCGAATCTGTTTATCAAGGTTATTATAATGCGAATCCAATTAATTCTTGGCCTTTAAATTACGACGCTTTTCTCCCTGATAGATTGATGGCTTATTCTAATAAAGCGTATCAACCTATTGGCATGCTGTATTTGACTTTGGGTTTATTGATGTTTTTAATTGCCACACCTTTATTGACCTATTTGGTCGGAAAAAGATGGTATTGTAGTTGGATTTGTGGATGTGGTGGCCTTGCAGAAACGGCTGGCGACGGATTCAGACATTTGTCCAATAAATCAATTCAGGCTTGGAAAATAGAACGTTGGGTTATTCATTCCGTGATGGTTTTTGTTATGCTTATGACCATTGCCGTTTTAATTCCGTTTTTCACGGGCAAAGAATATGGAATTGGCTTCACGGTTATCAATAGGAATGGGTTCTTTGCTTTCATTGCCGTTCTAATGATACTTAGTTTTCTTTTTCTTTACAACCAATCGAAAAAAAGAGACCACAAGCACACTTATTTAGCAGTAGGAATGATAACCCTGGTCATCATTTTTGTTCTCTTCGTTCTTAGCTACATTTTTGGCTATAAAAATGCATTTATTCTGGAAAGTAAAAGTTTAAAAAGCACCTACGGATTTTTCGTTGGAGCTGCATTTTCTGGTGTAATTGGCGTTGGCTTCTACCCTATTCTTGGTAATCGAATTTGGTGCCGGTTTGGTTGCCCAATGGCCGGATACATGGGGATTATCCAACGTTTCAAATCTAGATTTAGAATTACGACAAACGGCGGACAATGCATCTCTTGTGGAAATTGCTCAACCTATTGTGAACAAGGAATTGACGTGAGAGCCTATGCTCAAAAAGGTCAAAATATCGTGCGTGCAAGTTGTGTTGGGTGCGGTGTTTGCTCTGCTGTATGTCCTAGAGGAGTTTTAAAATTAGAAAATGGACCTGAAGAAGGAAGAATAAACGACAATCCTATATTAATTGGTAAGGAAGGTATTTCTTTACAAGGATTTCACTCAATTGAAAAATAAGCTCATCAAATCGTCAACGACTAAAGTCTATATCAAAATTCCATGCAAAAACCTATTGTAACGGTAATTATACCTGCGTTTAACGAAGAAAAATCAATAGGAAAGGTAATCGATGCTATTCCGAAAGATGCAGTGAAACACGTTATTGTTGTGAGCAACACTTCGACCGACAATACGATAGAAATTGCAAAATCCGCCGGAGCAATAGTTCTAGAAGAAAGTCGCAAAGGTTATGGTTGGGCTTGTTTGCTCGGAATTGAAAAATCGAAAGAATTAGATACGGATATTATTGTTTTCCTCGACGGAGACTTCTCTGATTACCCAGAAGAAATCCCCAAGGTTCTGGCACCTATTCTTGAACAAGATGTTGACATGGTAATAGGTTCTCGAGTTCTCGGTAAACGTGAAAGAGGTTCACTTACTCCCCAACAAGTTTTTGGAAATTGGTTAGCAACTAAATTAATTCGGATTTTTTATAAAGCGCGGTTTACAGATTTAGGCCCGTTCAGAGCAATAAAATCAGTTGAATTAGAAAAACTAGAAATGGCTGATAAAACCTATGGTTGGACTATTGAAATGCAGATAAAAGCCGTGAAAAAAGGCTTGAAATACACAGAGGTACCAGTCAATTATAAAAAGAGGATTGGTGTTTCAAAAGTTTCAGGAACTGTGAAAGGAACAATACTTGCCGGAATTAAGATAATTTCTGCAGTTTTTAAATATCTTTGAAAAATTATTGAAGAAAAAAATAACTATTTTCGGTTGACTATGCAGAAATTTGTACAAAACTTGCTTCTAACTTTTGGTTTTATCCTAACGACCTTTCTTACCTTTTCAAGTGATGTAACGTCTGTGTCTGGCGTAATTCGCGATGAAAAAACGAATTGGACTTTAGACGAGATTAAGCTTAATGCTATCAATCTTGAAACCAAAGTAGCATTTAAGGCTGAAACTGATGGTGATGGTAAATTTACCTTCGCTAATATTCCCTTTGGGAAATACGCATTGACGCTCAATGACAAGGATTACAACAACAAAGGTTTCAACTTTGAAGTTACACCGACGCACCAACCAAATGTTGATTTCCAAATTTCTCAAAAAGTAACTTGGATGTTCAATTGGGGAGATTGGAATGGCAAAGAACACTATTGGTCGCATTTTACAGCAAAAATTCTTCTTGGTATTTATGCTTTTTGCTTGGCTATGATTTTCTTTTACAGTGTCTTACAAGTTTCACTAGCCATTGCATACGCTAGAAACCGCAAGAAAAAAGCAGAAGAAGTTCGACCACTTTTGAATGAAGCAAACGCTCCTTTCGTTACTGTTCAATTACCGATGTACAACGAATTGTATGTTGCCGATAGAATTATTGAAAAGGCTGCTGAATTTGATTATCCTATAGATAGAATGCAAATTCAAGTTTTGGACGATTCTACTGATGAAACAAAAGATGTAATTGCGAAAAAAGTGGCGGAAGTTGCTGCTCGCGGAATTAACATTCAACACGTTCATAGAACTGACAGAACAGGATACAAGGCAGGCGCATTGGATGCAGCAATGGATCAAGTACAAGGAGAGTTCATCGCTATTTTTGATGCAGATTTCGTTCCTGAAAAAGATTGGTTGCGAAATGCAATGCCTTACTTCCAAAATGAAAAAATTGGTGTTGTACAAACGCGTTGGGGACATTTGAATAAAGACTATTCTTTGTTGACAGAACTTCAAGCTTTTGGTTTGAATGGTCACTTTGCAATTGAACAGGGCGGTAGAACAGCTAGCGGACATTTCATCAATTTCAATGGGACTGGTGGTGTTTGGCGGAAAACTTGTATCGAAGATGCAGGTGGTTGGGAACATGATACTTTGACAGAAGATTTGGATTTGAGCTACAGAGCTCAATTGAAAGGATGGAAATTTCAATACTGTGAGCATATCATTGCTCCGGCTGAATTACCTATTACAATGTCTGCATTGAAAAACCAACAACACCGTTGGATGAAGGGTGGAGCTGAATGTTTCATTAAAATGTGGAAACGAATTTTAACAGCTAAAGGCGTAAAAGCTGGTGACAAAGTTCACGGACTTTCACATTTGTTCAACTCATCAGTATTCATTTTTATCTTATTGCTGAGTTTACTGACTATCCCTATTTTACACATAAAAGACAGTTTCTCGGACTTAGATGCCTTGATTAAATTCGGTTCTCTATTCATTATCTCAACAGTGTTCTTAATGTATTATTACTGGATGTCGTATCGAGATAAAACTGCAAATACATTGAAATCCTTTGGGAAATTCATTGTACGCTTCTTCCAGTTTTTAATTGTATCAATGGGACTATCTTTATCCAATACCGTTGCGGTAATTGAAGGATATTTGGGAATCAAAAGTTCTTTCGTAAGAACACCAAAATTCAACGTTTTGAAAAAAGGAGAATTTAAATCGAATAAATACGACAAAAAGAGTTTATCTATCATTAATGTAGGTGAGTTTATTTTGTTTGTTGTCTTTGGCTTCACAGCGATTAATCGATTAATTTTTGGTGATTTCGGTATGGTTCCTTTTCACCTCATGTTAGCGACTGGGTATGGTATGGTGTTTTTCTACACTTTGTCAGAACTTCGAGCTTCAAATAAAGCTTAGATTTGACTGAAAGTATTCCAAGAAATAAACTAGTACTATTTTCTTGGGTGCTGCTTCTGTCCTCTTTCTTTTGGCTTTTTCAACTGAGCCAATCTGGCCATGTTAACACCTTAGTTTCAATTTATTCATTTGCCTTCACAGCATATGTAATCCTGCTTTTTCAATCTGAAAAAATCAGTCCTATTGCTTTTTGGGTCGGCGCCACAGTTCTGTACTCAATGGCATTTTGGCAGTTGCCCTATTTGTCCAATGACTATTTTCGATTTCTTTGGGACGGTGAAATGATTCAGTTGGGTATCAATCCATTTGATTTCACTCCGAACCAACTTATTCAAAGTCGAACATTTACTGACTGTTATTATTTGGATTTATACGCGGGAATGGGCGAGCTGTCACGATCTAACTATTCTTGTTATCCTACTGTCAATCAATTCTATTTTTACGCATCAACGTTGTTTTCAAATGATATTGGTACGAATGTTTTCGTAATGCGAGCTTTGGTTTTCCTCAGCTTACTTTTTGGACTTTATCATCTAAAATCATTGCTTAGTCTTATGGGAATGAATGAAAAACGGATCTATTATTTCATTCTCAATCCATTGGTTGTTTTGGAGTCCATGGGAAATTTACACTTTGAATTGGTAACCGTAGCTTTTCTTTTAGCGGCACTCAATCTCCTTTTGAAACAAAAACTTCTTTTCTCCGCACTTCTTTTTGCTGCTGGCGTTCACGTGAAATTGATTCCTTTACTTTTACTTCCGTTTTTACTCTCTTATCTCGGTTGTAAAAAAGCTTTGCTATACTATATCTATTCTGGAATCGCTGTTATTCTGCTTTCGTTCGTTTTCCTAAGTCCTTCCAATATTAACAACTTCATCAAAAGTTTACAGCTCTATTTCCGCCAATTTGAATTTAACTCCTTCCTACTCTACCCTTATTTGCGATTCGGAATACTGAAACATGGTTGGAATTTAACTAGTTTGTACGCGCCACAATTGGCTAAATGGGCGTTGTTACTAATCTTAGGAATAGCCTGGAACAGAAGTAAGGTTAATTATCTAGATATGCTGAAAAGAATGTTTTGGGGAGTAATGATCTATTATTTCCTCACCACTACCGTTCATCCCTGGTATTGGATTTTACCACTTACTCTTTCAATATTTCATTTTTCATGGTCCGTTCTTTTGGCTTCATTTTTCGCGATTTTCAGCTATGGAATTTATGAATTCGGCGTAGAAAGCGATTATAGACAATTACTTGCTGCAATGAATATTTTTATCATGGTTGTTTTTCTGCTAGAAATAATAAATCCAGAGAAATGGAAACGTTTTACGCCAAAGTTTTTTTTGAATTAATATATTTCTTAATTAGAACAGAGATTCGAGAATAGCGAGAAGAGACTTATTCATTTTACCATCTATATTCTCTGCTCTGACTTCTCTATTCTCAAGTTATTTTTTCTTTTCAGGAACAGGATCATAGCCATGTCCACCCCAAGGATGACATCTTAATATTCGTCGAATAGCCAAATAACTCCCAACAAAAATTCCCCTTTTTTGAATCGCCTCAGTGGCATAATGCGAGCAAGTCGGTTCAAAACGACAACTCGCTGGCCAGATTGGACTTAGAACATATTGATACACCTTTATTAAAAAAAGGAATGGAAATTGCACTACTTTACGTAATATGGACATACTTTATCCGACTATTTTTCGTTTAAATTGTTAAAAAAGGAAAGAAATGTTGATAAAGTTCACATAAAACGTAACCTTTTTTTCAAAATTACATATATTTACCCATACCCATTGAATAAAAACTATGTACAAACTCTCTCTCTCCCTTCTTATTTTTAGTGCATTTACAGTATTTGCTCAACCTAGCGCAGATTATTCAGAAGAACAAGTTGAAGTAATAATGGCTGACCACTCTGGCGTTCTTATGGGTGCTCAAGACCTTTTCGCTGACAATTGGAATGAATTAGCTCAACCAATTTTCTGGAAACAAATCATGCAACTTTCACCAGATACTTTTTTAATAAATGTTTCAGCAACACGCCAGGTGTTAAAAAAAATGAGTGTTGAAGAGTGGAGTTCGCAAACAAATGCTCAAAAAGAAGCATACAAAGCAGAATTGAGAGAACAATTTGGATTATCTGCGAACGAACAATTGTATGTTACATCAGGAAAAAATGATTTTTACAAATTTGATGCTGTGTATCCACAACTTTCAAGAGGTGTAGCCGCATTTGAAGATGCTGGTGTTGATCCTTGGTACGCACAAGCCATCTTATTGATTGAAAGTCCAGGTCAATTGAAAAAATCTAGAAGCGGTGCTTATGGTGCATTTCAATTAATGCCATCTGTTGCGAGAGCTCAAGGCTTAACCGTAAACAAATACACAGATGAAAGAGAAAACTTCGAACGTTCAGCATACGGCTCCTCACGATTAATTTCAAGAGTTTGTATTCCTGAGGCAAAAGTTATATTAGATAATCACAACATTGAGTATAAAGAAAGCGATGTTTGGTTCCGTTTATTCGTCTTACATATTTATCACGCTGGTGCAGGAAATGTAGCAGCTGTAGTAAATAAAATTGCTCCAGAAACAGGTGGACAAGAATTGATCAAAGAAATGTGGCAGAACTCAGCTGCTGGCTTTGGAAACAATTCTCAAAACTATACGCAATTAGCATTGGCCTCACAATTCATTTTACATGAAATGATTGAGAAACAAGCTGAGAGAACGTATTTCTGTAAGTATCCGTAAAAGGGCTTTTGACAATTGACTAAAGTTTCGATAACAGACTTTAGGCTAAGGTCTAAAATCTAAGGTCTCAGGTCTCAGGTCTAATATCTATTTTCTCGGAACATATTTTATAGAAATAGAATTCACACAATGGCGTGTATTCTTCTCCGTAAATCGTTCGCCTTCAAAAACATGACCTAAATGTCCTTTACAGTTTTTGCAGACAATTTCAACTCGTCTTCCATCTGCGTCGGGAACCCTTTCTACGTTATCTGAAAGATCATCATCAAAGGAAGGCCAACCGCAGCCCGAATTGAATTTACTGGAAGAATCGTATAAAGGCGCTTCGCACTGTCGACAGACAAAAGTACCTTCTAATTTAAAATCATTATACTCCCCTGTTCCAGGATATTCCGTTCCTTTATTCAAGATAACTCTTTGTTCTTCCTTGCTTAGTGTGTTCCAATGTGCTTTGTCTTTTGTCATAGTTATAAATCTAACCCTTTTGATCGAAAATATTTCGTAATAAATCATAAAAATCACATGAAATAATAAACGCTAATCCTATCGAGGAAATGTATCTTTACAAAATTGGAACCCGATATTTTCAACATGAAAAAATCTAACGAACAAATAGCGATTACCACCATTGTATATAGCTTGGGAGGAAATATTATCCTCGCTTCAATAAAAGGTATTGCTGGTTTTTTTGGGAATTCTTATGCCTTAATTGCCGATGCTATTGAATCCGTCACAGACGTTTTTTCGTCTCTTTTGGTTTTGCTCGGAATGAAATATTCCAAAAAACCGGCAGATGAAAATCATCCATATGGCCACGGAAGAATCGAGCCTTTGATTACTTTTCTCGTCGTCGGATTTTTAATAACCACAGCACTTTTCATTGCTCACGAAAGTATTTTAAACATTACTACACCTCACAAAGCACCTAAATCGTGGACATTGTATGTGCTTGGGGCTATTATCGTTTGGAAGGAACTTTCTTATCAATTTGTGATTCGAAAAAGCAAACAAACCAATAGTTCATCATTAAAAGCAGATGCTTGGCACCATCGCAGTGATGCAATTACTTCTGTAGCAGCATTTATCGGGATTTCCATTGCTCTAATAATGGGCAAAGGTTATGAAACTGCCGACGATTGGGCGGCTTTGTTTGGTTCTGGTTTCATAATATATAACAGCTACCTCATCTTTCGTCCTGCTTTAGGTGAAATAATGGACGAAAATTTTTATGACCAATTGATTTTAGAAATCCGTAATATATCTTCAGAGGTTGAAGGAGTTGTGACCACCGAAAAATGTTTCATCCGAAAATCTGGTTTTAAATATCACGTTGATCTGCATGCGGTTGTGGATGGTAACGCTAGTGTGCGCGAAGGTCACCACATTGCTCATATTTTAAAAGACAAATTAAGACAGGAACTGCCGCAATTAGGCCATATTTTAGTTCATATTGAACCGAATTGAAGTTGTGTTAATAAGTGTGAATCATTGAAAAAGATGATACTTCTCTTTTTTTTAAGAAGGCTAAATGATCTACATTTGCGTTAAATAATAAAACTTCTCGTTATGTTAAAAAAATTAAACTTAACACTTGTCATTGTCTCAGTTTTGCTCATTAGTTCTTGCAACAAAGTAAAAACAAAATCTGTTGAAAAGGACATTACTTCAGGAACCTGGAAGATAACTCAGTTTTCAGAAGACAGTGATGATCAAACAGCACATTTCAATAGTTATACTTTTACCTTCAATGATGGCGGAACTGTTACTGCGACCAACTCAAACAACACCATATCTGGCACTTGGTCAGTTACTAAAGACAAAAGCAACGACGATAGCTCAAGTAATGTTGATTTCATTTTATCCTTCCCTGCAACCGACGATTTTGATGAATTGAACGATGATTGGGATATTCTCACACAAAGCTCTTCAAAACTAGAATTGAAGGATGTCAGCGGTGGAAATGGCGGAACTGATTTGTTAACATTTGAGAAAAAATAATTCACATAAAAAAGCTACTTCAGTCACGAAGTAGCTTTTGAATATTCTTTAGACATATTAAGGATTCATTGCCCCTATTTGAGACTCAAATTCGCTAAGCATGAAAGAAGCGGCTTGTTTCAGCACATTTGTTTTATCTTCTTTCAATTTTACTAAAATCTCACCGCCTTTGGTATCGAAAGAGAAGTTTAGGTATTTCACCAACTCTATCATTTTTGCACCACCTTTAAATTCAAAGGCTTTGGTGTCCATACCTTCTAAGTTTGCATAACCAGAAAATGCTGTTTTTCCGAATGTTTCGCATCCTCTTGGAACGCTAATTGAATTTCCAGCTACGCTTTTGTATGTATCTGAAGAAGATCCTTGAACACCCTTATCGCTTATGGCTAGTTTCATTGTTCCTCCACTCAAGAAGTTTTGCGCCATTTCCGCTAAAGATTTTCCCTGTGGTCCAAAACCAACATAGAAACTGAAATCTGGAACCATTGCACCTGCTTTTGGTTCTCCATACATTGCAAATCCAATTTTCCCATCCATTAGGTTAGAAAGCTTTCCTCCAGCTACCATCATCGCCATTTGCAATTGTGGTATAGCCTCCATCAGTTTATCCATAGCACCTGGAGCGTAATCATCCATCCAAGTTTGCAATTTCGCCATGTCTAGGTTTGTTGAAACGGCTAGTTTTGGTTCGCCTTGACCGATGGACTGACGAATTGATGCATTATCATCTGTCAACATCATCATTCTTTTCTTCAAACTTGCTGATAAATGATTTTTCATCGCTATACGCAATTGACCATTTTCAAAATATACATTCGCTTGGCTGAAAGAACCTTTCATCATTTCATCCAATTGCTTCATATTTTCTTTCGAAACTGTGCCTAGTTGACCCGAATTTGTTTTGAAGTTGTTGTACAAATGTACGTTGATGGAAATGTCAGATTTAGCCGCAAGAATCATCGCTGCCGTTCCTTCAAGTAAATCACCACCTGCTTGTTTAATAGCACCACTTATTAGTTCTTTCGTGTCAAATTTACCTGATTTCACCATCATCAAAGCCAATTTCCCTTTCAATCCAAAAGCTACATCGCCACTGCGGAAGTAATCAATTCCATCCGCATTATCTAAATCGTAACCTCTTTGTGTTAATTGTTGTTTTAAACTATCCGCATTTTTCACTTCCATAAAAAGATAAACAGAGCCCATATTTCCTTTTTCAAATGGACCTTCCATAGCGAAATAAACTCCTTTGTCTAAATTCAATCCACTTTCTATGTTTTTTAATTCGCCTTTTATTATACCACCAAACTTGGGAACTGAAGCATAATCTGCTTTTGTTAAAATTGATTTTAAATCAATAGATCCATAGAGTACTACTTTTTCGTTTGAATTAACGAAGCCAGATGCATATTCTTGCACTGTTCTATTGTCATTGTCTCCAGAACAAGCTGTGAAAAGCAAGGCAACTAAAAAGATGGGTAATAGGTTTTTAAGAAATTTCATGGTCTGTGTTTGCATAATTGTGGGTTCAAAAGTAAAATATTATTTTCATACCATAAGCTAAGATTGTGCCAACTTAGTGTAATTTTGCCTATGCATTTTGTTGAACCCTTTTTTGAGTGGCGTGATTTCTATATAGCCGCAGAAGATTCTGAATCTCCGTTTTTCGAGAGGGAATATTCTGAATTTGAATTTGAGCACAAAATATACAATTATGTAATCCATCCACAATGGGATGACATGGGTTCTGAAACGCTTTTCATAAAAATTCTTTTCGTCGAATATGAAGAGAATTATGCGATCATTGAAATGATTGGTGAATGGAACGATGCAATTGAAAATGATATCATGACCTTTAAACGAGATATTGTTGAATCTCTCATGCAATCTGGAATTACCAAGTTTATTTTAATTGGTGAAAACGTTCTAAACTTTCATTACTCCGACGAAAGCTACTACGAAGAATGGTTTGATGAGTTGGATGATGGTTGGGTTGCTATGGTAAACTTTCATGACCATGTCTCAAGAGAATTTATCCGAATCAACTTGGATCAGTATTTTGTAACGGGTGGAGAATTAGACGATATGGATTGGAGAACAATGAATCCCTATCAATTCTTTAAGAAGGTCAATAAATTAGTTGATAAACGATTGACATAAAAAAATCCGACCTCTTTTTGAAGTCGGATTCCGTTTAGAATTTTAAATTTTATCTTTTTACTAATATCGATTGCGACATTGGATAATTGTCAACAAAGAACTGAACGATGTACATGCCGTTTTTGATGTGTTCTGGCAAACGAACTGATTCTTTATTAATTCCTATTGAAGAAGCTCCTATGTCCATATTTAAAACAGATTTTCCTGTCATATCAACGATGTTGACAAAGTTCGATCCATTTATCAAAGAAGAAAACTGTATATAAACCATAGAATTTTCAGCAGAAAACGATGCCCTGAAATCTTTTACTGATTCGATTGAATTTTCTTCAAGACCCACAACTCCGTTGAATGTATGATTAGAAATATGAATTACATCGCCCGTGTTTTGACCATTATTATTAGCAACGTTTGTAGCTACATAAAACGTAACTGGACCAACGTTAGTCGCGGGTGCTGTCCATTGCCAATTCCAAAAAGGAAATGAAGTTGTTGTGCTTGCCGCCGAATGGTTTGCGTAGGTTTTGCCACCGCCCATTGTGAAATTTACTCCACCAGCTGCCGGAGTAAATGATCCTGCAAATGAGTTATTTGCATCAAGAACAGTTACTTGCATTCCCTTTTTAGCAGGATTTGAGGCCATAGCTAATTCTATTTGGTAGGTTTGACCTGGAACATAAGTCGTAATTGCTCCAGTGGAGCCCGCAACTGTGAAAATATTTTCCGAAGATCCAGCCATAACAGATCCTGTATGACAATCTGTGCAGTTACTTTCGCCTGGTGCGCCTGTTTTTCCATTTGGAGCACCTGAAGTAAATCTGTGCGATTTTTTATATTCAGACGTTTGTATGGAACTTGACTTTTGCCAAGAAACCAATCCTATTCCAATTACTAATGCAAGCGTAAAAACGTAATTTTTTTTCATATCAATTTATAGTTCTTATTTTATTTCAATAAAATTCGGCCAAATAGGGGAAACTTTCAAATTTATTAATCAAAAGTATTGTAATCCTACCTAGGTAAATACTTAATTTTCTAATTTACCTTGATTAATCCAACAATTAAACTGAGTGGTTAAAGAATCGGCTAATTTTGGTTGACCTTGAGGCATAGATGCCGCTCCGTCATGGCGTATTGCTTTCAGAATAATTTCAGCATTTCCGCTTATTTGTGCATGTGTTTCCAAAGTATATCCCCCAGCACCAAAAGAATCATGGCATCCAGAGGTACTGCAATTCGAGGATATTAATGGCTGTACAAACGTTACATACTTAACCGAATCTGAACAGGTATTATCCAATTCTGGAAGTGGAACTTTGTTTTTTGTACATGAGGAAATAGGCATAAATAAAAAGCCAATTATCACTAGCAAAAATAAGGTGTAAACTATTTTCATTATTTTTTAATTTTAAAATTTCTGGAGATACTGAAACCTAATCTAAATTGACCTCTTAGCCAATCCTCTTGTGTTAACGCAATATATTGTAATTCACCAAAACCTCTTGAGTTAGTCCAATTGATATGAAAATTATGACCGTTCGTAACAAATTCAAATCCAATTCCTAAACTGTTTGTCGCATTTACTCTAAAGTCATCATCTTCAAAATTGTTGAAATATTCTAAAATCACGCCCATGTGTTTATTGATTTTAATATTTATTGCAGCACCTAAGGAGAATAAGTCATTTACATCATCCTGAGCAACGTAGTTTCTATGTACATAGGTTGGCATCAATGCTACACTAATACGATCTGTAAACTTCCGGGTTAAAACTAATTGAGATGAATAGGCCAACCTTCTTGTTAGTTTTCCGTCAAAATAAGCTACAGATTGTAGGTCATTTACTTGTTTCATATATGTATAGTACATCGTTCCTACAATCGCTGCAGAAATTGGTATTTTCTTTTCTTTGTTCTGTGTGAGAAAACGTCCAGCTAAAAAACCATCAATTAAGGAGGTATAAGGTCGGCCAATACCTTTGCTTCGACCAATTCCAGCCATTAATTTATCTGTAATTCCGTATTCCATCGCCATGCGAATGTCGGCTGCATTGTCAAATCCAAAAGCTGTTTGAGCTCCACCATTTGTTCCAGCAAAATCCCCAAAACGATGTTCAATCCGGTATTCCCACATTTTTTTTCCCAACATTTCAGTGGAGTGAGAATTCACAATTCTAGTTGAATTAAAAGTCTGGGTAACATCTTGGCTGAATCCGACGGATCCAAAAAATACAATAAAGAAGAGTAAACCAATTTTTTTCATAGTTATTATTTTGCTAGTTCATTAAGGTATGCCATCAAATCTTCTATTTGTTGGTCGCTCATTTTTTCTTTTGTAAACCTCGGCATATATTGATTCCTGCCAGGCATAGCGTATGTTCCTTGGCGTATAATCTGATATATGGACAAATCGGTATAATTGGTTTTGTTCTTCAAAAACATTTGAGCGCTCAATTTGTCATTGTCCAGTTTTAAGAATGTCACTCGACCATCCAAATGACAGTGCAAGCAAGCCTTGTCATAGATGTATTTTCCCTTTTCAGAATCTCCGCCAACACCATATTTTCTGTCATCCCGAGGCATAGTTTCTAAAAAGTGGGCAGAATATCCTTGGGCATATGAGTTATCGATGGCTTTCAAGAGTTCCTTTTTCTCTTCGGCATTCATTTCTGAAAGCTTTGCAATTGATTTCTTTTGAGCATCAGACAGATTTAGATCCCTAAGACGCAATTCATTTTCTTTGAAATAATGCATAATGGCTTCCAATTCCCAATTTTTTAGGTACCTCCCAGAAGAGCAATATTTTGCGCAAACTTGAATCGATTCTGGTAACGAGTTTTTTGCTTTGGTAATTATATCACCGTACTTCTTAATATAATCGCCGTTATAAAATTTCCGACGATTGTAAATTCCCCAGAATGTTGATGCAGGTAAGAAAGGTAAATTGTTCTTTTGTGCATAAGCAAACCGGTCAGTTGGGTCTTGATCTGCTGGGTTTTCAAATTCTCTTGTCAAATTATGGCAATCCGTACAAACGAAATAAGAAGAAATAGCACAACTTTTAAATAGTTTTCGTTTTGCTTTGCCATTTTTTATTAATTCTAACCCAATTTTGGACTTTTCAGCATCAAAACCATCCATATGAAAGGCACTCTTTTCGGCTCCTAAAGAAATTCGTAAGTCTTCTAAACTAATTCCATCTACCTCAACCTCAACGAATTTTGTTATTTCAACACTACCCTTCTGAAAGGAAAAAAGTAAAATAACAAAAAGTATACTAAACAATGATAACAGTCTATACATTCTTGGATTTCTTCATAATTAACATTCTATAAACATACTAAAACGTACGTTAAAGCTTTTAGGTTGGATTGAATTTTTCTCAACATAATCATGGAATAACTTAAATTCATTAGATTAGCAATTGCATTTATATAAAATGACAAAACAAGAACTTCGAGAATTATTCATAGAAAAGAGAAAAGGACTCTCACCAGGTGAATTAGGTTCTTATTCGACTTCAATTGTCGAATCGGCTCTGACGACTTTTCAAATGGAGAATAAAATGGCAAGCCTTTTCCTTCCCATCGAACGACAAAAAGAAATCAACACTTACTCATTGTGGGAGAAAATTACAGGTTTTGGAAGCCAAGTTGCTGTGCCTGTTATGAATAAACAAAAAGGTGATTTAAAACACATTTTATTTGTTTCTCACGATCAATTGGCTGTTAATGACTTCGGTGTCCCAGAACCCCAAACAGGCAAGGTGATTGCTGCTCATAAAATAGATGTTGTATTCGTTCCCTTGCTTTGTTTTGACGAACGGGGACATCGTGTCGGTTATGGAGGCGGATATTATGACCGTTTCTTGAAAAAGTGTAACCCTCAATGCAAATTTATTGGTTTATCCGTATTTCCTCCAGTGGATAAAATAGACGATATTGTGAACAGTGATATCAAGCTAGACGCCGTAATTACTCCTGAAAAAGTCTATCGTTTTTAAGTTTGGCTTTATTCTTGTCAAAACTTTTTTCGTAAATTATACGTACATACCTCAAAATGAAGTGGCTAATCCTCATATCTTGGTTTCTTTTCGGCTCCATACTTTGGTCTCCAAACGGGAAGGGCGTGTTTGGAGTTTGCGTATCTTATCAAGCGACTGGCAAGCTTACAACCTATATTGCTTATGTACAAACTACCTCAGGAAGGACTCACAGAAGAACGCTTACAGAAGATGAGTTCGTGAAGTTTGCGTCAGGATATTGGCCTAGTGTTTACAATCCGCATAAAGACAATTTTTTCGCCTTGGAGCATTTACAATGCGGAGTAGAAATGGACCTTAAATTGAGAATTGAAAACTTATTTTGCGTCCCCTTAGGGTCACTCTGGAAATTAAGATTTCGCGAATCTCCGATGAAAGGAATCCAAGAAGAAGGCTGGAGTGGGAAAGAATATAGGCCATCTAGTGGTCAAGAAAAGTATCTTTACAAAGAATTCGGTATGTATAATATCGACCGTGATTTTTTCGTTGACACTAGCTTTTGGAAGCTTCTTAGATCCGTTGAAGACCCAGAATGGATTAATTATTACAAAAATTTACCATGAAAATATTAAGTATACTTATTTTATCTGCTGCCCTTATAGGTTGCAGCGAAACTGTCAGTAATTCCCCAATCAAAACTGAGGTAGATTTAGACGCAAAAACCTCCTCAATTGAAAAAGAGACGGAATCAAATGAAAATAGTAGTGAAGTTGATTCACCTGAGGCCGTTCCATTAAATAATGAGATTAAAAAATTTAATGTAAAAGGGAAGCAAATTGCTGATAATAAAGAACCTAATGGCATAAAAGTGGATGATGAAACAAGAGTGGTCAACGACGAAAATTTACCATCACCTCCTGCTCCTTCTATGCCAATATTAGATTTTTCAGGAGTTTATCAGGCTATATTGTCTTCCTATGTGAGCTCGAGTGGTAAAGTAAACTATGCCTCTATTAAAACGAATAGTGAAATGTTAGATCAAGCCATCCATCATTATCAAGAAAATACCCCTAAAAGTTCATGGAGTTCATATCAAAAACTGGCATACTGGATAAATGCGTACAATTTGTTTACCATTAAATTAATCATCGATAACTACCCAGTTTCCTCCATTAAAAATATTGCAGGAGGCAAACCTTGGGATAAAAAATTCATTCAATTGGATGAGAAAACAATGAGTTTAAACGATATCGAAAATGGCATTATTCGCAAGCAATTCAATGAACCAAGAATTCATTTTGCTGTTAATTGTGCTAGTATCTCTTGTCCTAAATTGTTAAATAAAGAATATACTTCTTCAAACTTGAATTCACTTTTAGAAAGCCAGGCAAAACGTTACATCAACGATAAAAATGAGAATACTTTCACGAGTAACTCAGCGAGTATTTCGAATATATTCGATTGGTATAAAGGGGACTTTAATGGTGGTGTAATTCCTTTTTTAAACAAGTATCTTTCTACTCCGCTTCCATCGGACGCGAAAATCACTTACCAAGATTACAATTGGAATTTAAATAATTAGACAAAAAAAAGGTCACTTGAAATTCAAGCGACCTTTCTATAAATTCTTATTTCTAATTACTCGTCTCCGAATTTTTCGATTACCTGTTGTGTAACACCCGTAACACTAAATCCTCCGTCATGGAAAAGATTTTGCATCGTTACATATCTAGTCAAATCAGAGAACATTACCATACAATAGTCTGCGCAAGCAACCGCCGAAGCATTTCCTAATGGCGACATTTGTTCAGAGAAATTGATGAATTCAGTAAATCCTTTAATTCCTTGTCCAGCTGTTGTAACAGTCGGTGATTGAGAAATCGTGTTGACACGAACTTTCTTTTTAATTCCATAATGGTACCCGAATGAACGAGTAATTGATTCCAATAACGACTTAGCATCTGCCATGTCATTATAATCTGGAAAGATTCTTTGAGCAGCGATGTAAGTCAAAGCTACTACTGAACTCCATTCGCTCATTGCATCCATTTTGTACAACGAAGCCAATGTCTTGTGTAAAGAAATCGCTGAAACATCCATTGTTTGGTTGTAAAAACGATAATCCGCTTCTGTGTAATGTTTACCTTTTCTTACGTTTGGCGACATACCGATTGAGTGTAAAACAAAGTCAATTTTACCACCCAATATTTCCATTGATTGACTCACCAAGTTATCAATATCCTCAACACTCGTTGCATCAGCCGGAATGACTTGGCTATTGGTTTCTTTTGCCAACGCATTTATTTCACCCATACGCATTGCTATCGGTGCATTTGTTAAAACAAAAGTTGCGCCTTCTTCATGCGCACGTTGAGCTACTTTCCATGCGATTGATTGTTCGTTCAACGCTCCGAAGATAATACCTCTTTTTCCTTTTAATAAATTATTTGCCATGATTGTATTGTTCGTTAGTACAAAGTTATCAATTAATTCGAATCCTTTTTCACCTGTTTGTTATGCATTGAATTTCAATCCGTCATATGCCAATTCAACATTTTTAGGTAGAATTTTTTGCACTTCTTCGTGCTCTCCAAGCAAATGTGAAATGTGTGTCAAATAAGCCTTTTCTGGTTTTATCTCGTCAATAAAACTAAGCGCCTGCTCTAAATTAAAGTGTGAAATATGTTCTGTCATTCGAAGGGCATTCACTATCAAAACTTTAGTTCCTCTTAACTTTTTCTTTTCTTCCTCGGCAATTGTTTTCGCATCCGTGATGTATGCAAAATCACCAATTCTAAAACCCAATACAGGCATTTTATAGTGCATCACTTCAACAGGAATAAATTCTATTTCACCTACGGAAAAAGGTGCTAAGTTTATTGAATTAATATTAACTCTTGGAATTCCAGGATAAGGATCGTCATTGAAAACATATGAAAACTCTCTTTTTAAAGCTTTTTCCACAGCCTGATTACAGTAGATCTCCATATCACGCTTTTGTTTGAAATTAAAAGCGCGAACATCATCCATACCTGCAACGTGATCCTTGTGCTCATGAGTATATATAACGGCCTCAAGAGTTTGTACATTTTCTCTAAGCATTTGTTGACGAAAATCTGGTCCCGTGTCGATTACGTAGTTTTTCTTATCAATCGTCAACATAATGGAAGAACGCAAACGATTATCTTTGGGCTCAGTTGAGGCGCAAACATTACAATCGCAAGCAATAACAGGCATTCCCTGAGAAGTTCCAGAACCCAAAATGGTAATTATCATGTTTGATTCCTTACTCACTTTTCCAAATTTTATATCCAAGAATAATCCAGCCAATAATCAATAAACTTCCTCCTAGTGGAGTAATTGGACCTAAAACTTTTAATGATAAACCTAAGGGTTCTTGTATAGCTAATCCATAAATTGAAAACGAGAAAAGTACTGTTCCAATTAGTAAAAGAGAAACTGGCCACTTCAAATTAAAAGTCCATCTGTCAGCCATCGTTCCAAGAATAAGCAAACCTAAACCTTGATACATTTGATATTTCACACCAGTTTCAAAAGATTGTAAACTTTCAGGAGAAAGTGCTTTTTTCAAAGCATGGGCTCCAAAAGCGCCTAATATGATTGCTGTTGCAATGAAAAATATTGCCCAAAGGAAAATCGTTTTTTGTTTCATTTTTTCTACTTCGAATTCAAAGATAAGGTATAATCTAAAACGGAACGCCAACCTTTCCATTTACCATATTCTCCTATTGTCTCATTGTGCCACAAGAAAATAAAATCTCCGCCAGATTTTACAAGCTCTTGGTATAAGGTTTTGATTTTTTCTTTTGCTTCTTCAGGAGTAAGTGTCAAATATTCATTCAAAGTGCCATCCATATATGCGAAAGGTCGAATGACTAATTCTGTTTTCGCATTTGACGAAAGATCAAACCAAGGAAAGGCTCTGGCAGTTCCGTTTCTGAAACCAACTGCATCGGCAAATCCCATTGTAAAATCCTCCTTTATTTCGTGCTTTATTAAGTTTTGATAAGTCTGGGGAAATTTCAATTTCAAAAAATGTTGGCGCGAAATATTCACTTCTTTGTCTATTGCTTTCTCCAACTTTTTCTTTTCACTTTTTAATAAATCAGGAATTGAATTCGAAGTATAACTTGGATGGATTCCTATTTCGGCCTTTTCATTAAGCCTCCTAATTAACTCTTTGTGCTTGCCTACTTTAATTGAAATATTTTTATCGTAACTACCGTAATCACCAATAAGCCAGAACAATCGTACTGGGAAATCATTAGAAATTTGTTCTATTGCGTCATAAGTATCATAAGGATCATTTATTTGACCAGAAAGAACCGCTCTCCGTTCTTTAAGTCTTCTAATGTTTAAAAACAATAAATCCTTAGTAATAGAAAGCATTTTTCGTTTGCCCGATTTTAATTTATAGGCATATGTATTGTCAATGTCAAAAGTGGGAATCATTCGACTTTCCTCTGCAATCCTAGGGAATGATAAATTTATTTCTTTTTCAATTTCATCTAAAATTTCTTCAGCCCATCGATCACAAATACATTTCTCTAACCATCCGTATTCATATTGCAAACTAGATTTCGCATCAAAGCGATTGTGGGTATCCCATTTGGAGCAATTGTACTCTTCCATCCTTGTTAGCACATAGAAAATGGAAGATATTGGGTCGGCAAGTTCATCAAACGACAAACATTCAATACCACGCCAAACTCCCTTGGAAATTGAACGTTTTGTTATAGCCGTTTCAAATAGAATTGTTCCTAATTCTAAATTTTGAAAGGACATTTTATTCTCCGTTGATTCTTCAAATACTTTTTGAGAATCTGTCAATTTAAATTCTATTCCACGTAAACCAAAAATAAAATCGAGCGTATAGCTCCATCTATCCGACGAATTTGGCACATGAATTAATA
This sequence comes from uncultured Flavobacteriales bacterium, assembly GCA_963977135.1. Taxonomy (GTDB): domain Bacteria; phylum Bacteroidota; class Bacteroidia; order Flavobacteriales_D; family Crocinitomicaceae; genus UBA2040. The sequence continues at coordinate 10,270 of CAXBNN010000001.1, read as the reverse complement.
TCATAAATGAGTAACGATTTGCTGACAAATAAATTCTGCTGCTTTTCCATCACCGTAAAAATTAGGATAAGAAAATCCTTGAGCTGAATCGAAATGATCGAATGCTGCTAATATTCTTTCTTCATCATGATCGGCTAAAATGGCATTACCATTTTCTACAATTTCCACCCATTCAGTTTGTGGTCGAAGTATAATACAGGGTTTCTCAAAGAAAAACGACTCTTTTTGCAATCCACCACTGTCCGTAATTATCATACTCGAATTTTTCTCTAAAGCAATAATATCAAGGAAACCTGCTGGATCGATAATTTTTATATTCGAGTTTTCGGAAAGTTTTTTGTTGTTTTCGGAAGTCAACAATAAATCCATCTGCTTTTTAGTCCTTGGATGCAAAGGCAGAACGATTTGCTTATTTGACCGAACTTGAATTTTTAAAAGCGCCTGAAATATTGCATTTAGATTTTCACTAACATCTGTATTTGCATCACGGTGAATTGTGCAAAGTATGTATTGATTTGGCGTTAAATTCAAATCAGAAAGAATCGTCGATTTCTTAGCAGAAACTTCTGAAAAGTATAAACTATTGTCATACATAACGTCTCCGCAGTGAACAACCATTGGGTGATCTGAATTTATCTGAGGAGCCAATTCTAAGCTAAAGCCTTCGTTTCGTAAATTTTGAAGCCCTGTATTTGTTGGTGTAAACAACATCGTAGACATATGATCACAAGCAATTCGATTGACTTCTTCAGGCATTCGTTTGTTAAAACTCCGCAAACCAGCTTCTACGTGAACAACTGGAATATGAATCTTCGTAGCCGCTAAAGCTCCAGCAATTGTTGAATTGGTATCTCCATACACCAAAACCGCTGTAGGTTTCTCATCCAAGAAAATCTGCTCTAATCCTTCGAGCATTTTTGCTGTTTGCGCGCCATGTCCTCCTGAACCAACATTCAAATTGTATTTCGGTCTTGGAATACCCATTTCATTAAAGAAAATATCAGACATATTTTCGTCATAATGTTGACCTGTATGAACAATTATTTCCTCCAACTCAGTTGAAAAAACTTCACTAATTGCTCTTGAAATTGCTGAAGACTTAATTATTTGTGGTCGCGCACCAACGATTGTAATGATTTTTTTCATGCTTAGAATGCAATGCTTTTTTCTGCGAGGCTAAGATAACCATTATCAGTAAATATGAGGTGATCTAGAATTTCTATACCAATTAAACTTCCAAAATCTTTCAAGTTTTTTGTCAATTTAATATCCTGAGGACTCGCCGTAAGATTTCCGCTTGGATGATTATGCGCCAAAATAATCGCCGAAGCATGATTTAAAAGTGCTGATTTGAAAATTATTTTCCCATCTGCGATTGTTCCAGAAGTACCTCCCTTAGAAACTTGCTCATAGCGTAAGACCTGATTACTTCTATCTAATAAAACAATGTAGAATTCTTCGTGTTGCAAATCTTGGAAAAGGTGTCTGAGTAGATTGTGCGCATCCTCAGCACATTGAATTTTCACTTTTTCAATCCGATCAGCTTCTTTCCGTCTGCGACCCAATTCCAATGCCGCCATCAAAGTCAAGGCTTTTGCTTCACCCATTCCTTTGTGAACGGTTAATTCTTTAACACCAGACTTCCCCAATTGATGCAAATCATTTTGATGCGCGGCCAATATTTCTTGAGCTAGTTCAACTGCTGATTTATTTCTTGATCCCGAACCAAGTAATATCGCAATGATTTCGGAATCTGAAAGAACGTTTTTTCCTTTTAATAGCATCTTTTCTCGCGGTCTATCATCTTCCGCCCAGAACTTAATAGTAGTATTCGTTTGCATAGATATTAATTTATGTTACTACCTAAGATACGTAAAATGTTCAATCAAAAATTAATTTTCAAAAATTTATACACGAATGATAATCAAGCCAATTCTTCAGTGAAATGTAACTTAAATATCCCTTTTCACGTAAAAACTTGAATACATTTTTGCTTGGTATGATTATTGACAAGCATACGTGAATAGATAAAGATTATCGAGCTGCGGAACGGATTAGTTAATGCTAATTTTGACGGTTCTTAACAAGTTATAAAATGACAAAACATATACTTTTTGCCTTAGGTTTAGGATTTGCAACAACTGCTTGTAGTCAAAAAACGCCTGTTAACACTATGAAACAGGAATCGAAAGTTGAGAAAATCGAATACAAACAGGATAATTTCAATTTGTCTGATTTCTTAGTTGAAAATCCTTTTTTAGAACTAAAAGTTAATGAAATCTATGCCGGCTTGGATGATACTGCACGTGTGGCTCAAGTAATTATGCCTGCTATTGGAAAATATGGTGATGAGGAAACTACAATTACCAATTTGGTATCTTCAAGAAAAGTAGGCGGATTATTGTTATTGAATGGCTCAAAAGACCAATGCAAAACTTGGGTAGAAAAATTCAATTCAATTAATAAAGAAAAGAATTCACTTCCATTCTTATACAGTGCAGATGCAGAACCAACTTTGTTCAATAGAAAAATTCCAGGAACTGAAGTTGTGAAAAAAGCCAGTGAGATCAATTCGATTGAAGAGGTTCACAAAACTGCTGAAATCATTTCAAAAGAATTGAAAGAGATTGGCATTAACTATAATTTCTCTCCTGTGGTAGATATGTCAAGAAATTCAACTGTTGGTTATCGCGGTTTCGGAAAAGATCCAGCAAACATAATTCCATGGTCAGCAGCATTTATTGAAACATCTCAAAAAATGGATATCATTGCAACAGCCAAACATTTCCCAGGACACGGTTTAGTTTCAGGGGATACGCACAAAGCTCTTCAAGTTATCGACGGAGATTTACAAGAGGTTCCAACCTACCCGACTTTGATAAAAGATGGTGTACTTTCAATTATGGTTGGTCACCTAGCAGTCATGAACAACCCAATTTACAACACAGATGGTTTGCCTTCAACAATTTCAGATAAAATTGTAACGAACTTACTAAAAGATAGCTTAAAATTCAAAGGTTTGATTGTTACTGACGCTATGAATATGGGTGGAGTTACCAATTTTAAATCTGCTGAATTAAGATCTATTGAAGCAGGTTGTGACATCACCTTAATGCCGCAGAACACAGCGAGAACTTTCTCTGAAATTTACACGAAATTCCAAGCTGATGAAGTTTTTAATAAACGTGTCGAGGAATCATCTAAGAAAGTGATTCGTATGAAAATTTGTTTGGGGTTGATATAAAATCTCTTCCCTACCAAAACATCAAATTCTTAAGGGATCTCAGTTCTTTAAGACCAATAGGTCAAAGCAGAGAAAATTAATTAAAAAGAGCTAGTACAATTCCTTCGATTAGCATCATTTATTCTTTTAGCTGAATTAAACTTTAAATTACTGGTAATCAAACTTATAAAATTCGAAAATTTTAGAATTCGAAAAAACTAAAATTTTAGTCCTATATCTGAAAATCAAATAGTTATGAAATTCAATTTATATCTATTCAACCAAAACCTCAATTTTAGCTATATTCAAACCAAAATTTTCCAATGCAACTATTGCGCATCATACTTTTTCCTATTTCCATCCTTTACGGATGCGTTACCTGGGTGCGCAACAAACTTTTCGATTTAGGTTGGAAAGAAGAATTTAAAATCCCTTTTCCCTCAATTAATGTGGGGAATCTTTCTACAGGTGGAACGGGCAAAACACCTCATGTTCTGCTTTTCAATCAATGGCTTTCCTCCGAGAAAAAGGTTTTTATCGTAAGCCGAGGCTACGGGCGCATAACAAAGGGGTTATTGTGGGCTGATGAAAATTCTACTGCTGAAACTATTGGCGATGAGCCACTTTTATTCCTTCACAGCGAATCAAAACCAACGGTCATTGTTTCGGAAAAACGAAAATTAGCAGTCGAAGAATTAATCGATATGAAAATTGAAAATTCAGTTGTTCTCCTTGATGATGCTTTCCAACATAGACATGTAAAAGCAGGTTTAAATATTCTATTGACGGATTTTTACAAACCTTTTTTCAGGGACTTCATGCTACCAACAGGGAATCTACGAGAATTTAAATCCGGAGTCAAAAGAGCTGATATTGTAATCGTTACAAAGTGTCCTACAGAATTAAATGAAGAAATAAAAAACTCATTCTACAAAAAAATTAGAATTCCCAAATCCGAAATTTATTTTTCAAATATTGATTATCCGGCAATTGAGTCCTTTACCGATATTGAGATTCCTAAGAATGTTGAAAATATCGTTTTAGTAAGTGGAATTGCCAATCCAAAACCGCTAGAACATCACCTTTCGAAAAACTATTCGTTAAAATCCGTTATTTTTCCTGATCATCATGTCTTTACTTCGCAAGATATAGAACGAATTCACGAGATTTTTGGTAAATTCGCAGGCGACAAAACGATTATCTTAACAACAGAAAAAGACGCTGTTCGATTAGAAAAATACAAATCAGATGGTCGACTAAAAAATTACCCTTGGTGTATTCAAAAGATCACCTTGAAAATAGATAGAGAACAAGAATTAAAAGATAAATTATTAGAATATGTTAGAACAGTTTAAGGAATCAGTAGCATTCATCAATTCAAAAACAAGTGTTAAACCAACAGTTGGAATTATTTTAGGAACTGGTTTAGGTGGATTGGTAAAGGAAATCAACATCATTGATGAAATTCCATACGAACAGATTCCTAACTTCCCAGTCTCTACAGTTGAAAGTCACTCTGGAAAACTAATTTTCGGAGAATTGGGTGGAAAAAAAGTTGTTGCCATGCAAGGCCGCTTTCACTTCTACGAAGGTTATGATATGAAACAAGTAACTTTCCCTGTGCGCGTAATGAAATTATTAGGCATCGAAGCCTTGTTTGTTAGTAATGCATCTGGTGGAGTGAATCCTGACTTTGAGGTTGGTGAAATCATGATACAGAATGATCATATAAATCTTTTTCCAGCACATCCGTTAATAGGGAAAAACATAGACGAACTTGGACCTCGCTTTCCAGATATGAGCGAACCATACGATCCACGAATGATTAAATTGGCACAAGAAATTGCAACTGAATTAAATATAAAAGTTTCCGTTGGTACTTACGCTGGCTTAACTGGTCCAACATTGGAAACACCTGCTGAATATACTTATGTTAGAAATACCGGAGCTGACGCCGTTGGAATGTCAACTGTTCCCGAGGTAATTGTTGCTCGACATATGGAAATTCCATGTTTTGCTATCTCCATCATTACGGATTTAGGTGTTCCTGGAAAAATAGAAAAAGTTTCAGTTGCAGATGTGATTGCAGTTGCAAGCCGGCAAGAGCCAAAAATGACTGCTATTATGAGCCAATTGATTGCTCGAATTTAATTACAAAAATAATCGACTGAATATTTCATGTCAAACACAAGAGATAAATACGAAGTAGTAATTGGACTTGAAGTTCATGCTCAAATGCTAACCAAAAGTAAAGCCTATTCATCAGATGTGAATGAATATGGTGCTATTCCTAATTCAAACATTAGCGTTGTAACTTTAGGTCACCCTGGCACATTGCCAGTAATGAATAAAAAAACCATTGAAAATGCTATCAAATTAGGATTGGCATTACATTGTGACATTGCTGAAAATCAATATTTTGCTCGAAAAAATTACTTCTACCCAGATTTGCCGAAAGGCTATCAAATTACACAGGATACAACACCAATTTGTACTGGTGGTTATGTTATTGTGAATGATGAGAATGGTGTAGAAAAGAAAATTGGGTTGACTAGAATTCACATGGAAGAAGATGCTGGAAAGAGCATACATGACATTGACGTTAAAGATACCCTAGTTGACCTAAATAGAGCTGGTGTTCCATTAGTTGAAATCGTTACTGAACCCGATTTACGTTCATCAACCGAGGCATACAATTATCTCATGGAAATGCGAAAATTGGTTCGCTACTTGGAAATTTGTGATGGAAATATGGAGGAAGGTTCTCTGCGATGCGATGCCAACATTTCTGTTCGTTTAATAGGAGCTAAAGAATTCGGGACCAAAGTAGAGGTGAAGAATATGAACTCCATGCGAAATGTACAACGTGCGATTGAATTTGAAATTGGGCGACAAATAGAAGTCCTAGAAAAAGGAGGTACTTTGGAGCAACAATCAAGACAATATGATGCTTTGAAAAATGTTACTCATGCTATGCGCTCCAAGGAGGCAGCAAATGATTATCGATATTTTCCGGAGCCAGATTTATTACCTTTAAAAGTAACCAAAAGTCAAATTGATGCTGTAAAGGCTGAAATGCCATCTTTACCTCGGGATTTATTTTTAAAATATACTAAGGAACTCGGATTATCAGAATATGATGCATACAATTTAACGGACAGCAAATCCATCGCACTTTATTTTGAAGACTTAATAAAACAAACAAAATTATACAAACTGGCAGCGAATTGGATGATGGGAGACATCAAGTCCTATTTAAATGCTCAAGGAAAAGAAATTTCTGATTTCCCTATCAATCCAAAGCAAATTGCGGCTTTGATCGAATTAATAAATGAAGGAAAAATCTCGAGCTCAATCGCATCGCAGAAAATTTTTCCAGCTATGTTGGAAACCCCATCTGCCGATCCTTTGAAATTAGCCGAATCCATGAATTTGATTCAGGATTCCAATGAAGACTCGATTTTAGGCTTTATTGACGAAGTTAAGAAGCAACATCCTGATGAAGTTGCTCGTTATAAAAATGGAGAAAAACAATTAGTTGGATTCCTAATGGGTCAATTGATGAAAATTTCAAAAGGTAAGGCCGACCCAAAAACTGCCAATCAAATATTAAGAAATGAACTTGAAAAATAAAAATATGAAATACCTCTTTTTCCTACTTACACTTAGTTTCTTTGCCTGTAATTCTGGTAAAACTGAAGATGGATTGGATATTAACTTTAATGTTAGCGGGAAAATCGAAGGAGCTGGAAATGAAAATGTATACGTAGAAGCTATCAGTGCTGACGGGACTATTGATGTAGCAAAAGGAGTATTAGATGACGATGGTTCTTTCGAAATTGAAGGAAATATTCCAGGAATGGGTATTTATCAGTTGAGACTTGGCGATGGTGAAGATAAAATCATTCCTTTAACGATGATGCCTGATGATAAGGTGAAAATCAATTCTACAATTGATGATTTCGTAAAGAAACCTGTGTTGACAGGAACGGAATGGGCAACTCCTCTGACCAAATACATGGCCATGTATTCTGAATTTGCCGATCAACAAAGAGGACTTGGAGAACTAGAAGCACAGGGTGCATCTGAAGAAGAATTGATGAAACGTTACTTCGAACTTCGTAAACCTTTAGATAGATACGCTGTCAGCCAAATGAAAAAGAATCCCGGAAATCCAGTAAACATTATTCTATCTTCTGCCCTTTCTCCGAATGCGGGTTTCCCTGCATGGGATCCTAAAAATCTCGAAATTCTCAAAAGCGTAAGTCAAGCGTTCAACAAACGTTTTTCTGGATCACCACTTGCTGCAAATATGGATAGTCAAGTAGCACTGATTGAAAATGGTTATCTAGAATATTTAGCTAACGGTAGCGTCGAATCTACAGATGCTTCAAGTGAAATGGCTCCTCAAATTTCAATGAAAAATCCCGATGGAAAAATCATCAATCTTTCTGACTTAAAAGGAAAGTTTGTTTTAATCGACTTTTGGGCTTCTTGGTGCGGACCATGCAGAAAGGAAAATCCTAATGTGGTGCGCATGTATAACGAATACAAAGACAAAGACTTTACTGTCTTTTCAGTTTCATTGGATGATAATCCGCAGGCCTGGAAAGCTGCAATAGTTAAAGATGGTTTGGTTTGGCCGAATCATGTCAGCGACTTGTTAAAATGGGATACTCCTCTGCTTAGTTTATATGGATTCAATAGCATACCACATACGGTATTAATAGATAAAACTGGTAAAGTGATTGCGAAAAACCTCCGCGGAGCAAGTTTGGAACAAAAATTGAAAGAGATATTATAAATAAACAAATTATGAAAAAAGGTTTTATAGCAATACTGAGCATTTTAGCACTGACTTTTGGCTTTAGTCAAAACGAAATCAGTGTAAAAGTAACAGGAAACATATTTAACACAAAGGTTGACAGCGTTTCAATTTCTCAATATATCGGAAATAAATTTGTTGATCATATTAAAGCGCCAATTCAAAAGAATGGTGATTTTTCTTTAGTTGGAAAAGTGCCATCTCCAGATTTCTATGTACTTAAAGTTGGAGATGATCGGGTAAACTTAATTCTGAGACCAAACTCAGATATTCAAGTTTTTGCCGATGGCAAAGATGTAAACACGTTTGGAAATATTGTTGGTTCGGATGAAAGTAACAATATGAAAAAATTTATACTTGAGATGCAATATTGGAATGCAAAAAAAGAAGCAGCTCAAAATTCTTTGCAAGCCAATCCAGAGAATCGAGAAGAAATTGAAAGAAATTTACAAGCTGATTATTCTCAATTTGTTTCGCAGCGTCAAGTGTTTATTTCTCAAAACCCAAACTCACCAGCATTACTTCCTGCATTAACTACAATTGATCCAAATGCTGATTGGGCATCATTTGAAGCAGTTGCGAGGCAATTAGACAATAGTTTGCCTGGATCACAAACAGTACAAAGTAATTACGACAGTTATCTTGGTCTAAAAGCCCAAAAAGAAGCAATGGAATTCTTAGCTCCTGGAAAAGAAGCGCCAGACTTTGAAGAAGTTATGCTTGATGGGAAAAACAAAATGAAACTTTCAGATTTACGAGGAAAAGTTGTACTTCTGGACTTTTGGGCTTCTTGGTGTGGACCATGCCGTAGAGAGAATCCTACTGTCGTTGCCTTGTATGAAAAATACAAAGACAAAGGTTTTACTGTGATGAGTGTTTCACTTGACAAAGATGGAGCGAAATGGAAACAAGCAATAGAACAAGATAAATTAGCTTGGCCAAATCATGTAAGTGATTTGAAAGGTTGGTCTTGTGAAGCGGCAAAACAATATCAGGTAAAAGGAATTCCATTTACTGTTTTAATTGATAAAGAAGGTAAAATTATTGATACCAAACTTCGAGGAGAAGCCCTTCAACTTGAATTGGAAAAGCTTTTTGGCAAATAAGCGCGTGACCGAAGGTAAAAAAATATATTTTGCATCAGATTTTCATCTAGGCGCTCCTAACTTTGAGGAAAGTAGAAAGAGAGAAGACAAAATTGTTGCTTGGTTAGAAAGCATTAAAGCCGATGCAGAAGAACTATTTCTAGTTGGTGATTTGTTTGATTTTTGGTTCGAACATAAATTTACTATTCCAAAAGGATTTATTCGTTTACAAGGTAAAATAGCTGAATTCACGGATGCAGGTATTCCAGTGCACGTATTCACAGGAAACCATGATATGTGGATGTTCGACTATCTTCCAAAAGAATTAGGTATAAAGCTTTATCGTGAACCAATTACTCGAGAATGGAATGGAAAGAAATTCTTTATCGGACATGGCGATGGATTAGGTCCAGGAGACAAAGGCTACAAGTTCCTTAAAAAAGTATTCGCTAATAAATTTTGCCAATGGGCTTTTGCTCGTTTACATCCTAATTTTTCTTTTTGGTTGGCGAATAAGTCATCTCAAAAAAGCCGTTTACACACTGCTCTTGATGACGAAAAGTATTTAGGTGATGAGAATGAATGGCTAGCAATTTACTGCAAAGAGACATTAAAAAAAGAGCATTTCGATTACTTCGTATTTGGTCATCGTCATTATCCTATTGATATATCTGTTGGTGAAAATTCACAATACATCAATCTTGGAGAGTGGATTAATTATCAGACTTATGGTGTTTTTGATGGCAAAGAAATGAAATTATTAAAGTTCGACGCTTAATTTCCATTCGGTTTACCACATCAATTAACCTTTCGTTTTTTCATCAATCCATTGAATGAAGTTTAATTCATCATCTTGGAAAGCCTCAGCACTTCTTATATTAAAAATTCTTTCAACCTTCATTTTATAGATATAAAATAATAGACAAAAAAACCTCAACGATTTCTCGAAGAGGATTTAAGAGTGGCATCCCAGTCTGCCGACAGGCAGGAACTTACTCTCCCACCTTTATAAGCAGCACAAAATTTTAATTACTAAAAGCCCTCTACGATTGCTCGAAGAGGGCTTAAAAGTGGCGTCCCTTTTTGCCGACAGGCAGGGACTTACTCTCCTACCTTTAATTGGGTAGTAGAAAAAAA